>NZ_OZ181654.1:0-1660458 GCF_964263225.1 Wolbachia endosymbiont (group A) of Limnophora tigrina
ACATCAGAAGGCTTAAACCTTCCAGATGGAGTTACAAGTTCTCCATTCTCATCACCAGTGCAAAAGAGCACCTCATCAACAACACGACGTCCAACTTCCTTTAGCAATTGTGTAGAAGTAATAAGTTCCGGTGGTGTTCCTTGAGTATACCCTATAGTGATTACGCTATCTGCTATAATTGCACTATTTTTCACACGTTCAATCGTACCTTCGCTGCTGTCAACTGTGTAATCTATGCTTGACTGATAGATTGTTTGCCCTGTATAAACTTTTACATCTTTAATAGTGTGGTGATCTAAGGTTATTTTTCCGTCAGCTGCAAAAGTTTTTTCAACTTTATAGCTGCTTTCCCAAGTAGAATCTCCAGATCCCCAAGCAAGATGTATAGCTTGTTCCTTAATACTTGCAGCAATAGCTGCTCTACCTGATTGTGTAAGTATTGACATATACGATTATGCGATTGATATTATATATATACAAGATTCATAGAAAAAACGTCCAATTTTCTTGCAATAATAGGCTCAAAATTTTTCCAAGGGCGATTTAAGTGGCGATGTTCATGCCAAGTGACTATACCTGGGTAAAATGTTGTTACGTAATTTTCTAGCTCATGAATAGGGTCTTTCTGTTTTAAATCTGAGTCATTTTGATAATCAACATGATATTCTCTTAAACTAGACTCTATTATTCTTTGATCAGTAAAATTCTTCGCTTCATAGTAATAAGATATACTAAATCGCTCTAAAATTGATGTGCGTTGAAAATTCCAAATCTGCTCAGAGAGTTTATCTTCACTTAAGTAAAATGTACGCTCTATTTCTTCATAAGCAGTTGATGCAAAACAAGCATTTATATCCCCTAAGTTCCAACTACCTGACAATACTATCAACGCTTTAGCAAACTTAATTTCTGGCAACAAACTCTGTGGTAGAGGATATAGTGCTTTTAAGTTATACCACTGATGACTTCTTTCATATATACCGTTGTAATTCTTCGTGTGAGGCTCTGTTTCTGATAATATTGCGACATCTAACCTATATAAATCATTACTGTAGCTTCTATCATAATGTGATCTAAAAGTGCCAAATTTAAATCTTGGATTTCCTATTTTCAGTTCAAATGAGTTTTTTCTTCCAAACGATAACACTGGCCCTTCTTTTGCTATTTTTATACCTGAGTAATCTGAAAGAAGATCTCCAAAAATACTTTCATCTAATATAAACCGCTGAGCATTGTAATAGTCATTGAATATTCGCATTAATCGAGATCTTGCCGGTGCAGAAAGTTTTGCCAAAGCAATTACACTATCGACAAAAAAATCATTAGGAACATCAGTGATGCCAATTTGAAATTCAGCAAAATGCTCTCCTGGTGGTTCTTCTTGAATAGTAATATTATCAATGTTTGCCCACTTAAGTGCCATCTTCAGTGACTCTGGTGTACCGCGCAAACGTTGAAATTTTATTCCGTTTTCCTTAGCTAAGCTATAATCTACTTTATGCTCTGGTAGTTGGGATAAAATTTCTTCTAGGCCATACTCAGCTACTAGCCACGGTAACATTTCTGTCTTAGGATTAAATTTAAATCCCCGTAGAGATTTTGTATCAAGAGAATAATTAATTACATCTGTAAGTATTTGCTCTTGCTTTAATGAATTTGGAGGAAGTATCACCATTGTTTACCTAACTTTCAAACCACGTAAAGTAACGCATTCATTATCTTGCACGATGATGTCTTCTATCGGCTCTGTAAGCTCTATATTCTGCACAACTTCTGCAAAGAGATGGGCAATAATCCATGATCTGGTAACATTCCACCCTAAACCTTTAGTAGACTCAAAATCTTTGACAAATTGTTCTTTTGCAGCTTCAATCACATCTCTTGATGCAGTAGGATAAATATGCACTTTAGCATGAATAGTAATTGGAATAATACTACAGCCAATAACTGTAAGCGTATCTGTTAATACACGAATATCATCACGAACAACGTGACTTCTGACGACCTTTAGCAATTCTTCCGAAGGTACACCATCATTTTCTGTGGAAAGTATTGAAATCTGTACACTTCCTGGTATCGGCGATACCACTTGTGCATCTTTTACTCTTGTGTCAGCAGACAACGCATGATAGCGATAATGCTCTTTACTCCCTGCTGTTGACCAACCAACAATTTTGGCTTTTACCCGCTTCCTTAAGGATTCATCATTCTCTGACTCCTTTCTCAGCACACCATAAAATTCAGCCAAGTGATCAAGGTCATTACCTCTTGCAAAAGCAAGTAAATTTGCCTGTGCTGCATCATTAATCCTTTGCCTAAGCAAAAGTTCACGCCAGGCTGCTACTTCCAAGATCTTCATTGCTGGATCACTTTCAGTTAACGCAGAAAAATTTGCATTCCGACGCACTAATTCTTCTTTCATTCGCGAAAAGATTTCCTCAAATTTTAATGTTTCAACAATATTTGGTGTTTTCATTCTACTGCCTTATACTATAATACCATCAAGGCGGATCAGCTTTCCATTTGGCAGATAGATTCCCTCTAAAATGAGAGTTACTTTACCTTCTTTTATTTCTGTTATTTGTACACGTTTAAGCTTAAATCGACGCTCCCACTTTTCTAATGCTTCTGCAACTGCTGCATAAAGTTCTTGTGCAAAACCAGGTACAATTGGATGATCAATCAGCTCAAATAACCTTGATCCGTAATCTCGGCGCATAACACGAGTGCCAATTGGCGTAGTTAAAATATCAACTATTGATTGTTTTAAATGCTCTATACCACTTATTGTTTTACCAGTTTCAGAACTCATACCACGCATATTATTTACCCTGCAAAAACGTTATCACTCCCTTCTTCTGCTATTGCTACACAGGAAATTAGGTCACCAGTACGAGCAATGGCTTTGCCATTTACAAACACTGCTTTCGACCCTTGTGTCATTACTTTTCCTTCACTAAAATTATCTCCTTGCCTACAGACAGGTCTTCCGTTTATAAATACATCTCTGCTTCCACTTATACAAAAATGCAGCAACGCTCCTTCACAGTGATCTCCTAGGCGTATAACTGATTTATTCATTCCTTTCCCTAATTTAGATTTACTCTTTTTGCTTTTAGTTTTATTTCGCTCTTTGTTATCTCTACACTTGATTCCCCAACATTCAGTGTTATCTTGTCTACTACTTCAATCTCTAAATGATGTTTCTCTTTATCATACGTAAATCTTGTCCCATCTTGAAATTTTACACTATTTACTTCCTTTTTATTCTCTGGAGGAGGGTATTTTTCCTGATATATTGCCGGTAACACCACCCCCAAAGACAATTCTCCCAATGGTGATAATACTATTACCTGTTCATCAATATTTGGTGGTGACCAACTTTCAGCTCTATTTGTTATCCATGGAAGAAAATCTGTTACAAGTTCACCTATTTTAACTTTTACTTTAGCTTTTTCATAATCTATTTTTTCGACAATGCCTATACGGACAATGTTGGCCAATTTCCTCCGCAATTCTGAAATTGCAAAATTACTTTCCAACATTCACATCGATTAAACGAGGTTTTATTTTACTCACTTCCCAAATCGATCGCCCTACATGCAATTCGTGCGCCCAGTCTACCATCCACACTAAATATGCATCGAGCTCTGGCCTAAAATCATCTCCTCCTCCTGATATAAATTCTCCTGGTGAAACATTTTTCACGTTCCAAGTATTTTTATTTACTACTCTGGCAACCTCAGCAGCTAATGATCTGACAATAATAGAGGCATTTTCTATTGTGCTATCGATCACTATTCGTGCCTCAAATTTTGCTCTCAGCGCTAGCTCCTCTGTTCCTGGATCTTTTCCTTGCTCTAGACTTGACAATTCTATAAATACCGCTGGAGCTGCTAACTCTTTCCTTATTGCTGGATAAACCTCACAAGTTTGAATTGCTGGTATCTCTGCCTTTAGCGTATTACAGATTGCCTCATGTAAATTAGTCCAAAATGCCGTCATAAAATAACTTATGTGTAAAATATTTTTCAAATATCCTTTCAACTTCATAATTAACAAGATTTTCTATTATCCTTGAAGCCTCAGGTTCAAGTGGTAGTTTAACCTCCTGTATCGGTAGTGCTGTTCTTCCTACACGTTTAAAAATACCACGATAGCCTCTTGGCATCGTTGCCATAAATGCATCATTAAATGCTGTTCTTATTTTTGCTTGTTTTATATTTATATCATACAGATATGCTCTAATTAAAACCTTCAAAGTGCTTTTCCTTGCCTTGATAATTCTTAGTCTTTTTCTAATTACTTTTAGCCTAATTTGCTTTTCTTCACTGATTTCTCGGACAGCCTGAGATTTTAACCATAATGCCGTTTTGTTTAGCGCTCTTACCGCTGCCAATTCTATTTTGGCTTTGTTAGCATCAATGTTGTGAATAATTCTCTCAATATTTTCATTAACCTCAATGTTAAACATCATTCTCTCCAAGTACTGTACATTTTATATTCCATACTATTCCTGAATTATCTCGCAGTGGTGGAGAATATACTTTATATTTACGACCATCAATAACAAAAATATCTCCCACCATTGGCCTCAGTACATCAAAAACATTTACCTCAAGAAAAAGCATCTCTCCCACAAATTGTCCTTCACCAATCTCGTATAATTTATCTGGCTGTTGCTTTAGTACTTGTACCATATATGACTTATCCTTTGATTCATACAAAGCTACTTTTCCTAAATGAGCAAAACAATCTTTAAATAATCTCTTAATATTCTCTTGCACATTTCTCCGCTATATACTAACATTTATATGCTAAGAAGAGGTAAAGCATTCTTCTGCCTCACACCGCTTTATATTTGCTCTACCTATGTTGCAACGATCTTGACTAGTATTGCTGGACGGTGGCACATTGGCAGAGGGTTTGACTGCGTATGCAAATCAGTCCCTCTATCAAATCTTCTTGGCTCTTGTTTTGCATAGAGTGGCTGTCCAAGAGTATTCACTGTTTCATTAAAATCTGCTGGTGCAAAATATGTTGTAAATGTGCTTGCTGTTCCTACTGGAAAACAGTGCCCCGTATCCCTTTCTATAAATCTTCTCACGGTTCCTTCAGGATCAGTTGCTTGTCCTCTATATTCCTCAAACGTTATTCCACAGAACGTAAATCCTGACCTCATATCATTTCTTAGCGCTGCTCCTTCTTGCCATCTCTCATATGCTTCTTTCACTTTAGCATGAGAAGTAAGTGCATCAAAAAACTCAGGGCTTACTAAAGCATGAATTCCTGTCATATATTCACCACTTAAGTTGTCCTCAATATGCCGCAATACTTCCAAACATTTTCTCTTTACATCTGTTGTTGCTGTTCCCAGGGCAAAATTTACTACTTTTGGCGTGATTTCAAATTCGTTGTACAGATTTAATAATTCTGACCCGTCAGCATCTAAAATTATTCCTTTCAGCGCTCCCATTCGCAAATGCTCTAATGTTATTGCATGTTTGTTCCTCATCAATTGCAAATGATCGGTTATTACATCTGCCAGCGCTTTAAGTTCACTCTCTGATCCAAATGCCCTTATTCCTTGCACTTCTTCTGGCAGTACTACATCATCATGTGGAATATGTGGAATCGTAAATGTTCTTACTTTTCTTTTTCCTCTTTTTCCTACTGTTGCTGGTGCTCCTGGTATTTGTGTTGGTAATAAACTTAATACTCCGTTGTGTTCTTCTATGGTAATATGTCTAAATCTTACTGACCTACTTGGAAATAAATTTAAATTTTCAACCCGTCCATAATTTATCGGCAATATATTCATCGCATTAGTTAGTGCCGTCATACTAAATGCTGTATTTGTAAATGGATTTTGCATTTTTTCTTTTCCCCCTTTGTGTTTTTTATTGTTTAATATAGCTTTAGACTGCTTTACGGATAATGATCCCTCGTGTTTCAAGTTGCTTTATTGCTGCATTTTTCTGCTCTTCAGTGATATTTGCTGGCCATACAACTGCATGATCTGCTAGCATTGCACCGCGAGCAATAATTACTCCTTTAGCATTTTCCTTTGCGTTTACATCACTTGAAATTACTCCTATTGCCGTTTGTGTGCCATCGGTTGCTGTTAGATTTAAGACCCTAATAAAACCATCTTCAGTCTTTTTAGCAACTACTGCACCAAGCTTGAGATTCTGTCCTTTGGCAACAGTTATTTGATCTCGTGAATATAAATTTGATGCTTCATATTTTAGAAGATCACCAAGGTTATTTTGTTCTGTTATACTACTCATTTTGCTTTTCTCCTTTTGTTATATATTTTAAATGCCTACGACTTTTCGCTACCTGCATCATCAACTCTTCTCCTGAATTCTGTGGTATTGTACTTATTATCTCTGTCTTCTTTGTTCTTTCTGCAAGTAATTCCATTAAAACTTCCCTTGCTTGCTCAACACTTACACTCTGCTCAATAAATTCTCCTATTTTCTCTGGCATCTTTGATATATTACATAAACGTATTAATTCAAGAACTTCAGTACGATACTTAGTTAAATTATTAGTTTCTTCTTTTAGGTCAGTTATAGTTTGTTCGTTCATAGTAATACTCCTGTTTTTATTAATATATTTAAACTCTGAAAGAATTGTCATTCCGTCTGCAAGGCCTATTTCTACTGCTTTCTCCCCAAAATATAGCCCTGCCTCTGTTGATCGAATCTTTTCAATTGAAAGACCTCTGTTCCTTGCTATTAGCTGCAAAAACATTTCATATAGTCGATCTACTTCTTTTTGTAAGCTTTCCAGACTTTCAGACGTCATTGGCTCATGTGGGTTTAAATCATTCTTTCGACTACCAGCAAAGATTGTGGTGTACTTAATACCTTGCTTTTCATCAAATCTACTTTGATCTATATGACTTGCTATTACTCCAATACTGCCAACACCAGAAGTTCTGCTCACAAATACCTTTTCAGCGCTAGAAGCTATAGCGTACGCTGCAGAATATGCATCATCATTTGCTATTGCCACAATTCTCTTTTTTGCTCTTGATTCGTAAATAAAATCAGCCAGGTCAAATATACCGTTTACCTCTCCTCCTGGGCTATCTATTTCCAGTATAATTGTCTCTATGCTACTATCTGCTAATGCTTGTGTAATTTGTACTTCTATTTGCTCATATGATGTCATCCCGAGCATTTCATCAAACGCACCTGGTTTTTTAGTCAAGATTCCATGAATTGGTATAATTGCAGTTCTTTCTACGTTACTTTTGATGGAGTGCTTTATGTTTTTAAACGTGGGATGTTTTTGATTGTTCAATAACAATAGCTCAAAACTTCTTGGCTCAAGCATTAATGGTTTTCCTAAGAGCATCATAATCCTTTACAATCAGAGTCAAACATTAAGTTGAGACTATTTGCACGCTTTTGATCTTCTGCTATTTCCTGGTCAATTTCTTCTACATCATAACCCATTTCTGATACTACTTCCGATCGACTCTTAAATCCATTTCTTACTGCCATTTGCTGTGCTTGCTGATCTTTCAGTGGATCCACCCAATCAAATCCCTGTGGTATCCATTTTACTTCTTCTTTCGCTGCTTTTACTACTTTTTCATCTATACTCAGTTCTCCACAAAGCACTGCTAATTCTAGCCATCTATTCCAAATAGGTCTACAAAACTGGAACACTATCACGTTATGCTGTAACATTGCGCACCTTCTGCGAAACTCTATCAACCCTGCCCGAATGGATGAATAATTAACGCTTGTTAAATCTCCTGTTAGCTGCTCATATGTTATTCCTGTGCCTATTGCTATTGCCCTCAGTTGCTGTCTCATGAATGCTTCATAACTTCCTCCAACATCAGACGGCTCTGAAAATTTTATGTCCTCTCCTGGGTCTAAAGCTGCATTGTTCCTGGCTCTAAACCTGATAATGCTACTCCTTGCTCATTCGCTTCACCTTCTCCTAAAATATTTGCCTCAGGATCAAGTCTTGTAATAAACCCTGCAAACATTGCTGCTGTCTTTTTTCTCACTAATTCTGCATCATCGTATTGATCAAGCTCATAAAGTTTCAGAAGTATACTCGAAAGCCATGGCTCCCCTCTAATTTGCCCAGGTCTTAATGGTCTATAGATATGTAAAACATCGTTTGCTGGTACTCTCACTGACTCTCCAAACGAACCTTCTCCTGGATGTTCTCTAAATAAGTAATATGCCTCTCTTTGCCCAAGCTTGTTAAACTCAATCCCGTTTCTTATTACATTACCATTTCCTAAAGTTTGATTTGTTTTATTATCTAAATGTTCAGACTCAAGTACTTGCAGTTGTAATGGCACAGAAAATCTATCTTCCAGCTTTCTCGTTCTTAAACGTACAAAACATTCTCCTCCCTCTATCATACTTCTGCATACTAGAGCTTGTAATCCATAAAAATCACTTACTCCGTTACTATCTGCTTCATCTGTCCATTTTAGCCATAATTCTTGCACTTTCTTTCGAAATTCTGCATTCTTTGCTTTTGATTGCGGTTTTATTCCTGTTCCAATAGAGTTACTTACTATTGTATCAATGATATTTGCTGCATATGGATTTTTTCTCACCATATCACGTGATCTACTACGTAAAGTTTCAAGGCTTTGAGACAGCAAATTGTTTATACTTCCTAACTCTGGTTGAAAGTGAAAAAATCTTCTTCCTGAGCCTGCTGCATCCCACGCTGAGCTTTTTATCTTTGGTTTGTTAAATAATTGCTTGAAGGTTTTTAGCAGCATTTATAAAATTCCTTTACTCGTTGAAAAAACAATTTTCCTCTTTGGCCTCATGCCTGCAACTTTTAACCCCGCTTTTATTCGTTGCCTGAGCTCCAATAAATCCTTTATTTGAACTTCCCCGTACCTCACAACATGGTCACCATATGCAATTGAGACAACTCTTTCTCCGCTTTGCAGTTTTTGAATTGCTTTCTCAACTTGAGTTAAATATTTTTCACTGTACATTTTGATTACCAAGCCACTTACTCTGTCTTACTTTTTTAGGCTTTTTGCTTTCCATTTTTCCACTTAAACTATTCCATTTACTCTCTGGCCATCTGTCTATTCCCAGTGCTATCGATGCAGCTCTTGCGTAAATTCGGCAATCTAGTACTTCATTTCTTTCTCTTACCTTTTGCCACTCTTGTTTGGTGTATCCTTTTACTACCTTGCTGACTAATTGCTCTGCCGTTAGCTGCTTAAAATATTCAGGTGCATACTCAGGAAAATGACAGTATCCTGCTGGCACTTTTTCTTTTTCCCCGTTTTTTAAAACATTAAGTAGCTGAAAAAGCTCTGACTTTAATATCGATACTCCTACTGGCCACAGCTTTATTCCTCTCTTTAGCTTTTGACCACCAACTGTTATATCTACTCTACTTGGGCTGCTAAGTGGTACTAGTGCTTTATTTACACCTTTTACTGCCATTACTCTTCCAGAGCCTTGATGACCTCTTACCCAATTGTATACTTCTTGTGTCGCATACCCAGCATCAACCGCCATCATACTTATCATATATTCAAGACCATTTTCACCAATAAAATGATGATTTAAGAGCTCAGAGAGTTTTCTCCATACTTCTCCACCCCCAGTATCTCCTTCAAATACTTGGTAGTCTATTGACCAACTTTCACGGCTTTTTCCCCAGGCTACAACTTCTACTTCTAAACAATCTTTTTGGACATCAACACCTGCTGTGAGAACTACTTCGCCTTTTGGTACTGTACCAATCTGAAAAAATTCTCTCCTGTTAAATAATTGCTTCCAGTCTGGTACTTCTCCTTTATCTACCCAAGTTTCTCCTAAAGTGGTATTTATCCAAACTTTTAGTAATTGTTCACTCTCTTTTGCATGGAGAAAATCCTCTACTGCTTGTTGCCAACTATACCAGCCTACTGGACTATACAAACTCGATAAATGAAACCCTTTTTTTTCACCTTTTATTGGATTGGTAGGCCTCCACTCTCCTCTAGCTAGCATCTCTGTTTTTTGATGATTTTCTATTTTGCCGTTACACTCTATACACACATAGTGCGCTGTATTTGGATTTTTATCTTTCCACTTTATTTGTGGCCATTTCAGCACCTGATAGTGATCACAATGTGGACAAGGTACAAAAAAGTATCGTTTATCTGAACTCTCAAACTCTCTCTCTATTCTGCTTATTCCGTGAACCGTTGGCGTTGAAACCAAGAATATTTTTCGCCGCGTAAATGTATTAGTTCGAGCAATGCTGAGCAAAACTGGATCTCCTTCTCCTCCTGAATCCCCTGGATACGCATCTACTTCATCAAGAAAAAGATATTTTACCGGCATAGATCTCAGTCCTACACTGCTGTTTGCTCCAGTTATTACTACTATTCCACCTGGAAATTCCTTACTTTGCACAGTATTCCCTGAATCTCTTGACCTTGGGTCTTTTACTTTATTTTTTAAACATGGCGTACTTTCAATCAGTGGCGCAAATCTTCCCTTTGACCAACGCTTTCCCATTTCGACTGTTGGCTGCACAACTAACATTGGACCTGGTGTTTGATCGATAATATAGCCAATCCAATTGTTACCTGCTTCTGTTCCCCCAATCTGCGCTCCTTTCATGAATACTACTTTTTCTGCTGGTGAGGACGGAGAAAGTGAATCCATGATTTCTTTTAAATAAGGAGTTCTTTCCGTTCTCCATTTCCCTGGCTCTGATGCTGCAGTTGCTGCTAAAACTCGATACTCATTCGCCCACTCTGATACTTTAAGCTGGGGATCTGGTCTTAAACCTTCAGAAAAAGCTCTAGCGTATATCATTGTCTGCATCTACTCATAACTGGTTCTATCTCGACATCATTAACAATAGAACTACACTCCTCCATCTCCATAAACATCTTTTTCTGAAATTCCTTTTCTATATATCTTTTGCTCATCTCACTTATCATTATTGCTATAACAAGAGCAAATATCCCTGTTATTGTTGCAAAAATGATTGCACTGCTTATTGTTGTTGCTGTTAAACCTATATATGCTGCCATTGCTACTGCACTTACTGAGGTAAAAACACAGATCACATTGTTGTATTTTCTTACTTTTGCATCTCTATGTTCTATACACCTATAATAAACTGGTACAGACTTGCCTATCTCGTCTGGTAATTTGATGCTCTTTTCTTTAAATAAAGTTTTTAGCAACTCTAAATTATTTGACTTGATTGCTAAGTGCAGAACAGGTGTATAATTTGCTCCTTTTTTCAGCAATAACTTTACTACATGTAAATGCCCTTTTTCCGCAGCAAGGTAAATCGGTGATAAACCTTTATTATTTACAATATCAATATCGATTTCTTCTTTTAAAATTGTATCTACAATCTCAATTTCTCCTCTTTGTGCAGCTAAATGTAGTAGACTACTCTTTTCAGAACCGTATTTATTACTTATCAAAGCCTTCTTTATCTCAGGTTTAGCGTAATCAAATGGTGTCTTGCCGCTATCGTCTTTTACCAGAGGGTCTATATCTTCTCGCGTTAGTAAAACCTCTATTGTTTTAAGTCTTTCAGCGTAATGTAGTGGCGTTTTATTTTCGTAATCTTGTAAATTGACTTGAGCATTAGGCTCCTTTATTAAGCATTTGAGGATATCAAGACATAAGTCTCTTTCATCGTAATTAGTATTACTTACAGCTATATGCACAGGTGATAATTTCATCGAGTTTTGTCCTACACGTGCGCTATTTACATCTGCTCCTAGCTCCAGTAATAACTTTACTATCTCCAATTTTTTGTTGTTAACTGCATAGTGCATTGGTGTCTGATTTCGTGCATCAAAAACCTCGATTTCAGCTTTTCCTTCTCTTATCAAAATCTTTACAACTTCTGCATGTCCTATCCCTGCTGCTAGATGTAATGGCGTATGATGCAAAGCATTTCGTACATTAACGTCAATACCTTTTCCTATCAAATATCTCACTGCATTAACTTCACCTATCATTGCAGCTAAATGAAGTAAGCTATCTTGTTCTGACCCGTACTTGTTATTAATTAGCGCTTGTAATATTTCTGCTTTTTTCCCTTCTTTGGCGTAATCAAGAGATGTTTTACCTTCATTATCTTCCACAAAAGGATTAATATTCTTCTTCGTGAGTAACAAATCCACCATGCTTAATTCATCAAATTCTATAGCGCAATGTAGTGGGGTTTTTCCGTTTAACCCTCTGACATTAACATCTAATCCAGGTTGATTGATTAAACACTTTATTAACTCTAAACTTAAGTTATCAGCCATTTTGTATTCAAAATCTTTTTATATTTTAAATTTAGCGTTAGATAATTCTTCAAGTGAGTTTGTAATCTCTTCAGTTAGCGCCATATGAATCTTTTCAGTCTCACTCAGTGATGCAAGCAGCGCTGAAACTCTATTTGGAATATTAAGCAAATTATTACGGACAACTCTTGCTACATTAAATGCTTCAGTTTTTACCTCTTCAATTGACACAAATTTGCCTACTTCAGCTTTCACTTTAGCTTCCAAAAGTTTACCACGCTCCGTTTCATTTTTTATTCGCGTTTTTAGCAATATCGTTGAAAGTTTTTCTCCATTCTCTTTTCTTCTCAGTGGTTGACTTGGATCACGAACAGCTTTCAGAGCTTCATTTGCTTGCTCTCGGTCAATGAGTCCATCTTCCAGTTCAACAATTCCTTTCTTCGCTAAAGAACAAACATATTGCCTCGAAAACCCTTTTTCTCTTGCCCATTCTGCTTGAGTAATTCTCACCATTTTTCTCCTTTTTTGGCACTGATCAGCTATAACTGCACAAGTAGTCAACATTTAAAATATCTCTGACGCTAAAGAAGGCCTGGGGTTGGGACCACCAAACCCTCCATTCTGGCCGAAAGGACCCACTTTTTATGATATTTTTAATACACTAAAATCTTTACTAAAATTCATAACATAGAACATTAAAGCTAAAGAATCTGCTTCATTATCATCTGTTGGACAAAAACCCTTTTCCTGTACTGCCTCAATGACATCAGCTTTACTTGCATTGCCTTTGCCTGTTATAAAGCGTTTGATAGTTTTCACAGATACACCTTTGTATGGCACATGATGTTCTTCACACCAAGCAGAAAGGTGTGCTAAAAACCCTCCATAGATATGTGCAGCATCAGTTCCTAAGTGTCTTCTCACTTCTTCAAAGTACACAACTTCAATACCTGGAAATTTATACTTAAGTGCATTAAGCCAATTACGAAAATTTAAAAACTGCATTCCACCACCACTAAACCTGCTAACATGAAAACTCTTACTTCCACTTTGTACTATTCCATCATGTAAAATAGTCCAACCAGTTTGTTTACCAAGATCTAGTGTGAGCATTTCCTTTCAATTGCTGAGTACATATATATACAAGATTTGAAAAAATTACGTCCAAAAAATCTTTAATTTTCGAAATTTAACAACTAACATGAAAACTCTTTTACAGCAGTTTGTTTGCCAAATCTTTCAATTGCTGAGTACATATATATACAAGATTTGAAAAATTTTCGTCCAAAAAATCTTCAATTTTTGAAAAATTTTTTATAATTAACTCTTTCTTGAAGATGTTTATTTAAAAACCTTACTTACCCTAAACATGATTTTTCTACTTTCAGAGGTTCTTTTATTATTCTAATCTGATATTTTATATGTTTTTATATATGTGTATATTTTTATATATGTATTATATATATATATTATATATAAGGGTTTCAGGAAGCTAGAATCCTCCATATTGGCGGACTTCAGATATGCCGTTCCTAGGAACGGTTTTAGGAACGCATGGTGAAAACCCGCCATACAGGCTAGTTTTAGATTCCTGATTCCTAATTCCTGATTTAGGAATCCAGTAATTAGGAACGGAACTTAAGGTTATAGAGAGCATACTTTTCAACTATTTTCCTCTTAAAAATTTAAGCTATTCTTTTAATAGCGAAATCCACATTTTTAGCTCTTTAGGTGATATTGAATTTCAAAATATGAAATTCTTATATATTTTTAATATAACTTTAGGAAGCCTGAGCTACCCATTCTTTGAAATCCATTCAAAATAGGTTCTAAAAACCTGAACTGTATTATTTTAAATTGCACCGGTATTATTCTCAAAAAAAAATAACAGAATATCAATAGATTAAAAATCGCATCAGTATTATTTATTTTTGCTCCTGTCCTACATAAGGGCATTAATAACTCCCATCCTTAAAGCATTAATTTGTTTTAGGGAAAATCATGAAATTAAAAAATATAGCTATAATTGTTAAAAACGTAAAATACCAAGCCTATAGACTAAAACTTGCCAAGTGCTTTATTGATGAGAATAACGAAGACCTTGAGCAAGAACTCTTCTGTGAAATTTGGCCATGCCTTGATCAGTATGATGAAGATAAAAGTAGCTTTAACACCTTTGTAGCAAGATTAACTGAAAATAAAGCTATTAACCTGTTAAAGAAACAGCGATGTGCAAAACGTGACATCAATAACTATATTAGCACTGATGTAACAGAGCTACTTGAGAGTGAAATAACAAAACGCATTGATGTAGACTATATGATCTCGGTTTTACCAAAGGAATGGCAAAATATATGTGAGCAACTTAAGTTTTTCAACTTACATGAAGTTGCCAAAATGAACAACGTTTCAAGAACCACTTTAAACAATATTATCAAGAAGATACGTGCCAAACTTTTTCCTATTTACTACGCAGGTAAAAAGAAAAATTGAACAAAATTTTTGCCTTTCTTGTATATATACATCGTAGCATGGATAAATAATGATTCTTAAAATTTTGAATAATAATGAAAGATTGCAAACAATATCAAGTGTAAAGATGGTCATCTTTGGTCCTTATGGTATTGGTAAAACAAGTCTCCTAAAGACTATAGATGAACCAACACTTTGCCTTGATTTTGAAGCAGGGCTTCTTGCCGTTCAAGACTGGCAAGGAGATTCAATAAGTGTTCGCACTTGGAATGAAGCTAGAGATATTGCTTGTCTTATAGGCGGTTCTAATCCTGCATTAAAATCTGATCAAGCATACAGCCAAAGACACTATGAACATGTATCTAGTAAGTACAAAGATCTTTTCTCTGAGTTTTCTAAATACCGATGCATCTTTGTAGATAGCATAACCGTTGCTTCACGTTTATGTCTGTTATGGGCAAAAATGCAACCTGAAGCTTTTTCTGAGAGATCAGGAAAACAGGATATGAGAGCTGCCTATGGATTACTTGCTCAAGAAATGATGGCTTGGCTCAATCAATTTCAACATATCAGAGATAAGGACATCATTATAGTTGGCACTTTAGGTCAATATCTCGATGACTTCAATCGTCCAGTTTGGCTACCTCAATGCGAAGGAACTAAAACTGCTAGTGAAATTCCTGGGATAGTTGACGAAGTAATCAGTATGGTTGGAATCAAGAAAGATGATGGAACGGAGAAGCGCTCTTTTGTTTGCCACACTTTAAACCCTTGGGGATACCCAGCTAAAGACCGTAGTGGACGCCTGAGTATGGTTGAAGAACCGCATTTAGGCAAGCTGCTTACAAAGATTAAAAGCAAGTTTTAAAATTTAAACATGGAGAGTGATATATGTTACAAAACCTATTAACTGATTTTAACACTGTAAAACCGCAAAGTAGATTGATACCAAAAGGTACAATAGTAAAGGTAAAAATGACAATCAAGCCTGGAGGTTATGAGCATTGGTTTACTAAAAGCCCCACTACCGGTAGCATTTATTTAAATACAGAATTTACCGTTATTGAAGGTTTATATGAAAAGCACAAGATTTACCAAATAATTGGTATTAAAAGTAATAAAGCAGAAGATACTTGGGGAGAAATGGGTCGCTCTATGCTTCGCAGTATCTTGGAATCGGCACGCGACATTCATCCACATGACAATTCAGAAAGTGCAATCCTTGCTCGTAAGCTAAATTCAGTTGCAGAGTTAAATGGTTTAGAATTTACAGTAAAAGTAGGCGTTACAACTGATGAATATGGAGAAAAGAACAAAATTGCTTCAATAGTTACTCCGGAATACCGTAAAAATTATGAAATTGACAAGGTACCATTTTGAAGTACGACGAGGAAAAGCTTTGGTCTGCTGTCATTACTAGAGCTATTCAGGATGCAGTAGGAAAAAACCAAAAGCTGAAAGAAGAAGCAATTAATTGGCTGAATTCAAAATCTTTTGAAACTGTTTGTGAGCTAGCTAATCTCAACTTTAAACGTATGAAAAATATGTATGGGAGTTTTATGTCTCAAAAGCAAGAAAAGATAAAAGCATTATTAATTGATAATATCAAAGAGTGTGTTTCTTACCTACTTCCAAGTGGTGAATTTTACCGAGAAAAAACTTATATTGGAAACTTAAATGGAAATACAATTACGGTTAAAATAGTAGGTAAGGAAGCTGGTGATTGGCGTAATTTTACTGAAGGGACTAGCGGTGATATCATTGATCTTTGGGTTTTAATTAAAGGTGATATAGATTCTGCTAGGAAGTGGCTAAATAAGAAATCAAAGAGTGGAGAAAAAAGGGAGGAAAAGAGAGAAGAAAAAATATTTTCTGTAAAGCAGTACTTGAGTGATCAATCACCAATACCAGAAGACATAATAGCTCCACGAATTCTCACTCCAGGTGGTCTTTTAGTCATTGGTGGTACTCCAAAGGTTGGTAAAAGTTATTTTCTTCTCTCTTTGCTTGCACATCTTGCGGCCGGAATGTCGTTTCTTAAGATGAAGTCAGCAAGACCGCTAAAGATAATTTATCTGCAAAATGAGATGGAGTACAATTACATCAGGGAACGCATACAACAAATCATAACTAATCAAAGGCTGCCAAATCTAGCAGAAGAAAACTTGATTGTTACTACAAAAATGAGATTAACTTTAAATGATGAAGGTATAGAGAGAATGAAAGATATCATAGGAGAAAAATTTAAAACAATAGACCTTATCGTCTTGGATTCCCTTGACTATGAAAATATATTTTCCGGCCTGCAAAGTAGAATAGAAAAACTACGTTCTGTAATTAATCCTATGGCTGGAATAATTATTACACGTCATACCAGAAAAGTATCCACAGCTACATTAGCAAAGAATCCATTTCAAGCTTTAATTGGTGCTAATGCTTTAAGAAGCTTCTATACATCTGGTATTGTAATGTTTCAACCAAATAAACGTGCAAATGTTTTGCAAGTAGTATATGAGCTAAGAAACGGTAAATCAATACCAGTAAAATTCATTAGCAGGGTAAATGGGCGTTGGCAGAACTCTAAAGTTATAGCTACGGCTTAATTTATCCGCAAAAACGGACAGTATGGTAGAGCTAAAAACTCAGCTTTTACAAAACATTAGATCTTGTCTTTTTCACCTACTACCAAGAGGGACATTTCGTGGTGATAAGTTTTATGTAGGTGATGTACAGGGTAACAGTGTCCGTTCAGCAGAGCGGCAAAATAAGGTAGACAAAGCAAGATAATAAAGATAATCATAGGGTAAATATGAGGTAATATGGTAAACCTTTTAGAACTCTGCAAAAATTTACAGCAAAAAATAGAAAAGTTAGAAGCAAAAATAGAAAGATTGGAAAGAGAGAATGAAAGTTTAAAAGCAGAGCATGAGGCTTTAAAGATAGAGAACGCTGAATTAAAGGAAAGGCTAGGTTTAAATTCAAAAAACTCATCAATTCCCAATTCAAAAGAATTATACAAAATGAAAAAGGAAAAGCCAAAAAGCGAAAGAAAGATTGGTGGTCAAGTTGGGCATAAGGGTAATTATCGTGCTAAAATGGAAGCAGATGAGGTGATAAAGATAGAGTTGTCACCTACTTGCGAATGCGGAGGGAAGATTGCAATATGCGAAAAACCTTATATTCATCAGAAAGTAGATCTTCCGGAGATTAAGGCTTATGTAATGGAATATCAGTTGGAACATGGCCGTTGTCAGAGATGCGGAAAAAGAAGAAGTAGCAAGTTACCAGAGGGTGTTACGCCAGATACATTTGGCCCAAGGGTTAAGTCAGTAGTTGCAGCACTCAGTGGGTTTTATAAAAATTCAAAGCGCGAAGTAGCTAGCATCATAAATGATATCTTCAATTTGAACATAAGCGTCGGTAGCATATCAAATAGTGAACATAGAGTTGCTTCAAAATGCAAAAAAATGTATGAGCAGATCGAACAAGAGATAAGTAGGAGTAAAGTTCTACATATTGATGAAACGAGCCATTATAACAAAGGTAAACTCGCTTGGTGTTGGATGTTTGCAAGCAATACGGCAAGTTTTGTGAAGTTGACAGAGTCAAGGGGAATGAAAGTTTTAAAAAATAGTGTATGCTGCAATCGTAATAGCTTGGTAGTAACCGACAGATATGCAGCATACAACTACTTTGCTGATGAAAGAAGGCAAATCTGTTGGGCACACTTAGCAAGGGATTTTGAAAGATTAGCGCATAGTTGGAAATTTGAAGTTAAAGTTCTGGGCTGTTACTTGAGAAATGTAGCCACTGAGTTATTTGCACTGAAAAAAGCTTTACTAAAAAATGAGATAGATGTTTCAAGATTTATTAGACGTGCCAAGAAATTGCGAAAACGTACAAGGTATTATTTGAAGGAAATATCTCGCTTACCTGAAGCAATTGGAGCGTCTCGAGTTGCAAAGAATATTTTGAAATCTGAAAGAATGATGTGGAAATTTTTAGATGACCCAGAAAATACTCCGCTGACAAATAATCACGCTGAACGGCAAATACGGCATTATGTCGTTTATCGCAAAAATTCATATTTTACACAATCAGAACGAGGAAACTCATTCCTTGAGCAAATAATTTCGTTATACTTAACATGGAAACAGAGGAGGCTAAACCCTTTTCACAATCTTCTATCTATCGTTTCTTAAACCACTCTGCTGAACGGATACAGGGTAACAAGGGCAAAAGCACTGTAATAGAGTTAACAGGTGAAAGAGCAGGATTATGGAAAGATTTTGCAACAGGAGAAGGTGGTGACATTATTGACCTTTGGGCAACGGTACATGGGAAGAATGCCAGAATGGAATTTCCTGAAGTAATGGCTTCAATAACTGAATGGCTTGGCATCAAAGAAAAAAATAATATTAGAGATCTAGAACAATACCTGACTTGTAGTTGGAACTACTACGATGAAAATAACCAAGTAATCGTAATAGTCTACCGTTATGATCCTCCTTTAGAGAAAAAACAGTTTAAACCATTTGATGTTAAAAAGCAAAGATTCAAAGAGCCAGAGATAAGGCCACTCTACAACATTCCAGGTATTTTAAAGTCCGATAAAGTTGTTCTTGTAGAAGGAGAAAAATGCGCAGAAGCACTTATAGAGAAAGGAATTACAGCTACAACTGCGATGTTTGGAGCAAATGCGCCTATTGATAGAACAGATTGGACTCCGCTTAAAGGTAAACATGTTATCATTTGGCCAGACAATGATGAAGCAGGTAATAAATATGCTAAAAACGCTGAAAAGAAACTTTTAGAACTTGGTGTTGCATCACTTGCTACGCTTAAGATTCCATCGGATAAACCAAGGAGTTGGGATGCTGCTGATTGTGTGTTAGAGGGAATAAATGTTTCGGAATTTATTGAAAAAAACTCAAGAAAAATAATTATTAAACCACCACTTGATATTTTCAGCTGGAGTGTAGAGCGTTTTGTAGGTCCAGTACCAAAGCAAAGATTCTTGGTTGAAGGATTATTTCCTTTGGGTGTAACCTCTATTTTGGCTGCAATGGGAGATACAGGCAAAGGTATGCTTCTTCTTGACCTAGCCCTCAAGGTTGCAGGTAGCATAGATCAGGTATGCGGATTTGGCCAACTTGTTACTGAACACGGATCTGTTGTGGTATTTTCTGCGGAAGATGATACAAATGAAATACATCGTCGCTTAGAACGACTCGATCCAAAATGCGAGAGATTAAAATATAAAGATAGGCTATTTATTGTACCATTACCAAACATAGGAAGATCTTTTACCATACTTAAGAATGTTCGTGGTAAAGTCGTAGAAATATCTCCAGAATTTGAGTCGGTAATGAAGCAGCTGAGGAGAATAAAGGACTTAAAGCTCATTATATTTGATCCCCTTGCTTCTTTCATTCATGCAGATTTAAATGCTGATCCAGCAGTAGGGGATTATCTCATGTGTTTATTATCTGATTTAGCATGTAGCACTGGGGCTTCAATAATTACTGCACATCATATGAGGAAATTAAAGGGAGAAAAACCTATATCAACTGTAGAGCAAGCACGGGATGCTATTCGAGGTACTTCTGCTCTCGTAAATGGAGTTAGGTGTTCTTTTGCTTTTTGGCCTGTTGAGGATATGACTAAACCAATGATTTTTAGGTCAATTGGAAAAATCCCCAGACAAAATACCTTATTTTATGGAGCTGTTGTTAAAGCAAATGGCCTGGCTGATCGTACTGTACGTACTTATCTGAGAAATGAAGAAACAGGGCTATTAGAAGACATCACTGAACAATTAAAAGCTCAAAATACTAGTGATAAGGATCTTAAAATATATCTTATTGATTCAATTGCGCGAGCTGCTATTTCAGGACATCCATTTACTCATACAGGAAGTGCAGGAATACATAAACAACGACATAGACTACCTGAAGTTTTTCATAGTATGGGAAGGGATAGACTAGAGCGTATAGTTCAAGAGCTTTTACAAGCAAAGCAAATAGTTAAAGGAATGGCTAATGGTTCAAAAGAGGATAAATGGCTTGATGTAAAAACAGGACCATTTGCACGTGGAGTGGGAAAATTTACTCATGGAGCTGAAAATCTTTAAAATCAGGAAACTCTATTTTTTTATAGTCAAAGTAAAAGGGTTAACCCGATAACCATGTGATGATCTTTGCCAACCAAGTGTTTGTATTACATCGTTACGTTCAATACTTAATCCTAATTCCTTAGCCAATGTAGCTTTGATCATTTTTTGCATCTTATTTAATGGTCTTCTGATTTGATGTTCTAAATCTGCTTCTAACCCAAGTCCCAAGAGTTTTTCTAACTGATTAATATTGAGAAGTGTATGTTTTTCAGGTGGTAACTCTTTCTCGCAGTCATGTAAAAATTGCCTAAATAATATTCGAAAAATATTAAGACATGATGCAGCTTTTTTATTTATAACTTCAATACTATTAACATATACCATACCTTTAACTACTTGTAACTCCAAAAGCTTTGTTGGTACAATTGGTTCAACACGTTTAAGCGAAATATACGAAGCTGGTAAAACTTGCAAAGAAGTATTTTCTACTACCTCTGGTACTCCCTTTTTAGCTGCTTCTTGAAATATCTCAGTTAAAGTCTTATACTGACAAAACAGTTCTACTATTGGCACTACATATAGGCTCAATAATAGATTCGGTATATCTTTTTTTAGAGTAATGAGAACTGTCGGATGGACTCTAAGTTTATCTATAGTTAGAAATATTGCATCAGTACAAAAATCAAGGATTATTAGATTTACAATACGACCTTGATTACAAATATAATAAACTCCTTTTTCCACTTTTTCCCACATAAGTCTTGAATCATTCAACTTTGTTTCAAACCAGTCTACGATTCTCTCTGTATTTAAGTATATGGATAAGAGATGAAATCTCTGTTTTTTATAAGTATTAGGCAAAATATGACGAGAGCAGTTTTCACAAATAGCGTCATCACATGCTTCATCAAAGTCTGGATCGATGAAAATCTCATTACTACAACTTGGATCAACTACATTTGGCCAATCAAGATAATCTTCTTCACGAGAGCAAACAATATAATACCTTTCTTGCATTTTTATCAATCCAAGATCGAATAAGTATCTTGCTGCTTTAATGTGATTTTGACTTGGATTAACCCAAGAACTATTTGAACTTAAAAGATCAGCAATTTGCTCGTGAAAGAATTTTAAGGCCATAGGATTGTTCCATATGTTTCTTTAGCTCCTCTCTTTCTTTTTTATTGAGCGGATGCTCTGAATAATAAATTTCCCCACTTGATTTGAAAGAAAATGTTACCTTTTTATTTTGGAACATTACTTTAGCTGATTGAATAAACTGTAGTATATTGCCAACAGATGGCTTTAAAATATGTAACTCTGGTGCAATAGGATCATACGGCTTTACACTTAAAGTAAGATATGTATTACTATTTTTAAAATAATCTGACTTAAAATTTAACTCAAATATACAAATGTGAGGGTCAGAACCCTCTATACATGCTTGAAGAAATTTGTGCACTTGTAGTGGAAAGTTCTTATCTTGTATGTTTACAAAAGTACATTCGCAGTCAAAATACCCACTTACAATGCTATTTGCTATTTCCACAGCTTTATTAGTATTTTTAGCACAGAGATTAACCTGTGTACCATCGAGGGAAAAATCTAAAATCATCCACTCAGGTTTATGACCATGAACAACTTTGTTTGAATTAAGCAGTAAATCTATGTCACTTTCTCGCCGTACAAACATATATATTCGATCTTGGTGATGGAAAAAATCCTGCAATTGGTTATCATTCCTAAGTATCTGCTCTACGGCTTCTGGTGACATAAATTCCTTAAATGAAGTGTTTATTTGTCTTGGTGATTTCTGTAGAGCAAATGATACGAAACCTTTCTTTTGCACTTTATCAAAGTGATAAACAGATTTTAAAAGTTTACAATTTATGTGAAATAGTAAAAACAATAAGGATCTTTTATCATACTTAGTATTATTTTTTATCAGGTACGATCTCATTAATTCCTGAGTGAGAGCAAATCTTGCTACTTCACTGACTGTAGCCTCAAGTTTCGTACGATCAAAGTAGCTAATGAGATAATAGTTAAAAAGAGAGTCAGAGTAACTGGTAAGTATCTTGCGTTTTTGCTGAGTGGATCTATGATCATAACCTCCATCCTGAAAAAGCTCCCCATTCAAATAACTTTTAAAGCAATGCTGAAAAATGATGCTCAGTTGTTTACCAGAAAGGGAATCTAACCAAGATTGACGTACATTAGAATCCTGAAAACGATCTAGTAAAAGGTTAACAGGAACTTCTAAGTCGCTTTCCCAGAATTCATAACTTGGATGAACATTCATAATAGATTAAATAAGCTATATTATACATACCATGACAATTCAAGCAAAGATTTTTTGGACATAATTTTTTCAAATATTGTATATTTAATTAGGGAGAATTTGTGTGAACTAGATAGCTTCCTTAAATAAGGTATGCATTGGTTTAGTTTAAAATGGTAAACGTTTTCTTTTAGCTGGTGATAAGAATTCTCCCAACCTATCAGAAAATTCACAGGAAGAAAAACATGCAAAAAGGGGAATTAACTATTAATTGCCGTTATGAACCTCACAGGTTAGCGGGTACATATTTGGCAAATGCTTATGAACAATTATTGAAATGTAGAACTAAGGAGGTAGAAGAAAATGACAATGGTAAGCTTGTATGCAAGAGTTTCATCAAGACAACAGGCACAGGAGAATACGATAGAGAGTCAGATTGTAGAATTGGAGCGTCGCATTAGTAGTGATGAACATGAGTTATTAGATGAGCACAGGTTTGTTGATAATGGCTACAGTGGATCAAACTTAGAACGTCCTGGCTTAGAGAGTTTACGTGATAGAGTAGCAGAAGGTAAGATTGATAAGATATACATTCATTCACCTGATCGGTTATCACGTAAATCTGCATACCAAGCGCTCTTACTCGAAGAGTTTAGAAAAGCAGGGTCAGAGGTTATTTTCTTAAATCATAAATTTGAGGATAATCCAGAATCTAATATGTTTTTAGGGATTCAAGGATTAGTAGCAGAGTATGAACGTGCAAAAATTATGGAACGTAATCGCAGAGGAAAACTTCATGCAGCTAAAACTGGCCGTATAAGCGTAATGAGTAATGCACCTTATGGTTATCGCTACATAGCAAAACATGTAGGTGAAGGAAGTGCTCAGTTTGAAATTAATCAAGAAGAAGCAGATGTAGTGCACAAAATATTTAATTGGGTTGGTCAAGAAAGAGTAAGCATCAATGAAGTTGTACGTAGACTTAGTGAGATACCGGTAATAACACAAACAGGAAAAGAACGTTGGAAAAGAAGTACTATCTGGAAAATGTTAAGAAATCCTGCTTATATAGGACGAGCAGCGTATGGTAAAACTAAAGCATGCTCGAGGCCGCAGGTAAGGAAATCAAAAAAAGGAACTTGTGGTAAACTTAAAAATGGTCATTTTAGTAATGATAAAGAGAACTGGGTTTACGTTCCAGTGCCAAGAATAATCAATGATAATTTATTTGATTTAGTGCAAGTACAGCTAACTGAAAATAGACAAAGGGCAAGAGCCCGAGAAAGAAAAGAAACGTTTTTGTTGCGAAGTTTAACAGTATGTCAGCGTTGCCAATATACTTATTGTGGTGCATATAGTAGAAATAAGCGGTATTCTTACTACCGTTGTTCTGGCTGCAGATTTAATGGCAACAGAGTATGTGACAATAAAGCAATACGTACTGATGTACTTGATACAGTTATATGGGAAGAAGTTAAGAGTATATTAAAAGAGCCAGATAGGATTGCAAATGAATATCAACGTAGATTGTCAGAGAACAAAAAACCTCTACATAATCAAACACGTGAAAAGCAAGAAAGTAAGCTAAGGTTAAGTATAAAAAAATTTATTGATAGCTATGCCAAAGGGTTTATAAGCCAAGAAGAATTTGAGCCAAGAATTACAACAATGAAACAGCATTTGAAAGAAATTGAAGAAGAGAAAGAAAGAACACTCGATCAAAAAAAATTACAACAAGAATTGAGCCTTGTTACAGATAGCTTGAAAACCTTTTCCTCAAGCATCGAATCAAAACTTGATCTAGTAGATTGGCAGACTAAACAAAATATTATTAGAATGTTAATTCATCAAATTGAAATCAACCACAACCACTTATACATAGTATTTCGCATAAAAAGTCTTGCAAATTTTGATCAAAATGGGCATAATAGAATTATGCAATGTTGTACTAGTTGTACAGACACTGGGATGACACCCTTCCTTGTAGAGATCTCTTGCGTTATCCTACTCATCTATTCTCGTTGCATCGTAATCGCAATTACTACTCTCTCCTTCGCATCTAGCATCGGTTTGTGATGTAGATTTGTCAGTGTCAGACCCAAACAACCATGAAAAAAACCCACCAAAAAATGATGCAATTAAAGAAAAGGGCTTCATAATTATATTAAGCAAATTATCAAAAAAAGAGCTGTCAATAGAATGTCCATTATCAGCAGCTTCAATTTTTACATCACTTTCTTTTTTTGCACTGATCTCCTTTTGTTCTTGTAAACTTGGTTGGACATTACCTTCTTGTCCAGCATCTTCCTCTTGACCTACTTCATTATCTTTTGATGCTATACTGTCATCAATTTTTTTGGGGGGTTTTAGTAATAGAGTTTTTATTTCTTCTGTGCTAGCTAAATCTAAAGGAGTCTTTCCATATTTATCTTGTGCATTAACATTTGCTTCTGCGTTTATTAGAGCTTCTACTATCTCTTTTCTATCATAGTTTGCAGCCCAATGTAAAGGAGTCCTCTTATCCTTATCTACTGCGTTAACATTTACTTCTGCGTTTATTAGAGCTTTTACTATCTCTTTTCTACCATATCCTGCAGCCCAATGTAAAGGAGTCCTCTCATCCTTATCTACTGCATTAACATTTGCCTTCATTTCTATTAGAATATCGACCATCTTTTCACGGCTCCACGATACATTAGGTAATGTATTCCAGTTGTTTTTTTCAATTACCAGGTGTAAAGGAGTCTTTCCATCTATATTTTGTAAATTAACATTGATACTTTCTACTTTCAGTAGATCGTCCAATTCAGGTATCTCCATCGCTTTCTTTTTTAAAAAAAAATGCAAAGGAGTCTCTTTATTTTTATCTGTTAGATTAACATTGATGCCTTTTTTGTTCAGTAGAGTGTAGAATTTATCTGTATCTATATCTAGGTCTATTTTTTGAAGAATTAAATGTAAAGGGGTTTCTCCTGCATTATTTTGTGCATTAACGTCTGCTCCTTTATCAAGTAGAAATTCTACTATCCTTTCTGTATCTTTATATCTACTTTTAGCAGCAAAATGCAGAGGAGTCTCTTCAAATTCATTTTTTACATCAACCTTTGCTCCTTTGCTGAGTAGAAATTCTACTACGTCTTTATGTCCATATTTAGCAGCAAAATGTAAAGGGGTGCTTAGATCATCACTTTGTGCATCAACCTTTGCTCCTTTACTGAATAGAAATTCTACTACACCTTTATGTCCATTTTGAGCAGCCAAATGTAGAGGAGTCTCTTCAAATTCATTTTTTGCATCAATTTTTGCTCCTTTGCTGAGTAGAAATTCCACTACGTCTTTATGTCCATTTTGAGCAGATAAGTGTAGAGGGGTCTCTTCAAATTTATTTTCTGCGTTAACCTGTACTTTTTCTTCTCTATTTAACAGATTTTCTACATCATCAATATTACCGCTTTTAGCAGCTTCAAGCAATTTGTCATTGGCATCTTTTATGCTTTGTAATAGATTTTTTATTTCTTCTGTCTTAGCTAAATCTAAAGGAGTCTGTCCTTTATCATTTTTTGTATTAACATTTGCTTCTTTCTTTAATAGGTCTTCTACTGCTTTCAAGTCGCCAAGTCTGGCAGCCAGATGTAGAGAAACCTTACAATGCTCAGCTTTTACTTCTTCGTATTTATTTAACACGTGGCGTTCTCGAGAAGAGTCATAAGCAATAAAATCTGCTCCATTATCTAATAGAACTTTTGCTATATCAGAATGATTATTTTTAACAGCCCAATATAGAGAATTACCTTGAGATCCATCATATGCATTAACATCAGCTTCTTCAATTATTAGGCGCTTTGCTTCATTAAGATCACCTCTTTTAGCAGCATCAAGTAAAGCAGCATCTATATCTCTGATTAAATAATCCATTTAACACTTCTCTATAAAATTGCATTACTATAGTAAGGTAATTAATAATTCATGAAATCTGGGTTGTAGAAATAATGATTATCCTTCGTGTTTTTCAGTATATTTAAGTAAACTATATATAAGAATTGCAATTATAGAACATACAACTGTTAATAGTAAATTTGGTAAAATGCCATAAGAAAAGAATTTTCCTACTATGTATATTCCAATAGCCCCAAACATCATATTGCAAAATGAGAGAACTGCACTACCAAGCCCTATACTTTTGACCGTTTCTAAAGCAGAAGTTACGTTATTGCTGATTACGAGTGCAAGCCCTATATTGCTCGGAATCCAAAGAACTTGAAGAATAAGTACGTTCAATTTGTTCATGAAATAAAAATATACCAATAAACCATCAGATATTATTGGTAATACCAAACCTATGATTAGCATCTTGCTCACTCCTATTTTTGGTACGTACCTTCTGTTAATTAAAGTTCCAATTATGTAAAATATAACTATGATTGATATAAGATAGCCAAAATATTGTACTTTAACGCCCATTGATTCAAATATGAATGGATAGTTAGCAATATATGCCCAAAGCCAAATGAAAGTTAATCCATGAATGGCTGAAAACCCAAGAAAACGATAATTCCTGAATATTGATATATATTGCTTGAAGATATTGATGGCTATGTTGGTTTGATTTTTATTTACAGTGAGCGTTTCTTGCAGCTTCAAGTAAATAAAAATGAGCATAACAATTGCTGCAAATGATATGATAAAAAACAAAAATTTCCAACTATATCCATGTGAAATCATATAACTGCCTATTACTGGAGCTATTCCAGGTGAAAGCGCTACTACCATATTTAACTTTGAGATTACTCTTGAGTATTCACTACCTGAGTACATATCTCTGATTGCTGCATATCCGACAACGCCTGCAACACCAGCTCCAGCTCCTTGTATAAACCGGATTAATATTAAAAGTATAATATTATCAGCTATGCAACATACAATACTTGCCAAAGTAAAAATTGTCATACCAATCAGCATTATTAGGCGCCTACCATAATAGTCTGACAGTGGGCCATAAATTAATCCAGATATTGCAACTCCTACTAAATTTAAACTGATCGTAAGCTGCGCTATATTACCTTTCACCTTAAAATAGTTGGCAATACTTGGCAATGCAACTGAGTATAAGTCTGTTGCCATATCAACAACTGCTACAGATAATATCATAATAAGAGAGATGATATTTTGTGAAAAAGCTGTCGACACTAATGATTTACTGGATTAAATATGTTTAATTGTAGTATATTTTTCTCATTAGTATATTAATTTAACTGCTAAAGTTTAAAATAATTATGTAAGCAATCTCTATATAAAATATGGATAAATCACAACTAGTTAAAGAGGTTTTCGATTCTGTAGCAAATTGCTACGACATCATGAATGATATAATGAGTCTTGGAATGCACAGGCTATGGAAAGAGAAGATGGTAAGTAGTGTGCATTTTAAAAAGAACTCCAAGGTTTTGGATATTGCTGGAGGAACCGGAGATATAGCTATAAGAATAGCAAGAGGTGAACCAAGTGCTCAAGTTACAGTATGTGATATAAATCAAAACATGCTGGACAAAGGGCGTGATAAAGCAATAAATTCAAATCAGCTAAATTTCAATTGGGTATGTGCAAATGCAGAGAGCTTACCATTTGAAGATTCTGAATTTGATTATTATACAGTAGCTTTTGGTATTCGAAACTTTTCTGACCGTAAAAAGGCTTTAAGTGAAGCATATAGGGTATTGAAGCAAAATGGACAATTTGTCTGCTTGGAATTTGCCCCTATGCATTATCAAAATGAGATATTCACCAAATTTTATGACTTATACTCATTTAAAGTAATTCCTAAAATTGGTAGCATAGTTGCTAAAGATAAGGGTTCTTATGAATATTTAGTGAAAAGCATCAGAGAATTTCCAACTCAAACTAATTTTAAAATGGAAATTGAAGAGATAGGCTTTAAGAATGTTGAGTTCTATAATATGAGCTATGGAATAGTAGCATTACATATTGGAACAAAATGAATATTAAACTCTGGTCTATTCAGTAGTTTTTTTTGCTAACTTTCTGTAATTTCGCAGCGTTTTTCCTTCAGTAGAAATCAAGCTAAAGTTTCTTGAACGTATTGCTCTAACGAAGTACACTGTAAACTAATATTGTAACTTTTTCCTGAAGCTAAAATCTATATAATTAACTTAAAAATAAAATGCGATCTAACATTAAGCAGTTATTTTATTATATAAAACCTAATCTACATTATTTTACCGTAGCTTTTATTGCAGTTCTATTTTCAGCTTTAACGATTCTTCTTTTTGGTAGGGGCTTAAGCAACATAATTGATTCTGGCGCAGAGCATAACTTTACTACCAAGCTCGTAGTTTCAATACTGATAGTTTTAGGCATTTCTTTCACTGCATTTATTCGGTTATATTTCATTGGCGTTGGCAGCGAAAAAGTTATCGCAAGAATCAGATACGACTTATATAGCAGTATCACTGACTTGCAACCAAGTTTCTTTGAAAACACAGGCGTACAAGATGTTATCTCAGCACTCATTACTGATACCTCTGCGCTGCAATCAATAATAAATAGCAGCCTACTCACCATATTGCGAAATTTTGTAATATTAATTGGCAGTGTTGCCATGTTATTATATACAAATCTACATTTAACCGCATATGCAGCTGCAATAATACCCATACTGCTCATTATCATGACTTCACTTGGAAAAAAAGTTCGCAATTATGCACGCTTTGCTCAGGATAAATTAAGTGAGCTTGCATCATTTAGTGAGGAAAATTTTAGATCTATAGTAACCATTAAATCATTTGTACTAGAAGAAAATGAAAAAATTCGTTTTCAGAAACATCTAAACTCAGTATCAAAATCATACGTAAAATTAGTACTCTTGCGTGCTATTTTAGTAACTCTAGTTATCACGTGTGTGATAGGTTCGCTAGTTATTTTGCTTTTTTTTGGAATAAAAGAAGTCTTAAGTAATAATATGACCATTGGAGAACTCTCCTCATTTGTGTTTTATTCAGCGCTTGCGGCAGGAGCTATAAATAATTTGAGCGATAACGTCAGTGACCTACAACGAGGTCTTGGAATTGTAGAGCGTTTGTTTGAGTTTACGAACATGAAAAGCTCTATAGTAAATGGCGAAAATCCTATAAGAATTAATAGTATTCAAAAAGAAATTGCGTTTAACGATGTAACATTTTTTTATGCTGATAAGCCAGCATTAAATAACGTATCATTTTCTATAGAGGCAGGCCAATCAGTATCAATTGTTGGACCATCTGGCAGTGGCAAGAGCACCATTTTAAAGCTTCTGCTCCGTTTTCACGATCCAAGTGAAGGCAGTATTACTATCGATGGACAGAATATTAAGACAATTGCGCTAAATGATCTAAGATCGCTGTTTGGCTTAGTACCACAAGATCACATGATATTTTCTTGCTCAATAATGGAAAATATACTATACGGCAAACCGTGTGCTGAATATGAGGAAGTCAGGCAAGCAGCTATCAGCGCTTATGCGATGGAATTTATTGATAATCTGCCTGATAAATTTGATACATTTGTAGGAAAAAGAGGACTAAAGCTTTCCGAAGGACAAAAGCAACGTATTATAATAGCAAGAGCAATACTGAAAAATCCTCAGGTTTTAATACTGGATGAAGCAACCTCTGCTCTTGATTATAAAAGTGAGAACCTAGTGCAAAAAGCACTTAGCAAGTTAATGCAAAACAGAACAACAATTATAATTACGCACAGGCTATCAACCGCACTCAAAACTGACAAGATTATAGTGATTAATTGCGGGAAAGTAGAAGAAGTAGGAACTCATGATTCTCTAATGAGTAAAGATGGGCTGTATGCAAAATTGGCGAAGATAGGGTAGAAATTTAAATCATAATGTTGTTAACATGCTAGATTTAGCAATCAAGTTATGAAATCTTTAATTATTTTAAAGTACAATAATATCATAGTATTTTTCAAAGGATTATTATGGTTTATAATTACAGTAATTTACCAAAATTGCCATTTACGGCTTATAATTTACCAGCAGCTTTACCAGTATCGAACTATGCACAAGCTTGCACACCTCCAATGGCTTATAATTTACCAGCAGCTTTACCAGTACCAGTATCGAACTGTGCACAAGCTTGTACACCTCCATTTGTACCTTGTGCTACTAATTCCTGCCATAATTATTTTAACTCGCATCATAACTATTATGACACATGTCATAATCCTTGTGATGGATTTGGTTTTTTTTATTAGAAGATTGTTTTTAAACAATTCATAAACGCACGTGCTGCCATCTAAGAGCACATGGTCTACCATGTGCTTCACATTTTGCTTAAAAATATAATAAGCAGGTGCTTGATTTTCATTTGCAGCGACATAGCAGTTCTACCAAAATTTATTTCAGCAACACAACTAGTTTGACTACTGACAGCTCCTTCTTGGAATCTTATCATTATTCTGCTCATAGTAAAATTTCTAAGCTCTAATATCTATTATAGCTCTTTTCATAATAGTCCGAAAAGCTTATAGAAAAGCGGAATCAACAGCATGACGAAAAGATGTGAATAGAGGACTAGCTCTGTTTTTTATAGCAAACCAATAATGCTCAATTTTGTTAAAATCTCACTTTTACCCACAAATAAAAAAGTGAGTAAAATGGATACCAAATAAATTTGGGATTAAAATGAGTGAAGTAAGTACAAATGTGCAATATACTGATGGCTTAGGGGATAAATGGCTGGAAAGAGAGTTAAAACACGTTAATTTAGGAGATACAAGACTTAATAAGAGACTTATTAAAACAGGCTATTGTATAGAGGGTAAGGCGTCTGGATCAATTAATCAAAGCTGTAGTGGATGGAAAGAAGCTAAGGGTGCATACAGATTATTTAGCAATGAAAAGCTTAAGGATAAGGAAATTTATTCTTCCCATTACAAAGAAACTATGGAGAGAATGAAAGGAAATCAGTTTGTTTTTTCAGTTCAAGATACAAGTTATTTGGATTTTGACTCTCATATAAAAACTAAGAGGCTAGGTAGTATTTCTAAAGCTTATACGAAGCATAAAATGGGTTTACTGTTGCACAGTGCCTTAATAGTCAGCAAAGACGGATTGCCTTTAGGTCTATCTTCTCAACAATGTTGGGCACGTTCTATTAGGGAAAAAGAAACGTCACAAGAAAAAGCAAACAGGAAATACCGTACCTCCATAGAAGAAAAAGAAAGTTATAAGTGGATAACAGCTCTCAAAGAAAGCATAAACAACCTTCCTGCAAATGTACAACTTGTTACCCTTGGTGATAGAGAGGCAGATATCTTCAAATTTTTATGGATCACTGAGACATTAGGTAGTTTTTATGTAATCCGTAATCGAACTAATAGAAGATTTATCTGTACTGAAATTGGAAAAACAGATTTGCAAACACGCATCACTCAACTGCCAGTAAAGAAGAAAATTTCTCTAGAAGTTAATAAAGGTGGAAACCAAAGATCAAGGAAAGCTAATATTGAAGTTAAGTATATGAAAGGCTATATACCTATCAGATCTTCTTCAATTTATGGATCAAAAGACACAGTGCATAAAATAAGTGATAAAATCCCTGTATATGTGGTAAGTGCAAAAGAAACAAATCCTCCTGAAGGATTGGAAGCTATTGATTGGACTTTGCTGACTAATGTACCAGTTAATAGCACTTTAGATGCTATAGAAAGGATAAATTGGTATAAGCTAAGATGGAAAATTGAGGAGTATTTCAGGGTTTTAAAATCAGGATGTAAAATAGAAAGCTCTCGTTTAACTACAAAGGAAAGGCTACAGAAATTAATTGCTATAAAGAGCATTATTGCATTTAAAATTTTATATTTAACAAAAGTCGCTTTATCAAATCCCATGGAAACCTGTACTAAAATTTTAAGCAACGAAGAGTGGAAGGCCCTTTTCATACGTGAGCATAAAGTAGCTACATTGCCAGAAGAACCTCCAAACATAAAACAAGCTATTATTTGGTTAGGAAAATTAGGTGGATTTATGAATAGAAAAAGTGATAATTTACCAGGGGCTATGACTCTATGGCGGGGCTATGAAAATCTTAAGGAGAGCATAGTTATGCTTCACATCATGACCTCTCAAAATTGTGGGTAAAAGTGAGTGTTAAAATCGGGAGAATAAGGCGGTAGATATAAAATTTCTGCGCCAACTCCTTTAGCAAATCTTATTAGACTTATGAAAAGTAGCATTATCAAGGATAACAGTTTGTCCAGGTTTCAAAATCGGTGTCAGAAACTGCTCAAACCATTTATTAAAGATATCCATATTACAGTGGCCTTCAAATGTTAACGGAACAACTATTTTTCTGCCGTTTAAGGCTGCAATCATACTGATTCGTTGAATTTTTTTACCAGATTTTAGAGCATAAAACCTCTGTCCCTTCTGGCAATATCCATAACTCGGTGTCCAGACTCATCTATATAAACTAAGTTTTGAGGTTCTTTTGTTGCTATAATTTTCAAAAATTCAGCGCGTTTTTCTTCGTTTCTTTCTTTGTATCCGTATGTCTTTTTTTGCGTGTGAGTCCAATTTTTTTAAGAGCTCGATGGATCGTTGGGATACTAACATTGCTCCAAAGCTTAGCCATTTCCGATACCACCATATTTTTTAGCAAATTCAGTAAATTTATTCCAGTCAGTAATTTTGTGATTATAACCTCCATTTCCAAGTTTTTTTGACTGAAAATCTCCTGTTTCTTTTCTTCTTTGCTGCCACTCCCATAACGTAGTTCTTCCAATTTTAAATCTTGCTGCCACCGTTTCCCTGCTTTCTCCTTCTTCTAGTGCTTCCATTGCTTTTTTTATAACTATATGCTGCTGGCATCCTTACCTTCACTACTATAAAACCTTATTTTACCTCGTTTGGACTATTATGAAAAGAGCTATACTTGTATAACGGCTGGAAAGGAAATTTTAAATATATCAATCTTAGTATTAAGATTATAAATTTATTAATTATTTTATCCTATAATAGTCTAATAGTTATTTTTTAAAGGATATTTATGACTCACTATCACACTTCATCTCCAAAAAACGTTTGTTCTCATAATACCAAAACTTCTTTTCCAGGCTGTAAATCAATATGCATTCCTGATAAAGATGAGCATTGTCATACTACTCGTTTATGTCACAGTCAAGACCCGTTTTTCAAGCATCATTGTACTCCATACCACTATGATTATAACTCACATTGTAAACATGGTTATGACCCATGCTACGGTAATAATCACGGTTATGGTCATGGTACAACAGCATCATGGTATCATGCTCACGATTCTGGTAACACAGTAGTGTTAAATGTACCATGTTGTGGTTGCGGAACAAGAACTGGGATAGGAACTGATACAGTTGCAAAATTAGCTCCAGAGCACAACGATTTATTTTGAAGGCGATAAAACTTAGTGAGGGTGTAAAAGGTGTGAAGGACTTGTAGGGATACTATGTGCTGAAATCATAATGCGACGATAGGTATAGCACTGATGTGATATGGTAATAACATAACAATTTATACTATGGATATGGGGTATGTATTATGCCCTTATATCTATAGATTTAGAGCTTTATTAATAACTAATTCGGCGTGTAATTTTTTACCTTGTTCTATTAATAATTTTATATATAACTCTAATTGTATGGGAGATTTTTATGTTAAAGTATAATCTTAATAACCAGTATGATAATAAAACATATACTAGTGTTACTGATAATCTAACGAATGCTGTTCAATATGAAGAAGATAGGGAAAAACTTAACGCAGATGAAGTAGATAAAAAAGATGAGGAAAAAACTACCGTAGATAAAGAAGATGAGGAAAAAACTACCGTAGATAAAAAAGATGAGGAAAAAACTACCGTAGATAAAAAAGATGAGGAAAAAACTACCGTAGATGAAGGAAATAAGGTAAAACCTACCGTAGATGAAGGAAATAAGGTAAAACCTACCGTAGATGAAGGAAATAAGGTAAAACCTACTGTAGATGAAGGAAATAAGGTAAAACCTACCGTAGATGAGTGTAAACTACACCCATGCTGCAAGTATTATTATAATTTGTGTTTCAACGATTGTTATGATTCATGTTGTAGTAATCATGACGTAGCATGGTTTAATACTTGCGACGATGGCAACACAGTAATGCTGAATACAACTTGGGATTGGGAAATAGAACTACCTGGAATTATATGGTATCCGGAGTTTTTTGACTTTGGTTATTCTGAATTAATGTTGATCTAAGTTTATGGTTTCAGAGTATAATGCTATGATATACGAAAAGTTGCTGTCTAAGTTTAATCTATCAAGTGTTACATCAGCCTGTTAAAGCAAAAGAGAAAATGAAGGTAAAATAGTTAAGATAACCCTTCAACTCCTTCCATTTATCAACTATACTGCTATAGATTTTAGCAGTATAATAAATGAACATTTTCAAGCAGGTTTCCTCTCTAATTTCTAGCAAATTAAATAAGTTGAAGCAAAGGGGTGTTATAAGTACGAATGCAACAAACTTTATTGTAGAACCTCCGAGCAATAGAGCGCATGGAGATATTTACACAAATGTTGCTATGGTGCTTGCAAAGCATGAAAAAAAGAATCCAGTTGAGATTGCAGGGATCTTAGCAGAAGAATTTAAATCTTTTGATGAAGTTGCAAAAGTGGAAATAGCAGGTCCTGGGTTCATCAATATGCACTTGAAAATGGAAGTATGGCATGGGATTTTAAAGCAAATAAATGAGCTAAAAACGGAGTTTGGCACTCTCAACATTGGAAACAATCAGGCCATCAATGTTGAGTTTGTATCCGCAAATCCAACTGGGCCACTACATATTGGTCATGCAAGAGGGGCAGTGTTTGGTGATGTTTTAGCAAATTTGCTAAAGAAAGTTGGTTATAAAGTTACTAAGGAGTACTATATCAATGATGCTGGAGCGCAGATAGATACGCTAATTCGGTCAGTATATTTGCGGTATAAGGAAGCTCTGGGAGAGAAAATTAGCATCGAAAAAGGTTTATACCCAGGTGAATATTTAAAGCCAATAGGGAAGGGGCTAGCTAAAAAATATGGCAAGGAGCTTAGAGAAGAGGAGGATAATCAAATAATTAGAGAGTATACTTTAAGTTCCATTTTAGAGATAATAAAGGAAGACATGAACTTACTTGGAGTAAGTCATGATGTCTTTACTTCAGAGTATGAGCTACAAAAAAATGGCAAAATCGAAGAGAGTATAAAGATATTATCTGACAAGGGTCTTGTGTATGAAGGATACTTGGAGAAACCAAAAGGCAAAGAAAGTGAAAGTTGGACTTCCAGAAAAGAAATGTTATTTCGCTCTACAGCATTTGGTGATGATGTTGATCGCGCACTAAAAAAAGAGGATGGTAGCTGGACTTATTTTGCATCGGATATTGCTTACCATTTTGATAAGATATCACGTGGTTTTAACAATATGATCGTAGAGCTCGGCAGTGACCATGGCGGTTATATTAAAAGGCTTAGAGCAGTTGTCTCTGCGCTCAGTGATGATCAAGCAAAGATAGAGGTAAAACTGCATAATATTGTGAATTTCTTCGAAAATGGCAAACCTGTTAAGATGTCGAAAAGATCAGGAAATTTTCTTACAGCTAGGGATGTAGTGGAAGAGGTTGGCAGGGATATAACTCGTTTTATAATGTTAACACGCAAGAATGATATGGTCTTGGACTTTGATTTTGCTAAAGTTAAAGAACAGTCAAAAGACAACCCTATTTTTTATGTGCAATATGCGCACGCCCGTGCTCATTCGTTAATGCGTAATGCTCCAAAAGAGCTCCCAACAGCAGACCCTTCACTTTTAAAGACAGATGGGGAGCTATTCCTCATAAAAACCTTAGCAAAGTGGCCAGATGTGGTAGAAATATCTGCAAGGCTTTGTGAGCCACACAGAATCACTTTCTACTTACTTGAAGTTGCAGAAGCGTTTCACGTTTTATGGGGATATGGCAAAAGTGATTTAAATATGCGTTTTATACTGGAGAATAACTTAAATTTCACCGCTGCAAGAATGTTTCTCGTCCAAGCCTTAGCACACGTCATTGCTTCTGGACTTTCGATTTTTAATATAGAGCCTTTGAAAGAGATGAGTTAATTTTAATGCGTAATATTAAATGTGATAATAAATTATTGATGTAAGTACAATAAGGCCAAAAATTATACAAGAGGTCTGTTAAAATCACGTATGTCGATTGTCTTGAAGTCACACAATTGTTCTGTAGAGCTATGTCCTGTAATAATTACTGTACCGTTCTGCTCAGAGCGTATTGAGATTAGGTTCAATACTAATTCACATGTTGTGCTATCAAGATTACAGAATGGTTCATCTATCAGCCAAATGTTTGCATTAGAAATTAAAAGGCGAGCAAGCGCAACTCTTCTTTTCCAGCCTGCAGAAAGTTCACCATATCTAATGTTAAATACAGGCTGCAACTCTAAACAATAAGCAGCTGCCATAACTGATTCTCTAGTGTTCCGTATTCTTGCCCAGAATTCTATGTTTTCACCAATTGTTAAACTATCTTTACAGGCGTTTTTATGTCCTACGTAAACCATGGAAGATATAAAGGATTTTGGATCATCATATATGTCTTTTCCGCAGTATCTTATATTGCCTGATACTGGCGGTAAGAGTCCAGATAAACTTCTGATTAAGCTGGTTTTGCCGCTACCATTTGGACCAGTGATTAAGATTTTTGATTTTGGCTCAGCTTTAAAATTGAGGTTTTTAAATAATACTTTGTTATTACGAGCACAGGATAGATTTTTACATTCAAGCATCTATTGGACCTTTAAAGAGAACTTGGAGCCTAAACACTTCAGTGTATGAACATTGGATAGCTTGCACAACAAACAGTCAGTGTTTGACATACAACTGTACGAACATTGGGTTTGTAGGTAGCAGATGGTGTCATCCCAGTGCTTGACACTGGGATCCAGGAATTTTAAGTAAGCACGCTGAGCTGGTTGGCATAAAAGTAGTTGCTTTATGTTAAAATTAATATTTTTAACTAGATTACATGAAGAGCTGGATCCCAGTGTCAAGCACTGGGATGACACCCTTATACTTGACTGACTATAACACTTAAGAAGTTTAATGCCAGAAAGCAGGTTATACAACGGATACGTCATCTGCCTTTTCCTTTATATTTACCCTTAGTTGAAGACTGAGCTTTTATAAATAGCTCCCAAAATCCTTTCTTATCACCTTCTCTGTGTATCAATTGTGCAAAATGTTTCATTAAACTATTACCCATCATAACCATCTTTGTCCATTTACCTAACGGTTTTGCTATATCAACTATTTCTAGATCTTCTTTGTAAACTTGCATATTCTTTTGTTTCTCCCTTAGCATTTCCTGTTGTTTCATCAACTCTTTTTGCTTATTTTTTTGATACAATTCATTAAATCTTCTATTTTCTTCCCACTCTTCTTTGAGAACTTTTAGAGGAAATATAATTTTTCTAATATGATTTTTGTATATTTTTCTCAAAAAGAGAAATACTGCAATTATAGTAAGTAATATCGTGCTATATGTAATGATTTGTCCGAACGGCATTTTTATACTCAGCTTATTGGCAAGCGGTATTTACAATTATACCATAACTATAGAAATTTTACAATTTTTTTCTGGATAAAGATAGTAGACTAAAAATTTCTAAAGGACAAAAGCAACGTATTTACGTACAGGCTATCAACTACTACACTCAAAACTGACAAGTGTTAATCATTGGAGAGTAGAGGAATCACGGCTCTCTAATGAATAAAGATGGACTGTGTCAAGCTGGTGAGTAAGGTGGAAATTGAAGAAAATCTAATTGTTGGTTATCATGCTAGATCTACAATATAAGTTATAAAATTTTTAATCATTTTGGCTTATAATAATTTCTGAGTTAACCTTAGATTTCCTGAGCTGTGGTTTCTTTTACCCATGTTGAATTCCTAGCTTTTATACTCTAATTTAATTCCAGTTTTGACTATATAGGAGGTCACAATGTCAAACAATATCTATAGCGATCAAGTTGATAATAGTAATTTATATGCCAACAAACTTTTTTATGATGAAGAGGGTGAGCAAGTCGAAAATCTAGGAGATCAGGTTGCGGGAAAAGAGGATGATAAATTAGAAGAAGATTTACTTCGTGACTGTAGAGATGAAACTAAGAAGGCAAAAGATAAGTTAATACAGTGTAAAAAAGATGCTGTGGAATCACAAAGAGAAATTACAAAATTAGAAGCAGAAGCTAGTGAATTAAAGTCACAGGTTCAAGAAGAAAGAGAGAAGGTAGAACAAACTAAGAATGAAGCTGAGGCAAAAGTTGATAAGTTAAAATTACAGGTTCAAGAAGAAAGAGAGAAGGTAGAACAAACTAAGAATGAAGCAAAAGCAGAAGTTGATAAGTTAAAATTACAGGTTCAAGAAGAAAGAGAGAAGGTAGAACAAACTAAGAATGAAGCAAAAGCAGAAGTTGATAAGTTAAAATTACAGTTTCAAGAAGAAAGAGAGAAGGTAGAACAAACTAAGAATGAAGCAAAAGCAGAAGTTGATAAGTTAAAATTACAGGTTCAAGAAGAAAGAGAGAAGGTAGAACAAACTAAGAATGAAGCAAAGGCAAAAGTTGATAAGTTAAAATTACAGGTTCAAGAAGAAAGAGAGAAGGTAGAACAAACTAAGAATGAAGCAAAGGCAGAAGTTGATAAGTTAAAATTACAGGTTCAAGAAGAAAGAGAGAAGGTAGAACAAACTAAGAATGAAGCTGAGGCAAAAGTTGATGAGTTAAAATTACAGGTTCAAGAAGAGAAAGGGAAGGTAGAACAAACTAAGAATGAAACTGAGGCAAAAGTTGATGAGTTAAAATTACAGGTTCAAAAAGAAAGGGAGAAGGTAGAACAAACTAAGAATGAAGCTAAGGAAGCAAAAGATGAGTTAATACAGTGTAAAAAAGATGCTGAGAAGATGAAAGAAGGCTCTGAACAGGCAATTAATCAGGCAAAGTATGATGATGCTCAAGCAGAAGCTAAACAAGCAAAATTAGAAGCTAAGCAAGCAAAATTGGAAGCTAAGCAAGCAAAATTGGAAGCTGAGCAAGCAAGAATAGAAGCTTTGAGGTGCGAAATTGGACAAGAGAGAGAAGAAGTTATGCGGTGTAAAATTGACAAGGTAAAAGAAGAACTTATGCAGTATAAAATTGACATGGCAAAAGCAGAGACTGAGTGGTATAAAAAAGCAGCTGAAGAATGTAAAAAAGAGAAAGGAAGTGATAAAGAAGAACTTATACAGTGTAAAATTGACACGGCAAAAGCAGAGACTGAGTGGTATAAAAAAGAAGCTGAAGAATGTAAAAAAGAGAAAGGAAGTGGTACAGATAAACCTTGTCCCAATGGAGGAGGTGGAACTAATGTAGTCAAACCTGTTACTAATGGAGGAGGAGATGAAACTAATGTAGTCAAACCTGTTACTAATGGAGGAGGAGATGAAACTAATGTAGTCAAACCTGTTACTAATGGAGGAAGGGATGAAAATAGAGAAATTACGTCTCAAAAAATAACCCCAGATTGTAGCAAGGAAGAAATTTGTGGATCTTATGCTCGTTTTTATGGAGAAAATGGAAAGATAGGTTATCAAGGTTTTAATACATCTGATTTATTAAAGAATTTGTATTCTGAGATGTACGGTAATCCTAAAATTGCACCATATATAGAAAAGGGAGCAGAGGGTGGTTATGGTGCAGTAAATTTTAAATTTGCCTTTACTGATACTCTTAGTTCAATAGGCTACTTTAGTGATATAAAATGTGATAAATGCATTAATAGTCCACAAGAGTTAGCGTGTCAAGAAGAAGGGATTAAGAGTTTCTGCTACTCTAACGACTACTATGCTACTAAAGAATGCAACAAGAATTTTTTTTCTAGAGAATCATGTCCTGATCTCGTTAAAGAGTTCGGTGAAATAAATGTTATGAAAGCAAAACAAGTTGCACCATTGATACTTGTTAATAACTCAGGACAAATGATAGATAAAGAGGGCAATAACACTCAAATACACTATAATTTATTAAAGCCTTATCTAAAGGCTAATGGTAAAATCAAGGACTGTGGAAATGACCAAAAGTGTAAGGATTATATTCCAATCATGAAGAAAGTTGCATGGGATACTGATAAGGAAGTACTGTTAAAAACTGTTTTTGATGATATGCAAAGAGCGAGTCCTTACTATGAAGATAATCCTGTTTCTGATGATACTAATTTTATATAAGACTAAATGTTTTCTGGGCTTTTCAGCTCAGAAAACACTTTTTTAGAAAAATAGAATTGGTGACCTTACTCAAAAAAAAGTAGAGAAGAAGTTTTTGTTGTGAGAATAAATTTAGCAGAGTTTATAATATAATATTTAAGTTATTTATGATAAAAAATAGATTTCTTGCATAACTAAGCGTCATCCCAGCTGGGATTTAGCAAGAAAATCTAGATTCCAGCGTTACGCGCTGGAACTCTTTAAATTCCAGTAGTGCAAGAAATCTAATTTCTACGTGTTTAAATATGGAAGTTCTAGTTTGTTGAACAGAACGTTGAGAAGTATCAATAAGAAGCTCCCTTTTGAGTAAACTTTTCTGCAACGGGGGAGTGTTAAATAAACTGTGTCAAACCGAGAAGTAATACCAACTCCACTTACTAGACGAACAAATAAGGAATATTACAAACTTGTTTAACCGTAGCAGGGGAAAGACTAACAATAAAATTACATAAAACATCTTCAAGTAGACCGATAGTATCATAGATTTTGTTGCGTAAAATGTTCTGTTTTATATATTGCCAAAACCTCTCTACTGGGTTCAGTTCTCACTTTTACCCACAATTTTGAGAGGTCATGATGTGAAGCATAACTATGCTCTCCTTAAGATTTTCATAGCCCCGCCATAGAGTCATAGCCCCTGGTAAATTATCACTTTTTCTATTCATAAATCCACCTAATTTTCCTAACCAAATAATAGCTTGTTTTATGTTTGGAGGTTCTTCTGGCAATGTAGCTACTTTATGCTCACGTATGAAAAGGGCCTTCCACTCTTCGTTGCTTAAAATTTTAGTACAGGTTTCCATGGGATTTGATAAAGCGACTTTTGTTAAATATAAAATTTTAAATGCAATAATGCTCTTTATAGCAATTAATTTCTGTAGCCTTTCCTTTGTAGTTAAACGAGAGCTTTCTATTTTACATCCTGATTTTAAAACCCTGAAATACTCCTCAATTTTCCATCTTAGCTTATACCAATTTATCCTTTCTATAGCATCTAAAGTGCTATTAACTGGTACATTAGTCAGCAAAGTCCAATCAATAGCTTCCAATCCTTCAGGAGGATTTGTTTCTTTTGCACTTACCACATATACAGGGATTTTATCACTTATTTTATGCACTGTGTCTTTTGATCCATAAATTGAAGAAGATCTGATAGGTATATAGCCTTTCATATACTTAACTTCAATATTAGCTTTCCTTGATCTTTGGTTTCCACCTTTATTAACTTCTAGAGAAATTTTCTTCTTTACTGGCAGTTGAGTGATGCGTGTTTGCAAATCTGTTTTTCCAATTTCAGTACAGATAAATCTTCTATTAGTTCGATTACGGATTACATAAAAACTACCTAATGTCTCAGTGATCCATAAAAATTTGAAGATATCTGCCTCTCTATCACCAAGGGTAACAAGTTGTACATTTGCAGGAAGGTTGTTTATGCTTTCTTTGAGAGCTGTTATCCACTTATAACTTTCTTTTTCTTCTATGGAGGTACGGTATTTCCTGTTTGCTTTTTCTTGTGACGTTTCTTTTTCCCTAATAGAACGTGCCCAACATTGTTGAGAAGATAGACCTAAAGGCAATCCGTCTTTGCTGACTATTAAGGCACTGTGCAACAGTAAACCCATTTTATGCTTCGTATAAGCTTTAGAAATACTACCTAGCCTCTTAGTTTTTATATGAGAGTCAAAATCCAAATAACTTGTATCTTGAACTGAAAAAACAAACTGATTTCCTTTCATTCTCTCCATAGTTTCTTTGTAATGGGAAGAATAAATTTCCTTATCCTTAAGCTTTTCATTGCTAAATAATCTGTATGCACCCTTAGCTTCTTTCCATCCACTACAGCTTTGATTAATTGATCCAGACGCCTTACCCTCTATACAATAGCCTGTTTTAATAAGTCTCTTATTAAGTCTTGTATCTCCTAAATTAACGTGTTTTAACTCTCTTTCCAGCCATTTATCCCCTAAGCCATCAGTATATTGCACATTTGTACTTACTTCACTCATTTTAATCCCAAATTTATTTGGTATCCATTTTACTCACTTTTTTATTTGTGGGTAAAAGTGAGGCCATCAGTATATTGCACATTTGTACTTACTTCACTCATTTTAATCCCAAATTTATTTGGTATCCATTTTACTCACTTTTTTATTTGTGGGTAAAAGTGAGTTTTTAGGATGAGAGAGTAACAACTAGCTAACGCTTTTGCCTTTTTTTATTAGTAAATTTCTTAACGTTTATATAGAGGGTGTTATTCCAGCACTTGATGCTGGAATCCAGCCTTTCTGCAATCTCATCGAAAACGTTGTACCACCTTTCTATGCTAGTTTGCTTGTGAGCAACTTAGATCTCAGTGTCTGGGCACTGGGATGACAAAAAAGGGCTACTTGAATGACATACTTGAATTTACGCTATAAAGTGAACCGGTTTGGTGTGCTGCTGTTGTTTGCAGTATTGTAGTGCTAATTTTTTACTTCGGTAGTCTTTTTATTGTCATTATAATTACAAGAATAGTTGAGGCCAATTAATATGAAAACTTTTACGAAAAATTTTAAAGGTAAGGAAAGAAAGCTAGAAGAGTTCAATGAGAAAGTTGAAGACATATCAGCTGTAGCTCAAGATAAGTTTGCACATGAACTTGAAAATATCGCATATGAAAGTGTGCAGAAATTTCGCAGTCTACTTGCTAAAGAAATAAACTCCACTTTCAATAACATTCATTCTCAGAATGTCAATCTACTAAAATCTGGCTTAGTAAACTTGATCAATAAAAAAGGAGAAACAGCGTTAATACGTTCTCTTCTCAATATACTTGTACGATAGAGTTGCTGCTGCAATTTAATATTAAGTGATAACTAAAATAAGTAAGATTTTTTATGGATAAGTCTTACTTATTTTAGCTATATATAGAAAAGGAGGGTTGTTATGTCAACAAGACTAAAGTATCCAATTATAAATATACAACGTAAGTCTAAGCCTAAATCTTTTCCAGTAACTTTAGGAGAGGTTAAATCTTTTTTACGAATTGAAAATGATCAAGATGATAAGTTGATTTCAAGTTTTATTTTTATGGCAACTGATTATGCTCAGTGGCATATGGAAAAGTCTCTAGTAAAGCAAACGTGGCAAGTTTCATATGAAGGTTATATACCTCGTAGAATCTATTTAAGCTATGGTCCTGTGAATAAAATAATATTGGCTACTGATAAGAATAGAAAACTTAGTTATTATTTTAGTGATATAGGAAGCTATATTGAATTTTTCAATTATTTGAACATAATAAGGGCTGATGTTGTATATGAAGCTGGTTATGATAGTGTTCCTGAGCAAATAAAGCTAGGTATTATACAGCATGTTTCTGCTCTCTATAAAAATCGTGAATCAGAAGTAAGTAGCCATTTATCTGAGGTAAAGAAGGTGTATTCTCCATTTCGCGAACCAAAGGTTGTTTTGTAGTTCCTGTTTGTCATTCAATAGCAGATACAACAGATGGTGTCATACCAGTACTTGGATCAAGATTGCGAGTAATGAATTGGGTTTTGTGAGTATGGGTTTTGCATTATAGAATGAAGTGTTTTTGGTTAAGAAAACTGGATTCCAGTGCTTACTGTACAAAAATTGTAACTTAATTCCATAAGGGAAGGTGTCATTCCAGCGCTTACTGTAAAAACATTGTAACTTAATTCCATAAAGGAAGGTGTCATCCCAGTACTGGGATCCAGGAAAATTGATTCTAAATGAGCAAACATTTTCAATAAAATGACCAACAAGAAAAATAGTTAGGTAAAGCTGGATCCCAGTACTGGGATGACACCAAAAGAACTATTGGAATAACACCTTCTTAGTGGAAATTGATCACAATGTTCGTACAGTAAGCACTGACCATTTATTACGTAAATTATCTACAAATTGCAATGTTCTTAGCCGTATCTGTGAGATGGAAAAAATTCAAATTATAAATGAGTTGTATAATAGTATTTATGCAGCATTAAAAGCAAACTCTGATTTAAAGAAATATGTTACTAACATCTATGATTACCTGCCTAAGCAGGTTACTATTCCTTATCTGAGATTGCGCATAGTAAATTATGTTAACCTGCATATGCTATCTAATTTTGCTACAAAAGTAAGATTTTCATGCGACATATATACTTATCATATAAGCAGCATGCTTGCTGCTATAAAGCATGTTAGCTTGGTGGTAAAGAGCATTAGTAGTGAGACCATTTTGGAAAGTAATTGTGCTATAAATCAGCATGATGAAGTTTTACATTCAACAATTAATTTTGATATTTTAATACAAGGAGGTAGCGATGAGCAAATTACAGCTGAAAATTAAAGGTCATGACAATAATTTTGTTGTGCTGAATAATATACGAAACTTAAGGTTTACTTTGCGTAATAACAAAGAGGAGATGAAAGATATTTCCTCTTTTGGCTGGAGAAAAGTGCTTGATTGTGCTGGAAGTAGAAAGATTACAATAAAAATTAATGGCATTTTAAATTCAGTATTGGCTGATGAATTATTGCGTAATTCTGCAATGTTAAACTCTAATAATGATTATGAGATTAGTTTTAATGCTAAGGAGAAGATAAAACTCAGGTGTTCGGTTGAATTGTATGAGAGATATTATGATCCTGCCACTTTTGACAGCTTCACTGTAGTTTTAGCCAGTGCTGAAGTTGTGAACACTTTTCATTAGTGTTAATTTAATTTTTTCATATACAATAATAATAAGTGGGAATAAATTAAAAAAAATTATGAACGATGAGGATCTTTTCGAAGAAGGTGATGATAATGTTGAAGAGAATAGCGATGACAGAAGAGAAAGGAATTTGAAGAATGAAAATCAGCTTGAAGAGCAGTGCAAAGAGTATTTAAAACCTTTCGAGGATATTTTAAGTCAAATTGATGAAGGAGTTGATAATTTAGATAGTTACGAAAGGACTATGCAAGTAAAGCGAAGTATAGATAGGCTCATAGAAACCTTATATAGCCAAGCAGCATCTGAGGATATTGATGTAGAACTTGAAACCACAAAACACACTCGCGATAAATCAGAGTCCAAGAAAAGAGTTCTGGAAAAGAGAAAGAAACAACTGATGGAAGAGATCTTAAGTTTTCAACAACAAAAGGAGCTAATGAATAGTAGGGAAAAACATGAAGTAGCAAGTGATGGGGATGTTCAGAAGGCAAAAGCACGAGTGAAGTCTTCAATTAGGGGGGTGTTGTTTTCAGTTATTGCTCATAGAATGGATCCACGAAGGAGGGCAGGGGAAACTGCTGATGACAATGAAAAGCAAGCTCGTATGTACGGTAGAGAAGCAGTTGGTGGAGTTTTAGGTGGATTATTCAAGGCGTTTTTAACTGCAGTTGCTGCTGTTGTGCGCGAAATTGCTAAACCACTTCAACATATGAATACACAAGAGACGTCTTTTGCAAAACAAGTTGAAGAAAGCAGAAACCAGGATTCACAGAAAGGTCGATCTGTGTAGGTCAAAGTATAATTTCAAAAAAATTTTTGAAATCGTATGTACTAAACAATATCTACTCAACGCAAATTACAACAAACGCAGTAGCATAATCTTGATCATCACTTAGAGAAAGGTGTATCTTGTAGTCTTTCGAGATGAAATCCTTTGTGATAGCAAGATGTGGTTTTCCCCTGATATTACTGTATATTTCTATATCTTTCATTATAATTCCTTGGCTGAATCCAGTGCCTAGCGCTTTAACAAAAGCTTCCTTTGCAGCAAAGCGTTTAGCAAAATATTTTGCCCTTACTTCTTGGCTATTATATTTTTTGCTTATCTCTATCTCCTTCTTAGTATAGACTTTATTGAGAAATTTTTCCCCGTATTTTTGTGATATTCTCAATATTCTGGGTATATATACTATGTCAGTGCCAATACCGTATATCATTTTGCGCTAAAACGATTTATTGCTTCTTCAACTTGTATTTCCTCTACCTCTCCAGTTGCCCTATTTTTTACTTCAACTATATTTTCACTTACTGCTTTCTTTCCAATAATTATTTGCCATGGCAAGCCTATCAGATCCATTCTGGCAAATTTCACTCCTACACTTTCGTCTGTATCATCATAAAGCACTTCATCGCTTTTCAAAGCTTTGTATATTTTATCTGCAGCCTCCGTTACTTTTGTTTGTAAATTGATCAAACCAACTTTAAAAGGAGCTACTGCCTCTGGCCAGATAATTCCTTTATCATCATGGAAAGCTTCTATTATTGCGCCAACAAGCCTTGAAACTCCAATACCATACGAACCCATATGCATGTTAACATTTTTTCCATCTTGAGAAGTAACACTTGCCTTCATAGGTTTCGAATATTTATCACCAAAATAAAAAATATGCCCTATTTCAATACCCTTGCTAACATTTAACTGTTCTTGCGGTATAGGACAACTTTCAGGATCATGCATATCGTCTGCAACTGCATATATGCTCTTCAGGCTTTCAATATCTTCGCTTTCTAGTAATTCAAAAAGTTTATTGTCATAATATAGAGTGCTCTCACCGGTGTTTGCCAATATATGAAATTCATGACTTAAATTTCCTCCAATTGGTCCTGTATCTGCCCTCACTCCAATTGGAGTAAGCCCCATTCGTTTGAAGATTTTTATGTAAGTTTTATACATCAAATTATATGAATTCAGTGCACCTTCGTAATCTACATCAAAACTGTATGCATCCTTCATCAGAAATTCCCTGCCTCTCATAACGCCATAACGAGGTCTTACTTCGTCACGAAACTTCCACTGAATTTGATATAAACAAAGTGGTAAATCTTTGTAACTTTTTACCGTATTTCTAATCAAATCAGTTACCACCTCCTCATGTGTTGGACCAAAAAGCATATCGCTTTCATGCCTATCTTTAATACGTAGCATTTCTTTGCCGTAATCATCGTAACGTCCTGACTCTCGCCAAAGATTTGCTGGCTGCACACAAGGCATCAACACTTCAATTGCACCAATTTCATCTCTGATAATATTTTCAATATTTTTAAGTACCAAAAGACCAAGCGGCAGCCAAGAATAAATTCCAGATGCTGTCTGCTTGATTAAGCCCGCACGTAACAAATATTGATGAGAAATAATTTCAGCACCAGCCGGGGTTTCTTTTAAAGTTGGCAGGTAATATTGAGATAAACGCATTTGATAAATCTGATTGTACTAAGTAATCTTAATACAATCAGACCTGTAGGTAAACTTATTTTAAGAAGAGTGTACTACTTTCTCTTACCTCGATCTACGACACTTTGAACTTGAAATGGTTTTTGCACCTCACTATTCACTGAGTCAACATTATTTGCTTGTGCTGCAGGAGAAGCTTCAGATTTCGTTTGTAAACCAGCAGTCTTAGGCGGTACCAGTGGCTTACCTGCTTTTGGCACAGAATGTAACGGAGATGTAGGTTTAGATTTTTCATTATCATCAGATTCATGACCACTGTCAGGACTCTTGCTTCCTCTTTCATCTTCTGGTTGGGAGTTTGAAGGCGTAGGTTTTTTCCTGGATTTTGTCAGCTTTTTCTCTTTCGGTTTTTTCGATTTATCATTGCTCCAATCATCACTGTCACTGTGGTCAGAAACTTCACTTTCACTACTAGAAAATTCTATTGCTAGTCTCCTCTTCAGGATATTAGCTATCTCATAATCATGACATTGAGCATTCCTCATTGTATGTTGCTTATTCTCTTGTATCGACTTCTCAATTCTTGCAGCGAGCTCTTCTCCTGTCTCTTGCTCAGCATTGCTCTTACTACTTTTAAACTCTTCCTTCAATTCATCTGAAAAATCTTGTGATTTCCCATCATTGTTATTACCTGGTGTCTTAGCATTTTTAAACTCATTGTTAACACGTTTCAACTTAACACCTCCTCCTCTTATCTGCGCAAACAGAGCAGAACGATCATGCTCAGATTCATTAGCCTTTTTCGGTGCACCATTCTTAGGTTTCTCCGTATACTTGGAAGCTGTAGGAGGAGGTGGTAGTGGTGCAGCATTTTGTGGCAATGGAGGAGGTGGTGGTGGCGGTGCACTGGGTGTTCCAGACATTACTGGAAATGATGGTGTAGGAGTATTGCTATGTTCAAGTTCTTTTGCTTTCTGTAAATCACTATATTTTCGCTGTTGTACGTCGTCCTCTTCATCAGTTGCTTTCCTTCGGCTTTTGAGCTTTTTGGCCAAATCAGCCATCAAATCTCCACTTTCTTGTTGCTTGCCACCTCCTGAGGGTATGGATTTATTAGTAGTATTATTCTTTAGAGTAGGTGGTGTCGGTACACTGGATGTTCTAAGCGCTACTGGAGGTGATGATGTATGAGTATTGCTGTGTTCAAGTCCTTTTGCTTTCTGTAAATCTTGTGATTGTTTTCTACCAGGATCAACTCCTTTCTCGCTGTTTATTGCAGAAAGGTGTGAATTGATAAGATATGCAGCTAAGCTCAACATAACCGATGCAGAAACAAAAGCAATAACTGTGAAAAGTACTGGATCACTTAGTGTTACTGAAATCGAAAGATATGTATATATACCAGCTGTAACACTAGATATACATAGCAACAAAGTAGCAATTGAATATTTTAAGGCAGCTGTCTTACTTATTCCAACTAAAGTATTAATCAAAATGGGAGTATCGATTTTTTGTTCTGTTGCAAGTTGAATAGGATTCTCAGATAGCCCTTTTTCTGATTGAGTACTATTGTTAGTTCCTGAAGGTTTGTTACTATTACCATTATCTTGTTGAGGACTCAAAACTCTAGGTGATACAGGCTTGGTAGTTGATATTCTATTTGGTTCACTCTGTCTAATATTGCTTCCTTCATCTGCAGTTTCGCCATTCGCATTAAGTTCTTCTTGTTTTTGCTTAAATAGTCGATTTTCTGCAAAATTTAAAGTTGATTGTTGAACAGGACTCTTAGATTGATCTCTTCTTGGCTTATTGCCACTGCTGCTTTTTTCTGCAGTAACACTAGGAGATTTTCCATCTTTATCGTTATTTTTCGCTGGCTTCCAATTTTTTCTCCAATCTGCAGATGGTGGAGGTGGGGGTAGTGGCGGAGCTGATGATGGTGTGTTATTATTATTAGTAAGCATTTTTCTTCCTCATTATTAATATTATATTAATAATGATTAAATTACTAGTACTTGTCAATAATTTATGAGTAAGTTAGTATTAAGATAATAAAATAAAAAGGAAAGAGAGAGGAGCAGTCTTCTAAGAAGAAATAGAAGCTATCTTAAACCTCAAGTCATCACTTTGTTACCACAGCACATCATCGATGTTTTGGTATAGAGTAATCAGAATCATAAAAATAGCTTAGTGTTAGCTATTTTTATGATAACCTCTCTTAAACAATTGATATTTTACAGTGTTTTTGGTAAAATAATAGCTTAAGGCTTAGAATAAAAGTTTATGAGTGAAGCACAAGGTCCAAATATTGCAGAATGGCAGGCACAGCAGCAACACCAGGAAGCCGCTAGTGAGAAAAGTGGTTTCGGTCTTGGTCATAGTGACTCTGTTGCAACAATTGTGGATGGAATGAAGTGGATGTTCAACTTTCATGAAGGAGCAATTGCTGCTTATAATAATGTATTCGAAGGTTTGGTAAGTGGTAGCAGTCTAGTAACGTTATTTGGGAAATCAGGTAATATGTTTGGCATAAAATTTCTTGAAAGTCTTGCTGAATATTTTTCAGGTGGTGGTGGAGAAGATATGCCATCAGAAGGAATGGGTATGGACTACGGTGATGAGGGGCATCATCCGGATGATTATCCCCACTCTAACAATGAAATAGCTCAAAGTGCCGATGGTTTGCATGATATGCATGATGCAGGTGATCATCATGGCCAATCTTTTTCACCTGGTCCTTCACCATCTGTTGGTGATGATCATGAGCTTGGTTACTAAATAACTAAGAAGATTTTATTGTAATTAGTGAAAAAAGTTTCAGTTTTAGGATCAACAGGAAGCATTGGAAAAAAGACTGTAGATTTGCTCTTAAAGAGAAAGGAAGAATATCAGGTGGAAGCACTAAGTGCCAATTCTAACTTTGCTCTGCTAGCACAACAGGCAAATCTACTTAATGCAAAATATGCTGCCATTTCTGATGAAAGGTTCTACAAAGATTTAAAAGAAGATCTACTTGGTACAAACGTCAAAGTAGAAGTTGGTGCTCCAGGTCTAGCAAATGTTGCTTCTCTACCCGTTGATCTCTCAGTTATTGCAATAGTTGGCATCGCAGGCCTTGAGCCAGTTATAAAGGTTATAGAAAGCGGTACTAAAGTTATTGCTCTAGCAAACAAAGAGAGTATTGTTTGCGGTGGTAAGTTACTACTTAAAAAAGCTAAAGAAAGGAGCGTACAAATAATTCCCATCGACTCTGAACACAACGCAATTTTTCAAGTTTTGCAAAATGATGATAAATGTGTAGAAAAGATTATACTCACTGCCTCTGGTGGACCATTTTTAAATTATAGCCTTGAACAATTAAGAAATATCACAGTAAATCAGGCACTAAGTCACCCTACTTGGAAAATGGGAAAGAAAATCTCAGTTGATAGTGCAACAATGATGAATAAAGCACTAGAAATAATAGAAGCACATCATTTGTTTAATATTAGTCCAAATAGAATTGAAGCAGTAGTGCACCCTGAATCGATAGTACATGGAATTGTCGTTTATCACGATGGATTCAGCTTTGCTGTGCTTGCAGAAACTGATATGGAAATTCCCATTGCATATGCTTTGTCTTGGCCAGAAAGATCAACTTTAAATCATAAATTAGATTTAACAAAGCAAGGAAAATTGACCTTTCAAGAACCAGGTCATAAACGTTTTCCTGCACTAAAGCTAAGCATGGAAGTGTTAAATTCCTCTTCTCCACATACAAATAGTATTGTTTTGAACGCTGCAAATGAGATAGCTGTTAATGAATTCTTGAAATCACGAATCGGCTTTTTAGAAGTAGTAGAGGTAGTAAAATCAACAATAGAAAACTTTGACAAGTACTCTGATATTAACTCACTATCTGACATAATAAGTGTCGATTTTGAAAGCCGTATTATTGCTAACAAAATTATTGAAAATAAAGGTATCCGTTCAGCAGAGTGGTAAAATAAGGTAGACGAGAAAAGACAACTAAATGGGTGTAGCTATCCAGCAAAATTCATTGCAGATAAGACAACATTTTCGATCAAAAAGCTGTATTCCATAATGTCATTCCAGTAGCTGACACTGGAATACAGAAAAGCAGCTAGTTTCAGCTACTCGAATGACAAGACTAGAAAGAAATGGGTGTCATGCCAGTCTGGCATCCAGTCTTTTAGTCATCAAACATTGTAAGGTATTTACCAAATTAGCTTGATTCCAGCATCAAGTGCTGGAATGATACCTTACCTGAACAGATAAATCACTTAGCATGTTCGAAATCAACCTGAGAGAAATTTACATCGTTAAGAACTGTATTTGCTCTATACAGACAACCACACCCTATTGCAAAGAACAGCAATGCAGCTGCAGCAAACGGAACTGGGTTATAAACTGTGAAACATAGACCAACAGCAAGTACTCCAGATAACAAAAAAGCACAAGCATAATTAGTTTGTTTCCTTTTTTGAGCGACTGCTTCTATCTTTAGGAATTCTGGTTCTATTATTTCCTTAACATGTTCTGCAATACAATCTCTTGGACTTTTGTTTTCATAGTTTTGAATATTAGGTTTGATATTTGGATGTGTAAGTAATATTTTTATCATGTCTACATTTCCCAACTTGCAAGCAATGTGTAGAGCTGTATTTTTTTCCTTCTTGCCGGTCTTAATTTCCTCCTCTGCACGAGCATAATTTTGAGGTATAAATCCTTCATTAACAGGTTGTGAATTGTCAAGGTATATGCAGCGAAGATATGGACTCCTATCTACTACTTCTCTCTCCTCAAATTCGTAAACTGGATAACCATCATGTTCCTTTGGTCTTCTCTCCATAACAGCTTGCTTGCTTTTAATATTTACATCAATTTTTTTATCCTGTACAAGCAACTTAGCCATAAGCTCTAAATATTGCTGTTCCTCGTTATTACTAGTAACAAAAGCTGAAATAATGCACATCAAAGATGTCATCCCATCCTCAAAAGCGTTAACATTCGCTCCTTCTTTCAATGCTTGTTGAAAATGATTCCAAGCTTCCTCAGGTGTTATTCTTTCACCACTAGCATTTTGAAATTCAATAGCTTTAAACAACTTTTTTGTTGCTTCACTTGTACTAAACATTTTAACCACCTATTACAACAAACTTGATAAAATTATACATAGAAAAAATTAAAATATCAACTATTAAGCTAATGATCCAGAATATACTCCTTCGTTAAAGGAGACTGAGCATTTTCAAAGATTTCTTGAGTACTTCCGAATTCAACAATCTTGCCATTGCAAAAGAAAACTATGCTGTCAGATAATTTTTTAGCTTGCTTCATCGAATGAGTTACCATAATTATGGTGAACCTCAATTTCAATTCTTGTATAAGATTTTCGATTGCATTGGTTGCCATTGGATCAAGAGCAGAGCATGGTTCATCCATTAATAAAATAGTTGGCTTTACTGCAATTGCACGAGCAATGCATAATCTTTGTTGCTGGCCACCAGATAAATTTAGTGCACTATCTTGCAATCTATCTTTCAACTCTTCCCATAAACCAACCTTAGTTAAACTACTTTCTACTATTTCATCTAATTTTTGCTTATTTTTCACCATGCCATGCAATTTAGGCCCATAAGCAACATTATCATATATTGACTTTGGAAAAGGATTGGGTTTTTGAAATACCATACCAACTTTTGCTCTGAGCAATACAACATCCATATCACGTGAATATATATTACCCAGCCCATCGATTACCAGTTCACCAGTCGCTCTACATCCAGGTACGTAATCATTCATACGATTGAAACAACGCAAAAATGTCGATTTACCGCACCCAGAAGGTCCGATAAAAGTTGTGACTTTCTTTTTGCAAATATTCAAATTTATATCGAATAAAACTTGTTTAGAGCCATACCAAAGATTTAAATTTTTAACGAAAGCGTATTTATCGCTCATACTAAATCCTGCATTGAATAAAGTCCTGGTATTTCCTGTTTATTCTCGCACAACCATATTGCTGCTTGAACCGCCCCTCTAGCAAACGTTGTGCGGTCAATTGCCTTGTGATTTAATTCTACTCGTTCATCGGAATTGACAAACATGACACTGTGATCTCCTATTACTCCACCTCCACGAGATACTGCAAAGCCTATTCCTCCTTTCCCTCTTATATTTGAATTATTATGTGAATATTGATTGAGCTCAAAATCCACTTTTGCAGCGTTAGCAACTGCTTTACCAAACTCTATAGCTGTTCCAGATGGTGAATCCTTTTTTAAATTGTGATGCATTTCCCAAATTTCAACGTCATACTCATTACCTAAAAGCTTGGCAGCTTCTTTTACCAATTTCAGCAACACATTAACTCCAACACTCATATTTGCTGACCATAATATTGGAACTTTAGCAGCATATTCTTTTAAATTTAGACCTTCTATTCCAGTTGTGCCACTAACTAGCGGTTTTTTAAATTTCACGGCCGCCTTAAGGCATTCTAGCATACATTCTTTAGTTGTAAAATCTATTACAACATCGGACGATTCAAATACCTCATTAATGGAACTTGTAACTTTGATTCCTAAATTGCAATTATTGCCTACAATAGGCCCAATATCTAAGCCTATATACTCACTGCCCAAGCGAGCAACAGCACCTGCTATTTCCACTTTGGTATTCGTAATTAATTCATTGAGTATTTTCTTACCCATTCTGCCTAAGCAGCCTATTACTCCAACTTTGATTTTCATAAAGCTTTTTCCACTATGTTAGGCTTTTTTTGAAGCTTTGTCATCTTTATAAGCTTAGCATATTTAGCCTTACACTGATAAAACTATAGCTATACATCGATGAATCTATTGAAAATTGATACGAAAAATTGTAATTAGTCAATTTTCTCCTATGGAAAACGTATAAAGAAAAAAAGAGCACCAAAGGAGGTGCTCTTTTGTGAAGGATTTGTTTACTAATTAATAATAACCGCTTCCTACTTTGCTCGGATTAGAGACACAATGTCTTTCTGTTGCTAGTGCTCGAGTTGTTGAACTTGGTTGTGTAACTTCTGCATCATAAAACTCCTCTGATTCAGTAGTCACTTCCTCAGAGTAAGATCAGATAAATCTTCTCTAAACTTAGAAAGAGATGCAGTAAAAGCATTTATTAACTCTTGTTTTTTTCTTCAATAGTAGTTTTACCTGAAGATTGTCCTTGCTGTGATATGCTTTGTTTCGCAACACTTGTTTCACTTTTTTTACCACCAAACAGCCGCTTACAGCCTGATGAAATTTTTCTTGCAATCCATGAAATTCCTATGTGATCAGCAATCCACTTAAAAAAGTTTTTTATTTTTTTAAACATATTTTACTCCTTAAATTAATAATTTATATTATTATATAAAAAGCATAGTATGTCAACTTTTTCTATAGAGAACGTATAAAGAAAAAAAGAGCACCAAAGGAGGTGCTCTTTTGTGAAGGGTTTGTTTTAACAATAACCGTTTCAATCTACACTTGGATTAGTGACATAATGTCTCTCTATTGATGGTACTCCAATTGTTAGACTTAGTTGTGTAACTTCTGCATCATAAAACTCCTCTGATTCAGTAGTCACTTCCTTATTGTTAACCATTTGTTGTGACGTAGTAGGATTAAGATTATGCTGCTCCAACGCTGTACCTTCAAACGGCTGATTAGATATATTATCTACTTTAATCTCTGTTACATCATCTTTCAATCCTAACATTTCTTTCACATGCTCAATATTGTCTTGAACTAATATTTTATCGTCATCGATATAATTACCATCTCTATTCTTCTTTATTATTGATTTTACAGATATATCAAGACAATTATGGATACAATCACCAACACCAGTAATGCGATATTCTTCTTTATCACATCTTAGATATATAAGAAGATTAAAAAGGGGTTTTACCTCGTTTTGACTACCTTGATAATCCTGAACTTCTATACCCTTTTCTAAATTTAAAAATAAGTAATTATCTTCATCAGGTTTAATATAACCTACTCCTTTAGGCTCATCATTTGATTTTTCTGGAAAATTTTCTGCTGGCTCTACGTTTATATCTGTTTTAGATACAGATTCTTCAGTCTCATTTTGCATAGGGGTGCTAACAGTTGGACTTTTATTTACATTCTCATCTGAAGGTCTCTTTGGTGATATATTTTCTTGAGCAGTATTTGCTTTACTGCTAAATAACCAATTCCAACCTGATGAAATTTTTCTTGCAATCCATGAAATTCCTGTACGATCAGCAATCCACTTAAAAAATTTTTTTATACTTTCCCACATACTTTACTCCTTAAATTAATAATTTAATTATTATATATAAAGTTTAATTTGTCAATTTTCTCCTATGGAGAAAACTTATAAAGAAAAAAAGAGCACCAAAGGAGGTGCTCTTTTGTGAAGGGTTTGTTTTAACAATAACCGTTTCAATCTACACTTGGATTAGTGACATAATGTCTCTTTATTGATGGTACTCCAATTGTTGGACTTGGTTGTGTAACTTCTTCATCATAAAACTCCTCTGATTCAGTAGTCACTTCCTTATTGTTAACCATTTGTTGTGCCGTAGTAGGATTAAGATTATGCTGCTCCAACGCTGTACCTTCAAACGGCTGATTAGATATACTATCTACTTTAACCTTTGTTACACCATTTTCCAATCCTAACATTTTTTTCACATGCTCAATATTGCCTTGAACTAATATTTTATCGTCATCGATATAATTACCATCTTCTTTCTTCTTTAGTACTGATTTTACAATTACATATTCAGAAGTGCCATGGAGATTACAAATACCAGTAATGCGATATTCTCCTTTACCACACCTTAGATATACAAGAAGCTGAACAAAAATTTTGTCCCGGTTTAAACTATATTTATAATCCTGAACTTTTATACCCTTTTCCAAATTTAAAAATAAGTAATTATCTTTATCAAGTTCAATATAACCTACTCCTTTAGGCTCATTAGCAACAACTTCTTGGCTCAATGCCCTTTGCTGATCAGTGGTTGTTGTTTCAGAATCATTGTTAACTGTTCGTTGTATCGTAGTAGCATTAAGATTAGGTGTTGTAGTTTTCAATGGATTTATAGACATTCTAGTTATTTCAGCAAGCTTTTTGTTCTCATCCAAGCCTACTTTATACATCATTTCTAATGGTTTTTTTGAAATAGTTCCATTGTTATGCTGTTTCTTCACTGAAGTTATGGATACAGATTTCTTTCCATCATCTACATCTTGACATGAACTATAAGGGCCAGTAATACAAAACTTGTTACTTTCACACTCTACAAATATACGAAATTCTCCAGGTATAACTTTACCATTTTTGTCTTCATTTTTACATTTTTCTTCAAGACGTTTATAATTATCGTTTGTTATAACAAATAGTAATTTGTTATCGATAAATTCAAAATAACTCCCTGGCTTTGTGCTTTGTTGAATAACATTAGGTTTATTAGGATTTACGTGCCTTCTTGGTTGTTCTGATTTTTCTGGAAAATTTTCTGCTGGCTCGACGTTTGTACCTGTTTTAGATACAGGTTCTTCAGTCTCATTTTGCATAGGGGTGCTAACAGTTGGACTTTTATTTACATTCTCATCTGAAGGTCTCTTTGGTGATATATTTTCTTGAGCAGTATTTGCTTTACTGCTAAATAACCAATTCCAACCTGATGAAATTTTTCTTGCAATCCATGAAATTCCTCTACGATCAGCAATCCACTTAAAAAATTTTTTTATACTTTCCCACATACTTTACTCCTTAAATTAATAGTTTAATTATTATATATAAAGTTTAATTTGTCAAGTTTCTCCTATGGAGAAAACTTATAAAGAAAAAAGAGCACCAAAGGAGGTGCTCTTTTGTGAAGAAAAGATACTCTTTATGAAAATGGCATAATAGGTATTGATGAATTTATAGCTGGCTTATCTAGCACCTTACTAGGTTTACCAGCTTCTGAGCTTAGTACCTTGCTATCACTTGCAGGCACTTTAGATGTAGAACTTACAACTTCAGGTTTCTGAGATATTTTATCTATAGTAACAACTGTACGCTTACTATTTAAACCCAACATCTTTTTCATTCCTTCTAACTCACAAGACAAAGTTTTACCATCATCTACCGAGTCCACTATAAAGGATACCGAACTATCGTTCATGACAACAAGTTTGCTATAAACAATTTCGAATATAGCTTTGCCAGATTTGATATTTACATGATATTTTGATGGACTTTTACAATCAATATTTCTCCAATCCATAATTTCTGGTACATTCTTTTTGTTTGTATGCAGTACTAACTGCTTATTACCATTTTCTTTAATAACACCCCAATGATTGGATTCACCCTTCACTAGTTCAATTACACTATTTTTTTGCGGTTTACTAGACCACAAGTTTTTAATGCTGTTCCAGCCCGATGCAATTTTTCCTGCAATCGACTGAAAAAAGTTTTTTATTTTTTTTAACATATTTTACTCCTTAAGTTAATAATAATTTAATTATTACATAAAAAGTATAATATGTCAATTATTTTTAATAGAATTTTAATATTTATTTGCAATTTTCAACAATTTAATAGCACTGGTGTTTACAACTTCCCCGCCAACACGCTTAGTAACAAAAAATCTAACATAAGGTTTGTTTGTATAAGGGTCTCTAAGTATTCTCATTCCTCTGTTATCTACGATCTTATAAGCTTGTTTGAAATCCGCTACTGCAATCATTGTAGGTGGCATGTCAGCAGATTGATATACTGGTATTCCCATTAAAGTATCTGGAGTTTCAAGCGATAAACTCGGCTGCCAAAGATACTGACCTGTTTCAGATTTTAGTAGCCTCACGTCCTTTAACGTACTCCTGTTCATTAAAAATGATGCATTTTTAGAGTAATGTTCATTTAGAGAGTAGTACAATATCATTATGGCGTCGCTGTCTAGCTTATCAGCTTTAATTTGCTCTATCTTATTATGACCATTTCCATTTTCGTAAGTTAAAATTCCTTTAGGTTGAAAAGTGCCATCACCTTTAATAAAGGCTTCATTCTCCTTCTTACTGAAAGTTTCGGCAACCTTTTCTACAAGCCAATTTTCAACATTGACAAATGCATCATCGAGCAATTTTTGTGATATTTGCGGCTGAGCATAGAGCTCATAAGTTGTGATGGAAATCTTTTGAATTTTAGGTGTACTTGTGTCTTTTGCAAAATCATACTTGGATTTATAGCCACCATCTTCGTCCTCTACGACTTCACCACTCCAACCTGCACCAGCACGGTCACAATCTTCTATAATATAATCCAATGTTTCAGTAGAGATTCTTTGACTAGAACATATTTGCCGCATTGGAGATGAATCAGCTATACGCTTGTTTATCCGTTTTACAATGTGAGGAGTAACTAAATACCCTCCAATATCATTGTCATCTCCACTTAGGGTTTTATGTGATAACCTACTTTCCATTCCTTTGCGGATATAATCAGAAAAATATTTATCACCCATGTTAAAATCTGTGCTAATTTCTGGACGTTGAGCTGAAGTTTCAATAAAATCTAAGCGCTCTTTGCAATTATCAATATTACTATTTATCTTGCATAGCTGCTCAGGTCCTTTGCTTTCGATTTCTTTTAGTTTGCGATCATTTATTAATTTAAATTGCTCCCATGATGAAGCGAGTTCATTAACACGGTGAGCAATATCAGTAAGTGACATAATAGCCTCCTTTAAAAATAAAATTAGAATAGTATTGTAATTTGAAGGTAATCTTTAATCCCAGTACCTTTTCGTTGTTATGCAAACTGCATTCAGAAAAAAGACCGGTGAATGGCAGCTTAGTATAACTCAAACGCTTGTTTACAATATGGATCCCAGTGCTGGGAGGCGCCCTCATGGTAAACAACGTTCATACAACTGTATATGTATACTGCCATTCACCGGTCTTTTTTCTGGATTCCAGCATTGGCTTCATGGTAGATACAAATAAACGTAAGGCGCCTGGTAACGAGAGAAAAATGATACTGATTACTTGTTGGAGTAAAAAAAGCAGTGTAGTATTACACCACGGTAAATATTATACTTAATTGTTAGCACTATACAGCATCCATTTTTTTGTGTCAAGCATTTTTTTTCGCTGCGTATCTGTTCAGAAGAATGTGCAAATAAAGTACGTAGCTGTACAAATTTGCCAAAACAATAAATGGTATCCTTTAATTATCCTCTTTTTATCATTTCAGTCACAGCTGTACGAACATTGTGGCAATTTGCATAGTAAACAGTGTCAAGCACTGCCTTTGTGTTCGAGGCAAAATTAGTTTAACATACTGTTTTTGAAACAAGTAGCTTTGCGTGTCTATGATGTCATCCCAGTGCTTGACACTGGGATCTAGTTTTTGGACATTGTTTTTGACATATGTCCTTAAGGACTATTGTTTACTGCATAATTTGCAAATACTTTTTATATCTGGATCCCAGTGTCAAGCACTAGGATGACACCCATTTAGTTATCTTTTCTCGTCTACCTTGTTTTGCCACCCTGCTGAACGGATACATACCGTTTGTTGCTTTTATTCTATGGTACCTTATCTACCTTGCCGCTCTCCTGCTTCAATCAGTAAGGGATTTCAATATTAATTCTGCACTACTTGCGGGATTGCCGCTTTTTGTAATTGGTCTGCCAATTACGATATAATCAGCTCCTGAATTTATTGCTTCTTTTGGTGTTGCTGTCCTTTTTTGATCATCATGACCTCGATTCATACGGATTCCTGGAGTAATAATTTTAAAGTCTTTACCACATTCTTGGCGCACTTCTTGAGCTTCTAGTGCAGAGCAAACTACTCCATGTAGTCCAATCTTTTTTGCAAGCTTTGCTAGCAAAATTACCTGTGATTTTGCTTCCCTTGCTACTCCGAGTTCACTCAGATCTTCATTGCCCATACTAGTTAGTACTGTTACTCCAATTAGCTTTATTTTCTTTCCTTGCACTATACTTAGTGCTTCTTTAAGCATTTTTGTTCCACCACTGATATGCAATGTTAGCATTTCAACATCTAGAGCTTTTATTGCTTCAACTGTTCTAGCTACAGTGTTTGGAATATCATACAATTTTAGATCTAAAAAAATTGGTACATTGCATTTTGCAACTTCTTTCACTCCAGAAGGACCATGTGCAGCAAAAAATTCTAACCCAAGTTTTACCATGCCAACCTTATCACGCAGACCATTAGCCCAAGATATGGCTTCATTCAAATCTTGTGTATCCAGTGCGCATATTATTGGGTTCATTATCTTGTATAATTTTTTTTATAATAAAGCTAGTTATTATGTTTTGTAAATACCTTCACTCTGATTAAGTTCATAAGATTCTGTTAATAGTGAATTTGGCGATTTGGTTGGGGTTGCAGGTAGTGATTCATATCCAAGATCTCCCATTGAAGCTTCTTCTAATGGTCTATAATCTTCACCTGGCGTGAATTGAACAAGTTGCCCTAATATAAATTTTATTTTCTGAGTCTCCCCTAATATTATTTTTTTGCTATAATCTTTAATTGTTTCATTTTCTCTTATCGATTCTTCTATCTTATCTATCACATATTGAAGTTGTTTTATTTGACTGTCTCGCTCTAAAAGTGAATTTCTTAAATTTTTCACTTCGTTATTACAATCTTGTCTTATTCTGTCTAACTCCAAAGATTGATTTTTAATTAAACCATCTGTTTTATCTAGCTCTTCAAATTTCCTTTTTAATTCTTGAGATAAGTTTTTATTTTTCTGATCAATTTCTTTAAATTTACATTGTAATTCATCTAATTCCACACAAAGTTCTTCTTGTCTTTTATGTAATTCTTCTTTTTTCATATATAGTATATGTTTCTCTTTACGTAATTTGTCTATTTCCTTAGATAACTCCTCTTTTTCTTTAGATAATTTCTCTACTTCCTTATATAATTCTTCATATTTATCATTGTCTATTTTTCTTTTCAATTCGATTATAAGTTTTTTCCTCTCAGTTAGATTAGCTTCTTTTTCCTGTAACTGTTTACACAAATATGAGATTTTATGGAGTAGTTCTTTTTCTTGTGCAGCAAGCTCATCTTTCTCCTTCGTTACTTTTTCTAATTCGTCTGTTATTCCAATTATATGGATCATTTTTGCTTCTAATTTCTCCTCCAAAGATTTTTTTTCTTTAAGAAAAGATTTCCTCTCAGCTTCTATTTTTTGACCAAATTTTCTTTCTTCCTCGTATAAATTGTGCTTTTCTTGAGTCAACTCACGCTCTTTGTGAGCAAATTTCTTCTCCACTTTACTAGCGTCAATAATTATTTTATACAAAATCATAAAAGCCAAAACAGATAATACAGCTAAAGCGAGAATTAAAGAACTAGGTACATTAATAAGCGCTAAAGATGTAAGTAACGTGAGAGTAGCCAGAGAACTAGCTATAAAATAAAATGTATTATATTTATTAAGTAAATTGCTCATCACCCATATACAAAACTTCAGCAGTCTTGTATATATTGATTAAAATTATCTTACCTGTAGAGGAGAACACTTATCACAATTGTACCAGTGATAAACTTTAGTTGATATTCTAACTAAACTCAAAATGCAAGGTGGCATCAGACAGGAGTAGAACATCTACTAGAATATCCAAAATCTTCTGAATATGAAGCTTCATTCAGCTCTTTATTTGGTAGTGCTGATAAATCCCCATTACTCATATTTGAAGAAGCAGGGCTATCATTAATTTGTTCAAATACTTCTTCAAGCATCTTTTGTATTTCTTGATCACTTTCTACACAATGCTTAATCAATTCATCAAATCTTCCGCAAATCTCTAGCATAGTACTCCTTGGCATAGTCACATTGTCTTTTTCTCCTATACTCTCTTGAAACAAACTTACCATCTCTGTTATCAAACCCGTACAATCCTTTACAAAGCTGACATAATTTTGATGAGATAATGAAGATTGATCATCTAAACGTGAAATTCCCCTTTTCATAGTAATTTTCTCAGATAGTAACTTTTCGTACTCTTCAGAACAATTTTGATCTTCTTCTTCTAGATCACTTCGCAATTTTTCAAATTCTTTTCTTCCTTGATCAAGATTTCTTTCTAATTCTTTGATCCTATTGAGATACTCAGCTTCTTTCTCTTCCAATTTCTTACATAGTTCTTCTAGATTAATCTCTTCTTGAGTTTTTTCATTTAACTTTTCTTGTAATCGTCTTTTTTCTTCTTCTGAATTACATAATCTAGATTCTAAACTAAAAACTTCCCCCTTTTCTTCTTCCAACAGCACCTCTAACTCTGCTATTTTTTTCTTTTTCTCTTCTAAGTATATTTCCAATTCTGTTATTTTTTGACTTTCTAATTCGTGTGATTGACTTTCTAATCTCTGGATTTCACCATACTTACCATCCAACTCTTTTTGAGTATCATTCAATTTTTGTTTTAATCTTTTATTTTCATTCACTGCTACAGCCACACTGTACTCTAATTGCCTTATTTGATCCTTTAGTCTTTGTACTTCAACATCTAGACCTTCAGCAAATTCTTCTAAATCTTGCTTTTCTTGCACTAATTCAGCTTTTTCTTTACTTAACTTTTGTATCTCTTTTTGCGCTTTCCTTAACTTCTCCTCTAACTTTTCCTTCTCTACTTTTCTCCTTTCAAATTCACTCTCTACCGAATCACTTAGCTGCTTGAGTTTTTGTGTTACTTCAGCCAAAACTTCATCTTTTTCCCTTACCTTTCCATTTAATTCCTCCACCTCTCTCATTTTTTGCTGTAATTGTTCTAATATAGTTTGATTATTTCCAGTTAATCTTGTATTTTCTTTTTCCAATTTATTAATTCTTTCGTTTAAGCTGTCATCTACAACTTGTGCAATTTTGTCTTGCATTTTAGTACTGCCTATTTGAGCTTCTTTGCTGCCAAGCTCAATTTCTTGAGTTGTTTGAATGTTAATATTTCTATTACTATTTTCTATCACAATCTCAGATGATTTATGATTGCCTTTCTCCTTATTTCTAAATTTTATTTGATACAAGAATAAGTTACCTATTTTTACATCTTTATTTGCTTTCAATTGATCATCAGTAACACGATTACGCTCGATAAGTTCTATACCATTAGCATCAGTATTAATTATAATAGTGCACTTTTTTCCGTCCTCATCACACCAATTCAGAGTCATTTCGTATGCACCATCAGTTACAACATAGTGCCTTATTCCTTCTTCAGAGACAAAACCGTGCATTCCATTTTTTCCATTGCTATGCAGAGTTGAAAATCCTGAAATTCCATTATCTTGACAGAAATTACTATTCAAAAACTCACTGACTTTGAATTTGTTTTTATTAGCTCCCAATTTAACTTCTGCACAACTACCATATATTGACACTGTTTCAACACCACTTTCAATATACCCATTCAATACTTTTTTAGCCTTATCTTGAAGCTCTAGTCTCGCCTCCTTTACATTATTGAAATCTTGGATAACGGCTTTATACACTTCATCTTCATTAAAATTGGCATTGTATTTTATTAAAAAAGATAATATGTGAAAACTAGCTACAGCAGTGTGAATTGATTTATTCTTTTCTTTTATCTTACCGAGCAAAAACAAAAACCTTTGAATGAAGTCATGATAATCATCTTTTTGCTCTTCAATTTTATTATTATATGAATTACCAATCATTATTACCTCACAACTAAATAATTAGTATAGTAATACGAATGCTAAGTTACATCAATCAATAAACTTACAGTAAATTTTCCATTCTCAGTTATAAGCTCTGCTTCTGTACTCTCAACCCATTCTATCACTTCAGCATTGCAAACTGACTGCAAATCATGCTGAGCAGAATAATTTAACTCATCCTCTTTTACACTCGCTTTTATCATCAACTTTTGTATAAGATGCTTAACTGATACGTTATTATCTGCTTTTATTTTTCTCACAAGGTTTAATATCTGCACGAAATTATCTCCCATTTCCTCAGAATACTTATCATAGGTAAGTTCTTCCTTGTTAGGCCAATTACTTTTATTGTGAACGGAGTTATAACTATACAACTGATGATATATTTCCTCTGTAATGTATGGCAAAAATGGTGCAAATAACCGCAAAATAATATTGAGTACATATGCCAAACTCTGTTTCGCACTCATGTTTGCCTCGCTGTCCAATGCATCTCCATATGCACGTTTTTTAACTAACTCTAAGTAATTATCACAAAAATCTTTCCAAAAAAATTCTTCTATTGCGCTCAAAGCTTCGCAGTATTCAAACTGTAATAGGTTGTTCGTCGTTTTTTCTATCACTTTATATAATTTGGACAATATCCACTTATCCATCGTCTCACTGATGGAATTTATGCTCAATGCTTGATGTTTTTCCATAAACATGGAAACAAATTTGCTAGCATTCCAAAGTTTCGTAACAAGTCGTTTGCCAATTTTGAAGATATTTTCAGAGTAGACTGTGTCAACTCCAAGTCTTGAGTTTGCTGCCCAATAGCGTACTACGTCAGCTCCATAGGTTTCAAGCATTACATGAGGAGTGATGATATTACCTTTTGATTTACTCATCTTTTTTTTATCATCAGCCAAACACCAACCACTAATCATGATATTTGTCCACGGCAGTGAATCTGCATGATAATGTGCCTTCAAAATCGTATAAAAAGCCCAAGTTCTTATTATCTCATGGCTTTGGCTGCGCAGATCTGCAGGAAATATCTTATCATACCGATGGCTTGGTAAACCGAGCTCACTGTTTACTGCCAGTGCACTTAATTGAGGAGTGATCGCACTTGTTGCCCAAGTATCCATCACATCTTGATCTGGAGTAACTTCTTCTTTAATATACCCTTTCGGCAAATCTTTGAGTGGATCTACAGGTAAATCCTTTACTTCAGCTAGAATGATTTTGCCTTCTTCTCCCTTACGTTTTGAATACCAAACTGGAAATGGTACACCAAAATAACGCTGTCTTGAGATGCACCAATCCCAACTTAGCCCTTCTATCCACACCTCCATACGTTTACGCATAGATTCTGGATACCAATTACATTTACTCACTTTATCTAATACTTGAGTTTTTTGCTCTAAAGTCTTGACAAACCATTGATAAGTAGGTAATATTTCAAGCGGCGCACCAGATCTTTCAGCACATTTAACAGAATGAGAAATGCTAGTGCTTTCTATTAAAAGTCCTTTTCCACTGAGGATTTCAATGATCCTCTTTCTTGCTTCTTTAACTTTTAGTCCATGGATCCCAGTGTCAGCTACTCGGATGACACCGGCATGTGTCTCCTCTGTCACCTGAGTAGCTTGATACTGGGCATCTTTCTCCCCTGTCATCCCAGTGCGTGACACTGGGATCCATTTTTGATCACACACTGCATGCAGGTTTATCCTTCCATCCTGATCAATTATAATTGTCACCGGCAGATTATGCTTTTGCTGCCAATATATGTCGAGCTCATCACCGAATGTACAGCACATAACAAGCCCAGTGCCTTTATCTATTTTGACCTTATCATCAGCTATGATTGGAACTTTTGCCTCTGTAATTGGCACTACGGCTATTTTTCCAATCAGATGGGCATATCGTGCATCTTCTGGATGACAAAAAACTGCAACACATGCAGGAAGTAACTCAGGTCGCGTAGTTGCAATATGAATCTGCTCATTTTTTTCAGTGGAAAAAACTATCGTGTTCAAAGATGACTCAAAGACTTTATCCTCTATTTCCGCTTGCGCAATTGCGGTTTTATCAACTGGGTCCCAAAGAATAGGTTGCATTTTCCTATATATATACCCTTTGTTATATAGATCAACAAACGACGTTTGAGAAAGTGCCACAGCTTCCTTGCTGATCGTGTGATATTCCAAACTCCAATCATAACTAATGCCGACCGATTTAAATAACTCCTTGAATTCTTGCTTTGACTTCTCAATAACTTCATGGCACATCTCTATAAATTTTTCTCTGCCAACTTCTTTTGCACTAACTTTATAGGTTTGCTCAACTAACCTTTCAGTCGGAAGGCCATTATCATCAAAACCAATTGGATAAAACACATCTTTCCCCAGCATACGTTGGAACCTTGCAATAAAATCCGTATGGCAATAGCTAAATATGTGACCGATGTGCAACTTTCCTGATATAGTTGGTGGAGGAGTGTCTATAGTAAAAGTGTTATTCTCTTCACCATTCCATTTATAAACTTTACTCCCTTCCCATAATATGTTGTATTTATTTTCAATTTCTCTAAAGCTGTACTTTTCTTCTAACATAAATATTTTTCAGTTTTAAGCTTTAAGTTAGCACAATTGAGCAAATACAGCAATTTTAATGTCTGACATTTTAGTGTCCCCCTTCGGGGATTGTCTCGCCTTGAGGCGAAGGACAAGTTACAATAGTCGCGTATGCGACGTTATGGGTATAATGCACACTCTAAGTACGATATGAAAGTACACTTGGTATGATATCGCAAAAGGGTGCTAATAGGCCAAATTGCTGTTAGAGTTAGGGAGCTGCTAAGGCAGGTTACTATGGAAAATGAGATCCAAATTATCTCAGGCAAAGTTGCAGTAGATCATATTCATATGTTTATATCATATAAACCACAGCAAAGTGTTAGTAAAATTGTACAACTTTTGAAAGGAACAAGTTCAAGGTTGCTGATGCAAGATTTTGCAAGTCTAAGTAAGCAATTTTGGGGCAGGCACCTTTGGGCACGTGGATATTGAGCCGTAAGTTCTGACAGACGAGGTTATACAAGAGTACATATCTATCCAGGAAGGCGAGCCACTTCATGACAATGATCAATTTCAAATTGATTAAAATTTAACCCTTCACCTTGTAGGTGATGGTTGTTGAGTTTATAATACAAAATTTCTTGATTTTAGTTTTTTATGTATTACACGATAAATTTTTAGTATTGAGGTTTATTATGCCTGATTTTAAATTTTCTGATTTACAAGATCTTGTTAATGCTCTATATGATCCATACTATCTGCCCTCCAACGAAAAAATAAAACTAGCAGAATTGCTTGAGGACGTGTTGGAACTAGAAGTTAAAAAAAGCCCGAAAGAGGCAATAGCTATATTAAAAAGCAAAATAAAAAATGGACTAAAAAGTGAAATGTCGAATGAACTGAAACAAAAAATAGGTAAGCTTGAGCAACTAAAGGCGGAAAATAAAGACTTACAAACTAAAAAGGATAGAGCTGAACGGTTAAATAGATCCTTAGAATATGCAAGGAAGACAGCTCAGAACGAAAATATAGAATTAAAAGCTGAAAAAAATAAACTAAATACTCAAATCCAGCATTCACAGCAAGAAAAGAAAATATTAGAAGTCAAAAATGAAGCAAATAAACAACTAAAAGAAAAAGCAACATACATCGCTACTGCTAGTACTGGTCTTGCTGTTGGGTTAGTAGTGTATATTACACTTGAACATACAACTAAATTGGACATGTGGTTAATCGTTGTTATAGCAACAGTATCTGCATTCTTAGCTGGTGGTTTAATAATGAAACCTAGCTCTCAAGTAAATGGAACACAAGAACCACAAGGAGTAGCAAATAAGAATTCAGTCTAGCTTGATATAGTTTTTTTCATTTCACTGCCTTTCCAAATTTGAAGCAGGTTGTTTGAGCCATAGTACAAAGTAAATATAGTAATTTTACACTAAAATTTTTAGTTTTGTTTCTGTGGGTTAGTTGGTACGAGCCTTGCCTTTAAGAAGATGTAAAATCACAATTATTACGAATAACATTCCACCAATAACTGATATAGCTCCACCCGTAATAAAACAAGCACGTGCTAACATTGATGAAATACTTGGCAAGATCTGCAACTTTTCTTAATGCACCATATCCACCAAGCCAAACAAGTCCAGTAATGTGGAGAAAATGTCCCAAGCTATATGCATAAATCTGTAATCTTACTATGGAGCTTTTTATTTCTTTACAGCCCAATTTTGGTAACAGCCAGTAGACAAAATTCATAAAAGCTATAGTAATACCAACCACAGAACCGTGATAATGCGCAGGGATAGTGACATTTCCTTCAATAGTTAGCACTCCAAGCACACCTCCATAAATGAACAATACAAACGAGTGGAGAAGATAATTGCCCTTATCATTGAGCAGAGTTTTTATGTTGCAATACACTAATATTGTTAAAAAGCACGGCAGAACTGCTCCAGCAATTCTCATATGCCAGGTAAAAAACTGTATCAATTCAGCACTATCCGCCGAATAAATAAAGTATATAAACGGCGCACCTACGGTCAAAACTGTGTTTATAAATAGTGGTAAAATGGTAATTTTATTTAGACTAATATAGCGAGCATTCAGTATGATCAAATAAACTAAAAACATTGCTTGAGCAAAGGCAAACTGCAGTAAATGTCCGCCTCCCCAAAAGAGATATTCATAAAATAAATTCTTGTCTGAGTGATATAGACCTGGAGGCATATTTTTATGTGCTAAAACAACACAAAGAAATGATGACACAAGTATAATGACCAGGCCAATTTGTCCGATTGAAAGATATGAGTCTTGTTTATTTGATATGTAGGCTAGAGCTGTATTTATCAATATGCTGGTAATGAAAAGACTGAGTCCAAGTAAAAATAATTTGTTTTGTAATACAGGTATATAGTTACTTTTGATAACTTCAGTATTTGGAACAAATGCAGATATAAACATTAGCAGCATGGAAAGGATTGAGAGAATCCATGAGAAGTTAAACCAATGATTGGTGTTTTTTAAGTTTATGATGAAGAGCAGAGATATTATAGAGCACATCCATACCAAAATTGACAAATTTACGTGTATCACCAGTGCATTATCAAAGATATATTGTGCAGAAGGAATGAGAGAAGAAATAAAAGGCAATCGTAGAAAAATAACAATTATTGACAGCAGTCCAGAACAAGCAAGAGCAAGTACTGCCAAGAATATCCATTGCCTGCAAAGTGAAGCGTTATTTTGTATGTTGAGCATTTACTTTTAGGTACTATAGCATAAGACAATGTACATTTTTCAAATTGATATGCATAGTTTAAATGAATGACATTACAACAATATCTTTCATCGTGAAAATGCTGCGTCCATTTCCATTTCATATTATGGTAATATTACTGACAGCGTTAGTCTGGGCTATCGAAATGTGTTTTAATCAATACTTGATAAAAATTATTACAGTAAGAGAATCTTTACATAATGGCATGACATTACGTTAATGCTTTTGATCCACAATTAAGAACATTTTCGTTGTGATTTACGTTTCTAGTATGTATATTAATGAATCTTGTTTTCACTAAATAATGAAAATAATAATTGTCATGATAATGTTATTGTATAGTAACTATACAATGGCAAGCGAACGAATAAGTTTAGTAGATAAAAAATTATCTCAAGGATATGTAGCTCCAATACTTACAGAAAATAGCGTTATTTTACCAGACAAGCACGGTACCTTATATTCCTTTGATATCGATAACCCAAGAGTTATAAATTGGAAATTATACCTCTCAAGTAGGAAAAAAATTGGTAATATGAGTTTATCGAGCTACAAAGAAAATGTTTTCTTTGTAGTGGATAACATTCTACACACAATAGATGCGAAAACAGGGGAGATTCAATGGGAAAAAGAATTAAGAGCTCCGGCAAGAGGGAAAGCAATAGTAATAAACAATAAGTTGGTAGTATTGACTATTGATAACTATCTACATGTATTTGATATAAAAGATGGCAGCCCCATTTGGGCTTATCAAAATGGTATAAATGAGGTTCGAGGTTTATATTCCATCTCACCAGCAGTCTCTAATGATAAAATAATGGCACCATTTTCAAATGGCGAGTTAATAGCTTTTAATGAAGAAGGTAAAAAACTATGGAGCCAAAAATTAGCTACAAATCTTTTAGACACACAGCTTACAGATGTAACTACTACACCTAGAGTACACGATAATATCTTAATAGCTACGAGCAACTCTTATATTTATAGCATTGACGTAAACTCAGGAAATATTTTATGGTCAAGGCCACTACAAGTAAAAAGTATATCAAACATTGAGTCATATTATAGCCCTCTTATTCCTGCAGAGAAACAAAAAGAAGGCGGAAGAATTTTCATGGTGACTAAAGATAATAAGGTAATTGGCATCGACATACAAAGTGGAAAAACAGTTTGGACATCTGATTTTATAGAGAATGTGCAATTGTTTGTTCCAATTATGTATGCCCATACGCTTTGGGTAACAAGTAATAAAGGTTCAATATTTGCTTTTCCTGGATCTGAAAGTACAGGAAGGGTAATTAAAATACCCGGTAATGTGTTTCATGCTCCAGTATTTACCCATGGTAAGATGTATATAACGACTGAAGGAAATGGTGTTTATTCTTTAGAAAATAGGTTTGTTTTTTATGACTGATTATGATTTGATTATTATAGGTGGTGGTCCAGGTGGTTACAAATGCGCTATTGCTGCTGCAAAACTTGGACTCAAAGTTGCTTGTATAGACAAAAATAGCATTTTTGGTGGCACGTGTTTGCGAGTTGGGTGTATACCATCAAAAGCATTACTCCATTCCTCTTATCAGTATGCTAGCGCGAAAAATAATCTATCAAAACTTGGCATAAAAGTTAAGGATGTAAGTCTCGATTTGAGAGAAATGATAGGCTATAAAGACGCTAGAGTTCAGGAACTTGGAAAAGGCATAGAATATCTGTTTAACCTTTACAAAATTACTAAGATCAATGGACTTGGAAAAATTACTTCTTTTGATCAAGGCAACCTTGAAGTTTCAGTTGAAGGTAAGGTGCTGAAGACAAAAAATATAGTAATTGCAACCGGTTCTGACGTTATTTCTTTGCCAGGAATTAATATCGATGAGAAAAGTATTATTTCATCAACTGGTGCATTGTCTTTAACTGAAGTACCAAAAAAACTTGTCGTAATCGGAGCCGGGGCAATAGGGCTTGAAATGTCTTCTGTATGGAGGAGGCTAGGGTCTGAAGTCACTGTAGTAGAATTTTTTGACAGAATCGCTGCAGCAATGGATGGAGAATTAAGTAAGTCTCTACTTTCTAGTCTACAAAAACAAGGAATAAAATTTTTACTTAGCACTAAAGTTGAGGGAATAAAACAAAGTAGTAACTCTTTGAGTGTGAAAGTTTGCTCTGTAAAAGATAATCAAACAAATACTATAGAGGCGGATAAGGTATTGGTGGCAGCAGGACGCAAACCATGCTCTGAGGGTCTTGAAAAAATAGAAAAAGACAGTCGTGGCTTTATTAAAGTCAACAATAGTTATGAAACCAACGTAAAAGGAATATTTGCTATTGGTGATGTGATTGGTGGAGCAATGCTTGCTCACAAAGCTGAGGAAGAAGGGGTGGCAGTTGCAGAGATACTAGCAAGGCAATTGCCTCACGTTGATTATGAAATCATACCGTCAGTCATTTACACCCACCCTGCAGTTTCTTCAATCGGTAAAACTGAAGAAGAACTAAAAAGTGCTGGTCGAAAGTATAAAGTTGGTAAATGTCAATTTGCTGCAAACGGTAGAGCAAAAGTCACTGACGATGCTGAGGGATTCGTGAAAGTTCTGACTTGTAGCAAAGCAGATACAATACTCGGTGTACATATCATAGGAGCATACGCTGATACGCTAATCAATGAAGCAGCGGTTGCAATGGCATATGGTGCAGCAGCAGAGGATATATACAGAATTTGTCACTCTCATCCTGATATAAATGAAGCCTTTAGGGATGCGTGCATCGATGCTTTCTTTAAAAAGTAACTGTGGACCTCGGTTCAATCATTGAAAAATGGTATGATTGGCTAAAGTACAACAGGTCTTACTCACCAAACACTTTGGAGTCATACATGAGGGACCTCAAAGATCTTATAAATTTCCTAAATACTCACATTGGTGAAGAAGTAAATGTTGGCTCTTTAGAAAAATTAAGCATACCTGAACTGAGAAGTTGGTTTACCTCTCGTTATGCAAGAGGTGTAAATGCGAGATCTAACACTCGCGCATTGTCAGTAATCAGAAATTTTTTCAAATATATAAAAAACAATTATGAAATAAATAATGAAGCGGTATTTTCTTTATCAAGGCCAATTCAGAGAAGAACTCTACCTAAAGCACTTTCAATATCTAACATAGAAACTCTATTGAAAGAAATGAAATTGCCTGATCTAGGCGAGCCTTGGGTGGTAAAAAGAGAAATTGCAATTGTCGTTCTGCTATATGGTACGGGCTTAAGAATCACTGAAGCACTGAATCTTAAGGTTAGTGATATTAGCAATGAAAGTTTAATAGTAACAGGTAAGGGAGATAAACAAAGGCAGGTATTTATTCTTCCAGTAGTAAAAAAGTGTATACAAAAATATATAAAAGCTTGTCCCCACTTTGACGAAGCGGGACATCTTTTTGTGGGGGTAAGAGGAAAAAAATTGGGAAGAACTTATGTTGCTAATCGTTTGCAAAAAATAAGAAGATTTTTAAACTTACCAGAAATTTTATCTCCACATGCATTTCGCCATAGTTTTGCTACTCATTTGCTTCAGGAAGATATTGACATAAGATCAATACAACAGCTGCTTGGCCACTCAAGCCTTGAAACTACTCAAGTTTACACTCACCTAAATTATCAAGATGTCTTCAATATGTATAAAAACTTTCAGAAGAGTTTGAATAAAAAATCGAAATCTTAACTTCGTCTTAAATCGATAATATTGCCGAACTGAGTGCTTGCAACATCATTCAGTACTATACTTGCTTTATATAAGCAATAGTGACCAGCAGAGAAGAAAGCAAAAACGTTTTGCAAAAGGTTATGAATGAAAGAGAATAGACAGCAGAATTTAAATTAGAAGCTATGTAAAGAAACAAGTCAAGCAAATAGCAAAAGATCTGGGACCGTACACCTAGGCACTCAATTTTAATTTTTCACTCAAAACCAAGTTTACGACATCAGGGCTGGCTTTTCCTTTGGTGGATTTCATGACTTCACCAACAAAGAACCCATACAATCTTGTTTTACCACCCTTATATTCTTGAACTTTATCTTGGTTGTCATTGATGATTTTATCTATTACCTCTGAGATTTGACATGTGTCAGTTATTTGCTTGAGATTCTGCTCTTCTATAATAAGGGATGCAGGCTTTCCAGTTTCAAACATAATATCAAAAACTTGTTTACCAAGTTTAGCAGAGATCGTTCCATCGACGATAAAGTCGAGGAGTTCGGATAAAGCATCTGCTTTAATTGGAGAGCTAACAATATCAATATTTGTTTTATTTAAACGACCGAAAAGCTCGACGGTTAACCAGGTAACTGCAATCTTTGAATCATGCTTTTTTGCTAATTTTTCAAAATAATCGGCAATTTCTTTATCAGAAGTGATAACGTCTGCATCATATTCATTGATACCTAATTCCTCTATGTATCGAATTTTTTTTTGATCTGGCAACTCGGGTAAAGATGATTTAATAGAATCAATTTTGTCTTGGCTTATTTCAACAGGTAGCAAATCAGGTTCAGGGAAATATCTATAGTCACTTGAATCTTCTTTGCTTCTCATCACTTTTGTTTTTCCTAAAGTGACATCAAACAATAAGGTATCTTGACTTATTTCTCCTCCGCTTTCCAAAATTTTGATCTGCCTTTGTGCTTCATAATCTATAGCTTGTACAATATAACGTATTGAATTTAAGTTTTTTATTTCACAACGAGTGCCAAATGTGCTACTACCCTTTGGGCGAACAGAAACATTTGCATCACAGCGAAGTGACCCCTTTTCCATATCACCATCACATGAACCGATGTAACGCAAAATCTGCCTCAATTTTTTCATGAATTCTGCAGCTTCTGCAGATGAACGAAGATCTGGCTCTGAAACAATTTCCATTAAAGCAACACCTGCACGATTTAAATCTACGTAAGTTTTGCTTTCTTCATGAATACTCTTTCCTGCATCTTGCTCTAAGTGAATTCTTGCGATTCTTATTTCTTTTTCATTATTATTGATAAACACTTTACCATTTTTAACTATCGGCTCAAAGAACTGGGTTATTTGGTAACCTTGTGGTAAATCGGGATAAAAATAATTTTTACGATCAAAGTAAGAGCACTTATTAATTTCTGCAGAAAGTGCAAGACCGGTACATATTGCTTGCTCTATGCAGAAATAATTTAATATTGGCAATGTACCTGGCATTGCTGCATCAACTAGAGAAACTTGAGTATTGTGCTCAGTGCCAAATTCCGTTAGTGAACTAGAAAATAGCTTTGTCTTAGAAGAAACCTGAGCGTGTACCTCAAGTCCAATTACTGTCTCCCAGTTTTCTTTTGTCATGTATTTTATTCAATTAATAACTTTATATTCTGCAAACTAGCACAAAAAGTCAAATAAAACTCATTTAACCTATGATCCAAGAGCGGTGTATATCAATAATATAAGAGTTACTACAGTTTCTATTGACTAGGCTGTTATATAATAAAGTTAAGTGCTGCCAAAAAATATCTATAGTAGGCCAAAACATAATTTTGATGGCAACTGATTAGCTAACAAATTTATAAACATCAGTATATAGTTCATCAATGCCTGGCTCTTTACTATTTTTAGCAAAATCTTCTGACTTTTTTACTAAATCTCGTATTTCCTTATCAATAGCTTTGCATTCTTCATCAGAAGCGATTTTATTGTCTGTTATATACTGCTTTAGGGTGCTTATAGGATCATGATTTTGCTTCATATCTTCAACTTCTTCTTTTGAGCGATAAGTAGCAGGATCTGACATTGAATGTCCACGATATCGATATGTCTTCATTTCAAGCAAGAGAGGTCCTTTTCCCCCACGTACGTGCTCAGCTATTTCACTTGTTAACTCATAGACAGAGAAAAAATCCATTCCATCAACTTGTTTTCCAGGAATACCAAAACTCTCTCCTCTTTTATATAGTTCAGTTACTAAAGTTGATCTTTGTACAGAAGTTCCCATTGCGTATTCGTTATTTTCTATGATATAAACCACAGGTAACTTCCACAAAGATGCCATATTAAATGATTCATATACTTGTCCTTGATTTGCAGCACCGTCACCAAAATATGTGAATACAACGTTATCTTTTTTCTTGTATTTATTAGCAAATGCTATTCCTGTGCCAATTGGGACTTGTGCACCTACTATTCCATGTCCACCAAAGAAATTTTTTTCAACATCAAATATGTGCATGGAGCCACCTTTGCCTTTTGAACACCCTGTTTCTTTGCCGGTTAGTTCTGCCATCACAACATTCGGATCAGAATTACATGCAAGCATTAAGCCATGGTCTCTATAGCTTGTGATAAAAGCATCACCAGATTTTGATGCAGCTTGAGTCCCAACTGCAACTGCTTCTTGCCCTATTGATAAGTGACAGAATCCGCCTATTAATCCCATTCCGTATAATTGTCCTGCTTTTTCCTCAAATCTGCGTATGAGAAGCATTTTTCTGTAGAATCCAATCACCTGTTCTTTAGTGAAATTTTCTGCTTTCATATTGACTTTCTTTTATTAAATTGAGATCATACCAGAAATTTTTAACATTTTATAATACTATCTATATGGACTACTATCACTGGCTTGAAGCTTTTCACGTTATCTCTGTAATTATGTGGGTGGCAGGTATGCTCTATTTGCCAAGGCTTTATGTTTACCATGCATCTGTAAAACCAGGGTCAGAAAATGACAGCTTACTTCAAATAATGGAGAAGAGACTCCTTAGATATATCATAAACCCTGCAATGCTTTTCTCCCTTAGTTTTGGAGTTATGCTAATGATTATTAGGGAACCATATCACGAAGGGTGGTTTCATGTAAAAGCGCTAGCATTATTCTTAATGTTTGCTATTCATGTCCTACTTGCAAAGCATAGGAAAAATTTTGTAGTGGGCTTGAATAAGAAAACTCACGTTTATTTTCGTGTTTTAAACGAAGCAGTAACAGTGTTAATAATAATTATAGTTATTATGGTTATTGTAAAACCTTTTTGATTTTCTAGCCTAATGCTGAACCATTCAATAGAGTATAAGAATTGTTACTAAATAGTTTATTCTGATGTTCCATAGTCTAAGTAGAGTACTTAAGATATAGATTCTTTGTTTTTGTGTGTTATCCTGATTAACAAGAATTCGCAGTAGTATTATAATGAGTAAGTTAAAAAAGCTTAGTGCTGGACTTTCTTTGACAGGCCTGATTGGTAGTGATGATATAGATATGCAAAGGGCAGGAAATAGAAAGAAGAAATATCAATTTTTGGATAAGACGTTCGCATGGATTGATGCGATGATAAATTTTATTTTTAAACGTGAGAGTAATAACGCAAATGAAGTCCTAAAAGTCACATGGGGACCACTATTTTTTGGTTTAGTGGTGATATTCATCTTTTTTGGAATAGGTGGTATTTGGTCGGCTATAGCTCCAATTGACGGAGCAGTGCATGCAAGTGGAGAAGTTATTGTCTCTTCAAATAGAAAAATAGTGCAACACTTGGGTGGGGGAATAATAAGCAAAATTTTAGTAAAAGAAGGTCAAACAGTTAAAAAAGATGAGCCTTTAGTTTTATTAAGTGATGTTAACGAAAAGGCAAATTTGAGTATAATTAAAGAAAAACTCTTATCACTTTTGGCAACTGAAGCAAGACTTATTGCAATTAGGGGAGACTTAGATACGCTAGAATTTTCTGATGAGGTTAAAAGATTATCTAACGATGAACTTGTAAATAAAGCGATAAAGAATCAGGTAAAGTTGTTCAGCTCTCAGAGAAAGAGTATATTAGGAAAAACTGACATACTGCAACAACGTATAAAGCAGTTAAATGATGAATTAGCAGGGCTAAATTTTCAACTAAATGCAGCCCATAAGCAATATGACTTGATAACTGAGGAGTTAGAAACAAAAAGACAATTACTTGATAGTGGCCATATAAGCAAACCACACATTTTAGCTTTAGAAAAACAGTTTGCTGAAATTGAGGGTAGAGTTGGACATTACCGTTCTGCAATATCTCAAGTACAGCAAAAGATTGGAGAAAATGAGTTAGAGATTATAAATGTGAAGAATGATGCTCAAGAAAGAGCAAATGCTGAGCTTAAGGAAGTTAATACATCTATTGCAGACTTAAAAGAGAGGCTGATGGTTGCTGAAGATTCGTTAGCACGTACAATAATTAAATCACCTCAAGATGGTATAGTTACAGATATAAGATACCACACTGAAGGTGGTGTTATACAATCTGGAGTTCCAATCATGAGTATAGTACCATCAGATGATGATCTAATAATAGATGCTAAAGTTCTAACCAGAAACATAGAAGAGATACTATCAGCAAAAAAGAAAGATAGCAATATAGTCTCTATCGACGGACTAGAAGGGCTAAAAGTTAAAGTAAGGCTGAGCGCTTATAGTGCACGTCGCTTAAGTTTAATTAACGGTATAGTAAACCATATTTCCCCTGATGCTCTTGATGATCCAAGGATGGGGCGTTATTATTCAGTGCGAGTGGTGATACCAAAATCAGAACTTGCTCAATTTAAAAACGTATACCTATATCCTGGTATGCCAGCAGAAGTATATATAGTTACTCAATCCCGCACTCTTTTATCGTTCTTGTTTACACCTATAATTGCAACATTCGATAGATCTTTCATAGAGAGATAATTTATTTTGCTTTTCTAAAAAATTTGTTTACAGAGTTTGATATGCAAAAAAATTTACACACAAGTAGTGTATTATTTTATAATTATTTTCTATAATATGTAAATCTTTAATTTAAGATGCAAATGCTAACGTAAACATTAAAGGTTAATTAGTAAACTCAGCTGTATAATAGAATTAAAGGAATTAGTAAGATTTTTACCTCAATGAATTATAAATAGGCAAACTTACCTAAAGTTTAATAGTGTCTGTTACTGCTTTTAGGTGTGAGGCTAGAGGGTTATTAGCAATAACAGACACTATTAAACTTATTATAGAACTTCCTTAAAGTAAATACTTAACTTAAAATATTATAATATTTTAACTTAAAATAGATTCATGTAAATGCTTTTTCCTCAAGTTAGTATCGTATTAGTATATTTATTAAATGCTAAAAAAACATTAATCATCATTTACTTTTGATTCAATATTTAGCAAAACACTTGTGTACATTCTATAATTTCTGTTTGCATAGTAAGTGTATATATATTATTATACAGTTAGTTTTACAGCAAAAAATATGGTGAAGTTATTTGCATTATTGATAATCTTTTACTCAAACATATCAATTGCTTCTGCTCCTACTTCTTGGCAATTTGGATTTCCTGCGCCTGCAACTGAGATAATGGAGGCTGTAGTTAAGTCACATTCGTTTGTGATGAGTGTAATGATTGCAATTATGCTTTTTGTATGGGCCCTGCTTGCTTATGTAGTATTTCGCTTTCGTAAGAGCAAAGTGAAAAATGTCAGTAAAATAACTCATAATATCTTTGTAGAAATTATCTGGTTTGTTATACCAACGATTATTGTTGGGGTATTGGCTTTTAAAAATGCTGAATTAATTAAACTACAGGAGAAAGTGCCAAAAGCTGACATAACACTAAAAGTTATTGGTCATCAATGGTATTGGAGTTACCAGTACCCAGAATATCAAGGTATTTCATTTGACAGCTATATAAAAGGAAAAGAAGACTTTACCGAAAGAGATTTAAAACTATTCTCTGTTGATAATAACGTTATTTTACCTATCAATACTAATATTCGTTTACAAGTGACAGCAGGAGATGTAATACATAGCTGGGGAATACCGGCTTTTGGTATAAAAATTGATGCAATACCAGGTAGACTGAATGAAGCATGGTTTAACGTTACAAAGCCCGGTATTTATTATGGGCAATGTTATGAACTATGTGGTCAAGGTCATGGATTTATGCCAATTGTTGTTGAAGCAGTGAGTAAAGAAGATTTTAATAAGTGGATTGAAGATAAAAAATTAGTAAGTTAAGTTTGGAGTATAGATATGAGTGATGTACCAAAAGGTATAAGACGTTGGCTGTTTTCTACTAATCACAAAGATATAGGGACACTATACATTATTTTTTCCATATTAGCTGGAATTATTGGTGGATTATTATCGGTAATTATTCGTACTCAGCTAATGCACATTAATATACTTAACAATAATTACCAGCTATATAACGTAATGATTACAGGGCATGCGGTAATAATGGTGTTTTTTATGATAATGCCAGCCTTAATGGGAGGATTTGGTAATTGGTTCGTACCTCTCATGATTGGTGCACCAGATATGGCATTTCCTCGTATGAATAATTTAAGTTTTTGGTTGTTAGTTTCATCTTTTATTTTGCTTATCCTCTCGGTATTTGCTGGCGAAGGTCCTGGGACAGGATGGACTTTATACCCACCTTTGTCGCAAATTATGTCCCACCCAAGTGCAGGAGTTGATCTTGCTATACTTGCACTTCATATTGCTGGTATGTCATCAATTGTTGGGGCGATCAACTTTATAGTCACTATATTCAATATGCGTGCAAAAGGTATGTCACTCACTAAAATGCCACTATTTGTTTGGTCTGTTTTACTAACGTCATTTATGTTAATTGTTGCCTTACCGGTACTTGCTGGTGCTATAACTATGCTGCTAACTGATCGCAATATTGGTACTTCCTTTTTTGATCCTGCTGGTGGCGGTGATCCTGTGTTATTTCAACACCTGTTTTGGTTTTTTGGTCATCCAGAAGTTTACATAATTATTTTTCCTGCATTTGGCATCATAAGTCAAGTCATATCAACTTTTTCCCATAGGCCAGTATTTGGCTATATGGGAATGGTTTATGCCATGATAGGAATAGCAACGTTTGGCTTCATGGTTTGGGCTCACCATATGTTTACTGTTGGGCTTAGCGAGGATGCTGCTATATTTTTTAGCACTAGCACAATTTTCATTGGTGTTATAACTGGTGTAAAAGTCTTTAGTTGGATTGCAACTATGTGGGGTGGAGCGATTGAATTGAAGACACCAATGCTGTTTGCATTAGGTTTTATTTTCATGTTTGTTGGAGGTGGTATAACCGGAATAATTCTTTCTCACGGTGGAATAGATAAGCTTTTGCACGATACCTATTATGTCGTTGCTCACTTTCACTATGTCATGTCGCTTGCTGCATTATTTGGAGCTTTCGCCGGTTTTTATTATTGGATAGGCAAAATGTCAGGTAAGCAATATAACGAGTGTTTAGGAAAGATACACTTTTGGCTCACTTTTATTAGCACCAATGTCACTTTCTTACCCCAGCATTTCCTGGGATTAGCAGGTATGCCAAGGCGTATACCTGATTATCCCGACGCGTTTATCCCTTGGAATTATATATCCTCAATTGGCTCATATATGTCCTTTCTTTCAGTTATGTTTTTTGTATTTATAGTTATACATCTCTTTAAGTGGGGCAAAAAAACTGGAGATAATCCTTGGGAAGGTGACACTTTAGAATGGACGGTATCTTCACCACCGCCTTTTCATACTTTTGAAAAACCACCAGTGATAAAATAGAATGTACACAAGTGTTTTGCTAAATGTTGAATCAACAATACTGGATTTTTGGCATTTGCTGAAGCCAAGGATAATGTACCTTGTAGTGTTTACTGCAATTGCTGGAATGGTTGCTGCACCAGGTAGCATTCATCCTTTCCTTGCACTAATATCTCTTATGTGCATTGCTCTTGGTTCAGGATCTGCAGGTGCAATAAATATGTGGTATGACAGAGATATAGACTTGCTTATGGAGAGAACAAAAAACCGCCCTATACCTTCAGGTAGAGTTTCTGCAGAAAGCGCGCTTGAATTTGGCATAACTCTTGGAATATTGTCAGTATTTATCATGGCAATAGCAGTGAACTATGTTTCTGCTGCTTTGCTTGCAATTAGCATATTATTTTATGTTTTTGTGTATACAATTTGGCTCAAAAGGCGTACTCCGCAGAATATTGTTATTGGTGGTGCAGCAGGTGCTTTTCCTCCAATGATTGGCTGGGCGGTTGTAACTGACTCTGTAAGCTGGGAAAGTTCTATTCTATTTTTAATAATTTTTATGTGGACTCCACCACATTTTTGGGCTCTATCCTTAAATAGATCTGAAGATTATACAAAAGCATCGATTCCAATGTTCAATATCGTTTATGGTCCAGAAAAAACGAGGAAATATATATTAATCTATAGCGTGTTACTCGTATTAACTAGCTTACTTCCAGCACTATTTTTGAAAAAGGCTCTATTTTACCTCAGTATGGCAATTATTGAAGGGTGTGTTTTTATTTGGTTTGCTGCATCCGTTATAAGGCTTAAGAGTCATAGCTCGCAGAAAAAAATGTTTTCTTATTCGATTTCTTATCTATTTTCTCTGTTTGCCAGCGTTATTTACTGCTCTATTGATTTGTTTTAACCATGAAAGAACATAAAAACTATCTTTTACTTTCTCTTCTAATAATGCTCGTTGTAGCACTTTTTTTTATTTCCATAATAAAATTTAAAGGTGCGGCTTAAATTGCCTCTATATCTATAAAAATTGTGATTTTATAGAAGCAACGATATACTTTATTAATTCACTACAGTTAAAGATGAAGAAAAAGGAAGTGACAATATACACAGATGGAGCATGCTCTGGTAACCCAGGGACAGGAGGGTGGGCAGCAATCATATTATTTCAAAATCATAGAAAGAACATCTGTGGTAGAGAAGAAAATACTACAAATAATAAAATGGAGTTAACAGCAGTGATCAATGGACTGAAGGTATTAAAATTTCCTTGTAATATCAGTTTGTATACGGATAGCCTCTATATTAAATACGGTATAACAGAATGGATAAATAAGTGGAAAATGAACGGCTGGAAGACAAGTAATAAGAAGTCAGTAAAAAATATAGAATTATGGAAAGAATTAGACGATGTTGCTTTGCAACATGAGATTAACTGGAAGTGGGTGAAAGCGCATAATGGTGATAAATACAATGAAGAAGCCGACAGCTTAGCAAGAAAAGCAATAATCGATGCTTAAAAAAATAGCTCTATCATTTTCTATAATTTTATTATTTATATTCTGCTTCTTTATCCCTTTTAAAGGGGAAGGTCCTTTAGAAATCAATATTAGTTATATTAATTTTTATATAAAGAAAAAAATATTAAAGATATTTACCAATTCGGATGTCAGCATGGAGAGTACCTCGGTTATTTGGCAGAAAGATGGCAAGCTAGTCATTACAGATTTAAAAATAACAAATCCTGACTTTACCATAGAAGTTCCTGAGCTTTTCGTACACTTTAAGTTAAGTTCCAAAAAGTTCTCTCAGGTTTTAGCTGGTAATGTACACATATATATCAAGAAGGAAGAGACCAGAGGAATAACAACATCTGTAATGACAGATAAGATGAGTAGTACAAAAAATCTGCTGAAGACAATAAGAAAAATTTTTTTCTACTTAAATGCAGACTCAAGGATTGAAATTACTAACATTGCTGTCAATAAAAGCACGGAAGGTGAATTCTTCATTGATAAAGTATATGTAGGAAAGGAGGAAAATTTTAATGTTTTGGATATTCGTGTTCATACAAAAGATAAAAAGGGGATTCTAGATGATTTATCTATTATGATAAAAAATCGCAATAATTTGTTAAATTTGTATGGAACATTTTATAACCTAAAGTTGGGGCTATTTAACGAGTTTTCCACACTAGTTAAAAGTTACAATTTGGACAAAGAAATAGGGTTCAAAGGGAACTTCTCAATGAGAATTAATGGAAAGGATGAAGTTATGGATGGAAACATATACGTGTTAAATACAGAGAGTCACTCAGGTAAAAACTTAGCCTTGACTAATGTAAATGTAAATTTGACATATAGTGATGAAATCATTAGCGTAAAAAACTTTCATTTTAAGTTAAATGATACTTACCTTTCTTTGATTGGCAAAATGAACTTTGGCACAAATCATGCTTTGCTTAGAGTTAATATTAGTAAACTTGTTGCAAAAGATTTATGTACTTATGTACCAGATGGTCTAGTGAACAATGAATTTAGAAAGTGGTATTGTAATAATATTGATGGGAATATTATAAATACAATTATAAGTTTTAACGGTAAAATCGATAGTTTAATAAATGATGATCTGTCAGGTATTGTAATTGTTGCTGATATAGAAAATGGCAGCGTTCAATTTGATGAGGATTTTGAACGAGTGGAGAAGTTGAACGGTGAGTTAACTCTCAAGGATAACAATCTCAAAATTATTGTAAATAGAGCTAAGTTTCAGAATTTTACTATCAATAGTGGTCATATTGAAATGAACTCTCTCAATAAAGAAGATTCTGTTCTTACCATTAATGGTCAGGCTGTAAGTGATGCTTATGGGTTATATGAGCCTATAAGATTTAAGCTGGATGATGTGGTAAAACTTGAAAGAGATAAAGTAGGTGGAATAGCAAAGTCTGTATTCAATTTTCGCATTTTTAATCTAAACTCTAGTGATAAAAAAGTAGATTTTTCGGCCAAATTTCATTCTGAAATTGATAATTTGGTGGTGTATAATGGAAGTTTTGGTAAGTATGATATTAAGCTCGATTTTGGGAGTGACTTTATAGATTTAAATGGCAGTGGTATGGTAAATAATACACAGCTTCTATTTGACCTCAAAAGTAGCAATAAAAATGAAAATTTTGCCTGGAGTTTGACTGGAGATTTACCTGCTCAAATACTTAATTTCGGTGATGGTTATATCAATGCAAATATAGAGTCAGTAATGTATCAAGACAAAACAGGGTACGTTAATGGTAATATAGATTTATCAGAGCTCGAGTTGCGTTCAAGCTACTTAGGGTGGAAAAACCATTTTGAAGATCACAATGAAGTTTTATTTTCTACAAGGCTAAAAGGAGTAGGTGAGTTGCTAATAGATAAACTAGACGTTGTAGGAAATGATCTAGACATAAAATTTAGCGGAAGAGTAGAAAATGGAAATCTATATTTAAATTCTAGCAACTTTAAATTACCTGATAATAATTTTAGTATAGAAATTGAATCAGGTAAGGAGAAAAATGCCATAACTATTCACGGTGAGAAAATCAACTTAAGTGATGTGTTAGGTTTACTTGGCAAAGATAGTAATCGATTAAATAACAAAATAGAAGTTACTATGAATGTTGATAATATAATTATGAAAGAAGGAATTATCATAAAAGATGCTAAGCTAAATGTAACTTGTGCTAAAGGTGATTGTAGTGGAAGTCAATTCACAGGACAGTTTTTAGAAGATAACAGTAATATACTAGTAGAACATAGTGAAATAGGGCTTGAAATATATTCGGATAATTCAGGTATGCTTTTGCGTTCTTTAGGTATTGGTAAATCAGTTAAAAATGGCAAATTATCTCTTTATCTATCTTCTAAGAGAGAAAATGGAGAACATTATGGTATGTTATCTATCAGCAATTTCTATATCAAAGATGCTCCACTGCTTACCACTTTATTATCAATGTCTTCACTGCCTGGTATTGTAAATGCTATAAAGAACGAAGGTGTACATTTTTATAAGTGTAATGCACCTTTTTCATATAAAGATGGCACTGTTGAAATTGAAGAATCTTGGCTTGAAGGAGCGGAACTAGGCATTAGCACTAGTGGTACGCTCGATATTAAGGGTTATAAATTCCAGGTTGAAGGACAAGTAATACCGGCATACTCAATTAACAAATCTTTGTTGAAAATCCCTATAATCGGAAAACTTCTGACTGGTGGGAAGAGTAGGGGGATTATTTCAATAGACTACAAAGCAAATGGTGATGATAAAAACAACAACGTATCTGTTAATCCTATCTCTTCGCTAACCCCAAGCTTACTTAAGAGGTTATTAGGAGTATTTGATCGTATTATGACAAAAACTAATAAAAGCATTTTAAAAGGTAGTTTGAAGAAGAAATTTAGCTCAATATGACCAGAAGAAAAGTTGTTTATTGATGTTTAGTTAGATGGTAAACGTTAGATACAACAAACAGAGGAAGTTAGATAAAATAATTAAGGGAACAAGAATATAAAGGTTTAACTTGAAGTAACCGGATAAAATCTGAGTCACACTTCCAAGTGCTGGTACCCACGAAAGCAATGCAACTGCACAAATCAGTAGGTGCCTTACAATTTTTGGTGTTTTGTCTTCATTCTCTAATTTGTGATGTGATCTTCTGATAAAAATTGTTATTCTACCTAAATACCAGTTAGCTATTCCACCAAGACTGGATCCTAATACTCCAAAAAGTAATATAAGTAGTTGATCGTAGTTTGACCTAAAGCATAACATAGTGTAAAGTACAAAACCTTGATGTATGGGTAAGATAAGCGATGATACTAGGCTATCTATAAACAATAGGAGATAATTTTCCATACCAAGTTGTTGTACCATCTTCGTTGTCAGAAATTGTAACCCCCATTTGTTTCAATTGCTCTCTTATTTTGTCTGCAGTATCATAATCTTTATTTTGTTTTGCTACTTTTCTTAAGTCTATCAACCTTTCTATTTCTTGATGACTCACACCACTTGCAAACCACTCTTGATAACTTGACTCAAGAATACCAATGAACCTTGCGCTTTTAACAAATTTCTTAGTTAATTTGAGCCTCTCACATTCATTACTTGTCTTATTGATTTCTGTAGCCATTTCATGCAATATGGCTACAGCTTCAGGAATGTTTAAATCGTTTTTCAAAGCCTCTATAAAATCTTTAGAGACTTCTGCATCACTTTCCTCAATACATGTACTACGTAATAACCGATAAAACTTGTTTAAAGTTTCTTGCGACTCAGAGATAACATTTTCTGTCCAATCAAGTGGTTTTCTGTAGTGAGTTTTAAGCAGCGCATAACGTATTACTTCACCCTTTATTCCACTATCTAACAAATCCCTTACTTTGACTATATTAAATAAGGATTTGCTCATTTTCTCTTCATTTACCGTAAGAAACCCGTTGTGTACCCAATATTTTGCAAACGTTGACTCAGCAAATGCAGATTTACTCTGTGCAATTTCATTCTCATGATGAGGAAATTGCAAGTCTATACCCCCACCGTGAATGTCAAAATCTTTGCCAAGGTAAGCATATGACATTGCTGAACATTCTATATGCCACCCTGGTCTTCCCTCTCCCCATGGACTATTCCAGTGACTTGAAAGTTTATAGTCAGTTTCGTTTGCAGGTTTCCAAAGTACGAAGTCTCCTGGGTGTTTTTTATTTTCACCAACTTCAACTCTACTACCGTAGTTTAATTCATCAATTTTTTTTCCTGATAAAACGCCGTATTCAGGGTAAGATTCTACACTAAAATATACATGTTTATTGGATTCATAAGCATGACCAGCTTGCAGCAAAGACTCAATTAACTTGATAATGTTATCTATGTTTTCCGTTGCTTTTGGTTCATATGTTGGTTCTGCACAATTTATGCTTTCCATGTCTTCATGAAAAGTTTTAGTGTAATATTTGCTAATGCTTTCTATATTACTATTTTTCTCATTTGCTGCATTGATTATCTTGTCATCGATGTCGGTTATATTACGCACATAAGTAACTTTTCCATAACAAAATTTAAGCAGTCGAAATAATACATCGTAAACAACAATAGAACGTGCATTACCTATATGTGCTGTATCATATACTGTTGGCCCACAAACGTACATTTTTATATGATCTTTATCGATTGGTGTAAAGGGCTCTTTTTTTTTTGTTAAAGTGTTGTAAAGCTTAACCATATACAAAGCTTTTTAGAAAAGAAAATGCTCCAAATATAAGCTGTGGTCCTTTAACTATTACGACAAGAGTAAGTAATAACCCACACAATGATACTAATACTCCCATTATAGAGAGAAATCCATCTTTGCTCATGATACCCAGTGAAATGAGAGTTGTACCAATTGCAGGAATGAAGTTAGTTAAAGGAAGTGGGATTGCTATCGATAATGCACAAAGCAGCATTATAAATGCTAAAATATTTTCACCAGGACCACGAAAAATGAAAGACATTCTTGGTTTCATGAACTTTTCTATTTTTTTTAATGTAGGTGAAGTTTTCTCTACCACGAGAGCTAGTGTTGAACGTTGAAAAGATTTCCTTTCTAGCCAATTAGGCATCCAAGGAGAATCAAACCCAAATAGAAGCTGCAGTGAAAATAAGATTAAAGGTATAGAAAGAATGGTTGTATAGCCAGGTGGAACAGGTATAGGTACTGATAGCGGTAAAGAGAAGATGATTATTAAAATACCAAAACCGCGCTCATGTAAAGCTGTTTTAATATCAAATAATGTTACTTTATCATTATCGTTATTATTAGTATCTGCAACCTCTTTTAGAATATCAGAGGCCAATTTTTTATCTTCAGTCAATTTCACACTTTTTTCCACAGTTACCCTTTAATAACAATATAACTTCTAACTAACATAGTTATTGCTATATTTCAATATCGATTATTCATTTCATGCTGTACTTCATTCTTTTATTAAAGTGTTGTAAAGCTTTTAAGTTATAAGGCTTTTAAGAAGAGAAAGTGTTCCGGCTATAAGTTTTGGTCCTTTAACTATTACAATAAGGGTAACCAATAACGCACAGAATGAAACTAACACTCCTAACGTAGATAAAAATCCATCTTTACCCATAATGCCGAGTGAAATAAGAGTTATACCAATTGCAGGAAGGAAGTGAGTAAAAGGTAATGGAAGAGCTATTATTATTGCACAAAGCAACATCATAAAAGCTAGAATCTTTTCACCCGGACCAAGAAAAATAAAAGACATTCTTGGTTTCATGAACTTTTCTATTTTTTTTAATATAGGTGAAGTTTTCTCTACCACGAGAGCTAGTGTTGAACGTTGAAAAGATTTCCTTTCTAGCCAATTAGGCATCCAAGGAGAATCAAACCCAAATAGAAGCTGCAGTGAAAATAAGATTAAAGGTATAGAAAGAATGGTTGTATAGCCAGGTGGAACAGGTATAGGTACTGATAGCGGTAAAGAGAAGATGATTATTAAAATACCAAAACCGCGCTCATGTAAAGCTGTTTTGATGTCGAACAATGTTACTTTATCACTATCGTTGTTATTGGTATCTGCAACCTCTTTTAGAATATCAGAGGCCAATTTTTTATCTTCAGTCAATTTCTCACTTTCTTCCACGATTAACCTTTAATAACATTCTAACTAACATAATTATTACTGTACTTCAATCATACCTCTTCAATTCTTTAGCCTTGTTTAAACAAATGACACGCACTTTAGTGCGTGTCACGAAACATAAGGAAGCTAACGATCTGGTTCATTAGATGATAGTTTCTCTGAATCCTTAAGTTCTTGTTTAAGGTTTTTAATGCCTTTGCCTAAATCACCCATAACTTGTGGTAACCTACCTGCACCAAACAGAACTAAGATTATTATTAAGACTAGAAACAGCTGCCATGGACCTAAACTCATTTGTACCTCCGTTGAAAATATTAACTTTTAGGTATTAAAACTTGACTGAAGCCAAGTGATACATAAATTATATCACTTTTATTGAATTATAAATCAAGAGTTTTTAATTATCTTATAATAGTTTTAGCCTAACATTAAGTTTAGTTTAGCTGTAGAGTAAAAGGAAGCTCACTAAAAAATTTTGCTAACGTATCATCTTTAGGTCTGTGATATATGTAGCTAGGAACTCCTGATTGAATAATTTTACCATTTTTCATCACGTAAATAAAATCTGCAACTTTCAACGCTTCTTGCGGATCATGAGTTACCATGAGTACAGGAATATTTTTGCTTCTAAAAAGTGACAATATATGGTGCCTTATTCGATATTTGAGCAGTATATCTAAATTAGAAAATGGTTCATCGAGCAAAACAACATCAGGATTTTGCGCCATTACTCTTGCTATTGCAACTAATTGTTGCTGTCCTCCTGATAAAGCATGAGGGTACATGTTTTCATATTTTTCTATATTAAATAGCTTTAAGATTTCCAATGCAGTAAGGTATTTTTCTTTCTTAGAAGTACTGCAAATAGCAAAAGTTATATTTTCTATTACTGTTTTATGAGGAAATAATGCAGAATGCTGAAAAATCAATCCGATATTTCTACGCTCTATAGCAATTGACACTTTGTTACTTGCAACTAATTTATCATTTATAACAATGGTTCCAGATTTTGGATTTTCTATTCCTGCGATTAATTTTAGAATTGTTGACTTGCCACAGCCAGAATGACCTAGTAAACAGGCAACACTTCCTTTCTTCACTTGAATGTTGATGTTGCTTAAAGCAAAGCCATCTTGATTACTATAAAAGTAACTAATATTGTTAACTAGCATTAATCTTTCAATTGGAATCGTATTATTAAATATAACAGTATTACATTCAAGAAATACAGAAATATTTTTTATTATTGTGAATTAATTGTACAGGGTGCCTAGAAAAATGCGAGACTTTTTGCTATAATTTTGCATAAATAGCAGAAGACATGGGACTATAGCTCAGTAGGATAGAGCGTTGGATTCCTAATCCGAAGGCCGTGCGTTCGAATCGCACTAGTCCCACTTAATTTTGATAAAGTGGTTTAACAATCAAGAAATTATAATTGGTTTGAAAAGTGATTCTAGGAGCTAGATTGCATGGTTTCTCAAACTTGAATTTACAGGTTCAACCTTATTTTCTCTCATTTCGCTGTAACTTGGAAGTGTAAAATTTTTTACATGTAATCCAGTTACCATTACAACTAAAATAGCTAGGACACTGCAAACTAATGCACCAGCTAAAGATGGAACCGTCACAGCAGCAGCAACAAACAATCCTGCAATAACAAACTCCAACAACATCACTCCTTAATGAGGCGTAAAAACTCTCCTTACTTTTTTTGTATTTAGTTTCTTTTTCATGTGGTGGAGAAAATTGAGCCTCTACAAGGCCGTTAGCTTTCTTATCATTATTTGGTGTGACAGTTGGGCCAGTCCTTGTTGATACAGGTGCTTCATTTTTGTTATTATTACCATTAGTACTAACTGGAGGCGCTGTTGCCGTAGGTTTATTACTAATATTTTTGTTAGGTTCTGTTCTATTTTCTTCTACGCTTGGCGTAGTAACAACCTGGTCAGTCCCTGTTACTACAGGTGTTTCATCCTTGTTTACTGCTGATGCGCGTGTTTCTTGATCGTTCTGTATTAGCACTGTCGCTGCTACAGAATTATTTTCTGCAATAGCAGTGCAGAATGCATCATCCTTTAACTGTTGATATAATCTGTACAATTCACTTTCAGGATCTAGTTTTGATTGCTCTGCATTAACACTTTGCAGTAACGTGCTCAGAATCTCAGCATTGTCATCATCAGTGTAAGAGACAACAAAGCATAATATAGATTTTTCTCCTTCAATTTTGCTAACGTAATACCTTCCTTCTTGACCGATTGCATTGATGATGGTCATTCCATTTTGTAAGAGAAATTTTATAACGTTCAAATTTTGATCTTTAATTGCATATTCTAGTACAGCATTTTTTTCACATTTGCTCTGAAGATTAATTCCCTTCCTTTTTAACCTTTTTTGCAAATCTTCAAAACTAGTAACTGTGCTATCCTGTTTTGTAACCCTATCTATATCAAGACACAGATTCCTAATGTCATCATTATTTAGCGTGAGACCAGTGCTTGTATTACTGACATTGGACTCCGCTCCATCAGGTGTGTTTTGCTTCTTGTTTATTGCTGATCTAAGCAGTGCAATTATTACACAGCTTGAGAGATATTTATTGTGATCAGAATTGCTGAAATCGACTTTAAATTCAGAATCTATTTTAAGTTCTTTTCTAAGTGATAATTTTTTCTCTTCAATTATTCCTAAAAGATTTCTTATGCCATCTTCTGGTACGCCTTTCATATACTTTAAAAGTAACCTAACTTTTGTTAGTTCACCACCTATAGAGGCATGACTCAGAGCCTGAACTTTTTCTTCTCCAGTAAATCTTTTGTTATCCAAGAGTACCTTCATAATGTCAGTGTCCTCATTGCAAGTAGCTGTGTTAAGAACCTCTAGTATTTTCGTATGATCTATGTAATCTAAAAATATCTCAAACTCTTGAACTTTACCTTCATTAACGGCGGTCAACAAAGCATTCGATTTTCTTTCTTGATCAAATTTATCGCTATCCAAAAATATCTTTATAACGTTAGGTTTTTCACCTGACACAGCGTAATCTAATACAGTTTTAGAAGTAGTATCTCCAATATCAATTTTAATATTTGACTTTGCGAGCAATTCAACAATTTTTAGAAATGTATCATAATCATTTAAAATACTGCTTGTCCCTGAGCGGAGAATATCCATAAACAAATCACAAATCTTTGCATCTGTTGGCCCACTTTGTTTTAGCTTCTCACCAAATTCCTGAGCAGCTATATTAGGATTATCAGTTACAAATTTCTTTACATCTTCATAAGTTAAATTACCGATCATATTCAAATCTTACTATTATTGCTATACGCTTATTATATCAACTTTTTCATTATTCCGTCAAGTAATCTTGCAGTATCAAATGGCATGATATATATTGATTTATGATTCTCGAGCAAATGATAGAAGATTTAGCCTATAAGTTAGTGAAAGTAACCGAAGTTGCAGCACTTGCTGCATATAAATTGGCAGGCCTTGGTAATGAAAAAAAGGCCGATCAGGTTGCAGTTGATGCAATGCGTACGGTGCTAAACTCAATTGAAATAAATGGTACAATTGTGATTGGGGAAGGGGAGAGGGACGAAGCACCGATGCTATATATCGGAGAAAAAGTTGGCACAGGAAGTGGCCCTGAGATTGACATTGCTGTTGATCCACTTGAAGGCACTACGATTTGCGCTCATTATAAACAAGGGGCAATGTCTGTTCTTGCTGCAACAAAAAAAGGTAATTTTTTACATGCACCTGATGTTTATATGGAAAAGATAGCAGTGGGAAAAAATCTCCCAGAGGGTGTAGTCTCACTAAAAAATAGGATTGAGAAGAATCTGGACAATTTAGCCAAGGCAAAAGGATGTAAAGCAAGTGATCTTATAGTAACTGTACTTAAACGTGAAAGACATGATGAATTAATAGCAAAAATTAGGAAGCTAGGAGCAAAAGTGAAATTAATAGATGATGGTGATGTTGCAGCCATAGTTTCGCTAATAAATGGCAATCACGATATGTATATCGGCACAGGAGGAGCTCCAGAAGGAGTGCTTGCAGCAGCAGCGCTAAGCTCAATCGGTGGGCAGATAGAAGGAAGATTAATATTTGACACGGATCAATTAAAAGAAAGAGCAAAAAATTTGAATATCACTGACCCAGAAAAAATCTACACCGTGAAAGACATGGCAAGAAGTGAATCAGTGTTCATTGCAACTGGAGTAACAAATGGAGAGTTTGTGGATGGAGTAAAGTTTGGCCAAGATATTTGTCTGACTAATTCATTAATAATATTGCCTGGTAAAGTAATAAAAATACAAACAAAATCAATATCTTAAACATTTGTCATATGCTGATTATAAAATTTTTATAGAAGGAAGATACTTATAATTGTCTTAAAAAAATGAATTTACATATTAATTTTAGCTTTACAACATTTGGCATTAAGTTATAGTTAATACCAACTCCAGTTACAAAACAAACAAATAGACAATATGTGTGATGAAGTTATACTCAAGCAGGTATAATCATTGAGGTTAAGAATGGCACTAAGGTCAAAATTATTAGATGAAAAAGTTGTAAACTTGGCAAAAGAAATGTTAAAAAAGGTGAGAAATAACGCATATGTTTCAAAAAAATTACAGGCTGTAATTGCAGCGAAAAAATATAGTATATCAGAGGTAGCAAGGGTATGGTGTATCTCAAGAACTGCGCTGAAAGAATGGATAAAACATTTAAAATTTGGAAGGGTAGAAAGATTGTTTGTCCCACCTGAACGGCGAAAAAAAAGTATATTAAACCAGAGTCAACGCAAGCAAATCGAGATGTGGGTGGAGAAAAATCCAAACATTACTATCAAGGAAGTAAGGTTAAAAATCCAGAAAGAATTTGCTTTAAATATTAGTAAATCTACAGTACACAGTGAAGTACAAAAGATGAAGTTTTCTTACATCACGCCACGTCCAGTGCACCATAAACAAGACAAAAACAAGCAAGAAGAGTACAAAAAAAAATCTCAATAAAATTGTACAGAAGAACCCAAAAAAGGAGATATTTTTCTTCGATGAATCGCGATTTGGAACACACTCGAAAGTTGGGCACGGATGGTTTAAAAAGGGATCAAGAACACAAATTAAAGTAAAAATTGGTAGGGAAAATTTCTATCTTTACAGCGCAGTAAATTACAGGAGCGGAGAGGACTGTAGCTTACTTTTTCCATATGTAAATACCGACTGTATGAACATATTTTTAGAACAGATGTCGAAAAGCTTGGGAAACAAAGAGGCCTTTCTTATCATGGATTGTGCCAGTTGGCATAAGTCAAAAAGTCTAAAAATTCCAGAAAATATTACTATAATTTATTTACCTCCATACTCACCTGAACTGAACCCTCACTTTTACCCACAAATAAAAAAGTGAGTAAAATGGATACCAAATAAATTTGGGATTAAAATGAGTGAAGTAAGTACAAATGTGCAATATACTGATGGCTTAGGGGATAAATGGCTGGAAAGAGAGTTAAAACACGTTAATTTAGGAGATACAAGACTTAATAAGAGACTTATTAAAACAGGCTATTGTATAGAGGGTAAGGCGTCTGGATCAATTAATCAAAGCTGTAGTGGATGGAAAGAAGCTAAGGGTGCATACAGATTATTTAGCAATGAAAAGCTTAAGGATAAGGAAATTTATTCTTCCCATTACAAAGAAACTATGGAGAGAATGAAAGGAAATCAGTTTGTTTTTTCAGTTCAAGATACAAGTTATTTGGATTTTGACTCTCATATAAAAACTAAGAGGCTAGGTAGTATTTCTAAAGCTTATACGAAGCATAAAATGGGTTTACTGTTGCACAGTGCCTTAATAGTCAGCAAAGACGGATTGCCTTTAGGTCTATCTTCTCAACAATGTTGGGCACGTTCTATTAGGGAAAAAGAAACGTCACAAGAAAAAGCAAACAGGAAATACCGTACCTCCATAGAAGAAAAAGAAAGTTATAAGTGGATAACAGCTCTCAAAGAAAGCATAAACAACCTTCCTGCAAATGTACAACTTGTTACCCTTGGTGATAGAGAGGCAGATATCTTCAAATTTTTATGGATCACTGAGACATTAGGTAGTTTTTATGTAATCCGTAATCGAACTAATAGAAGATTTATCTGTACTGAAATTGGAAAAACAGATTTGCAAACACGCATCACTCAACTGCCAGTAAAGAAGAAAATTTCTCTAGAAGTTAATAAAGGTGGAAACCAAAGATCAAGGAAAGCTAATATTGAAGTTAAGTATATGAAAGGCTATATACCTATCAGATCTTCTTCAATTTATGGATCAAAAGACACAGTGCATAAAATAAGTGATAAAATCCCTGTATATGTGGTAAGTGCAAAAGAAACAAATCCTCCTGAAGGATTGGAAGCTATTGATTGGACTTTGCTGACTAATGTACCAGTTAATAGCACTTTAGATGCTATAGAAAGGATAAATTGGTATAAGCTAAGATGGAAAATTGAGGAGTATTTCAGGGTTTTAAAATCAGGATGTAAAATAGAAAGCTCTCGTTTAACTACAAAGGAAAGGCTACAGAAATTAATTGCTATAAAGAGCATTATTGCATTTAAAATTTTATATTTAACAAAAGTCGCTTTATCAAATCCCATGGAAACCTGTACTAAAATTTTAAGCAACGAAGAGTGGAAGGCCCTTTTCATACGTGAGCATAAAGTAGCTACATTGCCAGAAGAACCTCCAAACATAAAACAAGCTATTATTTGGTTAGGAAAATTAGGTGGATTTATGAATAGAAAAAGTGATAATTTACCAGGGGCTATGACTCTATGGCGGGGCTATGAAAATCTTAAGGAGAGCATAGTTATGCTTCACATCATGACCTCTCAAAATTGTGGGTAAAAGTGAGAACTGAACCCAGTAGAGAGGTTTTGGCAATATATAAAACAGAACATTTTACGCAACAAAATCTATGATACTATCGGTCTACTTGAAGATGTTTTATGTAATTTTATTGTTAGTCTTTCCCCTGCTACGGTTAAACAAGTTTGTAATATTCCTTATTTGTTCGTCTAGTAAGTGGAGTTGGTATAAATAGTAATACTAAGAGGTGCTTAATGTTTAGTTCACTAACTAATTTTTTTACTAATACGTCTAAAAAGAAAAGTTCTCAATCTGAAGAAAATAATCATTCTTTCTCTAACAGCACAGAAAGTTTATTAGTCCGATCTACTAAAAAAAATCCTCAACTTGATGATCAAAGTAGAACTGACGTGTCTCCTCAAACAAATCTTCAATTTAGTGAGGATGATGTAAAAAACGTGCTCCAAGACTTCGAAAAATTGGATTTTAAGAACAGTAATGAGTGTTTTAACGAAATAGCAGAAGATTATGAAAGGAGGAAAAAAAGTGACCTTTTTAACTACGTAATATTGAATAAGCGAAAATACATAACAGATATATTAGATCAGAGGCTTGCCCACAAAGATCAAGAAAATTTTAGGAAGAAATTTAGTGAATATCTTCTTAAAATAAATGAGAAAATGAATTATGGGAAAGAATTTCAAAATAAACTTCAATTTTTTGAAGATAGGGTAGAAGAAGTATTATCAGATTTTAGAAAATTGAATTTTGGCCTTAAGGATAATTTGTGTAAAGATGATAAGGATAACGTAAATTATAATAAAGGCTGGCCTGCAGATCCATTTGACAAAATAGCGAATTATTATCGATGGAATAAGAACATTTTCCTTTTTAATTATGTAGTATTAAGTAAGCAAAAAGAAATAATAAGTATATTGAATGAAAAGTCTATTCCTGAAGACAAGCGAAAGAATTTTAAAAAGAGGTTGGGTAGATATCTTCTTCGAGTTGAAGAAGGGATGAGTAACGGACAGGAATTTCTCAAAACTGATAGTGCAGTTGCCTTTTTTGATGGATGTTATGTGCCATGCGCATATGCAAAACGTTCTCTTAATCATTATGATCATCTTAGTATTAATATTTCTAAGCCTGGGTGTAGCTTAGAAATCAGCCGTCTTTTCACTGACAAAATTGAAGGGATGGAAAGAAATAAAAATGAGGTAAAGATAGTAGAAATATACAGTAACGATAAAAGAATAGCAACGGTTGAGAAGAATGATAATGGAAAAAGAAATTACCGCTTTGCAAAAGATGCAACATGCAACATGAAAATTAGGTGGAGTGCAGAAGATGAGAAAGGTAATTCTGTTGACTGCTTTATTAGTTTAAATGCAAATCCTAGTAATATTGAGATTGGTCAGGTAACTATTAATGGTAAAGATGTTCAAGTAAGGGAAATTTTAGAATTAGCTAAGCAAAATAAGGATATGCTTATAGAAAATCAAGCTTTATATGAATTTTTAGAAGAATGTCTGGAGAACGTATTATGTGAGGAAGAGAAGAATATACAACCACAGGGAAAAGAAGTTGTTACAACACCTAGCTCCATTCTCCATGGCGTGGAACTAGATAAGATCAGCGAAGAGGAAGCCATAAAGAAAGGCTGGACTCCCGGGTACTTTGGTAGTTAGATGTATACTACACATTAAACCTAAAGTGCATTATATCACCATCTTGCACTATATAGTCTCTGCCTTCGAAGCGAATTTTCCCTGCATCTTTGCAAGCTGATTCGCTTCCATATTTTATATAATCTGCAAAGCTTATCGTTTCTGCTTTTATAAAGCCCTTTTCAAAATCAGTGTGAATTACACCTGCTGCTTTGTCAGCTGTTGATCCTATCTTTATTGGCCATGCACGTGCTTCTTTGGGGCCCACAGTAAAAAAAGTTATCATACTTAGCACTTCATACATAATACGTGCTACTCCATCAAGTCCTGATTCTTGTAAGCCAAATTCTGATAAAAAATTCTGTTTTTCCTCTTCACTATCAAGATTTGCAATATCTGCTTCAAGTTTCGCTGAAATACAATAAAATTTGCTTTTATTTTCTTCCGCCATTTTTTCCACCCTTTTAGATAGTTCATTACCAGTTATGATATTCGTATCTTCAACATTGCATACATACATAACAGGCTTTGTTGTTAGCAATTGAAGCAACTTCATCTCATCTTCATCGATATTCTCCAAGCTTCTTGCCGGTTTACCTAATTTTAAAGTAGCTAATACCTCTTGCATTAATTCAAGTTGTCTCTTTAGCTCTTTATCACCTTGCTTTGCTTTCTTTTCCAATTGAGGAAGCCTTTTTTCTATGCTATCAATATCAGCTAGAATTAACTCCATTTCCACTATTTCAGCATCTGATATTGGATCTATTTTACTGTTTACATGGCTGATATCGTCATCCGTAAAGCACCTGAGCAGATGAACAATGGCATCAACTTCTCTGATATGACTCAAAAATTTATTTCCTAGTCCTTCACCCTTGCTCGCACCCTTAACCAAGCCGGCAATATCGACAACTTCCAGTTGATTGTAGATTATTTTCCCCGAGTGAGCAATCGAGGCAATTTGTTTCAAACGCTGATCTCGTATTGGCACTTTGCCAACATTTGGCTCGATTGTGCAAAAAGGATAATTTGCAGCTTCAGCTGCACTTGACTCTGTAAGTGCATTAAATAAAGTTGATTTTCCTATATTTGGTAACCCAACTATACCACAGTTAAAGCTCATATTTGCTATTTAAAGCCTTAATTATTGCATAATTAAAAAATTTTTGCTATACCTAATTAGTTACTTATTAATAAGTTAGTTAATATAATAACATATAGCTTGAATTAAGGTAGAAATTATGGTTGGGCTTAGAAAACGGAAATTACCAAATGGTTTTGACAGTATTGAAAATGCTAAAGGACGCAAGACTTCAGAGAGTAATGTAGAAAAAGAACCTTCTAATAACCAAGTAGTTAAATATGATACTGCAGGTGATGGCAATTGCTTTTTTCATGCAGTGTTTGGTGATAACAGTTCTGGTACATATAAAGCTGAAAGAGCGCAAGATATGAGAATGGAATGGCACAAATTTTTAAGTCGATTTACGTCTTTAGATGATCCAAGTATGCCAGCTCCTTTAAAGGATCAGCTAGAAAAGGTTTTTAATATGTTTTTTAATAAGCCAGGGGATTTAACTGGCAAGTCTGATAAAATAAAGGGTCTGGTTAAGCAAACAAATAGGAAAATTGAAAATGCTGAAGGTAATGTGAAGAGGTTAGTAAGTAGAGCTGTTAGCAAATTTAATATATCGCATAATCAAGCTGTGCTTAATCTAAGTGAATATGCAGAGGCTCTTGATGGCATTGGTGAGAGTGACTATAATGCCGAATATAACAGTGATTTTATTACACGCTCATTTCTTGACAAACCTGAACTCTATCAATCCTATCTAGAAGCAATAGAAAGTAAAAGTTATTTTCCTTTTATTGAAGAAATTCAATTATTAGCTTCTTTAGCTAACATTGAAATTAATGTCCATTGTAAAGTTAGCGGCAGAGAGAAACAACAAAAGTTTGAACCAAATCCTGAAATGATAAACAATGATCAACTAAATCAGATGTTTAATCGTGCGAGTTATAAATTAAATGACGAGTTATGGGGTAGTAAAGAGAGAGAAACAATATATCTTGAAGGAAATCATTACTCTAGGGCTAAAATTGTAACTCAAGAGTTAATAAAACAGCAGCAGGAGCAAGAAGACTTTCTATTAGCAAAACAACTTCAGATAGATGAAATTTTGGAATATTGTGATCTTTCAAAGGATATCTCTGAGAGAGTAGAGATTGAGAGGGAGTTTGATGAGTTATTGGCAAAAAATGCTGATGGAAAAATTGGTGATGTTATAGGGCAGTGCATTAATGATGTACAGCAACGTATAAAATGCCTTGAGGAGCCAGTCTTATCAAGAAGGTGCAGTGTGGAAGAAGCACGTGTAGAAAAAACATTTTATCAACAACAAGTACCACAACCTGTAAGATAAGTCTTCATAGTCTATATACTTCTATAGGGGGGCATTCTATAATAAAAGCCATGCTCATTTTTAACCACTGCTTAATAAGAATAAAGTCTTAGCAAAACAAACACAAGAACAATAGGATTTCTTGCTTGCAAAGCAACTCCAAGATCGCGAGGAAAAAGACTTTTTCCTTGCAAGGCAACTTCAAGAGCAACCCTCACGCACAATCCCTTAACCCAAATGGAGGAAGTAAAAATAGAAGATCAGCAGCAACAAATACTTATAAAATAATAACTCTATGGTTAATGTGCGAGATTTAATTAAAAAATGTTGTCATTCGAGTAGCTGACACTGGGCTCCAATGTCAATTACTCGGATAACAAAAAAACACAGGCTTCACATGCATCTGCAGTACTGTATTAGTCTACTATCTTCATTCCCACAACATTATACCCTGAATCAACATGTAAAATTTCTCCAGTTGTACCACTACTCAGGTCGCTTAATAAGTATAGTGCTGCCTTGCCAACATCTTCTATTGTAACATTGCGTCTAAGTGGAGAATTACTTCTATTCCATTCCGATATGGAGTGAAAGTCACTTATTCCAGAAGATGCCAAAGTTCTGATTGGACCAGCAGAAATTGCATTTACTCTGATGTTCTGTGGTCCGAGATCACATGCTATATATTTTACACTTGCTTCAAGTGCTGCTTTACATAAACCCATCACATTATAATTTGGCATAACTTTTTCAGCACCATAGTAGGATAAAGTAAGTAAACTACCGCCATTTAACATCATTTTTTCCGCTCTTTGCGCTAAAGCAGTAAAAGAATAGCACGATATATGCATTGCATTAATAAAGTTGTTTAGTGAAGTATTGACATATTTACCATTTAGCTCATTTTTATCGGAGAATGCTATTGCATGTACCAAAAAATCAATAGCACCCCACTTCTCCTTTATTTCCTTAAAAGCATTATCTATAGTTTCCTCATTTGAAACATTACAGTGCAATATTAACTCTACATTTAATTCACTTGCTATTGGTAATAATTTCTCTTTTATTGTTTCATTTTGATAAGTGATTGCAAGCTCAGCTCCATGTTCTGAGAGGGTCTGTGCTATACCATATGCTATTGACCTTTTATTTATTATTCCGGTTATTAACCCTTTTTTGCCCTGCAATATCATAGAATTATTTGCCTTTTTTATAATTTGAAATATTAACTAGGCAAAGTCAATTATGTTTTAACTGTAGCTAACGTATAAAAAAGGTTCTGTCGCATCTATAAACCATAGGAAAGAAGATCATTAAAGGTGGGATTATAGGAGTTATGAAGCCATTAACATAGCAAAATTCTCAAAAGTAGAAACATTATTTTAATAATTTGTCTTTTTTGAATCATACGAATATTTTCGGTTCTGTCGCATTTGTAGGGAAGTAGAAAGAAGAATGATATAATTGTCTAAAAAAAAGCAAAGATGTTTCGTATCAATCAAAAATTGTTGCCATATTTCAAAGGATTTAGCTTTTCAGCGGATGTTATCTGTATACATGAAATGTCGATTCTCTTTGAGCTATCGAGATTTGGAAGAAATGATGAGTATAAGGGGAGCAAAATGCTACGTTACAAAGGTGGGTTATCACCACTGATAGATGAGGCAGTAAGGAAAAGAAAGAAGCAGGTTGGTAGTAGTTGGAGAGACTTACATTAAATTAAACGGTAAATGGGTTTATTTATATAGAGCACTATTGGTAATACTTCCTCTTGTGTGTTAGTAGAGACAAGTCTGCAGCACTTGCATTCTTTCGTAAAGCCTTCAGGAGTAACTATCTTCCTGAGAAAATTGTAATTGATAAAAGCGGCAGTAATACTGCTGCTCTTGATGATTTGAATGCAGAAATTTCTGAAGATTATAGTTCTTCAAATAAAATATCTAAATAATATTGTTGATAGATTTATCAAAAAACTAATAAAGCAAATGCTTGGGTTTAAAAGCTTCCATTCCGCAAAGATTACCATCACAGGCATAGAAAATATTCGTATGATTCAAAAAAGACAAATTATTAAAATAATGTTTCTACTTTTGAGAATTTTGCTATGTTAATGGCTTCATAACTCCTATAATCCCACCTTTAATGATCTTCTTTCCTATGGTTTATAGATGCGACAGAACCGTTGGTAAACATGAAAGCGCTTTACAACGTTTTTTATGTGAAAGCCAATGTCAGCTACTCAAATGATACCATTTGTTATAAACTCACTTTTACTCTATGGTCTTGTCGATATCCTGAACAGATACAATATTTTTTATTTATAAAATGAAGTAACTACTTATCGTAAAGTTGATCTATAGATATAATACTACCATTTGATGACTTTTCAGCACATTTCTCACTTTCATATTCTTTATCAGAATCAACGCTAAATACTAAAGTATCTCCTGAAATTTTATCATGAAACTCACTAATAGCAAAAAACGGTACAGTGACTTGTTCTTGTTTTCCACGAAAGCTCAAACTGACGCTAAACTTATCTTCAAGAACTTTTAGACCAAAAAATTGATGCTGTAATATAATAAGCATTTGAGTAGGGTATGATTCTTTCAAGTAGTCTGGCATGACAACACCATTAAAGCGCGTAAAAAACAGTATCTCTAAGTGAGGAGTAAAAACATTATCTAATATAGTATTCAAAGCCTTTTTGATAACTTGAAATTTAGCATAACTAATCGACTTCTGATAATCTGTTTTATCCATATAACCCTTACATGTTTGGGGGAACTTCTGTTACCCGGCGTTCCCTAAACCGTGCTTATAGCAATGAAGTTATAGTGCCTAAATTAAGCAGCTAATGCAACATTGTCTTCAGCAGCAAAGTTATCGTTTGCATCTAAATTGTGAACTCTTAGCGGTGGTATCTAACCGAGCAAAGCTACCATCTTTACTATGCATGTCGATCCTTACTCGCCCCCGTATCAATCAAAAAATATGGTGGAGGCGCCGAGTACTGCCCTCGGGTCCAATACACCTATTACAAGGTAATTTTATTGCCATAGTGTATAAAAAATACACATGCTTATTATACAGTAGTATTGAATAAATGTCAAGTTATTGAACTCCAAATTGATTGGCAACTAAAAAACTAATATAAAAATTACTTCGCCTATTTATCTAATCTTAGTATACTCACAGTAGAGGTATTTTTAGAGCTCAAAATCTATCTTCGTCTGCAGACTTTTCTATCAAATAATCAAACTCAGTAAAAATGTAGCGTATCTTCTTCAGCGCACATGGGTGCACACATATGCTTAATCTCTGTCGTATGTGCGTTACATTTTTTCTGTTCTTTATTAATAAATATGGGGGATTCTATGCCTAATTCTTAACAAAAAACTACTCAAATGCTTTTGTAGCTATTGAATTTCTGAGTTCAAGAAAGCAAGAGACAGTGTGAGAAATGGCACAAGCCGAAAAAAAGATAAGTTGTGGAACAAAAAATGCAGACAACTGTGGAAAATTACCCACTGGAATCCAGACTTTGATTGTCAAATAAAAAATTCACATCTTAAAAGGATCATATACATTAATTTCCTTAATTTTCACTTTTTCATTTAATAATCTTAAGATGGGCTGTAAATCATCGTCGATTGATAAGCACAGTACTTCTCTATCAAGATAATTGGCTAAATGATTCTTCTTCTCAAGAATTTCTGTTTCTTCCAATAAGTCACATTTATTTAACACTACAATTTCCTCTTTTTCAACAAGATCGCTATTGTAAAGCTTCAGTTCATTATGCGTACAATTATAAGCTGAAATAATGTCATCGTGAGTTACATCAATTAAATGCAGTAAAATTTTGCACCTTTCTATGTGCTTTAAAAATTTGTGTCCGAGCCCAACTCCAAGATGAGCATCAGCGATTATTCCAGGAATATCTGCTATTACAATTTCGCTATAATCCACTTTTGCTACACCTAAATGTGGTCTTATAGTAGTAAATTCATAATCGCCTACTTTCGTATCAGAATTCGAGCAGCGGGTTAAAAATTTAGATTTACCTACATTTGGCATACCAATAATGCCAACATCAGATAAAACTTTTAGCTTCAATATTATATTTCTTTCTTCGCCAGGCTGACCATGGGTAAAATGTCTTGGTGCCCTATTGGTAGCAGATTTAAAATTGGTATTCCCAAGCCCACCTTTTCCACCTTGCACTACTTGAAATTCCATGTCAGGTTTATCAAGATCTACTATCACTTCCTCACTTTCTTCATCGATTATTTGTGTACCAACTGGAACTTTAAGTATAATATCTTTTCCTGCTGTGCCAGATCTATCTCTACTCGTACCACTTTTTCCATTACTCGCTTTAATGTGTCTTCGACAACGAAAATTAAGCAAAGTGTTGAGATTTGCATCACTGATGAAAATTATGTCTCCTCCCCTGCCACCATTACCACCGTTTGGACCACCAAATTCAACGAATTTTTCTCGACGAAAACTCGCGCAACCATCGCCACCATCACCTGCTTTTAAATATAATTTAACTTCGTCTATGAAATCCATGCCAACTCACGATAATATTTAGCATTTTCTCCTAATGAACTTTCTATTCTCATCAATTCATTATACTTTGCAAGCCTATCAGAACGCGACAGCGAGCCAGTCTTTATTTGCCCACAATTCGACGCAACTGATATGTGGGATATCGTTGTGTCTTCTGTTTCACCTGAGCGGTGAGAAATAATAGCCCTGTAGCCATTTAATTTTGCCATTTCAATAGCAGCAAAAGTTTCCGTAAGTGTTCCTATCTGGTTTGGCTTGATTAGTACAGCATTTGCCATTTTCTCCTCTATTCCTTTACTTATTAGTTTACAATTTGTAACAAATAAATCATCTCCAACCAATTGAACTTTATTCCCAAGTTTTACAGTAAGTAATTTCCAACCTTCATAGTCGTCTTCATTCATTGCATCTTCTATAGAAATTATTGGATATTTGCCTACAAGGTCAAAATAATACTGAACCAATTCCTCTGAAGTGAGTTCTCTGTTTTCAAATTTATAAACTCCATCTTCATAAAAAGTAGATGCAGCAACATCAAGACCCAGTGCAAAGTGATTTTTCATCGAATAACCGGCAGATTCAACAGCCTGAATTATCAAATTAAGAGCTTCTTCAGTGCTTCCAATGTTTGGTGCAAAACCACCTTCATCTCCTACGTTTGTACTATAACCTTTTTTCTTAAGAATGCTGCGCAAGTTATGAAATACCTCTGCAGATATTCTTATTGCTTCACTGAAAGTTTCAGCACCAACAGGAAGAATCATAAATTCTTGAAAATCGAGTTTATTATCCGCATGTACTCCACCATTAATGACGTTAATTAGCGGAACTGGCATCTGCTCTTCCCCTACTCCCAAATACTTATATAACGGCATTTTAAAGCTGTTTGCTGCTGCTTTTGCAACAGCAAGAGACACACCCAAAGTTGCATTTGCTCCAAGTTTAGATTTATTTTTTGTTCCATCTAGTTCAATTAAAACTTTATCAATTGCACTCTGGTTTGCTGCATCCATGCCAATGATTTTATTTGCTATCACTCCACTCACAGATTGAACAGCTTTCAGCACTCCTTTACCACAATACCTTTTTTCATCTTGATCTCTCAGCTCCAATGCTTCTAGTTTACCGGTCGAAGCCCCAGAAGGGACAGCGGCTCTACCTGTTGCTCCATCACATAGTTCTATTTCTACCTCAATTGTTGGGTAACCCCTGCTATCTAAAATTTCTCTTGCAAATACACTGCTGATCGTCTTTTTCATCATGCTAAACCTCTACTAGATTCACAATTGTGTGCACGTTCGGGAAATGTCACCCCAGCGCTGTAACATTCCAGTGTACGAACATTGCAACCTACAGATAAACAGATAATTTGAGTAGCAGATGTTGTCATTCCAGTGCTTGACACTGGAATCCAGTTTTTATTATACAGCCACTTATTTAAAGTTAAGTTTTCTGGATCCCAGTGTCTGGGCACTGGGATGACACCATTCTTAATGGAAGCTATCCCCATATCACAATGTCTGTACAGTTGTTTGCCTAGACACTGGGATCCAGTTTTACTACACAATTTTATCATATAAATCACCAATGCTTAAGTTTATTTTACTAGCAGCAGCTTTGCAGCTTCTCTTGCTAGTTTAGCTATATTACTACCAGCACCAATAAATAATACTACATCTCCTGAACTTGTCGAATTACTAATAAAATGTGAAATGAGTAAAGCATCATTCATAATCTTCACATCATTAAACCCATTACTGATCAAGGCTTTTTGTATATCATCAATTCCACAGCCAGGAATAGGCTTATCTTCTGGAGGATGGACAGGAGTGAGAATTACATAATCAAACATCATGAAAATTCGTACGAACTCATCAAAAAAATTACGAATACGAGCAAAACGAAGCGGCTCGATAATTCCTATTACCTTTCTTTTAGCAATCGAACGTGCTGCTGCCAGGGTTGCCTGTATTTCATTTGGGTGGTGAGCATAATCCTCAATTAACTTAACACCTTTAATATCGGCAATTAAAGAAAATCTCCTTGCTACTCCTTTAAATTCCAAAAGACCTTTTTTAATCTCTTCATCACTAATTCCAAGTTTCACTGCAACTGATATTGCAGCCAGGGCATTGCTAACTTTATGCATTCCTATTGCATTTGATAGCACTACATTCTTTATAATTCTGGTACAAGGTTGAATATCTTCTTTTTGTCTTTCGAGAGCGAGTTCTTTTAATCGAAACACTATATGTACATTATCATCATCAATTTCAATGCGTTGAACTAATTTTCTAATTATATTAAGTTTAGTCTCCCAATCTGCCTCTGATAAATCACACTTTTCCTTCGTTATGTGCTCTCTTACCATCTTAACTTCTTCCCATACTACCTCTTCTAGTATATCCGCGCGTATTGATTTGCTGTTACATTCACCAAAACGTTTTCTAGAACAACGATAGTAACTTTTTCCTCCCTTAGCATTACTCATTCCATAATAAACGGATTTGCAACACTGACATATCACTAACCCTTGTAATAAGTATTTTCTTCCACTTTGTTGCATTTTTTCTATTTGTAGCTTTTCTTTTTCCACACTGTATCTCTACGACTTATATATATTTTGCCTATAGTAAAATACGCACATAATGAGCCAAATCAAGGAAAGTGCAAACCAAGTAATTGCGTATTCAAGATGCTTTATTGGCTGTATAGTCAATTTGCCACCAAAATTATCTTGCCACAATATACATTTCTCTAGCTTAATACCTAGTTCATTGGAGATCTCTTCTGTACTTAGGGTAAACCATGTATTTGAAGCAATATCATTTTTGATAAACCAATTTTTGCTACCATCACAATACAAAACGCCATCAGCAGCTACTTTTTCAATTTTTGCTTTTTCTTCTTTTTTTTCTCTGACTATTCCTTTATTTATTAACATGTAATGTCCATTGATAAGCAACATAGGAGACAGCACATGATAGCCACGTTGACCTGCGAAAACATATAGTTCTATATCACTTAAAATTCCGTCGATTTTAACGTTTCTGTAGTTAAACTTTGAAAGATTATCACTAGGCAGTAGATGAATAACTGGAAGATCCATATTTTTGATAATATTATTCTTCCAGCTCAATCTAAATAACTGCCATAACCCGAGTGAAAAAAGAAGTAAAAAAGGTATAATGAAAATAAATACTGTTTTTCTTAACACTCTATATTTGTGTTCTCAAGTAATTTTCAATACCCATAAGCTCAATAAGGTCAATCTGTTCTTTGATCCAATGTAAGTGCTCTTCCTCATTTTTCAGTAGTCCTTCTAATAACATTACACTCACGAAATCCTTTTCTTTTTCAGCAACGGAAATTGCCTCTTTGATGCCCTTGATACCTTCTTCTTCTAAGTTAGAATTATCTTCTAAGATTTTCTGCATTGTATCTTTTGTGAACTTTCCTTCATACTTTGAGATTTTATTTGTATCTTGAAAATTTGGCATGCCCTTAAGCAGTAAAATTCTTTCTGCTAGCCTATTTGCATGCTCAAGTTCTTCATTAAGCTCGTTTTTCATCTTTTCTGCAAGTTTATTAATTCCGCTATCTTTAAGAATCGCAAAATGCAAAAGATACTGGCGTACAGAAGTCAGCTCATTTGTAAGTAATTTATTTAAATGTTCTACTATTTCTTTATTCATAACCTTTCTTTAGCTAATATACCAATGTAATCTACATAACAATCAAGGCAACATCAATTCATTTTTCTCACAACAATCGTATCAAATAGCACATCATGAAATGCCTGTTTCCTCTGAGAGAAGCAAGCAACTAAATACCAACTGAAGGTAAGCATCACTATAATCACTTCTAGTGTACTTAAAGCATTTACTGATGTTTGAAAAAGTTTGATAAAGGTGATAATTGAATTATTTAGCATAGGAAGAAAAAACTGAGAGATAGTGCGATCAAATGCTAAGCTCAAACCTATTTTAGAACTATCTAAAGTGATAGTATATATATTCATTAACTGTTGACCAGGAGTTGCTTGAGCTGTTGAAGATATAAAATATGTAAAGTAGCCACAATTTATACACATGTATGACAGGTGTAAAATTAATGGAAAATCCCCTAATGACAACACAATTAGTAAGGTTGGAATTAATAAAATTGCTACATCTATTAAATATGCGCAAAAGCGCCTGTGTACACTAGCGATCTCTGTCATTACCACCTATCTTTCAAATACTTTACTATGAATTCTGTAAGTTTATTAAAATGTTGAAAATATAACAAATCTTCATAACCTCTTATTGATTGTCCGTATACAATAGGTAAGCAATTTGCATTTTGTGCACATAGAATGTCTGTGATGCTGTCACCAACAAAAAACACATTTTCTCTATTTACAGGTAGCGTACTCTCCTCTAGTGCAAATAGCAGTGGAGTTGCAGATGGCTTATCTTCTGCAGTATCACATGATCCAACTATTCTTTCAAAGTAAGAATCTAGTTTAAAGTAGGCAACTTCTTGACGTAAATTAGTATTTTTCTTATTGCTAACTATCGCTAGGTAAATATTGTGGCTTTTCAGTGTCTGCAGCATTTTCTCTACTCCTTCATTCAGAGTAATATTTTGTAACAATGCATTATCTAGGTATTTTTGATATATCTGATTCGCTTTTTTCCACTGATCACCAAACAAATTGACCATGTAGCTCTTTCTTGATTCATGAGAATTTCTATCAACAACTTTACTGCCAGATCCCATCAAATCTAAAGTATGCTTAATGGCATTAGAAATATTATCTTGAGTATCAACTAAGGTATTATCCCAATCGAATACTACCGCTAATCGGCTATTTTTCATTTTTATATTGTGACGTATTTTAAACTAATAAGTAAATAATATTTTGATGATAAAGCTTCTATGTTAATCATTTTTACATAGTAACCTAATACACTGGTTATATTATATGGTTCTGTCGCATCTATAAACCATAGGAAAGAAGATCATTAAAGGTGGGATTATAGGAGTTATGAAGCCATTAACATAGCAAAATTCTCAAAAGTAGAAACATTATTTTAATAATTTGTCTTTTTTGAATCATACGAATATTTTCTATGCCTGTGATGGTAATCTTTGCGGAATGGAAGCTTTTAAACCCAAGCATTGGCTTTATTAGTTTTTTGATAAATCTATCAACAATATTATTTAGATATTTTATTTGAAGAACTGTAATCTTCAGAAATTTCTGCATTCAAATCATCAAGAGCAGCAGTATTACTGCCGCTTTTATCAATTACAATTTTCTCAGGAAGATAGTTACTCCTGAAGGCTTTACGAAAGAATGCAAGTGCTGCAGACTTGTCTCTACTAACACACAAGAGGAAGTATTACCAATAGTGCTCTATATAAATAAACCCATTTACCGTTTAATTTAATGTAAGTCTCTCCAACTACTACCAACCTGCTTCTTTCTTTTCCTTACTGCCTCATCTATCAGTGGTGATAACCCACCTTTGTAACGTAGCATTTTGCTCCCCTTATACTCATCATTTCTTCCAAATCTCGATAGCTCAAAGAGAATCAATCGACATTTCATGTATACAGATAACATCCGCTGAAAAGCTAAATCCTTTGAAATATGGCAACAATTTTTGATTGATACGAAACATCTTTGCTTTTTTTTTTAGACAATTATATCATTCTTCTTTCTACTTCCCTACAAATGCGACAGAACCCTAAAAAAGAAGTAATACATATAATCGGTATAGGTGGAATTGGAATGAGCGCAATTGCTGAAATTCTTCATAATTCCAGTTATAAAATTCAAGGCAGTGATACGCGATCAAACGACAATATAGATAGGTTACAAAAATTAGGTATAGAGGTCTATATTGGTCACGATGCAAGTAGTATTAGACAAGCTCAAATAGTTGTACATTCTTCCGCAATAAAACCTGATAATGTGGAGCTAGTTGCAGCAAGAAATAACAATAAAACAGTTTTGCATAGGTCAGACATGCTGGCTAAAATTATGAAAGGTAAATATGTGATAGCGGTTTCTGGTTCAAGTGGCAAGACAACAACAACAGCTATGATTGCTTCCATTTTTGATCATTCTGGTACTGATGCTACTGTAATTGTGGGAGGAATATTAAACTCCTATCAGAGTAATGCAAAACTTGGCAAGAGTGACATTTTTTTAATCGAGGCTGATGAGTCTGATGGAACTATGTTAAAAATTCCTGCAAATATTGCTGTTGTAACAAGTATTAATGACGACCATATAGACCATTACGGTACATTTAACGAAATCAAAAATGCATTTTCTCGATTTGTAAACAACGCGGATTTTGCGGTTTTACCTGATTCTGCAAGCGTCAATTATGATGAGAATAATTCTATAACGTTTGGGTTTGGGAATGATAAGATTAGAGCCAGCAACGTCAAACAACACAATAATAGCATAGAATTTGATGTATTGATTAGTATAAACGAAAATAACTGGATTCCATTGTCAACTACTCAAATAGTTGATAGGGATGGGATAAAAGCAGCTCTTGATTCGTCACTTCAATGCTTGAAACGGGACTCTCGTTTCAATGTTGAACAAAATACTATAGAACTCAAGAAGACAATCCCTAGAAAATCTCTACATCCCAAAAAAAGTAAATCGTACTAATGCTATTTGAAAGAACTAGCGCAAAAGTAAGCTAAATTTTTTAGGGTATAAAAACAGCAAGAAACAGTATTTTAAAGAAAGTTAGAATTTGATTGGATTGTTGAAAGTTGGCTCTCAAATTTTAGACGCATGAGCAAGCTCATACTTGTTAACTAATATAGACTAGGTGATGTGGAAGAGATACATTTAGAGCAGTCGGCAAAATTGCAATACATATTACCGCAATAACTAGAAATGAGAAGGATCTATATGGTGATTATAGATTTTTCCAGATCTTGAAAACAATAAATAGACAGTAAATTAGAACTACTGCAAAAAAAACAAGAATAGCTACACTGGTTGCTTGACCATCGTAAACGTAGCTTGTTAAGCCGATAAAAATAGCCATGATAGAAGCTCTAATAAATGAAATTGCAGAAGAAGTTGTGCCTTTCATTTCAGGGAAAATATTTAATGATGCATTGAAAATGACTGCTTGACAAATTCCACAGCCAATACAAAAAATAGCCATAGACAGCGTTACTAAGTAGTAAGCACTGGGCATGATTATACTGAATATTAAAAGTGATAGGGATCCAATAGCAATTACGCCTGTACCGGAAATTACACACCAAATTGCTCCAAGTTTCTTTAAGATCTTACTGGAAAACAGGCTAATAAGTGAGAAGGACCCAACTATTGCACCTTGATGTAGTGCATAAATAGTGCTAGATAAACCAAAAGTCTTCATATACAGAAAAGGTCCACAAGTGATGAATGACATATAAGCGGCAGAAAAGAGACTCGGTACCAAAGACAACGTAACAAATCTCGGACTAGATAGTAATTTTCTGTAATCTTTCATCATTTTTTTCAAACTGAAAATATCGCGGTCCTTTTTTGTTTCTGGTAACAGAAAAAGCAGCAAAACCCAAGAGATTAAACAAAGTATTGCAACAGTTGCATAATTACCACGCCACCCTACAATTTCATTAATGAAACTGCCTAACACTGGCGCAATTGCCATGACAACTGTAAGAACAGAATTCATGATTCCAATAAATTTTACTGCTTTGTCGCCTTGATAGCTATCTGCAATTATGGCAAACACAACTACAGACGTGCTGACACCAATACCCTGAACAAAGCGAGAAATTAAAAGCCAAAAAATCGACGGTGCAAAAACACAACCAACAGCGCCGACGAGTAGCAAAGTATTACCTATGATCATAATCCTTCTTCTGCCATAACATTCAGACAATGGACCAAAAAATAACCCTCCTATGCAAAAGCCTAGGAAATTATAAGCAATAGTTAATTGAATTGTTCCTTCTGATACGTTAAAATAGCGCACCATATCAGGAAAACTAGGTACGGAAATGTCAATCTCAATGAACTTGGCAATTAGAGACAGGATTAACAGAAATGGTAGTAACATTTGAGATTTTTCATTAATGAATAAAAATATCACATTTAAAGCGTTGAAAGAAGAACATTTTTTACTGTTATTAAAATGGTTAGAAACACCTCACGTAAAGCTATGGTGGGATGCAGATATAAATTGGACACCAGAGTTAATTGAGAAAAAATATAGTACCTACATTAAGGGGTTCAAACGTTTGAAGTTTGAGACGCAAATTATTGAAAAACCGATGTATGCATTCATTATTAATTGTGACGCAGTTGATATTGGTTATATTCAATACTATAATAGGCAAGATTTTCCACCTGAACAAGGCTACGATACTTCAGAGCTTCCAGAAAGTTGTGCTGCTATAGACTGGTATATCGGAGAGCTGAATTATGTAGGTAAAGGAGTTGGTTCACAAGCTTTGAATATATTTTTAAACAAATTTGTCTTTAAAGTTTATGAGAATGCCTTTGTCGACCCAGGTATAGCAAATGTTTGTGCAATCCGTGTTTACGAAAAAGTTGGCTTTAAAAAAAAATTATGGAAAGTAATAGTGCGATTTTAATGATTAAGGCAAGAATTCCTGAGAACCATTCAAGATGAGTGTTTTTTCAACAATCTACCTAAATTACTACAAGTGGTTTATAAAAATATACAAGGAACTTTATACAAACTTAACATAATTTAATCATAAAAATATCATTATTAAGTCCTATATAAGAACAAATTTTGGCACTCAGTGAATCTTTTTTTAACTAACTATGAACTTGATTAATTGGAAAATAAATTTTACTTACTTTTACAATACCTTAAAATCTAATATCACTTTATCAGCAAAGATATCACAATAGGCTAGTATGTTCTTTACTCTTTTCCTCAAAATATTACCTATTTACATTACAATACTTATTGGTTACTTAGCAGGAAGATATCTTAAAATTGATAGAAATACTATATCTCAAATACTCTTTTATATAGCTAATCCAATAGTGATTTTATACGGAGTATCTCATACAGAAGTTAATTTAAAAGTAATTTCTCTGCCGATTTTGATATGGTTTATAGGTAGTACTATGTCCTTATCAGTGTATTATCTTTCTTCTTTTTTATTTAAGGACAACACGAGAAACATATTAGCGTTTAGCTCGGGCAGCACAAGTATGGGTTATTTTGGTCTACCGATTGCCATGGCTTTATTTGATGAAGATTCAGTGTCTGTGTATGTTGTCTGTTACATAGGAATGGCACTATTTGAAAATAGTTTGGGATTTTATATAGCTGCAAATGGTATCTATACTGCAAAAGAATGCGTATTAAAGTTACTCAAACTTCCCTCATTATATGCAATGATTCTAGGTTTCTTTTTAAGTATATATGATATACAAATACCCACTTTTTTGACAGATGTTATGATAAATATCAGAAGTACATTTATCACATTAGGAATGGTGCTGCTTGGAGTAAGTATTGCACAAATTACAAATTTTAAAGTAGATTGGAAGCTTGCCTTGACCACTATTGTAGCAAAGTACATATTCTGGCCGTCATTTGTTTTGGGAATTGTCTTGCTAGACAAGCATGTTACAGGTATATACGATGAAAGCATCTATAAAGCACTGATGTTACTGGCTATTATTCCGATTTCTGGATCCAGTATAATACTTGCTAATATTTTAAATTACCAACCAGATAAAGCTACTTTATTGCTCCTAATTAGTACTGCAGTGGGACTATTTTATGTTCCACTTATAATATCATTATTTTTTACTAAACTTGTCCCTTTTTGATCAAAAATTTAAGCGCTAGCCTATTCACAAAACTTGAATTTAGACTAGACTTCTTGGATAATCATAAAAGAAACTAATCCTTTTTTCCTCTCCTTTCTTATTTTTTTACACAGAATAGGAAGTTATCAATTGATGGAATTTTCGCAATAATGTCAATAGCAGTAAGATTTCCTACACCTTTTAGCAGGTCTATAGTTGAATTTGGATGTTCTATGAGCAGCAACAAATAAATGTAACTTGCCTTTTTCTATATGATGCTATTAACCGAATAGGTATTCGCTTGACATTTCCATATCTTTGTTATCATTAGTAATACTAAAGGGAAAACTAAACTTAGTAAGATTTGGAAGCATATTGTTGTTCTATGATTCACGTAATGCTGCTATGCCTTCGTTGCAGACGTTGTCATAAAGTAAATTAAATTCTTTAATATTTGAAAAACTACCACCCCTTAGCGCACTCATTAATATTATTTCACTTTCAACATCAATATCATTAGAAATTAAATCAAGTTTAATAAGATTTGGAAAGTTACCATTCTTTAACATTTAGTGATTGCTATTGAGCCTTCTGCGCCAATAATGCTAGAAGTTAATTTACACTCAGTAATATTTGGAAGATTAATATTCTCTAATGCTTCATTTAAAACTTCTTCGCACTGAGCATCAATATAACAATTAGATAAAGTCAAGCTTGTAATATTTTGCTTTTTCTGTAAAAAGTTTACTAGCTTTTCCATATATACATATAGATTATTTAACTCTAAGGTGTTACTATTAACATATTGATTAAAGTCAACTTCCATGGTTTCTGTAAGTTATAGAGCTGCTAATTATAGCATAAATTTAAATAATTGTCAACCTTATGAACAACTAACTTTACTTCTTTTTAACCTGATACCTATGCTTTGTTTCAAATTTCCATCAAAAAGTAACATTACCCCCTCCAGTCAACCTTTCTGCTTCATTTCGTGAAATCAATGCCTCAATAAATTCATCTAGTTCACCTTCTTTTATAATCTGTTCTAGTCGATGTGAAGTGAGATTAATTCTATGATCTGTTATTCTTGATTGTGGAAAGTTATAAGTTCTTATACGTTCAGAGCGATCTCCAGAACCAATTTGGCTTTTCCTCATTGTTGACCTTTCCATTTCTTTTTTTTGTCTTTCAATTTCGTATAGCCTTGCTCTCAACACTTTGAGCGCTTTAGCCTTATTTTTGTGCTGCGATTTTTCATCTTGCTGTATTACAACTATCCCTGTTGGCAAGTGGGTGACCCTTACTGCGCTGTCAGTTGTATTCACTGATTGCCCTCCAGGACCACTGGATCTATAAACATCTATGCGTAAATCTTTTTCTTCTATTTCAAAGTCAACCTCTTCTACTTCAGGTAATATTGCAACAGTAGCTGCGGAAGTGTGCAATCTTCCTGAGGATTCAGTTTCTGGCACTCTTTGTACTCTGTGCACCCCTGACTCAAATTTCAGTCTTGCAAAAACTTCTGTTCCATTAATGAGTGCAGAAGCTTCCTTATAGCCACCTATACCTGTATTAGAAATACTTATTGGCTCAAACTTCCAATTTCTTCTTTCTGCATATTTTTGATACATACGAAATAACATCGCTGCAAATAATGCTGCTTCTTCTCCGCCTGTGCCTGCTCTAATTTCTAATATTGCATTTCTTGAGTCATCTTCATCTTTGGGTAATAATGCCAACTTTAGTTTTGCTTTTACTTTCGGTAATAGTATCTTTTGCTTCTCAAGAAGTTCTTCTTTTGCTAACTCTTTTATATCACCATCGCTGTTCTCATCTTTCATGATTTCTTCTAAATCTGAAATTTCCTCTTTTAATATATTATATTCATCGATTATCTCGATAATTGGTCTGAGTTCAGAGTATTCCTTTGAAAAACTAACGAATTCTTTTTGACTCAAATTGGTAGGGTTTTCCAGATTTCTCTCTACATCAGAAAACTTTTTTTTTAAGTCTTGTAAATTATTCTCTATATCCATATAGTACAGGTCTAGTTTTCAGCTGTTTAAGTAAGTAATATATACTGAAATAAAAAATTTCTTATATCAAGCAATAACACTATAATTGTCTCGAATATTTCTACCTAAGTATAATGGCAAAACAGATAACATCAATCTGCAGCTTCATATTTGGAGCTTCAGACAAAAAATCATTACCAGATGAGTCGGCTCCAGAGATTGCATTTGCTGGTAGATCAAACGTAGGAAAATCAAGTTTAATCAACTTGCTGATAAACAGCAAAAAAGCTGCAAGAGTTTCTTCTAAACCTGGATGCACTAGACAAATAAATTTTTACTCTATGTACAATGATAAGTTTAGGATTGTCGACCTACCGGGTTATGGCTATTCTTGTGCAAGCAAGGAAGAAGCAGTACAATACTTAAACCTAATTGAGTACTATCTAATTCACAGGAGAAATCTAAAAAGAGTGTTTGTGCTTATAGATAGCAAGGTAGGATTAAAAGAAATAGACAAAGACTTTGTTTATTGGTTAATATGTAATAATATTAACTTTAATATTGTGCTAACAAAAATAGATAAAGTGAATCAGGAAAGTCTAGATGCTATTCTAGAAAATACTCAAAAGTGGGTTAATAATGAACATGTATCAATTCATCAAATAAGCATTCGTGTTAAGCATAAAATCACCAAGGTAAGAGATGAGTTTTTCAAATTTACAAGATAAAAAAATGAAAAGTGATGAATCTTTAAATGGTAAGATGCCATTGAAGGAAAAAACAGAAATATTATTTGAAGTTCTGTCTAACATACCTAAATTTGTAGGCGAAACTTTTATCATCAAATGCAGCAGTGTAATAATCTCAGATGAAACGCTGCTTAGTGCTTTTGCGCATAATGTTGTTCTGTTGAAACAGCTTGGTATAAATCCGGTGGTAGTTCATGACGGAGAATATGAAATTAACTTAGTGTTAAAAATGCTAGGTATGAATGATAAGTTTATAAATGGTGTCAGACTTACAGACAAAAGCACTATGAAAATCATTGAAATGGCACTGTGTGGTTCAATTAATAAAAAAATTGTTCAGCATATAAATTCTGCTGGTGGTTCAGCTATTGGACTATGTGGAAAAGATGGCAACCTCATAAAAGCTGAAAAGATAAGCACTACGCTTAGGGAAAATAGATTAAATAATATTGAAAAAATACTAGACATGGGATTTATCGGTAGACCAACTGAAATCAATCCTGATATATTATTCTTTATTGAAGAATCAGATTCTATACCAGTTATTGCACCTATCGGTTATGGAAAAAATGGAGAAACATATCATATTGATACTGATAGCACTGCAAGTGCAATTGCACTTGCAGTTTACGCATCTAAAATGATAATCTTGAGTGATACAGATGAAGAAATAAACAAAGTTGGCAATGGAAGAGTCTTGATTAAAAATTTAAAAGAATCGATTGATTGTGGAAAAATTAAAGGAGAAAAATTTGTTGAAAGGCTTATGTCATATACTAAAATGGTAGAAGAATGTGCAGGGGTTGTTCACATAGTTGATGGTAGAGTACCTAACATTATACTTGATTTATTTACTGAGAATAATTCAGGTATATCAATAATGGATGATTAATAGCTGTACTGCTTATAACCATATGAACATTGAAAATTTGGGAATAGCTTATGTCAAATTCCTATTCTCTTTTCCAGTTTTTTAGGGTTTTTTTTCTTGCAAGCATAATAGTTTCGTATACATAATTAAAGCAAATGGTATTTTTAGCTTGATAACAGAGGAAAATAAAGAGGGCTTGGGTGTAACACTCAAATAATGATTTACCTTATGGATACCGCTAGAAAAGTTGACTAAGGTATACAATTCTCTCTGCGTCAAGTTACTCAAGATATCGAATCTACAAACGCTTTGGATTGAGTGTGTTTGATCAATTTGAGTGCTTTAAATGAAGTATCCGTTCAGCAGAGTGGTTTAAGAAACGATAGATAGAAGATTGTGAAAAGGGTTTAGCCTCCTCTGTTTCCATGTTAAGTATAACGAAATTATTTGCTCAAGGAATGAGTTTCCTCGTTCTGATTGTGTAAAATATGAATTTTTGCGATAAACGACATAATGCCGTATTTGCCGTTCAGCGTGATTATTTGTCAGCGGAGTATTTTCTGGGTCATCTAAAAATTTCCACATCATTCTTTCAGATTTCAAAATATTCTTTGCAACTCGAGACGCTCCAATTGCTTCAGGTAAGCGAGATATTTCCTTCAAATAATACCTTGTACGTTTTCGCAATTTCTTGGCACGTCTAATAAATCTTGAAACATCTATCTCATTTTTTAGTAAAGCTTTTTTCAGTGCAAATAACTCAGTGGCTACATTTCTCAAGTAACAGCCCAGAACTTTAACTTCAAATTTCCAACTATGCGCTAATCTTTCAAAATCCCTTGCTAAGTGTGCCCAACAGATTTGCCTTCTTTCATCAGCAAAGTAGTTGTATGCTGCATATCTGTCGGTTACTACCAAGCTATTACGATTGCAGCATACACTATTTTTTAAAACTTTCATTCCCCTTGACTCTGTCAACTTCACAAAACTTGCCGTATTGCTTGCAAACATCCAACACCAAGCGAGTTTACCTTTGTTATAATGGCTCGTTTCATCAATATGTAGAACTTTACTCCTACTTATCTCTTGTTCGATCTGCTCATACATTTTTTTGCATTTTGAAGCAACTCTATGTTCACTATTTGATATGCTACCGACGCTTATGTTCAAATTGAAGATATCATTTATGATGCTAGCTACTTCGCGCTTTGAATTTTTATAAAACCCACTGAGTGCTGCAACTACTGACTTAACCCTTGGGCCAAATGTATCTGGCGTAACACCCTCTGGTAACTTGCTACTTCTTCTTTTTCCGCATCTCTGACAACGGCCATGTTCCAACTGATATTCCATTACATAAGCCTTAATCTCCGGAAGATCTACTTTCTGATGAATATAAGGTTTTTCGCATATTGCAATCTTCCCTCCGCATTCGCAAGTAGGTGACAACTCTATCTTTATCACCTCATCTGCTTCCATTTTAGCACGATAATTACCCTTATGCCCAACTTGACCACCAATCTTTCTTTCGCTTTTTGGCTTTTCCTTTTTCATTTTGTATAATTCTTTTGAATTGGGAATTGATGAGTTTTTTGAATTTAAACCTAGCCTTTCCTTTAATTCAGCGTTCTCTATCTTTAAAGCCTCATGCTCTGCTTTTAAACTTTCATTCTCTCTTTCCAATCTTTCTATTTTTGCTTCTAACTTTTCTATTTTTTGCTGTAAATTTTTGCAGAGTTCTAAAAGGTTTACCATATTACCTCATATTTACCCTATGATTATCTTTATTATCTTGCTTTGTCTACCTTATTTTGCCGCTCTGCTGAACGGACACTAAATGAAAGGCGAAAATTGAGCATACTACGCCTCTGTACACAGTATCTTTAATGCAAATGCCCATGTGATTCCATAGATAATCTCTGTTTTTTTATTTTATCTGTCCATTTATCATTCTCTATATCTTGTTTGTTGGTTGCTCTTTTTTCTTGCTCAACAATTGCCTTATCTATCTTCTGATGAATTGCATCAATTGCATTAATTGCATTTTTTTCTTTGTATACTTCGCTTTTTCCTTCAACAATTAAATTGGTAAAAATATTTACAACAAACTGCACTTGATTATGATTAACCTGACCTTTTATCGAAGAAGGTAAAGAGTTTAATTCCATCAATACTTCTGATGCTGTTTTATCTTGAGTGGAAAGCCCTAAATTATCTGCTACTTCACTTATTAATAACTCTCTGTTTTCTTTATTATCTTCCAATTTAGTATAATCACGCAGTAGATCCATAACTGCAGATACTCTGACTTCAATAATATCATCAACATCTTCACCTCCTAGAGCAACTCCTGATTCCAATAACTTCTCTCTGAGGTTTTTGCTTAAAAGATTAATAAATTCTTCATTTGCATCTGATCCTATGGTTGATATCGTACCATCTAAATAGTTATTTACTTTGATTTGAGTACCTAAGTCATGCTCTATTTGTATTTTTGTCTCATATTTAAATCCTAGTTCTGCACAGAATTTCTGAAAATATTCTTTAATAATGTCAAACAAGCTCTTGCCATTATCTTTATAGTTTTTTAGCTCTTCAGGAATAGTAAGTGATAACTTACCTTCTTTATATATTATACCATTTTTGCTATCTTGAGATTCAAGTGTGAATTCTAATGAGCTGGATAGGTCACATATTTTCTCTTTCGGATTGTTAAGCGTGGTTATAGGCATTGCCATATCAGACTTCACTTTTATGTGGTTGTGATCAGTGCAGTAAATGTTTAGCGCTTTTTTAGGACTATGTGGAATCAAGCTACAACTACTGAGTGCTGCATGAGATTCATTAAATATACCAGCTTCATACCCTGCTTGATTACAATTGGTGACTAGCTCTTCTAAAATAGCATTACTTGGAACTTCTGCCCCAGCGTACCTGAACATTTCCTTGAAAATTTCCTTTGCTAATGCACGATAATCTTTTTTGGAGAATAGATGATAAGAGCTTCTCCCTGCGTTATAAAATCTCTCAAATTCCTTTCTATATTCATCAATTTTTTTTTCATCAGCAACTGTAGGGCTATTACAATGATTTTCCCAAACTTCAGATAGTCTATCTTGATCAAGCTCCTTAAGTACTGGTTCCATAAAAGCTTTACCTTCTTCAGAGAGGTTATCAAAATTATCACGGTTAAAAATCTCATTTTTATAATCTTTAGCTCCTTCCTTAAATGCAATAATAAAATTTTTATCTATTTCTTTTTCATTAATAATAAAATTCATTCTTTGAAAATCTAAGAACATTGTTTCACCGGAATTCGCTAATTTATTATCTTGATCTGCTCTTAATTTACTAAAATTGAATTCTTTAGCTGTGGCCTTTAATCTAACTACCGGACTCTTCTTTGCCTCTTTCATAATTAACACCTTACTATAAATATGCTGTAAGTTGTACCATATAATGATGAATAATTTTATAATATATAAAAAAGTCGATAGTCTATTTCTTTATTTTAGGGATATAGGAAAGGCGTAGATTTCTCTTTTCATTTGTAGCATGCTGCATTAATATTTACGTATTAATCTAGAAAATAGTGATGAATAATATTGTAATTGTTGGTCTGCAATGGGGTGACGAAGGCAAGGGCAAAATAGTAGATTATCTTTCTGAGAATGCAGATGTAGTTGTGAGATTTCAGGGAGGAAATAATGCAGGGCACACTATAGTAATAGATGATGAGGTTTATAAATTAAATTTACTGCCCTCTGCTGTTTTGAGAGCGGACAAAATATCTATTATAGGAAACGGTGTTGCTCTTGATTCACATGCTCTAGTCTCAGAAATAGAGTCATTGAAAGTTAAAGGAGTGGACGTAAACTATAACAACTTGATGGTATCCGAGAGCTGTCCATTAATACTTAGCGTACATAAGGACAAGGAAAAGCTATTTGAAGATTTAAACGGAAATCACAAAATTGGTACAACAAACAAAGGGATAGGGCCATGTTATGAAGATAAAGTTGGCAGGAGAGCTATACGCCTTTGTGACTTAGAAAACACAGATGAGCTCAATCAAAGAGTGGATGCTCTCCTGAGTTACCATAATGCTATCAGAAAAGGACTTAACTACCAGGTAGTTAAAAAAGAAGAAATATTAAAGGAAATTCAAGAGATTTCAGAAAAAATTCTTTTATATAAAAAACCTGTGTGGAAGATACTAAATGATTTTATGAAAGAAGGTAAGAAAATAATATTTGAAGGCGCTCAAGGCGCATTTTTAGATATCGACCACGGAACTTACCCTTTTGTTACTTCAAGTAATACCGTAGCATCGCAAGCGATAACAGGCTCAGGATTATCCTACAATGCTCACATTATTGGTGTAGCAAAAGCGTATACAACAAGAGTGGGTAATGGTCCATTTCCTACTGAACAAAATAACGAGATTGGAGACAGCTTATTTTCTATAGGTAAGGAACTTGGAACAGTAAGCAATAGAAGAAGGCGCTGCGGATGGTTTGACGCAGTTTTAGTGCGCCAGGCCGTACAACTCTCTGGAGTTTCAAGCATTGTATTAACCAAATTAGATATTCTTGATTCTTTTGATACTATTAAAATAGGCACTGGTTATAAGTATGGCGGAAAAATGTATGATTATTTACCCGCATCACATTCAATACAAAAAGAATTAGAGCCAATATATGAAGAATTTCCTGGTTGGAAAGAGAAAACTCAAGGCAAAAGGTCAGTTAAGGAATTACCTGCAAATTTGATGAAATATGTGAGAAAAATAGAAGAATTAATAGGTGTACCAATTCATCTAATTTCAACTAGTCCCAATAGAGAGGATGTTATTAAGCTTAAAAATCTATGAAAACGTCTTGTTAACTTTTATCTAATAAAAAGCGATACTTGTGTGACTTCAAGCAATCTATTATGCAAAGTAGCAGTGTAAACGTACAGTGAGCAGTGTGATTTTTCTTAAATACATGTTGATTGTTATAATATAAACATAGTTAAAAGAGGCGTATTATGATTGCAGGTTTGACTAAGGGAGATAAAGCAGTAGATGCAGGAAAAATAGGTGATCAATTTGAAAAGCATTTTTGGTATCCGTTCAGCAGAGTGGTTTAAGAAACGATAGATAGAAGATTGTGAAAAGGGTTTAGCCTCCTCTGTTTCCATGTTAAGTATAACGAAATTATTTGCTCAAGGAATGAGTTTCCTCGTTCTGATTGTGTAAAATATGAATTTTTGCGATAAACGACATAATGCCGTATTTGCCGTTCAGCGTGATTATTTGTCAGCGGAGTATTTTCTGGGTCATCTAAAAATTTCCACATCATTCTTTCAGATTTCAAAATATTCTTTGCAACTCGAGACGCTCCAATTGCTTCAGGTAAGCGAGATATTTCCTTCAAATAATACCTTGTACGTTTTCGCAATTTCTTGGCACGTCTAATAAATCTTGAAACATCTATCTCATTTTTTAGTAAAGCTTTTTTCAGTGCAAATAACTCAGTGGCTACATTTCTCAAGTAACAGCCCAGAACTTTAACTTCAAATTTCCAACTATGCGCTAATCTTTCAAAATCCCTTGCTAAGTGTGCCCAACAGATTTGCCTTCTTTCATCAGCAAAGTAGTTGTATGCTGCATATCTGTCGGTTACTACCAAGCTATTACGATTGCAGCATACACTATTTTTTAAAACTTTCATTCCCCTTGACTCTGTCAACTTCACAAAACTTGCCGTATTGCTTGCAAACATCCAACACCAAGCGAGTTTACCTTTGTTATAATGGCTCGTTTCATCAATATGTAGAACTTTACTCCTACTTATCTCTTGTTCGATCTGCTCATACATTTTTTTGCATTTTGAAGCAACTCTATGTTCACTATTTGATATGCTACCGACGCTTATGTTCAAATTGAAGATATCATTTATGATGCTAGCTACTTCGCGCTTTGAATTTTTATAAAACCCACTGAGTGCTGCAACTACTGACTTAACCCTTGGGCCAAATGTATCTGGCGTAACACCCTCTGGTAACTTGCTACTTCTTCTTTTTCCGCATCTCTGACAACGGCCATGTTCCAACTGATATTCCATTACATAAGCCTTAATCTCCGGAAGATCTACTTTCTGATGAATATAAGGTTTTTCGCATATTGCAATCTTCCCTCCGCATTCGCAAGTAGGTGACAACTCTATCTTTATCACCTCATCTGCTTCCATTTTAGCACGATAATTACCCTTATGCCCAACTTGACCACCAATCTTTCTTTCGCTTTTTGGCTTTTCCTTTTTCATTTTGTATAATTCTTTTGAATTGGGAATTGATGAGTTTTTTGAATTTAAACCTAGCCTTTCCTTTAATTCAGCGTTCTCTATCTTTAAAGCCTCATGCTCTGCTTTTAAACTTTCATTCTCTCTTTCCAATCTTTCTATTTTTGCTTCTAACTTTTCTATTTTTTGCTGTAAATTTTTGCAGAGTTCTAAAAGGTTTACCATATTACCTCATATTTACCCTATGATTATCTTTATTATCTTGCTTTGTCTACCTTATTTTGCCGCTCTGCTGAACGGACACCATTTTTGTATCCGTTCAGCAGAGTGGTTTAAGAAACGATAGATAGAAGATTGTGAAAAGGGTTTAGCCTCCTCTGTTTCCATGTTAAGTATAACGAAATTATTTGCTCAAGGAATGAGTTTCCTCGTTCTGATTGTGTAAAATATGAATTTTTGCGATAAACGACATAATGCCGTATTTGCCGTTCAGCGTGATTATTTGTCAGCGGAGTATTTTCTGGGTCATCTAAAAATTTCCACATCATTCTTTCAGATTTCAAAATATTCTTTGCAACTCGAGACGCTCCAATTGCTTCAGGTAAGCGAGATATTTCCTTCAAATAATACCTTGTACGTTTTCGCAATTTCTTGGCACGTCTAATAAATCTTGAAACATCTATCTCATTTTTTAGTAAAGCTTTTTTCAGTGCAAATAACTCAGTGGCTACATTTCTCAAGTAACAGCCCAGAACTTTAACTTCAAATTTCCAACTATGCGCTAATCTTTCAAAATCCCTTGCTAAGTGTGCCCAACAGATTTGCCTTCTTTCATTAGCAAAGTAGTTGTATGCTGCATATCTGTCGGTTACTACCAAGCTATTACGATTGCAGCATACACTATTTTTTAAAACTTTCATTCCCCTTGACTCTGTCAACTTCACAAAACTTGCCGTATTGCTTGCAAACATCCAACACCAAGCGAGTTTACCTTTGTTATAATGGCTCGTTTCATCAATATGTAGAACTTTACTCCTACTTATCTCTTGTTCGATCTGCTCATACATTTTTTTGCATTTTGAAGCAACTCTATGTTCACTATTTGATATGCTACCGACGCTTATGTTCAAATTGAAGATATCATTTATGATGCTAGCTACTTCGCGCTTTGAATTTTTATAAAACCCACTGAGTGCTGCAACTACTGACTTAACCCTTGGGCCAAATGTATCTGGCGTAACACCCTCTGGTAACTTGCTACTTCTTCTTTTTCCGCATCTCTGACAACGGCCATGTTCCAACTGATATTCCATTACATAAGCCTTAATCTCCGGAAGATCTACTTTCTGATGAATATAAGGTTTTTCGCATATTGCAATCTTCCCTCCGCATTCGCAAGTAGGTGACAACTCTATCTTTATCACCTCATCTGCTTCCATTTTAGCACGATAATTACCCTTATGCCCAACTTGACCACCAATCTTTCTTTCGCTTTTTGGCTTTTCCTTTTTCATTTTGTATAATTCTTTTGAATTGGGAATTGATGAGTTTTTTGAATTTAAACCTAGCCTTTCCTTTAATTCAGCGTTCTCTATCTTTAAAGCCTCATGCTCTGCTTTTAAACTTTCATTCTCTCTTTCCAATCTTTCTATTTTTGCTTCTAACTTTTCTATTTTTTGCTGTAAATTTTTGCAGAGTTCTAAAAGGTTTACCATATTACCTCATATTTACCCTATGATTATCTTTATTATCTTGCTTTGTCTACCTTATTTTGCCGCTCTGCTGAACGGACACGCATTTTTGTATAGGACCAACTTCACTGAATAGGGAAGTTTATTACTCTACACTTATCTACCATACATTCAAAGAGTTATATTCACAATTAGATAATATCTCTCATGCTAATAAAACGAGATCAGAAAAAGAAATAATAAATTTTTATGTTCTACCTCAATTTGCACATTTTAAAGAAATTCTTGATGAAGGTATAAAAAAAGATCCTTCGTTTGCAAATTCTGCTATTGTGAAGTTTTGCTACTCAATTATAAAAGATAATAAATTATTTAAAGAATTAGAAGAAGTTAGTATTCCCGTAGAAAACTCTAGTGTAAAGGCAAGGATAAGCTTTCAACTGAAAAATCTTAAAGAAAAGGTGTGGTTCTTAAGAAAACTAAAGGAAAAAAAGAATTTCACTTATGTGCAGAGGGCTTTTGGGGATGAGTGGAGTTTTTATGACCTAATAAACGATAGAGATTTCAAACAAACGTACATAGATAAAGCAGTAACAGAGTCTGCTAATAAGAGCTTTGAGGAAGATATAAATAAATGCATAGAATTGGCAGAGCAGGGAAAAAAAGCTGCAAGTAAATATTTTGAGAGGAAAGACGTAGAGCTTCAAGCTTATTACACAGAAACTGGTAACGATCATAGAGTTTTGAATATTAACCTTACTCATTACGACAATAGTGAGCCAACAAAGATTAGTGACGTTTTACAGCAAGAGAAAGATATTAAAGAACTGAATATCTATTGCAATAAAAAACATGAAATACACGCTCATAAAAAAGATAAGAAAAGATATTATGAATTTAAAGAAGGTGCATATTATGAAATGACAAGCACTTGGCCTGCAAAAGATGGATCAGGAATGTGTACCATGATTATGAATGTGAGTAGCGATGGCATAACTGAAATACTAAAATTTAATGGTGAAGATTTTGTTTCATCGAAGGAGATTCTAGAATTAATAAAGCAAAACGATGAATTATATATTCAAGGTCTCTCCTTATATGATGCTGTAATGGAATCACTAGAAGAGAATAGGGCTACTCCTATTAATCTTTACAATGAATCTATGGTGGCTTATCAAGGTAAGGAACCAGAGGGGAAGTTAGATCATAAAGTTGATGCTGATAATAGCCTTCCTTCTTCTCCTTCTATTAATAGCAATGCATTGGAAGCCAATTTACAGCACACTGAAACTCAACCAGAAATTGCTTCACAACAAATAACTGATTTACAAAACAGTTTTGGAAAAGAAGAGCGAAAAAACACGGAATTGCAAACTGAACTGGCACAAAAAGATGAAAAGTTAGCAAGTGTGTTAGCAGAGTTACAAGAGAAAGCACAAGAACTTAAAAATGTATGTGAAGCAAAAGGAAAGCTAGAGGGTAAGCTAAAAGGTGTTAATACAGAAAAGAAGGAGTTAGAAGACAAATTAAAAGAAGCAGCACACATAATGAAGGAAAAGGAGCAGTATGTAAGCAATTTAAAACTTCAAGTGCAAGAGTTGAAAGATGAGCATAAAGCACAACTGGAATCTTATGAACAAGAGATATGCAAACTAGCATGGGAAGTTGAAGAGTTAAGAAGCAAGCTAGAGTGTGAGAATGAATGGGATGATAAAGTTGTAGAAATAGCTGATGGACTGGGAGAAAAAATTCATGCTGATGAACAAAGAAGCCTCAATAATCAATTTTATACTCCAACAAGAAATATTTTTAATGAGACTAATAATGAGTCTTGTGTTCCACTGGAAGAAAAGATGACGTTACTCAGATCTTCAAGCTCTGATGGCGGATATGGTAGTGATAATGGTTTATCTTCTAACATGAGTTCTATTGAACAAAGAAGCTTCAATCATCAATTTTATACTCTAGCAGGAAACGTTTTTAGTGAGCCTGATAGTGCCTCACAAAAGAAGACAGAGTTATCCAGATCTTCAAGTTTTGATAGTGGACTTGATAGCGATGAGGAAAATTGTGATAATGATTTATCTTCTAACATAACTTCTATTGAGAAGGTAGTAGAGAGTAGAAGCGTAGGTAGCTCGCTTTCCTCTTGCATTGTTAAGGAGATAAGTTGCAAGAGCAATACTCAAGTAGAGTATAAAAATCTCCTGTATTGATAATAATTTAAAATCTATAGTAGACTGAAAAAGATTATTAAATTATAATACGACAATGATAAAAGAAGACAAATCAAAAACAATTTTTGAAGTGGAAGGGGCAGTAACTGCTTTACTACCTGCAGCAGAATTTAGAGTGAAGCTGGACAATGAACATGAGATTATCTGTCATGTATCAGGGAAAGTGAGAAGAAGTAAAATACGCATAATTATAGGCGATAGGGTGTTGGTTGAGATGAGTGTTTATGATAGGAATGCAAAAAAGGGTAGGATAATTAGAAGGCTTAAAGGTACAAGTGACAGGACGATCTCTAAATAATCTTATTCTTGCTTCATCATCGAAAAGGCGTATAGCTTTACTAAAACAAATAAATATTGAGCCAGGTTTAATTTTGCCAGCAGACATAGATGAAGTTCCTTTAAAAAAGGAACTTCCAAGAGATTACTCAATCCGTATGGCAAAAAGTAAAGCTGAGAAAACACAAAGTTCAAATCCAAATTACTTTGTGCTTGGTGTTGATACAGTTGTTGCTTGTGGTAGAAGGATACTGCTCAAAGCTGAAAACGTTGAGCAAGCAGAAAAATGCGTTCGCTTGTTATCAGGAAGAAGGCATAGAGTATACACCAGTGTGTGTTTATTAACTCCTGATCAATCTAAACAGCATATTAGGACTGTAGTTACAATAGTGAAATTTAAGCGTCTCAGCGAACAAGAAATTAAATATTATTTAGCATCAGAAGAGTGGAAAAACAGGGCAGGGGGGTGCAACATACAAGGTCTTGCAGGAATGTTTGTATTATTTTTACGTGGCTCATACTCTTCTGTAATAGGGTTACCATTACATGAAACCCATTGCTTGCTAAGTAATTACTTTAACCTATACTAATACCATTGTCCTTTTTTTGTTTTTCTTCAGCAATAAGTTTAGCCCAGATTCTATTTCTATTTGCTAATGCAATTCTATTGCGATCAGGACTATCATTGCGTTCTGTTAAAGTATCTTTTCTTTCCTCTTCTACTATTCCAGCTTTCAGTTGTGCTGCATCTTTTTCTAGCAATTTATATAGTTCGCTATTTTTGTCTATAGTCAGATTAGTATTATCATTTTCTTGTTCTGCTTCTTGTTCTGCCACTTTTCTTTCTAATAACTTACGTACAGGGTCATATTTTTTACCTTCTTTTATTTCTTTCAACATACTTTCTGAGAATAAATCTTTAGTAGCCTGGTGTGAAGGTTCTCTCAATCCTTTATTCAATTTTTCCAATGTATCTTTTGGTTCAATGGTTTCTAATCTCTTCTCTAATTGCTCAGAATTGACCTGAAAATTATAGTGGCTAGTGTAAGTTGGAGATGAGTAACCTGAGTCGTTTATTTCTTTCTCCGCTGCATTGTCTTTTAGCAATCCAGCTGCTAATAAATGTTCTTTTGTTTGCCCACTCATTTTCTTTTGATTTACTGGTTTTAGCAGGAATTTCTGAGTTTCTTTATCCAACTTACTGGTAAATTCCGTAAGTAGGGTATCATCTCTTTGTTCAACATTCATTAGGCTCGCTTTTAACTGTCCAGAATTTACTCGAGATTTTTCATGATTAGAGTGAGTTGGAGATGAATAGCCCGAATCGTTTGTTTTTATGTCTGTTGAGCTGTATTCTAGAGATTCATTTTCTTGTAATTTATCTTCGGTTTCTTTTTGTTTATCGTTTCCTCTTTCTTCGTTTTCCTTAGTGCTAAGATAATCTTTTTCTTGTTTATAATCTGATTGAGGATTTGAAAGCGTTATATACTCATCTTCGTTATCGCTCCAACCATCTTCGAAGTCAGAAAATTCTTCATCATACTCACTTTCACTACGTAATAACTCATTTTTTGCTTTCCATGCAAGAATCGAAGCTACATCATTTAGTGGTTGCTTATTTCCAGTATTGCGTGATTCTTTAGCGTTTTCATACTTAAATGCATCTTTAACTTTTTTGAATGCAACGTCTTGTACTGGTGCAGCGCTTTCAGTAGTTGTAGGATCAAAAATTGCACTTTTTTGCCGATTATTAGATATTTGCTCACTTTCATCTGATTTTCGGCTTCCAGGTACAGCATGTCCAAATGTAGCAAATGTAGGATTGTCATACCGTTCATCCTCTTGTGTATTATCTTGATTGTAGATTACAGACTTGGTGAAAATAGTACTGCTTGAAGAAGCATCAGAATATGGAGAATTGTAGTTATTTCTACTATTAATCCGTATTGGCTGATACTCATCTTTTTTCTGATTATTAGGTAATGAACTAGCTCTAGGTGGAAGTGACGGTGGAATCTTTTTAGCAGATGCGTTATTAGAATTTGTAGTGCTAGTCGTTACATGCTTAAACTCAACTTCTTGATCTTGAGTAGCTTGAACGCCAATACCTTTACTAATATCACTTTCTATGAAAGTTTCAGATGATTGTTGTTTCTCTTGTTCTTGTCCTTTCTCCTTGAATTGTATTTGATATAGGAATAAGCCACCTATTTTTACATCTGTGTTTGCTTTTAATTGTTCCTCAGTAACACCATTACGTTCAGTTAGATCTACACCATCTTTATCAATCTTGATTTTGATAGTACATTTTTTTCCATTTTTGTCATGCCAATTCAAAGTCATTTCATATGAACCATCGGTTACAACATAATGCCTTATTCTTTTCTCTCCTTCTTCGGCAACAAAACCGTGCATTCCGCTCTTTCCATCACTATGCAGCGTTGAAAATCCCGAAATTCCTTTCTTCTGACAAAAGTCACTATTTAAAAACTCGCTGATTTTAAACTCTTTTTTGTCATCTCCCAGTGTAATACTTGCGTGATCGCCATATATTGAAACTCCTGCGATATCATCAACATACTCTTTTAACCTTGCTTTAACTTCACTTTCAAGCTTTTGTTCGGCTTTCTTTATCTTGTTCTGCTCTGGAAGAATAACTTCATAAGCTTTATTTTTGTCTTCATCTATCTCCAAATTCCAGATGGGGTGCTTTATTAGAAACTTTACTGCATTAAAACCAACTCTGGAATTATAAATTGGGTCGTCTTCCTTTTTTATTTCATCGAATAAAGTAAAAAATCCTCGAATGAATTCATGATATTGTTGTGTGCTTTGAGTATTCATATTTTCCCTCACTAATAACCCTCTGCCTTTTAGCCTTAGCTAGTACAATTATTACGGGAATTGATTTAGTTTTTATTAAAGAAGTTGTATTGCTAACGTGATGACATGAGCTATTTTATGTTCACATCAAGCAATTTAAGTTGTCATTCCAGTCTGGAATCTAGATTTTTCTAGACTTGATCCTATAGTCAAATTCATAACTACAAACGTTATAATATAAGAGTAATTTTCACCAAAAAGTATGTCATTCTAGTAGCTGACACTGGGATCCAGTCGCACTCAGTTAGTGAGCATAAAATTATTATGTTAAAACATAACATTTTTGATGAAGTTCATGAAAGGCTGGATTCCAGAATGGGATGACAACTTAAAATATTGCTTTAGCTCTGTTTTTGCAACTTCAAGTATTTGCTACTCATAGTAAATACTTCTGGATCTTGAGAAGTGAGCTTGAGTATAGCAAGTATGTTAATAAAAAGCAAAGCAGCAATCGAGATATCAGCTATATCCCAGAGTAACTTAACTCCACCAATTGCACCAAATGGAATGATTAAGGTAAAAACTACAGTCCAGATTTTGGTGTATTTATTATCCATAGATACATAGCGTATTGTTTGTTTTGAACAAAAAAACCAAGTAAAAATAGTAGTAAATGCAAAGCAAAACATTATGGTCATAATAAAATAGTCAATATAGGGCCAATTCATAGCTTTTCTAAAAGCAAATATGCACATGTTAGTGCTCTCTAAATCAGTAATCCAAGAATCTGTGACAAGCAGTACCATTGTTGTAATGAATACTATGAGTGCAACTATAAAAGGAGATATTATTGTGATTAGACTCTGTTCAATGATAAATTTATTGTTATTTTTTTTAGGAGTAATCGAGGAGTGTACAATTCCTTCGAGGCCAAGTCCTATATCTGTTGCAAAAATACCTCGCAAAGTTCCAACTTGAATAATAGTCAACATTTCTAAAATTAAACCTAAAGATAAACCAGAGTTAAAGCTACTAGTTGTAAAAAAACTGCTTGTTATTAATTTTAGAGAAGGAAGGATATTTTCACTAAACTTAAATAATATTATACCGCAAAGTGTAAGGTAACTCACCGTCATTATCGGTATCATAGCCGATATAAAAATTTTAATTTTTTTTAAGCTGAGAGCTGCAACAACAAAAAATATTATGGCCATTACAATGCCGCCAATAACTACAGGTACATCTACCATGCTGAGTGGTATTGATAGAGAATTTACCTGAACAAGATTACCAACTGTTATTGAAACTATTACCATAACAATTAGAAACACAATTGTAGCTTTGCTAGAGTTAAATGAGTCATTCATGTAGGCTACAGGTCCACCTATAAACCGTCCATTTTTTTCTTTTCTGGTTTTTATACTTAGGTAACAAGTAACATATTTTATCACAGAAGTAACAACAATAATGATTGCCATCCATAAAATGGATCCCGGTCCTCCGGTTTTTAGAGCAACAGCAGTTCCTGAAATATTTCCTACTCCTAAATTTCCCCCTAAGATTGTAAACAGAGCAGCTATAGAAGAAAATTTATTTTCTCCTCTTTTAGCTCCAATAAGTGAAAGGGCATACGGTAGTCTAAATATCTGCAACCATTTTAGTTTAACCGATAGGTAAACACCAGCAACTAGTATGAGTAGTATTGTTGGCAGTAATAAAACAAACTTTACTGTATCCATCTGTAAAAGAGAGATTTTTACTTGAGTATATAGCAAAAGTTGAAAAATACCTAACCTATTTTCTATGTATGACTTCGGTTCCATTATTCTAGCACCTCTTATCTTGTCATACCAATCACAACTGTATGAACATTGTAATATGGTACAATGTTAAAACAATGTCATTCCAGACTGGAATCCAGAAAATGAACAATGGATCATAGTTTTAGCTACTCGGATGATAAGAAAAGGATACTTGAATGACAAGAAAGGGGACACTAGAAAGAAATGGGTGTCATTCCAGTGCTTGACACTGGGATGGCTTTGTTGCATCACTCAAGAGAAAAGAACTGGCAGTTACTGACAAAATTCATTATAGAATAGCCATTTAACCATTGAAGAAAAAATATGCCACAGCAAATGAAAGTCAGTAACTGCAATGAATATAACAAATTTCTCCAAGAAAGAGGAAATATTTTTCATTTAGGCAAGGTGTTGATAAGAAGTTTAAGCTACAAGAGCATTAAATACACTGATGAAGTACGAGAATATCTAAATCACATATTGAAGCAACATTCAACAAGTGTAGATGGAGCACAAGCACAATCTTTAGCAGGTGAAAAGAAACAACTATAGTTTTTGTTATTGTTTAGTGTTGACCTAGAAGGTCAACACTGATATACCTCTATATAATTTAATGTGTGGAGGTATATGTTAGATAATCCTAAAGGTCTAATTAAAACTGACCTGAATCAAAATACAAATGAAAATTTTTATTTACGTGCAAAGGATAAGTTCTTTAAAAATGTAAGCCCAGGTAGCAAAATATCTGTAGATTCTGGAGATAAGAACGAAGAAGTTAGTATTGATGATGATGAAGTGTGGTTTAAACACTTTTCTACTGTGGTTCCTAGTGAAGAAGGACAGGAAAAGTATAGATATGAAGTTAATGGCAGATATGAATACAAATATGCTAATAAGTACGATAGCAAAAATATTGTAGGCAAAATTGCTAACAAAATTGCACAAGATGTAATTGAAAGTATAAAAGACAATACTTTAGAATATATAGGAATTAAAGAAAGTAGAAAGAAAGGTAAGATTAAGCCTGCACTCAGAATTATGCTTGGTGATTCTACAAAATCAATAAATGTGGTTGATGTTTTAAATAGTGATCTATGCAGAAAATATGGTGTAGATGGAATTACATTATTACTGCCTAGTAAAAGCAAGTGTGAAACAAGGGGAATACGCTGCAGAGTTGATGAGAATGGAGTAAGAATTTATGAAGTAGCTAATGGCTCATATTATATGAATTTAAATTGGTATGTTGAGGGGAAAGAGTGTAAAATGAAAATTAGCATTAGCGATAATGGTTCTGTAGAGTTTATTGAAAGCAATGGTGTTACTTGGGATCAATTAGCTGCACATAAAGAAGTAAAAGTAGGAAGACAATATGAAGCGAAGACTTTATATGAAGCATTGTCATATTTAAAGCGAGAAGGCTCTGAAGTAATAAAAGGATTTTATCCTCCAACAAGTGTGGAAAGCATACAAATTACTACAGGAGTTAATAAGCAAGCAGCTCTTTCAAAGTCATAATTTTCGTTATTGATTGAAATGAAGCCTTTTGGTCCTCAAAAGGCTTCATGATCGAAATTTTTGGAAAGATCTTTATTGGAAAATTCAGGGACAGGAATAACATTTTTAAGCTATCGTATAACTATCACTTGCTCGCTGGGAGCTCTATTTTTCATACCACTCATTTATGAGTTTATTGATATCAGAATCTATAAAATCCTTTAGTGGTTGACTGGTTTTTATCTCGGCATTTTTAGGGATACACCTATCTTTACATATTGCGTACTTTATATGAAAGTTAATATCAGCGTATTCCTGATTTGGAATGATATTGTTTTTAAAGGGAAATAACACCATATCTTCATATATGTTACTAACAAATGTAACTTCCCCAACTTTATCTTCATGTTCCTTGGGAGTAGGCCAATGAATATCTATATTTGATATGTTACCCTGACAGTCAAAGGAAGTAGGAAGGCCGAAATCTCCAGGGTCTTTGTAATATATATGCCAACCTGGTTTTATTGTAACCTTTATTGCGCCTTCAATGGTAAGGTTTGCTTTATTTACCTTACCAATGAGCAGATCAAATTTTGCAACTTCTTCTTCAGCGCACAATTGAGTGCAAGAAAAAAGTAAAAGTAGGATTGAGTATATACGTATTTTCATAAATACTCTATTTATGAAGAAAATAATTTAAGTTCTATCTATTATAATAAAAATATTATATAAATCATTTGTTAATATAATATTATGCTAATACAAATATAGTAGCAATTATAACTTTCATATATTATTTTTTTATTTTTAAGCAGTTATAATATTAAAGAGACGTAACAAATATAAATAGTAGTGGCTTTGCATAGAAAGTCACAAATTTATTTCCTTTATAAATGTAAGACTTTTTAGAACTAGAAAGATACCTTGGAGCAAGTTGCTCCAAGGCTCTTGTTTACTTAGAATCCACCCATTCCGCCCATTGCTCCTGCACCCATAGGTGATGAAGCATTTTCTTCTTTGTTTGGTAGATCAACTATCATAGATTCAGTAGTAATAAGTGCGCTTGCTACAGACACTGCCGTTTCAAAAGCAATACGAACTACTTTTGCCGGATCAATTACACCAGCTGTTGATGCATTAGCGTAGTTCATAGCCTCAACGTTGTATATAAGCTCTTTATCATTCTGATTAATCAAATAGTCAATTATAACAGCAGATTCAAGACCAGCATTTTTAACCAATCTTTTGATTGGAGCACTGAGAACTTTTTTGACAATGTTGATACCTATTTGCTCTTCATCGCTTGAAGCTTTTAGCTTATCAAGAGCAGATGCAGCGTAAAGAAGTGCAACTCCACCACCGGGAACTATACCTTCTTCAATTGCAGCTCTTGTTGCGTGAAGTGCATCTTCAACTCTATCTCTGCGTTCTTTTACTTCTACTTCGGTTGCTCCACCAACTTTGAGCACAGCAACGCCGCCTGATAATTTCGCTAAACGCTCTCTCAGCTTTTCTTTATCATAATCAGAGGTTGAAGTTTCAATCTGAGATTTAATCTGGTTAACTCTAGCATCTACTCTGTTTTTTTTATCAGAGTCGCTGTCTTCACTAACAATTGTGGTATTGTCTTTAGTGATTTTAACATTTTTAGCAGTACCAAGATCTTCAAGAGTCAAATCTTCCATCTTGATTCCAAGCTCATCTTTTATGACATACTTAGCACCTGTTAAAGCTGCTATATCTTCGAGCATCTCCTTTCTCCTATCACCAAAACCTGGAGCTTTTACTGCAGCAACTTTTAGACCACGTAATTTGTTGATCACTAAAGTGCTTAATGCTTCACCTTCAACATCTTCTGCAATGATAAACAAAGGTTTACCAGACTTAAAAATAGCCTCAAGAATAGGAAGTAAAGGTTGAATAATATTAAGTTTTTTTTCTGTAATCAGCAAATATGGATCATCAAGTTCCACGCTCATCTTTTCATTATTTGTAACAAAGTATGGAGAGAGATAACCACGGTCAAACTGCATACCAGTTGTAAGTTCAACTTCTAATTCTTTTGAACCCTTACTCTCTTCAACAGTGATGACGCCTTCTTTTCCAACCTTTTTAACAGCATCAGCAATGCTATTACCAATATCTTTATCACCATTTGCAGAAATTATTGCAACTTGTGCAACTTCATCCATTTTCTCTAAAGAAATTGTGCGAGACATTGATGTAATCTCCTTTAATATCACATCTTTTGCCTTCTGTATTCCATTTTTGATACAAATACGATCATTTCCAGCTGCAATTGACTTTGAAGCTTCCATTATCATATTGCTAGTCAGTATTGAGCATGTTGTGGTACCATCACCAACTTTGTCATTACACTGAGAAGCACTTTGAGCAATGGTGCTTACTATCGCAGAGTGTAATGGTTTTTCAGGCTTTATACCTTTCATTACCTTATAGCCATCCTTTGTGACCTCTGGTCCACCATATGGCTTGCTAATTCCTACTGTATTTCCCCTAGGCCCTGCAGTTGCTCCCACCGTTGAGTCAACCATTGCTGCAACTTCACGAAAGGCTTCTTGCAACTGTTCGCCTGATACTACTATGTTAGCCATTTTTATCACTCCTTAAATTAATAAAAAATTTAGAATATTAAAATACATAATGCACTATATAGCGCATTAGTTTAGTAAAATAGGAATACCTACTTGATAACAGCAAGTAGGTCTGACTCCTTCATCACGACATACTTTTCATTATCATGCTCTACTTCTGTCCCAGCCCACTGCCTGTAGAAAACCTTATCACCAGTTTTTACAGTTAAAGCTATACGCTCTCCGCTTGAGTTGCGTGAACCACTACCAATTGCTATAACTTCACCTTTAGTAGGCTTCTTTTCAGCACTTGATGGTAGTACAATTCCACCTTGTTTTTCTTCAGTAATAGGCTTTATTAGCACGTTATCATCTAATACATTCAAATTTACACTTGACATTTATGTTTCCTCATTAATAGATTAACCTACAATTCTATGTAGTCATCTAAAGGTTACATTTCAAGGGTTGGAGTTAGTAAAAGTGTATAATTTAAGGTTTGAACAGAAGTTTTATGGGCTACATACCGCTAGCAAACCGTAGTCTAATATCTTTATACGGACCAGATACGAGAGATTTTCTTCAGGGTGTTATAACAAATGATATTAATAAACTAAGTAGCCAGCAGGCAATTTACTCTTTATTACTCAACCCTCAGGGAAAATATCTGTACGATTTTTTCCTCATTGAGCATGATAAATATATTTATTTGGAGTGTGAAAATGCCCATCTACAGCAAATAATTGAAAAATTAGACTTGCTCAAAACTTACCTTAGAGTGAGGATTAAAGACATTAGTTCACTATATAAGGTTGGAGTTTTGTTTGATGCTAAGTTGGCGGAGTGTAGTAGTAAGTCACAAGTGATTTTTCAAGATCCAAGGCACAAGCTGCTAGGAATGAGGATCATACATGAAGATGAAATAAAAGAACCGGTTGGAGATTTTATTCAGTATGAAAAAGTTAGAATTAAAAACCTTGTCCCAGATGGAGCAAAAGATATGGTGCAAAATTCATCATTTCCGCTGCAATATTTAATCGATAAGATAAATGGTATAAGCTTTAATAAAGGGTGCTATATAGGTCAGGAAGTTGTAAATCGAATGAGCAGACAAGAAAAATTCAGAAGGAAACTTTACCTTGTTGAGGGAAAAAATGCACTTCCAAATATTGGCACTAAAGTAATCAGTGAACATAATGAAGAAGTAGGAGAACTACGCTCTAGTGTCGACAATATTGGACTTGCATTGCTTAATACTGGAAAAAGCCACGCAAATTTATATGTCGGTGGAGTTAGCATTAAGACGTTATAAAATATCTATTCGGGTAAAAGCACCTTTTTCTTGTTTGAATGTTTGTGATACTAGTTAAATTCTTGACTTTCTTGCTTAAATGTATAATAATTAAAGTATTAGTGTTTTTATAAATATTGTGGCTATTAGAAAAAGAGAGCTTTTATCCTGGTTTAGGGAAAGTGTGTTGAATGATCATAATCTGGATCGATTTAAAAACTTCTTGCAAGAAAAATATAAACATGAATATAAAGAGTGGAAGGAGAAGGAATTTGATATAAATCATCTATTTAGCTTAGAGGGAAGAGAGTATAGATATCAAAGTACATTATTGCATGTAATAGTTGGAGATTTTGATTACTTAGAGAAGGAAAGGAAGAAGTTAATACGATATCTATTAGACGAAGGTGCTGATGTTAATGCACTAGATTCTTTTAGAAACACTCCTTTGCACGAGAGTTGTTACAAAGAGGTAATACAAATTTTACTAGATGCAGGTGCTAATCCTTTTATAAAGGATCATCATGGAAGGACTGCAAGAGATTGTACCTGTGATAAAGAAAGAAAGCAGCTTTTAAAAAAGGCAGAGGATAAATACAAGTATAAGGCAATGAAAGTTGGTAGTGTTTGTGGTGTTGTAGCTGCATTAGCAGTTGGTGGTGGACTTTTTGCTGCTGGTGTTGCATTACCAATATTGGCTTTAATTGGCATAGCTGTAGCTGCTGCTGTACTCACTGGACTTATTGCTGGTGGTATTACATATGCAGTATCTACTAAGATAGAAAATCCTGACACATCAAGGTCGGCAACAGAACAAGGTTTGCCTCAGCCAAATTAAGTAAAAGGAAGAAAAGACTTCTTCCTTTTCTCCAAGTTTTTTACTTCGTTAGGTACCCTTAATCCTATTCAGGGTACCTAGATCTGATAATAGGTGTAACCATTGCTCGAACAGAAACAATGTTTTTAGCGTCGTTCTTTAAAGAATGACACTATTTTTTCCATTTGATTAGAAGCCCCTTTTTCTTGTTTTAGTTATTCACAGAATTGTTAATAACTAAGTTGATAACCTAGTAGAGTATATAATTTTACATTTCTGAGTACTTTGGAGATCTATAATAAATATGATCTCCAAATACTAATATATATATAATTGAGAACAAAAAAACTGTTGATAACTCTGAAAAAGATCAAAAAAGACATCAAAAAGAGTATGATTAGATTGAAATATTTACAGAAAAACTTACTCAATCGATAAATATCTTAACACTTTTTAAGAAAAGACAAATAGAGGGTCGTATTGGAGCTAAAAGATAAAATTTTTAAGTGCTTTTGAAGTGATACTTTTAAAGTATCAATTGAACATTTTTGAGCATTAATCTGGAGGTTCAACAGGCACTTTTTTATGCTGTTTGAGAAGAGCAAAAATTGAATTTTCTCTTGCTGAAAGCTTGTGTTTCTTATATTTTCCATAATATACATTATGTAATTTTCAATACTAACAAAAATATCCGCCAATCTTTTAAACAACAACCTATCGAACCTCCGGATTAGTACTTAAAAGGAACTATTAAAGTACCTCTTTAAGTATTAAGAAGCACTTAAAATTTCAACCTTTAGCTCCAATACGACCCTCTATTTGTCTTTTCTTAAAAAGCGTTAAGATATTTATCAATTGAGTAAGTTTTTCTGTAAATATTTCAATCTAATCATACTCTTTTTGATGTCTTTTTTGATCTTTTTCAGAGTTATCCACAGTTTTTTTATTCTCAATTATATATAAAAAATTTGGAGAAAAGAGGAAGAAGTCTCTTCTTCCTTTTTTTACTTAACTACACTACCATACTTGCCGCTGTACTAGCTTTTTGTTCTGCATCAACGCTATAGCTTCTCACTAGGAACCTGCTTTGACATTGCATATGTAATACCAAAAACAAACAAACCCTATTGCTATAGCAACAGCTGCGCCAATAAAAGCCGATATTAGTAATGAAAGACCAGCAGCAGCAAAAAGTCCATTACCAACTCCCACTCCAGCCGTAATACCAACAATAGCACCAAATTTCATTGCTTTATTGCTTGTATTTATCTTCTGCCTTTTTTAAAAGCTGCTTTGATTCATCACGGGCATGTTTTCTTGCAGTCATTCCATAATGATCCTTTATAAAAAGATTAGCACCTGCATCTAGTAAAATTTGTGTTACCTCTTTGTCATGACTATTGTGCAAAGGAGTTTTTCCAAAAGAATCTCGTGCATTAACATTAGCACCTTTGTCTAATAGATATCGTATTAACTTCTTCTTCTCCTCCTCTAAGCAATCAAAATCTCCAACTATTACATGCAATAATGTAACTTTATATCTATACTCTCTTTTCTCTAAGCTAAATAGATGATTTATATCAAATTCTTCCTCCTTCCACCTTTGATATGTATCGCAAGCTTCCGTTGAAACGATAAAAAAGGGTGAAGTTACTGCTATTCACTTTTTGTATAGTTTTTAGCAAAAGCTTCCTCCCAAGTGCCTTGAGTTGCTGCACGGCTATACTCTGTTACTCTATTTTCAAAGAAATTTGTATGTTCCACGCCATTTAGTATTTCATCAAGCCACGGAATAGGGTTATCTTTAACATTATATATAGATTTAAGACCTAATTGCGTTAACCTTCTGTTTGCTATGTAACGTATATAATTGCGCACTTCCTCTGCAGATAGCCCTTCAACATCTCCTAAATCAAAAGCAAGACTTATAAATTCATCTTCAAGTTCAACAATAGTGCGACATGCAGAATATAATTCTTCTTTGAACTCGTCATTCCAAATTTCATTATTCTCTTTAATAAACGTATTGAACAAATTGATAATTGAATTGGTATGCAAGGTTTCGTCACGTGCTGACCAAGCAATTATTTGCCCCATACCTTTCATTTTTCCAAACCGTTGAAAATTGAGCAAAATTGCAAATGATGCAAATAACTGCAATCCTTCAGTGAAGGCACCAAATACTGCTAAAGTTTTAGCAACATGTTTTTTATCGTGCTTTTTACTTTCCTCAAATTCTAACATGTATTCATACTTCTTTCTCATAGCATCATATTTTAAGAATGCTTGATATTCACTTTCTGGTATGCCAATCGTATCTAGAAGGTATGAATAGGCTGCAATGTGTATAGTCTCCATATTGGAAAAGCTTGCAAGCATCATACATATTTCTGTTGGCTTAAATATATTTGAATAATGCCTCATATAGCAATTATTTACTTCAATATCTGCTTGAGTAAAAAACCTAAAAATCTGGGTCAATAAATTTTTCTCTACATTAGAAAGTTTAGTTTTCCAATCTTTCACATCATCAGCAAGCGGAACTTCTTCAGGTATCCAGTGTATCCTTTGTTGCTGCAACCATGCATCATATGCCCAAGGATAATTAAAAGGCTTGTATATTGGATCTGCTTCTAGCAACGACATAAGGTACCTAATTATTTTGAAGTAAATATTATATTAAATGATATTGAGAATCAGTCAATTTAACTTTTTTGAAATTTGACGACAGATAGTTTATCAGTGTATTATGATTTCAAATAACTAATTGACAAAATGCGAGTATTAATATTTTCTGTTTTGCTGTTTTCAGTAGGCTGCATGCACACTATCTATAATCACGGAGTTCCTGGCATTAATGTTGAACTGTGGAGCAAAATAAAAGTAGGTGATGATAGAGAAAAAGTGGTTCATACTTTAGGATTGCCAACATTAGTATCAAAGTTCGACGAAAATGTTTGGTACTATGTCTCATATAAAATTAAACAAGCTAACTTCTTGGGAAAAAGGAAGTACAGTAGTAAGTCTCTGCAAATTTCGTTTAATCAGAATGACGAAGTTACAGATATAAGAGAAATCAACGTTGCAGAAAGGTCTTTAGCTGTTGTTGATTGAAAATTTGCTGATCTATTTTTCATCACAAGTAACTAATTCAGGTAACGTAAATTCACCTATTTAGAATAAAATCTAACGTGACTTCGCGCCAAATGTGATGATGCTCAGCAGGTAAGCCAATTAACGGGCTACATTTATACACTGCACGCATTGCATTATCTGCTGCTGATCTAAAAAGAGGATTATTTTGATAAGAACTACTATCTGCTACGTTGGCTACAACGATCTCGCCTTTACTGGATAATAATAAGTTAATTTTTATACTAAAATTTTCTTTATAAACTATGCCCTCAGGAATGCTCCAACACTCTGTCAGTTTATCCCTTATAGAATTAATAATTTCTGTTACAGCCAATTCATCATCTTTGTTCTCAATATTTTTCTTATCTCTTATTTCATTTTTCACCTCTTTGATGTCTTCTCTTAGTTTTCTTTCTACACCCTTTTTTCTTTTGGGAATTGGAATACCCTCATCAATTTCCTGTATTTCAATAATTTGCCTCGGTTGTACTAACTCAACTAATTCTTTTTTTCTTTGTGGTATAGGAATAACTGATGAATCATTCGTTTGGGCTTTCATTGAAAAAAGCAAAAAACAACATAGAGACAAAAGAAGAATATAATTAAAATAGAGAGGGCGCATATGTTAAGCAGCTTGTTTTACTGGTTTAAAGCTAATATTGCACATAAAGTCAATATATTTCAGTTGACTTAAACTCAAATTTGCTACACTAATTTTATTATCTCTATAATATCATATGGTCAATATACTCTAAATGAGATGGAAAGATGAAGGTGTTATTATAGCTGTTAAAAAATACGGTGATAAAAATTTAATTCTTTCTCTATTTACAAAAAATCATGGAAAGTGCAGAGGATTAACTAGGTTAACAAACAATAGCAATTATAAGTTTCAAATAAGTAATCTATTACATGCAGAATGGAGTGCTAAGCTACCTGAAAATCTAGGTTTTTTAAAGTGCGAATTGATTGAATCTCCATTTCATCATTTCTTTCAAGATAGGTTAAAAAGCATTGCTATTGTTTCTTTCTCGTCTATATTAGAAAAAGTGCTTCCAGAAAGTGAATCCTGCATCAAGTTGTATGATAATTTTAGACACTTCATCGATGTAATAAAACATAATAGCCAGTTTTGGCAAAGTCATTACCTTAACTTAGAGCTTCTGCTTCTTACGCAACTTGGATTTAAGTTAGACCTATCAAAATGTGCTGTAACAGGTGTGAAAGAAAATCTACAATTTATTTCTCCAAAAACTGGTAGAGCAGTGTCAAAAAAAGTAGGTGACTGTTATGCAGATAAATTACTACCTTTTCCACAGATGTTGCATGATGTATACAATAACAACCTACAAAATAGCTACTCATATCAAGAATTCAGACTAGGGTTAAAAATTACAGGGTATTTTTTAAATAAATATCTATTTCTGCAGTTAAATGCGAAATTTCCGGAGTTGAGAAATTTTATGCTATCATTTGAATCTTAGTTACTACTTATTTAAAAGAACTTCAACCAGTAACCACTCTATTTCTACCACTGTTTTTTGCTTTATATAAATATTTGTCAGCACGTACTATAAATTTTTTAACATCATCAAGGTCAGATCTTTGCATTGCTGAAATTCCAATGCTCACAGTTAAATTATGGGTTGTATTTTTATCCACAAGTATAAAAGGTTCTTTGGCAATAATTTTCCTTATTCTCTCTGCAATAGTATACGCATCTGATACATTGGTATCTGGCATTACAACAACAAATTCCTCACCACCAAACCTAGCTAATAAATCTGTCACTCTGATATTTTCAGAAATTCTTTTCTGTATTTCCTTTAAAAGTTCATCTCCAGCATTATGCCCAAAGTTATCATTCACCATCTTAAAATAATCTATATCAAGTATCATAAGAGATAAACTTCTATCTTTTTCCACAGAATCCTTAACAATATTTCTTAAGTGTGCATCAAAATATCTTCTATTATAACAGTTAGTTAATGGATCCTTTATAGACATTTCCACATTATTAAATAAATTCATTCTCAAGGCATCTTGATACCTTTTGCGTTTCACTTGCAAATTAACCCTAGCTATTAATTCACTCTCATCTAAAGGTACTGTTAAATAATCATTAGCACCTACATCAAGTGCCTTTACTAAATTGCTTTTATCATAATCTTCAGAAAGGATCAGAATTGGTGTATAACGTGTTTCTACTTTACTACGAAACTTAGAACACAACCGTAGGCCGTCAGTTTTTGAAAACTGCATGTCAGAAATAATCAGGTCGTAATTATCCTTAATACCAACCTTTAATGCTTCTTTTGGATCGTGCAGTATTTTAATTGATCTGAAGCGTTGCTTTAGAACATTGTGTATCTGCTCTGCTTGAAAGGTGTCCTCATCTACAACAAGTATGTTAGCATCAAAAATCTGATTAGAATAATCCATAATACTGCTTTCTGCTACTCCACCAATCTCAGCATTAGTTTCTCCTCTCAAGCACAACTCATCTATTATCATCTTTAAGCGCACAAGAGACTTAATTCTTGCAGATAAAGCAGTTTCATCTATCGGCTTAGTTAGAAAGTCATCCGCACCAGCATTAATTCCTTCCACTCTATCATGAGTGTCATGCAGCGCAGTTACCATAATTATTGGAATATAAGTCGTTAAGGGATCATTCTTTAGCTTCTTACAAACCTCAAAACCACTCATTTTTGGCATCATGACATCAAGTAAGATAATATCTGGCTGCTGTTCCGCTACTAAATCTATCGCCTCCTCGCCATCATAAGCTACAATAACTGTATAGTACTCTGCTTTTAGCTGAGCCTCCAAAAGCTTAACATTAGATGGTATATCATCTACTACTAGGATTTTTGCTGTCATTTTTTGTACTATCTACATTGTAAGTAGGATAAAGCTTGCCATCTTCACCAATTATGTAATTGACTTTTTCAACGTTATGCTCTTCATATAATTCTTTAATTCCGGTATCCTTCAACAATTTCCTAACTCTTGATTTTACAACCCAGAAATACCTATATATATTTTTAATAAGATTAAGAAATACAGGTACTTTACTTTTATCAAGAACCATTATACTCACTAAAGCTACAACTAAAACTTCTGACAGACCTATATTAAACATTTTTCCTATGAAGCAAGTATTTTAACTCTTCTGATTATGAGTATTAATTTACTTAAATCAAGTTTATAAGCGACCATCTCATCTAAAAAGCTATTGTAGCGCTCTATATAATCCTTATCATTAATAGCCCAAGTTTGAACCTTGTCTACATGATTATCAGTAGCTTTTATAACTTTAACAGCTAGCTTATGTTGATAATTGCTTAAATCATCTAATAAATCATTAATTAAGCTGCGATCCCAATAGGAAGAATGGCTTTTCATCTTGCCAGCAACTGTTCTAATCATATCAAATCTTAGCAGCGACTTTAATTCAAAGTATATTCTACCAGCCTCAAGGATGGACAAAGATGTCTGCTCAGCAACAGATATAACGTCCAGCGCATAAATAAGAATACGTAGATCAGCAACCCTTTTTGCTAGATCTTTATTTATGTTAAGCTCTAACAAAGAAGCTAATCCATGATTATAGACCTCTAATAGGTGCTCATCTAAAATATCATGGCCTAAAGTTTCAATTGCACCCCTAAATTTTGTAACACCATCTAGTTCTACAAGATTAAGCTTACCAAGATTTTTTACTAACCAAAATGATACCCTACCAATAAATTTTTGCACACTTCTCACTACTTGCAAATATGAATCAACATCAATTTTTCCATCCAATTCATCAATTTTCTGCCAAAGGCTACTTAAATTATATAGGTGATTAACAACGATATATATGTTAACTGCTTCATGTACTTTAATTCCAGTACTCTCAACCAAATTATTAATAAATATACAGCCCATCCTATTTACTACATCGTTTGTAATGCAAGTAGAAATAATTTCCCTACAAAGTTGGTGTTTCAATATGGAATCCTTGAACTCTGTTACCATCCTTTGTGGAAAGTAATTTAGTAAGTAATCACGGCACAAAAAATCTTTTTCAGGTAGCTCAGAGTGTATAACTTCATTTTTTATTGCTGTTCTTGCATAAGACATCAGAACAGAAAGCTGAGGAGAACAGAAACCTTCTCCATCAGTTAACATTCTTGCTACCTCTTCTTCAGCTGGAAGAAATTCTACATCTCGGTTTAGCAGCCCAAATTTCTCTAAACTGAGTAATAATTTATGGTGCTGCTCCAACTTTTCTTTAGCTTGCAAACACTCAAGAAGCAATGCTTTTGTTTCAATCCTGTTATGGTTTTCAAGTACCTTAGATGCAACTTCATCTATCATGCTAGCCAGTATTTCATTCCTTTTTTCCAAGGAAATTCCCCCTTCTTTCATAATTGCAACAAAAGCAATCTTGATGTTAACTTCAAGATCAGAACATATTACTCCTGCTGAATTATCAATAAAATCTGCATTGATATACCCACCTATTTTAGCGTATTCTACCCTTCCAAGCTGCGTGCAACCAAGGTTGCCACCCTCTATAAACATAGAAGCTCTAATATCATGACCGTTTACTCTTAATTCATCATTTGCTTTATCGCCAACCATGCCATGGCTTTCACTTTTTGCCTTAACAAAGGTGCCAATTCCTCCATTCCATATGAAATCCACTTTTGCCTTGAGCAAATATCGAATCAAATCATTTGGAGATAATGTATCTTCCGTTATATCAAAGCACTTTTTCATTTCTTGAGAAATTTCTACTTGTTTGCTACTACGTTCAAATACCCCGCCACCATGAGAAATCAAATCTCTATTGTAATCCATCCAAGTGGAAAACGGTAATTCAAAGAGCCGTTTACGCTCCACGAAACTCTTTTCCGCATCAGGATTTGGATCAACAAAAATATGCATATGATTAAATGCTCCAATTAAACTCATATTTCTTGAAAGCAGCATGCCGTTCCCAAATAGATCGCCAGCCATATCTCCAATTCCAATAACAGTTGTATCCTGGTAAATATCCTTATTCATTCTCCAAAAATGGCGTTGTGCTGCAATCCATGCACCTCTTGCTGTAATACCCATCTTTTTGTGGTCATAACCTGCTGATCCACCAGATGCAAATGCATCTTCGAGCCAAAAGTTACATTCAGAGGATATTTCGTTTGCATAATCAGAAAATGAAGCAGTGCCTTTATCTGCTGCAACTACCAAATATGGATCATCTTCGTCATACCTAATCACATTTTCTGGTGGAGTTATTTTGCCATCAACTACATTATCAGTAATATCAAGCATTCCTCTGATGAAATTCTTATAGCATTCAACACCTTTCTCCCTTAAAATGTTTTTGTCTTTATAAACTTGCTTTATTACAAACCCACCCTTTGCGCCAACGGGTACAATGACCGCATTTTTTGTCATCTGGGCTTTCATGAGTCCCAAAACTTCAGTGCGAAAATCTTCCGTTCTATCCGACCATCTCAAACCACCACGAGCCAACTTCCCTCCTCTTAGATGTATTCCCTCAAAAAGGTTTGAATAAACATACAATTCACGGTATGGGCGCGGGTCAGGTAAACCATTTATTTTACTTGAATCAAATTTGATAGATAAGTATGGCTTATCATCTTGATAATAACTGGTTCTCAAAATTGCCATTATCAAGTTAAATATCGAACGCAAAACGTAATCATGTGAAACGTTGCTGATCTCTTTTAGTAGTTCTTCAATTTTTTCTATCAAAATGCTAGTAGTTTCTGCCCTATCAATATCTATTTTAGTATCAAATCTTGAATGAAATAATTCTACTAAATACCTTACTACTTTTGGATACTCTGATACTACTTTCTGGATATATTCTGGGTTATAGCTAAATGATGTCTGCTTTAGGTAGGCGCTTAGCGCTCTAATCAGAAGCACTTCCTTCCACTCGAGCCCAGCAATAATGATCAAGCTGTTAAAATAGTCATTTTTTATTTCCTTGCTGAACACTTTTACAAGTGTTACCTCAAACTGCTCTTTTAAAGTAATGTTGTCTATTAATTCATCAACTCTTGACAACATAAAATGATGTATCCATATTCCACCGTTGATTTCTATATAATAACCATTATGAGATAGAATCTTAGCCCCTAAATTCTTAGTAACCTTTAATATCTTTGACAATTCAAGGCCTCCGTTGCTTGGAGTGTAAACCTTCAATTGATAGTTGAGATTGTCACGAGTAAGCCTCAAATCAACTTCACTGACTTTTTTCTTTCTCACTATCTCCAATTTTTTCATATCATAATACGCATCATGAGGTTCAAAATTCTCTTGATAACTTATCGGAAATGCCTTGCAATAGCGGATAAATATATCCTCAACAGTGCTAAAAGTATTATATAAATTGTCTATAAAACGATCTTCCCACTTTTCTGTAATGTTTCTTAACTTGTTTTCGATACGCAAAACTTCATCATCAAAAACGCTAGCGCTTTTGGTTCTTAGCACCACGTGTAATTTCATCAAATCATATTCATTGATAATGTGATTGTTATAAATATCTGAACTTTCTGCATTCGTTTCATCTTTCAATATATCGCGTATCTTAAACATTAGTCTTGCACTAGCATAACGCATCGGTATCAATACTATGCAACTAATAAAGTTCCCTACCTTTCTCAAAAATAATTTGACTCTTGGTCTAATCGCAAGAGACATGATCGAGGTGCAAATTTCAAATAACTCGTCTTCATTTGATTGGAATAATTCGTCACAAGAAAATGCCTGTAAAATGGAAATTAAAGCTTTATTGTTATGGCCACCAGGAACAAATCCTGCCTTTTTTTCTATTGTTGTAACCTTATCCTTTATTACCGGAATAGTTCGAATATCTTGCACTTCTGCTATAGAAGTAAATAGCCCAAAAAAATGCTGTTCCCTTATTACATCACCCTGATCATTAAATTCTTTCACTCCTATACAATTCATATAGGTACGCCGATGAACTATTGAGATTAGGTCTGATCTTAGTATGTATAAAGAATTCAAGCTTTCAGAAAAAATTGATGAATTTTGGTACTCTTCACTTGCTCTCATTAACCCGAGGCTCTCCTTACCACTTAGAGCAAGCTTTCCTTCTTTATTAGTAATGTATTCTTGATAACCTAAAAATACAAAATTGTTATTTTTCAACCAAGCTAGAAAATCTCTGCCTCCAGCATCCAATGCCGGATGCTCAAGAAGCTTCTTGAGCATCCATTGCCAGTCCCTTACAACGCAGTTAACTGCTTTTAGCGTCTTTCGTAGAGATTCTTCTAGTGTATCAACAAAGCTATCACTTATGCCTTTAATAATTACATATATTACTGACTCTTTGATTCCATTACTTTCTTCCAAAAGATGAATTTTATCTATTAGGCTATTTTTTCTTTGAACATTAATTATGCTGTTACTATAATAGCATATAGTTAAACCGTGTGACTTAATAGTGGAAATGACAGAATCCACTAAAAAGGGCATGTCATAATTTGTGATTTTAATTATAGTGAAATTGCCTTCTATTCCTGAAATATCATTTACATTACTTACTGCCAATTTACTTTCTTCTTTTTCTTTTTTAAGAATGAAGTTGTATGCATCTTCTGCAATGTATAAAAGAAATTTATCGTTGACTTTTAGGTCACTATTATAAACAAAATTATAAAAGTACTGTATAAACTCTTTAATTTTTTCTTTCTCTTTTTTATTCCCTTGATCAACTAGCTTAAATAAAGACTCAACATTAACATTATGATTTATACACATTTTTCAAAACAAAAATACACAGCGAATCTAGATCTTTTTAACTAAGATTTCGTTACCAGAAGTATACACTATTAGCTCATCTCCTTCTACTATTTCCCCCGATAAAACTAACTTAGCTAGATTATTTTGAATGCATTCTTGTATTACCCTTTTCAGAGGCCGCGCTCCATATTCAGGGTCATATCCAGTTTGTGCTATTAGTTCTTTAGCTTCTTGCGATAAACTAATACTCAGTTTACGCTTAGCAAGCATCTTTTGTAAATAAGAGAATTGAACATCTATAATTTTATCAATGTCATCTTTGGTTAAGCTGTGGAATATAATAATTTCATCCAGTCTATTTAAAAATTCTGGACGAAACGCTGACTTAACTATTTTCATCACCTCATCTTTCACAGATTCGGTAGCTCCTCTTAGCATCACCTCAGCACCAAGGTTAGAAGTTAGAATCAGTATGGTATTGCGAAAATCAATCAATTTACCGTGGCTATCGGTGAGCCTGCCTTCATCCAAGATCTGCAGCAATATATTAAATATATCTGGATTTGCCTTTTCTATCTCATCAAACAAAATTACCTGATATGGTCTTCTCCTTACTGCCTCAGTTAACCTGCCACCTTGTTCATAGCCAACATATCCTGGAGGCGCACCAATTAACTTTGAAACGGAGTGTTTTTCCATATATTCTGACATATCAAAGCGTAGAAGTGCTGATTGATCATCAAACAAAAATTCGGCAAGGGATTTTGCCAACTCTGTTTTTCCAACTCCGGTTGGACCTAAGAATAAAAATGAACCAAAAGGTCGATTAGTATCCTGAACACCAGAGCGGGAGCGCCTTACTGCATTACTTATCGCTTCAATTGCATCTCTCTGCCCTATTACTCTTTTTCCTATTTCATTTTCCATGTTAAGGAGCTTTTCCTTTTCACTATGTATCATGTTATCAACTGGAATGCCTGTCCATTTTGAAACAATATTTGCAATATCACTCTCAGTAACTTCTTTCTTTAGGAAACTATCAGTAACTTTTTCCTGATTTTTTAACTCATTTTCAAGTTGAGGAATCACACCATACATCAATTCCCCTGCCCTTCCTAAATTTCCATTACGCTGAGCCAGTTCCAACTCTTTTCTCGAGTTATCCAATTTTTCAGCTGTTTCTTGTATTTTAGCTATCTTATTCTTTTCCATCTGCCATTTACTGCTTAAGTCAGCAAATTTACTGTTTAGACTCTCAATTTCCTCATTTATCTTTTTTAAACGTTGCTTAGAGTTTTCATCACTTTCTTTTTTCAAAGCCTCTGATTCAATTTTTAGTTGTATAATCTTTCTCTCAAGTTCGTCAATAACCTCAGGTTTGCTATCCATCTCAATTCTTACTCTGCTTGCTGCCTCATCAATTAAATCAATCGCTTTATCAGGTAAAAATCTATCTGTTATATATCTATTAGAAAGCGTTGCAGCAGCAATTATTGCACCATCTGTGATTCTAATACCATGATGCACCTCATATCTCTCCTTCAAACCTCTCAGTATTGAAATAGTATCAGTTTCAGTTGGTTGAGAAATAAACACAGGCTGAAAACGCCTTGCAAGCGCAGGATCTTTCTCTATATGTTGACGATACTCATCTAAAGTTGTAGCTCCTATACAGCGAATTTCTCCACGCGCAAGAGCAGGCTTTAGCAAATTTGAAGCGTCCATTGCACCACTTGTTGCTCCTGCTCCAACTAAAGTATGAAGCTCATCTATAAATAAGATAACTTTCCCCTCTGCTTTTGAAATATCATTGATTACTGCTTTTAATCTTTCTTCGAATTCTCCTCTGAATTTTGTTCCAGCAATTAACGCACCTAGATCCAAAGCTAAAACTTTTGCATCACGCAAACCAAGTGGTACATCATTTGCAACAATTCTGTTTGCTAAACCTTCAACTATTGCAGTTTTTCCAACACCAGGTTCACCTATCAGTACTGGATTATTTTTTGTTCGCCTCAACGATACCTGCATAGTTCTTCTGATTTCCTCATCACGACCAATTACAGGATCAAGCTTACCTTGCATAGCAAGCTCTGTAATATCTTTTGTATACCTCTTTGCCGCATTTAATTTTTCCTCGCTATTTGGAGAGTCTGCACTGCCACCTTTTCTCATTTCTGCAATAACTGAATTTAATTTTTGCGGTGTTACACCACCTTCTGCTAAAATTTTACCTACAATTTCATCTTTTTGTGCAGCAAGGCCCTGCAGTAACCGCTCAACAGTAACAAATGTGTCTTTATTTCTCCTCGCAATACCAATTGAATCATCAAAAACTTTTGCTACCTCTCTTGAAAGCTGAAGTCCACCACTACCTGGTCCTCCAACCACTGGAAACTTTTTAATTGCACTACTCACAGCATCAGAAATATTCTGAACATTTCCACCACAAGCGCCTATCAAATCCTGAACTAAACCTGACTCATCTTCAAGCATTACTTTAAGTAAATGTTCAGGCATAAAAATCTGATGCCCAGCTCCCAATGCTTTCATTTGAGCGCTCTGGATTAGGCTTTTTGCTTTTTCGGTAAATTTATTCAAGTCCATAATACAAATTTAACTCATACTTGCTGGTATATATAACAACTACTTTCTCAATTTTAAACTTAAAGTCATTCATCAATAAAAATTTTCTAAGTTCATACAAAACAAGAAAAAGCAGATTCTCTACAAAAGAGAAAACTTATATTAAAATATTAATTTGTTTTAAAACTAAACTAATGTTAAGATATAAAGCATATAGCTTAATTTTTTTATAAAAGAGCAATGAATATCAATGATTTTAACATAAAGAACTTAACAACAATTTCTATAGTACAAGAAATAAAGAATGGCGTTAGGCTTGTTCCAGACATAATCAAACCTGGAATACAGGGTATATTTTAGGTTCTGTCGAATCTATAAACCATAGGAAAGAAGATCATTAAAGGTGGGATTATAGGAGTTATGAAGCCATTAACATAGCAAAATTCTCAAAAGTAGAAACATTATTTTAATAATTTGTCTTTTTTGAATCATACGAATATTTTCTATGCCTGTGATGGTAATCTTTGCGGAATGGAAGCTTTTAAACCCAAGCATTTGCTTTATTAGTTTTTTGATAAATCTATCAACAATATTATTTAGATATTTTATTTGAAGAACTATAATCTTCAGAAATTTCTGCATTCAAATCATCAAGAGCAGCAGTATTACTGCCGCTTTTATCAATTACAATTTTCTCAGGAAGATAGTTACTCCTGAAGGCTTTACGAAAGAATGCAAGTGCTGCAGACTTGTCTCTACTAACACACAAGAGGAAGTCTACAGTATATAAATAAACCCATTTACCGTTTAATTTAATGTAAGTCTCTCCAATTACTACCAACCTGCTTCTTTCTTTTCCTTACTGCCTCATCTATCAGTGGTGATAACCCACCTTTGTAACGTAGCATTTTGCTCCCCTTATACTCATCATTTCTTCCAAATCTCGATAGCTCAAAGAGAATCGACATTTCATGTATACAGATAACATCCGCTGAAAAGCTAAATCCTTTGAAATATGGCAACAATTTTTGATTGATACGAAACATCTTTGCTTTTTTTTAGACAATTATATCATTCTTCTTTCTACTTCCCTACAAATGCGACAGAACCGAAAAACTTCCTCTTATGGCTGTAAAAATGTTATGATAAGAGCTAATGTTCATGAGTAGGGAAATACCAAAATATTACTATCTTCCATCTTTTCTCTTTTCAATTCGTGCAACCATTTCTTTTACACTTACATTCGTGGAAGGTAAATTTTTGCTGGCAAGATGGTTGATCGAAGATTTTTTATTCCCTACTGGAAATGAACGAGATTGTTTTCTCTTCACACTGATATCCGTTTGTGTTACTGAAGTAGTTTTGTTTTCAGCAGGCAACACGTTCTTTACTTGATTTCGCTCAAATCTTTCTTTTAATGCCTTTACTTTACTACTCTCGCGAGTCACTTCTTTTTTCATAGCAACTACTAGTACTTTTGGTCCATCAGCTTTTTTTGCTGATTCTTTACCATCTTGATTTTCAGATTTTAGTGGTAGTATAGGGTTACTCTCAGCTGATTTTTCCACTACTATTTTTTGCTCTGTGCTTACTTTTTCGCCTAAATCTTTAGGCTTTGGTGGTACTGCAGGTTTATCTTTTTTCGGTTCTTGTCTAATTTTTTGATTGGCAGTAAACATTTTCTCTGGTACTGGTGGTACTCTTGGTGGTTTTGGTGGTGCAAGAGATTGAAGTTGTTGTTTCTTCCTATGTTCTCTTTTTGCTTCTATATGTTCTTTAGAGATTATTGCATAAATCGGCTCCTCTTTAATTGATTGTAGATTACGCAAATCTTTTGTTAAAGATTTACTTTTTTCCTCTTGATAATTTGATATTTCTTCATACTCAGGATCTTCGTTTAATGAACCTCCATAACCTGAATCTTCTCGCTCATATAAGAGATTTTTCTTTTGCTGTCTATTTTCTAAATTTATTCCATATGACCTATATTTATCTTGACTTCTTTCTATTCGCTCTAAATCTGAAATTTTTTGAATAACATCTGTATATTCGATTGCTGTTCTAGCAGTTGAAGGAGGCAATTTATCTTTTATAAAATTACTTATATTCCTAATCGAAACATCTCTTCCTAATATTCTATTGAATATCCTAAGAATTAATGGCTTTTTATTTGCCTTCTTTACACAATTATTCAAGTCATCACGTATAACAAGCTTAGCTACATCTTCTGCCTTATCTGTAAAACCCGCTAAAGCATGAGACAGATCTGTTACTGTTTTATAACATTGTTTCTCTGGATTTCCTATATTTATAGCTTTGATCAGAGAATCAAGATTTTTTTTATAATCCTCACTTTTAAATGGATCATGCATACTAATTGTAATATTTTATTGAAATATAGATCTAAAATATTAAGATCTAATGAATATTGCTTTTTTAGTTCATATATAGCTATAGTTATACGGCGATAATGCGTAGCAGAATAACGATTTCGTCATTCTAGTATCTGCTGTTACCCCTTATCTAGGTGTGTAAAAGTGAAATCTAGTTTCGCTATATAACACAGTCTCATACAAGTAGCTTCTCGATAATATTCTCATGTTCTTCCATCGCAGCCTGTAACTTACCATATAATTCTTGTTGTGTTCCGTTTAACTCTTCATATTTTGGCATATAAAATTCTCCTATTCAAAATAATAATATACTTTAATTATTATATATTTAAGCAAACAAGTCAATAAATCAATAAAATGCTGTGGTGCCAAAAACACTCAAACAAGAAAAAGCGCTCTGGTGCTCATTCTTTGTTTATAAATAATATTCTTGATTCAATCCTTTGCTTTCTTTTCAATGTATCTACATATCAGAATAGACAGCTCATATAATACCAACATTGGAATTGCAAGCCCTACTTGGCTTAGTACATCAGGTGGAGTTAAGATTGCAGCAATAATGAAAATTACTACTATCGCAATTCTACGTTTATTTGACAAACTTTGTGCAGTGATTAGCCCTACTCTCACCATTAAGGTTAGTATGACTGGAATTTGAAATGCAGTACCAAACGCAAACATGAATTGAAGAACAAGGTCTAAATATTCACTAACTGATGGCATAAACTCTATTGGTATACCGAAAGATTTACCGCTATGTTCAAAAGCAATAAAAAATTTCCAGGCTAGGGGAAATATGTAGTAGTAAACTACAGCGGCTCCCGTTACAAACAAAACCGGTGTTGCAATTAAGTATGGCAATAACACTGCCCTTTCTCTTTTATATAAGCCAGGTGCTAGAAACATATAGAATTGCCATGCAAACACAGGAAAAGAAAACAACAGTGCACTCATTATTGCAACCCTGAGATATACAAAAAACGCTTCTGTTAAGTCTGTATAGATTAGAGAAAAATCATTGCTATCTTTTGTAACTTCTATTAAAGGTGCAAGTAAAAAGCGGTATATATTTTCTTTAAAGTAGTAACAAAACCCGAAGGTAACACAAAAAAATAGAAAGCAAAAAATAACCCTTTTTCTAAGTTCCGCAAAGTGCTCATAAAATGAAGCATATTTTTGTGAGTTTTCGTTCATACTTTACAATAAAGCTATATCTAACATTCTCAGTGAAAAAGCCCATTCATTATCGTACCACGCTGCAACTCTACAGATATCACCTGTGACATATGTACCAGCTAAATCCACAATTGCACTATAAGGGTTATGGACAAAGTCTATTGAAACTAAAGGCTCGTTACATACGGAAAGCACATGATTTGCTGAATTCTTAAACATTTCATTTATTTCTCCAGCTGTTACCTTCTTATCAGTCGTAAATTTAAAATCAACCATAGAAACGTTGCTAACCGGAACTCTAATAGCAGTACCATCTAGCTTATCCTTTAACTGAGGAATGACAGAACCAATTGTTTTTGCTGCTCCAGTTGTAGTTGGCACCATAGAAAGGCCACAAGCTCTTGCCCTACGTAAGTCTCTATGGTTGCCATCAAGAATATTTTGATCATTCGTATAGGCATGTATAGTGGTCATAAAACCGCTTTTTATACCTAAATTGGAGTGTAAAACGTGTACAATCGGAGCCAGACAGTTTGTAGTACAAGAACCTGCTGAGATCACTTTATGCTCCTTTTTTAGCATATCGTTATTTACGCCGTAAACTACAGTTACATCAGCATCTGAAACTGGAGCAGAGACAATTACTCTCTCTGCATTATGCTTTGCTGCTTCCGCACGCTTGTTGAATGCACCAGTGCATTCAAGCACTACATCAACATTCCAAGGAATATTTTCAGGGCTACGTTCTCTATATAAAGAAAATTTCCTGCCATTTATAGATAGCCAATTTTCAGACTCGTTAAAATCAATATCGCCGTTAAATTTGCCATGAACAGAGTCATATTTAATCAAATGTGCATGCTGCTCAGCACTGAGCGACCCATTTACCGCCACAACTTCTATTTGCTCGCTATAGTTTTCTACTTCAAAAATAGCACGCAATACACTTCTGCCTATTCTACCAAGACCATTAATTCCTACACGAATTGTCATTTTTCCATCTTAAAAGTTTAATTATAGAGGATATTGCCTGATATTTCATTCTATTCTTTTAGCTGTTAATCCTAATGTTATAATATATTGATTGACTAAAGAAACTGTATCACTTAATTAATAATATCTAAATTTTAACTTGGAGTAGGTTATGCATGGATTACCAATGACAAATTCAGATAATCAGTATCAGCAAAGAAAAATAGAAGCATTGCAAAAAGAAAATAAAGGACTGTCAGAAAAAGTGAAAACACTACAGAAAATGTCAGTGCTGCAAAATGAAATGCTAGTAATGCTACAGTGGAAATCAATAACAGAGAAACTGCGCACAGAAATATTAAAAAAACTGCTAGAAGCACCTCAAGAAGCAGCAGCATTTCAATTAGAAGAAAGAGATGAAGATCAGCAAGTAATAGAAGACATACTGGATATGCAAGAAGAATTTGAATCTTCACAAAATTTGGAAATGCGGGAGTGTTAAATAAACCATACGCGTCAAGTTAAGGAAAAGTGGTATAAGGAAGAAAGGAAACGAAAAAAAACTATTTTATATATTAAGTAATAAAGTTATTAATTTATAGATTCTTCTGAAAAAATCATCTTCTTCTAGATAAGAACTCCCTAAAAAAATAAATGTAACAAATAAAATGCCCATCTCAAATGTTGCTATATTTCACGATATTTCCTTAACTTGACGCGTATGGTTAAATAAACTGTGTCAAACCGAGAAGTAAAGTAATAAATTGATAAAAAAATGGAGGTTTGACAATGAGTCAAGCAAACACAACTACCGGTTTGGTAGACTATAAAGAATTAGAAACAAATATCTTATCATCTATACGAGAAGGAAGACCATTGACAGGAAGAGATGGAGCATTAACACCATTTATAAAAAAACTGCTAGAGGGAAGGCGAGATAGAAAACCATTTGTCGGCTGAAAGCGAAGAAAACAACCGAAGAAATTCAAAGACTTTACGGACAAGTATTTGAACTATTGACACCAAGAGATAGAGAAGGAAGTTTCGAGCCACAAGTAGTCAGAAAAAGGCAAACAACCGAACTTGAAGCAAAGGTTTTAAGTACATATGCCAGTGGCATGGGATATAGCATCGCATGTAGAAGAAATATAAAATATCTGCAGAAGAGATATCAAGTATTACTGACAAATTGTTACCGGTAATCAACGAATGGCGCAGTCGTCCGCTGCAATCTGTATATCCAATAGTGTTCATGGTTTTTTAAGGTCAAGGAGGACGGGCATTGTGTAAGCAAATGTATGTATAACATATTAGCAAAATGGCAGAAAAGAAGTTTTGGGTTTTTATTTGGCTGAAAGTGAAGTTCTGGTTGGGAGTACTAAATGACCTAAAGGAGAGAGGAGTAGATGATATTCTGATAGCTTGTGTTAAAAAGCTTTCCTACAGCTATAAATAGCGTATTTCCTAAAGCAGAAATCTCACTTTTACCCACAAATAAAAAAGTGAGTAAAATGGATACCAAATAAATTTGGGATTAAAATGAGTGAAGTAAGTACAAATGTGCAATATACTGATGGCTTAGGGGATAAATGGCTGGAAAGAGAGTTAAAACACGTTAATTTAGGAGATACAAGACTTAATAAGAGACTTATTAAAACAGGCTATTGTATAGAGGGTAAGGCGTCTGGATCAATTAATCAAAGCTGTAGTGGATGGAAAGAAGCTAAGGGTGCATACAGATTATTTAGCAATGAAAAGCTTAAGGATAAGGAAATTTATTCTTCCCATTACAAAGAAACTATGGAGAGAATGAAAGGAAATCAGTTTGTTTTTTCAGTTCAAGATACAAGTTATTTGGATTTTGACTCTCATATAAAAACTAAGAGGCTAGGTAGTATTTCTAAAGCTTATACGAAGCATAAAATGGGTTTACTGTTGCACAGTGCCTTAATAGTCAGCAAAGACGGATTGCCTTTAGGTCTATCTTCTCAACAATGTTGGGCACGTTCTATTAGGGAAAAAGAAACGTCACAAGAAAAAGCAAACAGGAAATACCGTACCTCCATAGAAGAAAAAGAAAGTTATAAGTGGATAACAGCTCTCAAAGAAAGCATAAACAACCTTCCTGCAAATGTACAACTTGTTACCCTTGGTGATAGAGAGGCAGATATCTTCAAATTTTTATGGATCACTGAGACATTAGGTAGTTTTTATGTAATCCGTAATCGAACTAATAGAAGATTTATCTGTACTGAAATTGGAAAAACAGATTTGCAAACACGCATCACTCAACTGCCAGTAAAGAAGAAAATTTCTCTAGAAGTTAATAAAGGTGGAAACCAAAGATCAAGGAAAGCTAATATTGAAGTTAAGTATATGAAAGGCTATATACCTATCAGATCTTCTTCAATTTATGGATCAAAAGACACAGTGCATAAAATAAGTGATAAAATCCCTGTATATGTGGTAAGTGCAAAAGAAACAAATCCTCCTGAAGGATTGGAAGCTATTGATTGGACTTTGCTGACTAATGTACCAGTTAATAGCACTTTAGATGCTATAGAAAGGATAAATTGGTATAAGCTAAGATGGAAAATTGAGGAGTATTTCAGGGTTTTAAAATCAGGATGTAAAATAGAAAGCTCTCGTTTAACTACAAAGGAAAGGCTACAGAAATTAATTGCTATAAAGAGCATTATTGCATTTAAAATTTTATATTTAACAAAAGTCGCTTTATCAAATCCCATGGAAACCTGTACTAAAATTTTAAGCAACGAAGAGTGGAAGGCCCTTTTCATACGTGAGCATAAAGTAGCTACATTGCCAGAAGAACCTCCAAACATAAAACAAGCTATTATTTGGTTAGGAAAATTAGGTGGATTTATGAATAGAAAAAGTGATAATTTACCAGGGGCTATGACTCTATGGCGGGGCTATGAAAATCTTAAGGAGAGCATAGTTATGCTTCACATCATGACCTCTCAAAATTGTGGGTAAAAGTGAGAGCAGAAATGTATAGTACATCAGATAAGAAATTCACTGAAATATGTATCGAGCAAAAGTTTTCATGAATGATTTGAAAAAAACATATCAAGTAGAGAAATAGCCGAAAATTATTTGCTTGAGCTAGAGGAAAAATGGGGAGAAAAATATACTTTAGTTTTGGGAGAATAATTGGGAAAATCTGTCTAGTTATTTTAAATATTCCGGCCCTGTAAGAAAGTTAATTTATACCACAAATCCTATTGAAGGGTTACATAGACAGATCAGAAAATTTACTAAAACTAAGGGCTCATTTACTAGCACAAATGCCTTGTATAAACAGGTATATTGTGCTATAAAGAAGGCAGGAGAGAAATGGACTATGCCTATACATGATTGGGCTTTAACTATCTCTCAACTTGATATCTTTTTTCCTGGTAGGCTAAAAATCGAGTTGAACTAAAAATGCGATTTGACACAGTTTATTTAACACTCCCAACTTGTCCGGGAATTGATAAACTCAAGCATATTTCTCTCCTTAACATAACTCTACTCATAGCCAGATATATGAAATTTTCAGTGAGTAAATCTTATTCTTTCGATAGTCTTCTATTCCTAAAGCAAAAGTCCTTTCTACAACCCACCTTCTTGGCTGTACTTTAAACCCCTCATTGGTAGTAGCTAAGGCGGTGTGTCTTTGTTGACTTAGAACCTACATGAAGGCCTTTTGACAATCTCAATATCCATACCATATTCTTCCTTTATATGATTTTTTAAATTTTCTCCTTGGTATCCCACCACATAGTAAATACCGCCATTTACACCTGTACACAATACATAGAAAATTGCTTCTAATATTTCTCTTTTGCTATACTTTGACGACCTTCCTCCTTTCCTGTATGATACTCTGGAGTAGCTTTCTATTCTTGTCCATTCCCTTTGACTTAGGTCTGCTGGATGCTTTTTTCTCATCTTTACCCAGCACTAAAACTTTAGATATTATAGCCTTTTACTAATCTCTGGACAAGCTCTAGCTTCGGTAAACTCAGTAGAAGGTTCTTTTGCAAAAAATGCAGCATGTACAGCATTTTTAATAAAAAAACATGCAGCAAGTGCAAATATTGTTGTCGGTACATAGCGCAAAGGAGAAGCTATACTAAAAAAAGTAGCAGAAGCAACGATTAAGCAACAACAAGTCAGTATCGTTTGATCACGTAGATAACGTCTATCAACTCCACCGTACTCAGCCATCAACCTTTTAACTTTATCATTGTTACCGTATGGCAAAGTAAGCGTTTTAATCCAATTCATTATACCATTATTAATGAAATATGGAGCATACTCTATAACTCTGGAGCCATTAACCTTCTGATTAGGATCTGCACCATACTTTAGAAGCAACTCTACATATTTTTCGCGTTTATCGTTGTCAAAATTGATTGCTTGATATAATGGACCTCGACCATTTCTATCTACCATATTAGGATCAGCACCATATTTCAAAAGTATTTCCATAGTATGATCATCATAACACAAAAACGCTTCAAACAACGGATTTTTACCATTTCTATCTACCATATTAGGATCAGCACCATATTGTAACAATAACTCTACAATTCTGCTGTCATCGAGAACCATATAATAGTGTAACGAAGCTTCATTATGTAATAGCTTTATATTAGGATCAGCACCATTTTCTAAAAGAAGTTTCAGAATACTATAATTTCTTGAATCTAAAGCAATAGATAATGGAAAGTAAATACAAATTTCTTCATTGATGTAATCACCAAATCTTTCATCTTTACCATTTTTGAATTTGGAAAAAAGCTTTTTAAGAAACGCTATATCCTGATTGCGGATAGCCCAATATAAGTAAAACCTCAAATCTTCAGGCGAATTAATTCCATTTAAATTTTCGTCAGTTAGATTTGTAACCTCTTCTATATTTTTCTTAGTGAGAAATTCATATGCAGAACCTAGCTGCTTAAATTTCTCTTCATTTTGTTTCTTCACAACCTCATTTTTACCTGAATGTTTATCAGGATGATATTTCAAAGCTAATTTTCTATAAGCTGATTTAATTTCTTGTTTACTAGGCTCATCACTTGATTCAAAACCTAATATTTTTAAAGCTTCGTCTCTTTGTATGGCCATAATGTTTCTTTAATAAATTTATATATATAGTTTATTATATAATATCTATGATATAAAATCAAGTAATTCCCGATAATCTAGAAAAGCAAATTTTTCCATTAGCTGGTTTTTAGAAAAATTTAATCCCCTCTCATAAAATTCATTTTTCACATCAGATTTACAGTAATCATGAACCTGTCACGTGTAATGCTTCTCCACATAATCACTAATAATTGCCTTAAATTCTTCAAAAATATTATCACCTTGTAAAGTTTTGAAATATTTGCCGTCTTTGTAGACTGCTGAAACAGGTTTTTCTCCATACCCAGGCAGGCTGATCCCCAGATTTGCATGTTTGCTCTCTCCAGGACCATTTACTATGCATCCCATAACAGCAACTTTCATATACTCTACACCAGGATTATTTTTCTTCCATACCGGCATATGAGTTTTTATGTAGCCATTTACTTCCTTAGTTAATATACGAAAACGATCGCCACTTGTGCGTCCACAACCAGGACATGAACTCACCTGAGGGTTAAAGTGACGTAAACCTATAGACTGCAGTATTTCCTGACATACTACCACCTCATTAGTGCGTGATTCACCAGGGCGCTGAGTTAAAGAAGCCCGGATAGTGTCTCCAATACCATTTTGCAATAAATAAGTAAGCCCTGCTGTGGTATTTACTACGCCTTTGTTACCCATACCAGCTTCGGTTAAACCCAAATGCAGCGCATAATTGGAAGATTTTGCAAGTGCCGTATAAACTAAAATTAAATCCTGCACTCTACTGACTTTACATGAAATGATTATTTTCTCTGCATTAAGGCCAATCTTTTTAGCTTTTTTTGCACTACCAAGAGCAGACATTACAAGCGTCTTACGTAATATAACATCAGAAGTTTTTGGATTACTAGACAAGGAGTTTTCATCCATTAATTTTTGTGAAAGGTACTTATCAAGACTACCCCAATTTACTCCAATTCTGACAGGAAGATCATGCGTTATTGCATACTCTATAATTTTTTCGAATTTTTCATCACGTTTATCACCAAAGCCTATATTACCTGGATTTATCCTAATTTTACCCAGAATTTTAATGTTGTCTGGATAATCCTGAATCAGCCTGTAGAGCTCATATTGTCCACAGCCTACTAATATCTTACCATCAAAGCCTTCTTTATTTATTTCCTCTACTATATAAGGTATTGCTTTTGCTACTTCCTCTGAGTTCAAAGCAATTCGCACCAATTCTGAACCTGCATGCGCTAGTTCTATTACTTCTTTTGCATATTTCTGAGCACTGCTTTTTATGTTGTCAGAATCTATATGTGCACCAAGTGCCATGGATTGAACAACTATAGGATTATTTCCACCTATCTTCACTTGTCCAACTTTTACAGTATGAGTTTTATGCCTGGAAACCGGCGATGACTCATATGCATCATCACTCAGTGTCAGGTCTCTATCTAGCATATTATTAATCGTGACACTATTTTACTGTGTCAACTACACTGCCAAATGAACTTGAACCATTTAAACTATGCTGTGGTGTTCTATTTAGATCAGTAATAGAATCATGAGAGCACGTTCTTCTTGATGGACTTTCTTTTATAGTAACATTTATAGGGGAAACTTTTTTTTCTCGTGTTGAAGTAACTTTTTTCCCTTTTTGTTGTTCACTTTTATGCTGCTTACTTTCATACTGAGAAACTGGCTCTTGATCTATAAATACAGCACCCTTTAAACGTGCAAGATTAATACCATGCTGATTGATCATAGCATCCTCCCCATCTTCAACTATGCAAGCTCCCACGTTGTTTGGCTCGTTATCAAGGCTAGCAATTTTTTTTTCTTTTAATTTTTTGATTAGATCTTCTTTATTTATAGCTAGATCTTGTAACTTTTTTTTCTTGAGGAGCTCCCTACGCTTCTCATACAGTTTATATGACTCAGCAAAATCCTCGTCTGCATGAAAGTTTGCACCACCAGGGTTACCAGGAGGTATGTACCTCTTACTGAACTTTACCTTAGACTTCGCTTCAACATTATGTACAGTAAAGAAACTAGAAACCAAAAGTATTAATATAAATAAAACTTTAGAAAAGATCTTAAGCATACTATAGTGAATATTGTGCTTTAAAAGATACCAATTAACAAACTTCAAGTAAATCAGAATCTCTACCAACTTTATAATACAAACATCTTTCTAAAAAATTTACTACCAAAACCTACATAATCTAAAGGAAATTTAAGGTGTTACAAATTTTACGTAACACCCTTTCAAGAAGAGCATTACACTCTTCCTTGCTGTAAGTTATTCTTCAGTTTTTCGGTATCATTCACATTATTAAACTTTCCGCTTGGCATATCTTGAGACAAGTCGTTTTTCTTCTCTTTATCAAGCTTAACTCCCTGATAGATACAGAATGCAACAAAACTAGTTACAGCTATTGCAGCAACAGCACTGACTATGGCACAAGTTAGTATTGCTTGTTCTTGTCCCCCTACCATGTCTGCAAATGTTTCTACTTTTTCTTCTAAGCCTGTAAATTTTTCTTGCAAGCCGCTTAAGTGCTCTTGCATAGCTTGAAACTGCTCAGTACCAATCTTATCTTCTAATGCACCAAAAACTTTTTCAAACTGCTCAACATCTATCTTTTGAGCTTCTTGCCACTCTTTTAATGCACTAAATACCTCTTCAAACTGTTTAGCATCTATCTCTTGAGCTTCTTGCCATTCTTTTAATGCGCTAAATACTTCTTGAAACTTTTTAGCATCAATATTTTGACTTTCCTGCAATGCTGTTACATCCGATTTATCAAAACCGAATACAAATTTGGTTATACCCATTTTTAACCCCCTAGCTAATTAATATATTACTATTGTACGTTTTTAGTAGTTAATTTAGTATTAAACACTATACAACTGGGATCCAATAAGAAATATCTGGATTCCAGCGGGCTTTGTTGCATAGGTCAAATAAAAAGAACTGGCAGTTACTGACAAAATTCACTATAAGACAAGCATTTAACCTACTAAAGAAAAATATGCCACAAAAAATGAGAGTCAGTAACTGCCATGAATATAACAAATTTCTCCAAGAGAGGGGAAATATTTTTTATTACGTCAATGATGCCATAGAAAATTGGTACGAAAAAGGTCCAAAAATGGCTGGTGGCAACTATATTTATAGCGATAAGGTCGTGATTCTGGTTCACATAATAACTTATTTATTTAGAATAGGTCTGAGACAAACAGCGGGATTTATAGCAGGGTACCTTGAGCAAGTAAGGAAAAACTTGCAAGTTATTAGCTATTCCCAGGCCTCAAGAAGGCTTAAAAAACTTAACATCAAAATTAATGATCGAAGACATGATAAAAATAATACAGAAGATATTGAGATTGCCATAGATAGTACTGATCTACAATAATATTCCAGGTCATAGCAAGGCAAATGGTACAGATAGAAAGTATCGCCGCTATGAGCAAACAAGAAAACTGCATGTAATGCTAGAGATAGGTAGCAAAAAAGTTATAGCAGCAAAATACAGTGGCGGAGTTTATTCTGACCACTATGGAGCATGTGATCTTATTGCAAGGATTGATGTTAAATATAATATAAGCACACTATATGCAGACAGGGCATATAATCGAAAGAAGTTATACAAACTGTGCGATGAGCTTGACATAAAGACAAGGATTCCTCCGCAAAATAATGCAGTAGAGCATCCAAAGTTGGATTATATGGATGAGAGAAATTCTACAATCAAGCTCATAAAGTCATATGATGAAGATGGTATGAAGAGGTGGAAAAAAGAGATAAATTATGGGAAGAGATCTTATATAGAAAGTTTTTTCTCGCGACTGAAGCAAACATTTGGGTTTAGTTTTAGAAACAAATCTGAGGTTAATCGTGAGAGAGAACTGCTACTCAAGTGTTATTTGCTTAACAAATTTACTGATATAGGCATGGCTAAATTTGAGATAGCTTCATGAATTTATTCCACGTTACCTATTATCCGAAGAGTGATGCAACAAAGCCATTCCAGCGTCATGCGCTGGAACTTTTGAATTCCAGTTATGCAAGAGATCTATTGATCTTAGAAATAACTTTCCTTGGTTTAAGTTAGCGATTATTCTACCAATATCTCTCTCTTTCCTGAGTAACTTGGAGCACTGACAATACCTTCTTTCTCCATTCTTTCAACAATATTTGCAGCTCTGTTATAGCCTATTCTAAGTTGCCTTTGAATGTAACTAGTTGAAACCTTTTGATCTCTCTGAATGATGGCCACCGCTTGCTTGTATAGATCGTTCTCTTCATTCTCTGTTTCACCTTCTGATTCTGCAAAAGAATTTTCATCTTCTTGAGTGATTTCCTCCATGTAGTTTGGCTCACCTTGCATTTTCAGATGATCAACTATATTTTGTACCTCATCATCACTTACAAATGGACCGTGAACTCGAATAATCTTACCACCAGAGGCCATATAAAGCATATCACCCATACCGAGCAATTGTTCAGCCCCTTGTTCACCAAGTATTGTACGGCTATCTATCTTAGAAGTAACAGCAAAACTAATTCTCGTTGGAAAGTTTGCTTTTATCACACCTGTTATCACATCTACAGATGGGCGTTGTGTTGCCATTATGATGTGTATTCCTGCAGCACGAGCCATCTGAGCTAAACGTTGAATAGAGCATTCTATATCTTTGCCAGCAACAAGCATTAAATCTGCCATTTCATCTACAATCACCACAATATACGGAAATGTCTCCATTTTAATCGGTATTTTTTCAAACAAAGGTTTACCCGTTGTTGAGTTAAAGCCAATCTGTACAACGCGTTCCAATTCTATTCCGCTATTCATCGCTTCTGTAATTTTTTGATTATAGTTTATTACATTCCGCACATTTAAATATGACATCATACGATAGCGATTTTCCATCTCTTTCACGATCCACTTAAGAGCAATAACAGCTTTTTTTGGCTCTGTTACCACTGGCGTTATTAGATGCGGTATTGCATCATATATTGAAAGCTCAAGCATCTTTGGGTCGATCATTATCATCTTGCATTCATCAGGACTTAATCGATAAACAAGCGACAGAATCATCGTGTTAATCGCAACTGATTTACCTGATCCTGTAGTTCCGGCAACAAGCAAGTGGGGCATTTTAGTCAGATCTGCAATAATTGGTTTTCCGCTTATTTCCTTGCCTAGTGCAATCGGAAGATTTAAGTTTGCATTTTGGTATTCTGGCGATTCCAGTAAATCACGCAGCATAACAATTTCTCGTTCTTTATTTGGCAATTCTATTCCCATTGCATTTTGTCCACGAATTATTGAAATACGTGCAGAAAGTGCACTCATTGAACGTGCAATATCATCTGCAAGACCAATCACTCTTGCAGATTTTGTGCCTGCTTGTGGTTCAAGTTTGTATAAAGTCACAACCGGTCCATAACATACACTTATAATTTTTCCTTGCACGCCAAAATCACTTAGAACCTGCTCGAGCAGAGATAAATTCTTATTGCTCTCTAATGCATTCAACTGTTTTCTCTGCACAGATTCTTCTACTTTAGAAAGTAAGTGAATGCTTGGAAACTCAAACTCGCTAGAAGGTGGTTTAAAAATCTCTTCGGTAGCTTTTTTCTGTCTTTCTTTTGGTTGTTGTCTAGTGGTTCTATATTTTTCTTCTACTACTAACGGTGCTATTGAATAATCAGTAGTTTTACGTAACCTGAAAAACAGAACCTTTGTAAAAAGGGAAAATATTTTTTTACATAGGAAAAGTAAATAATAAACCGTTCTCTTCCAACCAATTAACCCTACAAAACCTATTGATGCTGCTACTGCAAAGATGTAAAATGGGTAGTTACTAATTAGTGCATTTCCTATCATTCCGCCATGCACATACCTTGCAGTGATACCGAGCGAAAGTTGCTCTAATGTAGCGCATATTCCTAAATTGATTAATATTAAATAGAGAATTTTCAGCAGCCTTTTTGATATCAAAAAGTAAACTATGGTTGTAGCTATTGTAATACTAGCGAGTCCAAGAAATTGAACCAATATATCAGCTAAATATGAACCTACCACTCCGCCCAAATTTGTTACTTCCTGATTTGTAGCTGTATTTAAGGATGGATCTTGATAATTATAGCTAAAAACCGATATATATATATACATTAAGAGTAACAGGTATATCGCTGATTTTAGCTGTTTTTTTAACATCTACTTAAAGTAATAAGTAATTGTATATTTTACAAAGTGAATTGCTATTATCAATATCATCACGGATAAATCTAATCCATTGAACGGTTGTATATACCTTCTGATAACCTTTAGTGGAGGATGGGTAAGTCGGTTTAAAGTTTGCATTATGTTGCTTACAACTTCATTATACATGTTCACTACATTCAATTTAATCAACAAATCGAGAACAACTGAGCATATTAGAATGAAGCTGTAAAGATCAAGTAGCAGGTTAAGTAAGTATATGATTGGATGCATATTACTAATTTATACTAAAGTCTATTATGTGTAGTGATATATATAAAATCAAGCCTCACAATAATTTTCATGCTGAAATAGGTATAAACAATAACTGATTAGTCTGTTTATCAACTGATATGTCGGTTCTGTCGCATCTATAAACCATAGGAAAGAAGATCATTAAAGGTGGGATTATAGGAGTTATGAAGCCATTAACATAGCAAAATTCTCAAAAGTAGAAACATTATTTTAATAATTTGTCTTTTTTGAATCATACGAATATTTTCTATGCCTGTGATGGTAATCTTTGCGGAATGGAAGCTTTTAAACCCAAGCATTTGCTTTATTAGTTTTTTGATAAATCTATCAACAATATTATTTAGATATTTTATTTGAAGAACTATAATCTTCAGAAATTTCTGCATTCAAATCATCAAGAGCAGCAGTATTACTGCCGCTTTTATCAATTACAATTTTCTCAGGAAGATAGTTACTCCTGAAGGCTTTACGAAAGAATGCAAGTGCTGCAGACTTGTCTCTACTAACACACAAGAGGAAGTCTACAGTATATAAATAAACCCATTTACCGTTTAATTTAATGTAAGTCTCTCCAATTACTACCAACCTGCTTCTTTCTTTTCCTTACTGCCTCATCTATCAGTGGTGATAACCCACCTTTGTAACGTAGCATTTTGCTCCCCTTATACTCATCATTTCTTCCAAATCTCGATAGCTCAAAGAGAATCGACATTTCATGTATACAGATAACATCCGCTGAAAAGCTAAATCCTTTGAAATATGGCAACAATTTTTGATTGATACGAAACATCTTTGCTTTTTTTTTAGACAATTATATCATTCTTCTTTCTACTTCCCTACAAATGCGACAGAACCCTTAATCCACTCTATTATGTTCTGAGACCATACATCTAAGACTTTTACTTGTTACAACTACTGTGCCTGCAATCTTATCGTGCCAAGTTTGGCAACGTTTGTCGAAGCTTGCCCATATGAAACCTAAGAATAGTGGTGAAGTTGACAATATAAAGGAAAAAAACCTCTTTATTGCTTGTTTTAGAGTCAATTTTTCAAAAGTTTGTGCATTTACAACTCTGAGTCCAAGTAATAACTTTCCAGGTGTAGCGCCAAATCTTATCCACATATATGCTACATAACTAAAAAGCATAATAAATTGAACTATCTGATTTAGAACTAGTAACTTGATTAGTTTACTCTGCATTGCTGTTTCCTCTGCAGATAATGGTGTTTGCATCTGATATTTCGCAGCAATTTGGCCTAATATTTTACTGCTCTCTGAGTTCATGAAGAGTTGGCTTAAGGCTTGGCCGCAAAGCTGCAAGAACAAAACGATGATAATTAAATCAAGCAGCACTGACAAATAGCGTCTAAGTCCTGTTACGTAACATATTCCATTTTCATCTTTCTTTACCCTTTGAATAGCATTTATCGAAGAAAGAATGGAAAATAAACGATTAAAAAACTTGTGTAACATAAAGCATTTTCCAATATTTGAGTGCCCCTGGCCGGACTTGAACCAGCATGCTTTTGCAAGCAACAGATTTTGAGTCTGCCGTGTCTACCATTCCACCACAGGGGCCTACTTTAATGCTATAAGCAACACAGGATTAGTCAAATTTTTTCTCTTTCAAGTAAGGACTGAATATTCTACAATAATCAATCATTACTCTGAAAAATTAAAATGAATGAATTAGCCAATCTTATTGATTCAAGAGAAGAAATATGTAAATTGCCACACAATTTAGAAGCAGAGCAAATGCTCATTGGTGCAATGGTTCGTGATAATAGAATTTGTGATGCAGTCGAAGATATAATTGCAGCAGATAATTTCTATGATCCACTACATCAAAGCATTTTTACCCAGATATCTAAAACCAGAAAACACGGTATAGTTGCTAATGAACTGAGCCTCAAGATGTTTTTCGAGAATGATAAAGCATTTGCCGAATGTGGTGGAGTTGAGTACCTAGCAAAACTTGCAGCAAAGGCAAGCATTGCGCTTGACATCTATAGCTTGACCAGAATAATCCGTGATACTTATTTAAGGAGATGCTTAATCAAGCTCGGACAGGAGATAGTTGACGATAGTTACAACTACGACATTGAAAATCCTGCACAGGTACAAATTGAGCAGGCAATGACAAAGTTGTTCAACTTAGCAGTAAAAAAGCAAGGTGATAAGACATATATAAAGCTTGCAAGTTCAATTAAAGATGTGGTTGAGAAGATCAGCAAGCTGAAGAATAACCCAGAGGCTCTAGGTATTACAACCGGACTTCAAGACCTAAACCAGCTTCTTGGTGGTTTGCAGAAATCTGATCTGTTAATTATAGCTGCAAGGCCCTCAATGGGAAAGACAGCATTGGCGCTGAACATCGCACTTAATGCTTGTAAGATTTTGCAAAAAAGAACAGATAAACAACATTATGTAGCATTCTTTTCACTTGAAATGTCAGCAGAGCAATTGACCGCAAGATTGATTACTATAGATTCAGGCATTGGTTATTATAAGGCACTGACTGGGAGAATTAGTGATTTTGAATTACACGAATTCATTAATGCTAGTACAGATCTATCCGAATTACCTTTCATCATAGATGACACTCCTGCGTTATCAATTAGTGCTCTTCGTACCAGAATACGTCTTCTCTATCAACTATATAATGTAGAGTTGGTCTTTATCGATTATCTGCAGTTAATTCGAGGAACAACAAAAAGGAGTAGTGAAAATAGAGTGCAAGAAATCTCAGAAGTGACGCAGGGTTTAAAAGCAATTGCAAAAGAACTAAATATTCCCATTGTTGCACTATCACAGCTCTCTCGTTCTGTTGAGCAAAGGGATGATAAAAAACCACAACTTTCTGATTTACGTGATTCAGGAAGCATAGAGCAGGATGCGGATATAGTAATGTTCCTTTATAGAGAAGAATATTATGAATTAAGAAAGCAACCAAATGAAGGAAGTAATAAACATCGAGAGTGGCAAGAGAAAATGGAGAAAATTAGAAATATTGCAGAACTGATCATTGCAAAACAAAGAAACGGGCCAATTGGTAGTGTGAAACTACATTTTGACTCCAATAGAGGTGCATTTAAAGATTATACAGAAAGATATAGTCTGTAGCGGTTTTGAGTAATTCTGGAAGTGTTTAACAAACCATACGTGCCAAATTAAGTAGCTATCGTGAAATATAGCAATATTTAAGATTGGCATTTTATTTGTTACATTTATTTTTTTAGGAAATTCTTATCTAGGATAAGATATTTTTTTAGAAAAATCTATAAATTACTAACTTTATTACTTAATATATAAAATAGTTTTTTCTTATTTCCTTTCTTCCTTACGCCACTTTTTCTTAACTTGATGCGTATGGTTTATTTAACACTTCCGATATAGAACTAAAAAATAGCAAATTCTCTATAACTTGAATATAATTTTAGCTTTACCTAAACAGAAAGATGAATTACTTAATGGATTTTGTTTTAATATCTCTTTCCTTGCCACTTTTTATTACTGAGAATTATTTGTTAATTACTGCGTTGATCCCACTTTTAAGTGCATTAGCTATTTCTTTTACTAGTAAATGGCCCAGAGTGAACAGTAGCGTTACTGTTGCTTCTTCTATGCTTCTGTTTGCGTATACATCTCTATGCACTTTATATTTGGTGTATGGTGATCATTCTCAATTTATTCTCATGGATTTTGGTAATAATTTGCATATTAGTTTAAAGCTAGAGTCTAGTGGAGCAATATTCAGTTTATTAATATCATTTTTGTGGGTACTAACCAGTATATATGCAATATGTTATATGAGAAATAACTATGCTGATAGCAATCACTCAAGTTTTCTATGCTTTTTTTCAACATCAATCAGTTGTGCAATGTTTATTGCTTTTTCTGGAGATTTGCTCACTACATTTGTCTTTTATGAGCTTCTAACTATTAGTACATACCCTCTGATTACTTACAACTCAACAAATGAATCAGTAATTGCAGGACGCTATTACTTTGGTTTACTATTTTTCTCTTCTTTAGTATTATTTTTTCCTGCAATAGGCCTATTATATAATGAATTCCATACTTTAGATTTTGTAAGTGGTGGAATATTCAAGTTTGATACTTCACTCATCACTTTTATTGCAGTGTGTTTTGCTATGCTGATTTATGGAATAGGAAAAGCTGCATTAATGCCAATGCATTTTTGGTTACCAAAAGCAATGGTTGCACCAACTCCTGTGAGTGCACTATTACATGCTGTTGCTGTTGTGAAATCCGGAGTTTTCATCATCATCAAAGTTATATTATACACTTTTGGCGTCGATAATATGCAACGTTTTGTGCAGCAAAATTGGTTTGCTGGAGGGTGGCTTCCGTACGCTGCTGGATTTACTATCATTACTGCATCGTTGATTGCATTAAAGCAAAAGGAATTAAAGAAATTGCTTGCTTACTCTACCATCTCCCAATTGTCGTATATTATATTGTTCGCTTCAATTTTTAGTGAATTCAGCATGAAGATTGCAATCTTTCAATTAGTTTGCCATGCATTTGCAAAAATTACTTTATTTTTTTTTGCAGGTATCATAATAACGAAAACGGGTGAAAAATATATAGATAGAATTCACGGTATAGGACGTAGTATGCCAATTAGCATGATAGCATTCACTATAGGTGCATTGTCCATGATAGGAGTACCTCCTGCTCCGACTTTTTGGAGCAAATTTCTCATCTTTCAAGCTGTTTTCAACTCTAGTAATGTAACACTTTCTGTGTTTGTAACTCTAGTGTTAATTGTTAGTACTATACTCAATGCTCTATACTTTTTACCAATAATTTACAACGCCTTTTTCTCAAAACCTTCTAGAAATTATTTTATTAAAAAGACACCAATGCTTCTAGTTTTACCCCCAGTTATTACTGCTATATGCACTTTAGTTATTTTTTTTAGCTACCAAATAATGTTATAAATATAATCATCTATATTTATAGCTATTAACAATAAATTTAAATGGCACTATTCCAGCTAGAGTTGCTTTTATATTTGACAAAGTGAAGCTGACCTCCACAGCATAATCTTTCATCTTCTTATTTTGCTCAGCTGTAAAAACTACAGTAGCGTTTCCAGCAAATGTAACTAAGTTCTTGGTCAACCGGTCAATAGATAATGTTGTTACGTTTATGTTGGTAATTTTTCTTGTGGATGAAACAGCTTCATTGTTCACTTTTTCCTGAAAGTTTTGGTAGATTTTGTATACAGAATTGTTTTTTATAAAATTTTCTTGATACTTTGGCTCAACAGTCCGAGAGGACTCATATGTTTCAATATATTTACTTATTAAATACCTTGCTATGGAAATGTACTCATCTTCTTTTTTACTAAAACTAAGTTTATGTATTGCAGAGAACTCATCTTCTGTGTGGTTCATATACTTCACAAAATTTAAATCTTTTTTAACAGGAAGTAATAGGTATATGTTTAGTAGTGATAAAAATAAACATACTAAGAGAAGTAACGCTATTAACGCCATCCAAGATCTTTCTACAACGCAGAACAGGTATCTGTGGCAATACCATTCAACTGCTTTCCTGAAGTAACTTTTGTTTTTTACTGATTCAAGTAATTTATCTTCCATAATACAAACCCAATTATATAATATACTGGATACTCTAAAAAACTTTAAAATATGTCTAAATTTTCCAAAATAGGATGAATTATTATATCACCTTGTTCTGCAATAAGGTGAAATTTATCAATTTTGCTCACATCTAAATTTATCATTTTTACACTAAAGCTTTCAGGATCATAAGTATTACTTTCTGCACTTTTGTGATAATTATAATAGTGTAATGTGTTTTGATCATCGAAATAACCAAACTCATCAGCAAGGGTTCCCACTTTTTTGCCTTTACCATCTCTGGCTAGCTCAAAAAGATCAATTACATGATTTTCAGATCCAGGCTCAATAAGACCTTCTACAGCAAAAAATTTAGGTGCATGACCAACATACTCCTTAAGTTTTAGATTATTAGTCTTTTTTATACTACGAAAATCCATGAGTTTATATTCATCTGAAAGACCAGAATATTGTGGATCATACTTTTTATATTCAAAAAACTCATTACCCAAAAAATTACAAAACGTTAGTTTATAGTCATCATGATTGAGTTTAATAACTTTAAGATAATGAAAATCTCTAGGAATCTTTACTTCCTCTTTCGTAATATGATTACGTACAACAAGCTCACTACTGAGCATATAATAGCCAATTTTTGGCAAAGTAGCTATATTGATTGACTTGTTTAGCTTAAAATTTGCCTCATAGATGCCACTTGATAGCTCCTTCCCTTTTTCTAAAGTGACGTCTTGATCTAAAGATGTATTCTTGATTAAACTCAATTCTTTCTGCATGTTCAGTATAGTGTTTGTTAAAACTTCTATTGATTGCCATACAGTTAATTTATTATCATTCAAGTTATATACTTTCAGTATTAAATTAGCAGAATTTTATCATAAATTTATGTTAAAAGTATTACATTTTTGTGTCATGATGTTAACTACATTAGCTAAAACATGCTTTTTATCTAAGCGAAATTGCTTTGCAGCAACGAAAAGTTCATCTATTTCTTTCCATTGACTTAGTAGAATTTCAACATTATTTACTTCTTTCTTTATACTTTCTAAAATGGAGGTTTGAATTATATGTGATGCTAGTTCTAGCTCAATCTCACTATTAATTATTTTATTAACTATATCAGAATTATTTAGATTACGGAAAAATGTATAAAAATGCTTATGTGACTCATAAGCACCACTGTTTATTGCATTTATTATTACTCCCGGAGTTCCAGGAAACAAAGTAATGATCTCACTAAATATTTTATCGTCGAATTTACACTGAGATGAAACAACCTGCTTTGTTTCATCGTAAGTTAATGGAAGTAAATTCAGCTGAAAACACCTACACCGGATGGTGGTTTGTACATCATATGGCTTATGGCTAATTACAAATATTTTAGAATTTTGTGGCGGCTCCTCTAATATTTTTAATATTGCATTTTTAGCATTATTAGTCATTGACTCTAAGCTATCTATTATAGCTATTTTATATTCTGATTGAATGGGGCTTAAGTGCAAAAAGTTTTTCATTTCTCTCACCTTTTCCACTCCTATTGTATCACCTTCAACAATGTGTAAGTCTAATGCTACTTCATCGTAATTTTTTATAAGAAACCAATTAGAAAAGGATTTTGCGAATGTTGCTTTTCCTATACCTTTTTTACCACAGATCAGCCAAGATTGAACAGACAAGTTGTTCATTATCTTTTTTTTTGCTTGGTTGTGGCCTATCACCTTTTTCATTCTTTCTCCTATAGATCTTAGTTTGAAAATTCGTTATTTATTGTTTGTAATGAAATTTTACCTTTTCTTAAAACCTTAATCTTGTCTCCAGTTAAGTCAATAATAGTAGATTCTATACCAGAAACTAATTCATCATCTTCAATTACTGCAGATAAGTGTTGCTTAATAGACTGAGGTATATCTCTTGCTTTGCATATACTTTTTTCTCCTGAAATGTTAATACTAGTTGCAACTACTGGAGTTTTCAGTTCATTTAATATTGAAATCGCAATAGGATGATCAGGAATTCTTATGCCTATACTATCTTTAAAGAACTCATTTGGTAATATACTGTTATCTTGAAGTGGTAAAATATAGGTCATTGGTCCAGGAGAAAAATAGTTTATTAAATCGATATACTCTTCCTTTACCTTTGCTATATTTATCAAACTATCAATATTACTAACAAATACAGAGAGCGGCTTGTTTTGAGAACGCTTTTTTATTCGATATATTTTTTCTATAGATTCGTTACCTAGCGCATTACAAGAAAGAGCATATACTGTCTCTGTTGGAAAGCATGCTAACAAATTATTTTTTATTGCATTTATTACTTCAAATACCATATAGCTAAAACTTATGTCTACAATAGCTCTGGGTTTACCGTTATCTCCCTATATGGTAGCAATTAAGATACCGAAATGGCTAGCACGCTCTGTTGTATACTTACAGTAAATTTTATTAGCAACTGCTCGTTTTTACAACAGATTTACTACAATCCGAACTCCGCATTGATTTTATCGACTATCGTCTGTGGTGGATCATCTCCCCATCCTGAATGTAAAATCTCTCCATAATCTGCAACATCTATAGAGCCAGTTCTACTTTTTGCCAGAAACATTTCTCTTTTATCTTTATCAACTAATACATAGTGCCAAGCTGATCTTCCTCGATCTTTACCACGAACTAGATATATGAGATCTGATCTACTTCTTCTTGTTGCATCAGCAAAGGATCTTTCGTTGATAGTTCTGCTTTTACTCTTTATGCCGCCACTTTCAGAAAAAGCTTCCTTGGCTTCAGCTTTTTTGTTTGCCAATTCAGAAATTTTTCCTTTTGCTCCTAGTGCATGTTCTTTGGTATTTTGAGATGAATACTTACTGGAAAAACCTCCTCTTGTCTCATTAGAGGTCCTATTTGTAAAACGCTTAGTAAACGAGTTATCGTTATCATTTTCTGCCATAAAAGTCTCCAAATTTTAGATTGTAGAATCCAAATTTTTACTACACCCTATCATAGGTTAGTTAAATTAATATAAATGAAGGATAATATAGTAATTATTACAGGAATTACAGCCTCAGGTAAATCAGAATTATGCGATAACTTGATAAAAAAGTATAAAAACATTAGCATAATAAACTGTGACTCAAAGCAGGTATACAAAGAGATTCCCGTAATTACTGCTCAACCACCAAAGCAGAAAGAATTTTATAGGCTATACGGTTATGTTTCAGCAAGAGAAAATTATTCCGTAGGTTTATGGCTAGAGGATTTAAAGAGGGAAGTTAACAACGCGCTGAAAAATTCACGAATACCCATCATCACTGGAGGAAGTGGGCTTTACATTAGCAGCTTAATCAAGGGATTATCATCGATTCCACAAATAAGCCAGGAAGTGAGAGAAAACGTAAATGAACTTAGGAAAAATTTAAGTAAAGAGGAATTCTACAAATTAGTGCTAAGCAAAGATCCAAGGATTCAAGGTAAAATATTTATTAATGACTCACATCGCCTCTCAAGAGTACTTGAAGTTATCACTGAAACTGGCAAGACAATCTTTGTATGGCAAGAAAATAGACAGCCTCCTTTGTTCAATAATTTTAAGGTATATACAATTCTACCTAAACGTGAGGATATATACCGAAAAATAAATTCTCGTTTTATTGAAATGGTTGAAAATGGAGCAATTGATGAAGTAAAAAACCTACTTAGCATGAACCCATCTCCACATTTGCCAGCTATGAAAGCACATGGAGTACCAGAAATTATAAGATACTTAAAAGGGGAGATTACTTTAGACGAAGCAATACAGATTGCTCAAACAAACACAAGGCATTATGCAAAACGCCAGTACACTTGGTTTAAAAATCAATTTCCGAATTCTCAAGTGATTGACTGTGCAAATAAATTGACAGAATTTTAGATATTTTGATTATTATGTATTATATTGCTATGCCTATGCAAACTTTTCTTGATAGTATTAAACTTTTTTCTTAAAGAACTTTCATCATTGCCTAAATTGTGATTATTAAATTCTTTGTAAAAATATTCTTACTTATGAAGCGCTACTATACCTGTAAGAGCCTTTATCACTAAATGAACTATATCACGCAATATTTCATCCTCAATTTTTCTATATTCTCTCACTAATCTTGTAACCACAATCTCCACTTTCATATCCTTGTATAGCTCTTCTCATAATAGTAGGAACAAGATAAGATAGTGATTTAGTATAACAAGAAGGTAAAAATGCCAGCAGCGTACAGTTATGACTTAAGGAAAAAAGCCATTCAGGCGTTGGATGAAGGAGAGAGCAAAACAGCAGTAGCAAATTTTTGGCCCTCTCTAATAACTTCAACATCACTAAATTCAAGGGATTGGCCTTCTATTATTTGGAATCTTTCATGTCCTTTTCCTGCAACTAGCAGAATCATATTTTCATCATGTGCTATATTTATACCTTTCTCTATAGCTTTTTTTCTATCTCCTATCTCCAGTGCATCAGGGCAATGTAACAAAATATCGTGACGAATTTTCCCCGGATCTTCATCACGCGGATTGTCATCTGTGACTATAACTTTACCTGCAAGCATTTGTGCTATTTTACCCATCTCTGCACGTTTTGTTTGATCACGATTCCCGCCACAACCGAACACTAGAACTATCTTTTTATTGAAGTGCCATTTTAAAGACAACAGAGCTTGTTTGAGTGCACTTGGAGTATGAGCGTAATCGACAAATGCAAAAGTGTTCACTTTTTCCATTCTTCCAGGTGGAGAAGCGAGTTTATCTATACACATTCTTTGATAGTCCATACCAGATGAAATAACTATACCGATTGCACACAACAAATTATATGCTTGAAATTGCCCAAAAATCGGAAAAAATGCGTTATAAATTTCATCACCGATTTGAATTGTTAGGTATTGACCATTGGCAGTGGGTATCTGCTTTAATAAAGTAATGTCAGAGTTTTTTTTTCCATAGGTTATAACTTTGTTGCCACGCTTTTCAGCTATGTTGAGCAACTCTCCATATTCGCCTATATCTGCATTTAAAATCGCTGTTTTTTCTTTTGGCAATACCTCATCAAACAACCTTTTCTTGGCCTCAAAATACTCATCGATACTTTTGTGATAGTCCAAATGATCTTGAGAGAAATTAGTAAAAGCTGCAGCATTGAGCCTGAGTCCATGGATTCTGTATTGATCGATTCCATGGCTTGAAGCTTCTAATGCTAAGTGTTCTACGTTCTTATTATTTATGTCACGCAATGTGGAATAAAGATCATCTGCACTTGGCGTTGTAAGGCTATTATCTTTTCTATTATTATTGACACATGTTCCCAGTGTTCCTATAGACGCTGCATTATCTTGCCAAATCTGGCGACAAAATTCCACCACTGAAGTTTTACCATTCGTACCAGTTACAGCAGCAACATATTTAGGTTGTTTGAATTGATAAAACCTGCTGACTATTTCACTGTATATTCCTTGAGGGTCCGAGTGGTAAAGCACTGCAAAACTTGGAGTACTTGTCATTCGAGTAGCGGACACTGGAATCCAGTTTTCATTATACAATTGTCTAGTATGCTTGTTTACAATTAAATTTTCTGGATCCCAGTGTCTGAGCACTGGGATGACATCTTTCTTGGCCCCTTGTATTACAACGTCTACACAGTTGTGTACACATCCATTAGGAAGACATGTTACGTGTTCTTTACTCCTTTCTGACACACAAACAAAAAGGTAACCTTCTTTAACTCTCTTAGGATTACATGTGACGCTTTTGATTTCAATATCAAAGTCAGCATTTACAATGTTATGCAGTAGCTCTTTCAGTCTCACAATCATCTTTAACACTTGAACATGGCAGTCTTATTAATGCAGTATTCAAGTCAAAAATCAAATCTTCAGGATCTTCTAGTCCGCAAAATATTCGCACAAAACTTCCACCATAATCTGAATTCATTACAGATCTTGACATAGATCTATGGTCTACTGGTAATATCAAACTGTCACATCCTCCCCAAGAAGCACCAATGCCGAAAACTTTCATGTGATCAACCATGCAGCCTAGTTCTTCACATGAATATTCTCTATCGAGTACTATACTAAATACGCTACTTGCCCCTTTGAAATAACTTTTCCATAAATCATGCTGAGAATAGGAAAAAAGTGCGGGGTATAAGACTTTTTTGATTTTTGGATGTTTTTCCAGCCACTTTGCTACTTGCATTGCTGTACTTTGATGCTTCCTCATGCGTGTTTGCAGTGTTCTAAGTCCCCTGTGTGCAAGGTAACAGTCATGCGATTGAATGGTGACTCCATAATTTTTATAGCTCTCATAAAGCAATTTAAAAATTTTACTTTCAGCAACCATAGCTCCCATCACTAGATCTGAGTGACCGGCTAGATACTTTGTCACCGCGTATAGTGCAACATCAATTCCATAATCAAGCGGCTTAAACAACAAAGGAGTGGCCCATGAATTGTCACAAACGGTTACGATTCCACGTGCTTTAGCAACTTTTACTATATGCTCTATATTTGAAATCTCAAACGTTATAGAACCAGGAGTCTCAATCATGATTAGTGAAGTATTACTCTGAACTAAATCAGTTATATCCTGTGTCGGATTATAAAAAGTTACTTCTACTCCTCTTTTTGGTAGTTCATTTTCGGCAAATCTCTTTAGTCTATAATAACTATTATCTTGTATCAAGACATGCGAACCTGCTTTAGTGAAAGTCAAAATAGCAAAAGTAAGTGCAAATAATCCAGAAGGGTAGATGAGTGCTTGTCCCCTACCCTCAATTTCAGCCAGTGCATTTGAAAAATAATGAACAGTAGGCGTACCAACATTACTGTAACTGTAATCCCTTGCAACACCATCATTGATTACATCGTATATACTTTCTCCATTTGCTGCATTTAAGTAGTCCTTGTAAGTAGGAAATAATATAGTAGAAGAATGATAAACTGGTGGGTTCATCGACCCTTTATAATCATTAAATTTTCTTCCTGCTTTAACTAATAAAGACTCTTCGTTCACATTTTTATTATTTATTTTTTAGATTGTATTCGCTTTGCGTATATAAGTGAAGAGAAATCGCATGTAATCGCTCTATTTCACTCTTTAATAATTCATAGATCAATTTATGCCTCTTTAAAGAGCTCATTCCAGAAAAGTCGTTAGATATTAATACTAATTTGATATGTGAAGGTAGTGTCGAAGAAGAAGCAAAATAATGATCTACATGCTTTGCTGATTCATCGATAATATTAATATCAATTACACCTATTGAACCGCGTAATTTTTCTTCTATTGTCTTAATAATATCCACAATAGTTCCTTTAAGCAACAATACGCTCCTCTTGTCATCCCACAGTATCTGGGCACTGGGATGACAATCGAATTACTTATTCTCTTCTTTATTATCCATGTCTTGATAATCAGAATCTACTACTTTTTCTTCCTCATTATTTGTTGTGGATGAGCTTTCTCCACCTTGTTGTTGTTGAGATTCCTTATACATAGCTTCTCCAAGTTTCATAGATAACTGAGAGAGGTTAGTAACTTTCTGTTGTATTGAATCAGCATCATCAATGTTGTCAGATTTACTCACTTCCTTTAACTCATTAACTGCATTTTCAATAGCAGATTTATCTTCTGGAGAAATTTTATCACCATATTCTGTCAGAGATTTTTCTGTAGAATGAACTAAACTATCCGCTTGATTCTTCACTTCAATAAATTTCTTACGCTTTTCATCTTCTTGTGCTTTTTCCTCAGCTTCTCTCACCATCCGATTTATTTCATCCTCCGATAAACCACCTGAAGACTGAATACGTATTTTTTGCTCTTTTCCAGTAGCTTTATCCTTTGCAGAAACATGCGCTATTCCATTTGCATCTATATCAAATGTCACCTCAATTTGAGGAACCCCGCGAGGAGCAGGTGGTATTCCTTCTAAACTAAACTGACCAAGCAGTTTATTATCAACCGCCAATTTTCTTTCACCTTGATGTACCTTAATTGTAACGGCTGTTTGGTTATCTTCTGCAGTTGAAAACACCTGAGATTTTTTTGTGGGAATAGTAGTATTACGTTCAATAAGTGGAGTGAACACTCCCCCTAGAGTTTCAATACCAAGAGAAAGTGGAGTTACGTCAAGTAGTAACACATCTCTTACATCACCTTGAATAATTCCTGCTTGTATTGCAGCCCCAATTGCTACAACTTCATCAGGGTTAACTCCTCTATGTGGATCTTTGCCAAAGAATTCTTTAACTTTCTCTATGACTTTTGGCATACGAGTCATGCCACCAACAAGAACTACTTCACCAATTTGACTAGCAGACAAACCAGCATCTTCAAGAGCTTTTTTGCAAGGAATTATAGTCCTTTCAATTAAATCATTCACTAAACTTTCAAGCTTTGCTCTTGTTAGCTTCATATTTAAGTGTTTTGGGCCACTTGCATCAGCTGTAACAAACGGTAGATTTACTTCTGTTTCCATTGCACTTGACAATTCTACCTTTGCTTTTTCTGCAGCTTCTTTGATTCTTTGCATAGCCATTGGATCGTTTTTCAAATCAATGCCATTACTTTTCTTGAATTCACCCAGTAAATAATTTACTACTGCATTATCGAAGTCTTCCCCTCCAAGGTGAGTATCACCATTTGTAGCTTTTACTTCAAAAACTCCGTCACCTATTTCAAGAACTGAAACATCAAATGTACCACCACCAAGATCATACACTACTATTGTGTGTCCGTGCTTTTTATCAAGACCATAAGCAAGTGCTGCAGCAGTTGGTTCGTTAATTATTCTGAGGACATTTAATCCAGCAATTTTTCCTGCATCTTTTGTTGCTTGACGTTGAGAATCATTGAAGTACGCCGGCACTGTTATCACAGCATCCTTTACTTCTTCCCCAAGATAAGCCTCAGCTGCTTCTTTCAGGTTTTGTAGTATAAATGCACCAATTTGACTAGGAGAGTATTCTTTACTATCAGTTGTTTTAACCCATGCATCACCATTTTTTGCTGCAAATACCTTATACGGTACACCTAGATTCTTCATTTCAGGATCGCTATATTGGCGACCTATCAATCTCTTAGTTGCAAAAAAAGTATTACTTGCATTGGTAGTTGCTTGCCTTTTTGCTGGAGCACCAATCAACCTTTCTCCAGATGAAGTAAATGCAACTATAGATGGAGTAGTTCTTGCTCCTTCTTTATTCTCAATTACTTTTGTATCCTTGCCTTGCATTATTGCAACACAAGAATTTGTTGTTCCAAGATCTATACCTATTGCTCTTCCCATAATGAATACTCCCTTTTAAATATTATCTGATGTAAAATATATAAGTATAAAACTCGTTAATTACAAGTCCCGTTTAGTTGTTAGAGCCCAAAAGGCGCGAAAGCCATTTAGTTAACCAAAAGTTGCCCGGTAGTTTATCTGAACTACCAGCCTCTTTATCCCTGCTATTCACAATTTGACATCCAGAATTCTGCAATGGCTTATAATCATTAAAATTAATATGGTCTCCTTGCTTTAAAATAAATGTATCTGCATCTAAACTATTATCAATACTAACATTTAATGTAATATTGAACTCTTTTTCGATTGTAGAAACCATATCACGCTTATTATTAAAAATGTGCGCTATAACTGCACTGCGTGCTATTAAATCAAAGGACTTATTTTGATTTTTATTAGCAATATGTTGCAAATCCCTTAGTATCGATGCAACAACCACTTCGTTTGATTTCACTCTTCCAATACCTTTACAGCGTAAGCACTCTGTAGTATTAATTTCCTGTATATTTGGTTTAATTCTTTGTCTTGAAAAGACCATTAAACCAAAGTCATTGATAAAGCTAAATTGAACTTTAGCTCTATCATCTTTAAACGCCTGCTTGATAGCAAATTCAACATTTTTGCAATACTCAAGTTTCAACATGTCAATAAAATCAACAACTATTAACCCTGATAAGCCCCTGAGATTCGCTTGCCTTGATATTTCAGATAATGCCTCCATATTAGTTCTATAAGCTGTTTCTTCTATGTTATCTTCTCCTGTCATTTTCCCTGAATTTACGTCTATTGAAACAAATGCCTCAGTTAAGGTTATCACCAAAGACCCACCAGATGGTAATTCTACTCTATTGCTATATAATTCAGAAATTTGATCTTCGACTCGATAGTAAGTAAAGATTGGAACAGAGCCTCTATATAACCTAGGACGTAATTTTCCTTGTAACACATTTTTAGTGTATTTTCTTACCGCTTCACAAACTTCTCTATCAGATACTATAATTTCTGTATCATTACTACAAAAGTCACGTACAGATCTCATAACTACATCTGCTTCGTTGTAAATTAATGATGGAACATTTAAAGAAGAGAAGTTTTGCTGGATATTTTGCCATAATAAGGTCAAATTATCGTAATCTTGCTCAATTTCTTTCTTACTTTTTCCTGCACCAACAGTTCTTACTATTAAACCTGAGCCTTTTGGTAAATTTATTGAATTTAATATATCCTTTAACTGTTTTCTAACGTTGGTATCTTCAATTCTGCGAGATACTCCACCCCTACTTATGGAATTGGGCATGAAAACACAGTATCTACCGACCAAAGTTACGTATGTTGTAAATGAAGCTCCTTTATTTCCTCGTTCTTCTTTAGTTAATTGAACCAATAACTTTCGATTTACTGAAATCACATCTTGTAACTTATATTTTCTATGTAAAGGTACCTCCCTCACAAAACCACTGCTGGATTCATTACTAGCTGTAGAATCCAGGCCTTCTTCTGTGCAATTATCATTTGAACAGTCCACACCGCTCGAATAGCCTTCGTCAGGGAAAATTTCCTTCTCTTTTTCTGGAATATTAAAGTAATTTAGAGATATCTCAGAAAAAGACAAAAAACCTTGCTTATTTTTTCCATACTCAATGAACACGGCCTGCAAAGCAGGCTCTATACGCTTTACATAAGCAACGTATATATTACCTCTTAATTGTCTTTTTTCCTTGAATTCTTGTTCAAACTCTACAACCCTACCATTAACTAGTAGGGCAACCCTTACCTCGTTAGAACAGGTAGTACTTTCTATCAATAATAACCTTTTGCCATCACTCGCCACTTATTTACCGTCTGCTTTTCATTCTGAAATCTTTTTATACTACTTAATATATTATTGACTGTCAAGAATTTTGCGACCTGCATTATTGGGTTGACTTTCAGTGTTTTGCGTTCTAAACTTGCATAGAGTTTATTATATCACTAACAATTATGGCGAAAAAAAATGCTTCTTTGCTTGTCAAGCTAGTTAGCACTGCAACTAAAACAACAAAAACTGGAGAAGAGAAACTAACAGGCTATTTTTGTGTAAAAAAACGTAATCCTAAGAACCTTCCCAAAAAGCTCGAGTTTAGGAAGTATGACCCAGTGGTCAGAAGACACGTATTATTTAAAGAAGAAAAATTAAAGTAAGTTTATTGTTATATATAGTTTATAATCAAGTTATACTCTAATAATAGAGCTCAGAGATATAATGGAAGGGAAGGTGAAACTCATAGTGTTGATCATTACACAATTAATAAACATAAAGTATAAAACACAGAAAACGCTCTAAAACCTAAAGTGTCACACGTTAGTAGGTCAAAAATCGTATCCGTTCAGCAGAGTGGTTTAAGAAACGATAGATAGAAGATTGTGAAAAGGGTTTAGCCTCCTCTGTTTCCATGTTAAGTATAACGAAATTATTTGCTCAAGGAATGAGTTTCCTCGTTCTGATTGTGTAAAATATGAATTTTTGCGATAAACGACATAATGCCGTATTTGCCGTTCAGCGTGATTATTTGTCAGCGGAGTATTTTCTGGGTCATCTAAAAATTTCCACATCATTCTTTCAGATTTCAAAATATTCTTTGCAACTCGAGACGCTCCAATTGCTTCAGGTAAGCGAGATATTTCCTTCAAATAATACCTTGTACGTTTTCGCAATTTCTTGGCACGTCTAATAAATCTTGAAACATCTATCTCATTTTTTAGTAAAGCTTTTTTCAGTGCAAATAACTCAGTGGCTACATTTCTCAAGTAACAGCCCAGAACTTTAACTTCAAATTTCCAACTATGCGCTAATCTTTCAAAATCCCTTGCTAAGTGTGCCCAACAGATTTGCCTTCTTTCATCAGCAAAGTAGTTGTATGCTGCATATCTGTCGGTTACTACCAAGCTATTACGATTGCAGCATACACTATTTTTTAAAACTTTCATTCCCCTTGACTCTGTCAACTTCACAAAACTTGCCGTATTGCTTGCAAACATCCAACACCAAGCGAGTTTACCTTTGTTATAATGGCTCGTTTCATCAATATGTAGAACTTTACTCCTACTTATCTCTTGTTCGATCTGCTCATACATTTTTTTGCATTTTGAAGCAACTCTATGTTCACTATTTGATATGCTACCGACGCTTATGTTCAAATTGAAGATATCATTTATGATGCTAGCTACTTCGCGCTTTGAATTTTTATAAAACCCACTGAGTGCTGCAACTACTGACTTAACCCTTGGGCCAAATGTATCTGGCGTAACACCCTCTGGTAACTTGCTACTTCTTCTTTTTCCGCATCTCTGACAACGGCCATGTTCCAACTGATATTCCATTACATAAGCCTTAATCTCCGGAAGATCTACTTTCTGATGAATATAAGGTTTTTCGCATATTGCAATCTTCCCTCCGCATTCGCAAGTAGGTGACAACTCTATCTTTATCACCTCATCTGCTTCCATTTTAGCACGATAATTACCCTTATGCCCAACTTGACCACCAATCTTTCTTTCGCTTTTTGGCTTTTCCTTTTTCATTTTGTATAATTCTTTTGAATTGGGAATTGATGAGTTTTTTGAATTTAAACCTAGCCTTTCCTTTAATTCAGCGTTCTCTATCTTTAAAGCCTCATGCTCTGCTTTTAAACTTTCATTCTCTCTTTCCAATCTTTCTATTTTTGCTTCTAACTTTTCTATTTTTTGCTGTAAATTTTTGCAGAGTTCTAAAAGGTTTACCATATTACCTCATATTTACCCTATGATTATCTTTATTATCTTGCTTTGTCTACCTTATTTTGCCGCTCTGCTGAACGGACACCAAAAATCTAAGGGTTTTCCTTAGAGGGTTTATTGGACTAGATCGGATCAATATATAAACGTAAAAATAACCTGAGCTTGCCTAATATAAAAAGGTTCATGTAATTTGAATACAGAGTAAGCAGTAAAATGGCAAAATAAAATAGATAAAAAAATAGAAGTAAATGCAGACACTGATTTTTCATAAATCAAAAGGTGTGCTAAGAATTCCAGCATCACGTGTATAGCCGTGCGGACATTGTGGTAATTTGCGTAGTAGAAGGTGTCATCCCAGTACTTGATACTGGGATGATATACTTCTGGTAGATAATGTCGGTATAGTTGTGATTGGAATAGAAAGCACTAAGTTTGCAATGCTATCTGAATAGATAAAAGAACTCATTACTCAGTGAAACAAGACTTGAAATTTTGTGCAATGCTGCTGATTATATCTAGATATGCATCCTTTCCAGGCTCTACATCTGATCCAATAGGATCAAGAATCACCATTTTTACGTCACTAGAAAAGACATTAGGCTTTATGCTATCCTCTCGTGAATGAGAAACAATACATTTAACGTTTTCCTCTTTCATTACCTTTTTTAATTTCATTAAACTCTTCATACCTATGTAAGAATCCTCTTCTATAGAAAGAATGGCGCTTGGGTAACTTAAATCAAAATATTTTTCGAAATATTGATAAGCATCGTGAGTAACTATGTATTTTTGATTTTTTAACTCATCCAATTCTTTCGTAATTTTTTCTACTTCTTGGTCTATCTTTCTTATAGCCTCCTCTGCGTTAGTATTGTATCGATAGGTATTTTCTTTATCTATATTAGATAATGTTGCACTGATAGAAAGTATCATACTTTTTGCATTTTTAGGACTCAGCCAAATATGCAAATCTTTTTCATCTTGAATGTGACTAGAAAATGAATGTGGTCGAGCAGGAAGTAGATCGATTGCACTTGATAGCGGTATTAACTTCTTATTTTCTTTAGCGAAAGTTTTAACAAATGTTTCCAAAGAATCATCGATATAAAATATAATATTACTAGATTCTAATTTACTTGCATCTGAAGGCCTGAGCATGTAGTTATGTTCAGACACTATTTCGTACATTAGTAATTCTGGCTTTGAAATTCCATCTGTAACAGAAGCTACAAGTGAGTGTATAGGTTTGATTGTAGCTACAATTTTTAAATTGGATGAAAAGGCACTATTGTAGTATAGTGTAAGTGAAAGTAATAGAAAAAAAATCAGTAAATGTCTCATATAAATATTGAGAAGAAGTCAATTTTTGACAAAAAATTAAGTAATGTCAATAACTGCATTCTAAAAATAGAAAACCTTACTCTTGCACATGGTAGTAAAAAAGTTCTTGATAATATCAATATATCAGTAGAAAGAGGAGATATAGTTACAATACTTGGTCCAAATGGCGGAGGTAAAACCTCTTTAGTGAAAGCAGTTGCTGGTATAAATAAAGGCTATATTGGCAGTATTTTATTTGCCGATAATGTAAAAATTAGCTATATGCCACAAAATTTTAGTATTGGTAATTTGATGCCAATAACAGTTGAGTCTTTCCTTTTCAATAGCTCCTCGAAGAGATTCAAAAAAAATCAATCTATCGTTACAGAAGCGATAGAATTGGTTGGCATCGGTAACATTTTAAAGAATCAAGTATTAGAAATTTCTGCAGGACAAACACAACTACTGCTACTTGCACGTTGTTTAATTTCAGAATCTGATTTGATCATTTTAGATGAACCAGTCAGTGCAATGGATATTAACGCACGAGCTAAATTTTATGATATTATAAATAAAATCGCAAAAGAACGATCAGTGTCGATTCTCATGACTTCTCATGACCTTAACTCTGCTCTACCATCCTCAGATTACATAATTTGCATAAATAATACTATCTATTATCAAGGTAAACCTGATGAAATTATGGAGATAAATGAAATATTTGGCAGTTACGCAGCGAAATGATTCAAAATATTCTACGTCTTCTGCAAATAACTACAGTGCTAACACGCTACAATGTGTTACCTTATTTACTTCCACCATCAAAAAAATCAATAAATAAAATACAAGGTCATAAACTAAAGCGTGCTCTTGAAAGATTAGGTCCGGTGTTCATTAAATTTGGGCAATCCATTTCATCACGCACTGATATTTTAAATGAGGACATAACAAATAACTTGCTATTGATATGTGATAGATTGCCATCATTTTCGTATAAAATAGCAGTTAAAACTATAGAAAGTGAGTTTAATTGTAAATTAAGCGACATTTTTTCAAGTTTTTCTGAAAAGCCAATTGCAGCAGCATCAATTTCTCAGGTGCATAGAGCAGTTACAATTGAGGGTAAGGAAGTTGCTGTAAAGGTTTTGAGGCCAAATATTGAGAAAACATTCTCAAGGGATATAAAAATGCTTTCTTGGCTTGCAGAAATTGCAGAAAAATTTAGTGAACAATCAAAAAGGCTGAAGCCAGTTGAATTAGTCAAAACTTTTGCTGAAATTTGCCGATTAGAGTTAGATCTACGCTTTGAGGCTGCCCACTCTTCGGAACTGAAGGAAAATACTAAACATGACAGAGGTTTCTACGTACCTGAAATAGATTGGAGTAGAACTTCAAAAAAGGTTTTAACATTAGAATGGATGGAAGCTATACCAATATACGAAGTTGAAAAGCTGAATAACCGAAAGCAAATAGCTATCAATCTTATAGAATCTTTTTGTAATCAGGTATATAGGGATTGTTTTTTTCATGCTGATATGCATCCTGGAAATTTAATGATCGATAGTAATAACAATATTATTGCCCTGGATTGTGGAATCATGGGTAGAATAGATCGTGAGACATGCTATTACGTTATAGAGATACTCAAAGGCTTTTTAAATAGGGATTATGATCACGTTGCAAAAATGCACTTTAGAGCCGGTTATGTTCCATCACAGCATAGAAATTTTGTTACAGCTTGCAGAGCAATAGGTGAGCCCATTGTTGGACAGCCTATACAGAAGATTTCATTTGCTCGATTACTTACTCAGCTACTAAAAATAACTGGTGATTTTGATATGAAAGTTCAAACACAATTGTTATTGCTGCAGAAAACTATGATTTTATTAGAAGGAACATGTAGGAAAGTCTATCCAGAAATCAATATGTGGAAAGTAGTTGAAACATGGATAAACAGTCAACATGAAAGTAAAATAGGGTATAGGGAAAAAATTAAAAGCTCTTATCCCATCAAAACAATCCAAGGAATATTTAGCCTTATAGAAAAATTAAACCTAATAGCTGACAAAAAATTACAAGTGAAAAATAGATCAAATGGAAAAGCCTACTTTTTACTTTGGTCTGTAATTATAATTCTCATCGTTAAACTTTTAATTTCTTGAACTAAAAGATAATAAAAGCAAGTTTACAACAACTATTTAAGTCTTGAAACCACTCAGGTTTACATTCACTCGAATTATCAAGGTATTTTCAGTATGTACAAAAATTTTCAGCAGAGTTTAGAGAAGAAGTAAAAACCTTAACTTCATCCTAAACGGATAACATTACCAAGCTCAGTGCTTATCACATCACTCAGTACTGTACTTGCTTTATATGAACAGTAGCATCCAATTGTAAGGAAGACAAATGCAGCTACAGCAAGTGAAATACATATTTCTAAATTCGATATTGTTAAACATGCACCAACAGCAAACGCTCCAGATAACACAAAAGAAGCATAGGCATAGTTACTTTGCCTTCTATTATAAATGTTTGCTTCTGAAAGTTTTCTGTTTTTGTTCTTTAAGTCTTGATTTTGAGCTTGAAGTTCTGATCTCTCTTGCCTAAAATTCCTTTCTAACTGTGAAATTTTGTTAGTGTCTCTTTCACTTACAACCCTATTCAGCTCTTTCTCTTTTTCTGTAAGTCGAATTTTTGTTCTTTCAAGCTCATTTCTAAGGTTTTCGAGCTGCTGCAATTCTTGAGCAATCAAATCGTCGTTTATTTCCGGGGCAACATTATGTACATTTGCTGAAGACTGTTCCACAGTTGCAGGGAATTTTCCATTTAGATATTCTCTGACAGGATTAAAACTTTTAAGCAACTCAATAACAATTTGATCATTCATAAAGCAATTATCTTCTACTAATTTTTTTATATCATCCAAATCTTTTCTATTAATAGCATCAGTTAATCGCTCTTTCATAACTTGCTCAATTATTTGCTTCACCCATGGATTTTGCTCTATAGCTGATATTGGCTTTATTTGACTAAAATCTAGCTCCTTATGTTTTAAAAGTTTTCTCAATACTTCTTCGTTACTTTCTGTTATTCCTTGTAAACATGATTTGATAATCAGGCTAAGTGGTGTTTCTATTTCTCCATTTGAATTTCTTTTCCAACAATTAGGGTTGAGTTCTTGATTTAATAGTTCTTTTGCTCGGTCAATATTTCTGTTAGAAAGAGCATTCAATAATTGTTTTCCTGTTTCTGCTTTTTGTATTTCTATGATCAAATGCTCAGCACGATTTTTTTTAGCACATTCCTCAGGATCTTGAAGTCTTTTATTTAGTAGATACATCATTATTCTCGGATGACTTAGTAAGAGTTGTAACACTTTCCTTTGTTGAAAGGACATTGCTAGATGCAAAGCTGTATTGCTATCACCTTTTTTTTGAATATTAACATCTATGCTTCGGTGAAGTAGAAGTAACCTAATCATACTCTGATATTCTTTTTCTTCTTCTGTTTCAGAGCCTGCAGATAAATCATAAATTATAGATATCAAAGGTGTCATGCCTTCTTCATTAAACGCATTAACATCCGCACCTTCTTGCAATGCTTGTTGAAAATGATTCAAAGCTTCTTCAGGTGTTACTCTTTCATCATCAGTGCCTTGAAATTGAATAGCTTTAAATAATTTTTTTGTTGATTGTCCTGAAGTTGTTTGATTTTGAGCTCGTAATCCTGTATCATTAACAACACTTCTTCTAGAACCTACATTACTTCTCGAAAGCATACTAAATTCTCCTCAATCTATAATTTATTGACATAATTATAAAAAAAACAAAGAAAATTGCAAGTAATTTAGTTAAAAATTTTAGAACTAATTATGATTCCAAAAATTTTTCTGCATCAAGTGCAGCCATGCACCCTGTACCTGCTGCAACTACTGCCTGGCGATATACCTTATCTTGAACATCACCAGCAGCAAACACCCCTGCCCTACTGGTTAGAGTTGTTCCAGGTTTCGTAATTATATAACCTTGCTGATCCATTTCAACAAAGCCCTTAAAAATACCTGTATTTGGCGCATGCCCAATTGCAATGAACACTCCATCCACTTTTAATTCCTGAAATTTATTGGTTTTCGTCGATTTAATTGTAATGCCAGTAACTTTTTTAGGATTTTCTTCTCCAAGAATCTGCTCTACGGTATGATTCCATATTACCTTTATCTTATCATTTTTAAAGAGCCTGTCTTGCATTACTTTCTCTGCTCTTAACTTATCACGCCTGTGTATCAATATAACTTCCTTAGCAAATCGAGTTAAAAATATTGCTTCTTCAACAGCAGTATTTCCACCACCAACCACAGCTACAACTTTATTCCGAAAAAATGCACCATCACAAGTTGCGCATGCCGAAACTCCGTAACCTTGAAATTTCTTTTCACTCTCCAGGCCAAGCCACTTCGCTTGCGCACCAGCTGCGATTATAATTGCATTCGAATAGTAGTCACTAGTATCACCACAAGATCTAAATCTATACTCATTAGAATCCTCAAGTTGTTCAACGCTTTTTATTTCGTCATCTATTATCCTTGCCCCCACCTTCTCTGCATGCAACCTCTTTTGTTCCATGAGTTCTGGACCTTGTATAGAAATAAAACCTGGATAGTTTTCAACATCCGTAGTAATTGTAAGCTGACCACCAGGTTGCATTCCTGTTACTACAATTGGCTCTAAATTTGCACGTGCTGCATATATAGCAGCAGCATAACCCGCTACTCCAGATCCAATAATAAGAACTTTTGTACTCAATTTATAATTCTGCACTGTGTGAGTTTAGATAATCAGCCACTCCTTCATCGCTTGCCTGCATTGCTGGCTTACCTTTTTTCCACCCTGCTGGACATACTTCACCATGCTCTTCATTATGTTTTATTGCATCAATAATTCTAATAAACTCATCGATATTACGTCCCAAAGGAAAATCATTTATCGATTGATGACGTACAACAAACTTATCATCAATAACAAAAGTTGCTCTTAGTGCAATTGAGTCATCATATAAGACCCCATAGTCTCTTGATATAGACTTTTTGATATCAGACACTAAATTGTAGCTAACCTCTCCAATACCACCATCATTAACTGGAGTGTTTCGCCATTTATAGTGTGAAAATTTTGAATCTATACTTATTCCTATCACTTCAACATTACGTTTTGAAAAATCTTCTATTTTGTTGCTAAATGATATCAACTCAGTTGGACAGACAAAAGTAAAATCAAGTGGATAGAAAAAAAGGACAGCATACTTATCCTTTATATGTTTACTTAAACAGAAATCATCAACTATTTTTCCACTAGCAAGAACAGCCGAAGCAGTAAAATCGATAGCGGATTTTGTTACAAGATTCATAACTAACCTATTCATTCTTAATATTTATAATTTTATACCTTGATACATTTACATGCAAGTTTTCTTTAGCCCCAATCCTATAAAAACGGTTCTGTCGCATCTATAAACCATAGGAAAGAAGATCATTAAAGGTGGGATTATAGGAGTTATGAAGCCATTAACATAGCAAAATTCTCAAAAGTAGAAACATTATTTTAATAATTTGTCTTTTTTGAATCATACGAATATTTTCTATGCCTGTGATGGTAATCTTTGCGGAATGGAAGCTTTTAAACCCAAGCATTGGCTTTATTAGTTTTTTGATAAATCTATCAACAATATTATTTAGATATTTTATTTGAAGAACTGTAATCTTCAGAAATTTCTGCATTCAAATCATCAAGAGCAGCAGTATTACTGCCGCTTTTATCAATTACAATTTTCTCAGGAAGATAGTTACTCCTGAAGGCTTTACGAAAGAATGCAAGTGCTGCAGACTTGTCTCTACTAACACACAAGAGGAAGTCTACAGTATATAAATAAACCCATTTACCGTTTAATTTAATGTAAGTCTCTCCAACTACTACCAACCTGCTTCTTTCTTTTCCTTACTGCCTCATCTATCAGTGGTGATAACCCACCTTTGTAACGTAGCATTTTGCTCCCCTTATACTCATCATTTCTTCCAAATCTCGATAGCTCAAAGAGAATCAATCGACATTTCATGTATACAGATAACATCCGCTGAAAAGCTAAATCCTTTGAAATATGGCAACAATTTTTGATTGATACGAAACATCTTTGCTTTTTTTTTAGACAATTATATCATTCTTCTTTCTACTTCCCTACAAATGCGACAGAACCTTTTCATGATACTGTTTATAATCCTCAAGACTCTTTGATATTTTGCCTTTTAACTCTTCTTGCGAATCTTTGCTTTTTAACGTTTCTTGCAAATTTTTGTCTTCTAACAACTCGTTAGCTTTAGATTTTTCAATTTTTTGCTTCCATTCATCATACGTATATTTACCACGTTGTGTATCTTGACACTCGCCTCCTACATTAAATAGTTCTTCATTACAGATTGTATCACCCTGATAAAAGTAATCGCTTATATTAATTTTATCGCTAGTTAAAGTTTGTCTAATTGCTGCTTTATTTTCTGCAAGTTCTTCTTTATATTTAGAGATACAGTTTCTCATTTCTTCTTTACAATCTGTAGTCATAAGCTGTTTCCTTTAATAAAATAATTAATACTTTATTACTAATATGAGGTATACTAAGGTAGTGATAAGAAGTCCAGCATCTACAAAGTTTGTTTAAACTATTTTCAAAACGAATAAAATGTAATTTTAGGTAAATAAAATGAATTACGATGTAATCATTTCAGGTAGTGGGCTAATTGGTCTTATTACTGCTATTGGCCTGAGTAATGACTCTGTATCTGTAGCCGTAATTGAGAAAAATAGTTTACCACGTGCAGTTGATGATAATCGAGCATTTGCTATTTCTCAAGGGTCAAAAAAAATACTAGAAAAATTAGGAATTTGGCAGTTCTTAGAAGATGAAGCTGAACCAATACTTGATATATGCATATTAGATGGAGATAGCCCATTTACTGTTCATTATGACCATAAAATGGTTGGTGAAGAGCCAATGGGTTATGTAATCAAGAGCGCTATTATATGGAATGCAATTAATAATAATTTTTTGCATAAACTCAATATATATTCTCCACGTTTCTATAAAACAATCGCTTGTGACGAAGGATACGTGGAAGTTACTCTTGATAATGATCAAAAATTGATATCATCACTATTTATCTGTGCTGAAGGTAAAAACTCTAAGCTGCCAGAGTTGTTTTCTATAACAATAATAAAATTTGATTATAAACAAAATAGCATGGTATTTAATGTAAAACATGAATTACATCACCAAAACTTAGCTGTAGAGAGGTTTTTTCCTGGTGGTCCATTTGCAATTTTGCCAATGAAAGGTGGCTATACTTCTTCAATAGTTTGGACAGAAAAATGCGAAATTTCAAAAATGCTGATGAGCTTATCCGAAGAGGAATTTGTCATAGAACTCAAAAAAAGATTTGGTTCTTATTTGGGAGAAATTGAATTAGAGGGTGAAAGAAGACTTTATCCTTTGAGTTTTTCTTTCGCTAGGAAGCTGCATAAAAGCAGAATTTTGCTGATTGGCGATGCAGCACATTCAATCCACCCGGTTGCAGGTCAAGGACTTAACCTTGGAATGAGAGATGTAGAGAGTGTTATTAGACAAATAACTGCTGCAAAATCCTCTGGCATTGATGTTGGCAGTAATTATCTATTGAAGAAAATTTCACGTGATAGATACTTTGATAATTTTACTATGGCACTTGCAACTGATGGACTAAATAGAATATTTTCCAACAGAATACTTTGTGTTAAAGTTCTGAGCAATCTTGGTTTAATGGTAGTTGAAAATTCAGATTTTCTTAAAAAAAGCTTCGTTCGACATGCTATGGGGTTTATATAAATCATTAGATTTCTTTCATCATAATCAGGTGTCATTAGAGTAGTTGACACTGGAGCCCAAATTCCATAATGTCATGCCAGTGCCCAGACACTGGCATCCAGAAAAATTTATAAGCAAACTTGAGCTTATGCTAAATTTGATGAAATGAAAAACTGAATTCCAGCGTCACGCACTGGAATGACAAGAAAAAGGGTACTGGCATGACATTAAATGATTTTCCTTATTTTAGCATTAAACGCGATGAAGAAAATCATTTATAATCGCTATAGCAACTAGTGTTGAAACCTGACGTACCTTTTGGCTTGACAAACGAGAGTTTTTATCTGATTTGACAACAAGGGCTTCTAGATGACTTTGAAAGTAAATATTACCATGCTTATCTTCGATAGCTTCTATTACCCCGTCATTGGCAAATGCTGCAATTTTATATCCAAGTAGCTCTAGCCTTCTTCTATTCTCTGTAGTATTACTTACTGTACCTGAATGAGCATTCGGAAAATAAGTTGAAAACCAGCCATTTTGATTAGGTAGTAAAAATCTAGCTACCACTTTTTCCAAACGACTACCTGGAACAATTTTTATCTGCTGAAGAGATATATTCTCTTTTTGTGGATAGGATGATGATTTTAAATGATTCTTCTCATCATTAACAACATTTGTTATTTCAATTTCTTTTGCATGCATAATGTCTTGTAAACCACCGCATATGGCAAGCAAATGAATTGTAGGATTGTCATCTACTGTTTTTACAATTGCTTCATTCACAAGCTGGCGGTAAGGGTTAAGAGCTGAATGAAAGTTATCTGAAATAAATATTCTGTTTATCTTTTGCTCTTTGATAAATTTTGCAACTTCAACTTTTATTCGATCTAGTATCAGCTTTTTTGCCAATATTTCATCTTGTTTTGCGAACTCTTCTTGGATTTCTTTTAGATTAATTATTTTGTCGTAGTCAATGAATATAGTTTTAACCCCAAAATTATTGAATATCTCATAGATATTTTGAGATTCATCTGTTTGCAATAAACCAACAATTATATTATAATTTACTGCATTTTCCACTGTCAAAGCAGATAATTCTTTGTTTACTTTTTCACTATAAGCGATATTACTTAATAGTAGAAATGTAATTAATAGTATATTAAATATTCTATTGTAACATTTATACATTATTTCCTAAATAATTATATTAATATTATAATATATTATAGAACATTAAGAAAAAGAATGTGGCCTGAGCAGGAATCGAACCAGCGACACAAGGATTTTCAGTCCTTTGCTCTACCAACTGAGCTATCAGGCCAACTACGTACTTTCATTTTTAGATAAAAAACGTTATCATGTCCATCAAAAGTTTTTGAAGTATAGAAACAAAGAATGAACATTAGTAACAAAATAGGAATTTATCCTGGTACATTTGACCCCATAACTTTTGGGCACCTTGACATAATAAAAAGAGCATGTAAGCTAGTCGATAAGTTGATAATTGGTGTTGCAGAGAATGTTAATAAACATACTAATTTTGACATAAGACTGCGCACAAGCATGGCTAAAAATGAAGTGAAAGGAGCAGGAATTGATGCAGATATTATATCCTTTAATGGGTTGCTAGTGAAGTTTGCCAAAGAGCAAAATGCTTCTGTTATTATTAGAGGACTGAGAGCAGTATCGGATTTTGATTACGAGTTTCAAATGAGTTGGGTAAATTATAAGCTCTTTCCTGAAATCGAAACTATATTTCTTCCTGCATCTGAGGATACTCAATTTATCTCATCAAGTTTTGTAAAGGAAATAGCGAGATTAGGAGGAGATGTTAGCAACTTTGTGTCAAAAAGTGTCCAAAGTGAATTGATTAATCTAAATAGGGTAGAAAATGGAGAATAAGTATTTGTTGTCTTTTTTATTTCCAAACGAGTATGTTAGATGTGTAAAATATTGTAAGCTAAAGGAGAGACATGTTAAAAGTGAGGGATAATAATGTAATAGTTTGCTGCCGTGGTGATGAGAATGATGATGGTTCTGGTCATCCAATAGTATACTTACACAAAGAAGGAGAAATGTATTGTCCTTATTGTAATAAGTCAATGGATGAAATAGTGAGTGCCGAAGAATTTCAATCTGTTGAGGTGAAAGTAATAAGCAAGAAGGAAAGAACCAAAGGTTAATAGTACTTCATTTTTTTAGCTTATGTAAATAGCAATGAGAGGGGCAGTAAAAATGAAACTATCCATACGGTCGAGTACTCCTCCATGGCCTGGTATAATACCTCCACTATCTTTAACATTGTAAACTCTTTTGATGAGTGACTCAGTGAAATCTCCAAGTTGGGCTAGAATAGCAACTATCAAACCAATTATTGGAGAATAAAAAATTGGAAATAAACTCAAAAATATTGAGCCAAAAATTGCACACACTATTCCAGCTAAGACTGCACCAAAAAGTCCTAACCAAGTTTTCCCAGGGCTAATGATTGGACAAATTCTAGTTTTACCAAAATTTTTGCCGAAAAAATAGGCAGCAATATCGATGCTCCAAATAGTTAAGATAAGCCATACTAATGCATATTTTCCCTGTGGTAGATTATATAGGCATATTAGCGAGGCATTTGGTAGTGCGATTAATAGTAATGCGAAAATGTATAAGATTCTATTGCCCTGAGTTAGATTATACCATTCAAAAGAAGATAAAACTGCAATTGAAAAAATTAGTAGATAAAATGATAAATCACTGAAATATGTAGCAAAAGAAAATATGAGTAATATTACTATTGAGGACAATATTCTAACCATAAAGTTATTATCTACCATATTTTTTTTCTCTTTTTGTATAATCTTCTAGTGCTTTGGTCAAATCTTGACAAGAAAAATCGGGCCACAAAGTATCACAAAAATACAATTCAGCATAAGCTGCTTGCCATAATAAAAAATTGCTTAACCTTTTTTCGCCACCAGTGCGAATTAATAAATCCAATTTTGGCAAATCTTTAGTATACAGAAATTTTTCAAATTCCTCTTCCAATACGCAATCAATATTTCCTTTTATGACGTTGTTGATAGCATGTATAATTTCCTGCTTTGCTCCATAACTAACTGCAACAGTGAGTAATAGACCATCGTTCTTATGTGTCACTTCTTCTGCTTTTTTGATTTGATCGAATATTTTACTGGGCAATAGACTTAAATTGCCAATAAAATTTAACTTAATGTTACAATTGTAAATGAATTTCATTTTATCTTCATTAGTTAAAGTGGAGTAAAATAAATTAAATAGGTAGTCTGTTTCGTTTTCAGATCTGAGCCAATTTTCCATGGAAAATGCATACAAAGTTAAGTAAGGTATGGCCAGGACTGTGCAATGCTTAGCAATATCAAATGCAACCTCACTGCCTTTTCTATAGCCATCAATTTTTACCCTTCCTTGATTGTTTGCCCACCTACCATTACCATCCATAATAATTGCTAGATGTTTTGGCAGAGATTCTAGATTCAACATTTGAATTCAACCTGTTCTAATTAGCTTAATGTCTATATCTCTGTATGAAACGTTCACTATATCCACCTAAAACTATATTATTACTGAAAAATCATTGATAGTCTATATTACAAAAATTTTCTCAACCTCGGTGTCAGCTGCCAGTGATTTTACCAAGAAAATATAGTAAAAATAGTCTGATATAGATGGTTTTACGATATAGTGAAATTATTATAAACAAATGAATTTAGTGGTGTTAGGAATACCTGGCTCTTTTATGTGGATTTATATTCTCAATAACCTGCTCTAAAGATAAATTATATAATTTTGACACAGGTTCTTCGCATTCAGTATATCTTTTAAATGTAGGGAGTGGTATAAGTGACTCTATATTTATGTCCAGCTCTTGGGGAACATATTTAATTATATCTTCGTAAATACGTTCCTTGTTGTTCAAGTAATCGATATTAATATCTGTAATTTTACCAGCTTTACGCAGGAGTATAGCAAGCCTCAAAGTCGACTTTACGCTAGGTTTAAAATTTTTAAATATATTGACAAATACCTTATCAGTAACATTATCTGTTATTGCTTTTAGCTCTTTAGTGGTAACAGAATTGATGCCCTTAACAACATCTTGATCTTCTAGTACTTTTATAATATCTTGAGAACTAAACTTATTAAATATGAGTTCTAATTTCTCAGGAGCAATTGAATTGATGCAATCAACAATTTTTTGATCTTTTAGTGTTTTTATAATATTTTCAAAACTAAAATTCCCATTATTAAACATGAGTTCTAATTTCTTAAGAGCAATCGAATCGATGCAATCAACAATTTTCTGATTTTCTAGTAATTCTATTGTATCTACACAGTTAAGCTTATCACTATAAAATATGAGTCGAAATTTTTCAATGTTAAAAGAAATGATATTCTCAACAACCTCCTGATTTTTTAGTAGTATTATAATATCGCTAAGAAGAAACTTATCATTACAAAGTATGAATTGAAGTTTTTCATAATCAATAAAATTGATGTGCTTAACAAGCTCTTGATTTTCTAGCAACCTTATAACCTTGTGACTGCTACTAGCATACTTGCTACTATTAAACTTATCACTATTATGAATGAGTTCAAATTTTTCATAATCAATAAAATAGAGGTATTCAACAACTCTTTGATTTCCTAATAACTCTATAATATTTTCACCACTAAACTTATCACTCTTGAGTATAAGTTGAAGCTTTTTATCATCAAGAGAGTTAATTCGATCAATAGAACTCGAATCTTTTAGTAATTCTGTAACATTTTGCTCACTAAGCTTACCATCACTCTCAACTATCATCCATTGAATAAAACGGATATTCCTAATAGCATTTTGATTTTCTAGTGGTGTTCCCACATCTGCATCGTTGCAAAACTGAACATCATCAACATGTTTTTCATTAATTCCTTTATTTCCTAGTGCTTCTTTAGCGAAGTTATTCGGATCATTTTTTTCATCTTCCTCGTAATCATAATATCCATAATCTTCTTCATTCTCCTCACTATCACTACTTTCGAATTCATTGTTGATATTGCAAACCTTCCCACCTTTTAGTATTTCTAGAATATTGTGCTCCGCAGGTGCATCATTTAGCATGGACCTAAACATTTCATCATCATAATCGTTGATGTGATTAACAATGCTCTCATCTAATAGTAATTCTTCAATACCTTTGTGACTAAACTTATTATGATACTTGCATAAGATTTTAAGCTTACTGTAATCCATTGAATTGATGCCATCAACAACTCTTTGATTTGATAGTAATTCTCTGTTATAAGTCTTACATATCAGTTGAAGTTTTTCATTATATAAGTCTTCTGCATTGCCTGCCTTATCAAAATCCATAATCTTATTTCAATTTACTTAGTATTTTAATTTTGCATGTATTAGGAGGAAATAATCAAGCATTATGATAAAAGGCCTAATGAATTTATTAGTTTATTTATGTTTCTTTTCATGTATAAATTTATAGAAAGTTTTATGTAGAAGTTATTTTATGAGCAAAATTATAGAAATCAGAGCGCCAAAAACTCTTGGTGGTGAATCAGTTACGGAAGGTATAGTAAAAATAAAGAAAAATATCGGCGAAGCAGTAAAAGTAGATGACTTGATCTTTGAAATTGAAACTGATAAAACGGCGCTAGAACTAACTGCAGAAGCTTCAGGACAAATAACTGAATTTTTTGTGAAAGAAGATGATGTAATTAGCCCTGATCAATTACTGGCAAAACTTGCTGTAGGAGAAGTAAAAGAAGAAGTGAAAAAAGAAGATAAAGGCGAAAGCCCTGATAAAAAAGATGCCCCTTCAGCTCGTAAAATTATGGAAGAAAATGCAATTAGTGCAGAAAATGTAAAAGGAACTGGCATGGGAGGCAGAATAACTAAAGCGGATGTGATAGACCATATTAGTAAAGCTGAACAACCTCCGGTAAAACAATATGAATCGCCAAAAAGTGTAGTAAGTGGAGAGAGAAGAGAAGAGCGAGTGAAAATGAGCAAAATAAGGCAAGTAATAGCTGCTCGTTTGAAAGCATCGCAAAATACTGCTGCAATACTGACCACGTTCAATGAAATTGACATGAAAAACGTCATGGATCTGAGGGCAAAGTATAAAGAAACTTTTGAAAAGAAATATGGAATAAAACTGGGTTTCATGTCGTTTTTTATAAAGGCAGCAGTGCAAGCACTAAAAGAAATTCGTGAGATTAACGCTGAGATTTCAGGTGATGAAATTGTATATAAAAATTACTATGACATAGGTGTTGCTGTTGGCACTGACAAAGGTCTTGTTGTACCAGTTATTCGTGATGCTGATCAAATGTCATTTGCTGAAATTGAACTAACTTTAGTTGCTCTTGGCAAAAAAGCACGAGAAGGTAAGCTGCAAGTATCGGAAATGGAAGGTGCAACATTTACTATCTCAAACGGTGGTGTGTATGGTTCACTTCTTTCTACTCCGATAATAAACCCTCCGCAATCTGGAATACTTGGCATGCACTCAATACAAAATAGACCAGTTGCTGTGAGTAGCTCAATTGAAATCAGACCTATGATGTACATTGCCCTCTCTTACGATCACAGAATAGTTGATGGCAAAGGAGCAGTTACTTTCCTTGTGAAAATCAAAAATTACATAGAAGATCCAAATAGATTGGTTTTGGAAATTTAAGCAGGTTAAAAGCGACAAGTAAGTTTTTCTGAAGTTTTCAAGATGGGTGGCTTTGTTGAATGGCAAGGAATGAGGAGGAGTAATGAAAGGAATTTACGAGGCAAATTTGAAAATAGGCATACCTATATCAGTAAAGTTATTAATCAAATAGCATTTTAAAAGCACCTCTTGAGAGCGATTTACCTCAGATTTATTCTTAAAACTAAATCCAAATGTTTTTTTGAGCCTCAGGAAAAAACTCTCGATACGTGAACGTATTTCATACCTTGTCTTCTTTTTCCAGTGGGTTAAATTGTAAGTTTTCCTTATACTAATGTTGTTGTTTCTTTCTGATAGATAATCTATATTGCTGCAGATTTTTTCTTGGCTTTATGATGGTATCCGTTCAGCAGAGTGGTTTAAGAAACGATAGATAGAAGATTGTGAAAAGGGTTTAGCCTCCTCTGTTTCCATGTTAAGTATAACGAAATTATTTGCTCAAGGAATGAGTTTCCTCGTTCTGATTGTGTAAAATATGAATTTTTGCGATAAACGACATAATGCCGTATTTGCCGTTCAGCGTGATTATTTGTCAGCGGAGTATTTTCTGGGTCATCTAAAAATTTCCACATCATTCTTTCAGATTTCAAAATATTCTTTGCAACTCGAGACGCTCCAATTGCTTCAGGTAAGCGAGATATTTCCTTCAAATAATACCTTGTACGTTTTCGCAATTTCTTGGCACGTCTAATAAATCTTGAAACATCTATCTCATTTTTTAGTAAAGCTTTTTTCAGTGCAAATAACTCAGTGGCTACATTTCTCAAGTAACAGCCCAGAACTTTAACTTCAAATTTCCAACTATGCGCTAATCTTTCAAAATCCCTTGCTAAGTGTGCCCAACAGATTTGCCTTCTTTCATCAGCAAAGTAGTTGTATGCTGCATATCTGTCGGTTACTACCAAGCTATTACGATTGCAGCATACACTATTTTTTAAAACTTTCATTCCCCTTGACTCTGTCAACTTCACAAAACTTGCCGTATTGCTTGCAAACATCCAACACCAAGCGAGTTTACCTTTGTTATAATGGCTCGTTTCATCAATATGTAGAACTTTACTCCTACTTATCTCTTGTTCGATCTGCTCATACATTTTTTTGCATTTTGAAGCAACTCTATGTTCACTATTTGATATGCTACCGACGCTTATGTTCAAATTGAAGATATCATTTATGATGCTAGCTACTTCGCGCTTTGAATTTTTATAAAACCCACTGAGTGCTGCAACTACTGACTTAACCCTTGGGCCAAATGTATCTGGCGTAACACCCTCTGGTAACTTGCTACTTCTTCTTTTTCCGCATCTCTGACAACGGCCATGTTCCAACTGATATTCCATTACATAAGCCTTAATCTCCGGAAGATCTACTTTCTGATGAATATAAGGTTTTTCGCATATTGCAATCTTCCCTCCGCATTCGCAAGTAGGTGACAACTCTATCTTTATCACCTCATCTGCTTCCATTTTAGCACGATAATTACCCTTATGCCCAACTTGACCACCAATCTTTCTTTCGCTTTTTGGCTTTTCCTTTTTCATTTTGTATAATTCTTTTGAATTGGGAATTGATGAGTTTTTTGAATTTAAACCTAGCCTTTCCTTTAATTCAGCGTTCTCTATCTTTAAAGCCTCATGCTCTGCTTTTAAACTTTCATTCTCTCTTTCCAATCTTTCTATTTTTGCTTCTAACTTTTCTATTTTTTGCTGTAAATTTTTGCAGAGTTCTAAAAGGTTTACCATATTACCTCATATTTACCCTATGATTATCTTTATTATCTTGCTTTGTCTACCTTATTTTGCCGCTCTGCTGAACGGACACTTATGATGGGTTTCAAATTGTATTGATTGCACAACTTATATAAATTATCTGTATCATAAGCTCCATCTGCACGCAGAGACGTATCCGTTCAGCAGAGTGGTTTAAGAAACGATAGATAGAAGATTGTGAAAAGGGTTTAGCCTCCTCTGTTTCCATGTTAAGTATAACGAAATTATTTGCTCAAGGAATGAGTTTCCTCGTTCTGATTGTGTAAAATATGAATTTTTGCGATAAACGACATAATGCCGTATTTGCCGTTCAGCGTGATTATTTGTCAGCGGAGTATTTTCTGGGTCATCTAAAAATTTCCACATCATTCTTTCAGATTTCAAAATATTCTTTGCAACTCGAGACGCTCCAATTGCTTCAGGTAAGCGAGATATTTCCTTCAAATAATACCTTGTACGTTTTCGCAATTTCTTGGCACGTCTAATAAATCTTGAAACATCTATCTCATTTTTTAGTAAAGCTTTTTTCAGTGCAAATAACTCAGTGGCTACATTTCTCAAGTAACAGCCCAGAACTTTAACTTCAAATTTCCAACTATGCGCTAATCTTTCAAAATCCCTTGCTAAGTGTGCCCAACAGATTTGCCTTCTTTCATCAGCAAAGTAGTTGTATGCTGCATATCTGTCGGTTACTACCAAGCTATTACGATTGCAGCATACACTATTTTTTAAAACTTTCATTCCCCTTGACTCTGTCAACTTCACAAAACTTGCCGTATTGCTTGCAAACATCCAACACCAAGCGAGTTTACCTTTGTTATAATGGCTCGTTTCATCAATATGTAGAACTTTACTCCTACTTATCTCTTGTTCGATCTGCTCATACATTTTTTTGCATTTTGAAGCAACTCTATGTTCACTATTTGATATGCTACCGACGCTTATGTTCAAATTGAAGATATCATTTATGATGCTAGCTACTTCGCGCTTTGAATTTTTATAAAACCCACTGAGTGCTGCAACTACTGACTTAACCCTTGGGCCAAATGTATCTGGCGTAACACCCTCTGGTAACTTGCTACTTCTTCTTTTTCCGCATCTCTGACAACGGCCATGTTCCAACTGATATTCCATTACATAAGCCTTAATCTCCGGAAGATCTACTTTCTGATGAATATAAGGTTTTTCGCATATTGCAATCTTCCCTCCGCATTCGCAAGTAGGTGACAACTCTATCTTTATCACCTCATCTGCTTCCATTTTAGCACGATAATTACCCTTATGCCCAACTTGACCACCAATCTTTCTTTCGCTTTTTGGCTTTTCCTTTTTCATTTTGTATAATTCTTTTGAATTGGGAATTGATGAGTTTTTTGAATTTAAACCTAGCCTTTCCTTTAATTCAGCGTTCTCTATCTTTAAAGCCTCATGCTCTGCTTTTAAACTTTCATTCTCTCTTTCCAATCTTTCTATTTTTGCTTCTAACTTTTCTATTTTTTGCTGTAAATTTTTGCAGAGTTCTAAAAGGTTTACCATATTACCTCATATTTACCCTATGATTATCTTTATTATCTTGCTTTGTCTACCTTATTTTGCCGCTCTGCTGAACGGACACCGCAGAGACTTAATCTTATAGATATCACCCATTTCCTTTAGTATTTTAGATGCTATCATGTGAAAGAAAATTAGTATATCGAATTGCTATTGCCTTTTTGCTGTTTTCGTCCAAAGCAACATGTAGCTTTCTTATTTGATCTGTACCATTATACTTCCTTATCTTGGCGTTATCTTTGTTATGTTAAGTACTGTTACTATAAATATGGATTACAGTACTATCTATAGCAATTTCAATATTCTCTATGTCATTTTTATCTGTTCTGTGGTCACATAATTTCAAATTAAGTTTGACGAGAAGCTTGTGAATACTTGGAGATTCTTCACTATACTTTGTAAATATCCTTTTATAAATCCAACTGCTTGCCTTAAGCCTATTCTAAATAGATTAACAACTATATGTACTGCAATAACAACCTTATCGCTATAAATCTCCAGGAATTTTTTCTGAACTTTCGTACCAGTTTTCTATAGCTTCATCGATAAAATGAAAGACATTTCCTCTTTTTTCTAAAAATTGATTATACTCTTTATGATTACTGAATTTCATCTTCTGTGGCATATACTCTACAAAATGTTCATTTCTTAATAGAGTAACCACTTTCTTTAGATTTTCTCCCTTTTTTTCTCCCATCTCTACTCGCTATGCAACAAAGCCAGCTCTGCTCTATTATAACTACTACCAATGCTGAATATTGCTTCTTGAAGAACTTTAATTCCAATAAGAGAAAAGGCCTTTATTTTTATGTCTTCTGTTCCACTTTTTCCTATATCCATTATTTTATTAGCAAACTCAGCCCATTTACCTGGCTTTCCTATTTGATTTTCTAGTCTCTCATAGTACTCTGATAAAGAGCGTTCATAAATAAAAACAAAATCTTCAACAAACTTTCTGAGCTTTTCATGCACTTCCTTTTCTTGCGCAGAAAGTCTTTCTGCTTGATTAGAAGATTCTGTTAAATGTTCTTCTAAAGTTTCAATAATCTTTTCCTTATTGGATTGCTTAGCAATATCGAGTGGAGTTTTACCTTGATTATTTTTAATGTTTTGGTCTATACCAGACACATTCAAAAGAAGTTCGACAATGTCTTGATGTTCTTTGCTTACAGCAACATGTAGTGGTGTATTACCACCATCATTGAGATCTATATCATTAATATTTTCTACTTGAGTAAGTAATTCTGTAATTGCATTAGTCTTGTCTAGCTCAGGATTGCCCGTTTTGTGTTCACGTATCATAAGAAACAACTTGGCAATATTAGTATCATCAGGGTTATATTGACGTCTTATTCTATTTTTAAACTGAAAAGATTTTTCTTCCCTATCTGAACTAGTTGCTTGTGGGTTAGTCTTTATATCTTGCATAAAATCCCTCTCTATTTCACATAAAAACCTAAATTTTATTATATGCTAATCAATACAATTGGCAATGCAAGTAGTTTTTATGTGTCTTTTAATATTTTATCTTCAGGCTATTTTATTTAAGTTTTTGACTAAAGAGTTATATATCTCTTTGGCCTAGCAATACATTCTACTAAAAATTTAGATAAATAACCATTTCCAGAACTCAAAACCAGCTAGTGAGTTATCTAAGTGGAGAAAGTCACCTCTCCCCACTCGACTTCAAAACCGGACTTCCCATCATCCGGCTTCTCTCTAATTTGGTATACATACTTCCATGTAATTGATCGTGGCAGTGCTTATGAAGCAAGGATAGATTTTTCATGTTATTATTGCAATCTTGATGATGTACATGTGTTAAACCTAAACCAAAGATAACAATAATTACATTTACCTTGCTGTAACTTCAGTAATTTTATTACTCGTGATCTGGTAATTTACTTAAACGATTTCCCCAATATGGCCAATCTCCATCATACGGAGATCTATTTCCATTTACTTTGATATGTCGTTTAATAGCATGATCCCTATGTCTAATAAGATATAATTTGTTATTTACCATATATCTCCAATTGTCGTTACCATACTTTTTAAAGTATTTTCTTTTAACCCAACACCTTCTTTTGTCATGGTGTCTATAGACAGCCCATTTCCAAAGTTTGTTATGCATAGAGTAGTCTAATAAATTAAAGACTTTGCTTGAGACTACCGAGATGTAATATTGGCTCCAACCCCTTATTATTGGATTAAGTTCTTTTATTACAGTTTCTTGTGGCGCTGCTCGCAACTCTTTAAGCTTATGTTTTATAGATAACAAGTGTTGACTTATAGATTTACGACTTGGTTTAATCAATAACTTGTAACCTCTCTTATTTTGACGTGTTTGATAATGCCTTATTGAAAATCCAAGAAAATCAAATCCTGGCTTTTCCCCATTTAGGGATTTCAGTGTATGTGCAATTCTTGTCTTTGATGACTTTAATTCTAGTCCAACGGGTTTTAGCCATTTTTCAGTTAGAACCTTTGCCTTCATCACAAGTTCCTCGCTCTCGTGTAATACCACAAGGAGAGTAGACCGGCGGAGCTTCCCCACCAGTCTCTCGCAGAACTGCACGGAAACCTCTCGGCTTATACAGCTCCCATTATTTAGCCTTTTGATCCTAACCCAAGTGTCCAATGATAGAAAATACTTGGAGACCTCTTTCTCACTTTTCCTAGAAATTGCTTTGCTAGTCTTCCGTGATCACGAAGTTTCTTATATTTTGTCCTGACCCATCTTATGAGGTATCTCTCTATATTTCTGAGAGATGGATACATCTCTGATTTATAAAACCTGCCATAGTACTGAAACCAGCCTCTGACTATTGGATCTATTTTCTTCGATATTTCCTCTAGTGTGGTCCATGTAATCCGATGTATTCTCCATGACTTTATGGTTTTCTTGATCTTCTTCTTGGCTTTGTTACTAATTGCAGGTAGAAATGAGATGAAATAATTCCTCATCTTATTCTTTGCTACTCTAGGTCTAAAAGTATAACCTAGAAAATCAAAGCTTTGTTTAGGAAATTGTTCTTTTCTATCATCATCCTTACTGTACACAATCTGTGTCTTTTCAGGATGTAACTTCAATTTACACTTAGCCAATCTTTCTTCAATCATTACTTTCATAAATCCTGCCTGTCTTTTAGTTCTGCAGTGCACTATCGCATCATCTACATATCTTTCAAATGGTACTGTTGGATAATTTTGTTTCATCCACATATCAAAGGCATGGTGCATAAATATGCTTGAAATGATTGGGCTTATTGAACCTCCTTGCGGAACTCCTTTATCCCTTGTTACCCTACTGCCATCTGCTTGCTGAATGGGGGCTTTCATCCACCTCTCAACATACAGTATGACCCATTTGCAGTCTGTGTGTTTCTTGATAGCCTGCAGTGCTAAATCGTGGTCCAGATTGTCGAAAAATCCAGATATATCAAGATCTACCGTCCAATCATTTTTCCAACATCTCTTCCGTGCTGTGTATATCGCATCCAGTGCAGACTTATTTGGTCTATAACCATATGAATCTTCGTGAAATTTCGGTTCTACTAACGGCTCAAGATACATTGTAGCTGCTGTTTGCGCTATTCTGTCGAATACTGAAGGCACACATAAAATTCTTTGCCCTCCTGTATCTTTTGGTATCGCAACAGCTTTTACCGGCTCTGGAAAATAACTTCCGGATGACATCCGATTCCATAATTTGTATAGATTATCCTTTAGATTTTCTTCAAACTTTGTTATCGAGACCTCATCTACACCTGCTGCACCTTTATTTTTCGATACTTGTTTATAAGCTCTCCAAATAAGTTGCTTCGGTATATCAAAAGACTTTGTTTTATTCATTAACTCCTCCCTTTCGGTTGATAAATAATTAAAACTAAATAACTTAGCCCCTTCACTCCATTTCCATTACAGAAACTTCTTCGCTACTACGAGCTAATCCGCCCCTGTTTTTCGCATCGGTACTCTCATCCTCAGAGATCAGCTCTTTGGACTTCTCCCTTTTCATCGAAACGACAGGTTCCCGTAGTTCCATGCAATAGCCTAAAATAGATTCACGCCACTTTTATGCCGGACGCCACCTACCCAGTAAACAAGCTCCCAGTAGATTCATCCCAGGTTAACGACTACCCCCTGGTTTTGACGTCGTCTCTACGCTTTCGACACTTCATCAGTGGTTCACTTGCGTTCGTCTCTCTATTTCATACATGACACATAATTGTGCCTTTTCCATAACGCTTACTACCTTAGCTCTTTACCAAAGCAGCTTATGGCTGTTTGAAGCCTGCTCTTGCAAACCGGCTCCGAGGGGCCCTCCCTCATCTACTGCACAGCTTCAACACTTTTCGTGTTTCTACGGCGCACAGTCATCAACATTTCACCACTTTGTTTATCTTTTACTTGATGTCCAGTACGTGTAGTAAACGGGTACTTTCTTTTTGATTTACCTAAAATAACACCTTTAGTTATGTGAAGATTGGGAAATTCTCCTTTCTCGTTGCAAGATGTAGTGTAATTTATTACTCTGGATACAGTATCCATTGCTAACTTCTCAATCCCCCTATTACAAGACAACTGATTAGTATCCACAATTTTAGTGAATTGCTTCTCAAAACTTTGAAAAATTTCCAAGCCAGCTTCTATTAAAATCTTTCTTAAGTTACCTTCTGAAGGCGCAACTATTGTAGAAAATATTTTTGCTTTTTTCCTATGTTGGTTTGTAGAAACAAAACTCACACACTCCATAACTTGAGAAGTACCTACTTTCTCCACACTTGGTGGAATATAATTACCCACAGTTGATACAACCTTAGCTACTACTTTACCTGTTTTACGTACTTTTGAACCTGGTTTTGCTTCTTTAGAACATTCAGATAGTTTTTCCTCGAATTCTTTAACAAAAGTCTTAACAAAAAAAGTTGCTTTTTTCACTATTTCATCACTTGTAATGCTTATACAGCTAAACATTTCTTCATCATCAGTCGATGTACTACTGCTGCCTATAGATGAAGATCTTGTTACTCTAGGGCTCTCCTGACTTCGTCCACACTGAAGTTCTTCACTAGATAATATATTTTCATAATCAACTATTGCTGATCCAGCATCTACATAATCCATTTGATTATCTGCTACTTGTTCTCCTATATTTTCTTTACCTAACATAAAGCCGCCTATATTTTAATATTCATATTTTGATTGTTTTGTCGTAAACCTCTTTTCTGAAGATTGATTTCAACATTTGATTCTTATGCAGCTGTACCAAACCAATTTGCTGTAGAAACCTTACGGTAATCCTAAGTAACTTTAATTGCTGAGTAACAGTGTGCTTTTCTTTTGACTTCTGACTAAAATAGATATATTCTTAAAAAATCGAGAATTGCTTTCTGAGTGATATACATAATACAATGCATCTAACTCACACCCCATGTTTTCATTACGTTAGACTGCATTGTAGCTAAAAAGATCTAGCAAAGCAAGAATTTTTTTGCATATTTTAGCATTTATTATAGTTTGTATTTTTAAAACTAAAGCCAATGCTTGCAAAAACACCTCTATTTTTTTATTGCAATGTACTCTTTCTATTTCTAAATACTAATTCAACTTCACATATCACTAAAAACTTAACAATACAACCACTTCCAGCACACAAAAACAACAAGCGTGAGAACCAGTTTTTTTGGGATTGATTGGTCTACCATGTGTACCATACGAACTTTTTTATATGGTAATTTCACTGTAAGCTAAAACCAGCTATATTGGATCACTTTCGCTAAATCTACGTACGAACTGGTTTGCCTAATTTTGTTGTAACAATTTCAAGCTTTTATTTTTACAACCCTATTTTTACGCAACGCGTTCTCGTAAATATACGTACTATTTTTGTGTTTTTGGGGAAAGTAAATAATTAAATCCTTTACGACGCTAATTCGCAGTATGTTTCTAATGCTATTTTCACTGCTTCAAATATAATTGACATTATATTTAAAACATATTAGACTTAGTTATATAATAATAGAATTTATATATATGATATCTGTAGAAATTAATAATTTAAATCAAGGATGGCGTTGGCGTAAATAATTTTACATCAATTTTAGGCTTTGTTTGAATTGTAGTTTTTATAGGGTATCACGATGTTGTTTTCCGTCATTTTTAAAGCTTTCTATTATAAGAAGTATCTTTTAGCGTTTCTATCTGTCCTGTTTTTTACTGTTGCAGTTTATGCTAATCATAAAAATATTGGTATTATTGTACCTCTTGAACATGAAGCAATGACTCAGATTGTTAATGGAATTAAAGAATCGTTGCAAGACCAGAGTGTTAAAATTACAGTTAAAAATGCTCATGGGGATCCTAATGTTTTACTCACAATAATTAAGCAAATGCAGCAGCAAGACATACTCATGCCTATTGGTTCTTCTACCTCTCTAATGACTATTTCTCATATAAAAAATAAACCTATCGTTTGTGTAGCTGCAGCAATAAATAACAAAAATCATCCCTTGGTGACCGGGGTTAATGATGAAATATCGATAATAAAGTTAGTTGATAAACTACCATCGTTGTATGATATAACATTATTATATAGTAGTAGTGAAAAAGTAGCACCTGCAGTAAAAGAATTAAAATTATATGCAGAAAAAAATAATATTGTTCTCCATAAAATGATGATAAATAACTTGACTGATCTCCCGCTAGCGGTAAAAAATAGCCCTAAAAATACGCAAGCTTTTCTAATCTTAAAGGATCATTTACTAGCAAGTGGCATAAATATCTTAAAACAAGAAGCGGATAATAGATCAATTCCTATAATTGCTTCAGATGAAGGGTCAGTAATTGACGGTGCAACTATAGCAATAGGGGTACGAGAAAAGGAAATTGGAGTTAATAGTGGATTAATTGCCAAAGATGTTTTAAACGGCATTCTCCCTAAAAATATTCCTTTTAAGCTTATGGATAGTTTAATGCTCTTTATTAATTCTAAATCATTTTCTAGACAAAAGATTCTAACTAAACTTGAAATATCTTCTTTACCATTTCAGCGTATAGAAATTGAGTAACAAATAATGGACATACTATTTATAGCGTTAGAACAGTCCTTTTTAATACTACCTCTTATTTTGGGGATGTATATAAGTTATGAAATTATGAAAATTACAGATTTAACTGTTGATGGTACTTATGTTTTAGGGGCCGGTATATTTGCCCGTACCATTGATTTTGGGCTATTTCCAGCATTAATATTTAGTATGCTTGCAGGTATGATAGTTGGAAGCATAGTTAGTTTTATGCAAAAAAATGACCGTATTGATAGTTTAATAGCCGGAATACTTGCAAGCTTTATGCTATATTCGGTTAATCTGCGAATACTTAGACGCCATAATATATCAATATTAGGAACGCCAACGATCTTATCATTATTTAATTTAGAAAATTGGTTGATTCCACTAACTATAATCAATTGTATTATCATTATATCACTAGTATTTTTACTAAATGGAAGGTTAGGATTATTACTTCGAGCATTTGGCTATAATAAAAATTTATTGGGTATTTTAGGGAAAAGACCGGAAGTTTATCGAACTATAGGTCTTGCATTAAGTAATGGATTCGCGGCTCTAACAGGTGCGCTTGCTGCTCAAGTAAATGGATTTGCGGATATTAATATGGGAATAGGACTTGCGCTTACTAGTGTTGGAGCTATTGTCATCGGATTACATATTTTTAGAGGTAATCCTCAGTATTTTCATATTTTTATGCAAGTAATTGCATGTTTTGTCGGAATATTTTTTTACTTTGTAAGCCTTAGCAGCATATTGCATATAGGAATTGATCCTGTAAATTTGAAGCTTGTTTTAGGGGTAATATTATTTATATCCTTGCAACGCAATAGGAATTATGGATAAAGAAAAAATATGGAATCTTATTTATATGCTAAAGAAATTGAGTTTAAAGTAACGAACCGTGATAAACCAATAATTTATGATACTACCCTTAATATTGACAAAGGTGAATTTGTAGTGTTACTTGGGGCCAATGGAAGCGGTAAATCTACCTTAGCTAAAATACTAGCCGGCTATCTTGCACCAACGAAAGGAGAAGTATTTTTAAATCAATTACCTATTGATAAAATCTTACCTATCCAAAAGGCTTTTATGGTTGTTACTTTAACCCAAAAAGCTGAAGATAGATTATTTACTGAATTAACTCTGGAAGAAAATATTCTTCTATGGGAAAGTAGGTTCCCAAAGAATGAGCGTTTTACAAGTAAAGAAGTAATTTCTAAAACCTATGCCCCTAAAAAATTTTTATCTCTTTTAAATCAACCGATAAATAATTTTTCTGGAGGAGAGAAACAAGCTATTTTATTAGCCCTTGCAATTAGTCATCCACCTCAAATTTTATTTCTGGATGAACATACAGCAAGTTTAGATCCGAAAGCTTCTAAAGAAATTATTGCGATAACAGCTAAAGTAATAGAAGAACATAACATCACTTCAGTAATGATAACTCATAATTTAGAGGATGCTGTAAATTATGGCAAAAGGATTATAGTATTGGATAATGGGCGAATAGTAATAGATAAAGTAAAATCTTTTAATTTTTACTTAAAAGAGTTAAAAGAAATTTTGAACTCTCTATAACAAAATTGATTTATTAGTAAGTATGGTTGTAGCTTTACTTTTGGAATATTCAAAAAAGCATACGCGTCAAGTTAAGGAAAAGTAGCTGATAAAAAGGGGCAAATGCTTTTAAGTAGAGTATCATCTCTTTGCATTTGATGGCGGTAAATAGGCACAATGTTGTTACTGGCAGGTGTAGCTAATTAAAAGTAGAAGCATCAATGTCAGTGAAGTTTAAAAAATACAAAAGTTAGAAAAATTATGCTTGCATTGGTTTTCTATCTACTATACATAATATTTCTATAAGCTGGGGAAAGCGTATTAAGTGAAGGTATTTTAAAACTTGAGCATGGTTATGGTAAGGCAGAAGTAAACAATCAAAAAAGCCAGAGAAGAGTAATAGTTTTAATGCGGTGGGCTAAGAATGGGGCTTTGTTATGGTGTTTGTCTATATAATATTTGGTGTACTTTTTATTGTTATCTTCTCTAATTTGTTAGACTCTTAATAAATGGAGTAGAATGTTAAAGGCTCCATAAGCTCAAATTAAGAAAAAATGACAGTGGGGCTAAGGTAAGTGATATTAGGTTAATAATTTAAGAGATTTTTTAGAGAAGTTATCTTGGCACTTATGGTTTTTGAGTATACGCTGGATTTAAAGAAGACTGAATATCTTCCACTTTCTCGAGCTGGGTATTGGGCTTTATAGCATTATACAGGGCAAAACCCATACAAACCAACCCAATAATCCCGCCAATTACCGCTATAACGTGTACTTTGGAATATTCAATCAGTAGATAAGATGCAACACAACTTACCAATAATACCGCACCAACAACACCAGCCAGGATTGCTTGTCTTTGCTGCGTTGTTTTTGTTGATGATTTCTCTTCCACAGCATCACATGGCTTTATTTCATTTGAAGGAAAGTCATTGGGTACATTGGACGTCTCTATTGGAGCATCTTGAATCTTTTCGCTGGTTTCACATGTAGGCTGAGATATATTAATATTATCACTATTTTTATTGATATTTTTACATAGCTGAGTGTCAATTTCTGCAGCTTTATCAGCATTAGCGATCTCTTTTACCTCAACTTCTTCTGGAATATTAGAGTTCCTTGATTCCTCTATGACAGCTTCTTTTGCAGTAGTGGTATCTTTTCTATTTTTTAACTTTCTGGTAATACCTCTCCATATTTTCTTCGGTGTTCTCATGATGTTTTTCTCCTTGTTACTTTTATAAACGTTACATCGCTAATCCATAAAATTTTTCTACCTGCTCACTCCACAGCATCGGTATTTCCCTCAAGTCAGCTAACTTTAAACCCCTTCGCTGTCTCCCATTTACTATATCTTCTTTAATCTTTGGTGCTAAATAATTCAACCTTAAAACTTGCTGTATTCGTCTTGTACCTATATTAATTTTGGCACTCAGTTCCTTCACACTTCTATATTTTCCTTCTTCTAGTTGACGTTTCCAGGAATGGGCTCTTACCACTGCTTTAAGTAACGCATTGTTTGTTTTTCCTTCTGGCTCTACTACTGTGCATTTGTTTCCTTTCTTTTTTAACCACATTGGTATAAATTCCACCTTATCCTCTAAACTCACCTCTATTCCATCTTCTTTTACCATTACTCCTTTTATTAACTTTTTTACTACTTCTTTCTGCTTTCCAAAACTTAAATTTTTCCATTCTTCCGCTTTTTCTCCCCATTTTTCATATAAATCTTCTGCTCTCTTTATTACCTCTTTTTCCACTTCTCCAGCAACTATTATTCGATTTATTGATTCACAATTCTTTCCCCTTAAGTGATTATTACATATGTAGTATCGATACCTTTTATTCTCTTTTTTTGAGTACGTTAGCGTCATATTTACATCACAGCTCTTGCACTTAATTATTCCCTTTAACAGTGCTTCCTCATATTTTGCTTTTCTATATGGTTGATTCCTTATTAATTCTTGTGCTTTTTTCCACTTTTCCTCTTCTATTATTGCTTCATGCTTTCCTTCATACTCTTTCTCATAATGCCTGATTTTTCCCATATATATTGGATTTGTTATTATTCTTCTCACCGTCGCTTTTTTAAAGATATCTGCTTTCGTTCTGTAACCTTGACTATTCAATTCCCTTGCCAGTTCTGCCATTGACTTCAGCTCCAAATATCTTTCAAATATATGCTTTACTGTTTTTGCTTCTTTCTCATTTATTATTAATTCTTTATCTTTTACATCATACCCTAGCGGCAAAGTTCCTCCCATCCATAACCCTTGCTCTTTTGATGTTGCTATTTTATTTTTTACCCTTTCTACGATCATTTCCCTTTCTAATTGTGCTGCTCCTGATAATACCGTTTGTACAAATTTTCCCATTGGCGTATTATTGTCAAATATTTGTGTTACTGCTACAAAATTTACTCGGTGCCTTCTAAAAAATGACGTCACTTCTATGCTATCTTTTGTTTCCCTTGATAGTCTGTCTAGTGTGTACACTACTACACAATCTACTTCTCCTCCTTTAACATCTTCAAATAATTCCTTTATCGCTGGTCTTTCTAAATTTTTCCCTGAATATCCGCCATCATCGTACCTTTTGGCCAATGCTACCCAGCCTTCTCTGCTCTTTATGTACTTTTCACATGCTACTCGCTGGGCATCAAGACTGTTAAACTTTTGTTCTAGTCCGTCTTCATTTGATTTTCTCGTATATATCGCACATCTTACTTCTTTTAGCATTTTCAACTTCCATTTTTATCACGCATCCCAAATAATAAAGGTCCGTTGTAGCTCATTCCCATTATTTTTCCGGCTACTGCTGATAATGATGTGTAAAATTCTTCTCTGTAGATTAAACCCTTATCTGTTACCATTACCGCATGCGTTTCCTCACCTCTCTCTAGTATTAATTCTGTACCTTCTACTGGTAATTTATCGCTACTTATTCTTTTTCCCTTCTCTATCCGATCTGCCAGATACTCTAGTCTTTTTGTCCCCTTTCTTGACATTTCTCCATACGCTTTTTCCTGCATTCTATAAGCTAATCTTGGTATCAGATATTTCTTTGAGTATCTAGGCGCTTCTTCTCCATATACCTTCTTCCATATTTTCCTCAGCCCTTCTAATGACTCTTTCTCTAAATTCATTACTTTCTTTTCTGTTTCTTTTTCCATATCTTTAGCCTCTCATAGAAGGTTTTCCTCTTTGCTACCTTTGCTTTTTAAAAAACTTTTCAATTCTCTTTATTTCTTTCTTTAACACCTCGGTTATCTCTTTACTATTTTTCGCATAATCCATTGCTGTCATTCCGAACTTATCTTCTTGCTCTATTTCTCCTCCTGCTTCCACTAGTTCCTCCACTATTTCTTTTTCTCCTACCATACATGCAAGGTGTAGCGGCGTGCATTTATTTCCATATTCTTCAGCATTTACGTCTGCTCCTGATTTTATCAATTCTCTCACGGTTTCTAGACGTTTTTCCCCTACCGCTAGGTGCAGTGCCGTATATCCTTTCACATCTGCTGCATTCACATTCGCTCCTTTTTCGACTAATAACCTCACTGTTTTTGCGTCTACTGCATAATGTAGAACTGTTCTTCCATTCTCGTCTCTTTCATAAATATTTTTACATGAGTTCTCTAATAATTCTTTTGCTGACTTCTCTTTCTCTTTTTTACTCATAATTTACCTCACCTTTTCTTTAAATTTAAACCCCTAAGCCTTCCTTCTCACCACCTCATCTATCATTTCATTCACTTGGCTCATTATCTTGCTCGCTAAATTTTTACACTCTTCCCTTATTAGCCCCTTATCTCTCTTTCTTATTTCTTCTATCTCTATTATTTTTAACTCAGGTAAATAGCTCCTATCCAACATATCTGCTATTTCTCCCACTAGACCCTCTATTCCATAGCACGTCAGTTTTCTACTTTTTGTTATTCCACCTTGCTTTCCCAGAAATTTCCTCGCCTTTTCATTCTCTCCATTATCCCATAGGCCATACCTTTCACTCTCCCATATATAATACATTGGTGTTGCACCATATTTATCCAGTTGATTAACTGCAGCTCCCGCTTTTACTAGCTCTTTTATTATTGCAATACCTGCCCCTAGCCTACATGCAGAGTGCAGTGGCGTACATCCGTTGATATATTTAGTGGCATTTATTTCTCCTCCTCCCCTTATCAGCACTTTTACATTTTCTAAACTTCTCGCAAATACTGCGCAGTGCAGTGGTGTATAACCCTTTTTATCTCTTGCATTGATGTCCGCTCCTTTTGTTATTAATAACTTCACTGTTTTGCAATCGGAGATTTCTACTGCATGGTGCAATACTGTTTCCCCTTTTTCATCTTTTTCATTAATATTCTTAAACGAGTTCTCTAATAATTCATAAAATGACTTATTAAAAGCTTCTCTCTTTTCCTTGCTAAACCTCATTACATACCTCACTATAAAAACATACGCCAATTTCGCTCTCTTTAGTGCAAGATCAATTTTTTTTGTTTACTTGCTACTATTTAAGTTATGTGCGTTTTGGCATGAAAAAGCAAGTCTTTTTCTGTTTATTTCATACACTTTAACCTATTATTAATATAATATATGAGGATATAAATATAAGTACTTAACTTATTATAGATATTACTTGGCTATTTTTCCAACTTCTGTTCAAATGTCGATGTTCGTGCCACTTCAGTACTCCTGGGTAAAATACTAAAATGTAATTTTCTAATTCGTGTATCGAATCTTTTTGCTCTGAATTTAATTCGCTTTCATAATGAACATTATGTTCTGCTAAACCAAATCTTATAACTTTCTGGTTGGTAAAATCTTCTACCTTGTAGTGGTGAGTAACGCTAAACCTTTCTAAAATTGGCTTATACTTTAAGTTCCACAGTTCTTCAGATAATTTGCTATCCCCTAGTAAAAATTTATTTCCTTTTTCTTCTACGCTACTTACTGGAAAGCACGCATTTATTTCTCCCAAATTCCAACTGTCCGATAATATAACTTGCGCTTTCGCAAACTTTATTTCTGGTAATAAACTTTGTGGTAATGGATATAGTGCTTTTAAATTGTACCACTGATGACTCCTTTCATAGATGCCTTTGTAATCTTTTGTATGAGTTTCTGTTTCCCCAAGTACTGCTACATCTAATCGATATATGTCATTACTAAATGCTTGCTCATAATGAATCCGAAAAGTGCTAAACTTAAAATTTGGATTTAAGCTTTTTAGCTCAAATGTGTTCTTTCTACCAAATGACAGTACTGGTCCAGCTTTTTCAATTTTTATTCCTGAGTAATCTGATAACAAACTTCCAAAAAAGCTTTCATCTAAAATAAACCTATCAACGTTGTAGTGATTATTGAAAATCCTCATTAGCCGCGATCTTGCTGGTAACGATAGTTTTGCAAGTTCTACTACTGCATCCACAAAAAAGTTATTTGGAACATCTTTTATCCCTATCTGCAGTTCAAAAAAATGTTTACCAGGTGGTTCTTCGATAATTTTAATATCTTCTATATTTGCCCATTTTAGTGCTATTTTTAGTGATGCTGGAGTTCCTCTCAGTCTTTGAAATTTTACTCCTTCTACTACGGCTTTTCTTTTATCCTTTATCCAACGTAGTATTTCCCCCAATTCATATTCCTCAATCAACCACAGCAATGTTTCTTCTTTAAGATTAAACTTAAATCCTTTGATACAGCTTAGATCAACCTTATAATCTATTGCATCAACCAGTGCTTGCTCTTGCTTTGTTGCGTTTGGCGGTAATAAACTTTTCATTTGTCTTTTCTTTCAAGTTGCTTTAATTCCCTTTATTTAGGTAGCTTATGAGTAAGCAAGAGATCATTCCAGAACTGATCAAAAATAAAGATGTTCTTAATATCAAAAACACTTTCCTTAATATTTGACCATATTATCCATACTTTAAAAAACAAATTACAACTTCTGGAAGAAAATCAATACTTTCCTCTCCCTAACATTGGATCCAGTAAACCTTAAACCACTTATTGCACGCAATCCCCTCACTGGTACGATTCCACAAAACAAAAAAATACGTTTTAAATCCTATCTAACTTGACGTAGCCAAGCACTGCACACTCATTCCCCAGAACCACAACATCCTCTCTTGGCTCGATTAATTCTACGTTTTCTACACCCTCTACAAACAAATTTGCTATTATCCAAGATCTTGTAACATTCCATCCCAGCCTTCTATTTGCTTCAAACTTCTTAATGAACTGCTTCTTGATTTCCTCCTTCGATATTACAGGACTTATGCTCATTCTGCTGTGAATATCTATTTCCGTAATATTGCAACCAATTACTGTTACTGTATCTGTTAAAACCCTTATATCATCTCTAGTAACCTGCTTTTTTACAATTTCTAGTAGCTCTTCTGACACTATGCCAGTTGTGGATAATTGTGTTGATAAGATTGAAATTTGTACTTTCCCTGGTATAGGTGATTCCACTAGTGCATCTTTTACTCTACTATCTGCTGACAGTGCATAATACCTATAATACTCCTTGCTTCCACACGTGCTTGAGCCTACTATCTTTGCTTTAATTCTTTTTCTAAATCGTTCATCATCTTCCCCTTTTTCCCTTTCTACACCATAAAACTCAGCTAAATTATCAAGATCTTCTCCCATTGCAAACTTCAGTACATTACTTTTTACTGCCTCATTTATTCTTTGTCTTAGTAACAATTCCCTCCATGCTGCTACCTCCAGAACTTTCATTGCTGGATCCGATTCTACTAATCCTGAAAAGGTTTCATCTCTACGGACCAATTCTTCCTTCATTCTTGAAAAGATTTCTTCATAACTCAGCTTTTCAATAATATTTAGCTGCTGCATCTTTAAACTACAATTTCATCAAAATGAATGTTTTTCCCGCTTGGTAAGTATAATCCTTCTAGATCAAGCGTTACTTTTCCTTCTTTCACCTCTGTCATTTTTACTTTTTCTAGCTTAAATCTTTCCTCCCACCTTTGTAGAGCTTCTGCTACTGCTGAATAGATTTCCAAAGTTAAATCTCTATTTATTGGCTTATCTACTAATTCAAATAGTCTTGACCCATAATCTCTCCTCATTACTCTACTGTTAATAGGAGTGGTCAGTATATCAATTATTGATTGTTTCAGATGTTCTATTCCTTCTAATTCTTTTCCTGTTTTGGAGTCCATCCCTTTCATTTTTAGCCTGCAAACACGTTTTCACTGCCTTTTATTACTTTAAACCCACATGAAACTATATCTCCTACTCTTCCCGCTCCAAACCCATTTGCAAACACTGTTTTTGATCCTTGAACCATTACTTCTCCTTCACTAAAACTTTCTCCTTGTCTGCACATTGGCTTCTAAGAAACTCCCTCAACCAGTTCATCTTTTTGAACTAAGATGTAGCCAAATTCCTGTGCTTTTTTGATCAAGTTTTTTTTAACTCTCTCTTTGTAACGTGTTTCATAATAGTTCATTCCTTTTTCAACATACTCTTGCCCATACTTTAGCATACTATAAAAAATGCATGCTAGTTTTCTTGCGGTAGCCGTGATTGCTTTTGGTGCACCTAGTCGTCTCTTTATTCTTCTACAGTACGCACCTATTCCGCTGTTGCTTCTTGATACACAGTGAGCAGCTATTCGAAATGCATTTGCAGCACGATTAATGACTTTACGCGTTCTTGTGCTAAACACTTTTTCTCCTGTAATTTTATTGGCAGGGCTGAGCCCTAACCACGATGAAAAGTGTTTTTCTGTCCGCCATCTATTAGGGTTTATGCCAGTTTCTGAAATTATTGTTTGTATGGTTACTACATCAAGTCCTGGAACTTTTGTGAAATCCCTACCTGTAATTCTATGCAGTTCTTCGTGTATAGCAAAGTTTGGCCTATGTTTTGTAGACTTACGCTTTATTTTATTACATAGCTTGTTCCCACCTGACTTTGTCTCAAATGTTTTATAATATCCTTCAATACTTCTATCACATTCTGCTATTTTTTCCTGATAAATATTGTATAGCTCAAACTCTTGTTTTAGTGTAAACAGGTGTTCCTCTCTATAGTCTCCTGCTAATGCTTTTGCAATGGTAGATTTATCATTTTTTATTCGTCCATCTCTTAATTCAGCTAATTTTTCTGGATTTCTTTCACCTTCAAGTATTGCTTTAATAATTTGTATGCCAGTAACTCCTGTTATATCGCTTATCACCTTATGCAATTGAATGTTCATTTGAATTAACGCTTTTTGCATACGTTGAATGTGTGCTGCTGCACTTTTTATTAGGTTATCTCGTTGTCTAGCGTAGCTGCGTAATACACAAATTTGATTATCTGGTCTAAATGACCCTTGAAGCAGTCCATAGCTATGCAGTTGTTGTAACCACTGGCAATCCTGAACATCAGATTTTCTTCCAGGCACATTCTTAACATATTTTGCGTTTACTAATTTTACTTCAAATCCATATGATTCAAGTACTTGAAACAAAGGGATCCAATACACTCCTGTTGATTCCATGGCTATTGTAGTAACTTTGCACCTCTTTAACCACTTTGCTAAGTTATAAAGATCTTCTGTGAAGCAGCAGAATTTTTGTATATTCTGTTTATCTCTTCCTTCTGGTACACATACATAATGCACAGATGAACCAATATCTATTCCTGCCGCATCAGGGTTCATTACCTCTAATTTACTTTTTGTTTTTGCCATTTCTAACCTCCATCATATAATAGTTGAAAAGCACTTCAGCTTGGAACGGTTGAATTATACGCTCTTCTAATCGAGGTAGTCTCAAAGACTCCATCAGTGGTTTGATCGTTCCTTCCAAAACCATGCTAACCTACGGGCACTAAGGCACCATTGCCTATTCGGCTATAACTGCAGAAGCGCTTCTCCGTAAAATTATATTCAAAAAAGTAGAAAATAGGAGTTTCTTTCTGGTTTGACAGGTTTTATATCTGTCCGATGCTTACCATTTACAAAAACATTGTTACTCCCACTAATGCAAAAATGCGGTGTTACTTCTACACAATAATCTCCTACTCGTACAACCGATTTATTCATTTAATTAAGGTTTATTCTATCTGCTTTCAGTTTTATTTCGCTCTTCGTCATCTCTATGCTCGATTCCCCAGCTTTCAGTGTTATTTTGTCTACTACTTCAATCTCTAAATGATGCTTCTCTTTATCATATAACAATCTTGTTCCATCCTGAAACTTCACACTATTTATTTCTTTTTTATTCTCTGGTGCAGCATACTTCTGTTGATATATTCCAGCTAGTACTACTCCTAATGATAACTCTCCCAATGGTGACAATATTACTACCTGTTCATTTATGCTTGGTGGTAGCCAGCTTCTTTCCTCTCCTGCTCTAGAAGTTATCCATGGAAGAAAATCTGTTAAAAGTTCTCCTATCTTCACTCTTACTTTTGCTTTCTCATAATCTACTTCTTTTACAACTCCTATTCGTACAATGTTTGCTAACTTTCTTTGCAGCTCTGAAATAGCAAAATTACTCTCTAACATTTTCTTCTATTATAATCGTATGTGGCTTAATCTTATTTTCTGTCCATATCGATTTACCTAAATGAAGCTGATGACTCCAATCAACCATCCACACCAAATATGCATCTAATTCGGGTCTAAATCCGTCAATTTCTGCAGAGATAAATTCTCCTGGTGAAACATTTTTTATATTCCATGTATTTTTGTTTACAACTTTTGCCACCTCAGCAGCTAATGTTCTGACAATAATAGCTGCATTTTCTATTGTGCTATCAATCACAATTCGTGCTTCAAATCTTGCTTTCAGTGCTAATTCTTCTGTTCCTGGATCTTTTCCCGATTCTAAACTCACAAGCTCTACAAATAACGCTGGCGCTAATAATTCTTTCCTTATCGATGGATAAATTTCACAAGTTTGAATTGCTGGTATTTCTTTCTTCAGCGTAGTGAAGATTGCGTTATGCAAATCTTTAAAATTCATATATTTCTTGTAATATCACGTTCAAAGAACTTTTCAAACACTTCCTCAACCTCATAATTAACAAGATTCCCTATTATCCTTGAAGCCTCAGGTTCGAGTGACAATTTAACTTCCTTTATTGGCAATGCTGCTCTTCCTTCACGTTTAAACATACCGCTATTTCCTTTTGGCATAACTGCTGCAAATCCTCCTATAAACTCATGCTTTCCTACTTTCGATCCTCTTCTTGTTTTTTGTATTTTGCCAATTGTCGATGCTCTAATGTCGTAGAGATTTGCTCTAATTAACACTTCTAATCTGCTTGTTTTTGCTTTAAAAATTCTTAATCTCTTTCTTATCAAACTTAATTTTATCTTCTTTTCCTCACTGATTTCCTTAGCTGCTTGCGCTTTTAACCATAGTGCTGTTCTATTTAGTGCTTTTATAGCTGCCAGTTTTACTTTCTGCTCTTTTTCGTCAATATTGTAGACTATTTCATTAATATTGTTACTAATTTTAATATCAAACATTTTCTATTGCCTCAATTTTCCATATTTCACTCGAAGAATCTTTTAACGGTGGTTCAAAAATCTTGTAGAACCTTTTTTCAATCTTGATATAATCACCAATGCTAAAGGAAGTAACGTCCTGATCACGTATTTCTATAGAAGCAATTTGCTGAGTTAATGCTCCATCTGCACCTAGAGAGTACGTAGTCTCAGGACGTTTAATTAGCACTTTTATTCTACGAATGCCCTCCTTATTTTTATTACAATATGTGGCTTCCACTCCTAAATGCTCAAAACAATCTTCCAATAATTTTCCTATATTCATCAACTAGAACTAATTTTTACCAAAACTCCCGGACGATGGCACATTGGCAATGGATTCGACTGCGTATGTAAATCAGTTCCTCTATCAAATCTTCTTGGCTCTTGTTTTGCATAGAGTGGCTGTCCAAGAGTATTCACTGTTTCATTAAAATCTGCTGGTGCAAAATATGTTGTAAATGTGCTTGCTGTTCCTACTGGAAAACAGTGCCCTGTATCTTTCTCAATAAATCTTCTTACGGTTCCTTCAGGGTCAGTTGCTTGCCCTCTATATTCCTCAAATGTTATGCCACAGAACGTAAATCCTGACCTCATATCATTTCGAAGTGCTGCTCCTTCTTGCCATCTTTCATATGCTTCTTTTACTTTAGCATGAGAAGTTAATGCATCAAAAAACTCAGGGCTTACCAAGGCATGAATTCCTGTCATATATTCACCACTTAGATTATCTTCTATGTGCCGGAGTACTTCCAGACACTTACGTTTTACGTCAGTTGTTGCTGTTCCAAGGGCAAAATTTACTACTTTTGGTGTTATTTCAAATTCGTTGTACAGATTTAATAATTCTGACCCATCAGCATCTAAAATTATTCCTTTCAGTGCTCCCATTCTCAAATGTTCTAATGTTATTGCGTGTTTGTTCCTCATCAATTGCAAATGATCCGTTATTACATCTGCCAGTGCTTTAAGTTCACTTTCTGATCCAAATGCCCTTATTCCTTGCACTTCTTCTGGCAGCACTACATCATCATGAGGAATATGTGGAATCGTAAATGTCCTTATTTTCCTCTTTTCACGTTTTCCCACTGTTGCTGGTGCTCCTGGAATTTGCGTTGGCAATAGACTTAAAACTCCATTATGTTCTTCTATTGTAATATGTCTAAATCTTACTGATCTACTTGGAAACAAATTTAAATTTTCAACACGTCCATAATTTATCGGCAATATATTCATCGCATTTGTTAGTGCCGTCATGCTAAATGCTGTATTTGTAAATGGATTTTGCATTCTTTTTCCCCTTATTAATTTAAGTTAAACTCCCTTGCGGATAATGATACCTCGTCCTTCAAGTTGCCTTATTGCTGTAGCTTTTTGCTCTTCAGTGATATTTGCTGGCCATACAACTGCATGATCTGCTAGCATTGCTATTCGAGTAACGATTACTGCTTTAGCATTTTCTATTGCATTCACATCACTTACTATTGCACCTATTGCTGTTTGTGTACCATCTGTGGCTGTTGGATTTATTATCTTAATCATGTTGTCTTTATCACTACCAACAACTGTCCCTAGCTTCAGATTTTGACCCTTTACTACCGTTATTTGGTCTCTTGAATATAGACTTGATGCCTCATACTTTAATAAGTCACCTAGATTATTTTGTTCGATTATACAACTCATAAAATTTCCTCATTTATTTTCCCCTTTAGTTTTACCGCCATGTTTGTAATTGTTGTACGCGGCGGTTATAAAAAAACTTAAATACTTGATTGCGCTCTAGTCCTTGCTACCTCCATCATCAACTCTTCTCCTGAATTCTGCGGTATTGCACTCAGTATCTCTGTCTTTTTCGTTCTCTCTGCAAGTAATTCCATTAAAACTTCCCTGGCTTGCTCAATACTTACGCCTTGCTCTATAAATTCTTCTATTTTCTCTGGCATTCGTGATAAGTTACATAAACGTATTAATTCAAGAACTTCAGTACGATACTTAGTTAAATTATCAGTTTCTAGGTCAGTTGTAGTTTGTTCATTCATAGTAATACTCCTGTTTTTATTAATAGATGAAAGAATTGTAACTCCATCTGCAAGACCTATTTCTATTGCTCTCTCGCCAAAATATAGCCCTGCCTCCGTTGATCGAATCTTTTCAATTGAAAGACCTCTGTTCCTCGCTATTAGCTGCACAAACATTTCATATAGTCGGTCTACTTCTTTTTGTAAGCTTTCCAGACTTTCAGACGTCATTGGCTCATGTGGATTTAAATCATTTTTTCTACTTCCTGCAAATACTGTGGTATATTTTATTCCACATTTTTCATTAAATCCACTTTGATCTATATGACTTGCAATTACCCCTATGCTTCCTACTCCTGAGGTTCTGCTCACAAATACCTTTTCAGCGCTAGAGGCTATAGCGTACGCAGCAGAATATGCATCATCATTTGCTATCGCTATTATCCTCTTTTTTGCTCTTGATTCATAAATAAAGTCAGCTAGGTCAAATATACCGTTTACCTCTCCTCCGGGGCTATCTATTTCCAGTATAATTGTCTCTATGCTACTATCTGCTAATGCTTGTGTAATTTGTTCTTCTATTTGCTCATATGATGTCATTCCGAGCATTTCATCAAATGCACCAGGTTTTTTAGTTAAAATGCCATGTATCGGTATTATTCCTCTTTCACTATTTCTTACTGCATGTTTTATATTTTGAAAGATAGGCTGCTTTCCTGTTTGTAGTGACAGTAACTCAAAACTCCTTGGTTCTACCATTACACATCTGTTTAGCCATTGTTGTTTCATATCACCTCTTGATTTGCAGTAACCTCAGAATCAAAACTTAAGCCCAGTTCGCTTGCACGTCTTTGATCTTCTGCTATTTCTTGGTCAATTTCTTCAACATCGTAACCCATTTCTGATACTACTTCCGATCGACTCTTAAATCCATTTCTTACTGCCATTTGTTGTGCTTGCTGATCTTTCAGTGGATCCACCCAATCAAATCCCTGTGGTATCCATTTTACTTCTTCTTTCGCTGCTTTTACTACTTTTTCATCTATACTCAGTTCTCCACAAAGCACTGCTAATTCTAGCCATCTATTCCAAATAGGTCTACAAAACTGGAACACTATCACGTTATGCTGTAACATTGCACACCTTCTGCGAAACTCTATCAGCCCTGCTCGAATGGATGAATAATTAACGCCGGTTAAATCTCCTGTTAGTTGCTCGTATGTTATTCCTGTTCCTATTGCTATTGCCCTCAGTTGCTGTCTTATAAACGCTTCATAACTTCCTCCAACATCTGACGGTTCTGAAAATTTTATGTCTTCTCCTGGGTCTAAAAGCTGCATTGTTCCTGGCTCTAAACCTGATAATGCTACTCCTTGCTCATTCGCTTCGCCTTCTCCTAAAATATTTGCCTCAGGATCAAGTCTTGTAATAAACCCTGCAAACATTGCTGCTGTCTTTTTTCTCACTAATTCTGCATCATCGTATTGATCAAGCTCATAAAGTTTCAGAAGTATACTCGAAAGCCAAGGCTCCCCTCTAATTTGCCCAGGTCTTAGTGGTCTATAGATATGTAAAACATCGTTTGCTGGTACTCTCACTGACTCTCCAAACGAACCTTCTCCTGGATGTTCTCTAAATAAGTAATATGCCTCTCTTTGCCCAAGCTTGTTAAACTCAATCCCGTTTCTTATTACATTACCATTTCCTAAAGTTTGATTTGTTTTATTATCTAAATGTTCAGACTCAAGTACTTGCAGTTGTAATGGCACAGAAAATCTATCTTCCAGCTTTCTCGTTCTTAAACGTACAAAACATTCTCCTCCCTCTATCATACTTCTGCATACTAGAGCTTGTAATCCATAAAAATCACTTATTCCACAGCTATCTGCTTCATCTGTCCATCTTAGCCATAATTCTTGCACCTTCTTTCGAAATTCTCCATCTCTTGCCTTTGATTGTGGTTTTATTCCTGTTCCAATCGAGTTACTTACTATTGTATCAATTATATTTGCTGCATATGGATTTTTTCTTACCATATCACGTGATCTACTACGCAAAGTTTCAAGGCTTTGAGAGAGTAAATTGTTTATACTTCCTGTTTCCCCCTGCCAATACATTACTCTTCTTCCTGAGCCTGCTGCATCCCAAGCAGAACTTTTGATTTTTGGCTTACTAAATAGTTGTTTGAAATTTTTCAGCATCATACTAACCAAAATTCTCTTAATTCTTTCAAAGTTCCGTTAAATTTATTTCTGTCACATTTTCCGATTCCTTCTACTTCATGTGGCTCTGGATTTGTTTTACCGTCAGTATATTGCCATAAAATCCAATCATTCCAGCCTTTTGGTAATGTGAGCTCTTTTCTCCAGCCTGCTATCCATAATGGACATTTTGTCAAAGTTGGCGTGGCAAAATCCTTAAGAAAATAGCTACTGCCATAAATTAGGGGTAATCTTCCTGTTACTTCTTCAACTCTCTTTACAAATTCCTCAGCTTGCTTAACTGCAATATTTTTGCCACTTTTGTTTTCTTCAATATCCAGCGCAAGTATGGTATTTTTGCTTTCACCTACCGTTTTTAGAAAATGATCAGCTTGATTCTTGCCGTTTCCTTCTGTGCCAAAATGATATGCTCCCCAGAGTAATCCTTCTTCTTCAGCTTTCTTTCTTCTCTTCGCATACTTTGAATCCACATATTTTAGCCCTTGTGTTGCCTTGTGAATTACTCCAACTATACCATTCTCTTTGTCTAGCTTAAAATTCACATTTTCTTGCCAATGTGACAAATCTATTATTCCATTTACTGGACTCTCTCTATTCTCCCATAGTTTTATAAAAGTTTTTAATTGCTCTAAAAATTCAGAATATTCCTCTTTTACAACTTTTCTCAGAAAATTTTCCCTCATATAACTCCTTTATTTGTTGCAAAAATAATCTTTCGTTTAGGCTTCATTCCAGCAATCTTTAGTTCACCTTTAATTCGTTGTCTTAAGCTTAGTAAATCATTTATATCTACTTCAGCATATCTTACAACATGGTCACCATATGCAATTGATACTACTCGCTCTCCGTTTTGTAGTTTCTTTATCGCTTCTTCGACTTGAATTAGATAATCTTCGTTATACATTTACTACTCGCTGATCCATTTGCTTTTCACTATTTTCTTTGATTTTTTACTTTCTGGTTTTTCACTTAAACTATTCCATTTACTCTCTGGCCAACGATCGATTCCAAGCGCAATAGATGCTGCTCTTGCATAAATCCTACAGTCTAATACTTCATTTCTTTCTCTTACCTTTTGCCACTCTTGTTTGGTATAACCTTTTACTACTTTGCTGACTAATTGCTCTGCCGTTAGCTGCTTAAAATATTCAGGTGCATACTCGGGAAAATGACAGTATCCTGCTGGAGCTTCTTCACCGTCCTTTAAAACATTAAGTAATTGAAAAAGTTCTGACTTTAAAATCGATACTCCCACTGGCCAGAGCTTTATTCCTCTTTTTAGCTTTTGACCACCAACTGTTATATCTACTCTACTTGGGCTGCTAAGTGGTACTAGAGCTTTATTTACACCTTTCACTGCCATTACTCTTCCAGAGCCTTGATGACCTCTTACCCAGTTGTATACTTCTTGCGTTGCATATCCAGCATCTACTGCCATCATACTTATCATATATTCAAGATCATTTTCACCGATAAAATGATGATTGAGTAACTCTGAAAGCTTTCCCCATACTTCTCCTCCTCCAGTATCACCTTCAAATACTCGGTAGTCTATTGACCAACTTTCACGGCTTTTTCCCCATGCTACAACTTCTACTTCTAAACGATCTTTTTGGACATCAACACCTGCTGTGAGAACTACTTCGCCTTTTGGTACTGTGCCAATCTGAAAAAATTCTCTCCTGTTAAATAATTGCTTCCAGTCTGGTACTTCTCCTTTATCTACCCAAGTTTCTCCTAAAGTGGTATTTATCCAAACTTTCAGTAATTGTTCACTTTCCTTTGCATGGAGAAAGTCCTCTACTGCTTGTTGCCAACTATACCAACCAACTGGACTATAAAGACTTGAAAGATGAAATCCTTTTTTCTCACCTTTTACTCTATTAGTAGGTCTCCATTCTCCACGCTCAAGCATCTCTGTCTTTTGATGATTTTCTATTTTGCCGCTACATTCAGTGCAGACATAATGTGCTGTTCTTGAGTCGTTGTTTTCCCATTTTATTTGTGACCATTTTAAAACTTGATAGTAATTACAATGCGGACATGGAACAAAAAAGTATCTCTTATCTGTTGCTTCAAATTCTTTCTCAATTCTGCTTATTCCATGAATTGTTGGTGTTGATACTAAAAAAATCTTTCGCTGTGCAAATGTATTAGTTCGAGCAATACTAAGCAGTACTGGATCTCCTTCTCCTCCTGAATCTCCTGGGTAGGCATCTATTTCATCAAGAAAGAGATATTTTACTGGCATAGATCTCAGTGCTACACTGCTATTTGCTCCGGTTATTACTACTATTCCACCTGGAAATTCCTTACTTTGCACAGTATTGCCCGAATCTCTTGACCTTGGGTCTTTTACTTTATTTTTTAAACATGGCGTACTCTCTATTAACGGTGCAAATCTTCCCTTCGACCAACGTTTTCCCATTTCAACTGTTGGCTGTACTACTAGCATTGGACCTGGTGTTTGATCGATGATATAGCCTATCCAATTGTTACCAGCTTCTGTTCCTCCAATCTGCGCTCCTTTCATGAATACTACTTTTTCTGCAGTTGAAGACGGAGATAGTGAATCCATGATTTCTTTAAGGTATGGCGTTCTCTCTGTTCTCCATTTCCCTGGCTCTGATGCTGCAGTTGGCGCTAAAACTCGATACTCATTCGCCCACTCTGACACTTTAAGTAGTGGATCTGGCTTTAAACCTTCAGAAAAAGATGTAGCATATATCATATCGCTAGCTCTTCACCATCATTAGATGATACCTCAACATCACTTAAAATAGAACTGCACTCACTTGTTTTCTCACTTTCAAGTTCAATAAACATTTTCTTTTCAAGTGCTTCTTCTATGTACTTCTGAGTTAAATTACTCATTGCTATTGCAGCTATGAGCGCAACTATTCCCACCATTACCGCAGCTATAATGTTAGGGTAAATTCCCACTATCACTATTGCACATACTGTTATAGAAACACAGACGATATTGATATATTTCTTTATTTTTTTGTCTGCTATTTTCCTTTCTTCAAAATATTTATTGCTCAATAAATGAAATGTTGGAAAGTTCTTCTGTCTTCCAAATAACACTATTTCCTTCTCTTTGCTCAGTAATTTTATTAATTTTGCGTTGTTCGTTATTATTGCATACTGAAAAACATCCGTGGCATCTGCTCCTCTCTTTAGCAACAACTTTACTACGTTAAAGTGACCATGCTTTACAGCAACATAAATTCCCGTTTTTCCACTCTCATCTACAGCATCTATTTCAACTCCTTCACCAAGAATACCGTCTATTAGGTCTTCATATCCTTTTCTGGCAGCTAAATGAAGCAAACTGTTTTTATCAGCTCCGTATCTATTACTTGCTAAAATCTTTACTATATCTAATCTATTTGCTTCTTTTGCATAACAAAATGGTGTCTTGCCATTATCATCCTTAATTAAAGGATCTATATCTTCTCGCGTTAGTAAAACTTCTATTGTTTTCAGCCTTTCAGCATAATGTAGTGGCGTTTTATTTTCATAATCTTGTAAGTTAACCCCAGCATTAGGAACATTTATTAAGCATCTTACAATATCTAAACATAAGTCCCTTTCGTCGTAATTACTACTACTTATAGCTACGTGCAAAGAAGATAATTTCATTGCATTTCTGCCGCTGCCAACTACATTAACATTCGCACCAAGATTTGAAAGTAATTTTACTACTCCTAGCTTCTTGTTGTTTACTGCATAATGAATTGCTGCATGATTTCTCGCATCAAGAACATCTTTGTCCGCATTTCCTTCTCTAATTAAAATTTCTACTATTTGTTCATGCCCAGCTCCTGCCGCTAAGTGTAACGGTGTATGTAGTAAAGCATTCTGCTCATTAACATTAGTCCCTTTGTCGAGTAAAAACCTTACAGCATTTGCTTCATTCAACATCGCAGCTAAGTGAAGTAAGCTATCTTTCTCCAATCCATATTTGTGATTGATTAGTGCTTGTAATATCTCTTCTCTTGCACAATCCAGCGCACTTTTACCATTATCATCAGTGATCAGTGGATTAATATTTTTCCTATTTAGTAAGAGAGCAACCATACTAAGCTCGTTAATTTCTACTGCATAATGTAGTGGGGTTTTCCCATTTAATCCTCTAACATTTACATCCACTCCTGGTTGATTAATAAGACACTTTATTAATTCTAAACTTAAGTTAGCAGACATTATTTAAAACTTAATATTAGATAATTCTTGTAATGAGTTTGTAATCTCTTCGGTTAGCGCCATATGAATCTTTTCAGTGTCACTCAGTGATGCAAGCAGTGCTGAAACCCTATTTGGAATATTAAGCAAATTATTACGGACAACTCTTGCTACATTAAATGCATCGCGCTTTACTTCCTCTACTGCTACAAGTTCACCAATCTCAGCCTTAGCTTTCGCCTCAAGAAGTTTACCTCGTTCCATTTCATTTTTTATTCGAGTTTTTAGCAACATCGTGGAAAGGTTACTTGTATTTTCGTTTTCTGGATTTTTCCTCCTAAGTGGCTGACTTGGATCTCTTATTGCCGCTACTGCTTCATTTGCTTGTTCTCTATTGATCAAACCATCCTCCAACTCAACTATCCCTTTCTTTACTAAATAACAGACATATTGCTTTGATACTCCTATCTCTCTTGCCCATTCTGTTTGTGTTATTTTTTTCACTTTTTTTTTCTTCTCTCTTTTTTGCCTATTTTTTACGAATTTTCTTCTTGAGTCTCTGAAAAGGTTTTACCAGTACCGGCTAAAATGGCATCTCTTCCCGTGTATACTTGCCAACGTTTTATCGTTACATCTACAAACTTTGAATCTAGCTCTATTGTTCTGCAAATTCTTCCTGTTCTCTCACATGCAATCAATGTGCTACCAGAACCGCTAAATGGATCAAGTACTATGTCTCCTGGTCTGCTGCTGTTTACTATTGCTCTCTCCATTAGCTCTACTGGCTTCATTGTTGGGTGCAGTGAGTTATGTATTGGCTTATCATAAAACCACAGATCACTTTGATTTCTTCCTCCATGCCACTCACGTTTATTGCCGCTTTTCCATCCATAGAGCATTGCTTCGTATTGTCTTTGATAATCAGATCTTCCTAGCGTAAAATGATTCTTTGCCCAAATGATAAAAGTTGACCATTTTCCTCCTGCCTCTTCAAATGCTTTTTGCAACGTTGAAAACTCTGATGATGATATGCAAATGTAAATTGCACCTTTCGTATATGCTAAAATATGGGAACAGATGTCATAGAGAAAAAGTTCGTACTTTTCACCTTGATTATCATTTAATATCTTTTTGTCTTGGCTATTACCATAATCAACGTTATATGGAGGATCACAAACAGTAATGTCTGCCATTTTATCATCTAACAGCGCTTTATATGATTCAACTACAGAGCTATCACCACAATAGATTCGATGATCACCTAAAATCCAAAGATCACCTGGCTTTGTTATTTCTACCTTTTTGTCATCAACAACTAAGTCAGAAAGATCTTCTTTTTCACCATCTAAATCATCAAGAAAGTTTTGAACTTTTTCCAATTCAAATCCAGTCATTTTAAGATCAAACTGCAAATCTTCTAACTCTTGAATTTCCATTCTCAAAAGATCATCGTCCCACTTTGCCCAATTAGCTGATTGATTTGCCAGTAATCGAAAAGCTTTGGTTTGTGGTTCATTTAGATTATCACTTAAGACCACTGGAATACTCTCCATACCAAGTTTTCTTGCTGCTTTAAGTCTTAAATGACCATCAACCACAGTTCCATCGCTTTTTGCAACTATTGGAATACGAAAGCCAAATTCCCGAATAGAAGCACACATTCTGTTGACTACATCGTCATTTTTACGTGGATTACGATCATATTCAACTAGGTTTTCAACAGGATAGTAGTGGATTGCTAAATTCATATAATTACTGTACTAATTAAAAAGTTAATGTTCAAAATATCTCTGACGCTAAAGAAGGCCCGAGGTCAGCACCACCAAACCCGCCAGTATGGCCGAAAGGACCCACTTTTACGGTATTTTTAATGTGTTAAAATCTTTACTAAGATTCATAACGTAGAACATTAATGCCAAAGCATCTGCTTGATTATCATCTCTAGGTGAAAAACCTTTTTCACGTATCGCTTCAATAACTTCACTCTTACTTGCATTACCTTTGCCTGCTATAAAGCGTTTTATAGTTTTAACATTAACACCTTGGTAGGGAATATTGTTCTCTTCACACCAAGCAGATAGAACGGCAAGAAAACCACCGTAGCAATGCGCTGCATCAGTTCCTAGATGTCTTCTTACTTCCTCAAAATACACTGCAGTGAACTCATGTTTCAAAGAATTAAGCCAATTGTGAAAACTTAAAAAACACATTCCACCTCCACTGAAACGACTACCATGAAAGCTTTTGCTCCCACTTTCAATTATTCCATCTGTTAGAATTGCCCAGCCTGTTTGCTTGCCGAGATCTAGCGTTAAGATTGACGTACAAAAACTCCTTTGTGTAATTAAAGTTCAATGCCCTGTATAATATATATGTACGATGACTCGCAAATTCGTCCGCAATTTTGAAAAAAAATTAAAAAAAATTTCATATCCTGCCATTTGAGTTTTTACTTATCTTAATAACTATTTTACATAACTTATATTACGCCAATATTTATATTATTATATTATCATATATTATATTTTACCTGTATTTAAATATATATATAATATATATAAGACTTCAGTAATCCGCAAACCCTCTTTACTGGCCGATTTTAGCCACTTAACTTTAGAAACGGCTTTTAGGAATAGAACATAAAAAAGACAATATTATCAATAACTTAACGATCACTGCTTTCTGAAATACTAATTAGTAACTCAGAAATTAGGTATGAAATTGGTAGTTTTTTACCTATGAAAAAGTAGCTTCAGTAGTGTATCAAAACGTTTAAATCTTATTTTAATTTTTAAAGATTTTATTCTTTTAGATAAAAAAATTATTACTACTTTTTTATAATAAATTAGTCATACAAAGTCTTGGTAAAAATCTCTATTCATGAAACTTTTGGAGTTTTTATGAAGAATTCTTATCAAGGAATCGATTCTACAATTGTTAAACATGTGAGATTTCAAGCTTCGCGCCTTAAATCCAAAAGCTGTTTTATTAACGAAAGTCTCGAAGATATAGAACAAGAGCTTTTTTGTCAGGTTTGGCAATATCTTAACCAGCACGATGAGAAAAGAAGTAGTTTTAGTACTTTCGTTGCTAGATTAGCTAATTATTGTGCTCGCAATATGTTACGCAACCAGTTATGTCTAAAACGTAATATAACTTTTGATGATATAAACGACGATATTCCAGATCATAGGAACTCGGAAATCGAAGCGATAATTCGCACTGATATAAATAATATAATTTCAACTTTGTCTGAAAAAGATAGTAATTTATGTCAATTACTTAAGGTATTTACTATTACTGAAGTTTCTGTAATAACCAAAATACCAAAGACAACTATCTATCGCACACTAGAACGAATACGCGATAAATTCTCAGTTTTAGAGAAGTTATAAGCTCTCGATTATATTTGCTCAAAAATTTTTTTTTGCAAATTGCGGACGAATTGCCTAGGTCATCGTACATATATATTTAGGTACTGGGAGAAAAATGAAAATAATGAACAGCAATGAACGGCTAAAAGTTCAAACAGGTATAAAAATGGTCATCTTTGGTCCTTATGGTATAGGTAAAACTAGTCTCTTAAAGACCATAAATGAACCAACACTTTGTCTTGATTTTGAGGCAGGTTTACTTGCTGTTCAAGATTGGCAAGGGGATTCTGTAAGTATTCGTACTTGGAATGAGGCAAGAGATATTGCATGTCTCATAGGTGGTCCTAATCCTGCGTTAAAATCTGACTCAGCGTATAGCCAAAGACACTATGAGCATGTATCCAGTAAATACAAAGAGCTTTCTTCAGAGTTTCTCAAGTATCGATGTGTTTTTATCGATAGTATTACAGTAGCCTCTCGTTTATGTCTATTATGGGCAAAAATGCAACCTGAAGCTTTTTCTGAAAGATCAGGAAAACAAGATATGAGAGCTGCTTACGGGTTACTTGCTCAAGAGATGATGGCTTGGCTCAATCAGTTTCAACATATTCCAAATAAAGACATCATTACAGTTGGAACTCTTGGACAATACCTCGATGATTTCAATCGCTCGACTTGGCTACCTCAATGTGAAGGAGCTAAAACTGCAAGTGAAATTCCTGGGATAGTTGACGAAGTAATTAGTATGGTTGGAATCAAGAAAGATGATGGTACAGAGGTTCGTTCATTTGTCTGTCAGACGATTAATTCTTGGGGATATCCTGCTAAAGATCGAAGTGGTTGCCTTAATATGGTTGAAGAACCGCATCTAGGAAAACTTCTTACAAAAATTAAAACTAAAGCTTTTGCAATTCAACCTGTCACGCCCAACATATAGGAGGTTATTATATGCTACAAAACTTTTTAACTATTGGTCAAAAAATTCCTTTTTTCAGTGTGAAAGAATACTTGGATGATCGATCGCCAACACCAGAGGATATAATCTCACCAAGAATTTTAACAAAAAGAGGCTTATTGGTACTGGGTGGCCCACCTAAAATCGGCAAAAGCGACTTTTTGATTTCATGGCTCGTTCATATGGCTGCAGGTGTTTCTTTTCTTGGTATGGCTTCAAATAGACCTTTAAAAATTTTCTACATGCAAACTGAAATTGAATATGAATATATGAAAGAACGTTTGCAATAACTTGATAATGAACTTTTGAATGTAGCTGCTAACAACTTAATCATTACGCCAAAAGTGCACTTATCATTTAATCATGATGAAATAAGTGAAATTAAGGAGATTGTAAATGAACGCTTTAAACCTGATGTTTTGGCCATAGATCCATTACGTAACATCTTTAGCAGTGAATATGGGAATGAAAATGATAATAGTGCTATGCTGTTCTTTCTGCAAAAGACTCTTGAGAAGCTACGCAGTGCTGTCAATCCAGATGCTTGTATTGTACTCACTCATCATACAAAAAAATTATCGAAAAAGATGCTCGAAGAAGATCCATTTCAAGGCCTAAGTGGTGCTGGATCTTTACGTGGATTTTACAGTACTGGTATGGTGATGTTTGCTCATGATGAAGAAAGCAGTGCACGCCAGATAGTATTTGAGCTTCGCAATGGTGAACGCGTGCCAAACAAACTTGTCGATAAGATAAATGGTCATTGGCAGCTAATGGAATAGCTAACTTTCACTTTAAAGTCAACTTATAGGAGAGCGTATGCTACAAGATTTTTTAACTGATTTTAATAATGCAAAACTGCAGAACAGTTTAATACCGAAAGGTACAATAGTCAAGGTAAAAATGGCAATAAAGCCTGGAGGTTATGAAAATTGGTTCACTAAAAACTACACTACTGGCAGTATCTATTTAAATGTAGAATTTACCGTCACTGAAGGCTCATATGCAAAACGCAAGATTTTTCAGATTATAGGTATCAAAAATGGCAAAGCAGAAGGTGAAGAAGACATCTGGGGAGAATCTGGACGTTCTATGCTGCGTAGTATTTTGGAATCATCCAGAAATATTCATGCAAATGACACTTCAGAGAAAGCAGTGACTGCTAGAAGAATAAACTCTATAGCTGATTTCAACGATTTAGAGTTTACAGCAAAAGTAGGCGTTGAAACTAATAATACATACGGAGATAGAAATAGGATTACTACAGTTATTACTCCAGAATTACAAAAAAGTTTTCAAGATGATTGGTTGCCATTTTGAAGTATGACGAAGGAAAGTTGTGGGCTGCTGTTATTACTAGAGCTATTCAGGATGCAGCAGGAAAAAACCCTAAACTTAAAAAAGAGGCTTGTCAATGGATTCGCTCACGATCTTTTGAAACTGTTTGTGAGCTGGCTAATCTTGACTTTAAACGTCTAAAAAATATGTTGAACAAATTTGGAATAAACAAGGAGAATTTTATGGATTTTTCATCTAAAAATGCTTTGAAAATAAAATCATTATTAATTAATAACATCAAAGATTGTTTATCTTATTTGTTACCTGAAGGCAAATCTTACCAAGATAAATTCTATATTGGCAGTAGAAATGGAAATAAGATAATAGTTGAAATGGAAGGAGAAAATGCAGGAAATTGGTACAACCTGATCGAAGAAAAGAAAGGAAATATAATAGACCTTTGGACTTTAGTTAAAGGTAATATAGATTCTGCTGAAACATGGTTGAACGGTAAAGATGAAAGAAGTTCCATATTACAAGAAAAACAAAACGAAGGAAAAGCATTTTCTGTAAATCATTACTTAAATGACAAATCACCAATGCCACAAGATATAATAGGCCCAAGAATTTTGACACCAGGTGGTCTTTTGGTCATAGGTGGTACTCCAAAGATTGGCAAAAGTCATTTTCTTCTTTCTCTATTAGTACATCTGGCAGCAGGAAGATCATTTCTTGGCATGAAGCCTACAAGACCGCTAAAAATATTCTATCTACAAAACGAAATGGAATATGATTACATTAGAGAACGTATACAACAACTCAACAAACTTCCTCATTTAGCAACAGAAAACTTAATTGTGACGAACAAGATGAATTTGACCTTAAATGAAGAAGGTATAGAAAAAATAAAAAATATGGTAGAGGAAAAGTTTGATTTAGTTGTGATTGATTCTCCTTATAATTCCGTTAACTATGGTCTGCAGCATGCAATAGAAAAACTACGTTCCAAGATTAATCCTATGGCTGGAATAATCATCACAAATCACACCAAAAAAGTACCTACCTCTATATTGGAAAAGAATCCATTTCAAGCTCTTGTTGGTGCTAATGCTTTAAGAAGTTTTTATACATCTGGAATAGTAATATTTCAACCCAATAAACGTACAAATATCTTGCAAGTAGTATATGAACTTAGAAACGGTAGATCTATACCAACAAAATTCATCAACAAGATTAATGGATGTTGGAAATCTGCTAACTTTATAGCTAGAACATAAAAATTCTTCAGGTAGGTATGGATATTTATTGTTCACAAAGAAATGGACATTATAAATTATTAGGGAAGAAAGAACAGTTAAGAACTCAACTCCTATCAAATATAAGGTCATGTCTTTCTTATTTACTGCCAAGAGGAACTTTTCGTGGTGATAAGTTCTATGTAGGTGATCTAAAAGGCAATCAAGGGAAAAGTATGATAGTGGAGTTAATTGGCAGTAAAACCGGATTATGGCACGATTTTTCTACCGGAGAAGGAGGAGATATTTTTGATCTTTGGGCTGCTGTTACTGGAAAAAATCAATTTACTGATACGATAGAAGATATTGCTAAGTGGATTGGTTATTCGGAAAAAAATAACACTCTGGGGCAACCAACGGCATCATGGAACTATTACGATGAAAGTGATCAAGTGATTGTTACAGTTTATCGTTATAACACTGATTCAGGAAAAAGATATCTTCCTTTTGATGTAAAAAGGTCTAGTTTTACTCCACCACAGATCAGGCCTTTATATAATATTTCAGGTATTATGAAATCTGATAAGGTGATTTTAGTTGAAGGTGAAAAGTGTGCAGATGCTCTGATAGAGCAAGGTATGACTGCCACAACTGCAATGTTAGGAGCAAATGCACCAATAGAAAAAACAGACTGGTCACCACTTAAGGGCAAGCATGTTATTATTTGGCCAGACAATGATGAACCAGGTAAACAATATGCTGAGAAAGTTGTGAAAAAGCTTACTTTTCTTGGTGTTTTATCACTTACTCTTCTTGAAATACCTGACAATAAACCAAAAGGATGGGATTCAGCTGATGGTATAGAAGAAAAGATGAATATTCCTGAATTCATTGAAAATAACTCGAAAAAAATCATCGTTAAGCAATTGCTTAATATTCAAGAATGGAGCGTAGAACGTTTTATAGGTCCAGTACCGGAGCAAAAGTTTCTTGTTGAAGGGTTATTTCCTTTAGGAGTAACATCTATTCTAGCTGCAATGGGAGATACTGGTAAAGGTATGCTTCTGCTTGATTTAGCACTGAAAGTTGCGAGTAGAAAAGATCAGCCATGTGGTTTTGGTCCTTTAGTTACTGAACATGGATCTGTGGTAATTTTCTCAGCAGAAGATGATATGAGTGAAATACATCGTCGTTTAGAGCGTCTTGATTCGCAATGCGAAAGATTAAAATATAAAGATAGGCTCTTTATTGTACCATTACCAAATGTTAGTGGATCACTTACAATCATAAAGAGTGTTTCAGGTAAAGTTATAGAGACTTCTCCTGAATTTGAATCGATAACAAAACAACTTAATAAAATAAAAGACTTAAAATTAATCGTATTTGATCCACTTGCATCATTCGTGCATGCTGATTTAAATACTGACCCAGCCGTAGGCGATTATTTGATGTCTTTATTATCTGATTTAGCAGGTAGCACTGGAGCATCAATAATTACTGCCCATCATATGAGAAAGCCAAAAAGTGAAAAACCTATATCGACTGTTGAGCAAGCACGTGATGCCATTAGAGGTACATCTGCTCTTGTTAATGGTGTTAGGTGTTCATACGCTTTTTGGTCTGTGGAAGATACAGCTAAACTGACAATTTTTAAATCAATAGGAGAATCTGTAAGACAGAACGCATTATTTTATGGAGCAATTGTTAAAGCAAACGGTTTGGCTGATCGCACTTTACGCACTTATTTAAGAAATGAAGAAACAGGATTGTTAGAGGACATAACTGAAAGATTAAGAATAAAAAATATGAACGAAAAAAATTCAAAGCAGCATCTTATAACTGCAATTACACGAGCAGCAATTTCTGGACATCCATTTACCCATACAGGAAGTACAGGAGTGTATAAACAGCGGCATAGACTACCTGAGGAGTTTCACAGTATAGGAAGAGATAGAATGGAGCGTATAGTTCAAGAGCTGTTACAAACACGGAAGCTGGTTAAGGGAATGGCTACTGGTTCAAAAGAAGATAAATGGCTTGACATTCCTAGCGGACCATTTGCTCGCGGCGTTGGAAAGTTTAGCTGTGGAGCTGAGCTATTCTCCTAAAAAATTTTTCTGATATAAAAAAATATTTTGATTTTTGCGGACGAATTTTGAACTCACCGTACATATATAATATAGGGGGAAAATGTCAATACTCACACAGTCAGGAAGAGCAGCAATAGCAGCAAGTATAAAAGAGCAGTCTCTACATCTTGCTTGGGGAAGTGGTGATTCAAGCTCTGGAAGTAGCCACAAAGTAGAAAAAACTTTCGTTAAGGGTGAAATAAAATTTGATCATCAACCTATTTTTGATCGTCAACCTATTAAAGATGTGAAGGTTTTTACAGGGCAAACAACTTATCAGCCAAGTATTGACTATACAGTTAATGGCAGTACTGGTGTAATAAAACTTACGGAAAATAGCTCTATTCCAGTAAGTGATAAAGTTACTGTAGAGTATAGTGAAAGCACACCACCAGAGCTGATAACTTCTGAAAAGCTGCTCAATGAACTTGGCAGACGTACTGCAGATGAGGTTCTCTTTTGCACAGGTGATGAGAATGGAGAGCTTTTGACTCCAACAGGGAGGTTTAGGTCCTCAAATGTACCAACCAATAATTTGTACCTTAAATTTACTTTCGATTTCACGGATGCAGCAAATCAAGTGATAAGGGAACTAGGAGTTATGGTTGGTACAAGGGTAAAAGAAAAATTGCCTCCTGGACAAAGGTATTTTGAACCACAAGATATAGAAGACCCAGGAATCTTATTAGTTTTAGAACATACAGTACCGCTCATTAGGACTTCAGCAACCAGGGAAACTTTTTCGTTTGTAGTGACATTTTAGAAAAAGAGAAAAAAGATGACCTTAAATAGCTATTATAACCGCTTTAATCCTGACAAAGAATACGAAAAAAGCTTGTTTCTAGCAGGAAGAGGTCTACAGTCTGCAGAATTAAACGAGACTCAGGAGTATGCTCTCTCTAAGCTTAAAGGCATAGGCGATGCAATATTTCGTGATGGTGATGTTATAACAGGAAGCAATTGTATTATAGATAGAGAAACTGGTAAAGTTACTCTTGAGTCAGGAAAAATCTATCTTCGTGGAGCAGTTAGAAAAGTAGAAGCAAAAGAGTTTGTTATTCCACTGAGTACCACAGTGCGTATCGGTGTTTATTATCTAGAATCTACGATTACAGAACTTGAGGACGAAAATCTTCGTGATCCTGCTGTTGGTACACGTAATTATCAAGAAGTAGGGGCAGCAAGGCTTAAAGTTTCCATCATTTGGGGATACCAAGTAGAAAGTGTTACTGTTAACTCTACAAATGGCGAATTTTACCCAATTTACAACATTGAAAATGGAGTATTAATAGAACACTCACCGCCACCACAAGCAAATATAGTAACTACAGCTCTTGCTCGTTATGACAAAGAGGCAAATGGTTCCTACGTTGTAAATGGCCTTGAAGTGATGTTCCTCCACAAAGAAGAAAAGGGAGAAGAAGGGGTAAAAAAAGGTAAAAAAGAAATATTTGTGATTAATGAGGGCAAAGCTCATGTTGATGGCTATGAGATTGAGTTACCTCACAGTATTCGCATTTCTTTTGATGAAGATCCAGATATAAAATCAGTTGAATCAGAGCCACATACTTTTCAGCCAAATAGCCAAAGAGTAATGGAACTGAAGGTTAATGATTTTCCAATAAGTGAAATTAAAAAAGTAGATATAACTGTTCAGAAAACTATTACTGTTACTCACGGTTCATATTCAGGAGCTATTGATCCGATACCTGACTCTGCAGTACTTGAGATTATTCAAGTTAAACAAGGCAATGTTATTTATGAAAATAGTATAGATTACAAATTAAACGCAGGAAACGTTGATTGGTCATTACCAGGTAAAGAACCAGCTCCTGGAAGTAGTTATCAAATAACTTACCGCTGTCGTACTCATGTAAGCCCTGAAGATATAAGTGAACAGGGATGCAAAGTAAAAGGAGCAGTTGATAACAGCTTGGTTCTGATTGATTACACCTGGAAAATGCCCCGCTTTGATTTAATTACTATCGATAGCAAAGGAGTGGTAAGAAGAATAAAAGGAATTTCTCACCCTTGGCGACCATCGATGCCTAAAGCACCTAGCGGACAACTTTTGCTCTGCTACATTCATCAGACATGGAAAAACGGAGAAAAAGAAGGGGTAAAAATAGTGAATAATGCTATTCATGCTGTACCGATGAATGAGCTTGAAGCAATGAAAAAAGGAATAAATGATCTTTATGCGCTGGTTGCAGAGGAACGTTTACGCAGTGATGCAAATTCAAGAGAACCTACAACGAAAAAAGGAGTATTTGTTGATTCGTTCTTCGATGATGATATGCGTGATCAAGGAATTTCGCAGTCTGCAGCGATAGTAAACAAGGAATTAATTTTACCAATAGATGTAACGATTGCTGATATTGATGGAGGAGAAAAAACTTATTTGTTGCCGTATGAACTTGAACCGGTACTGGAGCAGCTTTTACAGACTAAAGGAGAAAAGATCAATCCATATCAAGCTTTTGATCCAGTCCCGGCACAAATTACTCTAAATAAAAACATTGACCACTGGACGGAGGTTACCACGAATTGGAAAAGTCCAGTAACTAGAGTATTTAATGTTAAAGAAACAACAGAGCTGCTGTCAAGCACCTCATACGAAACTGAATTTATGCGAGAAGCAACTCAAAATTTTGAGATTGAAGGTTTTGCAACTGGTGAAAAGCTTAAGGAATTAAAGTTTGATGGAATTTTTATTCAACCTAAAGCATAGAAAATATTTGAAAGAAAAACATGATTGCAACATTTATTGCTGATAACAGAGGAAAAATAAAAGGAAGATTTACTGTACCAAGAAACATTCCTGCTGGGACTAAGTTAGTGCAGTTCTTCGGTGATAAAGGCAGTTATGGAGAAGCAACTTATACTGGTAAAAAAACAATTACCATAGAGGAAAGAAGAAGAGTTATCGCAGCAAGAAGAGTTGATCCTTTAGCGCAAACATTTACTCTAAATGAAAGTAGGCACATAGGAGGCGTGGAACTATGGTTTGTAAATAAAGGCAAAAAACGTGTTGTTGTGCAGATTAGAGAAACAGCAGTGGGAGTGCCCTCGCAAACTGTCATTGCTGAAAGCTATATTGAGCCAAAAGATATAAAGATAGATGGCACAGCAACACGTATAGAGTGGTCACCAGTGTTTTGCCATGCAGGAGAGGAGTATGCAATAGTACTACTTACTGATGATGCAGATACTGCAGTAAAAATAGCAGAACTTGGCAAATATGATGCAGTAAATAGCCGTTGGGTAACAAGCCAGCCATATCAAGTAGGAGTATTACTTTCATCAAGCAATGCAAGCACCTGGACTCCACATCAAAATTTAGATTTAACGTTTCGGCTTTTGGCTGCAAAATTTAGCGAAAATTCTCACGTTATTGATCTGGGAAAAGTTACAGCAACCAATACTTCAGATTTAATTGTTTTGACGAACGTCGAAAAAGTAGCATTTGATACCAATGTGGAATTTATCTTAACAGATGAAGAGGGAAAAGAGAACTTTTTGTCTGATAATTTGCCACTTGCACTGCGTGAAAGACTATCTGGAGAGCTAACAGTAAAGGCAAGCCTAAAAGGAGGGCGAGAAAAAAGTCCAGTGCTATATCCTGGGTTACAGCTAGTTATGGGTAATATAGGGGAAAAAGGAGATTATGTTACAAGAAGTATTACAGCAGGAGCTAATACTAAAATCACCATAACGTACGATGCGCTGATACCTGGCACTGCAGATGTTAAAGCTTATGTACAAAAAAGCAACAGTGATTGGCAATTAGTAAATTTAACATCAGGAAAACCAATTGGAGAAAATTGGGTAGAGAGAACTCATGTGCTGACAAATTTTAATGCTAATGAGACAAGGATAAAATTAGTTTTAAGTGGAACGGTTATTTATCGTCCTAAAGTCAAAAATCTCAGAGTAATAGTAACATAAAATTTAAATGACTTTTGATCAAACCAAACGAGGATATCCTTTGCCGCATCCAGAGAACATAGCTGTAGAAGATGTAGTACGTATTCGCAGAGCCATAGAAAAGATAGATGAAGATATGAGTGAAAGAGAAGATGAACTTAAAAATAATTTTGAACGATTTAGATTTGAAACTTTTTTGAATTTTTGGGAATGAAAGAAGCAATAGAAGCATTACAGCAAAGGATAAAGGATTTAGCAGCAAATAGCACGGCTGATCAACTGGCATATCTTGCAAAATCGCTGGAATTGATAGCAGATAAAAAAGCTATTGCTGACATTGTACAAATAACTGAAGTAAAAGAGATAATTGATGCACTACAGAGAAGGCTTAAAGATTTAGCAGGAAGTAGTACACCAGATCAACTAGCATATCTTGCTAAAGCACTGGAATCAATAATCGACAAAAGTGCGGTTTCTGAAATTGTACAGATGACAGATGGTAAGTTAAAAGAACTCTTGAGCGCTGCAAGGACGCACTTAAGTGACATAAATAGCAATAAGGAAAATTCAATATCTGCAATAACTGAAGCGAAAACAGATTCTGTCAATGAAATTAACAAGCTTAGGGATAATTCCTTAAATACTTTAAAAGCATCATCAGATTCGCATATATCGCTACTTGATACGAGAAAGAATGCCAATATTGCAGCAATAAATAGCATTAGTAACAGTCATAAAGATGGTCTTAAAGGTTTAGTAGAAGATTTTCGTGCTGTTAATAATGTACCATCTGGCTCATCAATTATTAGGGAAATAGAAACTCGTGATAACCAATTAAAAACATCCCTGATAAATGAGGTAAAAATTCGGGATGAACAGTTAAAAGCGTCTCTTATAAATGAAATAAGAAAGCGCAACATGGTTGAACCAGGGTCATTACCTTTCTTATTTGGTGTACTTGGCAGAAAAAATAATTATTTTGGCCACGGAACTTTTACGACAGAGCTTGGAAAGTGGAGTAGTGATATAACAAAAACTGACTATATGTTACAACTACTAGCAGGTAGCCATACGTACAATACAGATTACGTTAGTTTTTATCGGCCAAGACAACTAAGTTTTATAGAGGGAAGTAAAGGAACATTTATTTACGGAGAATTATGCACAAAAAGTTTTTCGGGTAGTTATGATGAGATATACTATTACCCGTATGCTGCACTTGGAGTAGTATTTGTAAAAAATACAACCAATGTGAACATAAATAAGACAATGGAATTTGTTGGATCATCGTATTCGAGTACGGAGTATGGGGGAGCAGGATTATTTGTGGGAACTCCTGATAACACTAATTCTAATAAATCAAGTATTTCAAAAATAGTATGGAAAAATGTTTACCAATACACGAGTTCTGATAGCAAGTTAGCCGGATCTGGTAATGTGGAGATTCCAGCAGGAAAAACAGTTGCAATATTACTTTACACATCATCTTATCTGTATTCCAGAACACAAGTTAGTCAAGGTATGCTTGCATCAAATTATGTACACAACTATGGTCAATTTATTCAGTGGGGGATTTATAACATACGTAGCAATTTTCTCACCACAGGGCTTGAGGTAGATGTGGAAAGGACGCTCAGGGGTTGGCAATGTCCAGGATTATCTAACACGTATGAGATTTGGAGGTAACAAACAATGTCTATCTACATTAGATTTGAAAATGATAAACAAGTAGAAACAACAACACTTGAAAGCAAGCCAACTGAAAATGATTGGTATGAAGCACCAGAAGATTTTGATTGGCAAAAAAGCTATTGTTTAACAGAAGGAGGAAAAATTGCTCAGCGTACTAAAGAAGATATACAAAAGGAGTTACTGGATAATGCGAAGCTTTGTGCATTTGATAGTATGCGTTTCTATTATGATAATCATACTCACCAATATGCAGGTCATTCTCACCAAAAAGCTAAATCTTATGAGATTCAAGCGGAAGCCGCAAAAAGCATTCTAGCAGCACCAGAATCTATAGATGAAAAGGATAAAGAAATTATAGAACCTTTAGCAAAAGTCCGTGGTATTACGGTTATTGAAATGGCAAGAATAATTGAGGAAAAAGTGAAAAAAGCAGTAAAAGCAATAATTAAATGTGAAGAGCTTGAAGATTTAGCCAAAAGAAAGATTGAAGAAGCCAAAAGTGAAAATGAGCTACAGACTTTGCTAGATGATTTCAGGAAAAAAATACAAAGAAATGGCTGAAGAATTTTTACATGGCGTAAATGTTATTGAGGTAACCTCAGGAGCAAAGACAGTACGTACAGCTAAATCATCAGTGATAGGTGTAATTGGTACTGCACCTGAAGCAGATGAGCAAAAATTTCCGCTAAATAAACCAGTGTTAGTTGCAGGAAGCTTAAAGGAAGCAGCAAAGCTCGGAAAGAGTGGCAGTTTACCTTCTGCAATAAATGGAATATTTTCCCAGATTGGTGCAACAGTAGTAGTTATTCGAGTTAAAGAAAGTGAAAACAGCGATCCAAAGCTCAAAGAAAGTGAAACTATTCAAAGTATAATCGGTGGAGTTGATAAAGAGACTGGAGAATATCAAGGGATAGAGGCATTCCTCAGTAGTGAAAGTATAGTTCATGTTGCTCCAAGAATATTAATTGCACCTCAGTTTACTCATCAGTTACCTGAAATAGATGGAGTAAATCCAGTAGTGAGTGCTTTAATTTCCATAGCAGAAAAATTAAGAGCAATTATTGTTGCAGACGGACCAAATACTAATGATGAAGAAGCAATAAAATGGAGAAAAAGTGTAGGCAGCTCAAGAGTTTACGTAGTTGACCCATGGATTAAGTTATTTATTGAAGGAAAAGAAAAAATCTTGCCATCGAGTCCATTTGTAGCTGGTTTAATAGCTAAAATAGACAGCGAACAAGGCTTCTGGCATTCACCTTCAAATAAAGAGATAAATGGTATTGTTGGCACAAGCAGGCCTATTGATTTTAGCTTAGGTTATGCAAATTGTAGAGCAAACCATTTAAATGAAAATGAAGTAACAACGATAATTCATCAAAACGGCTATAGGCTTTGGGGAAATAGAACATGTTCAAATGACTCAAAATGGGCTTTTCTGTCAGTGAGAAGGACTGCAGATTTAATCAATGATAGTCTACTTCGAGCTCATTTATGGGCAGTTGATCGCAATATCACCAAAACTTATATAGATGATGTGATTGAGGGGGTGAATTCTTATTTGGCCAATTTAAAAGCGCAAGGAGCTATTATCAGTGGAAAATGTTATGCAACTCCCGAACTCAATACACCGGCAAATATTGCAAGCGGGAAAGTGTATTTTGACTTCGAGTTTACACCACCGTATCCGGCTGAGCAAATAATATTCAGATCTCATCTTGTAAATATAAGTTAGGAGAAAGCAAAGTGTTACCAAAAATACTGAGAAATTTTAACGTATTCGTTGATGGTCGTGGTTATGCAGGAAAAATAGATGAAGTAACCTTGCCAAAGCTCACCATTAAAACAGATGAATATAGAGCTGGTGGTATGGATATTCCAATAAATATTGACATGGGTATGGAAAAGTTAGAAGCAGATTTCACTTTTGCTGAATACGATACAGAGCTCTTTCGGCTATTTGGGTTGATAAATGGAAATTCGGTATCTTTGACGCTCAGAGGTGGATTACAAGGCAGCGGAAGCAATGATATTGAAGGAGTAATTATCAACCTCAGGGGCATATTCAAAGAATTTGACTTTGGTAGCTGGAAACCTGCTGAAAAAGCAACGCTGAAGTGTACTGTAGCTGCTCATTACTATAAACTTACTATAGGTGGTAATGAACTGATAGAGATCGATGCTGAAAATATGATAAGAAAGATAAATGGTGTTGATCAAATGGCCTTGCTACAAACGATTCTAGGGATCTAATATGGTTGACAAAATTACATAAAAATGTTAAAATATAAGAAGTTGTAGGTATATAGTTAATATGGATTCTAAAGCTCATACAAATTCCATAGAGCAGCTAACTGGTTTACTTGTTAGTGTAGCACAATCTCAGGACAAGTCCGTTTTAAAGTTATTAACTGAATTAATGGAAGAAGAAATTGAAGATATGGAATTATCTAAGATTGCTGACGAACGCTATAAAGAAAAGAGGGTTAAACATCAAGATGCCTTCTGGGATTAAGCCTTACAATATAGACTATTCAGAATCTGTTATAAAGAGAGACATTCCGGCTCTTCCAGCAAAAGTAAAGTTAATGATTAAGAAGGCAATAATGGAGCGTCTAACAGTTGATCCAATTGGACTTGGAAAGCCATTAAAGCATAACTTAAGTGGACAACGTAGTCTACGGGTGAGTACCTATCGTATACTTTATTATATAGATGTACCAGAACATACAGTAGTTATTACTTCAATTGAACACAGAAAAGATTCTTATCAAAGCTAATCCTATTTATAGCACCATACAAAGAAATTAGTTATGTAAAAGCCGATATAGACTTTTATTTAATTAACTTTTTAAGGAGGAACATGCAAGCTATAACACTTAATAACCCAATAACAGTTGACGGGATTTCTGTCTCAGAATTATCGATGCGTGAACCTAAAGTAAGAGATTTACTTGCTATAGAACGCATAGAAGGCGAAGCTTTAAAAGAAGTAGCTTTAATTGCTAATCTAGCATCAGTACCAAAAGAAGTAGTTGAAGATTTATGTATTAAAGATTATGTAGAAATACAGAAGGTGCTAAAAGGTTTTTTGTCGCCGCTGGAACAGAGGAGTTAAGATTCAATATTTTAAAACTTAGCTCAACAACAGGAAGTGGAATTGAGCAAATTATTAATATGAGTATAAAAGAGTTTCTAAAGTGGTTAGAAGTAAGTGAAGGAGTAACAAAAAAATGTCAATGCTTTCAATAAAAATAGGTGCAACGTTAGATGGCAGTTTTAATAATGCAATGACAGGTAGTGCAGCAAAGCTTTCTAAGTTGGGTGATAGTATAAAGCAGCTTGATTCGTCAATGAAATCGGTTTCCAAATTTAAGCAACTAAATCATGATGCCCTTGAAGCTATGAAGAATTGGAAGGAAGCGGAGAAGAAAGCAAAAGAATCAGCCGCAGCAATTGCTAAAGAGAAGAAGGAAAAAAAGAGCCAAGCAAAGCACTGAGAAATGAATTTGAAAAATTGAAAGCATCAGCATCAAAGGCAAAAGAGGCTTATATTAAAAAGAGAGATACACTTCACACATTGAATGAAGAAATCAGGAAAAGTGGAAAGGATATTAAATCTTTAGTGAGGGATCAAACTAAACTTGGTTCATCTATTGAAGTACTTAAAGGAAAATACAGTAAATTAGGATCTGTAATACAAAAACAGCAAAATGCTTTGGCAAAAAAAGCGCATTATAGATCACAAGTAATGGAAACTATAGGACTAGGTCTTTCACTTGCAGCACCAATTAAAGTTGCGATTGACTTTGAAAGTGCTATGGCTGATGTTAAAAAGGTAGTAAATTTCAAGGATGGAACAAATGAAGCCGAAGAATTTGCTCAAAAATTGAAGAAATTATCCCGTGAAATACCATTATCAGCTGCAGAGTTAGCACAAATAGCTGCAAGTGGTGGACAGCTTGGTATCAACAAAGGTAAGCTGCTTGAATTTACCACAACAGTAGCTAAAATGGCCACAGCATTTGATATGTCTGCCGAACAAGCTGGTGATTCCATAGCTAAACTCTCTAACGTTTATGGAATTGCAGTAGAGAAGATGGAAGGAGTTGGTGATGTTATAAATTACCTATCAGATAATACTGCAGCTAAGGCAAACGATATGATTGAAGCACTTGCTAGAGTGGGTGGTAATGCAAAACAATTTGGTTTAGATATTAATCAGACAAGTAGTTTAGTAAATGCCTTCATTAGTTTAGGTAAACAACCTGAAAAAGCAGCAACTGCTGTCAATGCTCTGCTTTCTAAACTTCAAACTGCTGAAGGGCAAGGAAAAGAGTTCAAAGCAGCATTGGAATCGATAGGTATCACTGCAGAGGAAATGTCACAAAAGGTTGCTGAAAACGGGCAAAACGCTCTACTTTATTTTTTTGAAACTCTAGAAAAAGTAGATAGACAGGAACGTTCACAAATCCTTCTCAATCTCTTTGGTCAAGAATATCAAGATGATATTGCATTGATAGTTGGAAGTTTGGAAGAATATAAAAAAGCAATAGATTTTGTGGCTGATAAAGAAAAGTATAACAAATCTATGCAAAAGGAATTTAATAACCGTGCAAGTACTACAGCAAATAATTTACAGCTGCTTAAAAATACAATAGCAGAGCTAGGAATGAACTTAGGGTCAGTTATGCTACCTCCTTTAAATTGGATAAGTAAGATTTTGAGGTCTATATCTACAGGTATAGCTTGGTTCGCAGAGAAGTGTCCAATTTTAACTACAGGAGTTATGAGCATAATTTCAGCTCTTATTATTGGCAAGATTGCAGTGGTAGGTTTTGGTTATGCATTTGCATTGGCTGGAGGTGGAATATTAACTTTTAAGGCTATTTTGCAGGGAACACTCTTGCCAGTATTAACTTCGTTATCAGCTCGAGTAATTCCAGCAGTAATCATGGGACTGAAAGCCTTAACGTTAACCAATCCTATAGGAGCTGCTGTTGCTGGACTATCAGCTGGTGCAGCGCTTGTAATCTCTAATTGGCAAAAGGTGAAGGACTTTTTTTCAAGTATCTGGAAATCAATTGCAAAACCTATAGAAAATTGGATTAGTTTGGGAAAATTGTTTAATGATAATCCAATAAAAGCATTAGAGAAGCCAGTAAAAGCAAAAATAGGCGGTACAACTAGTAAAAATAATGTTTTTAGCAAAGGAAATCCTTTACTGCACAATAATGCTTTTAGTGGAATTTCGAATAGTAGAACGAATATTGAAAGTGCTAGCGTGATTACAGAAAAAAGTTCTGTAGGAAATAATTCAGAGAAAGTTTTAAAAGACTCTGAAAAGTGTGAACAAAAAATTTTCAATCAAACTTTTACATTTAATATAAGTATTAAAGCAGAACCTAACCAAGATGTACGTAGTCTTGCTGATGCAGTAATAAAAAGAATAAGGGAAAAATCACGTGACGTTCTATTTGATTCAATAGAGCCGATTTACTAATGCTATCGTTTGGTCAACATAAGCTTTCTCCAACAAGAGTAAGGTACAGTAAAGAAAATCGTTGGAGTACTATTGAGTGCATTGGTAAAATACCTTCATTACAAAATATTGGCCAAGGCACAGAAAATATAGACTTAGAAGGAGTAATTTATTTCCATAATCTCAATGATTTAAATCAATTAAAAAGTATGAAAGAAGCAGAAGAACCACATACTTTAGTAGACAGTTTAGGTAATGTTTTAGGGAGGTTTGTGATTGTACGGATAGAGAAAAAACAAACATCATTTTTCCTTGTGGATTACCAAAAAAGGTTGAGTTTAGTTTAAGTTTGAGGAGATTTAACTAAAAATGGCAACATATTACTGGAGTAAGGAAGGAGAGATGATAGATCTAATTTGCTGGAGGCATTATGGAGCAACTAGAGGAGTAGTGGAAGTAGTTTTAGAGGCTAATCCTGGTCTTGCGGAGTATAGTGGTTCTTTGCCATCTGGGTTAAGGATTAAACTGCCTTTAATACAAAAGCAATTAAAAAAATCGAAGTTAAAAGTGTGGGAATAAATGAAACCTGAATTTAGCATTGAAGGAATAAAAGATCATGTAATATCGGTGCATCTTGCTGATGAATCTGGTACTATAGATGATGTCGCAGAGGTATGTGTTGATTATGGAAATGAAAATGTAGAAATTCCAAATGAATTGAACATAGCACTAGGTTATAAGGAAACGGGAATCTTTCCAATGGGTGTATATACAGTCAATGAAGTTACGATACAAGGCCCACCTAAGACCCTACTAATAAAAGCTCATGCAACAAATTTAAGAATATCTTTAAAAGCAAAGGTATCAAAAGAATGGCATCAAATTACCATAGAAAACTTAGTGAAAGAAATAGCTCAAAAACATGGATATGGATATAAAGTTGCTGAGGAATTTAAGAATGTATTAATACTCCATATTAATCAGGCAGATGAAAGTGATATAAGTCTGTTAACAAAGATCGCAACAGAGCGTGAAGCAATGGCAAAATTAGCTGGTGGGTATATATTGTTTATTTCAAAGAATATGGCAAAATCAGCCACAGGAAAAGCTTTAGGAACAACGACTATTAGACCTCAAGACACAATTAATTGGAAAGTGCATTTTACCGTACGTGATAAGTATAATTCAGTAGTAGCAAAATGGCACAGCTATGAAAAGGGTGAAACTATTAAAGAAACAGTTGGTAGCGGCGAGCCAAGTTATATTATGCTGGAACTTCACTCAAATGCAAAGTCAGCACTAAGTGCAGCAAATGCTAAGTTTAAGCAACTACAGCGTAATAATGAAACTTTAGAAATGACAATCCCAGGTAATCCGGAGTTATTTGCAGAAGCTAAACTTAATCTTATAGGTTTTAATCAAGCAGTAGATGGTGAATGGATAGTTAATAGAGCGGAGCATACTTTAAATAGCTCAGGTTACCTTACTATGTTGTCAGCATCTTTGAGTAAGTAATGTTAATAAAAAATGAGTAAATGATCTATTTAATATTAAAAAGATGTTGAATATGGATAAATTGGGTCAAGATACAAAAAACAAGCTGCATTTTTGGTGGCTTATAACAGTAATAGTATGTATTATTGCTACCTATTCCTACATGAAGGCAAAAGCTGAAGGTAATTATAAAACGATACTACGCATTGCTTCTCAAAATTGTAACTTAGATGTAGTAAAGTTTTCAGTAGAAAATTTATTAAGTGTGAACACACAAGTTCCTAAATTAACAGCATTACATCATGCATCTGATTCAGGATGCTTGAAAGTTACTAAATTTTTAGTATACCAAGGAGCTGACATTAGTGCATTAGGTGAAAATGAAAGATGGACAGCATTACATTTTGCTGCATTAGAAGGGCACTTAGAAGTAGTGAGTTTTTTACTGGAAAGAGGTGCAAATCCTAATGTTAGAGATAGAAGTGGAAAAAACCCTCGAGATGTAGCTGTAATAGAATCAAGGCAAAACAAAGACAAGCCCTACGATCAAATAATAAAGCTACTTGCAGAAGCAGAGAACTGATAACATAAAGAAATCACTAAAGCTGTAAGTTTTCTATAATCTATATATAAACTTCTCAAGCTATCCATAATAGATTAATACCTTCACATGAAAAAGCAAAAAATCCCAATAGCGGTAATAATAACAATAGTTCTACAGACTGTAGGATTCATATGGTGGTTGGCAACACTCGACCTACGTGTACATATCCATGATAAATTTGTAGAGAAGAACCAAGAACTAATAGAAATAGTCCATCGACTTGAAGAGAGAGTGAAAAACCTCACTGAAGAAGTCAACGAACTTGAAGCTATTCACAAACACAAATAAGAACTAAATTTTCAGTGACAAAGTACATTTTATCTGTAGATGGAGGTGGCATTAGAGGGATAATACCTGCCATTATTCTAGCAGAAATAGAAAAGAGGGCAAAGAAACCGATAGCTGAAATCTTTGATCTTATGGCAGGAACCTCAACTGGTGGGATTGTTGTAGCAGGATTATGTAAAAAAGATAAACCTCAATATTCTGCTAATGATTTAGTCAAGTTCTATCGGGAATATGGACCATATATTTTTAAGTCTTCATTTTTTAGGAGATCAATATTATCTTGGTTTAACTGTGCACAATATCCACATAAAAATATTGAATTTGTACTGGATAAATATTTTGGAGAGGATATTCTAAAAAACACATTAAGTAAGGTACTGATAACAAGTTATGATATTCACAATAATCGTCCATTTTTCTTTAAAAGCTGGAAAGAAGGTAATATTAAGCTAAAAGATGCACTCAGAGCTGCAACGGCTGCACCTACTTATTTCATACCAAAACATCTAAAAATTGACCAGATAAACAGAGTATTAGTGGATGGCGGAGTGTTTGCCAATAATCCAGCGGCTTGTGCATATGCAAGTGGTAAGAGGTTATTTCCAAATGATGATATTATAATTTTATCAATTGGTACTGGCAGAACAGATAGAAGCATAGCCAATTCAAAGAGATTTGGAAAAATAGGATGGATCAAGCCACTACTGAATGTGATGTTTACTTCAAGTTTAGATGCAGTAAACTATCAACTTAATCAAGTTATAGCTGATAAATATATACGTATACAATCGCAACTAAAAATAGCATCACCTGACATGGATAATATTACATCAAAAAATATCAAATCTCTGCAGGAGGAGGCAAATGCAATGATAGAGGACAATCAGAAAGTGATAGAAAAATTCTGTATAGAAATATTAAATATATAACTATCTTTGCTTATATCTTAATATATTGTTTAACACAATTCAATTTTCAAACTCATCAGCATTTAGGCCACTTGCTCGCAAAATAACATCAGTAGAAACACCCGCCTTCACTAGATTTTTTGCAACCCTGATTTTCTCTGCTTTTTTAACTTTTTCCTTGCCACTTTTCATATCTTCAGATAGAGATTTGACTAATGATTCTTGTTCTCCGTACTCATCCATTAAACTCAATAGCTTTTTGCTTTCTCTTGTTTTAGGTAGCAGAGCTTTAATATTCACTGATAATGCATCTGATATTTCATATAATTTATCAAATGTTATAGCAGTATACCCTCTTTCATAGTCGTGTATTTCCTTGAGTGTTAAACCAACTTTATCCGCCAAATCTTTTTGAGTGTATCTCCTTATCAATCTCCATTCTCTTATTCTTTGCCCTACTCTGTAATATATAGAATCAGTGCAGACTTCTTTCTCTGTATTATCATACTCGTAAATAGATAAGCCGGTTGCTTGGGAAATTATGTCAACTGACACTCCTTCTTTCACTAGATTTTTTGCTATTTCCAACCTTGCCTCTTCTTGATTGATTTTTTCGCTAATATGAACAAACCTGACTAATGAAGGTACTATTTTGCCTAACTTTTGATTCTCGTATATTTTTGTTAGATAGAGTATTTCTTCGTCTTCATCTTTATACTCTCTTACTGTTATTGGTTTAGGTAATAGATCTACAGCATTAACTGATAATACTCTTGCTATTACATATAGTACTCCAATTGGAATAGGAGTATAACCATTCTCATAGCTGTTCACTTCTTGGTATGTTAAACCTACTTGACCTGCTAATCCTATTTGAGTATGCCCTCGCATTAACCTACAATTTTCTATTTTTCGCCCCATTCCATAACTAACATTGCTTGCAGAAACAAACACATATACCTCCATTTAAGAAAAAACTTTATTGCTATAATTTTTTTACGAGCTATCCATCTAAAACTACATCAACAGGTAAACCTACCGCTTGCAAAATAATATCAATAGAAATTCCCCCTTTTACTAAATCCCTTCCAACTTTAATCCTTTCTACCTCTCTCACTTTCTCCTCACAAATACGTATGCCTTCAAACAAAGATTTTATTAATGCATTACGTAGTTCTTGGCTCTCAATTTCTTTGTATTCTTTAATCAAATCAGGTAGCTCATTTTTCACTTTACTCCCTTCCTCTATTAGTAGATCCGTAATATTAATCGATAATGCTTCTGCCATTTCATATAATTTATCAAGTGGAACAGCAGTCCTTCCTTGCTCATAGTTGCTTATTTCGTCACGTGTTGTACTCATTTTTTCTACTAAATCTTTTTGAGTATACTCTCTCACTAGCCTCCATTCTTTTATCTTCTTTCCTATTTGGCAGTAAATAGAACCTCCTTTTTCTTCAACGCATTCATCAGCAGAGAGGCCAATTGTTTTTGCAACAATATCAACAGAAACTCCTGCTTTAACCAAACCTTTTGCAATCTTTATTTTCTCTGCTTTTTTACTACTTTTTTCACTAACTTGGACAAAATTGGTTAGTAAACAAAACATCTTACGTAACTCCTGGTCATTAATCTTTTTATATTCTCTTACTAGATTTAAGATTTCTTCTCCCTCATCTTCAAGACAGCTTTTTGATATAGGAATTAGATCCGTAATACTGATTGATAGTGCCTCAGTTATAGCATATAACCTTTCAATTGAAATTCTACGATTCCCTTTTTCATATTGAAGTATTACCCAGTACTTTACACCAAGTTTCTCTGCTAAATCTTTCTGAGTATACCCTCTCTCTAACCTCCAACTTTTTAATTTTTCTCCCACTTTATAATCTAGACTTTTTTCCACAAAAAGAACCATACATATAATATTTTATACTATAGCTCAAAGGCTCCAGATATAATAGCCAGACTCTGGAACCTTTAAATTGATGAATTAAAGTGCCCTACAAGTTTCTTTACTATTTTCACGTACTTTGTCTGCCCATGAAAACAATTTTTCACTTACTTCCTTCTGCTTTTCACTCCATATGCCGCACCTAGTGAAATTACCTCTTTCTACCACTTTCTTAAGTTTCACTCCCCCAAAAAGGCAATTTTTTCCAATTTCTTCTCCTCTTTTTTGTAATTCAGCCCACATTTCCTTATCCGCTACTTTTACTTGTACCTGACTGCAGTTTTTTACGTCCTGGTACAATACAATATTTAGCTTACCAAGGCTTGTAGGAAATTCTAACACAACGGAGCTACCATCTGATACATCAACGTAATTTCTTGCACCTCCTTCCTCCCTTCTGATCTCAACTGCATTATTACCCATTTTTAAAATGTTACTCCCTAACTCTCTCAGTATTTTGGCTACCTCTACCTTGCTATTCCCAGAAAACTCTATGTACGATGTTGTATTATCTATCTCAACATCTATTAATTCTCCTTCTTGCACAGCACTTTCGCCAGCTTTCTCTAGTTCTTCTAGTCTCTCATCTATCTGTGGCTGAACTTCTGGTTGTAGCTCATTATAGATTTCACCTATCAGTTTATTCTGTAGTAGAGTATCATGAAACTCTGCACCACTTAGCATTAGCTTACGCATTATCTTTTTTCGATCACTTTTTTCTAATCTGTGAAAGTGTGTGCCCAATATCATGTATTCTGCGAAGCTCCACTCCCCATCATTACATGCATTTACTCTTGCTCCAGAGGCTAATACTTGCTCTATAACTTTATGCAATGCATTTACGTTTTTTGTCTCTACTACAGCACTCTTAAACCAGCTCAACTTTTCACTTTCGCTTGCACTTGGTTTTATTTTTTGCAAATTTGAAGCAAATGGATTTAAATCTTCTGCTTGATCATTTAAAGGTTTTGTGCCATAAACATAGTCAAGGCTTTTCCCGTAGTTGATTTTGTTTTCGCGAATGTTTCTGCTAGGGGAGGCCTCCCGGTTTATCTCCTTCTGGTTATTAATTTTACTCACAAATTTAGACTGCTTTATATCAACGCCTTCAAGAGCACCAAATATTTTCTTGTGATTAACATTAGTCTTTTTATTCCGATCTTTACTAGTCATATAAACCTCATATTAAAAATACTTTTTAAGCGTACAATAAACTTTATACATCTTACTACTCATTATAAATTATAATGAGTAGATTTGCAAATACTTTCTACTATAACAATCCATTTTCTCGAAAGCTGAAATAGCCTCCACTTGTGATGATAATATGGTCAAACAATTTTACGCTTACAGTACTACATGCTGCTGCTAAGCTCTTCGTTACTGCTTGATCTTCTTCTGATGGCTCTAAGCTCCCTCCAGGATGGTTATGTGACATTATTATTGATGTTGCATTTTTCATTAATGCCTTTCTTGTAATTTCCTTTATGTATACTGGTGCTTTTTCCATTTCACCAATATAGGATTCTTCTCCAATTAGTTGACGCCTTTTATTCAAGTACAGTATTTTTACACATTCCCTTTCTGAGTGGCCTATACTTACGTTTAAGTACTCTACTATCCCTTGTAAGTCCATGATTGGCTCACTCTTAAGCTTTTCTTTCAGTACCCTTTCTAGTGTTTCCTTAACACACATAATCATTGCTACTGCAGAATCAGTTACTCCTTCTATAACTTTCAGGTCATCCATTTCTCTACCTAAAATCCTTCCTACTCCTGTATAAGTATTCACCAAATTTTTAGCAATTTCTTGAGCCTGTGGGCTTTCATGTACTGCACTTAGAAACGTTTCCATTATTTCACGATCAAGTAGTGCTTTGCCTTTGCTTTCTAATATTCTGAATTCGATTTCTTCTTTACTTTTATTCATATAATTTACCTTTCACTAACAACAAACTTTTTTTAGATATTTACTGCTGTTTTTTATCAGCATTGGCATAAAGCCATAGCTTTCGAGTGAAGTCAAATCAATTTCTCAATCTTTTTTACTTATTTTTTCATCTAAGAGTAAAGATATTAATATATACTGATTTTTTATTTTAAATCTGTTGAATTTCGCCTAAAGAGAGGCCTGTTATTTGCAAAATAATATCGGTAGAAATTCCTCCTTTCACTAAATCCTTTGCAATTTTCATCTTTTCTGCTCTTTTCACTTTTTCTTCGCAAATTTGTATGCTTTCAAACAGAGATTTTATTAGCGCATAGCGTAATTCTTGACTCTCAATTTTTTTGTATTCTTTTATTAAATCAGGTAGCTCACTTTCTACTATCTCATCTTCCTCTATGAGCAGATCTGTAATGCTAATTGATAATGTTTCTGCTATTGCATATAATTTTTCCAGTGGAATGGCCACACGTCCTTGCTCATAGTTGCTTATTTCATCACGTGTTGTATCCATTTTCTCAGCCAAATCCTTTTGAGTATACTCTCTCACTAGCCTCCATTCTTTTATCTTTTTTCCTATTTGGTAGTAGATAGAACCTGTTTTTTCTTCAACACACTCATTAGCAGAGAGGCCAATTGCTTGTGAAACAATATCAACAGAAATTCCTGCTTTAACCATACCCTTTGCAATTTTTACCTTCTCTGCTTTTTTACTACTTTTCTCACCAACTCGGGTAAATTTTGTTAGCAAGTAAAACACCTTGCGCAACTCTTGATCATTAATCGTTTTATATTTTCTTACTAGATTTAATATTTCCTCTTCTTCGTTTTTAAGGCAAATTTTTTCACTTGATACAGGAATAAGATCTATGATGCCAACCGATAACACTTCTGCTATAGCATACAATTTCTCAATCGAAATTTTACGTGTTCCTTTTTCATATTGTAGTACTACTTGATACGTTACGCCAATTTTTCCCGCTAAATCTTTTTGAGTATAACCTCGCTTTAACCTCCAGCTCCTTACTTTTTGTGCTATTTTGTACCTTATCGAGATATTTGCCATAAATATTATACAGGTTAATACTACCAAATAAAGATATACAAAAGGGATGCTTCTTTCTATGTTTGAATTTTAGTTGAATATTTCTTCACAATTGTGTATAATTATTAATGCTTTTTAAGTGGATTTCCTATGGCTCTTTCGAAGTTTCTCGATCCCAAGAATGATATATCGTTCAAGCGCATCTTTGGTACTGAAAAAATAAAGATATCCTTATTCACTTTCTTAATGATATTCTCGGCTTTGCTGGAACAAATGCAATACAGGATATAGAGTTTTTAAGTACTATTCAAGATCCTGATATTGCTTCTAAAAAACAAAGCATTGTTGATGCTCTTTGTAGAGATAAAAATGGGCTGCAAGTGATAGTCGAAATGCAGGTCGCTAAAACTAAGGGCTTTGAAAAACGTGCTCAATACTATGCTGCTAAAGCCTATTCAAGACAGGCTGACAAAGGCGATCAATATCATGACCTTAAGGAAATTATCTTTATTGCTATAGCAGACTGTATTTTATTTCCTGATAAGTCTGAGTATAAGTCAAAGCATACCATTCGCGATGAAGATACTAATGAACATGATCTAAAAGATTTTTACTTTATATTTATTGAGTTGCCTAAATTTCCAAAAACCAAAGAAGATCAGCTTTCAAGTATTGTTGAGAAATGGGTCTACTTCTTTAAATATGCAGATGAGACTAGTGAAGAAGAGCTGGAAAAAATAATAGGTAGTGATCTAATAATTAAAAAGGCCTATGAAGAACTAAATAGGTTCAACTGGTCAGAAAAAGAATTTATTGCCTATGAACAGGAAATAAAACGTATTCTTGATGAACAGGCTGTCCTTGCTCAAAAACTTGATGATGCTACTGCAAAAGGCATCCTCATCGGACATGAAAAAGGCAGAAAAGAGAGGGAAATTGAAGTTGCAAAGAATCTACTTAAAGCAGGAGTTTCTATTGATATCATAGCTCAAACTACTGGTCTTACAGCTAATGAAATTAAAGACTTAAGCTCTTTGGATGTTTAGATGAACATCTTTGTACTAGATGAAAACCCAGAGATTGCGGCAAAAATGTTATGTGATAAGCATATAGTAAAAATGCTATTAGAAACTGCTCAGTTACTGAGTAATGTTTTTTCAATAGCATTAAAAGTGCCAAATCCTTTAGTCAGCATCACAGACCAGAATATAGAAGTTCCATATAAACTTACTCACAAAAACCACCCTTGTTCTCTATGGGCTAGACAATCCAAAGGGAACTTTTTCTGGTTAATAAAATACGGAAGGGAGCTGTGCAAAGAGTATACTTGGCGATATAAAAGAAAACATAGATCAGAAGAAGTTATAGATTGGTGTGATAGTAATAAGAATTTGCTTGTTTTTCAATCAACCGATATAAAGCCTTTTGTACAGGCGTTACCAGATCAATATAAGTCTAGTCATTCAGTAAAAGCTTACAGAGAGTACTACCTAAAAGAAAAGATGAGGTTTGCTAAGTGGGAAAAGGGTAGAGAAGTACCGGATTGGTTGCTAAGCAGAATCGTACGTCTGAAAAGCCGCAAATAAAAAGAACGCCTTAATTAGTAGAGAGGAAGGTGCATAAAAACTAAAACATCTTCTCACTTTAACTCTTAATTAGATTTGAGGTAAATCATTAAAATCTCCACTCTTTTAACTGAGTCTGATAAAATTTAAAAACGGCAGTTTATTGAATACTTTACATGATTAAACCATTAAAACTCTTCAATTTTACTGAATTGATGGTAATTTCAAGGTATTTGCTGCTCAAATTTAGATACATGCTAATTTCTCTATTATAAATACTTAAATTATAAACTATTTACTCTTTAATTTTGGTTATTAGTACTGCGATCCAGAGGTATTCCAACATCACTCACTTCAGAAGAGCAAAGTACTCTGATAATCTGGAATTTCAAAGTAAGGTCTCGATATTACTTCTTTTATAACCTAACGAAAATCTGAGTTCAGAACATAAAACCAGTCCCTTAATATAACTACTTTGCTGTTCCCTTACTATCATTTACAAAGAAGCCCTTATATTTTTCTACTAAATCTGGTCTTTTCTTCATCTATATCTCCTTCTACACCTAGAACTCTATTCGCCAATTCCCTATTCTCTAGAGAAATAAGTAATGCTCTATATCACCGTCAGAAATTAATCTGCCGCACCGAGAACTGATAGACCTTTTTATCTTTCCCATTATCTCTTTTCTTGGGGTGAGTAAAACAATATATTTTTCCACATAGTTATAAGCTGGGAACCATAAAAACAGCTTCATGATCAGCCATTTTAAAAGTTCGATCAAGTTCAATATTCCTAAGCGTTGTACTTGCCTTATATGAACAATAACATCCCAATGTAAGGAAAGTTAATGCAGTCAAAGCAAGTGAAATAGATATTCCTAAATGAGACATTGTTAAACTTGTGCCAACAGCAAATACTCCAGATAATATAAGAGAAGCAGAGGCATAAATTATTTGCTTTCTACTCTGAGCTCTTGCTTCTGAGAATTGAGATTTTACTGCTGAACTTTGTTCAGAGACTCGAGATAGGTTGCTAGTCCTTTTACTATAACCTTGTTTTACATTAACACCCACAGACTCAGTGGCAACTTTTGAATCCATCTCATCCTGGATTGATATATCAATATTTTCCGGCTGTTCATTAGCTAGAATAAGCTCATCATGCAAATTTTTTACAGAGCAAAAATGTGAGGGATCGATACTAAAGCTTTCTTCAATGCCTTCTAATCGTTTATTCTCTTCCTTTAATCGTTCTATATTTCCTCGTAATATACTATTTTCTAATAGCAATTCCTCACATTGTTTCCCTTTTGCATCTATCTCTTGTTCCAGCTTTACTAGTTTAATTTCATAGTCTTTACATAACTCAGCTTTTCCTTCCGGTATATCTGCATCCTCCACTTGTATACACGAATCTTCGGTTTCTCTTTTTGTCTTTTCCGCTCTTAACAAATACTCATAATCATCTTCTAACCCATTTATTTTTTGCATTAATCGTTGATTGTTCTCATTCAGCCCATTTATAACTTCCTGCATCTTTTCTTTTTTATTAAATAGCAATTCCTTTTCTTCTTTCGCTGTAGCAAGTTTTTCCTTAAGTTCATCATTTTCTGCTAGAAAATCTTTATTCTCTTTTTCAAGTTTATCTACTTTTTTCTCTAACTCTTGAACACTGTTATCTAAGGATTCATTCATCTTTTCCAATCTCTTCAATTTTTGTTCAAGATACATGCTTTTAGAATCACTTTGTGGTAATCTTGTACCAATATCTACGAGAATTTCTCCTACAAAATCCATAAACTTTTTGAAATGTCTCTCATGAACTATCACTTCTTCACTTAGTGTAGTATTACCCAGCTTTTCCACAATTTCTTGGATTTTTTTTAAACTATTGGATAATAGCTCCATTCGTTCAACAATTTTAGTTACTTCACTTACGTTCAATTCATCACTCAGATCTGCATTACTAGTATAATTCTCACCAGTGGTAACTAGGTTAGATGGATTGGCAGGTTTAATCGGGGTACTCGTATCAACAGAAGCTCCAAATGGCATAAACAGTGCACTTCGGCTGCTCTTAATCGATCTACCTAGTGAAGGTATATCACTATTATAAAGTGTTCTATCACCACTAGAGGCAACTTGCTCTTGTCTATAATTTGTAGAAGTTCCTGTTGGACTAGTACCATTTTTCTGATCTTCTCTACTGCTTTCATTCGTAAAGCGCTTCACTCCCATTACCCTCCTAACATTCTCTCCAAGTTCTTCTCTTTCGATTATAATACGAGATTCATTTTTTTCATAGTTAATTTTATCATATAATTGTTCACATTCTTTGTAGGACAATATTGGTTGTAGCGTCTTCTTCTTTACTTCTTCATCGTAGAAAGCTCTCAGCTTATCATTTGATAATATTGCTATAGCTTCTTTTACATCAGGATGCAATTGAGAATGCCCATTTTTGCATGAATGAACACGGTTCAGTAGAAAAATCTTAACAGAGTGTTGCTTGTATTCCATAATTTCCTCTAATGTAATCCCCATAACTTTTTCTTGTGATTCTATGTATCCTAGAGCTTCTTCAAAGTCTTGTCTGTTAGAGGTGAGAGGTTGAGCTTTTTTTAACTTTTTGATCTCACTATCTTTTGGATGCACACCATTAACTTCAATAACAGGGATAACACTTGCAGAGTCAATCGCATTTAACACAATACTACAATCATCTTGATTTTTTAGGAAAGCTTTTAGCTGTTTTTTAAAGTTCAATAAATTACTTAATTTATCTTCATTAGTTTTAGATTTTTTGATTTGATCATAAACGTTTCTGGCTGCTTGGTTATTCTCTTTATCAGTCCTTATTTTACTTTCTAACTTACCAAGGAGTTTGCTCAGTGGTTTTTTAAGTTTCTTATAATCGTTAACAAGCAGTTCTCTTATCCGTCTTTCAAAATCTCCTTTTTCTTTGAATCTCAAAACAGTATATAGATCATCTTCAGCCCTCTGCTGATCGGATTTTGTATTTACAACCATAACCTTACCTAACACTAACAGATACTGCTGAACAGAACTTAAGGGCGAAGTTAAAACACACTTAGTTAAAGTCATAAGCACTTCTCCAATTAATCTTACTAATATTCTTCTGGAAAACAACATATCTACTGACCTTATTCTTGGGAATATAAATAGAAAAAGTGCATCACCTATAGTCTCCAGAAAACCTGGTGTTAGCTGTCAAATTAAGATTTCTAGAAAATACTCAATAATTCCAGACAGATTTCTCTAGGCCTGACCAGAACGTTTGGGTATCAAATAGGTCTTTCTGGAGTAATTAGGTGTTGTAACTTAGTTACAAATTTAGTACCATAGCGTTGTTTTCATGATATAGGGAGGTTTAAATGCCAATAGAAACAAAACGTCAGCCTGAAGTGCTTAAAAAGCTACAAGATGTGATAAAACATACAGATCGTGACATTGCGGCTGGAAGAAAGTTAGCTATTAAAAGGTGGGTCGAGACCTATATAGAGTATATCAAACTTTTTAAGGATGATAAGCTGGAATTCTTATATAATGTTTTTCGAGATGAAGGTTGTTGGTTAGGTACAAGGTTAAATAATACTGTTTTAGGTCAGAAATTGACTGAAGAGAAAATAGGAGAAATCGATAACCCACTACCAAGGTATGGTATGGCATCTAGGTACTGTATAACGGGCAAGATAGGTGATTTTTTCAACAAACAGTTTGTACTCTCTAGAGGTCAATTTACTTCAGAAGAGGTAGATAGTCAAGGTAATCCGATCAGTGATCAATATGTAAGAAACATTCTGCTATCATCCATGAAGAGAAATGGTCCTGTGTTTGATTTCTGGATCGATAGAGAATCTGGGGAATTAAAGAAGTATGATGCAGTAGAAGGTTTTGACAGTGCTGTAAAACTTAAGTGGAGCGAAGGGGTAGAGTATTTTTATAATCAGTTAGAGGAAAAAGATAAGGAGAAGAAGCTTACAGAAGCTATTGTTGCTCTTTCTCGTCCTCAATCTGTTGAGAAAGACGCTCCTATTTTAGATTTTTGTGTAAGGAATATAGGCGATAAAGATACTCTTTTACAGAAATTATTGCAGAAAGATAAGGGAGTATATTCCCTTCTTGCTGAATTAATAGAGTCATGTTTTTTTGATACGGTTCATGATTTGGTACAGTACTGGTGTTATAAAGGCGTTTCAGCAGGAGGAGACTGTTCGGACAAGATATTCTCACAGCAAGACTATGAACTTTTTCTTTATTCACTTTCAAATGTGATGTTGAAAAATCCTGAGTTAAGTGTTCAAGCTAGATCCCTTATTATGGAGATTTGGAAATGTGAACGCTTTGCTGAATACAGAGAGACCTCTGTTAATACTTCTAATTATACAGTTCCTATAAAGAGTGTACTTGGGGGATTAATCATTAATTGGAAACGAGAAGATGTTTGTAAGCCCGATAGGGAAATAGAGAAAGAAGAAATATTAGATATGATTTCATTTGCCAAAGGTTGCTTTCCTGAAAAGTTTGACCTTTTTAAAGAAGTCATGATAGAAAATCTTAGAATATGTGGTAGGGAAGGAAAGAGGAAAGGTGTAGATTACGGCAAGTTTGCAGAAGAGTTATTTCTTCAGTTAGAGAAAGTAACTTTACCTTCTGTAGGTGATGGTCCTTGGAATAATTTGCGGTCTCAATCTAAGGTATCTTTGCCACTTGATGGTTCTGGTGATGGCCCACAGTCTGAGTTTGAAGCTCCTAATGTGAGTGGTATTTCTGGTTCTCATAAGAAAAGAAGAATCTAGTCTACTCATTAATGTGAGTGGTTTTTCTGGTCTTAGCAAATAGAGAGGTGCTTTGTGTCTTTAATAAGAAGTTTAGGTGTCCGTTCAGCAGAGCGGCAAAATAAGGTAGACAAAGCAAGATAATAAAGATAATCATAGGGTAAATATGAGGTAATATGGTAAACCTTTTAGAACTCTGCAAAAATTTACAGCAAAAAATAGAAAAGTTAGAAGCAAAAATAGAAAGATTGGAAAGAGAGAATGAAAGTTTAAAAGCAGAGCATGAGGCTTTAAAGATAGAGAACGCTGAATTAAAGGAAAGGCTAGGTTTAAATTCAAAAAACTCATCAATTCCCAATTCAAAAGAATTATACAAAATGAAAAAGGAAAAGCCAAAAAGCGAAAGAAAGATTGGTGGTCAAGTTGGGCATAAGGGTAATTATCGTGCTAAAATGGAAGCAGATGAGGTGATAAAGATAGAGTTGTCACCTACTTGCGAATGCGGAGGGAAGATTGCAATATGCGAAAAACCTTATATTCATCAGAAAGTAGATCTTCCGGAGATTAAGGCTTATGTAATGGAATATCAGTTGGAACATGGCCGTTGTCAGAGATGCGGAAAAAGAAGAAGTAGCAAGTTACCAGAGGGTGTTACGCCAGATACATTTGGCCCAAGGGTTAAGTCAGTAGTTGCAGCACTCAGTGGGTTTTATAAAAATTCAAAGCGCGAAGTAGCTAGCATCATAAATGATATCTTCAATTTGAACATAAGCGTCGGTAGCATATCAAATAGTGAACATAGAGTTGCTTCAAAATGCAAAAAAATGTATGAGCAGATCGAACAAGAGATAAGTAGGAGTAAAGTTCTACATATTGATGAAACGAGCCATTATAACAAAGGTAAACTCGCTTGGTGTTGGATGTTTGCAAGCAATACGGCAAGTTTTGTGAAGTTGACAGAGTCAAGGGGAATGAAAGTTTTAAAAAATAGTGTATGCTGCAATCGTAATAGCTTGGTAGTAACCGACAGATATGCAGCATACAACTACTTTGCTAATGAAAGAAGGCAAATCTGTTGGGCACACTTAGCAAGGGATTTTGAAAGATTAGCGCATAGTTGGAAATTTGAAGTTAAAGTTCTGGGCTGTTACTTGAGAAATGTAGCCACTGAGTTATTTGCACTGAAAAAAGCTTTACTAAAAAATGAGATAGATGTTTCAAGATTTATTAGACGTGCCAAGAAATTGCGAAAACGTACAAGGTATTATTTGAAGGAAATATCTCGCTTACCTGAAGCAATTGGAGCGTCTCGAGTTGCAAAGAATATTTTGAAATCTGAAAGAATGATGTGGAAATTTTTAGATGACCCAGAAAATACTCCGCTGACAAATAATCACGCTGAACGGCAAATACGGCATTATGTCGTTTATCGCAAAAATTCATATTTTACACAATCAGAACGAGGAAACTCATTCCTTGAGCAAATAATTTCGTTATACTTAACATGGAAACAGAGGAGGCTAAACCCTTTTCACAATCTTCTATCTATCGTTTCTTAAACCACTCTGCTGAACGGATACTTTTAGAGAGCACAAAATATAAAAGTTAGTGGTCACAAAGTTATTTAAGTAATACTTCTATTCAAGGTCATTTGATTCAGGATAAAGCTAAGTTAGTCTCTTAATTTTTTGATCTCATCTAAAGAAAGGCCGGTTATTTCAGCGATAACATCAATAGAAACACCGGCCTTGAGTGAGTTTTTTGCAACTTCAATTTTACCTTCAATTTTACCTTTTTCATGGCCGATTTGGATGCCTTCTTGTCTACCTTTTTCTTGACCAACTTTAAGACCCTCATCAAATTTTTGAGCAAAAGCAGCAATCTCATCCATTATGCGTTTTTTCATTTGCTCATATGCTAATAACTCTTCTTCTGACCAATTAAACTTATTCATCTCTTCATAAGCTCGTTTTATTATTAGGTCACTACCAACTATCTTATCTAGATCCTCTTCCCTTGTTTCTCCTGCGTATCTAAAAAAGTAACACCATTTTTCTACTATATTTTCTAGTTGGTCTTCTTTGTTTTTCGTAAATTTTGGTAGTTCTATGAATACGAAGTAAAAATCCTTTAAGTCATGTTCAAAGCTATTTTGATCTAAAATGACATGATTAGATTTGTACTCAGCCTTATCTGGAAAAATAATACAATCAGCAACAGCAATAAAGATAATTTCCTTGAGGTTATGATAATCATCACCTTGATCTGCTTGACTTGAATAGGCTTTAGCAGCATAATATTGAGCACGCTTTTAAAGCCCTTAGTTTTAGTGAACTCCATCTCTATGATGTATCTGGAACCTTGAGAGTCCTTACAAAGAACATCAACAATACTCTGCTTTTTAGCGGCAACTTCAGGGTCTAAAATGGTAGCTAAGAATTCAACATCGTGAATAGCCGCTAAGCCAGTAAAGCCTAAAATATCGTTCAAGAAATGAATGAGGATATCTTTATTCTTCTCGGTGCCAAATATTCTTTTCAATGCATAATCGTTGCGTGCGTCAAGAAACTTCGAAAGAGCCATGAGAAAGTAAGTTAAAAAGCATTAATAATTATACACAATTCTGAAGAAATATTCAACTAAAATGCAAACATTTTGTATATCTTTATTTGGTAGTATTAACCTGTATAATATTTATGACAAATACCTCGATAAGGTACCAGATAGCACAAAAAGTAAGGAGCTGGAGGTTAAAACAAAAATATACCCTGAAAAACTTAGCAGACAAGGCAGGCATAAACTATCATACACTGCTAAGATATGAGCAAGGAGCATGTGGCATTCCAATTGGAAGGCTAAAAATCCTAGCAGAGTCGTTATCAATCCCTATTAGAAATCTCTTTCCAAGACAAAAAGTACTAAAAGAAAACAGTTGTTTTGATAAAGCTAAGACCCAGGAAATGTATAATTTCATAGAAAAAACAGGAGGACGCAAAGCAATTTATATGTTAACCAAATCTGTCCGAGCTGAAGAAGAAAGTAATGTAAAAGCAGCAAGAATAAGAATTGCAAGGAATCTAGTTAAGGCAGGCTGAGGTTATCTATCGAGTAACAGGCTTATCAATTGAAGAATATGCTGATAAAGAGAGATACGAGCCAAACGGAGGACAAGAGATAAAAAAATGGAGAATAATAAGAGGATATACGCAAGAAGAATTAGCAAAAAAGCTTAATGTAGGGCCCTTACAGATACATCACTATGAACAAGGTAACGTTACTCTTTTAAGTGAAAGGTTGTGGGAGATAGCAAGAGAATTGTCAGTAGATGCTGAAGATCTAATAAAGGAGTACAAAGAAAGTGATTGCGAAGGAGAAAGTGAATTATTAAGTTTGGCAAGAGAATATAGAAAAATTGACAATCAGGAATCACGAGATGAGCTAAATATATGGGTAGAATTTTTCTTGCAAAGAAAGCAAATTTACAAAGAGAAGATTGATAAAGTAGAGGAAATGAAAGTTACAAATAATTTACTTCAGTTAGGTTTTTCTACTGATGTTATTTCTAGAATAATTGATTAACAACAACCTTTTTACATAACTTGAAAACAAATATATATTAATATCTTTACTTATTCATGAAAAAATAAGTAAAAAAGATTGAAAAATTGATTTGACTTCACTCGAAAGCTATGGCTCTACGCCAATGCTGATAAAAAACAGCAGTAAATAATTAAAAACAATTTGTTATTAACGAGGAGTATATTTTATGAATAATGGTAAAAAACTTACAGAAGAAATAGAGAAAGTATTACAAAGTGGAGGAGGAAGTGCTCTATTTGATCGCGAAATAGTGGCAGTACTTCTAGGAGCAGTTCACGACAGAAAGCAAGCACAAGATGTTACTAAAACTATAATGGATAATTGCCCAGGAATAGGAGAAATTTTAGGGCGAGAAATCGATGATCTGAAAATGATAGAAGGAATGACCGAACATGCAGCCGCAGCAATTGAATGTGTTAAAGAAGCTTATAAAAGAGCACTAAGAGAAGGATTAAAGAGAGGACCTGTAATGGATAGCCAAGAAAAGCTGATAGAGTATGTAAGGGTAAATATAGGCTTTTCAGCAAAAGAAGCTGTTCAGATAATATACTTGGATAAACAGCACCGTCTGATAAGAGATGAAGTGTATTTTGGTACAATAGATGAAGTACACTTATCTGAAAGGAAAGTGGTAAAAAAGGCATTATCAATTATTCAAATCTTTTCTTCATGCTGTCGATTCTTCTTTCTTATGACCTTTTTGGACTATTATGGGAAGGGCTATAGTACTCCCAACCAGAACTTCACTTTCAGCCAAATAAAAACCCAAAACTTCTTTTCTGCCATTTTGCTAATATGTTATACATACATTTGCTTACACAATGCCCGTCCTCCTTGACCTTAAAAAACCATGAACACTATTGGATATACAGATTGCAGCGGACGACTGCGCCATTCGTTGATTACCGGTAACAATTTGTCAGTAATACTTGATATCTCTGCTGCAGATATTTTATATTTCTTCTACATGCGATGCTATATCCCATGCCACTGGCATATGTACTTAAAACCTTTGCTTCAAGTTCGGTTGTTTGCCTTTTTCTGACTACTTGTGGCTCGAAACTTCCTTCTCTATCTCTTGGTGTCAATAGTTCAAATACTTGTCCGTAAAGTCTTTGAATTTCTTCGGTTGTTTTCTTCGCTTTCAGCTGACAAATGGTTTTCTATCTCGCCTTCCCTCTAGCAGTTTTTTTATAAATGGTGTTAATGCTCCATCTCTTCCTGTCAATGGTCTTCCTTCTCGTATAGATGATAAGATATTTGTTTCTAATTCTTTATAGTCTACCAAACCGGTAGTTGCGTTTGCTTGACTCATTGTCAAACCTCCATTTTTTTATCAATTTATTACTTTACTTCTCGGTTTGACACAGTTTATTTAACACTCCCAAGCTTAATAGACAAATGGTAGGCAAAAAGCTTGTTACACCACCTCCAACGTTTCCATTACCCTTTTCCTTAAGTCATAACTATATGCTACTGGCATCCTTACCTTCACTACTATAAATCCATATCTTACTCTTTTTGGACTATTATGAGAAGGGCTATAGTTCCTTCTTTCTTTATCATTTATTTTGATAGTTCCAATCCTATGTTTATCACTATAACCAACACTGCCTGGCTCTAAATTAAAAAGCATCTTCGCTCCTCTTGTTTTTACATTTTAGTATAATGCAGATAATTTGTATTATCATAATCCTGGACCATATCCCCTTGCATTTACTTTGAGTAGTTGATTTTTATTAACCCCCTCTAGAAAGCTAGATGGATTTTCTATTGTATAATCTGACTGTTTAATAGCCTTATCTAACTCTTCAAATACGCTGCTATTTCTTTTAAAATACCCATATTCTATAGCTGTTAAAACACTTTTCCCCCCTAATAGACAATTTAGCCCTAAACTTGATTTATTCTCTAATTTGTTAAATCTTACTTCATCGACAAGCCTCACCTCTATTTTATTACTATCTTTCTCATTAGGACATAGATGAATACTGATCTCTCCTACTTCAGTGGTAAAAGACATTTCAATGATATCTCCTGAGATGTCTGTATAATTTCTCCTTCCTTCTATGTTTTCAACTCTAATTATACTTTTTCCAACTTGAACTATACCAATATTTAGATTTAAATCTTTAGCTTTTTGATTATTGAATATCTTTGCAACTTCAATAGTACTATTTTGTGGGTAATCTATACAAAAATATCCATTATCTATTTCTAGTTCAAAGTCATGTTTATCAATTTGCTCACTTTTACTTATAATACTTTCAAGTGCTAACTCCTTCAGCTTTGAAAGGTTTGCTTTTCGCTGACCTAAGGTATCTTTATCTGAACAAATTACGTTTACTACATCTCCATGCTCTTCATCGCTAAATCTGTTTAAAGATGCACCTTCTGATATTATCTGAAATATTTTTTTCTTGTGTAAAAACTCATAAATTCGAGTAGTGTCAGCAGATAAATATAGCTTTGGGAATGTGTCAGCTATACGATCTATCAAGGACATATCAGATTTATATGGAAAAGTGAACATTATTCCTTGTTTCAGTGCTTCGTTTATAACTTTATCAAGTTCTTTTTCGCACTCCTCATAATCTTCTTCGCTACCAGAGTAACCTAAAATGTCCAGATAATCATGGATCTTATTTATTTTTTGCCAAATACTTTCATACTTTTCTTCTTCTCTTGTATTCGGTTTTACTTTCGCTAAAGAAAAAGAATCTTTTTGACGAATTAAAACAAAAGTATCTTTTTCTTTATGAATTATGGCTTCATCATAGAATAGTTGACTGTAACGCCTACCAAAACTTTCATCATAATCAGGGCAAGGGCTAACATTGTTGTCATCGTCACTTTCACTATCCGTTTCGTTCCATACTTCAATTGGGAAATCATTATTTTCAAGGTTTTCATCTTCACTTGTTCGACAATTTTCTGTTTTTCCATATAGCCAGGTTGATTTCTGGTCATCGCTACTTTCATCGTCAGCTTCATTCCATACTCCAATCTCGAAATCAGTATTTTCAAGGTTTTTATCTTCACTTGTTCGATAATTTTCTGCTTCTCTATCTGGTAAGGTTGATTCTTGGTCATTATTATCAATAATATGTTTAATTTTCACTTCAGGTACAAACTGAAGCTTTGCTATTTCTTCTCTTACGTTTTCTTTGTTTATTTCATCTGCAAGAGACACTTCATTACTAATATAGAAATTTTTCTGTTTTAAACTTTCGTTTTCCTTCTGCAGTCTATTGAATTCTGCAAATAGTTCTTTATACTCTGATAAATAAATACAAAATTGATCTCTTACATCATTAAGCTCCTTCTCTTTTTCTAATATCTGATTTTCATAATCACCTTTCAAATCCTCTATACTGTTTATCAGCACTGTACTTTCTTTTCTTACTCTATTTAACTCATCTTCAGTCAAAACCAGTTTTTGCTGTAATTCTTCATTTATTTTGTCTGTTAACTGAATTTCATTCTTTGCCTCTTTTAATTGATTATTTAAGTTCTTAATTATATCACTTTTGTTCTGAGTTTCTAATAATAATATTTCTACTTTCTGTTTTAGCTGTTCGATGTCTTGATCATTTTCAGTTAAATTTCTCGTCCTTCTTTGTAATTCAACTTCAAGCCTTTTAATTTTCCCTTCCAGGGTTTGCATTTCTCTGGTAAGTTCACTTACTTCTTCGTAATACTCTTCTACTCTTTTCTTATAGTGTTTTTGTAACTCTACATTTTTTTTAAGATCAAAATTTTCTTGTTGTAGATTTTCTATTTTACTTTTCAAACTATCTATTGCTTGATTTTCTTCATTGCTTCTAAGAAACTCCCTCAACCAGTTCATCTTTTTGAACTAAGATGTAGCCAAATTCCTGTGCTTTTTTGATCAAGTTTTTTTTAACTCTCTCTTTGTAACGTGTTTCATAATAGTTCATTCCTTTTTCAACATACTCTTGCCCATACTTTAGCATACTATAAAAAATGCATGCTAGTTTTCTTGCGGTAGCCGTGATTGCTTTTGGTGCACCTAGTCGTCTCTTTATTCTTCTACAGTACGCACCTATTCCGCTGTTGCTTCTTGATACACAGTGAGCAGCTATTCGAAATGCATTTGCAGCACGATTAATGACTTTACGCGTTCTTGTGCTAAACACTTTTTCTCCTGTAATTTTATTGGCAGGGCTGAGCCCTAACCACGATGAAAAGTGTTTTTCTGTCCGCCATCTATTAGGGTTTATGCCAGTTTCTGAAATTATTGTTTGTATGGTTACTACATCAAGTCCTGGAACTTTTGTGAAATCCCTACCTGTAATTCTATGCAGTTCTTCGTGTATAGCAAAGTTTGGCCTATGTTTTGTAGACTTACGCTTTATTTTATTACATAGCTTGTTCCCACCTGACTTTGTCTCAAATGTTTTATAATATCCTTCAATACTTCTATCACATTCTGCTATTTTTTCCTGATAAATATTGTATAGCTCAAACTCTTGTTTTAGTGTAAACAGGTGTTCCTCTCTATAGTCTCCTGCTAATGCTTTTGCAATGGTAGATTTATCATTTTTTATTCGTCCATCTCTTAATTCAGCTAATTTTTCTGGATTTCTTTCACCTTCAAGTATTGCTTTAATAATTTGTATGCCAGTAACTCCTGTTATATCGCTTATCACCTTATGCAATTGAATGTTCATTTGAATTAACGCTTTTTGCATACGTTGAATGTGTGCTGCTGCACTTTTTATTAGGTTATCTCGTTGTCTAGCGTAGCTGCGTAATACACAAATTTGATTATCTGGTCTAAATGACCCTTGAAGCAGTCCATAGCTATGCAGTTGTTGTAACCACTGGCAATCCTGAACATCAGATTTTCTTCCAGGCACATTCTTAACATATTTTGCGTTTACTAATTTTACTTCAAATCCATATGATTCAAGTACTTGAAACAAAGGGATCCAATACACTCCTGTTGATTCCATGGCTATTGTAGTAACTTTGCACCTCTTTAACCACTTTGCTAAGTTATAAAGATCTTCTGTGAAGCAGCAGAATTTTTGTATATTCTGTTTATCTCTTCCTTCTGGTACACATACATAATGCACAGATGAACCAATATCTATTCCTGCCGCATCAGGGTTCATTACCTCTAATTTACTTTTTGTTTTTGCCATTTCTAACCTCCATCATATAATAGTTGAAAAGCACTTCAGCTTGGAACGGTTGAATTATACGCTCTTCTAATCGAGGTAGTCTCAAAGACTCCATCAGTGGTTTGATCGTTCCTTCCAAAACCATGCTAACCTACGGGCACTAAGGCACCATTGCCTATTCGGCTATAACTGCAGAAGCGCTTCTCCGTAAAATTATATTCAAAAAAGTAGAAAATAGGAGTTTCTTTCTGGTTTGACAGGTTTTATATCTGTCCGATGCTAATCTCAAATACCTCTTCAGGAAAATCTTCAAATTCACAAGATGAATTGCCTTCAAGGTCGTTACTACCAAATAAATTATATTGTACTACCTGCTTTAAACTAAACATACCTATACCCCCTACTAAAATAAACAAGTAATATATTGTATGCGCTATATATCATAAATACAATCAATTTGAATATAATCTATTTACTAATTCGTATTGTGAATTTTTATAGAGTAGGTTTAGGTGTAAAATATTATAATACCATTAAAGCAGGTGAATAAAGCACAGTCTTTTTGAGCGGATAAATTTAATGAAAAGACCATACTAATTAGTGTTATAAGGAATCGAATTATTGACTCTTCTGAAATTGCAAAAAAGGTCATATATTTGTGAGAACACGTTGCGTAAAAATAAGGTTATAAAAATAGAAGATTTAAATTATTTCCATAAGCTTGAGCAAATTAGTTCGTATATAAATTTGGTGAAAGTAGGCTAAAATAGCTAGTTTCGTGTTGTATTAAAATTACTATAAAGGAAAGTTCGCATAGGTTGCGTGGTAGACCAATCCATCCCAAAACAAGCAGTTCTCACGCTTGCTGATTTTAGTTATCGGAAATGGCTGTATTGTTTCAGTTTTGAGTAATATGTAAAGTTGAATTAGTACTTAAAAATAGAAAGAGTACATTGCAGTAAAAAAACAGAAGTGTTTTTGCAAGTACTGGCTTTAGTTTTAAAAATACAAACTAAAATAAAATGCTAAAAAGTTCTTGCTCTGCTAGATCTTTTTAGCTATAATGTAACTCAATGTAAAGAATACATGGGGTGTTAGATGAATTGTATTATGTACATCATTCAGAAAGCAATCCTGGCTTTTTTAAGAATATATCTAGTTTAGTAAGAAATCAAAAGAAAGGCACACTGTTACTCAGCAATCAAAGTTACTTAGGATTACCGTAAAGTTTCTACAGCAAATTGGTTTGGTACAGCTGCATAAGAATCAAATGAATTAGATGTCAAAACCAATCTTCAGAAAAGAGGTTTACGACAAAACAATCAAAATATGAATATTAAAATATAGGGGGCTTTATGTTAGGTAAAGAAAATACAAAGGAACAAGTAACAGATAATCAATCTAGGTTAATAAGAACGCAAAAAGAAGACACATTGTCATCTAGTAGTCAGCAAATATTACAGCTGCCAGAAGGTTTTACAATAGGGAAAGCAGTTGGAGGAGGGGATGGTTTCTTTCACGCGGTTGTACAAGGACTTAAGCAATTAAAGCCAGGAACAAGTGTTACTGTGAAATCTTTGAGAGAAATTTGTAGGAAGCAAGCTTTAATTAGTCAAGAAATGAAAGAAAAGATTATAGCCGATGCTAGAAACCGTGAAGATTCTAAAGTAATACCTCCAGGGCCTGGTATTGATGATGATGAATTATGGAAGACTTATTTGGTTGGTATAGAATACAGTAATGAAGATATAGAAAGAATGCAGAAGGACAATAAAGAAGTGGCTTCATCATTAACTGATTTAAAGTATGGAAATACGTTGCAGGTTCCTATATGTGGCAGACCTAAAATTGAGGGAAGCATGATTTGTAATGAATATAATGTTAAGCTGCATGTTATTGAATATCTTCCCATATATGAATGGTCAGGGTCTCTTATTGATGGATTAGGATCCAAATTTGTAAGTACAGATTATAATGAAAAAGATACTATACATATAATAAATAAAGGAGATTTTCATTTTGAGCCAATCTTGAGCGAGACACTATTAATAAGTGAAATACAGAAAGAATTTACTAGTATTCTAGAGGGTTCTAATCTTATAGAAGATAGAAAGCTTGAAAAGCTAAAAAGTTTTTTTGAAGCATATCCGAGTCTAAACGTTAATTTTCAGGTGAATCAATATAATGATACACCGATACATATTGCTGTTCGTGTGGGAGAATTAAAAATTGTTAGGTTTTTGCTAAAGATAGGAGCACAAGTTGATGTTGTAAATGGAGAGGGAAAGACTCCTATAGATATTGCTAAAGATAATAACAGAAAAGATATCGCTAAGATACTGCAACCGCTTATTTCATATGAAGAAGTTGATATACCAGGAGATGGCAGTTGCTTATTTTGGTCCGTTGCTTTAGCTTACTTAACTCCCGTAAAATTTGATGATTATGCCTTTCATGAAAGGTTTAAAGAATTATTTGCGAGCGACCATGATGTACATTCAATTCAAAGGCTAATGCAAAGTAATGCAAATATTTATGAAGATAGTGTAATGAGGCGGTTGGTAACGAAGACATTTCGTTGTGAGGTTGCTGATGAAGTATGTTTCAGCCAAAGAAGATTTGAAAATAAGGTTGAGATTATGGATCTTTTTGAGAGTCACAGTGGAAGTTATTTTACAGGAGGTACCTTTAAAAAAGAGTTTGAACATGAATTCGGTGCTGAAAAAATTGAGCAGTATAATATTGACACTAGTAAACTCCAACCCAATTTTTTTGATGAAAGTGCAATAAAGGAAATTTGTACTGAACTTAATAAGATAAAAAAACGTGATCAAGTTCAGGAATTTATATTTGATACATACTTGAAATGCATGGAAATGACTCAAACTTGGGGTGGAAAGCATGAAATAAATGCAATGTCTGATCTACTAAATACAGCGATAATAGTGTCTGAAAAAGATTCAAAAGATCTTATATACAATGAAAAGAAAAAATACTGTAACAAAATACGCTTGTCTTATAAAGAAAATAATCATTATCAATTTTATCAAGTAGAGTATTCAAATTTGATGAAGTTTGTTCTGAGTTTCATTCAATCATTTGAAACGAGGCTTATTATATATGATATACTTGCAAGTACACTGAGAGAGGGGAACAGAATATTTTCGGATGGGGTGAGCATTAACAGGTTTGTGCAAAGTATTTTTGGATGTTCAACACATGATGATTGGGAGATGTTTGGTATGAAAGCATCTTTGAGAGAAGGTAATGTAACAAAAGCGACAAAAAGTTTTATTAATCTATCAGACTTAATAGGAACGTTTAATGAATATAAACTGGGCTTTAGAAAAATATTAATGGATGCTGGATGCAATATTTTTCAAAGTTTTGAAATGCAGTTTGAGAAAATAGGTTTTGATCATGTTTCAAAGATAGCAGATGATATCGTAGATAAGATAATTGAATATTACATTCAGAAAGAATACAAGGGAGATTTGAGCAATATAAGAATAGCTGAAACCCTTGTTCTAAATACATACTTTCAAGGTATGTCTGCGCAGTATGGAGAAATAAGTTATAATCTTAGAGACCTATATGAAAATATCGGAATTGCAGAAGGCAGTGAAGGCTCTTTCGTCTATTATAGAAAGAAAAGTGAGGATAAATCTAGTCAGTATGGTTATCGCCGTTCCCTTATGGGTGAAAAGTCGAAAAGAACATATGATACAAGATATATTAGAGTAGAAGCTACAAACGTAGAACTTGAAAACTATGTGTATACTTTAGATGCCTTAAATATACAAGAATTTAAGGCTAAAGTGGAGAAGGTATTTTATATTGTCAATAAAGAAATCCAAATGCCAAGCAAAAAGATAATTGAGGATCTTATAGTAAAAATTAAATCCCATATTGAACAAGAGGTAAGCTTTTTAAACGAGCATATCTTATTTTGTTGTCAAGAGCGCAAACAAAATTTAGATATGAATTTGAAATACTTAGTTAAAGAAGAAGGAAAAAAAGAACAACATATAATAGGAGGCAAAGAGTTAATAGGAAGAACTGAAAAAAATAGTGATGTTGTATCTTTGATGGAAAAAAATTTAAAAACAATTCCAAATTCGTTTTATTATCTAAAAGTAAAAGAAGCATTTGTAAATCATGCTGAAACAGTCTCTCAAAACTATAGCAACCTACTTGAATCAGAGCATGGTAATACAGCAAGATCTAGGAGTTTTTGGCCTAGTATAAAAGTATCAGATATAAAAAGATTATCATCTCTACTTGGGAAAATGAATTTTAAGGATGTATGTGCTCCAGTAGAAGAATTCACTGGAAGAAAGAAACAAATAGAGGAGATATATACAAAATTACATGGGGGAGAAGTAATAATAGTAGGTCCATCTGGAATTGGCAAAACTCAACTAGCTAGAAAATTTGTTGAAGAAAACAAAGGAGTTTATCTTCATATCTATGAGGTAAATACTCAAGATATATTGTCCATAGAAAGTTCTTTTGATTCCCTTGTCCGAGATAGGCTAAGCATGTGTATGGAAAGAGAAAGAAATAAAGTAGAGGAAAAATGCCTATTCCTTTTTCAGGGAGTTAAAAAAGAAGATCTAGAGAGAATTTTAAAGATCAGAGGTAAAAGAGGTGGTTTTGACTGCTTATTTACTTCTTCTGATCAAGGTTATCAAGATATAGCAGAAGTGTCTTTAGATAGTCTTGGAGAAAAAGAAGCTATACAACTTGTAAAAAGAATTTTAGAGATAGCAGATAAGTCGCAAGATGAAAAAATAAAAGCACTAATAAGAAAACTCGAAGGTTTTCCATTAGCTATAAATCTAGCAGTAGCATGTATTAAAAACAAAGGATCAAGCTCTTTGAGCGAAGCATTTGGAATTTTTGAATATTTAATACAATACGAAAGGTTTAATCAGAAATTTCCACGAAACACTAGACAAAATGAATACGATAGAATACTGCAAATAACATTACTAATCTCGATGGAAACAATAGAAAAGATGAGTTCTGGAGAGAAAGTTCTAAAAATTTTAAATGCTATGGCTTATTTTGGTCATGGTACAATTGATCCCAATTTATTTCTTCCCTGGATTAGATATGAGGATAGGCTATACTCCATTTTTAAATTGCTAGAACAATATTCGATAATTTATCCAAAAAAGGAAGGTAAATACAAGGTCTATACTATGCATGAATTAATAAAAAAAGTAATACGTTCACAGTTTACCATAGATGAGGAAAAACACATATTAAGTTGTGTCATAGAACTGGTATCTGAAACTGAAGGAGGGTTTTTAGATGTAGTTCACCTCTTATCTTTGTTTGATCATGGTCAAAAATATGACTATCTAATAGAAGAAAATAAGAATCTTCCTTGTTTAATTTTAAGTGGCTTAAATGAGTTATATGAGTATCAAAAAGTTATCAATCTTACGTCGCAATTATATCAATTACTTGCTGTAGATGATGGATATTCAAGGTTGATCAAATATGAGTTTGCCTGTGCGCGAGCTGGTTTGGGATGGTATGATAAAGCATTAAAAGTCTTTCTAGATTTGAAAAAATTAGAGAAGGTAAATGATGTATTTCCTTCTCTTGCTTTGGATAAAAAAATACTTTCTATTTATCTCAAACAAAAAAATTATAAAAAAGCATTGTCGTACAGTAAATACAATAACTTTATATTTACTAGTTCATTTAACGAAGAAATCATGGAACTTATAGAAGAACATCTAGATATGGCAGTTATTATAGCTGAAGTATTTGTAATGCAAAAAAGATATACTGATGCATTTACAACTTTGTACTATGTAAGACAACTGAGAAATGAAATTTTCCTTAAAATAAGTGATTTTAACTCCGATGATGATCCTTATCTTGATCCTTCCGAGGTGTATGAATTTTATAATTTAGATACAAAATATATCTATGCCTTAGCATATTTCTTTATGAGTCAAGAAAGAAAAAAAGTAACTATAAATGAAGAAGCGTTACCACATAAAGAAGATTTACCTCGTGAATTGAGTATACAAGCTTTATTTAGGCAGCTACAAGATATTCTGATAAATCAAGAGAGTAGTCAGTACTTACAACCGGCTCCTTATTTTGTTGCAATAGAGGTAGGAAAAGTAATTCAAAGAGAATTAAGAGAGAAAGCATTGCAATATTTTGAGAAAGTGCTGAAGCTACAAAAAAATTATGGATTTTTAGATAATCATCCTAACGTACTATCTGTGAAGTTTTATATAGCTGTTTTACATAGTTGCTTAGAGGATAAAGAAAAAGCATTACAAGAACTTCAACGATTGCAAGAATTACAAGAGAAGGTTATAGGGATAAATCATCTTGATACTTTAGATACTGTATATGCTATACAAAAGTTGTTTACTAGAGATGAAGATAAATCAACATATTTAAAAAATGAGGTAGAAAAAAGAGAATCGCTCTTACAATTTGAAAAATCTGATTTGAATGCTAAGGGTGTCTCAATCTTAAAAGAGCTTTATGTAGAAAAAAATAGCGAAAGTTCTTCTTCAGTATCAAGTGAAGAGTTACTGCTAGGAAACAAAAGGTTTCTAGACACAGAGAGTACAAAAACTAAAAGGAGAAAAATAGATAACCAGCCAGCCATTAAGAGTTATCTTAACGATGTCAACGTAAATCTTAGCCGTCAGCAAGATGCTATAGTCAATTTATAATATTGACTGGCAAAACATTATCTTCTTACAACAGATGGGTCTAGATGCTTAAATTTTTAATATTATTTAATGATAATCTAAGGACAATTACAGTAAGGTTTCAGCAGAAGTTTAGATACATGGTTCCAGAGTGTGATGGTAGTGTAAATAAATGAGGAGCACTGTAAACATATAAATTCGAAAGGTGTAAGACCATTAAGAGTTTTAATTCTTCTAGCATAATTGTAAGCCATCATAAAATTGTAAAGATGCTTTTTGAGCTGCTGATGTGAGCGGTGGTAATATTTTTTAACTGTAGCATTTTTAAAAGTTTTATTCATACGTTCAACTTGCCCATTTGTCCAAGACTTTTGTCAAATGGTGTTCAGTGTCATTTTCTTCACAAACTCTATTAAATATGTGTTGAAAAGCGTATTTATGGTGCTTCTGGGAGGCTTTGTTGAATGGCAAGGAATGAGGAGGAGTAATGAAAGGAATTTACGAGGCAAATTTGAAAATAGGCATACCTATATCAGTAAAGTTATTAATCTAATAGCATTTTAAAAGCACCTCTTTGAGAGGGAGTGTTAAATAAACCATACGCGTCAAGTTAAGGAAAAGTGGTATAAGGAAGAAAGGAAACGAAAAAAACTATTTTATATATTAAGTAATAAAGTTATTAATTTATAGATTCTTCTGAAAAAATCATCTTCTTCTAGATAAGAACTCCCTAAAAAAATAAATGTAACAAATAAAATGCCCATCTCAAATGTTGCTATATTTCACGATATTTCCTTAACTTGACGCGTATGGTTTATTTAACACTCCCATTTATCTTATTTTTTATTGGCAGACAGCTTGCTTAAACCCATAAAATCTCTTCATCTGCTCACTCCACAGCATCGGTATTTCTCTCAAGTCAACCAACTTCAAATCTCTTGGCTGCCTTCCATTTACTATATCTTCTTTAATTTTTGGTGCTAAATAATTTAATCTTAAAATTTGGTGTATACGTCTTGTACCTATATTAATTTTGGCACTCAGCTCTTTCACACTTCTGTATTTTCCTTCTTCTAGTTGCCGTTTCCACAGATGGGCTCTTACCACTGCTTTGAGTAACGCATTATTTGTTTTTCCTTCTGGCTCGATTACTGTGCATTTGTTTCCTTTCTTCTTCATTGGTATAAATTTTTCCTCTGATTCAGAACTCACCTCTATTCCATCCTCTCTCACCAATACTGTTCTTATTAACTTTTTCACTACTTCTTTCTGTTTTCCAAAACTTAAATTTTTCCACTCTTCTGCTTTTTCTCTCCATTTTTCATATAGCTGCTCCGCTTTCTTCATTATTTCTTTTTCCACTTCTCCTGCTACTATTGTTCGGTTTATTGATTCACAATTCTTTCCCCTTAAGTGATTGTTGCATACGTAATATCGGTACCTTTTATTCTCTTTTTTTGAGTACGTCAAAGGGTTCTGTCGCATTTGTAGGGAAGTAGAAAGAAGAATGATATAATTGTCTAAAAAAAAAGCAAAGATGTTTCGTATCAATCAAAAATTGTTGCCATATTTCAAAGGATTTAGCTTTTCAGCGGATGTTATCTGTATACATGAAATGTCGATTCTCTTTGAGCTATCGAGATTTGGAAGAAATGATGAGTATAAGGGGAGCAAAATGCTACGTTACAAAGGTGGGTTATCACCACTGATAGATGAGGCAGTAAGGAAAAGAAAGAAGCAGGTTGGTAGTAGTTGGAGAGACTTACATTAAATTAAACGGTAAATGGGTTTATTTATATAGAGCACTATTGGTAATACTTCCTCTTGTGTGTTAGTAGAGACAAGTCTGCAGCACTTGCATTCTTTCGTAAAGCCTTCAGGAGTAACTATCTTCCTGAGAAAATTGTAATTGATAAAAGCGGCAGTAATACTGCTGCTCTTGATGATTTGAATGCAGAAATTTCTGAAGATTACAGTTCTTCAAATAAAATATCTAAATAATATTGTTGATAGATTTATCAAAAAACTAATAAAGCCAATGCTTGGGTTTAAAAGCTTCCATTCCGCAAAGATTACCATCACAGGCATAGAAAATATTCGTATGATTCAAAAAAGACAAATTATTAAAATAATGTTTCTACTTTTGAGAATTTTGCTATGTTAATGGCTTCATAACTCCTATAATCCCACCTTTAATGATCTTCTTTCCTATGGTTTATAGATGCGACAGAACCTTTTTTAGTGCTGTGCATATTTGGCAGTAGACGTTTACTTATTACTAAATTTATTATAGTATAATTTGAAATCCTCATGGTATCGAACCATTTCACTAAGTACAATGATAAAAAAACTAGCCTTTCTATGTCTAATATTCGTTTTGATGAGTAGTTGTAGTTTTAGCAATAGGTGTAATCACACTGCAGGTCATTATAAAATTGGCAATAGCTATACAATAAATGGTATCACCTACCACCCAAAATACTGTAGCTGTTACGAAGAAGTAGGAATAGCATCGTGGTATGGAATAGAAGATCATGGCACAATTACAGCCAACGGTGAAGTGTTTAATCGTCACTTGATTTCTGCAGCACATAAGACCTTGCCCCTACCCTGCTTTGTTCGTGTTACTAATTTAGAAAATGGAAGAAAGCTTGTTATAAGAGTTAATGATAGAGGGCCATTTGTTGAAGGTAGAATAATAGACTTGTCAGAAAAAGCAGCACAAGTTTTAGGACTTCATAAGTCTGGGCTTGCGAAGGTAAAAGTCGAGTACTTAAGAAAGAGGTCAGAACAATTGATACAAAATACTCCTCATTACAAAAGGCAATATGAAAAAGAAATGCAGAAACGTCACCCAAAACAAAACAATGCAGAAAGTAAGGGATATGTAGCATTTTTTGTAAACGCTCAAGTAGCTAAATCAGCTGCATCAAAGCTTCGTAATCAAGGAATAGAAAATGTTAGATTGCTTTTCAAGAATGATCAATATTGCGTAAAAGTAAGTTAAAACCTGCATTACAGATTGTGTAGCATGCCAGAAACTATTTGACAAATGAGAATGTTCCAAAAGCATGTGCGTCAAGTTGAGAAACTATCGTGAAATATAGCAATATTTAAGATTGGTATTTTATTTGTTACATTTCAGGTAGTGACAGCTACCTCAGCTAGAGCTGTAAAAAATAATCTACCACTCAAGAAATTTCATTAAAAAAATAGCATAATCTTATTTCTCGGGAGTGTTAAATAAACTGTGTCAAACCGAGAAGTATAGCTCTTTTCATAATAGTCCAAACGAGGTAAAATAAGGTTTTATAGTAGTGAAGGTAAGGATGCCAGCAGCATATAGTTATAAAAAAAGCAATGGAAGCACTAGAAGAAGGAGAAAGCAGGGAAACGGTGGCAGCAAGATTTAAAATTGGAAGAACTACGTTATGGGAGTGGCAGCAAAGAAGAAAAGAAACAGGAGATTTTCAGTCAAAAAAACTTGGAAATGGAGGTTATAATCACAAAATTATAGCCCTTCCCATAATAGTCCAAAAAGGTCATAAGAAAGAAGAATCGACAGCATGACGAAAAGATTTGAATAAAGGAATGTTTTTCCTGGTTCTGTTTTTTATAGCAAACCAATAATGTTCAATTTTGTTAAAATCTGGAGAATATGGAGGAAGATATAAAATTTCTGCACCAACTCCTTTAGCAAATCTTATTAGACTTATGAAAAGTAGCATTATCAAGGATAACAGTTTGTCCAGGTTCCAAGGGAGTGTTAAATAAACTGTGTCAAACCGAGAAGTAAAGTAATAAATTGATAAAAAAATGGAGGTTTGACAATGAGTCAAGCAAACACAACTACCGGTTTGGTAGACTATAAAGAATTAGAAACAAATATCTTATCATCTATACGAGAAGGAAGACCATTGACAGGAAGAGATGGAGCATTAACACCATTTATAAAAAAACTGCTAGAGGGAAGGCGAGATAGAAAACCATTTGTCAGCTGAAAGCGAAGAAAACAACCGAAGAAATTCAAAGACTTTACGGACAAGTATTTGAACTATTGACACCAAGAGATAGAGAAGGAAGTTTCGAGCCACAAGTAGTCAGAAAAAGGCAAACAACCGAACTTGAAGCAAAGGTTTTAAGTACATATGCCAGTGGCATGGGATATAGCATCGCATGTAGAAGAAATATAAAATATCTGCAGCAGAGATATCAAATATTACTGACAAATTGTTACCGGTAATCAACGAATGGCGCAGTCGTCCGCTGCAATCTGTATATCCAATAGTGTTCATGGTTTTTTAAGGTCAAGGAGGACGGGCATTGTGTAAGCAAATGTATGTATAACATATTAGCAAAATGGCAGAAAAGAAGTTTTGGGTTTTTATTTGGCTGAAAGTGAAGTTCTGGTTGGGAGTACTATAGCCCTTCTCATAATAGTCCAAAAAGAGTAAGATATGGATTGATAGTAGTGGAAGGTAAGGATGCCAGTAGCAAATAGTTATGACTTAAGAAAAAAGGTAATGGAAGCATTGGATGAAGGAGAGAGTGGAGAAACTGTTGCCAAGAGATTTAAGATCGGAAAAACAACTTTATATGAGTGGAAGAAAAGACGTGAGAAAACGGGAGATTTTCAGTCAAAAAAGCTTGGAAGCGTGGCATAAAATTACCGACTGGAATGCATTTGCCGAATTTGCAAATGAGCAAGGTGGCAAAACTCAGTCAGAGATGCTGGGGCAATATTAGTAGACAAACAATTCATCGAGCACTTAAAAATATAGGATTCACAAGAAAAAAAAGACCTACGGATATAAAGAAAGAAATGAAGAAAAGCGAGCTCAATTTTCAAAGGTTATAGCAACAAAAGAACCTAAAGAATTAGTGTATATAGATGAGTCTGGACACTGAACCTATGGGTATTGCCAGAAAGGACAGCGGTTTTATGCCCTAAAATCTGGGAAGAAAACTCAACGAATTAGCATGGTTGCAGCCTTAAGTGGAAGAAAAATAATTGCTCCGTTAACCTTTGAAGGCCACTGCAATATGGATATCTTTAATAAATGGTTTGAGCAGTTTCTGACACCGATTTTGGAACCGGGAGTGTTAAATAAACTGTGTCAAACCGAAAAAAAAGTAATAAATTGATATAAAAAAATGGAGGTTTGACAATGAGTCAGAAAGTAGTAAACAGAACTACCGGTTTGGTAGATTATAAAGAATTAGAAACAAATATCCTGTCGTCTATACGAGAAGGAAGACCGTTGACAGGAAGAGATGGAGCATTAACACCGTTTATAAAAAAGTTGCTGGAGGTAAGCCTGGAAGGTGAAATAGAAAACCACTTGTCGGCTGAAAGCGAAGAGAATAATCGAAGAAATGGGAGGAATGCAAAGACTTTACGTACAAGCGCAGGGTCATTTGAGCTTTTGACGCCAAGAGATAGGGAAGGAAGTTTCGAACCACAAGTAGTCAGAAAAAGGCAAACAACCGAACTTGAAGCAAAGGTTTTAAGTACATATGCCAGTGGCATGGGATATAGCATCGCATGTAGAAGAAATATAAAATATCTGCAGCAGAGATATCAAGTATTACTGACAAATTGTTACCGGTAATCAACGAATGGCGCAGTCGTCCGCTGCAATCTGTATATCCAATAGTGTTCATGGTTTTTTAAGGTCAAGGAGGACGGGCATTGTGTAAGCAAATGTATGTATAACATATTAGCAAAATGGCAAAAAAGAAGTATTAGGTTTTTATTTGGCTGAAAGTGAAGTTCTGGTTGGAAGTGCTAAATGACCTCAAAGAAAGAGGAGTAGAAGATATCCTTATTGCCTGCGTTGATGGGCTGAAAAGCTTTCCTGCAGCTATAAACAGTGTCTTTCCTAATGCGGAAGTGCAGATGTGTATAGTGCATCAGATACGCAACTCACTGAAGTATGTGGCCAGTAAAGATGCGAAGAGTTTTTTGAGCGATTTAAAGAAGGTATATCAAGCTTCAAGCAAGGAAATTGCCGAGAATTATCTGTTGGAATTGGATGAAAAATGGGGCACAAAGTACCCTATGGTTATAAAATCTTGGCAGAATAATTGGGAAAACTTGTCTGGTTATTTTAAGTATTCTGGTCCAGTTAGGAGGATAATCTACACCACCAATCCCATAGAGGGGCTACATATAGGCAAATTAGGAAATTCACTAAGACCAAAGGCTCATTTACCAGCATAAATGCCTTGTATAAGCAGGTATATTGTGCTATAAAGAAGGCAGAGGAAAAGTGGACGATGCCTGTACATGATTGGGCATTAACTATCTCTCAACTTGATGTTTTCTTTCCTGGCAGATTGAAAATTGAGTTGAACTAAAAATGCGATTTGACACAGTTTATTTAACACTCCCTTATTGCTGGTATTGTAAATCTTAAGCACGCCTTTTAGTTAACCTTCATTTTAGTCACCCTCCTTTCCTTCTTTTTATCGCTTGATTCGCAGCAGGTCTTTTGCGGAATGGAAGCTTTTAAACCCAAGCATTGGCTTTATTAGTTTTTTGATAAATCTATCAACAATATTATTTAGATATTTTATTTGAAGAACTGTAATCTTCAGAAATTTCTGCATTCAAATCATCAAGAGCAGCAGTATTACTGCCGCTTTTATCAATTACAATTTTCTCAGGAAGATAGTTACTCCTGAAGGCTTTACGAAAGAATGCAAGTGCTGCAGACTTGTCTCTACTAACACACAAGAGGAAGTCTACAGTATATAAATAAACCCATTTACCGTTTAATTTAATGTAAGTCTCTCCAACTACTACCAACCTGCTTCTTTCTTTTCCTTACTGCCTCATCTATCAGTGGTGATAACCCACCTTTGTAACGTAGCATTTTGCTCCCCTTATACTCATCATTTCTTCCAAATCTCGATAGCTCAAAGAGAATCAATCGACATTTCATGTATACAGATAACATCCGCTGAAAAGCTAAATCCTTTGAAATATGGCAACAATTTTTGATTGATACGAAACATCTTTGCTTTTTTTTTAGACAATTATATCATTCTTCTTTCGACTTCCCTACAAATGCGACAGAACCCTAAAAAAGGTGGTAGTTTAACCTACCATCTCCTCTGGTTTCACTATCCTTTCAAACTCCTCCTCAGTGAGCAGTTGAAGTTTTGCTGCTGCTTCTTTTAGAGTGATATTTTCTTTATAAGCAAGCTTCGCTATTTTTGCTGCATTGTCATATCCTATATGCGTATTTAATATAGTAACTAGCATTAACGACTGATTTAGTAAATCCTTTATTCTTTCTTCGTTTGCTTTAATATCAACTACGCATTTCTCTGCAAAATTTAAACTTGTATCAGCTAAAAGTCTTATAGACTGCAAAACATTGTAAATTATCACCGGCTTAAACACGTTCAATTCAAAGTGACCATTTGAGCCACCAATTGTCACTGCAACATGATTTCCCATAACTTGAGCACATACCATAGTCACTGCTTCGCATTGAGTTGGATTCACCTTACCCGGCATGATTGAAGAGCCAGGCTCATTTTCTGGTAACATTATTTCTCCAATTCCACATCTTGGACCAGAACCAAGTAACCTTATATCATTTGCAATTTTCATCAAGCTTACTGCTACTGTATTGAGTGCTCCACTGAGCTCAACTAAAGCATCATTTGCTGCTAGTGCTTCAAACTTATTTTTTGCTGAAATAAATGGAAAATTAGTGATTTTTGCCACTTCTTTAGCAAAATCCTCAGCAAAACCCTTTTTAGTATTGATTCCCGTGCCAACTGCAGTGCCACCTTGTGCAAGTTCATATACATTGCTTAGAGTTGACTTTACTCTCTCTATTCCCTTTTTAATCTGAACTGCATAGCCAGAAAATTCCTGCCCAAGTGTTAGAGGAGTTGCATCTTGCAGATGAGTACGCCCTACTTTTATTATATCTTTAAATTCATGAACCTTATTATTTAGCGCTTTATATAATTCTTCAAGATTGGGAATAAGCAAGCGGTCTATTTGTTCTGCTACTGCTATATGCATTGCTGTTGGAAAAGTGTCATTTGATGACTGACCACAGTTTACATGATCATTTGGATGCACTGGAGATTTACTACCTAAATCACCGCCCAAAATTTCTATTGCACGATTGCTGATCACTTCATTCACATTCATATTGGTCTGCGTCCCAGACCCGGTTTGCCAAACAACAAGTGGAAATTGATTATTAAATTTACCGTCTATTATTTCCTTTGCAGCTGAACAGATTGCATCCCCTACTCTATTATCTATGCTACCCTGCTTCATGTTAACACGTGCTGCTGCAAGTTTTACTATTGCTAGCGCTTTAATCAGGGGCTCTGGCATTTTCTCTGTACCAATTTTGAAATTTTCCAAAGAACGCTGAGTCTGCGCTCCCCAGTAATGTTCACTTGGTACTTTTACTTCTCCTAAGCTATCTGATTCTATTCTAACTTTTTTATCCATATTTCCTCATTCTAGTGTTTGACATTACCTACATATATGATTAGTTAAATCAAATTGTATTTCAGTGTCAAGTTGAGACATTTTTAGTGAAGACCTTAGAAAACTTTCAAGCCATATCTTTTGCTTCTATTATTTTTTTATTGTTATTAGGCAATCATGCAACCTTAAGCAATAAACCTACTTTCACTCTCTATAAGGCTATTCTACTTAGAGCTTGAATAGTGAAAACATCTTTAAGCGCAGAAGCTATACCTGTGTTTGCTTTCTCTTTTTTTACTTCTACAACTGTATAACCAAAAATTGCACCTAACGCTAGACTAATGGTAGCTGATGCTGCACAAACTGCAATCGCTGCTCCCGCAGAACATGATATTGTCATACCTGCAACATAACCTATTGCACCACTCACGCCAATGCAGACGTATTTCTTCCGCAGTTCTTTTTGTATGTAACCTTTCAGATATTCTTTTACATCTAAATGCCCGTTTCTAGTAGCATAATTCAGAGCAGTGTTTTCATAGCCATCTTTCACATTAACATTTGCTTTTGCTGTTTCTATCAGGTACTGTACTACCTCTAAATAGCCACTTCCAGCAGCCCACATTAGAGCAGTTCTTCCATAGTGATCTGTTGAATTAATATCTTCTTTCTGTTTTTCTATCAGGTATCTTACTGTTTCTAATTGACCATTTTTGGCAGCTGAAAATAATCCTGCATGATTGTTAATCATTTGTGCAAATGATAATGTTTTTAGTTTAGGGGGTTGTAACTCTTGAGTATTAAAGTTTAATTGTGCTGGAACAATTTCTACTTCAAGCTCTACATGTTCTCTTGTGAAACGATCAAGTAGCCTTTTTACCTGATCAATTGTTTGAATTCTTACCTTATAATACCGCGATAAAGAATTGATTATTTCCCTGTTATTAAGAAAAAATATCACTAATTCTATTTTACCTGTTAAATCTTTAGCATAGATTGAGTATTCTATATTTAATCTATCTTGTGAAATATTTCGTATTGTCTCACTCTCTGTCCAAATTCTTACCTGTTCATTAATTCTCTTACTTACAAGAAAATTATATAATTCACTATCTTCTTCCTTCATTTTATTGAGCTCATCCTTACAGTCATACCAATAAGATGATAACTCTGGTATACAAGTAGGAAGAGGCAAGCGAGGTATTGACATATCAAGATTAGCTATTAAATGATATCTAGTTAGAAGCTTTGCTATCTCCGTATGGCCATTTACAATAGCATATGTTAGGGCAGAGAATTGACCTTTACGTTTCACATTTAAATCAGCTCCATTTGCTATTAGAAGTTGTATTACCTCAAGATGACCATGGGCAGCAGCATGAATTAGAGCAGTTATGTTTCCCGGAGATTCTGCATTAACATTTGCTCCCTCTTCTATCAAGTATTGTAATATCTCTAGTTGACCATTGTCAGCAGCCCATATTAAAGCAGTTCTCCCATAATCATCATCTATTGTATTAATAATTGCTCCACCCTGTATAGCTTGCTGAACAAAATCTAGCTGTCCTTTTTTAGCAGCATCAATTAGCTGCGCATTTAGCTGTTTTTGTGATGGCATATACCCCTCCTAAAATAAATATACAATTTAAAGCTATTTTAGCCACTATTCAAGTTTTAATGGCTAAAATTGATTGAATCACTTTTTAGTGTTTTTTTATGGTTGTTTGAGTCTAGCAAAGATGAGTCTATATCACAATCTAGTAATTCTCCTACTGCACTTAGTAAACCAGCTGTACAACCAGCTATTTTGATCTGGATGAGAGGAGATATAATTTATAACCACTCCCCTATCCTTTCTAGTTGTTTGTAGATGTTAAATCTCAGGAATTTATCAAAATAAGGAGAGGCAATGAAGGGAGTAGTATCTCTTAAATAATTAGATAAGAAATCTGGTAGAATATTCTGAAATTCATGCATTTTTTGTCTATAATCTTTCAAAGCAATAACCTTTATTTTATCATAATCAAGTTTCCAATAAGCAAGCTCCGAGACTTCTTTTTTTGTTGTGTATTCCACTGCTAAAGCTTGTAAAATTAATTGCGGGAAAAATCCTGACATAACTTCCTCATTGGAAGGTGGTGAACCAAGTTTATAGTCTATAATTGCTACTTGCCCACCTGGTAGATACTCAACTCTATCACATCTTGCTGTCAATAAAATTTCTTCTGTCATTCGAGTATCTGACCAGCTCTTATTACACAATTGTCTGGTGTGTTCATTTGCAATCAAATTTTCTGGATCCAAGTAGTCAAGCACTAGGATGACACCCTTATTCTTAGTGGAAGTTGTACAGCATCCGCGCAGTTGTGTGTCACGCGCTGGAATATGAAATATCGGATAGGAAAAGCTCTTCTCCAACTCAACTTGATTGTTTCCAGTCCTATCAAACTCAACAAAAGATTGAATTATCCTCTGCAACCTTACCCACCACATATTTGAAAAGTGGAATCGATTAGACGAGAATATTTCTCGTGCAATACTCATCAGCGACTTTTCGTTGCGTAAATATCTTGCAAGAATATTGTGTACCATAGTGCCAAACTCCAATATCGATGGCTTAAAATTTAAGTCTTTCAACTGTCTAAGGTTCAGTATGTATTCAACATAAAATGAATAAGGGTTACGAATCAGTTTTTCTACCGCACTGCAAGACATCACTTGCATTTTTTCTTCTCTGACTTTGGCTTGAGGTTTTGGCATAGGCTGAGTACATGGAACAATGCACTCAGGTGTATTTAATATTCTTAGCCAATTGCGATAAGGATATTTTGGTTCTTGTAACAGAACTTCCAAACGGCGCAATAGAATTGATTTTCTATCACTCACTAGCCTCGTAATATAAACCTTGCCGGCACCAAATAAATTGCGCAAAGTATACAAAAAGTACCCTTGCTCTTCTTGCACAGAATGAAGGTTAAATTTTTCTCTATTCAGTGCACTCAAAAACGGATTCTGAAAATTTGGTATATCATTAAATCCAGCAAGTATTACAACTTTATTTTGATATAAGCTAAATTTATCAAAGTTATTTTCTGGAGAAAAAAACTTCCTTTTTAAAAATAATATCAGGATTTGACTATATAACTCTAAGGAACACTCAATTGCTATACCGTCACATGCATTTAAGAAATCACGAGTAAAATTACCTATTTCACCATTTAGCTCTAGAAAATTCACATTAGAAAGCACATTAACACACTGTAAATGAGCTGCTGCTATATCAGAAATAGGATAATTTATAAGATTAAGTAAAAGATTAAATATAGTTTCTAATCTACTGATAATAATTAATATATCTTCTTTATATCTTAGCTTTTTACACGTACTAATAGCGTTGATAATATCCTTAAGACCATTTATATCAAAGCTACGCAATACTTCTATCTCAAACTCAGATAAAATACGAGTGTACTCTTCTTGAGCGTAACCAAAAGTCACTAGCCTATGTTTAAGAAGAGAAAGCAATGCCACACCGTTCCATTTTGAGTTCAAAATCTCAATACTATAAAGCAGAAGCGTCACATAAGAATAGTTTTTCGATATGGGGCACACCATACGAACTGCAAGTAATTTATCAAAAACAAACAAAGAAACGTTTTCATAACCTTCATTCTCCATAATTAGTGACGTCACCTGTGCTTCTTCCTCTCTGGAATCACAAGTGATGACTTCAATATTGCCAATATATCCATTACTAACTTTACTTAGATCGGCAGTTGTATCAAAGACATAATCTAGTTCAGGACTGCCTGTCATCACAGCCCTCTGATTTTTAGTGTACGAACATTGTAATTTGCAGGTAATTTGAGTAGTAGATGATGTCATTCCAGTGCTTGACACTGGAATCCAGTTTCTATTGTACAGCAACCTGGTGCACTCATTTAAAGTTAAGTTTTCTGGATCCGAGTGTCTGGACACTGGAATGACATCAGAACACGCTTCTGGCAGAAAACTTACATCCTCTCTGCCTATACTTAAATAATCGAGCAGATCTTTCAGGCAATATTGATAATGTTTTTTATCAAGTGATTGCCAATCTTTCTCTTTAATTTTCAAATTCAGATTAGGTAAAATTATCTTTCCAAATGGCAGGTCGTATACAGCTTTAATCAACAACTTATAAATCTCCTCCTTTCCAATTCCAATAAAGATCATATGCTGATCTTTCTTCAGGGAGGCTATCATATTGTTTATGTAGTCACTCTTATGCTTTAGTATATCTACTACTCCTAAATTTTTTAAAGTGTTACTCCAAGTTTTGATAAGTAAGTTTATGAAATTCTCCATTTTCTTCGAATGCTCATCAAGCTGATAACAATCCGCTATTTGGGTATATTGAAGTAATGACGGCAAACTGTAAACTAGATCGATTGGAAAACTATCATTGTGTTTTTTATTCCACTCCAATATAAATTGAATGAGTAGCAGCGTTCTCTTTGTCGGGTTAATAACTTTAACTCTATCAAGATTTAATATTAAATCTTCTTCATCAATGTTTTCTAGTGAAACTATCTCTGGCAAAATTATAGTTCTGTAATTCTTGAATGCACTCAGCAATGCTATCACATCCCTCTTGCAGGGAAGTATGATCTTTATCTCGGGAATTTTTTCTCTTTCATATTCAGAAAATATGTGATGAACCAGAACATCAAAAAGGGACTCATTCACATTAACAGTAAAAACTCTTCCCACTAACAGTAACAATTAATACAACACTTTTATTGTATAGAAATTATTTAAAATATAAATGTGCTCGCAGTTTCTTATGCTATGATATATTAAAGTCTTTCACAATATTACATGGCAAACATCAGAATAGAAGTTTTTAATAAATGTGAACAAGTTGGCCGCAGAAGGGTAGTTAATGTTTACTTGATTTACATAAGCAAAGAATTACCATCAAAATTACATGAAGAAATTTGTGGGCTATTTTATAATAAAGTCATACAAGACTGCCGTTATTATTCCTACAATGAAAACCTTGAAAAAGTTCAATATAACTTCATAGAATCACAAGCAAAGTGGGGCTTGGAGATAAGCTTTTTACCTGGCATGACCGATAACGTAGGAAACACGGCAAAACAAATTGTTAGAGAATATCTAATGAGCAAAGGCCACATTGATGAAAGTGTTTCTATCAAGGCAAGAAGTTCAAAATTGATTCTAAGTCAAGGAGGTTTTCCAACCGAAGATGACATAAAACAGGAATTCAATCCTATTACTGAATATTGCACACTTGTCTATAAAGAAAACGGCAATTGCCATTGGAAGTATTACAGTAAACCAAATACCCCACCTGGTGTCATTACAGCGCGTAACCAGGAAAAAAAAGAATGGATTCCAGTGTCAAGCACTGGGATGACACCAGCTAATAATGGAGCAAAATCTGTCAAACTCAATGTAAGTGACCAAGAGCTTGAAAAAATCAGCAGAGATGGAATCGATGGTAATGGCACTTTAGGGCTCTCGCTGGCAGCAATGAAAGCTATAAAGGATTACTTTAAAAAACTCGGTAGAAATCCATATGATATTGAACTTGAGTCTCTGGCACAGACTTGGTCTGAACATTGTAAACACAATATTTTTTGCTCCCCTATTGATGAAATAAAAGATGGTCTATATGCTCATTATATTAAGCGTGCAACGCGTGAGATAAATTCTAACATATGCGTGTCAGTTTTCTCCGACAACGCAGGAGGAATAATTTTTGATGACGATTACTTGATTGTAGATAAAGTTGAAACTCACAATAGTCCTTCAGCTCTCGATCCGTTCGGTGGAGCAATGACTGGAGTGCTTGGAGTTAATCGAGATATAGTCGGTTTTGGCAAAGGTGCAGAACCTATCATGAATACTTATTACTTTTGCTTTGCCAAAGAATCAAAAGGCAAACTTTATAGAGATAAAGAGCGTACTGATAAAATCTTACCACCAAAATATATAATGAAAGAAGTGATTCACGGTGTTAATGTTGCTGGTAATTGCTCCGGTATTCCAACGCAACTTGGATCGGTATACTTTGACGATAGATTCTGTGGAAAGCCATTAGTTTTTGTTGGAAGCATCGGAATTATTCCACGGAATATAAATAATGCACCTTCACACATAAAAGAACCCAAAAACGGTGATAAAATCGTAATTATTGGTGGAAGAGTTGGAAGGGACGGAATTCACGGTGCAACTTTTTCTTCAGAGGCATTGTCGGGAAACAGCCCTTCAACAATTGTGCAAATTGGTGATCCTATAACACAAAAAAAATTATCCAACGCCGTCGTAAAAGCAAGAGATCTTGGTCTTTATAATGCAATAACGGATAATGGAGCAGGCGGTCTATCATCGTCCATTGGTGAAATGGGAAAAGACGGATTTGAAGTGGATTTGAGCAAGGTTCTCCTTAAAAACGATGGTATGGCTCCGTGGGAAATATGGATATCAGAATCACAAGAGAGAATGACCTTAGCAGTGCCAGAAGAAAATCTTCCTGCGTTTAAGCAAATCATGAAAACACATGATGTGGAGGTCTGTGTAATTGGAGAATTCAACAAAAGTGGCAAAGCCGTTGTTAAATGTCCCCCAGGGGCAGTAATAATGGACATCGAAACTGAATTTCTGCATGATGGTAATCCTAAAATGCATTTACAGACAAAGCTATGGTCTGGAAAATCTAACCCATACGCTGTCATTCCAGAATTCTCTCCTGTTATCCCAGTGCTTGACACTGGAATCCAGCAGGCTTTGTCTGCAAATAAATCTAAAACTTTATGTAAAAATACGTGCGATGGCAGAGTTGAGCTTGAGATAGATTCCAGTGTCAAGCACTGGAATGACACCTTTGCACTAAAAGAAATGCTAAGCAGACCAAACATACGCAGCAAAGAGTTTATAGTGGTGCAATATGACCATGAGGTTCAAGGATCGTCAATACTGAAACCACTGCAAGGCAAGGGAAGAGTGTGCAGTGAAGCTGTTGTCTCGAGGCCAGTCCTTTCTTCAAACAAAGGTGTTGTAAAATCGCAGGGATTTGGCTCAAGTTATGGAGAAATTGACACTTATCACATGGCAGCATGTGCGATTGACACTGCAATACGCAACTACGTAGCTGCAGGAGGAAATATAAATCATCTAGCGTTGCTCGACAATTTTTGCTGGTGTGATGCTTATAATCCAGAAAGGCTGTGGCAACTAAAGAGAGCTGCAGAGGCTTGTTACGACTTTGCAACTGCATTTAAAACACCATTTATATCCGGAAAAGATAGTATGTTTAACGACTTTAAGGGATATGATGAAAATGGCGAGAAAGTGATGATATCTGCACCACCTTCACTACTCATTTCAGCAATTGGAGTTATAGACAATATTGAAAATGCGGTATCGCTTGATGTGAAAATGCCAGGGGACTTGATATATGTGCTTGGTACAACCCACGATGAGCTTGGTAGATCTGAATATCAGTTATATAGTGGAATAGATAATAACAACGTGCCAAAAGTTAATGCAAAGAGCGCTAGGAAGTTGTATGAACGTTACAACCAGGCAATAAAAGATGGCATAATTGTCTCTGCAATTGCACCAAACTTAGGCGGCTTAATTATTGCTTTGGCAAAATCGCTAATTGCAGGAGACCTTGGTGCTGAAATTGATCTTTCACTAGTACCAATAGGAAAAACACAAAATACAGACATAATAAACAAGATAATAATGTTTTCTGAATCGCAAAGTAGAATATTAGTAACCATTGCCCCGCAAAATCAGCGGAAGTTTGAAGAATTGTTTAAAGGTATAGTTTTTTCATGTATTGGAAAAGTGACAGAGGAGAAAGCTCTCAATATAAAGGATATTATAAGAATAGATTTGAAAGACTTAGGTACTAGTTTAAATAACTTTTGATTACGCTAGACAAATTTTTCATTATGTGTAATGTCTGATTAAAATAAATGCATATTATTAAATTTGGGTAGGTGATTATGTCCATTTTATCAATACTCTTGCTTATCAGTCTTTCTTTACTTAACACTTCAAATAAATTAATGATATGTGCTGCCTTATTTGTGGGAGCTACTTTAGTTGTAAACTCAATGGTTGAGTTTTATGGTAGAAGCAAAGCTACTTACAGCTTAATAGTGTGTACAGTGATATGCTGTCTTTTTAAATTGCAAAATTTTAGTTTTATGATACTGGTTCTATATACTGCAATTTTAATCTCTCTTCTCTCAAGCATAGTTGTTTTTGAAGAATTAAAGTCGAAATTGAATTTTCATATGGCAAATTTCATCACTTTAATTATAGCATCGGTCATTGATAGTACGATTATTTGTGTTGGACTACTATACAAAATTTCTGCAGGTAAATACTTATCAATATATATTAAAGATTTAATTTTCAAGTTTTCCTATGCATCGATATTGAGTATCTGCTTGTTTGTAGGAATGTATTTATTCTCCTTGGCAAGCAAGAAGTATTTTAAGGTTTCTGCATAACCCGTCTTCTGATATAGCCAAAATAGTTTAGATTTAACTATAACCGTCATTCCGCTATTTGTTAGCAGCTTGGAAGTATAATGTGAAAAGCTCTTATTCGGATAGCGGTTCTAAAATCACAGTAATTGGAAACTGTTAACTTAAGTTATCCTTTAAGAGAGCTAGTACAATTTCTTACAGGTTTCATACATGATAAGAGTTTTATTTTTAGCTAAACCAATTGAAATAAGCTATAAAATCTGTTAAAGTCAGCTTTGTGCAAGCACCCTTAGCTCAGTTGGATTAGAGCATTTGACTACGGATCAAAAGGTCGGGCGTTCAAGTCGCTCAGGGTGCACCATATTTTATAGGAAATAGAGGTCATACTTGAAATTCATATATGTAATACCTATCTTTAAAGGTAAAATACTGAGCTATTATATATGAACAAAAAAGACTACTATGATCTGCTAGAAGTGAGCAGAAATGCTAGTACTGACGAGATAAAAAAAGCATATAAAAAACTAGCATTAAAATATCATCCTGACAGAAACCCTGGTAATAAGGAAGCAGAGGAAAAATTTAAAGAAGTAACAGCTGCATATGAAGTTCTATCTGACTCTGAAAAAAGAGCAGGTTATGATCGTTATGGTCACGATGGTGCTTCCGGTGGATTTGATTTCAGCCAAGCTGGAGGGGATTTTAGCGATATATTTAACGATTTTTTTGGTGGAGGATTCGGCGGCAGTACAAGTAGGTCAAGAACAAAAAGAAGTACAACAGGAGTATCTGGAGCAGATCTGCGCTACGACCTTAAAATTACCTTGGAAGATGCATTTAAAGGAATACAAGCACCTATACATTATGTGACAAATATAAAATGTAATACATGCCAAGGCACAGGTAGCGAAGGAGCAATCAAACCAGTTCAGTGCAACACATGCCAGGGAAGCGGTAGAATTAGAACTCAACAGGGCTTTTTTACCATTGAAAGAACGTGTACTACATGCTATGGGGAAGGAGAAATAATACAAAATAAATGTAAGAAATGCGGTGGAAGTGGACGTAAAAGAGATGAAGTAAATATCTCCGTTTCAATTCCAAAAGGCATAGAAGAAGGAGCTAAAGTAAGGGTCAGTGGTAAAGGAGAAGCTGGAGCAAGAGGTGGAAAAAGCGGAGATTTATACGTATGTGTGAAAATAGCTACTCATCAGATCTTCACTCGCAATAGAGCAGATTTACACTGTAAAGTGCCTATAAGAATGACACTAGCAGTACTTGGTGGTGAAATCGATATTCAATCAATTGATGGAGCTAAAATAAAAGTAAAGGTCCCTGAAGGCACTCAAACTGGTACCAAACTACGTTGTAGGGAAAAGGGTATGCCATATATGAACTCACATGCTCGTGGTGATTTATACGTACAGGTAATAGTTGAGACTTTAAATCCAAAGAATTTAACCCAAAAGCAGATTGAGCTATTAAAAGCGCTTGAGGAAGAGGAACATGAAAGTGTAGAGCAGAAATCTGAAGGATTCTTTGGAAAAGTAAAAAAAAAATGAGAAATTTGCTAAATGATATAAAGAGGTAGCTGTATACACTTAATTCTTTTTACCAATTTGAAAGCCTTCTCTTTTAGTGAAAAGATTTTTTTAAGTTATGCAAAAGTGATAAATTCCTTTATTTAAGGTCGAAGTTTTGCTATCCTCGCATTTTAATAATTTAAAATTAATGAACATAAACAAAAATGAGTTTTTATTTCTTCCTCTTGGAGGAGTAGGAAGAATCGGGATGAACGTTAGCCTATATCATTATCAAGGCAAGTGGATTATGATCGACCTTGGTATCGGTTTTGCAGATGAAACTATGCCAGGTGTTGAGCTGCTCATCGCTGATGTAGATTTTATTGCTCAAAGAAAAAAAGATTTGCTTGGAATAATAATTACACATGCACATGAAGATCACTGTGGTGCAGTGCCTCATCTGTGGGAAGAGTTAGAATGTCCCATATATACAACAAAGTTTACGGTTAACTTTCTCAAAGAAAAATTGAAAGAATTTCGATTGGAAGGTATAGTGCCTTTGAAAGAGGTGGACATAAATGGCAGCATAAATTTGGGTCCTTTTACCGTTGAGTTTATAAATGTAACTCATTCAATTCCTGAAGCAAATTCAATATTAATTAGCACTGAAGCAGGTAGTGCACTTCATACTGGGGACTGGAAATCTGATCCAAAACCTGTTGTTGGATTAATTTCTAATATAGAGCGTTTAAAAGAAATTGGCGATAAAGGTGATCTACTTGCAGCAATTTGTGATTCAACAAACATACTGAGCAAACACGACCCTGAATCAGAAAGTGAAATTTATGATAATATTTACAATATAATAAAGCGGTCTAAAAAATTGATTGCTGTATCGCTATTTGCCTCAAATGTGGCGCGAATTGAGACTATCGCTAAAGCTGCACAAGCACTAAATAGAAAAGTGGTTTTACTTGGCAGATCTTTATGGAGAATAGTGAAAGTTGCTCAGGATAGTGGTTATTTAACTGATTCTCCTGAGTTTCTAGAAGCAAAGGAGGCAGTAAATTTTCCAAGGGAAAAGCTGGTGCTACTTTGCACAGGTTGTCAAGGTGAGCCACTGGCAGCAACCTCAAGGCTTGCTAATAAGAGTCATCAAGCATTTAAAATGCAGCAAGGTGATACCATGATCTTTTCATCAAAAATCATTCCTGGCAATGAAACTCGTGCACATAACATGCTCAATGCCTTTATTGAGATGGGAGTGGAAGTTATTACTGAAAAAACAGAGAATGTTCATGCTTCCGGACATCCAGTAAAAGCAGAGCTAAGGGAAATGTATTCTTTGATAAAACCTAAGATAGCTATTCCAGTTCATGGTGAGTATATTCATACGGATGCACATGTAAAGTTCGCTAAAGAGTGCGGTGTGAAAAAAGCAATAATGATTGCACCAGGTGATATTGTTAATTTGGAGAATGGAGAAAAAGTTAGTTCAATTGATGTTGACTACTTTGGTATTGATGGTACGTTGCTACGCCATCCAGAATGCAGCGTTATAAAGATGCGTGAGAGAATGAGAGATGCTGGGGTTATTGTAGTAACAGCAATTGTGAATAAGAAAAACAAATTGCTCGCTAAGCCAAAAGTATTTGCACCTGGTGTTTTCGAAGCGCAAGAAGATGCAGCCATTATGCAAAAGATCATAGAGAAGGTTGAGTCAGCATTTAGTCCACAACCGATAAAAAAAATAAGAAATAAGATTGAAAGTTCAATATTTAGTATCTTAAAGGAATATTTACTAAAAAGACCTATAATTGAAGTCCAAATAGAACAGGTATAGAAATATACCTCTTTTTATTAACCATTATTTGAGTAAGAAGTTAACAATGTATTCTTTGATGTTATTTCAGCATGCAATACTGGAATCCGTAAAAAAAAATCAGTGTCAGATCACACAACTATACAAACATTGTGATTTGAATCTACCAGAAGGGTGCCATCTCAACGCCCAGGCAAACATTGTAGTTTTAGAGCAATCTCCACCAGTAGAGTGTCATCCCAGTGCTCTGACACTGGAATCCAGTTTTTCATGCAACCTTGTCAAAGACGTTTATTTTAGAATAAAACAGCTACTTTTATGCTTGCCACCTCAGTGCACTTACTTGCAGTCAAATTTCTGGATTCCAGTGTCAAGTACTGCAGAAATTGATTTACTCTACTGTCATGCAGTTTAACTTCAAAAGTAAGCTATTTGCTGAGATGACAGGAGGTAATACAAGAAATCTAATGAAGCTATTCGTTCAACTGGTGTTATTTATTTCGTTATTTATTCCTTATTCCACAAAAGCTGTTTTATATGTTGATATAAAAAAAAGCAATATTGGTAATATTGATCTTGTTGTATCTAAATGTGCATGCAAGACAGAAGTGGAAAGTGAGCTAAGTGAAAGCATCACAAAAGTAATTGAAACAAATCTATCTAATTGTGGCTTATTTAATGTGAAACGTAACACGAAAGTTGAGTCTTGGAAAAGCGATACTGTAGTCACAGTAAGTTTAAGTGAAGTATCAAACAGAAATTTAGAGCTATCTTTTCGTTTATCTGACAGCTTTACAAACAGAGAATTACTTACTCAGTCGGTTGTTTTTCTAGCAAAAGACTGGAGGAAAATTAGTCATCTTGTTTCAGATGTGATACATGATAGATTGATTGGTGAGAAAGGGCATTTCAATACAAAAATTACATATATCGCTGAAGAAAAAGATAGCAATTACAAATCCGTCCGTAAAATTGCTGTGATGAATCAAGATGGAAGTAATATAAAGTACTTAACAAATGGTGAGAAATTTGTGTCAACACCAAGATTTTCACCAAATGGAAAGGGTATTGTTTATATCTCATACACAAATGGTAAAAGTTATATAATATTAAAAAATTTAAAAGATAACACTGAATCAATAATCAGCGCATTTGAAGGAGTTATTTCTGCACCAAGATTTTCTCCTGATGGTAAATCTCTTTTTATTTCCCACTCATTGAGTGGTGAAACAAATATATTATCTCTAGACTTAAGCAGTAAACGAACAAAAAAAATTACTAAAGGTTCAGCTATAAGTACTTCTCCCTCTTTGTCTCCAGATCAAAAGTACATGGTTTTTAGTTCTGATATAAGTGGAAGTCAGCAACTATATATCATAGATTTCACTAAAAAAAGCAAAAAACCCAAGAGAATTAGTTTTGGAAATGGAAGATATGCTACACCTGTTTGGTCGCCAAAAGGAGATCTGATAGCTTTTACAAAAATTCAGTCAGGAAAATTTTACATAGGAGTTATGAAGCCAGATGGCAAAGAAGAGCGCTTGCTTTCAGAGGGACATAAAATTGAATCTCCGGCATGGCTACCAAATGGCAGAGAAATTATCTTTACTAACGCAGAATCACCAAGCAACTCTAAATTATATTTAGTAGATTTAGTAAAGAAAAATCAAAAAATGGTTTTTACTCCAACGAATGCTTCTTTACCAGATTGGTCTGTGTCCGTTCAGCAGAGCGGCAAAATAAGGTAGACAAAGCAAGATAATAAAGATAATCATAGGGTAAATATGAGGTAATATGGTAAACCTTTTAGAACTCTGCAAAAATTTACAGCAAAAAATAGAAAAGTTAGAAGCAAAAATAGAAAGATTGGAAAGAGAGAATGAAAGTTTAAAAGCAGAGCATGAGGCTTTAAAGATAGAGAACGCTGAATTAAAGGAAAGGCTAGGTTTAAATTCAAAAAACTCATCAATTCCCAATTCAAAAGAATTATACAAAATGAAAAAGGAAAAGCCAAAAAGCGAAAGAAAGATTGGTGGTCAAGTTGGGCATAAGGGTAATTATCGTGCTAAAATGGAAGCAGATGAGGTGATAAAGATAGAGTTGTCACCTACTTGCGAATGCGGAGGGAAGATTGCAATATGCGAAAAACCTTATATTCATCAGAAAGTAGATCTTCCGGAGATTAAGGCTTATGTAATGGAATATCAGTTGGAACATGGCCGTTGTCAGAGATGCGGAAAAAGAAGAAGTAGCAAGTTACCAGAGGGTGTTACGCCAGATACATTTGGCCCAAGGGTTAAGTCAGTAGTTGCAGCACTCAGTGGGTTTTATAAAAATTCAAAGCGCGAAGTAGCTAGCATCATAAATGATATCTTCAATTTGAACATAAGCGTCGGTAGCATATCAAATAGTGAACATAGAGTTGCTTCAAAATGCAAAAAAATGTATGAGCAGATCGAACAAGAGATAAGTAGGAGTAAAGTTCTACATATTGATGAAACGAGCCATTATAACAAAGGTAAACTCGCTTGGTGTTGGATGTTTGCAAGCAATACGGCAAGTTTTGTGAAGTTGACAGAGTCAAGGGGAATGAAAGTTTTAAAAAATAGTGTATGCTGCAATCGTAATAGCTTGGTAGTAACCGACAGATATGCAGCATACAACTACTTTGCTGATGAAAGAAGGCAAATCTGTTGGGCACACTTAGCAAGGGATTTTGAAAGATTAGCGCATAGTTGGAAATTTGAAGTTAAAGTTCTGGGCTGTTACTTGAGAAATGTAGCCACTGAGTTATTTGCACTGAAAAAAGCTTTACTAAAAAATGAGATAGATGTTTCAAGATTTATTAGACGTGCCAAGAAATTGCGAAAACGTACAAGGTATTATTTGAAGGAAATATCTCGCTTACCTGAAGCAATTGGAGCGTCTCGAGTTGCAAAGAATATTTTGAAATCTGAAAGAATGATGTGGAAATTTTTAGATGACCCAGAAAATACTCCGCTGACAAATAATCACGCTGAACGGCAAATACGGCATTATGTCGTTTATCGCAAAAATTCATATTTTACACAATCAGAACGAGGAAACTCATTCCTTGAGCAAATAATTTCGTTATACTTAACATGGAAACAGAGGAGGCTAAACCCTTTTCACAATCTTCTATCTATCGTTTCTTAAACCACTCTGCTGAACGGATACATTGGTCTTATTTTTGAAAGTAGATCTATAAAATCGGTATAAATCTTGCTTTATCTTAATCGTTTATAACCTTCGGTACTACGAAATACCCATGCTCCGATTTTGTATTGGATAATATTTCTTCTTTAATGTTTTGAGAATTTATAATATCATCGCGTACATGGACATCCTTATCTATAGTTCCATAACGCATAGGAGAAACACCTTCAGTATTAACTTTCAACAAAGTATCATGTATCCAATCCAGCATTGTCAGTTCTTTTGAGTAGTATTGAATCTCATCATCGGATAACTTAATCCTCACAAGCTGTGCAGTTTTAAGCATTTCTTCTTTAGTAATTGTTATTTTTCTCTTATTTGCAAATTCTATTAACGAAGTGATAACATCTTCTGTTGATCTAGCTGGCACTTTTACCTCCTTGCATAAAGCAAATTAAAATATTTGCAATTGAAACAACCTCTATCTTATCATTTTTTTCAAATTTGTGAAATACGGTGTCCGTAATTACTAATTTATCCAAAGAAGAGGAAGAGATTTTCTCAACTGCATTTCCTGAAAGTATTCCATGTGTAATGCACGAAACTACAGACTTTGCTCCTCGGTTTTTTAAAGCAAGAGCTGCATTACATAATGTTCCGCCAGAGTCAACTATATCATCAACAATGACGCAATTTTTGTTTGCAACTTCTCCGATTACATTCATTACCTCAGATGTACCTGCTTTTTCTCTATATTTATCTACTACAACAATATCATTATCCAACTTGTGTTTTTCCTCTAAAATCTTTGCAAAAGCACGAGCTCTGCCAATTGCTCCAACATCAGGCGCAACTATTGCCAAGTTTTCCTTGTATATAGAGTTAACAAATACTTCAAAACAGCTTAGATTAGTAACTGGTATATCAAAAAAACCTTCAATTTGACTTGAATGCAAATCAATAGCAGCAACACTGTTTGCACCAGCTATTTGAATAAGATTTGCAGTTAATTTAGCACTTAAAGCAGATTGCATATTATTGTTTTTAATAACCCTATCCTGCCTACTGTATCCGTAATAAGGAATAATAGCTGTTATTCTCTTGGCTCCAGATCTCTTTGCTGCATCAATTGTAAGCAGAAGCTCCATAAGGTTATCATTTACAGGGGAAGAAAGAGATTGTACTATATATACTTCTTGATTACGTAGATCATTTGCTACTTCTACATTTACCTCACCATCGGCAAATCTTGACACCTGATTGGGGAATAGCTGAGCATTTAGCCCACTTGCTATTGAATCTCCTAATCGTTTACTAGCGCTACCTATTATTACCTTCATATATACCAATTAAGTTTTGAAAATTATACAGAAACCATGGAACGATTAAAACTTTATTCTTGCCGCCAAGTGGATCATAGAAACGAAAAAGTTACTCGAAACATTTCACCAGCTTTCTTATCATGCAACTCGTTTTCACAAAGGTACGTACTATTTTTCTACTTAAAAATAAAGTAAATTTTTTGTGATGCTAAGCATTTTCTATAATTTTTCATTAGATTTATTAAAAATTTGACAATTATTAAAATATAGGCTAAAATATCTATATATTTAATGGAGAAATGAAATGGATTTTAGTCAATTTGTTAAAGGCGACTTTCTTGATTTGTACTCGAAAACAATAAACATAAGTGAATTAGTAAGCTTTTTACAGAGCAATCTTAGTATTACAGAGCTTAGTTTAAAAAGCTGTTATATTGGTGATGAAGGAGCAAAAGCTTTAGCTAATGGTAATCTTGCAAACCTTACTCAACTTGATTTAAGTTGGAACAAAATTGATGCTGAAGGAGCAAAAGCTTTAGCTAATGGTAATCTTGCAAACCTTACTCAACTTAATTTAAGTTGGAACAGTATTGGTGATGAAGGAGCAGAAGCTTTAGCTAATGGTAATCTTACAAACCTTACTTCACTTGATGTAGCTTTGAACAACATTGGTGATAAAGGAGAAAAAGCTTTAGCTGGTCTTAAAAAAGTTAATGTTAAAGGTATAGAAAATTCTAGAACAATAGATAGTTTGATAAATAAATTAACACAAAGTAACTCTTCAATAGAAATTTTTGATCCAGCTAAATCGGAAAATAAAACAACACTTGATGATATTATAATTTCAAAAAGCTTGAGAAAGGAGCTAAACAAGATTTGTGGTTTTATATCAGAAGTAAAGAGGGCATTACTTCAAAAAATAGGTTGCAAACCACAAAAAGGCTATATTTTTTATGGTCCACCTGGAAATGGTAAAACCAGCATTGCCCGTGCAATTGCATATCAAGCTAACGCAAAGTTTATTAGTGTTTCTGCGCCTGAGTTTATGAAATCGTATATTGGTGAAGGTGAAAAGTACGTAAGAGAAATTTTTAAAAAGGCAAGAGCAAATGCTCCTTGTATAATTTTTATAGATGAAATTGATTGTATTGCTAAAGAACGTGGCAAAGGTGGTAATTCTACTGCTGCTCAATCATCCGAAAGGCTTGTGAGTCAGCTTTTAGCCGAGCTTGATGGTTTCAACCCACTAGAAGGTGTAACAGTGATTGCTGCAACTAATTTTAAAGATGTTTTAGACACAGCGCTTACTAGGTCAGGTCGTCTCTCTAAGGATATTGAAATTCCTCTGCCTGAAAAGCTCCAGCGTAAGGAGATATTGGACTTTTATATAAAAAAATTAAAAAATAGTGGATGCTTAGAAGGTACAATAGACACTACAAAGCTTGCAAATGAAACTGATGGTTTCTCGGGAGCTGACTTAGAATATTTAACGTATGAAACAGTGGAAAATGTTGTACTTAATTCTAAAGATGAAGAAAAAGTCATTATTGACACAAGTAACTTCATTAACACAATTAAGGGTCTTAAGAAGGAGAAATCTCAAGAGCCTGAAGGTGAGCAAGTTAATGATGATCTAGGGTCACTTAGTAGTCTTCTTCGTAATAAAAATAATGTAGAAAGTCATAGCTCTGCAAATAGTAATTCAGATGTTGTTGGTACTATATATCAATGGGCTGAAACAACAACTAAGACATTTGAGCATATACAAACTCAAATTAACAAGCTAGGGAAAGAACACGATGAAAAATTCGAAGAACTTGACTCTAGGAACAGTGACTTAAAACAGGGCCTAGATTCTGTAAGGAAAGACTTAATTAAAGTAACTCAATGTACTGAAGAATACACTCAATTAAAGAATAATCTACAGACTATCACTACTAAAATAACTGAATGTGCTGAAGAACACACTCAATTAAAGGATAATAATCTAAAGACTATCACTGAAAAATATACTCAACTAAAGAGTGAATTAGAGAGTATGGTAACAACCGAACTCAAGAAACATGAAAGCACACTAGAGAAGCGTTTTGAAGATCTACAAGAACAATTTGAAGGTAAAAATAAAAAGCTAAATAGTAAATATGAAAAATTCTTAGGAGCAAGCAACAATAGTAAAAGGCAAGGTAGTTACGCCTCTATTTCTTTTGTATTATCTGGAGCATCTGCTGTTGGTGCAAGTTTGACAATGTTTCATTTAGCAATGTGTCTTTCATTCGCTGTAGCTGCATTAATTTTTCTTGCAGCAGGATGTTACTGTTTGTATAAGGCAAATACAACACTTAGTAATGTTGAAATTGATCAAACTACTAATCTTGTAGTTGTTTAGATAGTTTTTAGGCTTTTAAATTTGTACCTGTTTGGCAAGTTAAAAAGTCCTTGCTGGTGCTATAGCTTAAATTAGAGAAAATGACAGAAGTGTAGAGTGAGGTGGTTTTTGATTAATAATTTAAGATTCTTTTAAAAAAACCACCTTTCTTGACGCGTATGAACACTCCCAAATTTTTTATAGGTTTGACTTCACCTGATTTACAAATAGAAATTGGTTGAGTGTTTGCCATTTATTCTTATAAACAGCATTTTGCTTTTTTTAGCACGTAGCAATTCTTGAATTTTATGATATTATTTTTGTAAAATTGTTATATATATCATAATAACGGCACTGGCTGAGTTCATTAAGTAATTTTATGGGCAGTGGAATGATAAAAAGCGTTTTCACAAACACATTTTACTACATAATCAGCGCTAATATTAAAATGCTTATAAAGAGCTTCATAAGGTGCTGATTCTCCAAAATTTTTCATGCCAATAAACATACCGTTTGAACCTATATATTTATGCCAACCCACTTCACTTCCAGCTTCAATTGCAACTTTAATACTATCATTATTTAATATTACCCCTTTATATTCATCACTTTGCTCGTCAAAAAGCCTCCAACACGGCATAGAAATGACCCTTGTACCTACACCTTTTTCCTGTAATTTTTCTCTTGCCTCAACTGCAATTTCAACTTCAGATCCGGTAGCAAATATCGTCACTTCTAGCTTCCCTGAATATTCGCATAGTATATATGCACCAAATTTTGATAGGTTGGCCAATTGGTCAGTATAAGAGTGCATGTAATTAATATTTTGCCTTGAAAGCGCAAATAGTGCAGGTGACTCTTTTTTTTCAAGTGCAATGCTAATGCACTCCAAAGTTTCAATTGCATCTGCTGGCCTAAAAACATACAGATTTGGTATAGCTCTCAGAGAAGCTAAATGCTCTATTGGCTGGTGAGTTGGACCATCTTCTCCTACTCCAATTGAGTCATGAGTCATTACATATATAACCTGCTGTTTCATCAAGGCTGAAAGACGTATAGCAGGGCGGCAGTAGTCGGAAAATACTAAAAAAGTTCCACCATAAGGAATAATTCCACCATGAAGAGCCATACCATTCATACAAGCTGCCATAGCGTGCTCTCTCACTCCATAGTGGACATAAGAGCTACTATAATTATTACTATCTATTATCTGCATATGCTTATATTTAGTACAATTTGAACCGGTAAGATCAGCAGAGCCACCAATTAGTTCTGGCATAGACTTAGTTAATAGTTCCATTACTCTGCCGAAAGAAGATCGAGTAGCTTCGTTTGGCATTAGCTTACATATTTGTTTCTTCAGATCAGCCAAATCACTCTCGATATTATTCGGCAAACGTTTCTCAAGTCTTCTTTGTAGTTCTTTATTGATCAAGGATGTATAGTTTTGCTTTGCCCTCTTAACTGTTTCTATCCAAGCGTTTCTCACATCTTCTGGTACATGAAATGGTTCATAGTCCCAATTTAATTTTTCTCTCATCTGTTTTACATCTTCCTCTGTAAAGGCACCACTATGAGCAGAAGATGTGCCAGCACGGCTCGAAAATTTTCCGATAATAGTTTTGCAACAGATTAGTGTAGGTTTATCAGACTTTTGCGCCTGCTCTATTGCAAGGGATATAGCATCAAAGTCATGCCCATCGATTTTGTCAACATTCCATCCATACGCTGAAAAACGCTTTTCTACATCATCAGAGCAAGAGAGGCTAGTAGAGCCGTCTATAGAGATGTCATTGTCGTCAAAAAGTGCTATCAGCTTATTTAATTTAAGATGCCCAGCAAGGGACGCTGCTTCATGGCTTATACCTTCCATAAGACAACCATCTCCTAGCATTACATAAGTGTAGTGACTGATTTCAAACTGCTTTTCAAGAATCGATTCAGCAAGTGCCATGCCAACAGCAGTGGCAAATCCCTGACCAAGCGGGCCTGTTGTTGCTTCTATACCAGAAGTTAAGCCAAATTCTGGGTGACCTGGAGTTTTTGATGTAAGTTGCCTGAAGTTTTTTAGTTCATCTATACTAATGTAGCCTGTCAGATATAATATAGAGTATTGCAGCATCGAACCGTGACCATTTGATAGGACGAAACGATCTCTACTGATCCATTGAGAATCATCAGGGTTATGGTTTAGATATTTAGCAAATAATACAGTGGCAACATCTGCCATGCCAAGTGGCATACCTGGATGTCCAGAATTTGCTTTTTGTACTGCATCAATTGATAAAAAGCGGACAGCATTTGCCATGGATTTTAGTAGTAGATGATTCATGTATTAATAGGAAAACTTAAAAGTGAAGTATACTATATCATAGTGGCAAAAACAAGTTGACACTTAATGTTAAAATCATTAATAATTTATAGTTAGATTGTGAGAATTTTTGTATGACAACTGTTATCAATAGAAAGTATAGAATCAGTCGCAGGCTTGGTGTAAACTTATGGGGTAGAGCAAAAGATTCGGTCAATAAAAGAAAATACCCTCCAGGTCAGCATGGTATTCTTGGATTTAAGAAGTTATCTGATTTTGGTAAGCAGTTTGCTGCACATAAAAAATTTAAGTTCTACTATGCAATTTCAAGTAAGCAGCTTAGACGTACATTTTTAGATGCCTACAAAAGAAAGGGTTATACGGCTGATAATTTTATTGGTGCCTTAGAATCAAGGTTAAGTTCTGTTTTATATCACTCTGGTTTTGTGCCAACAATTTACTCGGCAAAACAGCTTATATCTCATAAACATGTTACAGTTAATGATAAGGTGGTTAACATATCAAGTTATAGAGTGAAGCCTGGTGATATAGTAAAAATAAGGGAAAGAGCAGCAAAAATTCCTATATTAATAGAGGCTGAACAAAAACAAGAACGTAAGGCTCCAGATTATTTAGAGGCAGACAGCAAAGCACTTTCAGTGAAGTATTTGAGAGCGCCTCAATATTCCGAAGTCCCCTATTCAGCAGACATGGAAGTCAATTTAGTAGTAGAATTTTACTCTAGATAAACAACATAAGGCCCGTGTGGCGGAATCGGTAGACGCAGCGGACTTAAAATCCGTGGGTTTTGCGACCTTGGGAGTTCAAGTCTCCCCATGGGCACCAGTTTAATTTATTAAAAAAGTATGAAATGGCTTGATATAGAAGATATTGCAGAAGCTCTAGAAGAGAAATTTCCAAATGAAGATATAATTAGTATTAGATTCACTGAACTTAAAAGAAAAGTCTTGGATTTAGAGGAGTTTGATGATGATGAAAAGTATTGTAATGAAAAAATATTAGAGGCCATTCAAGCAGCTTGGATTGCAGAAAGATCTTAAAAAACAGATAGCTATAAGAAAATTACTGCATACAGTAAAAAGATAATCTTCTTGGAAATACTATACTTTACTCGAATTTTAATTAGCTTCATAATAATTTAACAAATTAAAATTAAAAATGATTACAAGGTAGGAAACACAAAATTCTGGCAAATGCTAGATATATAAATACTGCTTTTTATGTGTGAGGCCGAGGATTATGAAAACAATAAGTTAGTTTTTTGTATAAGAAAGTTGTAATATAATTTAATTTTAAGCACTGGAAAGATGTTTAAATATAGCGGGCCAAAGAAATTAAAATCTATAATAGAAAACTATGCATTAAAATGCATGAAAAATAAGATCAGCAAAAATGAAATACGTCTTATTTTAAACTGGAAAAGTATAGTTGGAGAGGAATTAGCAGAATGTACAAAACCACAAAAGATCTCATACGCACAAAACGTAAATTCTGGTGTTCTGCATCTGTTAGTAACAAATGGCAGTAAAGCATTAGAAATGCAGCATATGGTTTCTCTTGTAATAGAAAAAATTACAGTGTTTTTTGGCTATAAAGCAGTATACGGTATAAAAATCAAGCAAGGGAGTTGACTATTTAACTATATCAGGTTAACCTAGTTACATAGGATAAATTGGTATATTGAAGTGAGTAGAATTTGTGAGTTAACAAATAGAAAAAAGTCTTTTGGTAATAAGGTATCGCATTCAAATCGTAAAACAAAGCGTACCTTTCTCTTAAATTTACATAAAGTTACATTGACGAGTAATATATTAGACAAAAAGTTTAGCTTTCGTATAGCGACAAGAACTTTAAGAACTATAGATTACAAAGGTGATCTTGATGCTTTCTTGCTCAACACAAAAACAATTAAACTAAGTAAAGAAGCGCAAAAGATAAAAAGAAGATTAAAGAAAGTTTTAGCAAAACAAGAGGTAGAGCTAGCTGTTTCAAATGCATAGTAAGCCTACATGGCTCAGAGCAAAAGCTCCAGCTGGTAAAGTATTCAATGAAACCTTAAATACTGTTAAGCTACATAACTTACATACAGTATGCGAAGAAGCTGCGTGTCCAAATATTGGTGAATGTTGGAATAAACGTCATGCTACTGTGATGATTCTCGGTTCTGTTTGTACTCGTGCTTGTGCGTTTTGCAACGTTGCAACTGGCATTCCTGATAAGCTCGATCCTCATGAACCAGAAAATTTAGCAAAAGCAATAAAAAAGTTAAATTTAAAGCACGTTGTCATTACCTCTGTTGACCGTGACGATTTACCAGATGGTGGTGCAAATCAGTTTATAAGGTGTATAGAAGAAATTAGAAAGATAACTTCGGAAACAACAATAGAGATCCTCACTCCTGATTTTTTAAATAAGAAAGGAGCGTTTGAAGCAATAGCTATTGCATCACCTGATGTTTATAACCACAACATCGAAACAGTGCCAAGGCTGTATGCAAAAATAAGACCAAGAGCTCGTTATTTTCATTCACTATATTTGCTAAAGATGGTGAAACAGATTAATTCTAAACTTTTCACGAAGTCAGGGCTTATGGTTGGTCTTGGAGAAACAAAAGAAGAAATCTTTCAGGTTATGGATGATTTACGTAGCGCCGAAGTTGACTTCATTACAATTGGTCAATATTTGCAACCAACTCCAAAGCATGTAAAGGTTGATAGATATGTTACTCCAGAAGAGTTTGAGCATTATAAATATATTGCTTATTCCAAAGGCTTTTTGGTAGTTGCATCAAGCCCATTGACTCGGTCATCGTACCACGCTGAAGAAGATTTTAACAGGCTCAAGGCTTGTAGTTAATATCTTAATTTTTTCAGAGTACAGTTTAATATAGTAATTAATATCTTGACTTTATTTAGAATATAATTTAATATAGGTATTGATGAAGCGAAAAAGTTATGGGTGATTCTAACGAAAAAGTTGACTACACTGAGTTATCAAAATCTTCTATTTCTGACAAAATAAAGCCAAAAAAAAAGGTCACATTTTGTCAGCAAGTCCAAGTTAAAGAAATTCCACTTGAAGGAAAAAAAGGAGCATGTAAACGATACAAAGAAAAGAAAGAGAAACAAAAACATGAGCTCAATAAAAAACCACAATTATGGAAGAGAGGTGCAGCAATTTTTGCTCCACCAGTAATTGGGCTTCTAGGAGGTTTAATAACTTTAACACTCATAACAGAAGAAATAAGTTCACCATTTTTAATTGCAGCTTTAGCTGCTATAGCAATTACAGCAGCAATATATGAACTTGAGTATTTACTTAAACCTGAATTGCTAGAAAAGCCTGGTAAAACTTTAAAGGATTTAGTAATTCTTTTGTAAAGGAAGAAAAAAACTCAAGAACTGTATCACAATAAATCAGAAAAGCTTAGTGAGTTGCCCTAGGCTTGACTTTTTACTTAGCTGATCACAAAAAGTATGAATTTTACAGCACCTAAACCAGCTGTTTAAGATCTTATATAAGCAATTGACAGCTACTGAGATGCCAGTTAAAATATTTACATAGTATATTAACAGAGGGTAAGGTGGGTTTTAGTGGATATGTACATGATAAAGCTTTAACAATATCAGATGTAAGTGCTAAAATTGATATAAGAGAGCTAGCAAACTTTCTACAGAGTAAAAAAGGCATTAACGAGCTTAATTTAATAAATGTAGAGATTGATAGTAAAGATGTAAAAGAGTTAAGTAAACTTACACATCTTACTTCGCTCACTCTAAGGAACAATAAACTCGGTTTTGAAGGTGCAGGATATATAGGTCAAGGCAATCTAAAAAACCTTACTTTACTTGAAATAAGTAATAACAACATTGGAGACAGAGGTTTTGCATTTTTGATTGGCAGCAAACGTCTCCCAAATCTTACTTTATTAAATGTAGAAAACAACAACATTGTTGGAGTGTGGCGCCACCACTATGGAGGAGATATAGCACTCAAAAATCTCACCTCACTTTATGTAGAAGGTAACGGTAAAAAATTCTTAAATGATAAAGAAGTTATCCTTGATAGTATAAAAAAAAGCTCAATAACCGAAGCGCCTGGACACTCTAGAGTAAAAGATGGTGAAGGTGCTACAAAAAAATTATTAGCTAAAAGAAAAAAAACGATACAAGCTACCAATAGTCAGTCAGATCCTAGTAGTAGGTTAAGTATAGAACTTTCCAAACAAGATGGGCTGCGTGAAATAGTACTTGACACTGAAACTACAGGTCTTGATGTCAATAGCCATCGAATTATCGAAATAGGGTGTGTAGAACTAATTAATCATATTCCAACAGGCAAAGTATTCCATCGATACATCAACCCAGAAAGGAGCATAGACAAAGGTGCATTTAAAGTTCACGGTATCAGCGAAGAATTTCTAAAGGATAAGCCATTATTTTCAGAGATTGCATCTGAATTTCTTAATTTTATATCTAGCGATACTTTGGTAATTCACAATGCTGGATTTGACATTAAATTTTTGAACATGGAACTTGGTAAACTGAATGCCAAATTAATCTCTTCAGACAGAGTGTTAGATACATTACCGCTTGCAAGAAAGAAATTTGGACCACCGGCTTCTTTAAGTGCATTGTGTGAGCGTTTTGGTATATCACTAGAGAGTAGGGAGTTACATGGAGCGCTAATTGACGCTGAGTTGCTAGCAAAAGTATATGTTGAGCGATTACAAACTCCTTTGGATCGATGTCAGCATGCAGTACGTAACTTATCTCTTAGAGGACACTTGCCAAGTAATGAAGAAGTTAGTGAGCAGTTAGATGAGATTAACGTATCTGTTCATGAGGGAGTAGTAGATAGAAGATTATAAAAACGCCTTTTGCTTTCAGTAGCGAAATTATTCTCTCAATGAATGTGTTTTCTAGCTTTAAAAATGCGAATCTCAATATCTTATCTTGAATTACTTAACTGTTGGTTCAAGTTTAAGTTCTTATCATGGTATGTATTTACATCTTTTAACACTTTAAGTGGTTCACCTAGACTATGTTCCACTTTTGTCTCAAATTTAAATCCCAAATTTCCAAAAAATTCTTGAAAATACTCAATAGTAATGTCACACAAACTTCTACCACTTGCTTTATAATTTTTCAGCTCTTTCGGAATATTAATAAGCACTTTACCATCCTCATATGTTATGCTTCTACCCTTAGATTTTAACTTAAATTCTACTGAGCTGTAAAAACCTGGTGTTTTGATATCATTAACAAGATCACTGCTGCACACCTTTATACAATCCATGGTAAAATTAAATTTTAGACAATTGGAGTCACGGCAATCCATACTATAAGTTATTGTTATGCTAGAATCTAACACAAGCAAGCCAAATGGAGAAAGAGCCTTTAATATATGAAGAAACAGAAAATGATTATACCCTTCTTGATGATAGTTAGTTATCAATTCTTCCATGATAGAGTCACTCGGAACTTCTGCACCAGCATATTCAAATATTTTTATGAAAATTTGCTTAAGAAATGGACTATAGTTCTTTCTTCCATTCTCATCTTCTAAAATGAGATCTTTATGTTTTGAATATAGCTTCTCAATAAGCTCATTAGGCACTTCTTTCTCATTAATAGTAAGGTTGTGTGATCTACCAAGGTCAATATATGTGTTGTAACCAGAGTTCCAACAATCTGATTTTATTGGCACAGATTTTAAATTAGCATACTTGAGCTTTTCCACTTCAGATTTTAATGCATTAACTATTTTTTTTGCCATATTATTCCCTCTATCACATAGATTAATACTAGTATTATATTTTATTGACTGTCAATTATTTAGAACCTTTGCTTTAAAGGACTTTCTATCTTTAACAACTGTTATGCAAGCGCATTGCTACCCTGTCTACTTCTGCTCCTTCCAGCTTGTTATCTACTCGTTCATGGTATAGATCTTTTCCCTTCATCCAGGATAGGTCACCATTTATTGTACAAACGTAATTGCCATTGTTCTTTTCGAAAAAAAATAGCCCTAGTTTGCTTTCGTCTTGACCGATCAATCCATTACGGACTACTTCCACGGTATAAAATTGACCTAAATTTAAACCTATTTCACGATACCTAGAATAATGACAGACTAGCGGATCATATAGTTCTCTTATCTTACCATTTCTTAGATCAACTATTTTGCGCTCTATCTTATCTAATTCCTCTATAACACTCTTCCCTTTTTTCTTCGCTTCATCATCTAACAGCTGTTTCTCTCCCAATTCTTTATAAATAGCAAAAAACCGTGATTTTTCTTCTTTCGCAAGATTAGATAAACGCCCTGCTAACTCATAGCACATTTTTTCTTGACTCAGTATTTCGCTTTTATATTTAGATAAAATATTAATCGCTATACGTGAACAACTTACTGCGATCAGGTCATTATTTAAATCCGTTTTAATAATTTTGCCGGTCTCTTGATTAACATGTGCAGTAACTTGCCCTAATAAAATTCCCTCAGGGATTGTTATATCCTTCCCTATATGAGAGTCAATGGCTCTTAAAGAATCAAAATCTATATATATCCCACCTTCGTGTCCTGTAAACTGCTTTAAGAGTGCCAGAGCAACTAATCTAAAAGTATCTATTTCAACAGCAAAGTATGTTCTTTGTTCATCTGTCATGTTATACATATCTCTAAAGAAATCTTTGATACTAGTATCTTTACCATCTATCTTCCATCCTTGATCTATTTCGCTCCAGTTATACTGATGCAAGTCTATAACATGTACTCCTTCAATTCCTTTCAGTTCACATTTTAAATCATCTATTTGATTTTCTTTGAATCCAGGACCGTTGATAATCAAATATATATCCCTCTCTTCTTTATTTATTAATTTATGATTTTTTATTATATCTAAGTAATTAAAGTCACTGTTTTTACCATCTGGTAAAGATGCACCATATACTCTTGGTACCCAAGTTAGTATTATTGGCGCTTCATTTGATAATTTTTTTACATTACCGATCATTATTTTACCTCAACACATTGATATACTTATATTATTATAATGAAATTCTAGCAAAGCATAAGTAAAATTTAAGTATTCTCCAAAAATTCTCGCTTCCGTACTACCTACCATAAGTTTTAGTTTACAGTCTCTGCTTCAAAGAACTTTCTATTTTAAATATAGAAAGTCCTTTAATAACTGTTATTCAAGCGATAGATTTTTCATTGCTACCTGATCTACTTCTGTTTCTTCTAGATTTTCATCCACCTGCTGATTGTATAAAAAATCACCCTTCGTCCAGGATAAATCACTATTTTCTAGAACCACAGAATAGTTACCATTGTTCTCTCTAAAAACAAATGACTTCATTTTACTTTTTTCTTGACCAGCCAGTCCTTTCTCAACTAGCATTTGAATGTGTACGTGACCTAAGTTAAAACCTCACTTTTACCCACAAATAAAAAAGTGAGTAAAATGGATACCAAATAAATTTGGGATTAAAATGAGTGAAGTAAGTACAAATGTGCAATATACTGATGGCTTAGGGGATAAATGGCTGGAAAGAGAGTTAAAACACGTTAATTTAGGAGATACAAGACTTAATAAGAGACTTATTAAAACAGGCTATTGTATAGAGGGTAAGGCGTCTGGATCAATTAATCAAAGCTGTAGTGGATGGAAAGAAGCTAAGGGTGCATACAGATTATTTAGCAATGAAAAGCTTAAGGATAAGGAAATTTATTCTTCCCATTACAAAGAAACTATGGAGAGAATGAAAGGAAATCAGTTTGTTTTTTCAGTTCAAGATACAAGTTATTTGGATTTTGACTCTCATATAAAAACTAAGAGGCTAGGTAGTATTTCTAAAGCTTATACGAAGCATAAAATGGGTTTACTGTTGCACAGTGCCTTAATAGTCAGCAAAGACGGATTGCCTTTAGGTCTATCTTCTCAACAATGTTGGGCACGTTCTATTAGGGAAAAAGAAACGTCACAAGAAAAAGCAAACAGGAAATACCGTACCTCCATAGAAGAAAAAGAAAGTTATAAGTGGATAACAGCTCTCAAAGAAAGCATAAACAACCTTCCTGCAAATGTACAACTTGTTACCCTTGGTGATAGAGAGGCAGATATCTTCAAATTTTTATGGATCACTGAGACATTAGGTAGTTTTTATGTAATCCGTAATCGAACTAATAGAAGATTTATCTGTACTGAAATTGGAAAAACAGATTTGCAAACACGCATCACTCAACTGCCAGTAAAGAAGAAAATTTCTCTAGAAGTTAATAAAGGTGGAAACCAAAGATCAAGGAAAGCTAATATTGAAGTTAAGTATATGAAAGGCTATATACCTATCAGATCTTCTTCAATTTATGGATCAAAAGACACAGTGCATAAAATAAGTGATAAAATCCCTGTATATGTGGTAAGTGCAAAAGAAACAAATCCTCCTGAAGGATTGGAAGCTATTGATTGGACTTTGCTGACTAATGTACCAGTTAATAGCACTTTAGATGCTATAGAAAGGATAAATTGGTATAAGCTAAGATGGAAAATTGAGGAGTATTTCAGGGTTTTAAAATCAGGATGTAAAATAGAAAGCTCTCGTTTAACTACAAAGGAAAGGCTACAGAAATTAATTGCTATAAAGAGCATTATTGCATTTAAAATTTTATATTTAACAAAAGTCGCTTTATCAAATCCCATGGAAACCTGTACTAAAATTTTAAGCAACGAAGAGTGGAAGGCCCTTTTCATACGTGAGCATAAAGTAGCTACATTGCCAGAAGAACCTCCAAACATAAAACAAGCTATTATTTGGTTAGGAAAATTAGGTGGATTTATGAATAGAAAAAGTGATAATTTACCAGGGGCTATGACTCTATGGCGGGGCTATGAAAATCTTAAGGAGAGCATAGTTATGCTTCACATCATGACCTCTCAAAATTGTGGGTAAAAGTGAGAGTTAAAACCTGTTGAAGAACAACCATGATATGTTGAATTAAGATATCTAAAATTTTGTGTTCTCATATCATACAACGCTTTTATTCCTCTCTTTTCAAGATCATCTAAGTATTTGTTTGCCACTTCTTTTATTATTTCTTTCATCTCTTCATCAAGAATATCCATTATTTCTATTTCGTCCTCTGCAATTTCTTCCTGTTCTCTCGACTTCTCAAACTCTTGATCCAATTGTTCATCCAATAACAATGGTAATCGTTGTTTTATATCACTGCACATTTCTTTTTGGCTTAATATTTTATCCTTATACTCAGATAAAACACCAGCTGCTACGCTTGAATCACTTATCGCAATTAAGTCATTATTTGATAATGTAAGAAAGATTTTTCCACTATTGTTAACCGCTACACGAACCCACCCCAACAATATCCCCTCAGGAATTGTTATATCCTTCCCTATATGAGTGTCAATGGCTTTTAAAGAATCAAAGTCTATATATATTGCACCTTTTTCTCCTGTCATTTTTTCTGAAAGAGCAAGAGCAATCAATCTAAAAGTATCTATTTCAATAGCAAAATATATTCTTTGTTCCTCCGACATATTATACATATTTTTGAAGAAGTCTTTTATACTAATATCTTTGCCGTCTATTTTCCATCCTTCATCTATCTCACTCCAGTCATATTGGTGTAAGTCTACAACATGCACTCCTTTAATTTCTTTCAGTTCACGCTTTAAATTATCTATTTGGCTTTGCTTAAACCCTGGGCCGTTGATAATCAGATATATATCCCTCTCCTCTTCATTCTTTAGTTTATGATTCTTGATTATATCTAAATAATTCAATCTACTATTTTTACCATCTGGTAAAGATGCACCATGCACTCTTGGCACCCATGTTAGTATTATTGGCGCTTTATTTGATAATTTTTTTACATTACCGATCATTATTTTACCTTACTATATTGCTATGTTTATAATATAGTGGATTTTTTAATAAAATGCAAGTAGACATTAAGATTTCACTTACGCTCTCTCAGTTTACAATTTTTGTTTCCGTATTATCTAATGAATCACCGTAAGTGACTGCCTTAAGATAAAACTTTCTCCCTTTTTGCACTTCAAAAGAAATTATTGAATCATCAAGTAGAATAAATTTTTCACCTGAGGTGTGTTCATATTTCTTAGTACCCTCTTGGCCTCTAATTAGGTCGATAAGCTGATATTTATTCTTACCTATGAGCTTTGCTCTTTCGAATTTTATTACCTCTTTTCCAACCAGCGCTAACACAGTTGGACTCATGACGTCTATCTTACCAAAACGCAGTACTACTGTAATTCCCTCATCGGTAAATTCGATTACATATCCGTAAGTAGATTGTATATTTGCGCTCGCGATGGGCTTATAATTTTTATCATCATACGAAATAAAAAGCGTTGCTCCTTTCCAACCTTCCTCTTCACTAATTAAAGTAAAACTTGCGATATTACCTTTAATATGCGGTAAATCTATCATTTCCACGATAGATTTACTGACGCGAGAAGGAGGGTATTCTTTAAGCATAAGTGATCTTGTTGAAGGAAAGGAGAGCTTGTATATAGAGGGATCATAACCAACTCCCATTACTTGAATGGACATGCTTTCAAACTTTGTTTTTATAATTCTCATCGTATGTCTTTTCTCGCCATCTGAAATTGCTATGACATCACTTGGTAAAAGCCATGCATATTTTATCGGGAGCTTAAAGTTGTATACATTTCTCTCTTGCCACGAAGAATAAAGTAAAACTTCAGCTATATTTTGCGCCTCCCCTTCCTCCATAATGAGAGGTATTTCAACTGTTGCAGCATTGCCCTGCTTTGGCAGTTCAGCATATTTCACATCAATTGGATAGCCAAAATTGCGGTTAAAATAGACAACATTGACTTTACTATTTAAATCTAGCTGACTAATATTAACAAGTTTTGCAACGTTATTGGTAACCATCTCGCCAATTGGTATTTCAGTTTTCACTCCCCTGCCCTTTTGAATAAATTTCAGTTTTGAGTTCTGTTCAACCACATCAAAAAAATAGCACCTTCGCAGCATTTTAATAATTGAGCGTACGGGTTGCTGATCATTTATTACATACCCAGATAGTAATCCTTTAACATCACTTGTATCAAACTGATCGCCTTTGAGACCTACCTTTTGCAACAGATCAGACAAAACATCGGAAACATTAAGTTGTGAAATTTTTCCCTGAATCCAGTGCCCGGTCTGCCAGTTATGGCAGTCAGCCCACATGTCACATAAATTGGGGAAATAAGGAAATGGCCTTGCATCCCACGCCCAGAGGAACATTTTCTCCACCATTTCTGAGCTTTGCCACTTTTTTAATGTTCCTTCGATTGCAGTTTTCTGCGAAAGAAAGCTCACCTCTCCGTTTGAGTATCGTGGATATTTACTCTCTATACTACCTTTATCAACAAACACATTGGGCTCATTAGTGCAGCCGTTCATACTGGGAAATCCATATTCGGTAAACCATATTTTCTTCATTTTTGGTTGCCATTTTGTTTTACTACCACCTGGATTTACATGAACTTCACTCCACCATTTCTCGATATTTTTCCACGCATATTCGCTGTCATTATACTTTATTTTCTCAGGATCACTTTTTGAGTAATCGTAAAAATAATCATACCCTACCCCACTGCTCCAACCACCCGTTACATCTTTCGCGGAATAGCCAAAAGGAGGTTCTGGGCCATCGGTGAGTGGAAAGTAAGCATCTATGCCAATAACATCGATGAACTGTGAAGACCATAGTTCATCCATATTATACCAACCATCATATGAATGATACTCACTCCAATCGGCAGCGTAAGTTACGTTTACTTCTTTTCCAAGCTGAAATTTTACTTGCTTTGCAACTTTAACTAGCTCTGCTACTGCAGGATAGTTACCCTCTACATCTTTTACTCTGGTAAGCTGAGCAAACTCAGAACCAATAATAAACCCTTCCACTTTAGTTTGTTTGGCAATGCTCGTGTAATGCTCTATGAATTTGCTATACTGATTCTCAAAAAAATCACTTATATCCTGAGGAGTACCGCTCAATTTTCCTCGCCACTCTTTGTTTTTTGTGTCAAGCAAGAGCATTGGATAGAGCATCACCTTATAACCTCTGCTATGCAGCTCTTCTATATATCTTATTAGTGCTGCATCGCTAACTGTACCACCATATCTTGGATTTCCATGATTATCTTTTGAAATGAGCTGGGCATTATCCCTGGTTATATTTCCCACTTGCCAATCATCAGGCACTATAGCAGAATCGTCTTGAAATTCAACTGCAGGATATATTTTACAATCTTTGATATTCAAACTGCTTGCAAACCAATTAACCACTACCGATGCCCATTCAACATTTGGTAAACTTTCCTTCAATTGGTCCAAAGAAAGCATAGCATCGCTCTTTTTTGTGTGATTATTGTGATTTACTCTTTGTACCGGTCCATAGGGAATATATTGACTACTGCTTATTTTTTCTCGTGCAATTTTCTTCTGTATTTTCGTATCATACACAAACTCCCCTGAACCTGGTATGATATTGATATTTTTAATGTTTTCTGCTACTGAGAATCCATTGAGCTTCAGTGCAGTTTGCACTTCAAATGTAAACACCGGAACACGATTACTATAGTCTGCCAAAGGGAAATTTTTGATGACTATGTAAGATATTCCTCTATAAGCTGGTACATTCTTCTCACCTTCGATTGATAACATAAACGGATCAGGGTTTTGGTCTTCTCTGCCGTGGTAAAAAGTATAATCTATTTCATCAAAACTAAGCGATTTTATATCCGCCCAGATTCTATTTAATTTTTCTACTTTCCCCTTGCAAATTGCAATTGCGAGTGTTGCATAGTAGTTATATGTAATATTTATACCTCTTCCTGTTTTATTTTGAGTGGTTATCGCCTCCTCTTTTATTGGCTGTGACCAAATAATGTTTCCAGCAATGCGAGCAGTGCCATAGATAATTGGAATTGCTTTGCCATAAGTTGAGGTTTGAACTTGCAGATTTTTCAGCCTCGCCCCATGCGTTATCTTTTGCTCGGCATCAAGACCAAATATTGCATTATCAAGCTGTGCACCAAGCAGAGCACCGAGTTCTGAGCCAGCAATCTGGCCAATTGGCCCAAAAATACTGCCCGCTTTACTTAAAATTGATGATAAAATTATTGTAGACATAATATTCTCCTTTTTAATAGATTGTTTTGAATTTTTGAAAGAAGATCCCAGACTGGGATAAAATTGGGACCTACTATATAGTAGTGTCATGCGACTGGTATCCAGGAAAAAAAGGATGTAATCCGAGTAGCCCTTTTCCTGTCATCCGAGTAGCTGACACTGGGATCCATTGTTCTTTATTTCTGAATTCCAGCGTCACGCGCTGGAATGACATTAAATGATTTTTCTTTGAATTTGAGTTATGCAAGCAAGCCCCTTTGTTGTCATGCAAGTAGCCCCTTCGATGTCACCCGAGTAGCCCTCTTCCTGTCATCCCAGTACTGGGATCCAGCCTTTCTTACCAACAAAAAACTTGGCATAACTTGCGTGCTCAAAAAATTCCTAGATTCCAGTACTGGAATGACACCCTTTTAGAAGTTCAATGACCCTTCTGGATAAAAACTATTGTCAAGCACTGGAATGACATGATTCGACTTGCATGGCGTCATCCCAGACTGTGTAGTAATTCTCTTTATTCCTCGATTTGCCACTTACTTCCTCGAGAAGATACATCACTCAATGAAGAGCTTACTGATGAACTTCTAGATAAGCTTCCAGATGATAGCCTTGTATCCTTGTTTTTAGTTTTTCCGTTACTATGTTTCTCATTCTTCTTATCTTCAATGTTATGTTCCTTCTTAAATCTTTCACATAAAGTGAAAATAGGAGTGCTTTTGCCTTTACTTTTCTCCTCTCGTATATACTTGGCTAAACCAATCAGATTTGCTGGTGAAAAACCATTAGTACTCTTTACAATAGTTTCAATATTTAGAGGGCTTAATTCTTTGAGATATTCTTTTAGTATTCCCCTACGTGTACTTTCTTTATCCAGCCCAGGAACCTCAATACACTCCAAACGACCACCCCTAGTAAACGCAGTATCTAAATGATCCTTATGATTAGTTGCAGCAATCACCGTTATATTTTTTGAGGATAAAAACTCTTTATCCAATTTAGTGAGTAAATAAGTTAAAGGCCCTGCATCCTCATTAACAGTTCGCTTTTTACCAACTCCGTCAATCTCATCTATAAAAATCATACAAGGACTGTTTGTCTCTGCTTTCTCAAAAACTTGATCTATATTCCTTTGACTAGACAAGCAAGACGCAGAAACAGACATAAACGCAAACAGAGATTTAGTTTGATTTGCAATTGCCTTACTAATACTAGTCTTACCAGTTCCTGGTGGACCGTACAAGAGATATCCTCCGCTTTTTGACTCACAAATTCCTCTCAACTTTTCTTTTATGTCATTTGGTAATATAATATCACTAAATGTTGTATTCCACCCTCTTTGACTGCTAGTACAACATTGCATAATTCTATTATGGCTATTTTGATCAAAATTTGCAAGACTTTTTATGCGAAATACTATATACAAGTGATTGTGATTGATTTCAATTTGATGAATTAACATTCTAATAATATTTTGCTTAGTCTGCCAATCCACTTGATCAAGCTTTGATTCAACACTTGAGGAAAAGTTTTTCAAGCTATCTGTAACAAGGCTCAATTCTTGGTGTCCGTTCAGCAGAGCGGCAAAATAAGGTAGACAAAGCAAGATAATAAAGATAATCATAGGGTAAATATGAGGTAATATGGTAAACCTTTTAGAACTCTGCAAAAATTTACAGCAAAAAATAGAAAAGTTAGAAGCAAAAATAGAAAGATTGGAAAGAGAGAATGAAAGTTTAAAAGCAGAGCATGAGGCTTTAAAGATAGAGAACGCTGAATTAAAGGAAAGGCTAGGTTTAAATTCAAAAAACTCATCAATTCCCAATTCAAAAGAATTATACAAAATGAAAAAGGAAAAGCCAAAAAGCGAAAGAAAGATTGGTGGTCAAGTTGGGCATAAGGGTAATTATCGTGCTAAAATGGAAGCAGATGAGGTGATAAAGATAGAGTTGTCACCTACTTGCGAATGCGGAGGGAAGATTGCAATATGCGAAAAACCTTATATTCATCAGAAAGTAGATCTTCCGGAGATTAAGGCTTATGTAATGGAATATCAGTTGGAACATGGCCGTTGTCAGAGATGCGGAAAAAGAAGAAGTAGCAAGTTACCAGAGGGTGTTACGCCAGATACATTTGGCCCAAGGGTTAAGTCAGTAGTTGCAGCACTCAGTGGGTTTTATAAAAATTCAAAGCGCGAAGTAGCTAGCATCATAAATGATATCTTCAATTTGAACATAAGCGTCGGTAGCATATCAAATAGTGAACATAGAGTTGCTTCAAAATGCAAAAAAATGTATGAGCAGATCGAACAAGAGATAAGTAGGAGTAAAGTTCTACATATTGATGAAACGAGCCATTATAACAAAGGTAAACTCGCTTGGTGTTGGATGTTTGCAAGCAATACGGCAAGTTTTGTGAAGTTGACAGAGTCAAGGGGAATGAAAGTTTTAAAAAATAGTGTATGCTGCAATCGTAATAGCTTGGTAGTAACCGACAGATATGCAGCATACAACTACTTTGCTGATGAAAGAAGGCAAATCTGTTGGGCACACTTAGCAAGGGATTTTGAAAGATTAGCGCATAGTTGGAAATTTGAAGTTAAAGTTCTGGGCTGTTACTTGAGAAATGTAGCCACTGAGTTATTTGCACTGAAAAAAGCTTTACTAAAAAATGAGATAGATGTTTCAAGATTTATTAGACGTGCCAAGAAATTGCGAAAACGTACAAGGTATTATTTGAAGGAAATATCTCGCTTACCTGAAGCAATTGGAGCGTCTCGAGTTGCAAAGAATATTTTGAAATCTGAAAGAATGATGTGGAAATTTTTAGATGACCCAGAAAATACTCCGCTGACAAATAATCACGCTGAACGGCAAATACGGCATTATGTCGTTTATCGCAAAAATTCATATTTTACACAATCAGAACGAGGAAACTCATTCCTTGAGCAAATAATTTCGTTATACTTAACATGGAAACAGAGGAGGCTAAACCCTTTTCACAATCTTCTATCTATCGTTTCTTAAACCACTCTGCTGAACGGATACCAATTCTTGTTGTAGTTTTTTTTGATCAAGCGTTCTTTCTTTCTCTTCTTCAATTTCTTTCAAATGCTGTTTCATTGTTGTGATTCTTGGTTCAAATTCTTCTTGGCTTATAAACCCTTTGGCATAGCTATCAATAAATTTTTTGATACTTAATCTTAGCTTACTTTCTTGCTTTTCACGTGTTTGATTATGTAAAGGCTTTTTGTTCTCTGACAATCTACGTTGATATTCATTTGCAATCCTATCTGGCTCTTTCAAGATACTCTTGACTTCTTCCCATATAACTCCATCTAATATATCAGTGCGTATTGATTTATTATCGCAGATTTTATTGCCATTAAATTTGCTAGAGTTTGTACCAGAGCAACGATAGTAATAATATGTCGACTTTTTATGAACGTGGTTTGTACCACAATAAGTATATTGACAACGTTGGCATACCATTAAACCTTGTAATAAATATGTTTCTCTTCTTTGTCGTACTCTTGCTCTTTGTCTATTTTCAGCTAATTGTGTTTGCACTGAATCAAATAAATTTTCATTGATTATTTTTGGTACTGGAATATAAGTCCAGTTCTCTTTATCACTATTAAAGCGACCACTTTTAAGTTTACCACAAGTTCCTTTTTTTGACTTTTTTACTTGTGGTTTTGAGCATGTCTTAGTTTTACCATAAGCTGCTTGTCCTATATAAGCAGGATTTTTTAACATGTTCCAAATAGTGCTCCTTTTCCAATACCTTTTTCCTGTTCGTGTTATTACCGGTATCTTATTCAGTTCATGTACAACTTCTCCTATGCTTGCTCTTTCTTGGCCAACCCGACTAAATATTTTACGCACTATATTTGCCTCTTCTTCATCAACCTCAAATTGAGCACTTCCTTCACCTACATGTTTTGCTATGTAGCGATAACCGTAAGGCGCCCTACCCATCACACTTATACACCCAGCTTTGGCCGCATGAAGTTTACCTCTACGGTTTCGTTCCATAATCTTTGCACGTTCATACTCTGCTATTGCTCCCTGAATCTGTAGAAATAAATGGGAATCCGGATTATCATCAAACTTATGATTCAAAAATACTATTTCAGATCCAGCCTTTTTAAACTCTTCGAGTAAGATCATTTGATATGAAAATTTCCGTGATAGCCGATCAGGTGAATGAATATATATCTTATCTATCTTACCTTCTGCTACTCTATCACGTAAACTCTCTAAGCCAGGACGTTCTAAGTTTGATCCACTGTAGCCATTATCAACAAACCTATGTTCATCTAACAATTCATATCCATCGCTACTAATGCGACGCTCCAATTCTACAATCTGACTCTCTATCGTATTCTCTTGTGCTTGTTGTCTTGATGAAACTCTTGCATACAAGCTTACTATTGTCATTTTCTTTCACCTCCTTTATTTTATATTTCAATAATTGTTCATAAGCATTTGCCAAATATGTACTCGCCAATCTGTGAGGTTCATAACGGCAATTAATAGTTAATTCCCCTTTTTGCATGTTTTTCTTCCTGTGAATTTTCTGATAGGTTGGGAGAATTCTTATCACCAGCTAAAAGAAAACTTTTACCATTTTAAACTAAACCAATGCGTACCTTATTTAAGGAAGCTATCTAGTTCACACAAATTCTCCTTAATTAAATATACAAGATTTGAAAAAATTATGTCCAAAAAATCTTTTCTTGAATTGTCATATTATGTATAATATGGCTTATTTAATCTGTTATGAATATTCATCCAAGTTACGAATTCTGGGAGAGCGACTTAGAAGTTCCTGTTAACCTTTTATTAGATCGTTTTCAGGATTCTAATATACGTCAGTCTTGGTTAGATTCCCTTTCTGGTAAACAACTGAGCATTATTTTTCAGCATTGCTTTAAAAATCATTTAAATGGACAACTTTTTCAAGATGGAGACTACGATGACAGATCCACTCAACAAAAACGCAAGATACTTACTAGTTACTCTGGCTCTCTTTTTAACTATTATCTCATTAGCTACTTTGATCGTACAAAACTTGAGGCTACAGTCAGTGAAGTAGCAAGATTTGCCCTGACTCAAGAGTTAATGAGGTCGTATCTGATAAAAAATAATACCAAGTATGATAAAAGATCCTTATTGTTTTTACTATTTCACATAAATTGTGAACTTCTAAAATCTGTCCATCACTTTGATAAAGTGCAAAAGAAAGGTTTCGTATCATTTGCTCTACAGAAACCACCAAGACAAATAAATACTTCATTTAAGGCATTTGTGTCACAAGAAACTGTAGAGCAGATACTTAGGGATGATAACCAATTGCAGGGTTTTTTTCATCACCAAGATAGAATATATATGTTTGTACGCCGAGGAAGTGACATGGATTTACTGCTTAATTCAAACAAAGTTGTTCATGGTCATAAACCTGAGTGGATGATTTTAGATTTTTCGCTTGATGGTACAAAGGTTAATCTCTGTGCTAAAAATACTAATAAAGCTGTGGAAATAGCAAATAGCATTGTAAGTTGCTATTTCGACTGCGAATGTACTTTTGTAAATATACAAGATAAGAACTTTCCACTACAAGTGCACAAATTTCTTCAAGCATGTATAGAGGGTTCTGATCCTAATATTTGTATATTTGAGTTAAATTTTAAGTCAGATTATTTTAAAAATAGTAATACATATCTTACTTTGAGTGTAAAGCCATATGATCCTATTGCACCAGAGTTACATATTTTAAAGCCAGCTATTGGCAACATACTACAATCTATTCAATCAGCTAAAGTAATGTTTCAAAGCAAAAAGGTAACATTTTCTTTCAAAGCAAGTGGGGAAATTTATTATTCAGAGCATCCGCTCAATAAAAAAGAAAGAGAGGAGCTAAAGAAACATATGGAACAATCTTATGGTCTTAAAATCCTTTCACGAGCAAATTGCTGATCTTTTAAGTTCAAATAGTTCTTGGGTCAATCCAAGTCAAAATCACATTAAAGCAGCAAGATACTTATTTGATCTTGGATGGATACAAATGCAAGAAAGGTATTATATTGTTTGCTCTTGTGAAGAAGATTATCTTGATTGGCCAAATGTAATTGATCCAAGTTGTAGCAATGAGATTTTCATTGATCCAGACTTTGATGAAGCATGTGATGACGCTATTTGTGAAAACTGCTCTCGTCATATTTTGCCTAATACTTATCAAAAACAGAGATTTCATCTCTTATCCATATATTTAAATACAGAGAGAATCGTAGACTGGTTTGAAACAAAGTTGAATGATTCAAGACTTATGTGGGAAAAAGTGGAAAAAGGAGTTTATTATATTTGTAATCAAGGTCGTATTGTAAATCTAATAATCCTTGATTTTTGTACTGATGCGATATTTTTAACTATAGATAAACTTAGAGTCCATCCGACGGTTCTCATCACTCTAAAAAAAGATATACCAAATCTATTGCTGAATCTATATGTAGTGCCAATGGTGAAACTGTTTTGTCAGCTTAAGACTGTAACTGAGATATTCCAAGAGGCAGATAAAAGAGGAGTACCAGAGGTGGTAGAAAATACTTCTTTGCAAGTTTTACCAGCTTCATATATTTCGCTTAAACGTGTTGAACCAATTATACCAACAAAACTTTTGGAGTTACAAGTAGTTAAAGGTATGGTATATGTTAATAGTATTGAAGTTATAAATAAAAAAGCTGCATCATGCCTTAATATTTTTCGAATATTGTTCAAGCAATTTTTACATGACTGTGAGAAAGAGTTACCACCTGAAAAACATACACTTCTCAATATTAATCAGTTAGAAAAACTCTTGGGACTTAGTTTAGAAGCAGATTTAGAACATCAAATCAGAAAACCATTAAATAAGATGCAAAGAACAATCAAATCTGCACTTGCTGAGAAATTAGGATTAAATATTGAACGTGATGATGTAATACAAACCCTTGGTTGGCAAAGATCATCATATGGTTATCGTATTAACCCTTTTACTTTGACTATAAAAAAATAGAATTTCCTGATTTTAAAAATTTTCAGCTCCATGAGTAAATTTTCCAACTCCACGTGCAAATGGTCCTGTTTTTACATCAAGCCATTTATCTTCTTTTGAACCATTAGCCATTCCTTTAACTATTTGCTTTGCTTGTAAAAGCTCTTGCACTATACGCTCTAGTCTATCCCTTCCCATACTATGAAAAACTTCAGGCAATCTATGTCGTTGTTTATGTATTCCTGCACTTCCTGTATGAGTAAATGGATGTCCTGAAATAGCAGCTCGCGCAATTGAATCAATAAGATATATTTTAAGATCTTTATCGCTAATATTTTGAGCTTTTAATTGTTCAGTAATGTCTTCCAATAGCCCTGTTTCTTCATTTCTTAGGTAAGTGCGTATGGTACGATCAGCCAGGCCATTTGCTTTAACAACAGCTCCATAAAATAGTGCATTTTGTCTTGGGATTTTTCCAATTGACCTAAAAATCATTGGTTTAGTCATATCTTCAACAGGCCAAAAAGCAAAAGAACACCTGACTCCATTTACGAGAGCAGAAGTACCTCGAATAGCATCTCGTGCTTGCTCTACTGTTGATATAGGCTTTTCTCCCTTCAGCTTTCTCATATGATGTGCAGTAATTATTGAAGCTCCAGTGCTACATGCTAAATCAGATAATAAACACATGAGATAATCCCCTACTGCTGGGTCAGCATTTAAATCTGCATGAATGAAAGAAGCAAGGGGATCAAATATAATGAGCTTTAAATCCTTTATTTTGCTCAGCTGCTTCATTACCGACTCAAATTCTGGAGATATTTCTACAACTTTACCGCGAACATTCTTAAGTATGGCAAAAGATCCTCCTATATTTGGCAGTGGTACAATAAATAGCCTATCTTTATATTTTAATCTTTCACATTTGGGATCAAGTCGTTCTAAGCGACGATGTATTTCATTTGTATCATCTTCTGCAGAAAATACCACCACAGATCCATGTTCAGTAACAAGTGGACCAAATCCGCATACCTGATCTATGCTACCCGCAACCTTGAGGGCTAGGTCAAGAAGTAGCATACCTTTACCAGTATCACCCATTGCAGCCAAAATGGAGGTTACACCCAAAGGAAATAATCCTTCAACCAAGAATCTTTGCTTTGGTACTGGACCTACAAAACGCTCTACACTCCAGCTGAAAATATCAAGTGGTGGTTTAATAATTATTTTTCTTGAGTTTTTTTCAATAAATTCCGAAACATTTATTCCCTCTAACAGACAATCAGCAGCATCCCAACTCCTTGGTTTATTCGGTGGAATCTTAAGCGTAGCAAGTGATGCAACACCAAGTTCTAAAAGCTTCTTTTCAGCGTTTTTGGCATATTTATTACCTGCTTCATCGTTGTCTGGCCAAATGATAATATGTTTACCTTTTAGCGGAGTCCAATCTGTTCTATCAATAGGCGCATTTGCTCCAAACATCGCAGTTGTAGCTGTAATTCCTTTCTCTATAAGTGCTTCTGCGCATTTTTCTCCTTCTACAAGAACAACTTTATCGGACCTTAAAATACCCAGAATGTTGTAGAGTGGCCTTATCTCTGGCTCTTTGAATCTTTGTTTTTTAACATCAAATGGTTTAAATTGTTTTTTCTCTAAAGGAGGATCATAACGGTAGACTATTACAATCAATTGGTTATTTTCATCGTAGTAGTTCCAACTACAAGTCAGGTATTGTTCTAGATCTCTAATATTATTTTTTTCTTTGATGCCAAGCCATTCACTTATTGAGAGCATTACTTCAGGAAATTCTGTTTTTGCATTCTTCCCGTGTATTGTTGCCCAAAGGTCAATAATATCACCACCTTCTCCTGTTGCAAAATCTTTCCATAATCCGGCTCTTTCACCTGTTAACTCTATTACAGTGCTTTTGCCTTTGTTACCCTGTACATCACCTACATAAAACTTATCGCCACGAAATGTTCCTCTTGGTAGTAGGTGAAAAAGACAAGATCTGATGTTTTGCAGAAGCTGAGTTTTTAGCTCTACCACGTTTTTGCAGACAAATTAAGCCGTAGCTATAACTTTAGAGTTCTGCCAACGCCCATTTACTCTGCTAATGAATTTTGCTGGTATTGATTTACCGTTTCTTAGTTCATATACTACTTGCAAGACATTTGCACGTTTACTTGGTTGAAACATTACAATACCAGATGTATAAAAGCTTCTTAAAGCATTAGCACCAATTAAAGCTTGAAAAGGGCTTTTTGCGAGTGTAGCTGTCGATACTTTTCTGGTGTGACGTGTAATAATGATTCCAGCCATAGGATTAATTATAGAACGTAGTTTTTCTACTCTGCTTTGCAGGCCAGAAAACATATTTTTATAGTCAAGAGAATCCAAGACGATAAGGTCTATTGTTTTAAATTTTTCTCCTATGATCTCTTTTATTCTCTCTATACCTTCATCGTTTAAAGTTAATCTCATCTTTGTAGTAACAATCAAGTTTTCTTCTGCTAGATTTGGCAGCCTTTGATTGGTTATGATTTGTTGTATTCGTTCCCTGATGTAATTGTACTCCATCTCATTTTGCAGATAGATTATTTTTAGTGGCCTTGCTGATTTCATCTTAAGAAACGACACTCCTGCTGCAAGATGTGCAAGCAAAGAGAGAAGAAAATAACTTTTGCCAACCTTTGGCGTACCACCAATGACTAAAAGACCACCTGGAGTGAGAATTCGTGGAGCTATTATGTCTTCTGGTATTGGTGATTGATCATTTAAGTACTGCTTTACAGAAAATATTTTTTCTTCTCTTTTCCCCCCTTTTTTTTCTCCACTCTTTGATTTTTTATTGAGCCACTTTCTAGCAGAATATATATCACCCTTAATTAAAATCCAAAGATCAATAATATCACCACCAGTTCCTTCAGTAAAATTACGCCAATCACCAGCTTCCTTACCTACTATTTTAACTGTAATTGTATTTCCATTTAAGTCTCCAATATAAGTTTTTTCTCGGTAAAACTCACCATTTGGAAGTAGGTAAGAAAGGCACTCCTTGATATTATCGATTAATAATGCTTTTATCTTTTCTTGCTTTTTAGACATAAAACTCCCATACATATTTTTTATACGTTTAAAGTTGAGATTAGCTAGCTCACAAACAGTTTCAAAAGATTTTGAATTCAGCCAATTAATTGCTTCTTCTCTTAGCTTTGGGTTTTTTCCTACTGAGTCCTGAATACCTCTAGTAACGACAGCAGACCAAAGCTTTTCCTCGTCGTACTTCAAAATGGTATTCTGTCAATTTCATAATTTTTACGGTATTCCGGAGTAACTATTGAAGCAATTTTGTTCTTTTCTCCATATTCATCAGTTATAACACCTACCTTTACTGTAAACTCTAAGCCATTTAATTCTGCAACTGAATTTAGCTTACGAGCAAGGATTGCACTTTCTGAATTGTCATGTGGATGAATGTCGCGTGCCGATTCCAAGATACTGCGAAGCATAGAGCGACCCATTTCTCCCCAAGTATCTTCTGCTTTATTACTTTTAATACCAATTATTTGGTAAATCTTGTGCTTTTCATATAAACCTTCAATAACGGTAAATTCTGTATTTAAATAAATGCTACCGGTAGTGGGGCTTTTAGTAAACCAATGCTCATAACCTCCAGGCTTGATTGTCATTTTTACCTTTACTATTGTACCTTTTGGTATCAATCTACTTTGCGGTTTTACAGTGTTAAAATCAGTTAATAGGTTTTGTAACATATATCACTCTCCATGTTTAAATTTTAAAACTTGCTTTTAATCTTTGTAAGCAGCTTGCCTAAATGCGGTTCTTCAACCATACTCAGGCGTCCACTACGGTCTTTAGCTGGGTATCCCCAAGGGTTTAAAGTGTGGCAAACAAAAGAGCGCTTCTCCGTTCCATCATCTTTCTTGATTCCAACCATACTGATTACTTCGTCAACTATCCCAGGAATTTCACTAGCAGTTTTAGTTCCTTCGCATTGAGGTAGCCAAACTGGACGATTGAAGTCATCGAGATATTGACCTAAAGTGCCAACTATAATGATGTCCTTATCTCTGATATGTTGAAATTGATTGAGCCAAGCCATCATTTCTTGAGCAAGTAATCCATAGGCAGCTCTCATATCCTGTTTTCCTGATCTCTCAGAAAAAGCTTCAGGTTGCATTTTTGCCCATAACAGACATAAACGTGAAGCAACGGTTATGCTATCTACAAAGATGCATCGGTATTTAGAAAACTCAGAGAAAAGATCTTTGTACTTACTAGATACATGTTCATAGTGTCTTTGGCTGTATGCTTGATCAGATTTTAATGCAGGATTAGAACCGCCTATAAGACAAGCAATATCTCTAGCTTCATTCCAAGTGCGAACACTTATTGAATCTCCTTGCCAGTCTTGAACGGCAAGAAGCCCTGCTTCAAAATCAAGGCAAAGTGTTGGTTCATCTATAGTCTTTAGGAGACTTGTTTTACCAATACCATAAGGACCAAAGATGACCATCTTTACACTTGATATTGTTTGCAATCTTTCATTATTATTCAAAATTTTAAGAATCATTATTTATCCATGCTACGATGTATATATACAAGAAAGGCAAAAATTTTGTTCAATTTTTCTTTTTACCTGCGTAGTAAATAGGAAAAAGTTTGGCACGTATCTTCTTGATAATATTGTTTAAAGTGGTTCTTGAAACGTTGTTCATTTTGGCAACTTCATGTAAGTTGAAAAACTTAAGTTGCTCACATATATTTTGCCATTCCTTTGGTAAAACCGAGATCATATAGTCTACATCAATGCGTTTTGTTATTTCACTCTCAAGTAGCTCTGTTACATCAGTGCTAATATAGTTATTGATGTCACGTTTTGCACATCGCTGTTTCTTTAACAGGTTAATAGCTTTATTTTCAGTTAATCTTGCTACAAAGGTGTTAAAGCTACTTTTATCTTCATCATACTGATCAAGGCATGGCCAAATTTCACAGAAGAGTTCTTGCTCAAGGTCTTCGTTATTCTCATCAATAAAGCACTTGGCAAGTTTTAGTCTATAGGCTTGGTATTTTACGTTTTTAACAATTATAGCTATATTTTTTAATTTCATGATTTTCCCTAAAACAAATTAATGCTTTAAGGATGGGAGTTATTAATGCCCTTATGTAGGACAGGAGCAAAAATAAATAATACTGATGCGATTTTTAATCTATTGATATTCTGTTATTTTTTTTTGAGAATAATACCGGTGCAATTTAAAATAATACAGTTCAGGTTTTTAGAACCTATTTTGAATGGATTTCAAAGAATGGGTAGCTCAGGCTTCCTAAAGTTATATTAAAAATATATAAGAATTTCATATTTTGAAATTCAATATCACCTAAAGAGCTAAAAATGTGGATTTCGCTATTAAAAGAATAGCTTAAATTTTTAAGAGGAAAATAGTTGAAAAGTATGCTCTCTATAACCTTAAGTTCCGTTCCTAATTACTGGATTCCTAAATCAGGAATTAGGAATCAGGAATCTAAAACTAGCCTGTATGGCGGGTTTTCACCATGCGTTCCTAAAACCGTTCCTAGGAACGGCATATCTGAAGTCCGCCAATATGGAGGATTCTAGCTTCCTGAAACCCTTATATATAATATATATATATAATACATATATAAAAATATACACATATATAAAAACATATAAAATATCAGATTAGAATAATAAAAGAACCTCTGAAAGTAGAAAAATCATGTTTAGGGTAAGTAAGGTTTTTAAATAAACATCTTCAAGAAAGAGTTAATTATAAAAAATTTTTCAAAAATTGAAGATTTTTTGGACGAAAATTTTTCAAATCTTGTATATATATGTACTCAGCAATTGAAAGATTTGGCAAACAAACTGCTGTAAAAGAGTTTTCATGTTAGTTGTTAAATTTCGAAAATTAAAGATTTTTTGGACGTAATTTTTTCAAATCTTGTATATATATGTACTCAGCAATTGAAAGGAAATGCTCACACTAGATCTTGGTAAACAAACTGGTTGGACTATTTTACATGATGGAATAGTACAAAGTGGAAGTAAGAGTTTTCATGTTAGCAGGTTTAGTGGTGGTGGAATGCAGTTTTTAAATTTTCGTAATTGGCTTAATGCACTTAAGTATAAATTTCCAGGTATTGAAGTTGTGTACTTTGAAGAAGTGAGAAGACACTTAGGAACTGATGCTGCACATATCTATGGAGGGTTTTTAGCACACCTTTCTGCTTGGTGTGAAGAACATCATGTGCCATACAAAGGTGTATCTGTGAAAACTATCAAACGCTTTATAACAGGCAAAGGCAATGCAAGTAAAGCTGATGTCATTGAGGCAGTACAGGAAAAGGGTTTTTGTCCAACAGATGATAATGAAGCAGATTCTTTAGCTTTAATGTTCTATGTTATGAATTTTAGTAAAGATTTTAGTGTATTAAAAATATCATAAAAAGTGGGTCCTTTCGGCCAGAATGGAGGGTTTGGTGGTCCCAACCCCAGGCCTTCTTTAGCGTCAGAGATATTTTAAATGTTGACTACTTGTGCAGTTATAGCTGATCAGTGCCAAAAAAGGAGAAAAATGGTGAGAATTACTCAAGCAGAATGGGCAAGAGAAAAAGGGTTTTCGAGGCAATATGTTTGTTCTTTAGCGAAGAAAGGAATTGTTGAACTGGAAGATGGACTCATTGACCGAGAGCAAGCAAATGAAGCTCTGAAAGCTGTTCGTGATCCAAGTCAACCACTGAGAAGAAAAGAGAATGGAGAAAAACTTTCAACGATATTGCTAAAAACGCGAATAAAAAATGAAACGGAGCGTGGTAAACTTTTGGAAGCTAAAGTGAAAGCTGAAGTAGGCAAATTTGTGTCAATTGAAGAGGTAAAAACTGAAGCATTTAATGTAGCAAGAGTTGTCCGTAATAATTTGCTTAATATTCCAAATAGAGTTTCAGCGCTGCTTGCATCACTGAGTGAGACTGAAAAGATTCATATGGCGCTAACTGAAGAGATTACAAACTCACTTGAAGAATTATCTAACGCTAAATTTAAAATATAAAAAGATTTTGAATACAAAATGGCTGATAACTTAAGTTTAGAGTTAATAAAGTGTTTAATCAATCAACCTGGATTAGATGTTAATGTCAGAGGGTTAAACGGAAAAACCCCACTACATTGCGCTATAGAATTTGATGAATTAAGCATGGTGGATTTGTTACTCACGAAGAAGAATATTAATCCTTTTGTGGAAGATAATGAAGGTAAAACATCTCTTGATTACGCCAAAGAAGGGAAAAAAGCAGAAATATTACAAGCGCTAATTAATAACAAGTACGGGTCAGAACAAGATAGCTTACTTCATTTAGCTGCAATGATAGGTGAAGTTAATGCAGTGAGATATTTGATAGGAAAAGGTATTGACGTTAATGTACGAAATGCTTTGCATCATACGCCATTACATCTAGCAGCAGGGATAGGACATGCAGAAGTTGTAAAGATTTTGATAAGAGAAGGAAAAGCTGAAATCGAGGTTTTTGATGCACGAAATCAGACACCAATGCACTATGCAGTTAACAACAAAAAATTGGAGATAGTAAAGTTATTACTGGAGCTAGGAGCAGATGTAAATAGCGCACGTGTAGGACAAAACTCGATGAAATTATCACCTGTGCATATAGCTGTAAGTAATACTAATTACGATGAAAGAGACTTATGTCTTGATATCCTCAAATGCTTAATAAAGGAGCCTAATGCTCAAGTCAATTTACAAGATTACGAAAATAAAACGCCACTACATTACGCTGAAAGACTTAAAACAATAGAGGTTTTACTAACGCGAGAAGATATAGACCCTCTGGTAAAAGACGATAGCGGCAAGACACCATTTGATTACGCTAAACCTGAGATAAAGAAGGCTTTGATAAGTAATAAATACGGTTCTGAAAAGAGTAGTCTACTACATTTAGCTGCACAAAGAGGAGAAATTGAGATTGTAGATACAATTTTAAAAGAAGAAATCGATATTGATATTGTAAATAATAAAGGTTTATCACCGATTTACCTTGCTGCGGAAAAAGGGCATTTACATGTAGTAAAGTTATTGCTGAAAAAAGGAGCAAATTATACACCTGTTCTGCACTTAGCAATCAAGTCAAATAATTTAGAGTTGCTAAAAACTTTATTTAAAGAAAAGAGCATCAAATTACCAGACGAGATAGGCAAGTCTGTACCAGTTTATTATAGGTGTATAGAACATAGAGATGCAAAAGTAAGAAAATACAACAATGTGATCTGTGTTTTTACCTCAGTAAGTGCAGTAGCAATGGCAGCATATATAGGTTTAACAGCAACAACAATAAGCAGTGCAATCATTTTTGCAACAATAACAGGGATATTTGCTCTTGTTATAGCAATAATGATAAGTGAGATGAGCAAAAGATATATAGAAAAGGAATTTCAGAAAAAGATGTTTATGGAGATGGAGGAGTGTAGTTCTATTGTTAATGATGTCGAGATAGAACCAGTTATGAGTAGATGCAGACAATGATATACGCTAGAGCTTTTTCTGAAGGTTTAAGACCAGATCCCCAGCTTAAAGTATCAGAGTGGGCGAATGAGTATCGAGTTTTAGCAGCAACTGCAGCATCAGAGCCAGGGAAATGGAGAACGGAAAGAACTCCTTATTTAAAAGAAATCATGGATTCACTTTCTCCGTCCTCACCAGCAGAAAAAGTAGTATTCATGAAAGGAGCGCAGATTGGGGGAACAGAAGCAGGTAACAATTGGATTGGCTATATTATCGATCAAACACCAGGTCCAATGTTAGTTGTGCAGCCAACAGTCGAAATGGGAAAGCGTTGGTCAAAGGGAAGATTTGCGCCACTGATTGAAAGTACGCCATGTTTAAAAAATAAAGTAAAAGACCCAAGGTCAAGAGATTCAGGGAATACTGTGCAAAGTAAGGAATTTCCAGGTGGAATAGTAGTAATAACTGGAGCAAACAGCAGTGTAGGACTGAGATCTATGCCGGTAAAATATCTTTTTCTTGATGAAGTAGATGCGTATCCAGGGGATTCAGGAGGAGAAGGAGATCCAGTTTTGCTCAGCATTGCTCGAACTAATACATTTACGCGGCGAAAAATATTCTTGGTTTCAACGCCAACGGTTCACGGAATAAGCAGAATAGAGAGAGAGTTTGAGAGTTCAGATAAACGATACTTTTTTGTACCTTGTCCACATTGTGATCACTATCAGGTGCTGAAATGGCCACAAATAAAGTGGAAAGATAAAAATCCAAATACAGCGCACTATGTGTGTATAGAGTGTAACGGCAAAATAGAAAATCATCAAAAAACAGAGATGCTAGCTAGAGGAGAGTGGAGGCCTACCAATCCAATAAAAGGTGAAAAAAAAGGGTTTCATTTATCGAGTTTGTATAGTCCAGTAGGCTGGTATAGTTGGCAACAAGCAGTAGAGGATTTTCTCCATGCAAAAGAAAGTGAACAATTACTGAAAGTTTGGATAAATACCACGCTAGGAGAAACTTGGGTAGATAAAGGAGAAGTACCAGACTGGAAGCAATTATTTAATAGGAGAGGATTTTTTCCCGTAGGCACAGTACCTAGGAGAGAAGTGGTACTTACTGCAGGAGTAGATGTACAAAAAGATCGGTTAGAAGTAGAAGTTGTAGCCTGGGGAAAAAGCCGTGAAAATTGGTCAATAGACTACCGAGTATTTGAAGGTGATACAGGAAGAGGAGAAGTATGGGGAAAGCTTTCAGAATTACTCAATCATCATTTTATTGGTGAAAATGGGCTTGAATATATGATAAGTATGATGGCGGTTGATGCAGGGTATGCAACACAGGAAGTATACAATTGGGTAAGGAGTCATCAAGGATCTGGGAAAGTAATGGCAGTCAAAGGTGTAAATAAAGCACTAGTACCACTTAGCAGCCCAAGTAGAGTAGATATAACAGTTGGAGGACAAAAGCTGAAAAGAGGAATAAAGCTATGGCCAGTTGGAGTATCGATATTAAAGTCAGAGCTTTTTCAATTACTTAATGTTTTAAAAGATGGTGAAGAAACACTGCCAGGATATTGTCATTTTCCTGAGTACGCACCTGAATATTTTAAGCAGCTAACCGCAGAGCAATTAGTCAGCAAGGTAGTGAAAGGATACACCAAACAAGAGTGGCAAAAGGTAAGAGAAAGAAATGAAGTACTAGATTGCCGAATTTACGCAAGAGCAGCATCGATAGCACTGGGAATAGACAGATGGCCAGAGAGTAAATGGAATAGTTTAAGTGTAAAAATAGAAAGTAAAAAACCTAAAAAAGTGAGACAGAGTAAGTGGTTGAAAAATGTATAACGAAGAGTATTTGTTTCAGGTTGAACAGGCAATTCAAAAGCTTCAGAGTGGCGAAAGAGTAGTATCAATTACATATGGTGACCATGTTGTGAAATATGCTGAAGTCCAGATAAATGACTTGCTGAATCTACGGCAACGTATTAAGGCTGAATTGAAAATTGCAGGTATAAAGCAAAAGAGAAAGATTGTTTTTTCAACGAGTAAGGGGATCATATAATGATAAAAGTCGTTGAAAGGAACCGTATGACAAAAATTATAGCAAAAGAATATACAGAATTTTTAGAGCAGCTGAAAGAACAGATTGCTACTAGTCGTTATAAAGCAGCACTAGTAGTAAATAGCAAGCTTATTGTGCTTTATCACCATATTGGTACAGAGATCTTAAAGCGCCAAAAAGAATATGGCTGGGGGGCCAAAGTGATTGACCAATTGAGTAAGGATTTGAGAAGTGCATTTCCAGAAATGAAAGGTTTTAGTCCTAGAAATTTAAAGTATATGCGTAAGTTTGCTGAGGAGTATTCTGATATTGAATTTGTGCAGGAGCCTCTTGCACAATTGACTTGGTACCACAATGTTACTCTTTTGGAAAAGATAGAGAGTCGCGAAACAAGGTTGTTTTATATAAAAGAAGCAATTGAACATGGCTGGTCAAGAAACATCATGGTAATGCAGATTGAACTTGGGTTACATAAGCGTCAGGGAAAGGCTATCACTAATTTTAAAGAGAAGCTACCTTCGCCTCAATCAGATTTAGCAAATTACACATTAAAAGATCCATATATTTTTGATTTTTTAAGTATAGGAAAGGATGCTCATGAAAGAGAAGCAGAAAAAGGTCTTGTAGGACACATGGAGAAGTTTTTGCTAGAACTTGGTGAAGGATTTGCATTTGTCGGTAGGCAATTTCACTTAGATGTTGGTGATGAAGACTTTTTTGTTGATTTATTGTTTTACCATCTGAAATTACGTTGTTTCATAGTAATTGAATTGAAAGATAATAAGTTTAAACCAGAGTACGCTGGTAAGATGAATTTCTACCTTTCAGCAGTAGATGACTTGCTAAAACATGAGACAGATCAGCCATCTATAGGATTGATTTTATGTAAATCTAAAAATGATGTACTAGCAAAATACACGCTAAAGGATATGACCAAACCAATAGGACTTGCAGAATATCGAGTTACTGAAAATCTACCAGAGAATATAAAAACAGCTTTGCCAACGATAGAGGAATTAGAAGCTGAGTTATCTAAAGTTTCAGATCAAGAAAAGTAATGCTATTAAAATCATTCAAACAATTATTCCGCAAACCAAAAATCAAGAGCTCAGCATGGGATGGGGCCGGATCTGGAAGAAGAGTGATGTATTGGCAGGGAGAATCAGGAAGTATAAATAATTTGCTGTCTCACAGCCTTGAGCACTTACGTAGTCGATCACGTGACATGGTAAGAAAAAATCCTTACGCTGCAAATATAATTGATACAATAGTAAGTAACTCTATTGGAACAGGAATAAAGCCGCAATCAAAAGCAAGAGATGCAAAATTTCGAAAAAAAGTGCAAGAGTTATGGCTGAGATGGACAGATGAAGCAGACAGTAGCGGAGTGAGTGATTTTTATGGATTACAAGCTTTGGTTTGTAGGAGCATGATAGAAGGAGGGGAATGTTTTGTAAGACTCCGAACAAGAAAACGAGAAGATGGACTTTGTGTGCCGTTGCAACTGCAAGTATTGGAATCAGAGCATTTAGATAACAAAAGCAATCAAACTCTAGCAAATGGTAATGTAATAAGAAACGGTATTGAGTTTAACAGGCTTGGGCAAAGAGAAGCGTATTACCTTTTTCGAGAACATCCAGGTGAAGGATCATTTGGCGAATCAGTGAGGGTGCCAGCGAACGATGTTTTACATATCTATAGACCACTAAGACCTGGGCAAATAAGAGGAATACCGTGGCTTTCTACAGTACTTTTAAAGCTCTACGAACTTGATCAATACGATGATGCAGAGCTGGTGAGAAAGAAAACAGCAGCGATGTTTGCAGGATTTATTACGAGACTTGATCCTGAAGCAAATATCATGGGTGAAGGTGAGAGTAATGAGCATGGAGTAGCACTATCAGGTTTAGAGCCAGGGACTATGCAATTACTTGATCCCGGAGAAGATATCAAGTTCTCGGAACCATCTGATGTTGGAGGAAGTTATGAAGCATTTATGAGGCAGCAGCTCAGAGCAATAGCAGTAGGCATGGGAATAACGTATGAGCAGCTAACAGGAGATTTAACAGGTGTCAATTATTCATCAATCCGAGCAGGGTTAATAGAGTTTCGGCGGAGGTGCGGAATGTTACAGCATAACATAATGGTATTTCAGTTTTGCCGGCCAGTATGGGATAGATGGATAGAGTTAGCCCTACTTTCCGGAGAACTAGATATAGGCGAAGAATGGACGAAAAAAGAGGTAAAATGGATAGCACAAGGATTTGATTGGGTGGACCCGCTGAAAGACCAGCAAGCGCAGCAAATGGCAGTAAGAAATGGATTTAAAAGTAGGTCAGAAGTAGTATCAGAGCTGGGTTACGATATAGAAGAAATCGACCAAGAAATTGCTGAAGATCAAAGACGTGCAAGTGAACTGGGCTTAAGTTTTGATACGAATGTAAATACTAATACTGAGATAATATAAATGACTTGGATTAATAAGCCAATGATGATAGAGCAAAGAAGCTTTGATTTATTGTCATTACATGCCGGCACGTTTAAAAACATAAAACATGCAGTAAAAAATAGTGAAAGGGGAATAAAAGTAATACCAATACATGGAATCTTGACGAAGAATTCAGAAGCTTTTGACGATATTTTAGGGATGACATCATATGAGAAGATACGTGAAGAGATAGAAGAAGCTTTAATAGATGAAGAAGTAGAAACAATAATTTTGAACATAGACAGCCCAGGAGGGGAAGTAAACGGTTTATTTGACCTTTCTGACTTTATTTACGAAGCAAGAACAAAAAAGAGGATTGTGGCGATAGCAAATGATGATGCGTATTCTGCAGCGTATGCAATTGCATCAAGTGCTGAAAAAGTATTTGTAAGCAGAACATCTGGGATAGGAAGTATAGGAGTAATAGCAAGTCATATCGATCAAAGCGCTTTTGATGAAAAACAGGGAATAAAATATACGACAGTATTTGCAGGAAGTCGAAAAAACGATTTAAATCCGCATGAGCCAATAACATCAGAAAGTATGGAAAGCTTAAAAGAAGAGGTAAATCGCCTGTATGAGATGTTTGTCCAGCTCATAGCACGAAACAGAAATTTGTCCACAGAGAAAATCAAATCAACGGAAGCAGGGCTATATTTTGGAGAAAAAGCAATAGAGATAGGACTTGCTGATGGAATCACAACGTTTTCTGAATTTATAGATAATTATAGGAGAAACAATATGAGTAAAGCTGAATTTAACTATAAGGGCCACACCATCGATGCTGATGAGTTAATGGAAGAATCAAAACGAATAGGTTATGAGAGGTGCCGCAAGGAAGTATTAGAGGTAATACGATTATGTAATTTATCAAAGATGCCAGAGAAAATAGGAGAATTTATTGAGCAGGATGTAAATGCAAAACAAGCCCAAGAAATATTAATGTCGATACTGACGGAGAGAACGAAGAAGACAGAGATAATGAGTACAATACCGCAAAATACACCAGAAGACTTGATGATGCAGGTAGCGAAAAGTCGGGGCATTTGATGCGCGGTATATAATCGCCGCGGTAAATAAGTGTTCAAAATGCGCCAGAATAGCCAATTATAGAGTAACATATCTTTTACCGCGACATATAGCAACCCGCGGCAAACAAACCGCCGACTAACAAAAGCGGCGGTAAGCAATCAAGGAGAAAAATTTATGAGTTGTATAACTGAGCAAAATAATCTAGGTGACTTATTAAAGTATGAGGCATCAAGTCTATATTCAAGAGACCAAATAACAGTAGCAAAAGGTCAAAATATTAAGCTTGGTGCAGTAGTTGCGAAGAAGACAGACGATGGTTTTATTAGGGTACTTAATCCAGCAGCTACGGATGGAACGCAAACAGCGATAGGTGTAATAACAAGTGATGTAAATGCAACGGAAACCACCAAAGCAGTAATCATTACACGTATAGCAATGTTAGCTGATCATGCAGTTATATGGCCAGCAAATATCACTGAAGAGCAGAAAGCTGCAGCAATAAAGCAACTTGAAGCACGAGGTATTATCATCCGCAAGGGAGTTTAACGAGTTACTAAAAACATCATTAATAGGAAAAAAGGGAGAAAAAATGCAAAATCCATTTACAAATACAGCATTTAGCATGACGGCACTAACAAATGCGATAAATATATTGCCGATAAATTATGGACGAGTTGAGAATTTAAATTTGTTTCCAAGTAGGTCAGTAAGATTTAGACATATTACCATAGAAGAACACAACGGAGTTTTAAGTCTATTGCCAACACAAGTACCAGGAGCACCAGCAACAGTGGGAAAAAGAGGAAAAAGAAAGGTAAGAACATTTACGATTCCGCACATTCCGCATGATGATGTAGTGCTGCCAGAAGAAGTACAAGGAATAAGGGCATTTGGATCAGAGAGTGAACTTAAAGCGCTAGCAGATGTAATAACTGATCATTTGCAGCTAATGAGAAACAAACATGCGATAACGTTAGAACATTTGCGGATGGGAGCGCTGAAGGGAATAATTTTGGATGCTGATGGCAGTGAATTATTAAATCTGTACAACGAATTTGAAATCATACCAAAAGTAGTAAATTTTGCCCTTGGAACAGCAACAACAGATGTAAAACGTAAGTGTCTGGAAGTATTGCGGCATATAGAAGACAACCTAAGTGGTGAATATATGACAGGAATTCATGCCTTGGTAAGCCCTGAGTTTTTTGATGCATTAACTTCGCATAGTAAAGTGAAAGAAGCATATGAAAGATGGCAAGAAGGAGCAGCGCTTCGGAATGATATGAGGTCAGGATTTACATTCTGTGGAATAACGTTTGAGGAGTATAGAGGACAAGCAACCGACCCTGAAGGAACCGTAAGAAGATTTATAGAAAGAGATACAGGACACTGTTTTCCACTTGGTACAGCAAGCACATTTACTACTTACTTTGCGCCAGCAGACTTTAATGAGACGGTGAATACGCTTGGTCAGCCATTATATGCAAAACAAGAGCCAAGAAGATTTGATAGAGGGACCGATTTACATACGCAGTCAAATCCATTGCCAATGTGCCACAGACCAGGAACATTAATCAAAGTTGTTGCAGCATAGGTAGAGTAACTACAAGGTACAGAATGACTCTACCAGCATATACCTTATTAGCATACTTATGAAAGCTTGAAGAATGCGAGAAAATATTAAGCGATTATTTGAAGATTGTTTTGCCCATTTAGGAAAAGTAGCTTTATATGAGTCAAAGGATAAGTCATACATGGTACAAGTACTAAAGCAACAGCCAGATAAACTTTATGAAGTTGGTGAAGGACAATTTGTGGGGGAGATGCTTTTTCTTGAGGTAAGCGTTTTTGATGTACTGAGGCCAATGGTGGGAGATATTTTTGTTATTGATGGTCGTAAATATAAAGTATATTCTCCACCGCTGCGAGATAATTCAGGAATAGTATGGAATATAAAATGTACAGTACTTGGAGAGAAAGATGTTTAGTATTGAAATTAGTGATAATATCGATAAGGTTATTCAAAATATTGATACCAATAAAGCTAAAGTAGAACTGGCAGCAGTAAGAGCGCTGAACAAAACGGCATTATGGTTAAAATCTCATGCTGTCCGAGAAATTAGTCAAGAAAAGCAAATTAGCCTAAAAATAATTAGAAAGAGATTAAGAATTATCAAGGCAAGGAAAAGCGCCTTGAAAGTTTTAATTAGAGCATATCTGTATGATGTTAATATAAAACAAACGAAAATAAGAGCAGCAATTGATGGTACATTTATGGCAACGATGCCAAGAGGCTATCGTGGTATTTTTAAACGTATAGGAAGAACAGCACTGCCAATACAGGAAGTTAAACTACCACTTGAACCTGAGGCTTCAAGGATAATAGAGAATCTTGTTAATTATGAAGTTGAGAAAGTCTTTGCAAAGTTTTTTGAATGTGAATTGAGCTACAGAGTATGAATTGGAAGGATTTGCATGACAAAATTTGCACTAAGTTAAAGGAAGAAATACCACTGATACAAATATGTGAGATTTATCCAGCAATAAGGAAAGAATTAGTAGCACCGGCGGTATTTGTGGAACTTAGCGGATTTGAAAAAGGACATGATCCAGGAACAGAAGAATTAGCGCTGAGGGCAAGGTTTGAGGCACGAATTGTGATTGATAGTACAATAGAAAATGCAGCTATTATTGTCAGAACATTAGCTGCTGAGGTTGCAAGAGTAGTAAATAAAAATACTTGGAACGTGAAAAATGTTTCACCAGGAGAATTTATATCAGGAGGAGGAGATGATTTTAGGCCAGAGCTCGATGCATATTTAGTGTGGATGGTAGACTGGGTGCACGAATTGCATGTAGGGCAATCAATTTGGGAAGTGAGTAAAATAAAACCTCATTTAATCGATGTGAATGTTGGAAAGTAATTTTGCAATTTCAGAATTGCGGAGGAAATTGGCCAACATTGTCCGTATAGGCATTGTCAAAAAAATAGATTATGAAAAAGCTAAAGTAAAAGTTAAAATAGGAGAATTTTTAACAGATTTTCTTCCATGGATAACAAATAGAGCTGAAAGTTGGTCACCACCAAATATTGATGAACAGGTAATAGTATTATCACCATTGGGAGAATTGTCTTTGGGGGTGGTGTTACCGGCAATATATCAGGAAAAATGCCCTCCTCCAGAGAATAAAAAGGAAGTAAATAGTGTAAAATTTCAAGATGGGACAAGGTTTACATATGATAAAGGGAAGCATCATTTAGAGATTGAAGTAGTAGACAAGATAACACTGAAGGTTGGGGAATCAAGCGTAGAGATGACAAAGAGCGAAATAAAACTAAAAGCAAAAAGAATAAATCTAAATTAGGGAAAGGAATGAATAAATCAGTTATACGCCTAGGAGATCACTGTGAAGAGACGTTGCCGCATTTTTGTATAAGTGGAAGCAGAGATGTATTTATAAACGGAAGACCTTTCTGTAGGCAAGGAGATAATTTTAGTGAAGGAAAAGTAATGACACAAGGGTCGAAAGCAGTGTTTGCAAATGGCAAAGCTGTTGCTCGTACTGGTGACCTAATTTCCTGTGGAGCAATAGCAGAAGAAGGGAGTGATAACGTTTTTGCAGGGTAAATAATATGCGTGGTATGAGTTCTGAAACTGGCAAAAGAATCAGTGGTATAGAGCATTTAAAACAATCAATAGTTGATATTTTAACTACACCAATTGGTAGTCGTGTTATGCGTCGAGATTATGGATCAAGATTGTTTGAACTGGTTGATCACCCAATTGCACCAGGTTTTGCACAAGAGGTTTATGCAGCAGTTGCAGAAGCACTGGAAAAGTGGGAGCGTCGATTTAAGCTTAAACGTGTACAAGTAACAGAAATTAAAGAAGGCAAGGTAACTCTTATTTTAGAAGGAATATATCTGCCAAATGGAGAGCCAATTCGCCTTGATGGTATTGTAGTAGAATGAAAACACCAAATGTTGTTGAAACATTAAAATTTGAGGAAATCTTTTCTCGCATGAAAGAAGAGTTAGTTCATAGAGATAAAAATTTTTCTGCGCTAACTGAGAGTGATCCAGCAATAAAAATCCTGGAAGTGGCAGCCTGGCGTGAACTACTGCTGAGACAAAGGATTAATGATGCAGCACAGGCAAATTTACTTGCTTTTGCAAGAGATAATGACCTTGATCACTTAGCTGAATTTTATGGTGTGCTGAGAAAGGAGTCAGAGAATGATGAATTCTTAAGAAAGCGTATAAAAGCCAAAATTGTTGGTTGGTCAACAGCAGGAAGTAAAGAGCATTATCGTTATCATGCGTTGTCTGCTGACACAAGAGTAAAAGATGCGCAAGTGGTATCACCTATACCAGGAAGTGTACAGATTTCAATACTTTCCACAGAAAATTATGGAGTACCTTCAGAAGAATTGCTAGAGATCGTCAGAAATCACGTTATTCGCGATGATATTCGTGTATTAACAGATACGCTTACAGTTATTGGCTGTGGTATTATTCCCATTACTATTCATGCTAAAGTGCATATTTACCCTACTGCATCAAAAGATGTTATCGAAGCTGCAAAGGAACAATTTATCAAAGATCTTGAATCTGCTAAAGGTTTAGGGTGGAATGTTACCAGATCATGGATTATTGCCCACCTCTTTATAGAAGGTATGCAGAATATAGAGCTTACAGAGCCGATAGAAGACATCGTCGTGCAAGATAATGAATGCGTTACTTTAAATAATTTAAGTGTTAGGTAAAAATTGGTGATACTTCCTCCAAATGCTTCAAAGCAAGAGCAAATACTTACAGACATAATTAATTATTCTCTTGATGCAAATTCTCTACGGGGATTTAAATTTAACCCACAGACTGAAATGTTGCCGTGGCTAGTAGCGGAATACGGCTTGGGGGAAATTTTATCCTGGGGTAAGAAAGCTACTAAGAGTGCATTAAAAGAATGGGTCTTAGCTAAGCAAAACGGAATAAGATTTCAACGTTTGCGCGGTACACCACAGTCACTGAAGATGGCGCTTAGGTGGGCAAACATTGATAATATTACCATTCAAGAAGAACCACCAGGAGAGCATTTTGCTGAATTCCAAATTGGTATTTCTGATGTTCCTAATGATTTTTTTGTAGATAGTGTAGTTGCTCTGGCAAAACTTTCTGCACCTGCAAGATCTCGATTAATGCGAATATTCAATAACTGTTACAATGCTCAGCGGTTTATGTTAGATGAAAGTATTTTTGGAGATTTTCTTTCAGACTACTCGGGTGTAAAAATAGCAAAAGAAGGACCAGTGTTATCGTTTGGAAGAAAAAACTCATTTGAGCTAAAAATAGGAAATCCAAGATTTAAATTTGGCACTTTTAGATCACATTATGATAGAAGTTACAGTAATGATTTATATAGGTTAGATGTTGCAATATTAGGAGAGACAGAGCCTCACACGAAGAATTACAACGGTATATATAAAAGAAGTCATCAGTGGTACAACTTAAAAGCACTATACCCTCTACCACAGAGTTTATTGCCAGAAATTAAGTTTGCTAAAGCATTGGTAGTATTGTCAGATAGTTGGAATTTAGGGGGTATAAATGCTTGTTTTGCATCAACTACTTATGAAGAAATAGAGCATACATTTCACTTAAGTGAAGATAAACTTTCTGAGCAAATTTGGAACTTTCGATGCACACCAATTTTAGAGCGGTTTAGTATAACTTATTACTACGAAGCAAAGAGTTTTACTGATCAAAGAATAATAGAGTCTAATTTAATGGAATATCATGTTGATTGTCAAAATGATTCAGATTCAAAACAGAAAGATCCCATTCATGAGCTAGAAAATTACGTAGCAGCATTCTATCTAGGTATGGTTACTTGGCATGAAAATCGCCACTTAAATCGCCCTTGGAAAGATTTTGATCCTATTATTGCAAAAAAATTGGACGTTTTTTCTACGGATCTTGTATATACATAATATCAACTGCACAATCAACTATGTCAGTACTCACACAATCAGGCAGAGCAGCTATTGCTGCGAGCATAAAAGAGCAACCAATACATCTTGCTTGGGGATCTGGAGATTCTACCTGGGAAAGCAGCTACAAAGTTGAAAAAACTTTTGCAGCAGGCGGCAAAATAGCCCTAGATCACCACCCCGTCAAAGATGTGAAGGTTACTACAGGACAGATAATTTATCAGCCAAGTATTGATTATACAGTTGATAGCAGCACTGGTGTTATTAAGCGCACAGAAAACAGCTCCATTGCAGAGGTGACCATAGAGTATACTCAAGATACACCACAGGAACTCATTACTTCTGCAACATTAATTAAGGAAGTTGGACGTCGTGTTGTTGATGAGATACTCTTCTGCACAGGTGATGAAAACGGCGAACTTGTAACTCCTTCTGGAAGGTTTAGGCCCTCAAATGTACCAACCAATAACTTGTACCTTAAATTTACTTTCGATTTCACGGACGCAGCAAATCAAGTAATCAGAGAGCTTGGGGTTATGGTTGGTACTAAGGTAAAAGAGAAAGTACCGCCTGGACAGAAGTATTTTGAACCAAAAGATATAGAAGACCCGGGAATTTTGTTAGTTTTAGAACACACGGTACCACTTATCAGAACCGCAGCAACCCGCGAAACTTTTTCATTTGTCGTTACATTTTAGCAAAAGGGAAAAAAGATGACCTTGAATAACTATTATAATCGCTCTGACAAAGAATACGAAAAAAGCTTGTTCCTTGCAGGAAGAGGTTTGCAGTCAGCAGAATTAAATGAGATTCAAGATTATGCTCTTTCTAAGCTTAAAGGCATAGGAGATGCGATATTTCGTGATGGTGATGTTATAACAGGAAGCAATTGTATCATAGACGGAGAAAAAGTTACACTTGAAGCTGGAAAAATTTACCTTCGTGGAGCAGTTAGAAAAGTCGAAAAAGAAGAATTTATTATTCCACTGAGTACCACAGTGCGTATAGGTGTTTATTATGTAGAATCAACCATTACAGAGCTTGAGGACGAAAATCTTCGTGATCCTGCAGTTGGTACGCGTAATTATCAAGAAGTTGGAGCTGCAAGGCTTAAAGTTTCCACCATTTGGGGTTATCAAGCAGAGAGTGTTACTGTTAACTCCGCAAATGGGGAATTTTATCCAATTTATAACATTGAAAACGGAGTTCTTGTTCAGTATTCACCGCCACCACAGGCAAACATAGTAACCACTGCACTTGCTCGTTATGACAAGGAGGCAAATGGTTCCTACGTCGTAAATGGCCTTGAAGTAATGTTTTTGCAGAGGGAAGAAAAAGGGGCACAAATATTTGTGATTAATGAGGGCAAAGCTCATGTTGATGGCTATGAGATTGAACTTCCTCACAGTATCCGTGTTTCTTTTGATGAAGATCCAGATATAAAATCAGTTGAATCAGAATCCCATACTTTTCAGCCAAGCCAAGGAGTAATGGAGCTTAAAGTTAATGATTTTCCGGTTAGTGAGATAAAAAGGATAGATATAACTGTTCAGAAAACTATTACCATGACGCATGGTTCATACTCTGGAGTTGTAGATCCTATACCTGACTCTGCAGTACTGGAGATTATTCAAATAAAACAAGGTGATGTAATTTATGAAAATAGTGTAGATTATAAACTAAACGCAGGAAACATTGATTGGTCATTGGCAGGGAAAGAACCAGCGCCTGGGAGTAGTTATCAAATAACTTATCGCTGTCGTACTCAGGTGAGCCCTGAAGATATAAATGAACAAGGATGTAAAGTAAGGGGAGCAGTTGATAACAGCTTGGTTCTGATTGATTACACCTGGAAAATGCCACGCTTTGATTTAATTACCATAGATGCAAAAGGAGTGGTAAGAAGAATAAAAGGCATAGCTCATCCTTGGAAACCATCAATGCCAAAAGCGCCTAGCGGACAACTTTTGCTCTGCTACATTCACCAAACGTGGAAAGAAGGGGAAGAGGGGAAAATAAAGATAGTGAATAATGCTATTCATGCTGTACCGATGAATGAACTCGAAGCAATGAAGAGTGGAATAAGAGATCTTTATGCGCTAGTTGCAGAGGAGCGTCTACGTAGTGATGCAAATTCAAGAGAACCTACCACAAAAAAAGGAGTATTTGTTGATCCCTTCTTTGATGATGATATGCGTGATCAAGGAATTGTTCAGTTTGCAGCAATAGTAAACAAGGAGCTAATATTACCGATAAACGTGGAAATTATTGATGTTGAAAAGGGGAAAAAACCATATCTTTTGCCGTATGAACTTGAGCCAGTATTGGAGCAGCTTTTACAGACTGGTGAGGTAAAGATCAATCCATATCAGGCATTTGATCCAGTACCGGCAAAAGTTACCATGAACAAAAACACCGATCACTGGACCGAAATAAAGACCAATTGGTCAAGTCCAGTAACAAGAGAATTTAATACTAGAGAAACAACAGAGTTATTGTCAAGTAATTCATATGAAGCTGAATTTATGAGAGAAGCAGTACAAGATTTTGAGATTGAAGGTTTTGAGCCAAATGAGAAGCTTAAAGAGATAAAATTTGACGGAATAATTATTCAACCCACAGCGTAAAAAAAGATGTTAACAGCTAACAACCAGGGAAAATTAAAGGGAAAAGTGAAAGTACCGGCAAATATTCCAGCAGGTACTAAATTAGTACAGTTTTATGGGGATAAAGGAAGTTATGGAGAAACAACTTATACTGGCAAAAAAACTATTACCATAGAAGAAAGAAGAAGAGTTATAGCAGCAAGACGAGTTGATCCTTTAGCGCAAACATTTACCTTGAATGAAAGTAGGCATATAGGAGGTACAGACTTATGGTTTATAAATAACGGCAAAAAACGTGTTGTTGTCCAGATTAGAGAAACAGCAGTGGGAATACCCCTACAAACTGTCATTGCTGAAAGGTATCCGTTCAGCAGAGTGGTTTAAGAAACGATAGATAGAAGATTGTGAAAAGGGTTTAGCCTCCTCTGTTTCCATGTTAAGTATAACGAAATTATTTGCTCAAGGAATGAGTTTCCTCGTTCTGATTGTGTAAAATATGAATTTTTGCGATAAACGACATAATGCCGTATTTGCCGTTCAGCGTGATTATTTGTCAGCGGAGTATTTTCTGGGTCATCTAAAAATTTCCACATCATTCTTTCAGATTTCAAAATATTCTTTGCAACTCGAGACGCTCCAATTGCTTCAGGTAAGCGAGATATTTCCTTCAAATAATACCTTGTACGTTTTCGCAATTTCTTGGCACGTCTAATAAATCTTGAAACATCTATCTCATTTTTTAGTAAAGCTTTTTTCAGTGCAAATAACTCAGTGGCTACATTTCTCAAGTAACAGCCCAGAACTTTAACTTCAAATTTCCAACTATGCGCTAATCTTTCAAAATCCCTTGCTAAGTGTGCCCAACAGATTTGCCTTCTTTCATCAGCAAAGTAGTTGTATGCTGCATATCTGTCGGTTACTACCAAGCTATTACGATTGCAGCATACACTATTTTTTAAAACTTTCATTCCCCTTGACTCTGTCAACTTCACAAAACTTGCCGTATTGCTTGCAAACATCCAACACCAAGCGAGTTTACCTTTGTTATAATGGCTCGTTTCATCAATATGTAGAACTTTACTCCTACTTATCTCTTGTTCGATCTGCTCATACATTTTTTTGCATTTTGAAGCAACTCTATGTTCACTATTTGATATGCTACCGACGCTTATGTTCAAATTGAAGATATCATTTATGATGCTAGCTACTTCGCGCTTTGAATTTTTATAAAACCCACTGAGTGCTGCAACTACTGACTTAACCCTTGGGCCAAATGTATCTGGCGTAACACCCTCTGGTAACTTGCTACTTCTTCTTTTTCCGCATCTCTGACAACGGCCATGTTCCAACTGATATTCCATTACATAAGCCTTAATCTCCGGAAGATCTACTTTCTGATGAATATAAGGTTTTTCGCATATTGCAATCTTCCCTCCGCATTCGCAAGTAGGTGACAACTCTATCTTTATCACCTCATCTGCTTCCATTTTAGCACGATAATTACCCTTATGCCCAACTTGACCACCAATCTTTCTTTCGCTTTTTGGCTTTTCCTTTTTCATTTTGTATAATTCTTTTGAATTGGGAATTGATGAGTTTTTTGAATTTAAACCTAGCCTTTCCTTTAATTCAGCGTTCTCTATCTTTAAAGCCTCATGCTCTGCTTTTAAACTTTCATTCTCTCTTTCCAATCTTTCTATTTTTGCTTCTAACTTTTCTATTTTTTGCTGTAAATTTTTGCAGAGTTCTAAAAGGTTTACCATATTACCTCATATTTACCCTATGATTATCTTTATTATCTTGCTTTGTCTACCTTATTTTGCCGCTCTGCTGAACGGACACAGTAAATTGATAATTTCCTCATAAATATCTTTTTTTTCTTTATTATTGTTTAATTCCTCTACAGCAAGATCTAAAGGAGTTTTTTTATCTTTGTTTTTAGCAAGAGGATTTGCTCCATTTTCCAGTAGAAATTTAGCAATTTCCAAGCGTCCTTCCTGTGCAGCATAGTGCAAAGCTGTCCAGCCAAAAGCATCAGTAGTGTTTACATTAATGCCTTCTTCAATTAGAAATTTTACAACTTCTAAACAGCTTCCGCTTGTAGCATAGTGTAATGATGTTGCACCAAAATGATGAGTAGCATTGATATCTATCACATTTTTTATTAAGGATTTTACAGCATCTAAGTTACATTTTTCAGCTGCAGTAGACAATGTTTCCAGATCATTGCCACTTGCCTTACTTTTTATTGGTATGTTTTTTGATGGTTTACAGTGCTGAAGTAAAAAGATAGCACATATTATTGGTATTATTGAATTTATTAGTAACTTCCGAAAAAGGCTGAATTTCATGTTCATTATATTATTTACATCGCTTGTTTAGTGCAACCAATTAACTTTATTTAGAAAAGATTTTTTGGACGTAATTTTGATGAATCTTGTATATATCAATACGCAGCTCTTTATGCAAGGAAACTTTAAGATGAAAAACCAAAGTACAGGAAAGATTCCTATGGCAGTAATTGCTACTATGGTGATACAAATAATAGGATTGATCTGGTGGCTAGCTAAGCTCGACTTAAGAGTGCATATGCATGACAGGTTTATAGAGCAAAATCAAAGGACTACAGAAATCATCTATCGTCTTGAAGAAAGGGTCAAAAACCTTGCTGAAGAAGTTAACGAGCTTGAGCAGAGACAAAAATAAAAATGACAAAGTATATTTTATCGGTTGATGGAGGAGGAATTAGAGGAATAATTCCTGCCATTATTCTAGCAGAGATTGAATCTAGAACAAAAAAGCCAATTTCTCAAATTTTTGATTTAATGGCAGGAACTTCAACTGGTGGAATTGTTGTTGCTGGACTTTGCAAAAGTGATAATCAGAGGAAACCCCAATACTCTGCCAATGATTTGGTCGAACTTTACCAGGAATACGGATCATATATTTTTAAATCTTCATTTTGGAGAAGATCTATATTCTCTTGGCTTAATTGCGCGCAATACTCATGCAAGAACATCGAATTTGTACTGGATAAATATTTTGGTGAAGATACTCTACAAAACACTTTAAGTAATTTGCTGATCACAAGTTACGATGTTCATAATAACTATCCTTTCTTTTTTAAGAGCTGGAGAGAAGATAGAAATTTTGTTAAATTAAAAGATGCGCTCAGAGGAACAACTGCAGCACCTACTTACTTTGCACCTAAATATCTTAAGGTCAACGAAAAGGAAATGGTATTAGTCGATGGAGGAGTATTTGCCAATAATCCTGCAGCATGTGCATATGCAAGTGGTAAGAGGTTATTTCCAAATGATGATGTTGTGTTGTTATCGATAGGCACTGGTAGAACAAACAAAAGTATAAAGTACGCTAATTCAAGAAGATTTGGCAAGATAGGATGGATAAAACCACTACTGAATGTGATGTTTGCTTCAAGTTTGGATGCAGTAAACTACCAGCTTGATCAAGTAATAGGTGATAAATATATACGAATACAATCACAATTGAAAGTAGCGTCATTTGAGATGGATAATATAACATCTAAAAATATTAAATGTCTACAGCAAGAAGCAAGTGAAATGATAGGGGAAAACCAAGAATTAATAGATAAATTTTTGAAATGCCAAGCAAAATAAAAAAGCTATGTAAAAAGGCTAAAGACCGCTTAAAGAGTATGGTCTCACCAAAAAAGCATAAAGCTAATGGTCAGCCACAAGTTAAACCACAACTGCTACATTCCATAGAGCAGCCCCTCCTACAAAAGAGCCCAGATAAAGGCGCAGAGGAGAAATTTAAAGAAAAGACAAAAGGCCTTAAAATAAAAAGATTGAGAATAGCAAAATCCATAGCGAAAGTTTTTTTTAGAAAACATAAAGCTGGCGATAAACCACAATCCATGGAGCAGTTTCTGAAACAGGAAAAAAGCTTTATTCCAGATGGTAAAATTAAAAAAGAAAGATTTAAAAAGATAAAAGAAAAAATAAGAAACTTTAAGGCAAAGAAAGTAACAGACTTGAAAAGTGGATTTAAAAAGTTATTGGAAAGAAAATTAAACTTCCCAAAGGTTAAGAAAAATAAGACAATAGACAGCAAAAGGTTAGCATTTTTACTGACAGCTGGCACGATTGTAGCAATTTTGCCAACATTCAACTTAGGTGCTTTTCCAGCGTTAGCTGTAGCCTCCGCTTGCATTTTCAGTATAAACTTAATTGCAGTAAAAACATTAAAAAAGTTTGTTAAACAGCGCAAATTGGCAGCGGAAGTTCCAAAAAAGCTAGAAGCTGTGTCAGTGCAAAAAGAAAAACTTAAACAAAAATCTATAGATTAAATCCTTTGCAGCAAAGATTTTTTGGACGTTTTTTTTACGAATCTTGTATATATAAACATACAAACGCATTTTCATGCAACCAATGGAATCTAACAAAGATACTTCCACTATTGAGGCCAAAAAGCTTGAGCTACCAAAAGGTGGTGGAGCGATAAAAGGAATAAGCGAAGCTTTTGAGGCTAATTCATTCACTGGTACTGGGTCCTTTTCAGTACCAGTTCCACTTCCAACGTGCCGTAATTTTTCGCCTTCTTTAAGTGTTAATTACAATTCTGGAAGTGGTAACGGAGTATTTGGTATAGGGTTTAATGTTTCAATAGCAAGTATTATCAGAAAAACATCCAAGAAAGTTCCAACTTATGATGACGAAGATGTCTTTGTCCTCAGTGGTGCAGATGACTTGGTTGCGATTAATCAAACAAGTAATAGCGAATATGATATTACTTGTTATCAGCCACGTGTTGAAGGATTATTTGCTAAAATAGAGCGTTTGATAAGTAAAAGCGATAACACTATTCATTGGCAAGTTACTAGTAAAGATGGCAGTATTTCCGTTTATGGTAAAAATAAACAAGCACAAATCTATGATCCAAAGAGTAATAGCCGCATAGTAGAATGGTTACTTGAGGAATCAAGAGATGTATATGGAAATAAAATATTTTATTATTATCGCTCAAGTACAGCGAACTTAGAAAGACAAGGTGGTGGCAGAGTAATTGATCGGATTACTTATGGCAATAATGAGGGGTTAAATTACAACCATTTTGAAGTTCTATTTGATCATGGCGAAAACGATTTTGCAAGCCCGATAGATAAAAAGTACAACGAAGAGAGAAAAGCCATTCTCCGCCCAGATCCATTTACTTCACATATAACAGGATTTGCAATAAGGACTGAGCTACTCTGTCGAGCTATAAGGATTTATCATCGATTTGATGAGCTGGGTAGAGAGCCAACGTTAGTAAATGGAACGTACTTTGATTACGACGAAAAACCAACAATTACGTATTTAAGAGCGGTAAAGCAGGTTGGCTATTATGAGAGAGGAGAAAAAAGATTTACTAAGAGTACACCAACTTTAGTTTTTTCTCATACCAGCGATGATTCTACCTACGTTTCAACAATTTCATCGGTAATACTGAGCGATGGCGGTAAACCATCTAAAGAGCTTCTACAGATTCTAAAAGAACAAGACTATATATTTAAAAGAGATAGTGCAGAGATTGTAGAAGAAAATTCAGCTTGGAGAATAAAAGATAGTGAAAAGAATCTTCTAATCAAAGAAAAAGGAAATTTTTTGGACCTTCACAATACAAATAATAAAAACTCTTTTAAACCGGTAAAAATAGAAGGAATAAACAAAAACTTTCCTGGTTATTTAAATGATCAAAGATTTCAATCGGTTGATTTATATCAAGAAGGTATTGAAGGGATATTATATAACGACGGAAACACAATCCTTTATTTTAGGCCAAATGGGAATGGAGAGTTTGCTCAAGCTAAACTACTCGAGCGTTTTCCATCATTACTCCGAAAAACTACTTATTCACTAATGAGCCTAGAAGGTAACGGTGAGCTACAACTTTATGTGAATGAAGGTAGCTTTCAAGGTTATCATGATTTTGATGGTAAATGGAGTGAATTTAAGCCCCTTGAGTCGCAAGTAATAAACATCAGTAGTGAAATTCAAGAAATGATTGATGTAACTGGGGATGGAAGAACTGATATCGTAGTATTTGAAGGAGAAAGCGTCAGAGTATATCCATCGCAAGGAAAAAAAGGTTACAAAAAAGCTATTTATAGCGCAGCACCAAAAGATCTACCAAATCAGCGTTTTAATTCAGGGAGTACTTTAGTACGCTTTGCTGATATGTTTGGTGATGGCAAGAGCCATTTAGTTAAAATAGAAAATGGCAAAGTAGAATGTTGGCCAAATCTTGGCTATGGTAAATTTGGTGAAAAAGTTGTATTTAAAAACGCTCCATATTTTAGGAATGGATTAAATGCAAAAAGACTTTACTTTGCTGATATCGATGGTTCTGGTACTACTGATTTAGTTTACGCTAACCACAATAGTTTAGATATCTACTATAACAATAGTGGCAACTCTTTCAGTAAACCAGTAACTTTGAAATTACCGGTAGATTACAATCATATTGGTCGTATTGAGTTTGCTGACATCCTTGGTAATGGCACTAACTGTTTGCTTATTAGCTATCTGGATCAAAATTTAAAATTACAACATCTGTATTATGATTTTTACAATGGAGTAAAACCACATTTACTGAAGCAAATAGATAATAACATGGGCAACCTTACCCGTCTTCATTATGCAGCTTCTACTAAGTTTTACTTGGAGGATAGAAAGGAAAATCGTCCTTGGGTTACAAGTCTGCCGTTTCCAGTACAAGTAATTGAAAAAATAGAAACGATAGACAATATAGTAGGAAGTAAACTTACCAATAAGTATCGTTATCATCATGGTTTTTATGATTACACTGAAAAAGAATTTCGCGGATTTGGTTTTGTAGAAACTTGGGATACTGAAGATTTTGCTACAACTGATCAGACTGAAAAAGAAGATTATGTTGCTCCTATTTATACCAAGACTTGGTACCACACTGGGGCTTATAAAAAAGCAGGAGATTTAGTTGAGAGCTATAGAAAAGAATTTTACCAGGGAGATAGAGAAGCGTTAAAAATAACTCCTCAGGTATTTGATAAAAGTATAATTACTATAGAGAATAAAAGACAAGCATACCGTGCTATTCAAGGGCAAATGCTAAGACAAGAAGTCTATGGTTTGGATAAGGATGAAAATCCCAACCTTTACCTGCATCCATACTCGGTAACTGAGTCTAGTGCTGCAGTAAAGCTATTAAGGTCAAGTAGCAGTAGTGCCAATAAGATATTTAAATACGGAACATTCTTTGTTAACTTACAGGAAACTATCAGTTATCACTATGAAAGGAATTGCTGTGATCCACGTATTGAGCACAATTTTGTTTTAGAGATTGATAAATATGGCAACATCATTAAATCAGCAAGTATTACTTACCCTCGTCGAAATCAATCTGGTAACTATTCAGAACAGCAAAAACTACATGCTACTTTAGAGTATAATTTTTACGTTAATAATACTAAAGAATTTTACTTGCTTGGAGCTCTCTATAAATCACAAGCTTTTGAGATTGGGGGCTTAAGAGTTGCAACAGATAGCTATGTTAACATTAGTGACTTAAAGACACACGTAGAGAGATCTCTACAAAATACGATAAAATTTGAAGAAAATCTAAGTCATACAAGAGCACAAGCAAGACTCTTAAGTGAAAATCATAATTATTACTGGAATGAAGTACAAAATGCAGCTTTGCCGCTTGGCTCAGTAACTCAGCAAGCACTGCTTCATCATACAGAAGCTATGGCATTTTCCGGTAGCCAAATCAAAGAAGTATTTGCCGGAAAAATCACGTCTGATCAAATGCTGAAAGACCTTGGCTATAAAAAAACGTCGAATGATTTTTGGTTGGTACCAAGCCCAACTCAGTATTATTATGGCGATAGTAAGTACTATTTACCTGAAAAAGTAATTGATGTTTTTGGTAGCGAAACTGCAGTGGTTTACGATAAATATAATTTACTGCCAATCAAAACAATAGTTAAAGCAACAGCAAACTCACATTATGAAGCAACAGCAGAATATGATTATCAACGTTTAACGCCAGTAAAATTAATTGATCATAATGATAGTGTATCAGAAGTTATATTAAATCCACTTGGAGTGGTGATTGCCACTTCAGTTTATGGCAGTGAAAAGGGCCAAGAAAAAGGTGATAAACCACTACCCGAATATCAAGTAAGAAAAGATCCAAGCTTTGATGATATTTTAGGTGTAGTAGATAGAGCAAATGGTCCAGAGCATTACTTACAGAATGCTACCAGTTTCTTTTACTATGATTTGGATGCTTGGAGAAAAAATGGCCAACCTGTTCACGTTATTAATTTGCAGAGAGAAACCCATGTTTCGGAAAGTACATCCAAAAGAATAAGAAGAGTGGTAACTCACATAGATGGGTTTGGCAGAAATCTTGAGACTAAAATGCTTGTTGATCCCGACTCTGAGCGTGAAAAATGGCTAGCATCAGGCAGAGTTGTTTATAACAATAAAGGCACGGAGGTGAAAAAGTATGAACCTTTTTATAGCAATACACCGTACTATCGACCAGAGGACGCTATACGTAATCAAGGAGTGTCTGAAACTCTTTATTATGATCCTCTGCTGAGAAATATTCGCATTGATACTCCAAAAGGCTTTTTTAGTAAAATAGAGTTTAATCCATGGACTACTCGAAATTTTGATCTTAACGATACAGTCAAAGATTCAGCATATTATAAAGAATTTTTTGCTAAATGGAGCAACGCAAATGATGCAGAAAAAGAAACGTTGAAAAATGAAAAAGATGCGCTGGAAAAGTCAGAAAAACATTATAATACGCCAACAATAGAGCATTTGGATAGTTTAGGAAGAAAGTTCCTGCAGATAGAAATTTTAAGCAAGGATGGACAAAATAACGTAGAATTAAAATCTCATGTGAAACTCGACATTCAAGGAAATGAACTGGAAAGTGTAGATCCAAGGTTTTATGAGCAAAACAAAGGTAAATTAGAAGCTGAAAAAATAAAAAACTTTCGCCATGTGTATTCAATGGCAGGGCTACTTAAAAGCATTAGTGTTGATGCTGGAGAAACCTGGAGTTTAGCAAATGTTGCTGGAAGTTCTGTATATAGTTGGAATAGCAGAGGAGTATATACTTATACAGAATACGACAGGTTACAACGGCCAATCAAAGTAAAAGTTACCAATCAAAAACTAGACAATATCGTCGAAAGATTCTTTTACTCTGAAGATATTCAGGATAAAGCGACCAATCGCTATGGAACGCTGATTGCTCATTATGATCAAGCAGGGCTAACTGAAGTTAAAGAAAATGATTTTAAAGGTCAGACATTAAAGAGTAGTTACACTTTAAGAAAGAATTATAAGCAAGAAGCAAACTGGGAAGATAGTGTTGCAACACATACAGATCTTGAACGAGAAGTATTTTATTCAAGCGTAAAATATAATGCAATCGGTGAAATAATTGAAAAGATTGATCCACAAAATAATGCCCATACTCCAGTTTATGATATAGCAGGGAGAGTAAGGCAAATTAAGCTTAAAAAAACAGGGGAAACAATTAAAACCTATGTTTCAGACATTAGCTACAATCCTAAAGGCCAGCGTATATCGATTACTTACGGCAATGGTGTTATTACCAGTTACAGTTATGACTCTAAAACTTTTCGGCTCACTAAACTAGAAAGTAAAAAGGGACAAAAAAAATTACAAAGTATTAATTATACCTATGACCCTGTAGGTAACATTACTTGCATGAATGATGAGTCTTATAAGACCATCTTTCCAAATAACAAAACTATAGATACTAAGTCCGATTATCATTACGATTCGCTTTATCGGCTGATTCAAGCAACAGGAAAAGAGCATCCAGCAGTAAGTGGAAATAGAGAGAAAGATGATTACATTACGCCGATTCCTCATTTAAACAATCAAAATGCGATTAGTAATTATACTGAATATTATGATTTTGATTATGGCAGTAACATTACAAGAATTAGGCATAACGGAAAAAATAGTTCTACTAAAGAATTTTACATATCAAGTAAGTCAAATCGGAGTTTACAGGTAGTAGATGAAAGGCCTGTCAATGAGAATAACATAAATGAAAGTTATGATGAAAGAGGTAATTTGCTTAAACTGAGTGGTACACAGAACTTGCACTGGAATTACCGCGATAACATCGCCTATGTTGATATTATAACTAGGCCTAGCGGGAAAAATGATAGTGAATATTATGTTTATGATAGTGGTGGACAAAGAGTCAGAAAGGTTACTGAGACTTATCAGAATAATGAAAAGAATTCCACTCGAGTAGAAAAAATTTACTTTGGTGATCTTGAGGTTACAAGAACTTACCAAAATAATAGTTTAAGTAAAGAGAAGTATACTGTCCATGTGATGGACGATGAAAGTAGAGTAGCTCTTCATCATTATTGGACTGAAGGAACACATGATGAAACTAAAGAAAGTCAGAATCGTTATCAGCTCAGTAATCATTTAGACTCAGTTGCCCTAGAATTAAATGATAATGCTGAAATCATTACATATGAGGAATATCTGCCATTTGGTGGAACAGCGCTGATTGCTGGAAAAACTGCTCGCGGGGTAACTGAAAAAGAATATAGATACTCAGGAAAAGAACGAGATGATAGCACTGGTCTTTATTACTATGGGGCACGCTACTATGCTACCTGGCTCTTAAGGTGGATTAATCCTGATCCTGCTGGCGCTTTGGATGGGTTGAATTTGTTTCAGTTTGTGAAGGGAAATCCGGTAAATAGTGTTGATACTTCCGGTTTTCGCACTCAATCTATAGTTTATATTGATAGAGACTTTCCTAGAGATAATGACCCAGTAGAACATTTAAACGCTCGCTTTGTAGGCTTCATTGGTCTTGGTGGTACTATACAAAGAATTGCAGAAGGTTTGCCAGGAAATCCTAGAAATAACTTGGTTACCGGAGCAGAAACTCTTCCAGGAGAAAGACCAGCAAGGGGTGGTGCTGAATTCCAAGATCGCAATGCAACAGATTTGGAAGATCATCATGCAGCTCATTTAACTCCGGGGAGAATTAATCCAAGAATACCTTTAGGTGACGTTCAGCGTGCAGAGTTAGCTGCTAGGTTGGGACATACTGAAAATCAACCCATAGAAGTTAATTGGTTCATAGGAAGAGCTGTAGATGAAGCTCAATCAGATGTGCTAGATCACGGTCTTCTTACAAATATAGATTTTACCGCAGGTGTAACTTTAGAGAATATGCAAGCTGTTAGAGAAATACGAACTGTGTTTGTCGATTTTCTGCACACTAGGCTTCATAGTACCATAAATAATTTGCGGAATGCGGGAGAACTTAACGGCTTTGATATACAAATAGAACATCTTAATACTTTGATTGATGACTTGGATACCTCACATAACCTCTTAGAACGAGCACTTGAGAGAGGAGTACAAGACTATAATAACCCAATTAGACTAATAGAAACCGGAAACATAGTACAAGGGCACCAAAGACGCGTACCAGAGTTTAGAGAAGAGTGAGTGCAGGAATAAGTATAAAGAAGAAAAGCAGCGTAAATCCAAAATAGCAACCAAGAGAAAGCTAGCAAGAACAGGATTTTGACTTTTGAGGACGAGTTTAACTAGTGTTTAGAGTATTAGTATAAATGAAACAATTTATAGGAGAAAATTATGACCAACACAATTAACGACTTCCAGCTTCGCCTAGAGAAAATGGGAATTGAACAATAACTAGCTGAGAAATTACTCAGCTTTAAAAATGAAAATGACGAGCATTTATATGATTCAGCATTTAAAATTATGTGAGGATATCTTTATTGAAAAGGTAAAGGACACAATCACAGAACAAGAAGCTAAAGATATCTACCAAAAAGCTTTAGTTAGACGTGAATTCGTCTCTCTATACTGAATAACAAAAGTAGATCTACTTAAAAACCTACAATAACAACTATACGGAGAAAATTATGACTAATGAAAATACAGTAAACGATTCCCAACTTCGCTTAGCAAAGATGGGAATAGAAAGAGGCGAAATAACTGAGAAATTGCCCAGGTTTTAAAAATGAAAGTGATGAGCCAATTATGACTCAGCATTTAAAATTATGTGAGGATGTCTTTATTGAAAGCGTAAAAAACGTAATCACAGAGCAAGAAGCTAAAGATGTTTATTAAAAGGCTCTTGCAGGAAGGGAATTCATTTCTTTCTGAGTTAAGCAATAAACACTTAATTTGAAAACTCAAACAATTATGGAGAAAAAACCATGACCACCCAAAACACAACAAATGATTCTCAACTTCGCTTAGAGAAGATGGGAATAGAAAGCAGCGAAATAGCTGAGAAATTACTCAGCTTTACAAATGAGGATGATGAGCCAATATATGACTCAGCATTTAAAATTACAGATTTATGTGAGGATGTTTTTATCGAAAAGGTAAAAGACGTGATCACAGAGCAGGAGGCTAAAGATATCTACCTAAAAGCTTTAGCCAGACGTGAATTCGTCTCTCGCTATATAGAAAATGCCAGAGAAATGACCGAACCACATTATCGAGCACTACGAGTCTGCAACATTGATCATGATACAGCAGAAGAGTGTGATGCACTTATACACAGTTTACAAGGAGAATAATAATATGACGACTACAACTACTACTACAGACAGCAACATCGTTGAAACTATATTTAAGACTAAGGAAGGTTATAACGAATGTGAACCTTGCCAATCGGTCTTAAGTCCAGCAGCTTATTTTGTTAAACTGATGGAGACTATTGAAAAGTACATTCCAACACACCAACTTAAAACACGTCGTCCTGATCTGTTTGAGCTTAAGCTAGATTGCGACAATACTAAGAAAGAAAAGTTATATCTGGAGATTGCTAATGATATAATGGAGAAAAATCTAGATAGTAAACTAGGTGGAAATGCTCTAAAAGAATTAGCAACGGACAAGTATAAATATCCTTTTAATTTACCAGCTAATTTTCCTTTAATTAGCATACGTGCTTACCTCGAAAAACAAGGTATAACCTTAGCTAATCTATATAAGGTATTAAAACCAGAAGCTAATAGTTTTGCGGAATCCTTAAAACTTTCACCAGAAGAATATAATCTCATTATTGATGCAACAACAACAGATTCACATTTAAACGAAGTTTACGGAATAGATAAAAGTGAATTGAGGGAAGCTGAAAAATTCATTGCTCAAACCAACATAGACTACAATAAATTAGATCAGCTAATTGACTGCTATAATAGAATTGATCCTACCAATAAGCTAATTATCAATTCTGGTACTATAGATAACATAGATCAGGCATTAGGATTTTTACATCGCTTTATTCGCCTTGCAAACAAACTTAATTGGTCGTTTGATGAATTGTGTAATGTATTGCTTGCAATTGATAAGAATGAAGTTGACGCAGGTGCTCTTAACGAGATAAGCAGAATAAAAAGCTTACAAGAAAAATTGAAAAAGCCTTTAAGTGAAGTGTGCAAGTTATATTCTAATGCTTCCATAGCAATAGAAGGAAGTAAGAGTGAAGAAGACGCAAACAATGCAGCAGAATCTCTATTCTTTCTACAAGGAGTAAAAGAATCAGACTTAAAGAAAGTTTATGGAATAGAAGAACCTTCTGAACCATTTAAAGAAGAAAATTTTGATGAATTTATTGCAAAAACTGGAGCAAAACGTCAGAAAGTGGAATGGCTGCTCAGTCAATCTACTACTCACAGCAAAAAAGCTAAGAAGCAAGAAAAAATTAGTGTCAAAGAGCAAAAATTTCTACACAACTTCTACCAGTTAACTGAAAGGTTTAAACTATTGTTTAAAAAGTTAGGTGAATTGACTCAGGCTCTGCCAAAGGATCTCATTACAAATGTAGATAACAGTACTACATTACAAAAGATTTGGAACATCAGTAAAGAAGAGCTGACTTCTTTGATTAATTATAATGACAAGGTATCAAGCAAAATTGGAAAATCACTCATTTTAGAAGTGCATAAGCAAATTCTGCTAGCAAGGTTGATGAATATTTCAATAGCTGAAGTTATACAGATTTCACTACAGTTAAACATTAGTGAGCTAACAATAAACAACGTAGAGCACGTTATTGAGTTAAGCGATTGGTTAAGCAACAATTCCATCACTATTGAGCAGTTAAGTACACTGGTAAATTCTTCTGCGCTTTCCCACCCTTATACAGAACAGGTAAGCAAAATATGTGAAGAACTGGAAAAGGATCAGGAACTAAAACATGATGAAAAAGCCTTTCATAACTTAGTACTGCAATATATAGGAGAACAGCTTAATGAAGAAGGACTAGCTGCAACACATGAGTTTACAAAAAAACAACCAACAAATTTACAACTACTAAGGCTTGAATCATTAGATAAAAGTATCGTTCATGATGTAGGAATCATTGGTCAAAAGGCTGTTTTTCTTGGAGAAAGCAAAGTACTTAAAAAGGATCTTGTAGAGCATGCAATTAGTGAGCCAAGAGAGAATGTTGCAGTAGCAACGGTTGGTGCAAAGACTATTTTCTTTGGCGGTAAGAAAAGTACAAATGAGTATTCCAAAAAAATAGATATTTATGATGAAGATACTGGAAGCCGGTTAACTGAAATAGCTAGTGAGGAACGTGATAGTGCAGCAGCGGCTGTTGTAGGAAGCAAAGCTATTTTCTTTGGTGGAAATAAGAGTAATACACAGTGTTCATCACAGATAGATATCTATGAAAGTGGAATTTGGACACCACATGCAGCTGGCGCTGAAAGAGCAAGAGCAAATGCGTCTGTTGCAGTAATTGGTGATAAAGCTATTTTCTTCGGTGGTGAAGTAGATCAAGGAAGGTCAGATAAGATAGACATTTATGAAAATGGAAACTGGACAACACACATAGCAAGTGAAGCTCGTTCAAACGCATCAGTAGCTATAGTTGATACAAAAGTTATTTTCTTTGGTGGAAATAAAGGTGGTAACCAACCTTCTGCTAAAATTGATATATACGATGCAGCAGATATTGACATTTATAGAACTGATCCAATGAAACGTTGGACAACATATACAGTTGGTGAAGCACGTGAGAATGCGTCGGTTGCTATAGTTGATGGAAAAGCTATTTTCTTTGGTGGTAAAGCAGATCAAACTAAGTCTAATAAAATAGATATTTATGATGCTAAAACTGAGAAATGGTTAGCAGCTGACTATACAGCAAGTGAGGCACGTGATGCAGTATCGGTTACAATTGTTGGTAAACAAGCTGTTTTCTTTGGTGGGTGTAAGGGTAATCAGCAATACTCTAAACATATAGATGTCTACGATAGCCCTACCAACAGCTGGAAAAAAACAGATGAAATTAACGAAGCACATGAGAGTGTATCAGCAATCGTAATTGGCGCAAAGGCTATATTCTTCACAGGAAAGAAAAATAGTACTGTTACAGGTCAAGTGTATATTTATGATTCTATAACTAAAAGTTGGATAAAGCGCACTGCAAAAGAAACCGAAACTCGAGATGACTTGCTTGTAGATATTACAAGCAGCACAAAATATTCAGGTAAAATAGATATCTATGATGATACAGCCAAATCCTGGAGAGCTATTGACCTTTATAAACCTGATAAGTGCAAGTCAATAAAAATACATAATAATAGAGCAACTTTAACTTATCAAGGTACAGAAAATAAGCGTACATATACGATAGGCTTATCTATAACTTATGATGCAACAATAGAAGAGCTTTTAAACAATGCCACTATGTTTACAACGCTTAAAATGGACGCAGAAGATATTACAAATCATGCAAATGCCTATAAGCTAAAAGCAACATGGACAGAAGAGCAGATAAAAACTCTTGCAAACTACAAAGCATTACAAAATGAATTTTCTGGTAATGAACTTACTCTGTCACAATATAGAGAATGGCTACGTGACAGTTACGATGAAAGCAAAGTCACAGAAAAAATAGCACATCTTACTAATTTGGATAAAAAAGTTCTGAATGAGATGAAGGAAATTGATGCATTTAAAAAGTATTTCAGTAAAGAACATAACCCTCTAGATTCTTTGCTAAAAATTAAGTCTTTTATGGATATTGCAGAGTGCTCTGCAATTGACGGCAAAATTTTGTTGGAATTGAAGGATCTGCATAATTTACCAGCATCTACTGGGTGGAATAAATATGATAGTACTGCAAAAAAACTACAGGAATCACTAAGCTACGTAGAAGGAGTAAAAGAGCAGCTAGAAGATCAAAAGCGTAATACTCTGGCAAACTATATGATATATGGTCGCGACAGTAGTGGTAACAAAATGTACGCAGATATCGAGAATATGCGAAACCTATACTCATTTCTTTTGATTGATGTTGAAATGAGTGATTGTTCAAAAATCTCTCCTCTTAAAGCAGGGCTAAACAGTCTTCAACTTTACATTCACCGCTGCATATTAGAGCTGGAAGAAGGTGTAACGGTTAAGCCTGATTTAACTGAAGAAATATGGGATTTACTAAACAATTATAGAAAGTGGGAAGCAACTAAAAAGGTTGCCCTGTATCCCGAGAATTATCTAAACCCTACACTGCATAAATCGGCAACAGCAGAATATAAGGCATTACAAAACACTTTAATGCAGGGCAATCTTAACGATGAAGAAGCAGCTAATGCATACATCAAGTATTTTGAGAATTTTTCACAGCTTGTGAATCTCAGAGTAGTTGATACTTATTTTACAGACAACAAGTTGTATATTTTAGGACGAACTCAAGCAGATCCTTATACTTACTATTACCGTATTGGCAATTTTGAAGGTGGTAAAACAGGAAGTACACAGACTTGGGAGCCTTGGCAAAAAATTGAAGTGCAAATACCAATCAACATCGCAAGAATAGTCCATACATTTGGTAGAATATTTATTTTTTGGCTACACAAAACTGTAAAGGAAAAGCAAATAGAAGATGTATCAATTAATGATTCTACTCTAACTGTGTACTATGTATTTAAAAAGGTGGATGGTAGCTGGTCCGCTCAACAAAAGTTGCCACACGATGTTAAAATAGATGAGAAATTTGAGATTGAAGTAAGGAAATGTTTAGATGTTAGAAATTGGAATAAAAAAACACTGGAGGAGTATAAAGGTAAAAAAGATGAGAAAGTTGGATTTCTTAAACACAATGTATGGGTTGAAGATCGGGACATAGAGGAGGCTAGAAGTTATTTTGAAAACGAGATTAGGGATTGGGGTAGAAAACTAAAAGAGAAGGTTAAAGAATCAAAAAATATTAATGAAAATTTTGATGGCAAGCTGAAAGTAGCTACAAAGGATAGCGAAATATTGATTTTGTCTTGTGAAAACGGCTTTCATAATAGTAAGTTTACTCTGAAAGAGGATCTAATATCAGAAAAATCTGATACGCGTTACTTTGGTAGGATTAGCAGCATTACAGAAGCAACGGAAAGTATAACAAAATTCTATAACGAGAAAAAAGAAAACGAAAAGAAAGCTGTTACAAAACGGTTAGAAGAAATACAGAAAGAAATAGATAAAGAGAAAAACAGTATAAGCAACGAGCAGAGTGAATTAGTTAACTTGAAAAACAAAAAAGATAGTGAGGAAAGAAGTAAAGATGAGTTGAAAAGCAAGGTAAGATCTATAGAACAAGATATAGAAGAAAGGAATAAATTACGGGAGGATATAGAAAATTTAAAAGTAAAGTTGAATAATTTATTTCCGCATAGATCAGGTGATTCACACGAAAAAGTAACAGAAAGAGACAGTTTACGAGAAGTAATAGATAACTTGAAGCAAGAGTTAACACAGTACAAGCAAAATGTAGAGAGTACAAATGTAGAATTACAGCAAAAGTTAATGACACTAGAAAAGGAAGTAACAAACTTAGAAAGTAAAATAAATCAATTATCAGGACAAGACAAAACTATAGAAGCACTAAAAAAAGAGAAGGATGCGTTAGAAAAAAATATAAGGCAGCATGAAACCGGAATAAAGGAGTTAGATGATGAAATAAAAAAGCATGAAAAAAAGAAAAAATACCTTGAGGACAAAATATCGCAACTACAAAAAGATAAAAAAGAAATAGAAGACGGTAATAATGAATTTGCTGTACAAGCAAGGAATAAAAAATTAGATAAAAAAAAGCAAAGAGAGATAGATTTAGTCAGTAAATTAATTAGTCAAAAGGAGAATGATGACGTAAATCAAAATCAATACAAAGACGAAAAAGTTTTGCAATTAGTCAATAAGTCATATAAAGAAGCTTATATTAAGGGATCAGGAGCAATCTTAGCACCAGAAGTGCAAAACCAAACGCTTGATTTTCAAGGGTTTTATGGGGTATATTTGTGGGAAATATTTTTCCATATCCCAACACTAGTTGCATACCTTTTTAATCAAGAACAAAAATTTGCTGAAGCACGCAAGTGGTACCAATATATCTTCAACCCTCTCAAAAAGGGATGTGATGCATGGCAATTTATTCCTTTTAAAACTAAATGTGATAAAGAATCAGACGAAAGCGGTGAAAAATGTGATAGTGGAAAATTAGTTGATTCACTTGATTCATACAAGGAGGCTGATAAGAAAAAAACTTCTCATGAAAAGTATATAATCATGTCATACGTAGATAACTTAATTGACTGGGGTGATTCAGAGTTTTCTAAAGGGACATGGGAAAGCATCAATCAAGCGACAATGCTTTACATCAGAGCTTGGGATCTGCTTGGGGAAAGACCAAAAAAGAAAGGAAAGTTCAAAGTTAAATCTAAGAATATATGTGAATTGTCAAACAATAAATACGATATATGTAAAATAGAAGCAAGCGCTCCAAGAAGCGTTGTTCGGAATACACAAAATAGCCCTAACGCTGCTGTAGTTGACCTCACCATATATTGTAGTTACTTCTGTACTCCAGAAAATAAAAAATTTATCAGCTTATGGAATACGATCGAAGATCGCCTGTATAAAATAAGACATTGCTTGGACATTAAAGGTAAACGTTTAGAGCTTGCTCTATTTCAACCATCAATCGATCCAGGGCAATTGATTAGTACTGCAGCCGGTGAAAGTACCATGAGGTTACCAAAAATAGCCCAAGTGCCCCATTACCGTTTTAAGTATATGATTACCTATGCTAAATCAATTGCTGATACTGTAACTCAGATTGGCTCAGAACTATTAAGCGTTTTAGAGAAAAAAGATGCTGAGGCACTGAATTTACTTTACAACAAACAAGAAGCTATAATGGCCAATTTAATGACTACCATTAAGGAAAAAGCCATTGAAGCATTAAAAGAAGAAGCTAAGGCACTTGATGCAAGTTTGAGTAGCGCAAAAGACCGAAAATCTCATTATGAGAAATTAATTAATGAAGGACTATCAATTGCTGAAATTGCAGCAATAGGAACATCCATTGCTGCCGTAGTTCTTTTAGCTGCTACAGTTTCTCCCAAACTAACTGCTGCAGTTTTAAATCTTATGCCAAATATTTTTGGGTTAGCATGTGGTGGTCATGACCCTGGTAGATCTGCAGATACTGCTGCTAGTTCAATTCAAACAGCAGCAAACGTATTATCAAACACATCACAAAATATAAGTACTTATGCAAGCTATGACAGACGAGCTGAAGATTGGGATTTACAGAAGATTATGGCAACTCATGATGTTGACCAGATTAGCTATCAAATAGAAGCAAATAAAATGAACCAAGCAAATGCTGTACAAGATCTTAGAGCGCATAGGGAATCGATAAAACAAATCAAAGAAAAAGAGTCTTTCTTTAGGAGCAAATTTACTAACCAAGAACTCTACAGCTGGATGAAAGGTGAGCTTAAAAGTTTATATATTAGGGTTTATAGACTTGCCCTTGAGATCGCAAAGCAAGCTGAAAGGGCTTACCAATATGAGATTGATAATGATAAAACATTCATTCAACCAGGACACTGGAATAGTTTAAAAGAAGGCCTACTTTCAGGGCAAAAGTTAAAGTTTGAACTTGAGCAACTTGACAAAGAGTACCATGATACCAATGAAAGAAGATTAGAAATCACTAAAGTAATCTCACTTAAATCCCTTGATCCTATTGCACTTTATGAGCTTAAAACTAAAGGCAGTTGTAAATTCTCTCTCACAGAAAAAATATTTGATCTTGACTTTCCTGGTCACTATGCTCGTAAGATTAAAGATATAAAGATTACTATTCCAGCAGTAGTTGGTCCTTATGAAAATGTTCATGCAAGTTTGCAACAAACAAGTAGCCAAGTAATATTAAAAAGCGATGGTGCAATAAACGCAATTAAATACTTAGTAAGCCCAAGTGAAGAAGAACAGCCTGAAACTGATCTTTTAAGAGCTAACTGGAAACCAAATCAAGAAATTGCTATCTCAAAAGCTGATCAAGATAGTGGTCTATTTGAGCTTAGTTTTGGTGATGAACGCTACTTACCATTTGAGGGAACAGGCGCAGTTTCCACTTGGGAACTGAGTTTACCACAGGCAACTAATAGGTTCGACATCGGTACTATTTCTGATGTTATCATTCATTTAGATTACACAGCGCTAAATGGTGGAGAAACATTAAGCAATCAAGTGAAAAATCTCAATCAAATAAAGTATTACCAAGGTACATTAGTTATGAACCTAAGTTCGGTCTATCCAGAAGAATGGGAAAATTTTAAACAACAAGCAAAAGGGCGTTCTTCTGAGCTAAAATTCAAACTATCCCCTGAAATTTTCCCCGTTCACGTCAAAAATCCGTCAGCTGATCTAAATAGAGAAAACAATATTTATGTTATACCTACTACACCTGAGACAAATAGTAGAATGACTATAAAGTTAAATAACTATAATTGGGAACGTAATTCTAAAAAGATTGTTAATCCTTCACTTACAATTGGCAGTGATTGGAGTATGAAAATTAACAACGCTGATACAAACAAAATTGAGGAAATCATAATTATGGTTCCTTATAAAGCAACGATTAATTGGTAACTTACTGCCTTCTATACCTGCTATTTTAATAACGAGTAGCAGGTTTCTTTGCTTTTTTCATTTGTAATACCTTTTTCTATAAGAACACTCTGCATGTAAGTAGGCACTTGAATGCTACTATTAAACATGCTTTGCGGTTCAGAAAACAATCCGCTATTTAATATCTGGTCTTGCTCATCATTATAGGCTTTTTTAAATCTATCGATTTGCTTTTGACTTAAATTTTCTGAAAATGCCCTGTCTATATACGAGTCTAAAAGACTAGAAATTGTATCGTAATTGCCACTTGTAATTTTTGCTGTGATAGCTTTTTGTACTGCTAAAAAATCAATTCTTACTGATTTCCATGCTATACCACTGCTACGAGCTGCTTGCTTCATTACTTGCTCTAGCTTTTCCACTATACGTAAAGTACAGCCTATTGTCTCCTCTTTTGGTAAAGTACTGCTTTCATAAGCTCTGCATTTCATGTTGCATTTATTTCCATTGAACCAGCTATATAATACATAATAAAGCATCATGTCTGCATTACTAATATTCTCAAGCTTTTCTTGAATAATAGGTGTAGATGATTTACAGCTGGCCACCTTACCTGGTAAAAATGGCTGTTCAGTATTAGATACTGGCTGTATCCAACCTTTTATCCAAGAAACCCAGTTGCCTATCAGTGAAGAATGTCTACCTGCCCCACTACTTTGAAACTGACCTACAGTAGGCTGATCTACAAAAAGATGACTATGCCTGATATTAGCAACGTAATCGTGCTCTTTTTCTTCCAGAGCTTGCCTTAGGTATTCTACCACACTTACATGGTTTGCAGAAATAGCTAGATCAAGAGGTTTTTCATGATCAATACTGAGAAGATCAATATCTGCTCCTTTTTCCTCCACAAGAAATTTTACGGTTTCTAAATGACCATTACTAGCAGCACAGTGGAGAGGTGTCCAATTATCTGCACTTACAGCATTAACACTTATTCCTTTATCAAGGAAAAATTTTACAATATCTTTATGTCCATTCTCAGCAGCAATATGTAGAGGCATTTTACCACTCAGATCAACAGCATTAATATTTGCTCCTTTCTCTTCTACTAAAAATCTTACAGCTCCCAAATGACCATACCTTGCAGCATAGTGTAATGGTGTCCAATTGTCCTGACCTAAATCATTAACATTCATTCCCTGGTTTATTAAAAGTTCTATAACTTTTTGATGCCCACGTTCAGCAGCAATATGCAAAGGTTTTGCGTTATCAGCATCTACAGCATTAAAATTTGCTCCCTCAGCTAAAAGCGATTGGACAAAATCCAAATTACCAGAATGGGCAGCATAATGCAGTGGCGTCCAAATTAAATTAGTATCTGGATCATTAATGCTTAGCCCTTGCTGTACAAAAAGTAATACAATATTTTTATGTGAATTGCTAGCTGCAGAGTGTATAGGTTTTTTTCCATCGTTGCTTACAGCCTTAATATCTGCACCTTCTTCAATCAGAGATTTAACAACTTTCAAGCGGCCATGACGGGCAGCATAATGCAAAGGTGTTAATTTTTGATGATCAATATCATTAACATTTAATTCTTTTTGTATAAAAAATTCTACGACATTTTTATGCCCATGCTGGGCAGCAATATGTAAAGGCCCAGCACCGTAAGCATCTTTATTATTGATAATGTTTCTATCTTGACGAACAAGAAACCTAATAACCTCTAAAAGTTTACTATCATCAATGTGTTTATTATTCTTGCCTTTAGCAGCATAATATAAAGGTGTCCAATTGTCTTTGCCTTTGTCATCAATACTTAGCTGCTTTTGCACAACAAAAAATTCTACTATATCCTTATGACCATACTGAGCAGCATAATGCAAAGGTTTTGCATTACTAGAATCCTGAGCATTGACATTTGCTCCTCTACTTACAAGAAGTTTAATCACTTCCAAATTACCGCCCTTAGCAGCATAATGTAGTGGTATTTGGCTCTCTTTATCTTGATAGTTAACATTTAATCCTCTGCTAAGGAAAAACTCAATAGCGTTTTTATGTCCATGTTCAGCAGCAATATGTAAAGGACTCACACCGTTAATATCAAAAGCAATAATATTTGCTCCTCTACCAGCAAGAAATTCAATAACGTTTAAGTTACCACTTTTAGCAGCATAGTGCATCAATGTTCTATTATTCTTATCTTGGTCACTAACACTTAATTGCTTTTCTACAGTAAAGAACTCTACAATATCTTTATGACCGTATTGTGCGGTAATGTGTAAAGGCTTTAAATTGTTAGAATCTTTGGCATTGATATCTGCTCCTCTACTGATGAGAAATTTTATAACTTCTAAGTTACCACTCTTGGCAGCATAGTGTAATGGCGTCCACTTATTCTTATCTAAATCATTGACACTTAATCCCCTATTGAGGAAAAACTCTACGATATCTTTATGTCCATACTCAGCAGCAATATGCAAAGGTTTTGCTCCACTTATCGTTTGATCATGAATATTTGATCTAAAGTTAATAAGTAGTTTCACAACTTCTAAGTTACCACTCTTAGCAGCTTCATGGAGCGGGGTAAGGTAATCTTTATTATTTTTAGCATTAGTATAAGCCTTTTTTCTAAGAAGAAACCTGACAATCTCTAAATCACCACCTTGAGCAGCTTTATGCAATGGTGTTAAGTCATTATCATCTCTAGAGTTAACATCTGCACCTATATTAAAATAATATTCAACCTTTCTAAAATCTTTCTGACTTATCGCATCAAATAATCCTGCGTTTGAAAGAGCTTTCATGACTTCTAGGTGGCGCTTTTCTGTAGCAAGTTGTAACGGTGTTTTGCCATGAAAATCTTGAACATTAATATCCGCCTCTCTTTCTATAAGCAATTTCACAACCTCTGAGTGACCAGAATCAGCAGCATAATGGAGTGGTGTCCAGCTATTCCAACCAGAAGCATTAATATTTGATCCGCTGTTAAGCAAAAATTCCACTACGCCTTTATGGCCATATTGAGCAGCAATATGTAAAGGTTTTATGTAATGAGAATCAGCATTAACATTTGCCCCTTCTTCTACTAAAAGTTTTATGAGTTTTATGTGGTTTCTATAAGCGGCATAATGCAGTGGTGTCCAGTTATTGTGACCAGAATAATTAACATCAGCTCCTTCTTTAAGATAACCTCTAACTCTTTGTATGTCATTCCTTCCTACAGAATGAAACATAGCCTCATTTAACAGTAATTCAGTAATTTTTCCATTCTCTTTTTCTTTAGCAAGTTGTAATGGTGTTTTACCGTTTGAATCCCTTGCGTTGGTGTCTGCTCTCTTTTCTATTAGTAACTTTACAAGCTCAAAATAACCTTCCTCTGCAGCATAATGTAATGGCGTTTTATTATTTTTGCCTGCTTCACTAGCACTTACTCCATGTTCAAGCAAGAACTCAGCAACATTTTTGTACCCATTTTTGGTAGCAACATGTAACGGGCTTTCACCACTAATGCTTTTCATGTTTAGGTTCGCTCCTTTACTTTGTAAAAACCTTATCATCGATAAGTCGCCATTTTCTGCTGCAATATGCAACATTCCCCATCTCCACCTGTTAGTCACATCAACATCAGCTCCACTAGTAAGATATTCACTAATCTTGTCACGATCTCCCTGCTTAACAGCATTAAATAACGCCTTATCTTGTAACAATTTAATAATCTCAGGGTCAGTTGCAAGTTGCAATGGCGTGTTTTCTTCAGAATCTTGGATATTGATATCTGCGCCTTTCTCTATCAAAAATTCTACAACTGCTAAATGGCTTTTCTCAGCTGCTTGATGCAAAGCTGTTTTTCCACTTGCACCTTTGTCATCGATACTCAACCCTTCTCTGTTTTTCCTTAGGAAAAACTCCATCACATTTGTATGACCATATTGAGCAGCAACATGCAATGGCTTATTTCTGTTAGTATCCTTAAGGTTGATATCCGCGTCTTCTCCTACCAGAAATTCTACTACTGCCAAGCGTCCATGTCTAGCAGCATAATGAAGTGGTGTCCAATTATTCCTACCACGACTGTCAACACCCTCACTTTTCTCTTTCCCTACTATCAAAAACGCTACTACGTCTTCGTATCCATTCCTAGCAGCATAATGCAAAGGCTTTGCATTATAAGACTTAGCATCAACATTTGCTCCTTGCACCTTTAGAAGCCTAACGATTTCAATGTAACCTTTGCTAGCGGCATCATGCAGCAATGTCCAGTCATTTTCGTCTTTGTAGTTAGGGTCTGCTCCTTCAGCAAGATACTGTTCAACTTTACTTAGCTCTCCTTGTTTCACAGCATTAAATAATGCCTTATTACGCAATAATCTTGCTGCTTCTTGATGGTTTTTACCGCTTGCTAGTTGCAGAGGTGTTCTGTTGTCAGTACTTTTAGCATCAATATCTGCTCCTTTTTCTATCAGAAACTTTACAACTTCTGGATACCCTTTGTCAGCAGCGTAGTGTAGCATAGTCCAATCATTATTACCTTTATAGTTAATGTTTAGCTCATCTCCGTGCCACCTAAGGAAAAATTCTATAATACTTCTATGCCCGTTATCTGCAGCAATATGTAAAGGCTTATTTCCGTTAGAGTCTTGAGCATTAATATTTGCCCTCTTTGTTATCAGAAGTTCTACAACTGCCAAACCACCTCTGCTTGCGGCATAGTGAAGCGGTGTCCATCCATTTCTATTCGCATCATTAACACTAAGGCCAGCTCTTTCCTCTCTCAGAAAGAATTCTACTACGTTTCTACGACCGTAATCAGCAGCAATATGCAAAGGCTTGTTGCCATTTTGATCTCTAGTATTAATGTTCGCCCCTCCTGATATTAGAGTCTGAGCAACTCTTAGATGTCCTCTGCTTGCAGCTTCATGTAATACTGTCCATCCATTCTTATCTGAATAATTAACGTTAGCTCCATTATCAAGGTATCTTTCTACATCCTTTAAATTGCCCTGCTTTACAGCATGTAATAATGTTTTATTTTGTAATAATCTTTTAATTGGCCCTTCATTAGCTAGTTGCAGAGGTGTTAGATTATCATAGTCAATTGCATTAACATCTGCACCATTCTCTATGAGAAACTCTGCAACTTCAGGGTGGTTATACTTGGCAGCATAATGAAGCGGTGTCCAAGCATTTTTGCCCCTATCGTTAATGTTAGCACCTGCCTCATTCACACCATTTTTTCTACTGAGAAAGTATCTTACAACATCTAAAGAGCCTTTCTCGGCAGCAATATGCAAAGGTTTATTTCCATCTCTACTTTTAGCATCAATATTCGCTCCCTTCTCTTCCACTAAAGACCTGATTAATGGCAAATTATTTCTCACAGAAGCAGCATGTAAAAGCCCCCATCCCCATCTATTAGTAGAGTTTACATTAGCTCCATCTCTGAAAAAGTCTTGTACTCTCACTAAATTTCCTTCTTTCACAGCGTCAAAAAGTGCTTTATTTAACAATAACTCCTTGACTCCTTCATCCTGGGCAAGTTGTAGAGGTGTTTTGCCACCAGAGTTTTCTGCATTGATATTTGCACCTCTTGTTATCAGAAGCTCCACAACTTCCGACCTGCCATGCTCAGCGGCATAATGGAGTGGTGTCCAGCTATCTTTACCTAAATCGTTAACACTGAGCTTTCTATCAAGAAAAAACTTTACTATATCCGTATGTCCATTCTTTGCAGCAAGATGCAGAGGTTTATCCCCATCAGCATCTTTAAGATTAATATCTGCACCTTTTTCTCCTACTAAATATCGAACAACTTCAAAGTGATTGCTCTCAGCAGCATAGTGTAGTGGTGTTTTATTATCTTTACCTTTATCATTAACTTTACCATTAAGTAGGAGCTTCACAATGTTTATGTGGCCATATTGTGAAGCAATATGCAAAGGTTTGTCCCCATCAGAATTTTCAGCATCAATGCTTGACCCTCTTTCTACTAGAAGCAAAGCTATTAGCAAATGACCCCTTTTAGCTGCGTAATGCAACAGTGTCCAATCATTCTCACTTAGAAAATTGGGATCAGCTCCACTATCAAGATATCTTTGAACTTGAGTATATTCTCCTTGTTCTAAAGCATCAAGTAGTGCCTTATTTTGTAATGACCTGACAATTTCCTGATTATCGCTTACAAGCTCCAAAGGTGTTTTACCTTGAGCATTCTGAATGGTAATATTTGCACCTTCTTTGACAAGAAAGCTGACTATTTGTGAATAGTTGTTTGCACTAGCATAATGCAGTGGTGTCCAATCATCTTTGCCTTTATCGTTAACATCCATGTTCCGTTCCTTAATAAAGGACCTTACTATTGGTTGGTGCCCATTTTTTGCAGCAATATGTAAAGGCTTATCCTTCTCAACATTTTCAGCATTAATGTCTGCTTGATTGTTTGTCAAAAATGTTACAACTCCCAAATTTCCACCCTCAGATGCATGATGCAGAGGAGTCCACTTATTTAGATCAGCTGCATTTACATTAGCTCCATGTTCGATTAAAGGTTCAACTATATTTAAATAGCCATGTCGTGCAGCATGATGGAGAGAAGTTTCGTTGTTTTGATCGCGATAATCAACATCAGCTTTTGTGCCATTAACTTCCTTGTTAAGATAGCTTGTTACCTCCAATACTTCATCTCGTTTTACAGCATCAAACAGCCCTTCATTTAACAAGAACTGAATGACCTCAGACTCGCTTGCCAGATCTACCGGTGTTTTACCTTGAGAATCCTGAGCATTAATATTTGCACCTTTCTTCACAAGAAACTTTACAATTTCAATATGATCTTCTTTCGCAGCATGATGTAGAGCTGTCCAATTGTTTCTATCTTTGATATCGATAGCAGCTTCTTTTTCTTCAATCAGGTACTGTACAACATTAAGACTATTGCTTGCAGCAGCATAATGAAGTGGTGTCCACTTATTTTCCCCTTGCTCGTTAACACTTAATCCTTGTTGATCAATAAAAAATTCGACAATATCTTTGTACCCATTTTTTGCAGCAATGTGCAAAGGCTTTTCTCTGCTATCAGTTCTAGCATTAACATCTGCTCCTTTTACTACTAAAAACTCTGTAATTTTTAGATAACCATTAAGCGCAGCATAATGTAGTGGTGTCCAGCTATTTGAGTCTGAATAGTTAATATCAACTTCATTTGGAGAAAAGTCCTTGATTATATTAATGTCATCATCAAGGCCAGCCTGTTTTACAGTATTAAGTAGTTTTCTACTTCGTAATAATTTTGTAATCTCTTTATGGCTACTGCCTTTTTCCACCGCAAGATGTAATGGTGTTTCATTACTCAAACCTTTAGCATCAATACTTGCTTCTTTTTCTATAAGGAACTCTACTACTGCCAAGTGACCTTCGTAAACAGCATGGTGAATCGGTGTCCAACCTTTTTTATCTGGTTGATTAATATCTGCCTGATTATTGAGCAAAAGCTCTACAATATTTTTTTTGCCATAAGCAGCAGCAATATGTAAAGGTATCTTTTCATCAAAATCTTGAGTATTAATAGTTCCTGAATCTTTCTCTATGATTGCTTCTGCAGATCTTTGATATCCCAAACTAGCAGCATAATGTAACGGAGTCCACTTATTGCTTTCATACCAATACTCAAGATTAGCCCCCTCTTCAATACAATCTCTAACCTTTGATACATTATTTTGTCTTACAGCATCAATCAACGCTTTACCAAGTAGCGCCCCTTTGACTGCGCTATCTTCAGTAAGTTGTAATGGTGTCTGGCTGTCAGCATCTTCAACATAAATGTCTGCTTCCTTTTTTACTAAAAGATCTACCAGTTCCTTATGTCCCTTACTAGCTGCATAATGTAGCGGTGCCCAGTTATTTTTACCACGATCATTAACATCCATTTCTTTCTCAACAAGAAGAAAATTTACAATATCGTTATGCCCATGATCAGAGGCAAGATGTAGTGGCTTGTCACCATCATTAGTTCTAACATCAATATTTGCTCCTTTCTCTACTAAAAATCTGATAAACCTTTCATCATCTACCGATCTGTTTGCACCATGGTGTAGTGGAGTCCAGCCTTGAAGGTCTGAATGATTAATGTCAGCACCAGCATCAAGATATCCTTTAACCTCATCAAGATTTCCTTTTTTAACTGCTCCAAATACTTGCTCAAAAAGTGCCTCATTCAACAATAGCGATACAACTTCCTGATGTCCTCTCTCTCTCGCCAGTTCTAGCGGTGTTTTACCGCCTGAATTTACAGCATTAATATCTGCTTTTTTTTCCACCAGAAGCTTGACGATTGACAAATGTCCACCTTCAGCAGCATAGTGAAGGGGACTCCAATCACTTTTGCCTTTATTATTTATATTTAACAACCCCTTTTCGTTTTTAAGAAGAAGTTTTATGATATTTTCATGCCCACAATCAGCTGCAATGTGTAAAGGCTCATTATTGTCAGAATCTTTAGCATCAATAACAGTAGAGTCGTTATTTATAAGTACTTCTGCGGAGCTTTGATAACCTAAGTGAGCAGCATAATGAAGCGGTGTCCATTTTTTATCTTCATATGAATAATTAAGGTCAGCTCCAGAGGTAATATAATCTCTAACTTTTTCTATATCATTTCTTTTTACAGCATCAATTAATGCTTTACCCAGCACTATTCTTTTAATTACTTCGTAGCTTCCATTTTGAGCAAGTTGTAGCGGTGTCTTATTGCTAGAGTCAAGACTTTCAGCATTAATATTTGCACCTCTCTTTATTAAAAACTTTGTAAGCTCCTGGTGACCCTCAGAAATAGTATAGTGCAGTGGTGTCCACCTATTTTTTCCTTCTTCATCAACGCTTAACCCTTTTCTCTCTACAAAAAACTTCACAATTTCTGTGTGTCCATGCTTAGCAGCAACATGTATAGGCTTTTCTCTATCATTGGTTATAGTGCTTACATCTGCTCCTTTTTCGACTAAAAATTCCACAACTTTTAGATCACCATTAGAAGCAGCATAATACAGCGGTGTCCAATTATCTAAGTCCGAATAATTAACATCAATCTCACCTATGAAGAGATATTTAATACTATCAAGGTCATCATTAAGATTCTCCTGTTTTACAGCATTAAATAATGCTCTGCTTCGCAATAATTTTGCAACCTCCTTATGGCTATCACCTTTCTCATCTGCAAGTTGTAAAGGTGTTTCATTGCTTAAGCCCTTGGCATCAATATTTGCTCCTTTTTCTATAAGAAACTTCACTACTGCTGGATGACCTTTATCAGCAGCATAGTGTAGAGGTGTCCAACCATTTTTTCCCTTACTTTCAATAAGCTCAGCCTTATTTTCATTTGGATGTTCTCTAAAAAAAAATTCCACAATATTCTTGTGACCATATTCAGCTGCAACATGCATAGGATTACTATCTTCAAAATCTTTAGCATCAATAATGGTAGCATTGTTCCTTACAAGAATTTCTGCTGATCTCTGATAACTTAAGCCAGCAGCATAGTGTAATGGCCTCCATCGTCTGTCTTCATATGAATATTTAACATCAGCTCCCTCAGAAATGAGATTTGTAACTTTTGATCTATTATCTTCTCTTACAGCATCAATCAATGCCTTGCCCAGTATTATGCCTTTAATTTCTTCATTATCTCCACTCTTGGCAAGATCGAGCGGAGTTGTACTATTAGAGCTGTCTGCATAAATGTCTGCTTCCTTTTTGATTAAAAACTCTACCAAATTCTTGCTGCCCTTGTTGACAGCATGGTGTAGAGGTGTGAAATTTTCCTCCCCACGATCATTAACATCTAACCTCTTCTCCTCAATAAAAAACTTTACAATATTTCTATGCGCATGACTGGAAGCAACGTGTAATGGTTTATCCCCACTGTAAGCTGTAGCATTAGCATCTGCTCCTTCTCTTACTAACAGTCTAACAAGGCCTACAGCTTCTGGAATTCTGTTAGCAGCGTGGTGTAATGGAGTCCAACCATCATGATCTAAGTGGTTAATCTCAGCTCCATCATCAATATACTCTTTAATCTGCCTAAGGTTTCCTTCCTTCACAGCGTTAAACAATAATTTGTTTAATAGCAATTTTACAATTGTCTGATGGTTATTATCCCTAGCTAGTTGTAATGGTGATTTACTGTCAGTATTTACTTCATTGATTTCTGCTCCTTTTTCTACTAATAGTTTTGCAATTCTAAAATGTCCCTTATCAGCAGCAATGTGTAGAGCAGTGGAAGCATTTTTGCCCTGAATATTAATATCTGCCTCATTATCCAGTAATAGCTTTACAATATTTTCCTTACCATAATCAGCAGCAATGTGTAAAGGTGTGTTATTTTCAGAATCTCTAGCATCTAAAGTGGAATTATTATTTACAAGCAATTCCGCTGATCTCCGATAGCCTAAGCTAGCAGCATAGTGTAATGGTGTCCACTTATTCTCCTCACGCGAATAATTAACACTTGAACGATCAATATATTCTTCAACCTTTGGGATATTATTTTGTTTTACAACATCAATTAACGCTTCACCTAACAAAATTTTTCTAACCTCTGTGTCATTAGCAAGTTGTAATGGTGTTTTACTCTCAGAATCTTCTGCTTTAATGTTTGCTCCTTTTTTTACCAAAAGCTTTACGAAATTTACGTAACCTTTACTAGCTGCGTGATGAAGGGGCGTTTGTCTACTTTTATCTCGAGCGTCAATGTCAACATCATCTTTTGTAACTAAATATTTCGCTAGTTCTATGCTATTATTGCTGGCTGCATAGTGCAGTGGTGTCCAATTATCCTTACCTTGATTGTTAGTGTTCAATCCTTGCTCATCAATAAAGAACTTAACAGTGTTTTCGTAAGTTTTTTCTGCAGCAATATGTAGTGGTTTATTTCCATCAAAATTTTTAGTGTTAACATTAGCTCCTTTCTCTATCAAAAATTTAGTGAACTCAAGATCTTCAGGGCTATGACTGACAGCATGGTGCAGAAGTGTCCATCCATCTTTTTGGCGTGCATAATTAATATCAGCCCCATTATCAAGCTGAGTTTCTACTTTAGTTCGATCTTTGTCCTTGACAGCTGCAAGCAGCAATTCATTTTTTAATAAATCTGCAACCTCATCATGTCCACCTTTATTTGCAAGCTCCAATGGTGTTTCGTTATCAGAGTTTTTAACATTAATTTTTGCTCCCTTTTCTATGAGAAACTCTACAACTGGTAAATGCCCTTCCCTGGTAGCATAGTGCAGCGGAGTAGACTGATCTGTGGTTTTAGAATTAATCAATGATTCTTGTTGTTGTTTTTCTACTAGAAGCTTTGCAATCTCTAGGTACCCTTTATTCGCAGCATAGTGTAAAGGGGTCCAATTGTCTTTGCCTTTTCCTTCAACTTCTACTCCTTTATCAAGAAAAAACTTTACAATATCTCTATGTCCAAAATCAGCTGCAATGTGAATGGGCTTGTTTCCATCATTAGTTTTAATGTTAAGGATTGCGCTTTGATTACTTACTAAAGATTTTGCTATTTCTAAGCTGCCAAATTTAGCTGCATAGTGCAGTAAGCCCCAGCCATCTTGGCCAACAATAGTAAAATTGCTTCCTATTGCGTTCTTATCATCACGCCTTATACCCTGCATTATATGTTCAGATATAGTCATTTCCAGCCTCCAATACCTATATTAATAAACCCTTAGACCACTGAAAAACTTTATAAGTCAGTACTCTAAGCTTTCATGTATATTCTAAATATTATATGGTGTAAACATTTATTATAAAAAGACTATACTCTTTTATACTTTGAAGTTTGCATTATTTATTAGCAAGAGCCTTTATTACTGAATGAACAATATCACGCAACGTTCTATCCTTAACTTTTCTATATTCTCTTACTAATCGTGATATTTCTTCGCTACCTACATCGCTACGAAAGGCCTTATCATGTAAATCCTCAGAAGCTTTGGTAAAAAAATATGACATATCAACAGACAAAGCTTCTGCCAAATTATACAATCTATCAACTACAAGCCTTACCTCTCCAGTTTCATATCCTTGTATATGCTGAAATGAAATTCCAAGCTTTTTTCCTAAGTCCCTTTGACTAAAACCACACATTAGCCTTCTTTTCCTTATCCTTTCCCCTATTTGCTTATCGATAGGATGTTGTATAGTCATTTTACGTATCAGATAATATTAACTATGTATTATCACTTTGAGAAAAAGATTTTACCAATATATAAACTGCACTACGTAACCTTTTGCTCTTAATTTCGTTATATCCTTTGACTAACTTTAGTATTTCTTCATCATAAGCTTCATGTGAGTTGTCATGCACATCATTAAAAAAATCAGCAATATCTATCGATAGTGCTTTTGCTAAATCATATAATCTACTGGCCAAAACACAATTTGAACCATTTTCGTACTTTTGTATCTGTCTATATGAAACACCTATTCTCTTTCCCAATTCGGTCTGTGTCAAAGCACGGTCTAGCCTTAATTGTTTTATTTTCTTACCTAACTGCACTTTCATTCCTTACTCAAACCTGCAACAAATTTTATGAAGTGGAAAAAAGCTAGCAAAGTAATTGCTTTAATAATTTCTGCCTCTCGCTAATTAAATTGTTTGGCCTTATGTATTTTTTCTCAATCTCCCTCATCTCTTTTTCTCGTTCTGCAATGCTATTTCGTATTACCTCAGCTGAATATCTGCTCTTGCCACTTGCAAACTCTGATCTTAGTCTTCTAACCTTGTATTCGAGCTCAGCAAATCTTTCGTGTTGCTCAAGAAGTTCTATCATATGACTAATTTCAGAATTTAGCTTTTTTTCCTCAACATCTCTCACAATAAAAGAAAGTAGAAGCTTATCTATTTGGTAATCAATATTTGGTTGAGCAGCAAATAGATCGATTATGGCTTTTACGTCAGTGGGATTTGCAACTAATAAGCTAAAATTACTACATAGAAAACTATAGAACTTTATCGTCTTCACAAGATAATTTTTCATATCTTGTGATAATTGCAATTCTTTGTGAATTCCTGACAGCAATATTTTTAATTCTTTCAAGTATTCTACATTAAAATTACCTACTTCTGTAGGTAAAAGGATCATTAACAGCTTTTTTACAAGCTCAACATCATTTGATTTTACTGCATTATAAAGAGCTTTACCCTTATCTTCTTTTAAATCATAAAGCTCTGATGAGTTATCTATACTGAACAAATAATTTGTTACTTCAGTATTTCCTTGAGGAGAGTAGATTAAAATGTCCACTTCTCTTAGCGGGTGATCATCATTAAACTTTTCTAACAGCTCTTTATCGGTAGTTTCTTCTATTGCTACAGCTGCTTTACTGATCTTTTTCAGCTCAGCAATATTATCTCTTGAATTTTCAAGTATATCTTTAGCCTTTTCTAGGAGCTGCTAATATAGAATTACTTTTTCTTCATCATCGAGTAGATGACAATGCTTCTTCAACTTTTTAGTGGAGTAAGATAGAATATCCATTTTTTTCAATTTTACAATCACAATACCCCATTTTTGTTGAAACTGAAATAATTTTTACAAGATGTGTTTTTTTATATGAAATGCCTGTAAAACTTGTTATAAACATATATAGTAAATCGACAAGTCGTATAATATTAATAATTAAATAATATTTATCACGATATGATCGAATATTGATTAAATTACGTGGGGGTTACAATGAAAAAAATAAAAAGTAAAAAATTGTCTAGAGAAACATTAAAAGCGATAAAGCTGGTAGCAAAAGAAGGATTATTACCTAATTTTATAAAAGCTGCTCCAATAGCAAATAAAAAGATTAGTAAATCACCTGCTTTAGCATATCCTGAAGAGCTCAATCCATTTCAATCAGCTTTATGCAAGATAAGGCTAAATGAATATGAAGATATGAAATTAAGTGAATTCTTGGAAAAAGCTATTGCAGCTAAAAATATAAACGAGTTAAGTAAAGTTGTCGATGAAGTTTTGAACTTAGGAATAAGGATAAATGCTGCCAATAAAGATGGCTTTAGCTTCGCTAACGTTACAATGTTTAAGATGTATAGTGATAAATTCAAAGGAAATAAACAAGAAGATATAATCAGGAAGTTAGCCTTAAATGGAGCAGATTTTAATGTACAGGTCGATAAGAAAATAACTGAAATTCATCAAAAGGTGCAAAAAGAAATTGAGCCACAAATATATAGTCGACTCAAAAGGCTCAGGGAAGTTGGAGAGAACGCTACCATAGCAGGAACTGTTGAAAATGTAGAAATTGACAATAAGACCTTCTATATGGAATTTTCGCATAGCTGCATAGTTGATGTTGCAAAAGTTGTAGAAGGTGCAAAAAATTTGGGCCTAAGCAAAGGAGATTTAAATCTCGGTGGCAATATCATAAAAATAGGTGAGGGTGGAGTTGAAGTCAAAACTGGAAAAGACGGTGAAAGAAATTACGTAGATATATCGGATAACAGCGCTTTTACAGTAACACTTTACACTAGCCTAGGAGAGCTAAATTTAATGGTATATCATAACACAGAAAACTATCATCACGTACAAGTTAAAGTGGAAGATAAAGAGATGTGGAATGAGTTGCAAAAAATAGGAGAAATCGTAGGAAAAGGTTGTTTATTTGGTGGAATGTCTGTTAAAGAAGCAGTAGAAAAAGGCAACTTTATTAGATGTGGAAAATGTAGTGAGCAAAAATCTAGAAGCAGTGAGACTTTTTCTTGGGTAGATAAATTAAAAGACAACAAAACGACATCTGTGGAACGTTCTTGATTGGAGGCAAGTAGCTATGTTTCACGTAGCTACTTGTATATCAGAAATAAATGGTAAATAATTTAACTATTACAAAGTAAAGTAGTTTTTAAAACTTAATCCAATTTACCATAAACAATTTACTTTGGTTAGCATTGCTTGTAGAAGTGTTTTATATTATAAAAAATACCTAGACTTTAAAATTTGTATTATTTGTTAGCAAGAGCCTTTATCACTAAATGAACAATATCACGCAATGTTCCATCCTTAATTTTCTTATATTCTCTCACTAGTCTTGATATTTCTTCGCTACCTACATCTCTATGAAAGGCCTTATCATGCAAGTCTTCAGAGGCTTTGGTAAAAAAATATGACATATCAACTGACAAAGCTTCTGCCAATTTATATAACCTATCAACTATAAGTCTAACTTCTCCAGTTTCATATCCTTGTATATGCTGAAATGAAATTTCAAGCTTTTTTCCTAAGTCTCTTTGGCTAAAACCACACATTAGCCTTCTTTTCCTTATCCTTTCCCCTATTTGTTTATCAATAGGATGTTGTATGGTCATTTTACGTATCAGATAATATACTTTGAGAAAAAGATTTTACCAATATATAAACTACACTACGTAACCTTTTGCTCTTAATTTCGTTATATCCTTTGACTAATTTTAGTATTTCTTCATCATAACTTTCATGTGAGTAGGCATGCATATCAGTAAAAAAATCAGCAACATCAATCGATAAGGCTTTTGCTAAGTCATATAGTCTACTGGCTAAAATGTAATTTGAACCATTTTCGTACCTTTGTATCTGTCTATATAAAACACCTATTCTTTTTCCTAGTTCAGTTTGTGTCAAACCACAGTATAGCCTAAGTTCCTTTATTTTTTTGCCTAATTCCACCTTTCATTACTAATTTTAGCTGTTCAAGCTTACATTGAATTTTTTAATTTATGAAGTGGAAAAAAAGAAGGAAAGCTAGAGAACTTTCCTTCCGATCTACAGATTACAACAAACCACTGTCATAAAAACTAAAGTGGCTCTTCTGTGTTACGATTATATGATCTATCAATTTCATTCCTACATTTTCACAGGTTGCAGCTAATGTAAGTGTGTTATCCTCATCCTCTTTTGATGGCTCTATATCTCCACTTGGATGATTATGTGAAATTGCAACAGATGCTGCGTCAATCAGTAATCCCTGTTTTATTATTTCCCTCACATACAGAGGTACTCTATCTATAGTTCCACAGTCTTGAATATACTCATATATTAAATGACCACTTCTATCTAAGTATATCACTCGTAAGCTTTCCTTTCTTGACTGTCCTATTGCTGCTTTAAAGTATTTTAATAGCTCTTCTCTATTATCAAGAATCGACAGCTTTTTTAACTTACCTTTCAATATCCTATCAAAAATCTCTTTCAGACAAAAGATACTTGCTATTGCTCCATCGTTCATTCCTGTAACATTCTTTAGCTCATGAAAGTCAGCATTAATCACCCTTCCTAGACTACTAAAGAGCTCCATTAGCCTTTTGGCAACTTCTCTTCCTTCTGTGTATGCAGATAGATTACGTTCCAGTAGCTCATGGTCAAGCAAAGACCTACCTCTGCTTGATAGAATACGAGTTTCTAATTTTTCTTTTCTCTCACTATTATTCATAAAAACCTCCAAGGTCAACATTATATACAAACTCAACGCCAGCTTTCTGACGCAGTAGTTCTCGAGGAATAACCCTTTTGAACTCTAAATTTGCAATGTTGTCCTTGTTGCTTGGGCACTGGGATGACACCTCTGGGCACTGCCGTCATAAAGGAACCAGTGTCAGCTATTCGGATGACACCATCTTGGATGGAAATAACGTCACGCACTGGAATGACAGCAGCAGATACTGGGGACAGGAAAAGGCCACTTAAATGACAAGAAAAGGCTACTCGGATAACAAGAAGGGGAACACCGGTTTCAATACTTGCACATTAAAGTTTCTAGGTTTGAGTAGTGGAATCCGATTCAGTGTGAAAATTAGCAAACTCCTTTTTGAGCTGTAGAATAAAATTTTTTATTTTAATGAAAAAATTGCTTCCGCATACTCAAGATGCCATTATAATGATGGTAGAGATATTTAGAGAGCTCAAAATCTATCTCAGTCTGCAGACCTTTTAACCAATTTTTCGATAAAAATTCAGCCACATCTGTTGTGTGTACATTCTGAATCTTTTTTATACAGGAGGATTTTATGTCCAGAATTCCAGATATTTGACCTTTACTTTAGCTAATAACAGGCGCCTGTAGTTTTTATAATTAGTGTTAACACGGTTTTTCTACTTTTTTTTTCTTAATGTTTTAACTCAATACACACCATCATCATTTACTGCTTCTAAATATATCATTGCTAAACACACGCCGCTGTGTATTTCTATAGATAACTCATTGCCTAAACTTCGATTAAAGCAAGAATTCTTTCCTGGAAAAGCAAGGTGACTAAGGTACAGTTCCCATTGTAATCCTTTAGTTGATATTTGAGCTTTCGGTATACCAAGTAAGGATATTTTAGTATTTTTTAGCAAAGAGGAAAAATAGCTAATACCTTTTTGTAAGGCGTACCCCACCATGGGAGGCGAAGGCATATAAAAGATACTATCTGTACTTAAAAAAAAGTTAATATTTTGTAGTATATGATCAATTGCTCCTCCAGTAATACCCGTTACTATTGATGGCAATAACTTTACTGTTTTTAAGTGAGCCATTGCTTTAGAAAAGTCGCAATAATCTTGATCAGGTAGATATACTGTATTTAAATTAGCACGTAAATTCGGATTTATACTATCCAAATCTCCTATTACAAGATCAGGTTTTACGCCAATTGATAGAAGCTTATTTGCTCCTCCATCTACAGCAATAACAGGTATATCTTGTTTAAAAAACGATGAATCAGGTATTTCTCCATTTAGTACTACAATAGAACGATATTCTTGCTCCACGCTACAATGTAGCATATGGTTATAAAACGCTTCGTGCAGTTTTTGCATCGTAGTAACATTTTTGAACAATTGATATTATACTGATCACTAATCCAGCAATATTACTGAGTATCACAAAAGTTAAACCCTGACAAATACCGTAAATAAGCCAAGATGATGAACAAATAAGATAATTCACCAACATTAGCATCGATACGTCACGAGTAAGTTTTGTGATATATGCTCTATATACTTGAGGCAATAACCCAATGAGAGATGTAATGAACGCGATGAAGCCAAAGCATTCTTCAATATTTATATACATTTTCCTACGTTTGTTTTAACAAGATCAGGTTCAAAGGGTTGTACTTTATGTACTCTCAGCTTTTTTAGAGCACCCCTAATGCGTGTAATTTATAACATCATTTAGTCTATTAATCAAGAAATTAACAGTGACTTGCATTCATGAAACCCAATCGGCTTCTATGCTAATTATTATCCAAACTAATAGTCGGCTGTGCATCCTGCTCAGAGATCAGAGCAACTAGCAAATTGTTTATCAATTGAACCTTTTGTTTTCCATCCATTGTAAGCTTTTATTTTTTTCAAAATGGGCTATTACTTCTTCGATAATTCCTATTGCATTTTGCACTATATGCCTTCTTGCAGAGGTGATGGCATGTGCTTGTTGACGTCTCAGCATTGCTTGTGCAATCTCAGATGAATACGCCAAATGCGATATTCTCGCTTCTGTAATTTCAATTCCAGCAATATTCAATCTTTGTTGTAGCATTGATCTCAATTCATTTGAAATTTTATCAGAATTTTTACGCAAAGATTCCTCATCGTTTTCGCTATCATACGGATAATTACTTGCCAGTTCTCTAATTACCGAGTCACTTTGCACAAAAACAAAATCATGATAATTATTAACATTATAATATGCCTTCGCAGGACTGCTCACTCTCCAAACAATTACTACTGAAATCTCTATCGGACTTCCATTAGCATCATTAACTTTAATTTTTTCTGTATTGATATTCTGAAATTTCAAAGAAACTCTATATTTACTCGAAAATGGAAGCGTTACGCATATTCCAGACTTAAAATAAGTTCCAATATAATGACCAAAAAACTCTATCACTCTTGCTTCATTAGGATCATTAACGAAAAATCCTTGAGAAAAAGTCAATATTGAAACAGCAGCAACTCCAAGTGCAATTGTGCTGTCATACACAAAAAGTACCAATAAAATTAACCCTAGCGCTATTAGTACAGGAAAAGCCCGAATTTTACTTAGATTTCTATCATTTATTGTATTTTTATCTGTACTGTCTTCATCAGATTGCTTTTTCACTTGCACCCTCTCTGCTGATTATTTCATCTACCTTACTTACAAATAATTTAAACTCTCTTAATTCACGATCAGGCAACTTTATCTCATTGCCATGAGCTATCGTAAGCGGATCAATATGTTTACCATTATATATAACTTCATAATGTAAATGAGGTCCTGTTGCAACACCAGTGCTGCCAACATAAGCAATGATTTGTCCCTGCTTTACTTTAGAGCCTAACTTTACATCGCTACTAAATTTGCTTATATGTGCGTAACAAGTTGAATATTTATTGTTGTGCTTTATTTTGATGTAATTCCCATAGCCACCATTCTTTCCTATATATTCTATTACACCTTCTGCAGTGGCGTGTATAGGAGTGCCAAGTTTAGCTGCATAATCTACTCCTTTATGAAAAGCAATTTTACCATGAATGGGATGCTTTCTATTACCAAAATTCGAGGATATACGAAAATCTCCGTTTAAAGGATTTACAAAAATTTCGCTACTCTTCAAGCTTACCCCCTCTTTATTAAAATACACTTCTTTTGCTTCTTGTGACTCATAATGATACAAGCTAATGACCTTTTTATCTGTTGTCAGTGAAGTATATAAAATTTTTTCTTCAGCCTTCTGATTACTGAGTGATTTTTCACACAGCACCTCCAATTTGCTTTTGGGCACAATGTCTTTTTTAAAATCTACACCATAACCTTTATATATGTCGATTAATCTCATTACTGTATTTGGCGCCAAACCTTCTGCGTCAAAAAAAGAGGATTTTATGTCACTGGATATGAATAACAACTTTCTATCACTTTCTGTCACCAAAGCAGCTTTTTTTTTCCTGATCCCGTGCTGAAGTAACGCTGGAAAGTGGTTTAGGTTGCTTTCTGTTATTCCAGTGCTTGAACAGTTTTTTAATCGAAAATGTTGTATAGCGTGCTGTTTACAATCAATTTCCAGTGTCTGGGCACTGGAATGACAATAGTATTTCTGCGCAAATGTTTCAGTTGCATATGCTGGTAAAATACAAAGCAGTGGAAGTATTACCAGCCTCATAGTTTATCAGCAAAAATAAAATTACCTTCAACATACTGCACATCATCATTATCTTCTAGCTCTTCAACTAATGTAGATAATTTATCAATTAATTCTTTGTCGCTCACTTCAATCAGGTCCTTTGGTTGCCATGAAAGACGAGCAAGTTCTGGTTCTCCAAATTTTGTATAGAAAGCATCACGCACTCTACCAAAATCTTTCACTTCACAAGTTATAACATATAATTCTTCCTTGTTATTTTCCTCAACATTCAATACTTCTAATTCAATTCCATAGTTAAATAAATCTTCAAAATTTATACCCTCTGCTTTATAGACAATTAAGCCTACATGATCGAAAAGGTAACTCACACATCCTGTTTCTCCCAAATTACCGCCTTTGCGAGAAAAGATATAACGTATCTCAGAAGCAGTTCGGTTGCGATTATTTGTCAGAGCATGGACAATAAGTGCAGCACCAGAAGGTCCGCAGCCTTCATATTGTATTTCTTCATAACTTTCTCCAGCAACGTTACCAGCTGCATTTTTTATTGCTGTTTCTATTTTATCTTTTGGTAGATTTTCCTTTCGCGCAGAAAAGATAGCAGAGCGAAGACGTGGATTAAGCTCGGGATCAGGTAGCCCTTGTTTTGCAGCAACTGTTATTTCCCTAATGAGCTTCGTAAATTTTTGCGAGCGCTTTGCATCCTGAGCACCTTTTCGATGTTTTATATTTGAAAACTGTGAATGACCAGCCATAAGAAAACTAATTCACCCCTTCTACTAACATATTTTCATACTGCTCAGCTTCTAAGTCAAGGCCAAGAGCTAAGTGAGCTGTTATTAAATAACTAATAACTCTAGAAGAATATTTAGAATCTTTATCGCTTATCATATCTTGAAAACGCTTAATTGCTGCTAAATATTCACCACGCTTTAGGTAAAATTCACCAATAGAATACTCTTTTTTTGATATATGTTCTGTGATTAATTTTTCTTTTTCTTTGATCTCTTCTATATATTCGCTATTCGGAAAAAGATTAATATATTCAGTAGCTAGCTCTAAAGTTTTATATGCAATTTGTTGCCCAAGCTGCACTTTGTTAATTTGCATGTAATAAGATAATACTCTTAAGTAATATACATATGGCAAATCTTCACCATTTGGATAAACGTATATATAATCATCCATATCACTTGCAGCACCGCTGTATTTACCCATATTATAGTGAGAAACCCCAGACAATAATTTGGCTTTCATTGCCCAATAAGATAAAGGATACAAATCCTCTATCTTTTGAAATGCTCTAATAGCTTGCTTATATTTTTTCTGATCATAAAGCTTAACTGCCTCCTCATATAGTTCAGTTTCAGTGTGTTCAAGATCATTCGCATACGACTGCGTGAAGGGGCAAGTCAGAAGAAAAAAGCATATGATTAAAGTCTTATACATAAGATTTTTTTTGATCAAAATAAAGTATAGACTAAATATTACCTAAATAAACAAATTTTTGGCATTATCATCGAACGAAAAGCGTCTCTTGGCCACCATTACCTATATTGCTCGCACCACCACCTATTGCAACACCCTTTCCACTCACTTCTACGTTCTCTAGCTTTCTACTATAAGAATGTGTGATCAATCCACTTCCTACCATCAAAAGAGCAATACCTACCAGACCTAAAGCAGGCCCAACAGCAGATGATGCTAATGCTACTCCAGAAATCAATATTATTTTCCTGATTAGTAATAAAGAAGAACCAGCGAGCATTAACTTAGCTGAAGACATATTGCTTGTCTTTTTTTCAAACTTCTCATCAAAGTCTTGCTCTTTTTCTACTTCATATTTTTTACTTTTCTTGTACTCGCGATAGCAGAAAGTAGCACTCGCTACAAAGTAAAATAGACTAGAAATTGAAAAAGCTACGTCTCCTATTATTCCTTGCTCCAATGCTTCACCTACTATGCTAGCCACAATAACTAATGTAACTAAAGCAGCATCAGCATAGTTAAAGTGGAGAGTAGACCGGCGGAGCTTCCCCACCAGTCTCTCGCAGAACTGCACGGAAACCTCTCGGCTTATACAGCTCCCATTATTTAGCCTTTTGATCCTAACCCAAGTGTCCAATGATAGAAAATACTTGGAGACCTCTTTCTCACTTTTCCTAGAAATTGCTTTGCTAGTCTTCCGTGATCACGAAGTTTCTTATATTTTGTCCTGACCCATCTTATGAGGTATCTCTCTATATTTCTGAGAGATGGATACATCTCTGATTTATAAAACCTGCCATAGTACTGAAACCAGCCTCTGACTATTGGATCTATTTTCTTCGATATTTCCTCTAGTGTGGTCCATGTAATCCGATGTATTCTCCATGACTTTATGGTTTTCTTGATCTTCTTCTTGGCTTTGTTACTAATTGCAGGTAGAAATGAGATGAAATAATTCCTCATCTTATTCTTTGCTACTCTAGGTCTAAAAGTATAACCTAGAAAATCAAAGCTTTGTTTAGGAAATTGTTCTTTTCTATCATCATCCTTACTGTACACAATCTGTGTCTTTTCAGGATGTAACTTCAATTTACACTTAGCCAATCTTTCTTCAATCATTACTTTCATAAATCCTGCCTGTCTTTTAGTTCTGCAGTGCACTATCGCATCATCTACATATCTTTCAAATGGTACTGTTGGATAATTTTGTTTCATCCACATATCAAAGGCATGGTGCATAAATATGCTTGAAATGATTGGGCTTATTGAACCTCCTTGCGGAACTCCTTTATCCCTTGTTACCCTACTGCCATCTGCTTGCTGAATGGGGGCTTTCATCCACCTCTCAACATACAGTATGACCCATTTGCAGTCTGTGTGTTTCTTGATAGCCTGCAGTGCTAAATCGTGGTCCAGATTGTCGAAAAATCCAGATATATCAAGATCTACCGTCCAATCATTTTTCCAACATCTCTTCCGTGCTGTGTATATCGCATCCAGTGCAGACTTATTTGGTCTATAACCATATGAATCTTCGTGAAATTTCGGTTCTACTAACGGCTCAAGATACATTGTAGCTGCTGTTTGCGCTATTCTGTCGAATACTGAAGGCACACATAAAATTCTTTGCCCTCCTGTATCTTTTGGTATCGCAACAGCTTTTACCGGCTCTGGAAAATAACTTCCGGATGACATCCGATTCCATAATTTGTATAGATTATCCTTTAGATTTTCTTCAAACTTTGTTATCGAGACCTCATCTACACCTGCTGCACCTTTATTTTTCGATACTTGTTTATAAGCTCTCCAAATAAGTTGCTTCGGTATATCAAAAGACTTTGTTTTATTCATTAACTCCTCCCTTTCGGTTGATAAATAATTAAAACTAAATAACTTAGCCCCTTCACTCCATTTCCATTACAGAAACTTCTTCGCTACTACGAGCTAATCCGCCCCTGTTTTTCGCATCGGTACTCTCATCCTCAGAGATCAGCTCTTTGGACTTCTCCCTTTTCATCGAAACGACAGGTTCCCGTAGTTCCATGCAATAGCCTAAAATAGATTCACGCCACTTTTATGCCGGACGCCACCTACCCAGTAAACAAGCTCCCAGTAGATTCATCCCAGGTTAACGACTACCCCCTGGTTTTGACGTCGTCTCTACGCTTTCGACACTTCATCAGTGGTTCACTTGCGTTCGTCTCTCTATTTCATACATGACACATAATTGTGCCTTTTCCATAACGCTTACTACCTTAGCTCTTTACCAAAGCAGCTTATGGCTGTTTTGAAGCCTGCTCTTGCAAACCGGCTCCGAGGGGCCCTCCCTCATCTACTGCACAGCTTCAACACTTTTCGTGTTTCTACGGCGCACAATCATCAACGGTACAAGGAAGGTCTCTCTTTTCTTTTTCTACTGTTTTCCCACTTTCAATATTCTCCAATTCTCGTTCTTTTTGTGCTATTTTTCTATTATTATAAATTAAATATAGCGTGCAAATAAGGGATAAGACTGTGAAAGGTAATATAGTATGGCCTAATGAGCTGCTTATAAGGCCAAGTAATACCTGATCGCTACATGTTTTTTCGAGCTCAATTGCCATCAATAATGCAAATGGAACCATTGTTACCAATGATACACATTTCCTATGTAGCTCTCTTTTTTTTAGTGTTAATAGTTCTTGTTCGAGCTTTTTGCTTTTTTCTTCCTCTCTTTCTTTTCTGACTTCTTCATCAACTGTTGGCCAAAAATCCCAGAAAAAATCTTCCATTTTAGCACCTTTTTTACCTTTGGATCTTTTTAAAAAAAACTTAGTGCCTGTAATACTAGTCATATGAACAGACCAACTTATGAACTAATACATTATATAGGATTTTAATTACTAAGTCAATGTTATGAAATTATTAACTTTCTTTGTATACTCTTAAGCAATTTAGTCAATCTGTTTGATGCCAGCTAGAACGTAATTATAGCCTGACCACATAGTCATAACAGCCGCAGCCCATAAGCAAACCACACCTATATATTTAGTTGCTTCATAATCACTCATTATTAACGCTACTATAGCAACCATCTGCAAAAATGTTTTAATTTTCCCAGCCTTACTCACAGGTAAACTAACGTTTGTAGCTATCAAGAACTCCCGCAAGCCTGAAACTAATATCTCCCTACAAACAATTATAACTGACGGTATAATTGTAATATCATCTATCTTATGCTTATAAACTAGCATGATTATTGTTGAAGCTACTACTAACTTGTCGGCAATTGGATCAAATAACTTGCCAAAATTCGATTGGACTTTCCATGCACGCGCTAAATAACCATCAAAAAAATCTGTAATGCACGCAAACATAAAGATCAATATTGTTATTAGACTTGCATACTTACTCTCTATATAAAAGCTTGATATTATTGCCGGTATTGCGAGCGCACGAGAAATTGTTAGCAAATTAGGCACGTTTTTCTTAAGCATGTCACATCACCCTACGTAGTAGATAAATTTATACAGAAGTACAATAGAGTTCACAAGCTAATAGTTGAACATTCATAAAAACCCCATATACTTAGGAAATTACTAACAATAAGCTCAAAGCATGAATAATGATTTAGATAACACCACAAAACAAGAAGCACTTAAGTACCATAATAAAAGTGGTAAACCTGGTAAGGTATCAGTTATACCAACAAAACCCTTATCCACACAGCATGACCTATCACTTGCTTATTCCCCTGGTGTTGCAGCCCCATGCCTTGCAATAGCTAAAAATCCTAAAGCTGTTTATGATTACACGGCAAAAAGCAATTATGTGGCTGTCATTTCAAATGGCACCGCAGTGCTGGGACTTGGCAATATCGGTCCTCTTGCTTCAAAACCCGTCATGGAAGGCAAAGCTGTTTTATTTAAGCGTTTTGCTGACATTGATGCAATTGATATAGAAGTTGACACAGAAAACATAGAAGATTTCATCAATGCAGTAAGGTATCTTGGTCCAAGTTGGGGGGGAATAAATCTAGAAGATATAAGATCTCCTGATTGTTTTATAATAGAGAAACGTCTAAATGAGTTGATGGATATTCCGGTGTTCCACGATGATCAACATGGCACTGCAGTAGTTGTTGCAGCTGGTATAGAAAATGCCCTCGATATTGCTGAAAAGAAATTAGAGAATGTCAAGATCATCATGAATGGTGCTGGAGCAGCTGGTATTGCGTGTTTGGAAATACTAAAGTCCATGGGCGCTAAGAACATAGTGCTATGTGACAAACAAGGAGTAATACACAAAGACAGAAAAGAGGACATGAATAAGTGGAAGGAAAAATATGCAATTGACACTAAAGAACGTTCTCTACTTGATGCCATAAAAGGCGCTGATGTATTCATCGGACTCTCTGCAAAGGATGTGCTCAGCGAAGAGATGTTAAAAAGCATGGGTAAAGACCCGATCATTTTTGCTCTTGCTAATCCTGATCCAGAAATAAGGCCTGAATTTGCAAAGTCTGTAAGGCCAGATGCAATAATTGCAACTGGTAGGTCAGACTATAACAACCAAGTCAATAACGTAATGGGGTTTCCTTATATATTCAGAGGAGCACTTGATGTACATGCAACGACAATAAATGAAGAAATGAAAATTGCAGCTGCAGATGCAATAGCGAAGCTTGCCCGCGAATCAGTGCCGAATGAGATATCTGCAGCCTATAGCGGTCGTAAAATGAGCTATGGACGTGAATATATAATACCTACTCCATTTGATCCAAGATTAATTTCTATGGTATCTCCTGCTGTTGCAAAAGCTGCCGTTACCTCAGGTGTGGCAAGAAAGGAAATAGAGGACTGGAATGAGTATGCAAGTCAATTAAAATCTCGTCTTGCTAGTGCTCTCAGCACGCTGAATCTATTGTCTTCACAATAATCAATTGCATATTTTAGACTTATAATTAAAATAAACCAATGACTATTACAATTCACGAGTTAGAGAAAATTATCAAACAATCATTTCCTGATGCTGATATAAAGATTAAGGACCTTGCTGGAGATGATGATCATTATCATTTAAAAATAACTTCCAAGTGTTTTTCTGGAAAGACAAAAATAGAACAACACAGAATGGTATATAAGGCTCTTGAAGGTCAGTCTATACATGCATTGCAACTAGAAACTGGAGCTTAAAATTAAGGTGATATTTATGAACAACTTTGAACAAATAAAAAAAGACATAGCAGAAAACGATGTAGTGCTGTATATGAAAGGCACCTCTGACTTTCCTCAATGTGGATTCTCTGGACTCGTCGTGTCAATTCTCAAAAAATTGAATGTAAAGTTTAAATGCATCAACGTACTTGAGAATGATGAAATACGTCAGTCCATAAAAAGTTTCTCTGATTGGCCAACAATTCCACAATTATATATAAAGGGAGAGTTTGTTGGTGGCTGTGACATAACCCGCGAGATGTATGAAAAAGGTGAGTTACAAAATTTGCTAAAAGAAAAAAAGGTTACACAAATACATCAAGAGATGGGCTAATATACCCCCGTCTCGGTTGTACATGCCCACTTATCTCCTTTACATCACATTTTCGTGTCCGTTCAGCAGAGCGGCAAAATAAGGTAGACAAAGCAAGATAATAAAGATAATCATAGGGTAAATATGAGGTAATATGGTAAACCTTTTAGAACTCTGCAAAAATTTACAGCAAAAAATAGAAAAGTTAGAAGCAAAAATAGAAAGATTGGAAAGAGAGAATGAAAGTTTAAAAGCAGAGCATGAGGCTTTAAAGATAGAGAACGCTGAATTAAAGGAAAGGCTAGGTTTAAATTCAAAAAACTCATCAATTCCCAATTCAAAAGAATTATACAAAATGAAAAAGGAAAAGCCAAAAAGCGAAAGAAAGATTGGTGGTCAAGTTGGGCATAAGGGTAATTATCGTGCTAAAATGGAAGCAGATGAGGTGATAAAGATAGAGTTGTCACCTACTTGCGAATGCGGAGGGAAGATTGCAATATGCGAAAAACCTTATATTCATCAGAAAGTAGATCTTCCGGAGATTAAGGCTTATGTAATGGAATATCAGTTGGAACATGGCCGTTGTCAGAGATGCGGAAAAAGAAGAAGTAGCAAGTTACCAGAGGGTGTTACGCCAGATACATTTGGCCCAAGGGTTAAGTCAGTAGTTGCAGCACTCAGTGGGTTTTATAAAAATTCAAAGCGCGAAGTAGCTAGCATCATAAATGATATCTTCAATTTGAACATAAGCGTCGGTAGCATATCAAATAGTGAACATAGAGTTGCTTCAAAATGCAAAAAAATGTATGAGCAGATCGAACAAGAGATAAGTAGGAGTAAAGTTCTACATATTGATGAAACGAGCCATTATAACAAAGGTAAACTCGCTTGGTGTTGGATGTTTGCAAGCAATACGGCAAGTTTTGTGAAGTTGACAGAGTCAAGGGGAATGAAAGTTTTAAAAAATAGTGTATGCTGCAATCGTAATAGCTTGGTAGTAACCGACAGATATGCAGCATACAACTACTTTGCTGATGAAAGAAGGCAAATCTGTTGGGCACACTTAGCAAGGGATTTTGAAAGATTAGCGCATAGTTGGAAATTTGAAGTTAAAGTTCTGGGCTGTTACTTGAGAAATGTAGCCACTGAGTTATTTGCACTGAAAAAAGCTTTACTAAAAAATGAGATAGATGTTTCAAGATTTATTAGACGTGCCAAGAAATTGCGAAAACGTACAAGGTATTATTTGAAGGAAATATCTCGCTTACCTGAAGCAATTGGAGCGTCTCGAGTTGCAAAGAATATTTTGAAATCTGAAAGAATGATGTGGAAATTTTTAGATGACCCAGAAAATACTCCGCTGACAAATAATCACGCTGAACGGCAAATACGGCATTATGTCGTTTATCGCAAAAATTCATATTTTACACAATCAGAACGAGGAAACTCATTCCTTGAGCAAATAATTTCGTTATACTTAACATGGAAACAGAGGAGGCTAAACCCTTTTCACAATCTTCTATCTATCGTTTCTTAAACCACTCTGCTGAACGGATACCAATTCTTGTTGTAGTTTTTTTTGATCAAGCGTTCTTTCTTTCTCTTCTTCAATTTCTTTCAAATGCTGTTTCATTGTTGTGATTCTTGGTTCAAATTCTTCTTGGCTTATAAACCCTTTGGCATAGCTATCAATAAATTTTTTGATACTTAATCTTAGCTTACTTTCTTGCTTTTCACGTGTTTGATTATGTAAAGGCTTTTTGTTCTCTGACAATCTACGTTGATATTCATTTGCAATCCTATCTGGCTCTTTCAAGATACTCTTGACTTCTTCCCATATAACTCCATCTAATATATCAGTGCGTATTGATTTATTATCGCAGATTTTATTGCCATTAAATTTGCTAGAGTTTGTACCAGAGCAACGATAGTAATAATATGTCGACTTTTTATGAACGTGGTTTGTACCACAATAAGTATATTGACAACGTTGGCATACCATTAAACCTTGTAATAAATATGTTTCTCTTCTTTGTCGTACTCTTGCTCTTTGTCTATTTTCAGCTAATTGTGTTTGCACTGAATCAAATAAATTTTCATTGATTATTTTTGGTACTGGAATATAAGTCCAGTTCTCTTTATCACTATTAAAGCGACCACTTTTAAGTTTACCACAAGTTCCTTTTTTTGACTTTTTTACTTGTGGTTTTGAGCATGTCTTAGTTTTACCATAAGCTGCTTGTCCTATATAAGCAGGATTTTTTAACATGTTCCAAATAGTGCTCCTTTTCCAATACCTTTTTCCTGTTCGTGTTATTACCGGTATCTTATTCAGTTCATGTACAACTTCTCCTATGCTTGCTCTTTCTTGGCCAACCCGACTAAATATTTTACGCACTATATTTGCCTCTTCTTCATCAACCTCAAATTGAGCACTTCCTTCACCTACATGTTTTGCTATGTAGCGATAACCGTAAGGCGCCCTACCCATCACACTTATACACCCAGCTTTGGCCGCATGAAGTTTACCTCTACGGTTTCGTTCCATAATCTTTGCACGTTCATACTCTGCTATTGCTCCCTGAATCTGTAGAAATAAATGGGAATCCGGATTATCATCAAACTTATGATTCAAAAATACTATTTCAGATCCAGCCTTTTTAAACTCTTCGAGTAAGATCATTTGATATGAAAATTTCCGTGATAGCCGATCAGGTGAATGAATATATATCTTATCTATCTTACCTTCTGCTACTCTATCACGTAAACTCTCTAAGCCAGGACGTTCTAAGTTTGATCCACTGTAGCCATTATCAACAAACCTATGTTCATCTAACAATTCATATCCATCGCTACTAATGCGACGCTCCAATTCTACAATCTGACTCTCTATCGTATTCTCTTGTGCTTGTTGTCTTGATGAAACTCTTGCATACAAGCTTACTATTGTCATTTTCTTTCACCTCCTTTATTTTATATTTCAATAATTGTTCATAAGCATTTGCCAAATATGTACTCGCCAATCTGTGAGGTTCATAACGGCAATTAATAGTTAATTCCCCTTTTTGCATGTTTTTCTTCCTGTGAATTTTCTGATAGGTTGGGAGAATTCTTATCACCAGCTAAAAGAAAACTTTTACCATTTTAAACTAAACCAATGCGTACCTTATTTAAGGAAGCTATCTAGTTCACACAAATTCTCCTTAATTAAATATACAAGATTTGAAAAAATTATGTCCAAAAAATCTTTTCTTGAATTGTCATATTATGTATAATATGGCTTATTTAATCTGTTATGAATATTCATCCAAGTTACGAATTCTGGGAGAGCGACTTAGAAGTTCCTGTTAACCTTTTATTAGATCGTTTTCAGGATTCTAATATACGTCAGTCTTGGTTAGATTCCCTTTCTGGTAAACAACTGAGCATTATTTTTCAGCATTGCTTTAAAAATCATTTAAATGGACAACTTTTTCAAGATGGAGACTACGATGACAGATCCACTCAACAAAAACGCAAGATACTTACTAGTTACTCTGGCTCTCTTTTTAACTATTATCTCATTAGCTACTTTGATCGTACAAAACTTGAGGCTACAGTCAGTGAAGTAGCAAGATTTGCCCTGACTCAAGAGTTAATGAGGTCGTATCTGATAAAAAATAATACCAAGTATGATAAAAGATCCTTATTGTTTTTACTATTTCACATAAATTGTGAACTTCTAAAATCTGTCCATCACTTTGATAAAGTGCAAAAGAAAGGTTTCGTATCATTTGCTCTACAGAAACCACCAAGACAAATAAATACTTCATTTAAGGCATTTGTGTCACAAGAAACTGTAGAGCAGATACTTAGGGATGATAACCAATTGCAGGGTTTTTTTCATCACCAAGATAGAATATATATGTTTGTACGCCGAGGAAGTGACATGGATTTACTGCTTAATTCAAACAAAGTTGTTCATGGTCATAAACCTGAGTGGATGATTTTAGATTTTTCGCTTGATGGTACAAAGGTTAATCTCTGTGCTAAAAATACTAATAAAGCTGTGGAAATAGCAAATAGCATTGTAAGTTGCTATTTCGACTGCGAATGTACTTTTGTAAATATACAAGATAAGAACTTTCCACTACAAGTGCACAAATTTCTTCAAGCATGTATAGAGGGTTCTGATCCTAATATTTGTATATTTGAGTTAAATTTTAAGTCAGATTATTTTAAAAATAGTAATACATATCTTACTTTGAGTGTAAAGCCATATGATCCTATTGCACCAGAGTTACATATTTTAAAGCCAGCTATTGGCAACATACTACAATCTATTCAATCAGCTAAAGTAATGTTTCAAAGCAAAAAGGTAACATTTTCTTTCAAAGCAAGTGGGGAAATTTATTATTCAGAGCATCCGCTCAATAAAAAAGAAAGAGAGGAGCTAAAGAAACATATGGAACAATCTTATGGTCTTAAAATCCTTTCACGAGCAAATTGCTGATCTTTTAAGTTCAAATAGTTCTTGGGTCAATCCAAGTCAAAATCACATTAAAGCAGCAAGATACTTATTTGATCTTGGATGGATACAAATGCAAGAAAGGTATTATATTGTTTGCTCTTGTGAAGAAGATTATCTTGATTGGCCAAATGTAATTGATCCAAGTTGTAGCAATGAGATTTTCATTGATCCAGACTTTGATGAAGCATGTGATGACGCTATTTGTGAAAACTGCTCTCGTCATATTTTGCCTAATACTTATCAAAAACAGAGATTTCATCTCTTATCCATATATTTAAATACAGAGAGAATCGTAGACTGGTTTGAAACAAAGTTGAATGATTCAAGACTTATGTGGGAAAAAGTGGAAAAAGGAGTTTATTATATTTGTAATCAAGGTCGTATTGTAAATCTAATAATCCTTGATTTTTGTACTGATGCGATATTTTTAACTATAGATAAACTTAGAGTCCATCCGACGGTTCTCATCACTCTAAAAAAAGATATACCAAATCTATTGCTGAATCTATATGTAGTGCCAATGGTGAAACTGTTTTGTCAGCTTAAGACTGTAACTGAGATATTCCAAGAGGCAGATAAAAGAGGAGTACCAGAGGTGGTAGAAAATACTTCTTTGCAAGTTTTACCAGCTTCATATATTTCGCTTAAACGTGTTGAACCAATTATACCAACAAAACTTTTGGAGTTACAAGTAGTTAAAGGTATGGTATATGTTAATAGTATTGAAGTTATAAATAAAAAAGCTGCATCATGCCTTAATATTTTTCGAATATTGTTCAAGCAATTTTTACATGACTGTGAGAAAGAGTTACCACCTGAAAAACATACACTTCTCAATATTAATCAGTTAGAAAAACTCTTGGGACTTAGTTTAGAAGCAGATTTAGAACATCAAATCAGAAAACCATTAAATAAGATGCAAAGAACAATCAAATCTGCACTTGCTGAGAAATTAGGATTAAATATTGAACGTGATGATGTAATACAAACCCTTGGTTGGCAAAGATCATCATATGGTTATCGTATTAACCCTTTTACTTTGACTATAAAAAAATAGAATTTCCTGATTTTAAAAATTTTCAGCTCCATGAGTAAATTTTCCAACTCCACGTGCAAATGGTCCTGTTTTTACATCAAGCCATTTATCTTCTTTTGAACCATTAGCCATTCCTTTAACTATTTGCTTTGCTTGTAAAAGCTCTTGCACTATACGCTCTAGTCTATCCCTTCCCATACTATGAAAAACTTCAGGCAATCTATGTCGTTGTTTATGTATTCCTGCACTTCCTGTATGAGTAAATGGATGTCCTGAAATAGCAGCTCGCGCAATTGAATCAATAAGATATATTTTAAGATCTTTATCGCTAATATTTTGAGCTTTTAATTGTTCAGTAATGTCTTCCAATAGCCCTGTTTCTTCATTTCTTAGGTAAGTGCGTATGGTACGATCAGCCAGGCCATTTGCTTTAACAACAGCTCCATAAAATAGTGCATTTTGTCTTGGGATTTTTCCAATTGACCTAAAAATCATTGGTTTAGTCATATCTTCAACAGGCCAAAAAGCAAAAGAACACCTGACTCCATTTACGAGAGCAGAAGTACCTCGAATAGCATCTCGTGCTTGCTCTACTGTTGATATAGGCTTTTCTCCCTTCAGCTTTCTCATATGATGTGCAGTAATTATTGAAGCTCCAGTGCTACATGCTAAATCAGATAATAAACACATGAGATAATCCCCTACTGCTGGGTCAGCATTTAAATCTGCATGAATGAAAGAAGCAAGGGGATCAAATATAATGAGCTTTAAATCCTTTATTTTGCTCAGCTGCTTCATTACCGACTCAAATTCTGGAGATATTTCTACAACTTTACCGCGAACATTCTTAAGTATGGCAAAAGATCCTCCTATATTTGGCAGTGGTACAATAAATAGCCTATCTTTATATTTTAATCTTTCACATTTGGGATCAAGTCGTTCTAAGCGACGATGTATTTCATTTGTATCATCTTCTGCAGAAAATACCACCACAGATCCATGTTCAGTAACAAGTGGACCAAATCCGCATACCTGATCTATGCTACCCGCAACCTTGAGGGCTAGGTCAAGAAGTAGCATACCTTTACCAGTATCACCCATTGCAGCCAAAATGGAGGTTACACCCAAAGGAAATAATCCTTCAACCAAGAATCTTTGCTTTGGTACTGGACCTACAAAACGCTCTACACTCCAGCTGAAAATATCAAGTGGTGGTTTAATAATTATTTTTCTTGAGTTTTTTTCAATAAATTCCGAAACATTTATTCCCTCTAACAGACAATCAGCAGCATCCCAACTCCTTGGTTTATTCGGTGGAATCTTAAGCGTAGCAAGTGATGCAACACCAAGTTCTAAAAGCTTCTTTTCAGCGTTTTTGGCATATTTATTACCTGCTTCATCGTTGTCTGGCCAAATGATAATATGTTTACCTTTTAGCGGAGTCCAATCTGTTCTATCAATAGGCGCATTTGCTCCAAACATCGCAGTTGTAGCTGTAATTCCTTTCTCTATAAGTGCTTCTGCGCATTTTTCTCCTTCTACAAGAACAACTTTATCGGACCTTAAAATACCCAGAATGTTGTAGAGTGGCCTTATCTCTGGCTCTTTGAATCTTTGTTTTTTAACATCAAATGGTTTAAATTGTTTTTTCTCTAAAGGAGGATCATAACGGTAGACTATTACAATCAATTGGTTATTTTCATCGTAGTAGTTCCAACTACAAGTCAGGTATTGTTCTAGATCTCTAATATTATTTTTTTCTTTGATGCCAAGCCATTCACTTATTGAGAGCATTACTTCAGGAAATTCTGTTTTTGCATTCTTCCCGTGTATTGTTGCCCAAAGGTCAATAATATCACCACCTTCTCCTGTTGCAAAATCTTTCCATAATCCGGCTCTTTCACCTGTTAACTCTATTACAGTGCTTTTGCCTTTGTTACCCTGTACATCACCTACATAAAACTTATCGCCACGAAATGTTCCTCTTGGTAGTAGGTGAAAAAGACAAGATCTGATGTTTTGCAGAAGCTGAGTTTTTAGCTCTACCACGTTTTTGCAGACAAATTAAGCCGTAGCTATAACTTTAGAGTTCTGCCAACGCCCATTTACTCTGCTAATGAATTTTGCTGGTATTGATTTACCGTTTCTTAGTTCATATACTACTTGCAAGACATTTGCACGTTTACTTGGTTGAAACATTACAATACCAGATGTATAAAAGCTTCTTAAAGCATTAGCACCAATTAAAGCTTGAAAAGGGCTTTTTGCGAGTGTAGCTGTCGATACTTTTCTGGTGTGACGTGTAATAATGATTCCAGCCATAGGATTAATTATAGAACGTAGTTTTTCTACTCTGCTTTGCAGGCCAGAAAACATATTTTTATAGTCAAGAGAATCCAAGACGATAAGGTCTATTGTTTTAAATTTTTCTCCTATGATCTCTTTTATTCTCTCTATACCTTCATCGTTTAAAGTTAATCTCATCTTTGTAGTAACAATCAAGTTTTCTTCTGCTAGATTTGGCAGCCTTTGATTGGTTATGATTTGTTGTATTCGTTCCCTGATGTAATTGTACTCCATCTCATTTTGCAGATAGATTATTTTTAGTGGCCTTGCTGATTTCATCTTAAGAAACGACACTCCTGCTGCAAGATGTGCAAGCAAAGAGAGAAGAAAATAACTTTTGCCAACCTTTGGCGTACCACCAATGACTAAAAGACCACCTGGAGTGAGAATTCGTGGAGCTATTATGTCTTCTGGTATTGGTGATTGATCATTTAAGTACTGCTTTACAGAAAATATTTTTTCTTCTCTTTTCCCCCCTTTTTTTTCTCCACTCTTTGATTTTTTATTGAGCCACTTTCTAGCAGAATATATATCACCCTTAATTAAAATCCAAAGATCAATAATATCACCACCAGTTCCTTCAGTAAAATTACGCCAATCACCAGCTTCCTTACCTACTATTTTAACTGTAATTGTATTTCCATTTAAGTCTCCAATATAAGTTTTTTCTCGGTAAAACTCACCATTTGGAAGTAGGTAAGAAAGGCACTCCTTGATATTATCGATTAATAATGCTTTTATCTTTTCTTGCTTTTTAGACATAAAACTCCCATACATATTTTTTATACGTTTAAAGTTGAGATTAGCTAGCTCACAAACAGTTTCAAAAGATTTTGAATTCAGCCAATTAATTGCTTCTTCTCTTAGCTTTGGGTTTTTTCCTACTGAGTCCTGAATACCTCTAGTAACGACAGCAGACCAAAGCTTTTCCTCGTCGTACTTCAAAATGGTATTCTGTCAATTTCATAATTTTTACGGTATTCCGGAGTAACTATTGAAGCAATTTTGTTCTTTTCTCCATATTCATCAGTTATAACACCTACCTTTACTGTAAACTCTAAGCCATTTAATTCTGCAACTGAATTTAGCTTACGAGCAAGGATTGCACTTTCTGAATTGTCATGTGGATGAATGTCGCGTGCCGATTCCAAGATACTGCGAAGCATAGAGCGACCCATTTCTCCCCAAGTATCTTCTGCTTTATTACTTTTAATACCAATTATTTGGTAAATCTTGTGCTTTTCATATAAACCTTCAATAACGGTAAATTCTGTATTTAAATAAATGCTACCGGTAGTGGGGCTTTTAGTAAACCAATGCTCATAACCTCCAGGCTTGATTGTCATTTTTACCTTTACTATTGTACCTTTTGGTATCAATCTACTTTGCGGTTTTACAGTGTTAAAATCAGTTAATAGGTTTTGTAACATATATCACTCTCCATGTTTAAATTTTAAAACTTGCTTTTAATCTTTGTAAGCAGCTTGCCTAAATGCGGTTCTTCAACCATACTCAGGCGTCCACTACGGTCTTTAGCTGGGTATCCCCAAGGGTTTAAAGTGTGGCAAACAAAAGAGCGCTTCTCCGTTCCATCATCTTTCTTGATTCCAACCATACTGATTACTTCGTCAACTATCCCAGGAATTTCACTAGCAGTTTTAGTTCCTTCGCATTGAGGTAGCCAAACTGGACGATTGAAGTCATCGAGATATTGACCTAAAGTGCCAACTATAATGATGTCCTTATCTCTGATATGTTGAAATTGATTGAGCCAAGCCATCATTTCTTGAGCAAGTAATCCATAGGCAGCTCTCATATCCTGTTTTCCTGATCTCTCAGAAAAAGCTTCAGGTTGCATTTTTGCCCATAACAGACATAAACGTGAAGCAACGGTTATGCTATCTACAAAGATGCATCGGTATTTAGAAAACTCAGAGAAAAGATCTTTGTACTTACTAGATACATGTTCATAGTGTCTTTGGCTGTATGCTTGATCAGATTTTAATGCAGGATTAGAACCGCCTATAAGACAAGCAATATCTCTAGCTTCATTCCAAGTGCGAACACTTATTGAATCTCCTTGCCAGTCTTGAACGGCAAGAAGCCCTGCTTCAAAATCAAGGCAAAGTGTTGGTTCATCTATAGTCTTTAGGAGACTTGTTTTACCAATACCATAAGGACCAAAGATGACCATCTTTACACTTGATATTGTTTGCAATCTTTCATTATTATTCAAAATTTTAAGAATCATTATTTATCCATGCTACGATGTATATATACAAGAAAGGCAAAAATTTTGTTCAATTTTTCTTTTTACCTGCGTAGTAAATAGGAAAAAGTTTGGCACGTATCTTCTTGATAATATTGTTTAAAGTGGTTCTTGAAACGTTGTTCATTTTGGCAACTTCATGTAAGTTGAAAAACTTAAGTTGCTCACATATATTTTGCCATTCCTTTGGTAAAACCGAGATCATATAGTCTACATCAATGCGTTTTGTTATTTCACTCTCAAGTAGCTCTGTTACATCAGTGCTAATATAGTTATTGATGTCACGTTTTGCACATCGCTGTTTCTTTAACAGGTTAATAGCTTTATTTTCAGTTAATCTTGCTACAAAGGTGTTAAAGCTACTTTTATCTTCATCATACTGATCAAGGCATGGCCAAATTTCACAGAAGAGTTCTTGCTCAAGGTCTTCGTTATTCTCATCAATAAAGCACTTGGCAAGTTTTAGTCTATAGGCTTGGTATTTTACGTTTTTAACAATTATAGCTATATTTTTTAATTTCATGATTTTCCCTAAAACAAATTAATGCTTTAAGGATGGGAGTTATTAATGCCCTTATGTAGGACAGGAGCAAAAATAAATAATACTGATGCGATTTTTAATCTATTGATATTCTGTTATTTTTTTTTGAGAATAATACCGGTGCAATTTAAAATAATACAGTTCAGGTTTTTAGAACCTATTTTGAATGGATTTCAAAGAATGGGTAGCTCAGGCTTCCTAAAGTTATATTAAAAATATATAAGAATTTCATATTTTGAAATTCAATATCACCTAAAGAGCTAAAAATGTGGATTTCGCTATTAAAAGAATAGCTTAAATTTTTAAGAGGAAAATAGTTGAAAAGTATGCTCTCTATAACCTTAAGTTCCGTTCCTAATTACTGGATTCCTAAATCAGGAATTAGGAATCAGGAATCTAAAACTAGCCTGTATGGCGGGTTTTCACCATGCGTTCCTAAAACCGTTCCTAGGAACGGCATATCTGAAGTCCGCCAATATGGAGGATTCTAGCTTCCTGAAACCCTTATATATAATATATATATATAATACATATATAAAAATATACACATATATAAAAACATATAAAATATCAGATTAGAATAATAAAAGAACCTCTGAAAGTAGAAAAATCATGTTTAGGGTAAGTAAGGTTTTTAAATAAACATCTTCAAGAAAGAGTTAATTATAAAAAATTTTTCAAAAATTGAAGATTTTTTGGACGAAAATTTTTCAAATCTTGTATATATATGTACTCAGCAATTGAAAGATTTGGCAAACAAACTGCTGTAAAAGAGTTTTCATGTTAGTTGTTAAATTTCGAAAATTAAAGATTTTTTGGACGTAATTTTTTCAAATCTTGTATATATATGTACTCAGCAATTGAAAGGAAATGCTCACACTAGATCTTGGTAAACAAACTGGTTGGACTATTTTACATGATGGAATAGTACAAAGTGGAAGTAAGAGTTTTCATGTTAGCAGGTTTAGTGGTGGTGGAATGCAGTTTTTAAATTTTCGTAATTGGCTTAATGCACTTAAGTATAAATTTCCAGGTATTGAAGTTGTGTACTTTGAAGAAGTGAGAAGACACTTAGGAACTGATGCTGCACATATCTATGGAGGGTTTTTAGCACACCTTTCTGCTTGGTGTGAAGAACATCATGTGCCATACAAAGGTGTATCTGTGAAAACTATCAAACGCTTTATAACAGGCAAAGGCAATGCAAGTAAAGCTGATGTCATTGAGGCAGTACAGGAAAAGGGTTTTTGTCCAACAGATGATAATGAAGCAGATTCTTTAGCTTTAATGTTCTATGTTATGAATTTTAGTAAAGATTTTAGTGTATTAAAAATATCATAAAAAGTGGGTCCTTTCGGCCAGAATGGAGGGTTTGGTGGTCCCAACCCCAGGCCTTCTTTAGCGTCAGAGATATTTTAAATGTTGACTACTTGTGCAGTTATAGCTGATCAGTGCCAAAAAAGGAGAAAAATGGTGAGAATTACTCAAGCAGAATGGGCAAGAGAAAAAGGGTTTTCGAGGCAATATGTTTGTTCTTTAGCGAAGAAAGGAATTGTTGAACTGGAAGATGGACTCATTGACCGAGAGCAAGCAAATGAAGCTCTGAAAGCTGTTCGTGATCCAAGTCAACCACTGAGAAGAAAAGAGAATGGAGAAAAACTTTCAACGATATTGCTAAAAACGCGAATAAAAAATGAAACGGAGCGTGGTAAACTTTTGGAAGCTAAAGTGAAAGCTGAAGTAGGCAAATTTGTGTCAATTGAAGAGGTAAAAACTGAAGCATTTAATGTAGCAAGAGTTGTCCGTAATAATTTGCTTAATATTCCAAATAGAGTTTCAGCGCTGCTTGCATCACTGAGTGAGACTGAAAAGATTCATATGGCGCTAACTGAAGAGATTACAAACTCACTTGAAGAATTATCTAACGCTAAATTTAAAATATAAAAAGATTTTGAATACAAAATGGCTGATAACTTAAGTTTAGAGTTAATAAAGTGTTTAATCAATCAACCTGGATTAGATGTTAATGTCAGAGGGTTAAACGGAAAAACCCCACTACATTGCGCTATAGAATTTGATGAATTAAGCATGGTGGATTTGTTACTCACGAAGAAGAATATTAATCCTTTTGTGGAAGATAATGAAGGTAAAACATCTCTTGATTACGCCAAAGAAGGGAAAAAAGCAGAAATATTACAAGCGCTAATTAATAACAAGTACGGGTCAGAACAAGATAGCTTACTTCATTTAGCTGCAATGATAGGTGAAGTTAATGCAGTGAGATATTTGATAGGAAAAGGTATTGACGTTAATGTACGAAATGCTTTGCATCATACGCCATTACATCTAGCAGCAGGGATAGGACATGCAGAAGTTGTAAAGATTTTGATAAGAGAAGGAAAAGCTGAAATCGAGGTTTTTGATGCACGAAATCAGACACCAATGCACTATGCAGTTAACAACAAAAAATTGGAGATAGTAAAGTTATTACTGGAGCTAGGAGCAGATGTAAATAGCGCACGTGTAGGACAAAACTCGATGAAATTATCACCTGTGCATATAGCTGTAAGTAATACTAATTACGATGAAAGAGACTTATGTCTTGATATCCTCAAATGCTTAATAAAGGAGCCTAATGCTCAAGTCAATTTACAAGATTACGAAAATAAAACGCCACTACATTACGCTGAAAGACTTAAAACAATAGAGGTTTTACTAACGCGAGAAGATATAGACCCTCTGGTAAAAGACGATAGCGGCAAGACACCATTTGATTACGCTAAACCTGAGATAAAGAAGGCTTTGATAAGTAATAAATACGGTTCTGAAAAGAGTAGTCTACTACATTTAGCTGCACAAAGAGGAGAAATTGAGATTGTAGATACAATTTTAAAAGAAGAAATCGATATTGATATTGTAAATAATAAAGGTTTATCACCGATTTACCTTGCTGCGGAAAAAGGGCATTTACATGTAGTAAAGTTATTGCTGAAAAAAGGAGCAAATTATACACCTGTTCTGCACTTAGCAATCAAGTCAAATAATTTAGAGTTGCTAAAAACTTTATTTAAAGAAAAGAGCATCAAATTACCAGACGAGATAGGCAAGTCTGTACCAGTTTATTATAGGTGTATAGAACATAGAGATGCAAAAGTAAGAAAATACAACAATGTGATCTGTGTTTTTACCTCAGTAAGTGCAGTAGCAATGGCAGCATATATAGGTTTAACAGCAACAACAATAAGCAGTGCAATCATTTTTGCAACAATAACAGGGATATTTGCTCTTGTTATAGCAATAATGATAAGTGAGATGAGCAAAAGATATATAGAAAAGGAATTTCAGAAAAAGATGTTTATGGAGATGGAGGAGTGTAGTTCTATTGTTAATGATGTCGAGATAGAACCAGTTATGAGTAGATGCAGACAATGATATACGCTAGAGCTTTTTCTGAAGGTTTAAGACCAGATCCCCAGCTTAAAGTATCAGAGTGGGCGAATGAGTATCGAGTTTTAGCAGCAACTGCAGCATCAGAGCCAGGGAAATGGAGAACGGAAAGAACTCCTTATTTAAAAGAAATCATGGATTCACTTTCTCCGTCCTCACCAGCAGAAAAAGTAGTATTCATGAAAGGAGCGCAGATTGGGGGAACAGAAGCAGGTAACAATTGGATTGGCTATATTATCGATCAAACACCAGGTCCAATGTTAGTTGTGCAGCCAACAGTCGAAATGGGAAAGCGTTGGTCAAAGGGAAGATTTGCGCCACTGATTGAAAGTACGCCATGTTTAAAAAATAAAGTAAAAGACCCAAGGTCAAGAGATTCAGGGAATACTGTGCAAAGTAAGGAATTTCCAGGTGGAATAGTAGTAATAACTGGAGCAAACAGCAGTGTAGGACTGAGATCTATGCCGGTAAAATATCTTTTTCTTGATGAAGTAGATGCGTATCCAGGGGATTCAGGAGGAGAAGGAGATCCAGTTTTGCTCAGCATTGCTCGAACTAATACATTTACGCGGCGAAAAATATTCTTGGTTTCAACGCCAACGGTTCACGGAATAAGCAGAATAGAGAGAGAGTTTGAGAGTTCAGATAAACGATACTTTTTTGTACCTTGTCCACATTGTGATCACTATCAGGTGCTGAAATGGCCACAAATAAAGTGGAAAGATAAAAATCCAAATACAGCGCACTATGTGTGTATAGAGTGTAACGGCAAAATAGAAAATCATCAAAAAACAGAGATGCTAGCTAGAGGAGAGTGGAGGCCTACCAATCCAATAAAAGGTGAAAAAAAAGGGTTTCATTTATCGAGTTTGTATAGTCCAGTAGGCTGGTATAGTTGGCAACAAGCAGTAGAGGATTTTCTCCATGCAAAAGAAAGTGAACAATTACTGAAAGTTTGGATAAATACCACGCTAGGAGAAACTTGGGTAGATAAAGGAGAAGTACCAGACTGGAAGCAATTATTTAATAGGAGAGGATTTTTTCCCGTAGGCACAGTACCTAGGAGAGAAGTGGTACTTACTGCAGGAGTAGATGTACAAAAAGATCGGTTAGAAGTAGAAGTTGTAGCCTGGGGAAAAAGCCGTGAAAATTGGTCAATAGACTACCGAGTATTTGAAGGTGATACAGGAAGAGGAGAAGTATGGGGAAAGCTTTCAGAATTACTCAATCATCATTTTATTGGTGAAAATGGGCTTGAATATATGATAAGTATGATGGCGGTTGATGCAGGGTATGCAACACAGGAAGTATACAATTGGGTAAGGAGTCATCAAGGATCTGGGAAAGTAATGGCAGTCAAAGGTGTAAATAAAGCACTAGTACCACTTAGCAGCCCAAGTAGAGTAGATATAACAGTTGGAGGACAAAAGCTGAAAAGAGGAATAAAGCTATGGCCAGTTGGAGTATCGATATTAAAGTCAGAGCTTTTTCAATTACTTAATGTTTTAAAAGATGGTGAAGAAACACTGCCAGGATATTGTCATTTTCCTGAGTACGCACCTGAATATTTTAAGCAGCTAACCGCAGAGCAATTAGTCAGCAAGGTAGTGAAAGGATACACCAAACAAGAGTGGCAAAAGGTAAGAGAAAGAAATGAAGTACTAGATTGCCGAATTTACGCAAGAGCAGCATCGATAGCACTGGGAATAGACAGATGGCCAGAGAGTAAATGGAATAGTTTAAGTGTAAAAATAGAAAGTAAAAAACCTAAAAAAGTGAGACAGAGTAAGTGGTTGAAAAATGTATAACGAAGAGTATTTGTTTCAGGTTGAACAGGCAATTCAAAAGCTTCAGAGTGGCGAAAGAGTAGTATCAATTACATATGGTGACCATGTTGTGAAATATGCTGAAGTCCAGATAAATGACTTGCTGAATCTACGGCAACGTATTAAGGCTGAATTGAAAATTGCAGGTATAAAGCAAAAGAGAAAGATTGTTTTTTCAACGAGTAAGGGGATCATATAATGATAAAAGTCGTTGAAAGGAACCGTATGACAAAAATTATAGCAAAAGAATATACAGAATTTTTAGAGCAGCTGAAAGAACAGATTGCTACTAGTCGTTATAAAGCAGCACTAGTAGTAAATAGCAAGCTTATTGTGCTTTATCACCATATTGGTACAGAGATCTTAAAGCGCCAAAAAGAATATGGCTGGGGGGCCAAAGTGATTGACCAATTGAGTAAGGATTTGAGAAGTGCATTTCCAGAAATGAAAGGTTTTAGTCCTAGAAATTTAAAGTATATGCGTAAGTTTGCTGAGGAGTATTCTGATATTGAATTTGTGCAGGAGCCTCTTGCACAATTGACTTGGTACCACAATGTTACTCTTTTGGAAAAGATAGAGAGTCGCGAAACAAGGTTGTTTTATATAAAAGAAGCAATTGAACATGGCTGGTCAAGAAACATCATGGTAATGCAGATTGAACTTGGGTTACATAAGCGTCAGGGAAAGGCTATCACTAATTTTAAAGAGAAGCTACCTTCGCCTCAATCAGATTTAGCAAATTACACATTAAAAGATCCATATATTTTTGATTTTTTAAGTATAGGAAAGGATGCTCATGAAAGAGAAGCAGAAAAAGGTCTTGTAGGACACATGGAGAAGTTTTTGCTAGAACTTGGTGAAGGATTTGCATTTGTCGGTAGGCAATTTCACTTAGATGTTGGTGATGAAGACTTTTTTGTTGATTTATTGTTTTACCATCTGAAATTACGTTGTTTCATAGTAATTGAATTGAAAGATAATAAGTTTAAACCAGAGTACGCTGGTAAGATGAATTTCTACCTTTCAGCAGTAGATGACTTGCTAAAACATGAGACAGATCAGCCATCTATAGGATTGATTTTATGTAAATCTAAAAATGATGTACTAGCAAAATACACGCTAAAGGATATGACCAAACCAATAGGACTTGCAGAATATCGAGTTACTGAAAATCTACCAGAGAATATAAAAACAGCTTTGCCAACGATAGAGGAATTAGAAGCTGAGTTATCTAAAGTTTCAGATCAAGAAAAGTAATGCTATTAAAATCATTCAAACAATTATTCCGCAAACCAAAAATCAAGAGCTCAGCATGGGATGGGGCCGGATCTGGAAGAAGAGTGATGTATTGGCAGGGAGAATCAGGAAGTATAAATAATTTGCTGTCTCACAGCCTTGAGCACTTACGTAGTCGATCACGTGACATGGTAAGAAAAAATCCTTACGCTGCAAATATAATTGATACAATAGTAAGTAACTCTATTGGAACAGGAATAAAGCCGCAATCAAAAGCAAGAGATGCAAAATTTCGAAAAAAAGTGCAAGAGTTATGGCTGAGATGGACAGATGAAGCAGACAGTAGCGGAGTGAGTGATTTTTATGGATTACAAGCTTTGGTTTGTAGGAGCATGATAGAAGGAGGGGAATGTTTTGTAAGACTCCGAACAAGAAAACGAGAAGATGGACTTTGTGTGCCGTTGCAACTGCAAGTATTGGAATCAGAGCATTTAGATAACAAAAGCAATCAAACTCTAGCAAATGGTAATGTAATAAGAAACGGTATTGAGTTTAACAGGCTTGGGCAAAGAGAAGCGTATTACCTTTTTCGAGAACATCCAGGTGAAGGATCATTTGGCGAATCAGTGAGGGTGCCAGCGAACGATGTTTTACATATCTATAGACCACTAAGACCTGGGCAAATAAGAGGAATACCGTGGCTTTCTACAGTACTTTTAAAGCTCTACGAACTTGATCAATACGATGATGCAGAGCTGGTGAGAAAGAAAACAGCAGCGATGTTTGCAGGATTTATTACGAGACTTGATCCTGAAGCAAATATCATGGGTGAAGGTGAGAGTAATGAGCATGGAGTAGCACTATCAGGTTTAGAGCCAGGGACTATGCAATTACTTGATCCCGGAGAAGATATCAAGTTCTCGGAACCATCTGATGTTGGAGGAAGTTATGAAGCATTTATGAGGCAGCAGCTCAGAGCAATAGCAGTAGGCATGGGAATAACGTATGAGCAGCTAACAGGAGATTTAACAGGTGTCAATTATTCATCAATCCGAGCAGGGTTAATAGAGTTTCGGCGGAGGTGCGGAATGTTACAGCATAACATAATGGTATTTCAGTTTTGCCGGCCAGTATGGGATAGATGGATAGAGTTAGCCCTACTTTCCGGAGAACTAGATATAGGCGAAGAATGGACGAAAAAAGAGGTAAAATGGATAGCACAAGGATTTGATTGGGTGGACCCGCTGAAAGACCAGCAAGCGCAGCAAATGGCAGTAAGAAATGGATTTAAAAGTAGGTCAGAAGTAGTATCAGAGCTGGGTTACGATATAGAAGAAATCGACCAAGAAATTGCTGAAGATCAAAGACGTGCAAGTGAACTGGGCTTAAGTTTTGATACGAATGTAAATACTAATACTGAGATAATATAAATGACTTGGATTAATAAGCCAATGATGATAGAGCAAAGAAGCTTTGATTTATTGTCATTACATGCCGGCACGTTTAAAAACATAAAACATGCAGTAAAAAATAGTGAAAGGGGAATAAAAGTAATACCAATACATGGAATCTTGACGAAGAATTCAGAAGCTTTTGACGATATTTTAGGGATGACATCATATGAGAAGATACGTGAAGAGATAGAAGAAGCTTTAATAGATGAAGAAGTAGAAACAATAATTTTGAACATAGACAGCCCAGGAGGGGAAGTAAACGGTTTATTTGACCTTTCTGACTTTATTTACGAAGCAAGAACAAAAAAGAGGATTGTGGCGATAGCAAATGATGATGCGTATTCTGCAGCGTATGCAATTGCATCAAGTGCTGAAAAAGTATTTGTAAGCAGAACATCTGGGATAGGAAGTATAGGAGTAATAGCAAGTCATATCGATCAAAGCGCTTTTGATGAAAAACAGGGAATAAAATATACGACAGTATTTGCAGGAAGTCGAAAAAACGATTTAAATCCGCATGAGCCAATAACATCAGAAAGTATGGAAAGCTTAAAAGAAGAGGTAAATCGCCTGTATGAGATGTTTGTCCAGCTCATAGCACGAAACAGAAATTTGTCCACAGAGAAAATCAAATCAACGGAAGCAGGGCTATATTTTGGAGAAAAAGCAATAGAGATAGGACTTGCTGATGGAATCACAACGTTTTCTGAATTTATAGATAATTATAGGAGAAACAATATGAGTAAAGCTGAATTTAACTATAAGGGCCACACCATCGATGCTGATGAGTTAATGGAAGAATCAAAACGAATAGGTTATGAGAGGTGCCGCAAGGAAGTATTAGAGGTAATACGATTATGTAATTTATCAAAGATGCCAGAGAAAATAGGAGAATTTATTGAGCAGGATGTAAATGCAAAACAAGCCCAAGAAATATTAATGTCGATACTGACGGAGAGAACGAAGAAGACAGAGATAATGAGTACAATACCGCAAAATACACCAGAAGACTTGATGATGCAGGTAGCGAAAAGTCGGGGCATTTGATGCGCGGTATATAATCGCCGCGGTAAATAAGTGTTCAAAATGCGCCAGAATAGCCAATTATAGAGTAACATATCTTTTACCGCGACATATAGCAACCCGCGGCAAACAAACCGCCGACTAACAAAAGCGGCGGTAAGCAATCAAGGAGAAAAATTTATGAGTTGTATAACTGAGCAAAATAATCTAGGTGACTTATTAAAGTATGAGGCATCAAGTCTATATTCAAGAGACCAAATAACAGTAGCAAAAGGTCAAAATATTAAGCTTGGTGCAGTAGTTGCGAAGAAGACAGACGATGGTTTTATTAGGGTACTTAATCCAGCAGCTACGGATGGAACGCAAACAGCGATAGGTGTAATAACAAGTGATGTAAATGCAACGGAAACCACCAAAGCAGTAATCATTACACGTATAGCAATGTTAGCTGATCATGCAGTTATATGGCCAGCAAATATCACTGAAGAGCAGAAAGCTGCAGCAATAAAGCAACTTGAAGCACGAGGTATTATCATCCGCAAGGGAGTTTAACGAGTTACTAAAAACATCATTAATAGGAAAAAAGGGAGAAAAAATGCAAAATCCATTTACAAATACAGCATTTAGCATGACGGCACTAACAAATGCGATAAATATATTGCCGATAAATTATGGACGAGTTGAGAATTTAAATTTGTTTCCAAGTAGGTCAGTAAGATTTAGACATATTACCATAGAAGAACACAACGGAGTTTTAAGTCTATTGCCAACACAAGTACCAGGAGCACCAGCAACAGTGGGAAAAAGAGGAAAAAGAAAGGTAAGAACATTTACGATTCCGCACATTCCGCATGATGATGTAGTGCTGCCAGAAGAAGTACAAGGAATAAGGGCATTTGGATCAGAGAGTGAACTTAAAGCGCTAGCAGATGTAATAACTGATCATTTGCAGCTAATGAGAAACAAACATGCGATAACGTTAGAACATTTGCGGATGGGAGCGCTGAAGGGAATAATTTTGGATGCTGATGGCAGTGAATTATTAAATCTGTACAACGAATTTGAAATCATACCAAAAGTAGTAAATTTTGCCCTTGGAACAGCAACAACAGATGTAAAACGTAAGTGTCTGGAAGTATTGCGGCATATAGAAGACAACCTAAGTGGTGAATATATGACAGGAATTCATGCCTTGGTAAGCCCTGAGTTTTTTGATGCATTAACTTCGCATAGTAAAGTGAAAGAAGCATATGAAAGATGGCAAGAAGGAGCAGCGCTTCGGAATGATATGAGGTCAGGATTTACATTCTGTGGAATAACGTTTGAGGAGTATAGAGGACAAGCAACCGACCCTGAAGGAACCGTAAGAAGATTTATAGAAAGAGATACAGGACACTGTTTTCCACTTGGTACAGCAAGCACATTTACTACTTACTTTGCGCCAGCAGACTTTAATGAGACGGTGAATACGCTTGGTCAGCCATTATATGCAAAACAAGAGCCAAGAAGATTTGATAGAGGGACCGATTTACATACGCAGTCAAATCCATTGCCAATGTGCCACAGACCAGGAACATTAATCAAAGTTGTTGCAGCATAGGTAGAGTAACTACAAGGTACAGAATGACTCTACCAGCATATACCTTATTAGCATACTTATGAAAGCTTGAAGAATGCGAGAAAATATTAAGCGATTATTTGAAGATTGTTTTGCCCATTTAGGAAAAGTAGCTTTATATGAGTCAAAGGATAAGTCATACATGGTACAAGTACTAAAGCAACAGCCAGATAAACTTTATGAAGTTGGTGAAGGACAATTTGTGGGGGAGATGCTTTTTCTTGAGGTAAGCGTTTTTGATGTACTGAGGCCAATGGTGGGAGATATTTTTGTTATTGATGGTCGTAAATATAAAGTATATTCTCCACCGCTGCGAGATAATTCAGGAATAGTATGGAATATAAAATGTACAGTACTTGGAGAGAAAGATGTTTAGTATTGAAATTAGTGATAATATCGATAAGGTTATTCAAAATATTGATACCAATAAAGCTAAAGTAGAACTGGCAGCAGTAAGAGCGCTGAACAAAACGGCATTATGGTTAAAATCTCATGCTGTCCGAGAAATTAGTCAAGAAAAGCAAATTAGCCTAAAAATAATTAGAAAGAGATTAAGAATTATCAAGGCAAGGAAAAGCGCCTTGAAAGTTTTAATTAGAGCATATCTGTATGATGTTAATATAAAACAAACGAAAATAAGAGCAGCAATTGATGGTACATTTATGGCAACGATGCCAAGAGGCTATCGTGGTATTTTTAAACGTATAGGAAGAACAGCACTGCCAATACAGGAAGTTAAACTACCACTTGAACCTGAGGCTTCAAGGATAATAGAGAATCTTGTTAATTATGAAGTTGAGAAAGTCTTTGCAAAGTTTTTTGAATGTGAATTGAGCTACAGAGTATGAATTGGAAGGATTTGCATGACAAAATTTGCACTAAGTTAAAGGAAGAAATACCACTGATACAAATATGTGAGATTTATCCAGCAATAAGGAAAGAATTAGTAGCACCGGCGGTATTTGTGGAACTTAGCGGATTTGAAAAAGGACATGATCCAGGAACAGAAGAATTAGCGCTGAGGGCAAGGTTTGAGGCACGAATTGTGATTGATAGTACAATAGAAAATGCAGCTATTATTGTCAGAACATTAGCTGCTGAGGTTGCAAGAGTAGTAAATAAAAATACTTGGAACGTGAAAAATGTTTCACCAGGAGAATTTATATCAGGAGGAGGAGATGATTTTAGGCCAGAGCTCGATGCATATTTAGTGTGGATGGTAGACTGGGTGCACGAATTGCATGTAGGGCAATCAATTTGGGAAGTGAGTAAAATAAAACCTCATTTAATCGATGTGAATGTTGGAAAGTAATTTTGCAATTTCAGAATTGCGGAGGAAATTGGCCAACATTGTCCGTATAGGCATTGTCAAAAAAATAGATTATGAAAAAGCTAAAGTAAAAGTTAAAATAGGAGAATTTTTAACAGATTTTCTTCCATGGATAACAAATAGAGCTGAAAGTTGGTCACCACCAAATATTGATGAACAGGTAATAGTATTATCACCATTGGGAGAATTGTCTTTGGGGGTGGTGTTACCGGCAATATATCAGGAAAAATGCCCTCCTCCAGAGAATAAAAAGGAAGTAAATAGTGTAAAATTTCAAGATGGGACAAGGTTTACATATGATAAAGGGAAGCATCATTTAGAGATTGAAGTAGTAGACAAGATAACACTGAAGGTTGGGGAATCAAGCGTAGAGATGACAAAGAGCGAAATAAAACTAAAAGCAAAAAGAATAAATCTAAATTAGGGAAAGGAATGAATAAATCAGTTATACGCCTAGGAGATCACTGTGAAGAGACGTTGCCGCATTTTTGTATAAGTGGAAGCAGAGATGTATTTATAAACGGAAGACCTTTCTGTAGGCAAGGAGATAATTTTAGTGAAGGAAAAGTAATGACACAAGGGTCGAAAGCAGTGTTTGCAAATGGCAAAGCTGTTGCTCGTACTGGTGACCTAATTTCCTGTGGAGCAATAGCAGAAGAAGGGAGTGATAACGTTTTTGCAGGGTAAATAATATGCGTGGTATGAGTTCTGAAACTGGCAAAAGAATCAGTGGTATAGAGCATTTAAAACAATCAATAGTTGATATTTTAACTACACCAATTGGTAGTCGTGTTATGCGTCGAGATTATGGATCAAGATTGTTTGAACTGGTTGATCACCCAATTGCACCAGGTTTTGCACAAGAGGTTTATGCAGCAGTTGCAGAAGCACTGGAAAAGTGGGAGCGTCGATTTAAGCTTAAACGTGTACAAGTAACAGAAATTAAAGAAGGCAAGGTAACTCTTATTTTAGAAGGAATATATCTGCCAAATGGAGAGCCAATTCGCCTTGATGGTATTGTAGTAGAATGAAAACACCAAATGTTGTTGAAACATTAAAATTTGAGGAAATCTTTTCTCGCATGAAAGAAGAGTTAGTTCATAGAGATAAAAATTTTTCTGCGCTAACTGAGAGTGATCCAGCAATAAAAATCCTGGAAGTGGCAGCCTGGCGTGAACTACTGCTGAGACAAAGGATTAATGATGCAGCACAGGCAAATTTACTTGCTTTTGCAAGAGATAATGACCTTGATCACTTAGCTGAATTTTATGGTGTGCTGAGAAAGGAGTCAGAGAATGATGAATTCTTAAGAAAGCGTATAAAAGCCAAAATTGTTGGTTGGTCAACAGCAGGAAGTAAAGAGCATTATCGTTATCATGCGTTGTCTGCTGACACAAGAGTAAAAGATGCGCAAGTGGTATCACCTATACCAGGAAGTGTACAGATTTCAATACTTTCCACAGAAAATTATGGAGTACCTTCAGAAGAATTGCTAGAGATCGTCAGAAATCACGTTATTCGCGATGATATTCGTGTATTAACAGATACGCTTACAGTTATTGGCTGTGGTATTATTCCCATTACTATTCATGCTAAAGTGCATATTTACCCTACTGCATCAAAAGATGTTATCGAAGCTGCAAAGGAACAATTTATCAAAGATCTTGAATCTGCTAAAGGTTTAGGGTGGAATGTTACCAGATCATGGATTATTGCCCACCTCTTTATAGAAGGTATGCAGAATATAGAGCTTACAGAGCCGATAGAAGACATCGTCGTGCAAGATAATGAATGCGTTACTTTAAATAATTTAAGTGTTAGGTAAAAATTGGTGATACTTCCTCCAAATGCTTCAAAGCAAGAGCAAATACTTACAGACATAATTAATTATTCTCTTGATGCAAATTCTCTACGGGGATTTAAATTTAACCCACAGACTGAAATGTTGCCGTGGCTAGTAGCGGAATACGGCTTGGGGGAAATTTTATCCTGGGGTAAGAAAGCTACTAAGAGTGCATTAAAAGAATGGGTCTTAGCTAAGCAAAACGGAATAAGATTTCAACGTTTGCGCGGTACACCACAGTCACTGAAGATGGCGCTTAGGTGGGCAAACATTGATAATATTACCATTCAAGAAGAACCACCAGGAGAGCATTTTGCTGAATTCCAAATTGGTATTTCTGATGTTCCTAATGATTTTTTTGTAGATAGTGTAGTTGCTCTGGCAAAACTTTCTGCACCTGCAAGATCTCGATTAATGCGAATATTCAATAACTGTTACAATGCTCAGCGGTTTATGTTAGATGAAAGTATTTTTGGAGATTTTCTTTCAGACTACTCGGGTGTAAAAATAGCAAAAGAAGGACCAGTGTTATCGTTTGGAAGAAAAAACTCATTTGAGCTAAAAATAGGAAATCCAAGATTTAAATTTGGCACTTTTAGATCACATTATGATAGAAGTTACAGTAATGATTTATATAGGTTAGATGTTGCAATATTAGGAGAGACAGAGCCTCACACGAAGAATTACAACGGTATATATAAAAGAAGTCATCAGTGGTACAACTTAAAAGCACTATACCCTCTACCACAGAGTTTATTGCCAGAAATTAAGTTTGCTAAAGCATTGGTAGTATTGTCAGATAGTTGGAATTTAGGGGGTATAAATGCTTGTTTTGCATCAACTACTTATGAAGAAATAGAGCATACATTTCACTTAAGTGAAGATAAACTTTCTGAGCAAATTTGGAACTTTCGATGCACACCAATTTTAGAGCGGTTTAGTATAACTTATTACTACGAAGCAAAGAGTTTTACTGATCAAAGAATAATAGAGTCTAATTTAATGGAATATCATGTTGATTGTCAAAATGATTCAGATTCAAAACAGAAAGATCCCATTCATGAGCTAGAAAATTACGTAGCAGCATTCTATCTAGGTATGGTTACTTGGCATGAAAATCGCCACTTAAATCGCCCTTGGAAAGATTTTGATCCTATTATTGCAAAAAAATTGGACGTTTTTTCTACGGATCTTGTATATACATAATATCAACTGCACAATCAACTATGTCAGTACTCACACAATCAGGCAGAGCAGCTATTGCTGCGAGCATAAAAGAGCAACCAATACATCTTGCTTGGGGATCTGGAGATTCTACCTGGGAAAGCAGCTACAAAGTTGAAAAAACTTTTGCAGCAGGCGGCAAAATAGCCCTAGATCACCACCCCGTCAAAGATGTGAAGGTTACTACAGGACAGATAATTTATCAGCCAAGTATTGATTATACAGTTGATAGCAGCACTGGTGTTATTAAGCGCACAGAAAACAGCTCCATTGCAGAGGTGACCATAGAGTATACTCAAGATACACCACAGGAACTCATTACTTCTGCAACATTAATTAAGGAAGTTGGACGTCGTGTTGTTGATGAGATACTCTTCTGCACAGGTGATGAAAACGGCGAACTTGTAACTCCTTCTGGAAGGTTTAGGCCCTCAAATGTACCAACCAATAACTTGTACCTTAAATTTACTTTCGATTTCACGGACGCAGCAAATCAAGTAATCAGAGAGCTTGGGGTTATGGTTGGTACTAAGGTAAAAGAGAAAGTACCGCCTGGACAGAAGTATTTTGAACCAAAAGATATAGAAGACCCGGGAATTTTGTTAGTTTTAGAACACACGGTACCACTTATCAGAACCGCAGCAACCCGCGAAACTTTTTCATTTGTCGTTACATTTTAGCAAAAGGGAAAAAAGATGACCTTGAATAACTATTATAATCGCTCTGACAAAGAATACGAAAAAAGCTTGTTCCTTGCAGGAAGAGGTTTGCAGTCAGCAGAATTAAATGAGATTCAAGATTATGCTCTTTCTAAGCTTAAAGGCATAGGAGATGCGATATTTCGTGATGGTGATGTTATAACAGGAAGCAATTGTATCATAGACGGAGAAAAAGTTACACTTGAAGCTGGAAAAATTTACCTTCGTGGAGCAGTTAGAAAAGTCGAAAAAGAAGAATTTATTATTCCACTGAGTACCACAGTGCGTATAGGTGTTTATTATGTAGAATCAACCATTACAGAGCTTGAGGACGAAAATCTTCGTGATCCTGCAGTTGGTACGCGTAATTATCAAGAAGTTGGAGCTGCAAGGCTTAAAGTTTCCACCATTTGGGGTTATCAAGCAGAGAGTGTTACTGTTAACTCCGCAAATGGGGAATTTTATCCAATTTATAACATTGAAAACGGAGTTCTTGTTCAGTATTCACCGCCACCACAGGCAAACATAGTAACCACTGCACTTGCTCGTTATGACAAGGAGGCAAATGGTTCCTACGTCGTAAATGGCCTTGAAGTAATGTTTTTGCAGAGGGAAGAAAAAGGGGCACAAATATTTGTGATTAATGAGGGCAAAGCTCATGTTGATGGCTATGAGATTGAACTTCCTCACAGTATCCGTGTTTCTTTTGATGAAGATCCAGATATAAAATCAGTTGAATCAGAATCCCATACTTTTCAGCCAAGCCAAGGAGTAATGGAGCTTAAAGTTAATGATTTTCCGGTTAGTGAGATAAAAAGGATAGATATAACTGTTCAGAAAACTATTACCATGACGCATGGTTCATACTCTGGAGTTGTAGATCCTATACCTGACTCTGCAGTACTGGAGATTATTCAAATAAAACAAGGTGATGTAATTTATGAAAATAGTGTAGATTATAAACTAAACGCAGGAAACATTGATTGGTCATTGGCAGGGAAAGAACCAGCGCCTGGGAGTAGTTATCAAATAACTTATCGCTGTCGTACTCAGGTGAGCCCTGAAGATATAAATGAACAAGGATGTAAAGTAAGGGGAGCAGTTGATAACAGCTTGGTTCTGATTGATTACACCTGGAAAATGCCACGCTTTGATTTAATTACCATAGATGCAAAAGGAGTGGTAAGAAGAATAAAAGGCATAGCTCATCCTTGGAAACCATCAATGCCAAAAGCGCCTAGCGGACAACTTTTGCTCTGCTACATTCACCAAACGTGGAAAGAAGGGGAAGAGGGGAAAATAAAGATAGTGAATAATGCTATTCATGCTGTACCGATGAATGAACTCGAAGCAATGAAGAGTGGAATAAGAGATCTTTATGCGCTAGTTGCAGAGGAGCGTCTACGTAGTGATGCAAATTCAAGAGAACCTACCACAAAAAAAGGAGTATTTGTTGATCCCTTCTTTGATGATGATATGCGTGATCAAGGAATTGTTCAGTTTGCAGCAATAGTAAACAAGGAGCTAATATTACCGATAAACGTGGAAATTATTGATGTTGAAAAGGGGAAAAAACCATATCTTTTGCCGTATGAACTTGAGCCAGTATTGGAGCAGCTTTTACAGACTGGTGAGGTAAAGATCAATCCATATCAGGCATTTGATCCAGTACCGGCAAAAGTTACCATGAACAAAAACACCGATCACTGGACCGAAATAAAGACCAATTGGTCAAGTCCAGTAACAAGAGAATTTAATACTAGAGAAACAACAGAGTTATTGTCAAGTAATTCATATGAAGCTGAATTTATGAGAGAAGCAGTACAAGATTTTGAGATTGAAGGTTTTGAGCCAAATGAGAAGCTTAAAGAGATAAAATTTGACGGAATAATTATTCAACCCACAGCGTAAAAAAAGATGTTAACAGCTAACAACCAGGGAAAATTAAAGGGAAAAGTGAAAGTACCGGCAAATATTCCAGCAGGTACTAAATTAGTACAGTTTTATGGGGATAAAGGAAGTTATGGAGAAACAACTTATACTGGCAAAAAAACTATTACCATAGAAGAAAGAAGAAGAGTTATAGCAGCAAGACGAGTTGATCCTTTAGCGCAAACATTTACCTTGAATGAAAGTAGGCATATAGGAGGTACAGACTTATGGTTTATAAATAACGGCAAAAAACGTGTTGTTGTCCAGATTAGAGAAACAGCAGTGGGAATACCCCTACAAACTGTCATTGCTGAAAGGTATCCGTTCAGCAGAGTGGTTTAAGAAACGATAGATAGAAGATTGTGAAAAGGGTTTAGCCTCCTCTGTTTCCATGTTAAGTATAACGAAATTATTTGCTCAAGGAATGAGTTTCCTCGTTCTGATTGTGTAAAATATGAATTTTTGCGATAAACGACATAATGCCGTATTTGCCGTTCAGCGTGATTATTTGTCAGCGGAGTATTTTCTGGGTCATCTAAAAATTTCCACATCATTCTTTCAGATTTCAAAATATTCTTTGCAACTCGAGACGCTCCAATTGCTTCAGGTAAGCGAGATATTTCCTTCAAATAATACCTTGTACGTTTTCGCAATTTCTTGGCACGTCTAATAAATCTTGAAACATCTATCTCATTTTTTAGTAAAGCTTTTTTCAGTGCAAATAACTCAGTGGCTACATTTCTCAAGTAACAGCCCAGAACTTTAACTTCAAATTTCCAACTATGCGCTAATCTTTCAAAATCCCTTGCTAAGTGTGCCCAACAGATTTGCCTTCTTTCATCAGCAAAGTAGTTGTATGCTGCATATCTGTCGGTTACTACCAAGCTATTACGATTGCAGCATACACTATTTTTTAAAACTTTCATTCCCCTTGACTCTGTCAACTTCACAAAACTTGCCGTATTGCTTGCAAACATCCAACACCAAGCGAGTTTACCTTTGTTATAATGGCTCGTTTCATCAATATGTAGAACTTTACTCCTACTTATCTCTTGTTCGATCTGCTCATACATTTTTTTGCATTTTGAAGCAACTCTATGTTCACTATTTGATATGCTACCGACGCTTATGTTCAAATTGAAGATATCATTTATGATGCTAGCTACTTCGCGCTTTGAATTTTTATAAAACCCACTGAGTGCTGCAACTACTGACTTAACCCTTGGGCCAAATGTATCTGGCGTAACACCCTCTGGTAACTTGCTACTTCTTCTTTTTCCGCATCTCTGACAACGGCCATGTTCCAACTGATATTCCATTACATAAGCCTTAATCTCCGGAAGATCTACTTTCTGATGAATATAAGGTTTTTCGCATATTGCAATCTTCCCTCCGCATTCGCAAGTAGGTGACAACTCTATCTTTATCACCTCATCTGCTTCCATTTTAGCACGATAATTACCCTTATGCCCAACTTGACCACCAATCTTTCTTTCGCTTTTTGGCTTTTCCTTTTTCATTTTGTATAATTCTTTTGAATTGGGAATTGATGAGTTTTTTGAATTTAAACCTAGCCTTTCCTTTAATTCAGCGTTCTCTATCTTTAAAGCCTCATGCTCTGCTTTTAAACTTTCATTCTCTCTTTCCAATCTTTCTATTTTTGCTTCTAACTTTTCTATTTTTTGCTGTAAATTTTTGCAGAGTTCTAAAAGGTTTACCATATTACCTCATATTTACCCTATGATTATCTTTATTATCTTGCTTTGTCTACCTTATTTTGCCGCTCTGCTGAACGGACACAGTAAATTGATAATTTCCTCATAAATATCTTTTTTTTCTTTATTATTGTTTAATTCCTCTACAGCAAGATCTAAAGGAGTTTTTTTATCTTTGTTTTTAGCAAGAGGATTTGCTCCATTTTCCAGTAGAAATTTAGCAATTTCCAAGCGTCCTTCCTGTGCAGCATAGTGCAAAGCTGTCCAGCCAAAAGCATCAGTAGTGTTTACATTAATGCCTTCTTCAATTAGAAATTTTACAACTTCTAAACAGCTTCCGCTTGTAGCATAGTGTAATGATGTTGCACCAAAATGATGAGTAGCATTGATATCTATCACATTTTTTATTAAGGATTTTACAGCATCTAAGTTACATTTTTCAGCTGCAGTAGACAATGTTTCCAGATCATTGCCACTTGCCTTACTTTTTATTGGTATGTTTTTTGATGGTTTACAGTGCTGAAGTAAAAAGATAGCACATATTATTGGTATTATTGAATTTATTAGTAACTTCCGAAAAAGGCTGAATTTCATGTTCATTATATTATTTACATCGCTTGTTTAGTGCAACCAATTAACTTTATTTAGAAAAGATTTTTTGGACGTAATTTTGATGAATCTTGTATATATCAATACGCAGCTCTTTATGCAAGGAAACTTTAAGATGAAAAACCAAAGTACAGGAAAGATTCCTATGGCAGTAATTGCTACTATGGTGATACAAATAATAGGATTGATCTGGTGGCTAGCTAAGCTCGACTTAAGAGTGCATATGCATGACAGGTTTATAGAGCAAAATCAAAGGACTACAGAAATCATCTATCGTCTTGAAGAAAGGGTCAAAAACCTTGCTGAAGAAGTTAACGAGCTTGAGCAGAGACAAAAATAAAAATGACAAAGTATATTTTATCGGTTGATGGAGGAGGAATTAGAGGAATAATTCCTGCCATTATTCTAGCAGAGATTGAATCTAGAACAAAAAAGCCAATTTCTCAAATTTTTGATTTAATGGCAGGAACTTCAACTGGTGGAATTGTTGTTGCTGGACTTTGCAAAAGTGATAATCAGAGGAAACCCCAATACTCTGCCAATGATTTGGTCGAACTTTACCAGGAATACGGATCATATATTTTTAAATCTTCATTTTGGAGAAGATCTATATTCTCTTGGCTTAATTGCGCGCAATACTCATGCAAGAACATCGAATTTGTACTGGATAAATATTTTGGTGAAGATACTCTACAAAACACTTTAAGTAATTTGCTGATCACAAGTTACGATGTTCATAATAACTATCCTTTCTTTTTTAAGAGCTGGAGAGAAGATAGAAATTTTGTTAAATTAAAAGATGCGCTCAGAGGAACAACTGCAGCACCTACTTACTTTGCACCTAAATATCTTAAGGTCAACGAAAAGGAAATGGTATTAGTCGATGGAGGAGTATTTGCCAATAATCCTGCAGCATGTGCATATGCAAGTGGTAAGAGGTTATTTCCAAATGATGATGTTGTGTTGTTATCGATAGGCACTGGTAGAACAAACAAAAGTATAAAGTACGCTAATTCAAGAAGATTTGGCAAGATAGGATGGATAAAACCACTACTGAATGTGATGTTTGCTTCAAGTTTGGATGCAGTAAACTACCAGCTTGATCAAGTAATAGGTGATAAATATATACGAATACAATCACAATTGAAAGTAGCGTCATTTGAGATGGATAATATAACATCTAAAAATATTAAATGTCTACAGCAAGAAGCAAGTGAAATGATAGGGGAAAACCAAGAATTAATAGATAAATTTTTGAAATGCCAAGCAAAATAAAAAAGCTATGTAAAAAGGCTAAAGACCGCTTAAAGAGTATGGTCTCACCAAAAAAGCATAAAGCTAATGGTCAGCCACAAGTTAAACCACAACTGCTACATTCCATAGAGCAGCCCCTCCTACAAAAGAGCCCAGATAAAGGCGCAGAGGAGAAATTTAAAGAAAAGACAAAAGGCCTTAAAATAAAAAGATTGAGAATAGCAAAATCCATAGCGAAAGTTTTTTTTAGAAAACATAAAGCTGGCGATAAACCACAATCCATGGAGCAGTTTCTGAAACAGGAAAAAAGCTTTATTCCAGATGGTAAAATTAAAAAAGAAAGATTTAAAAAGATAAAAGAAAAAATAAGAAACTTTAAGGCAAAGAAAGTAACAGACTTGAAAAGTGGATTTAAAAAGTTATTGGAAAGAAAATTAAACTTCCCAAAGGTTAAGAAAAATAAGACAATAGACAGCAAAAGGTTAGCATTTTTACTGACAGCTGGCACGATTGTAGCAATTTTGCCAACATTCAACTTAGGTGCTTTTCCAGCGTTAGCTGTAGCCTCCGCTTGCATTTTCAGTATAAACTTAATTGCAGTAAAAACATTAAAAAAGTTTGTTAAACAGCGCAAATTGGCAGCGGAAGTTCCAAAAAAGCTAGAAGCTGTGTCAGTGCAAAAAGAAAAACTTAAACAAAAATCTATAGATTAAATCCTTTGCAGCAAAGATTTTTTGGACGTTTTTTTTACGAATCTTGTATATATAAACATACAAACGCATTTTCATGCAACCAATGGAATCTAACAAAGATACTTCCACTATTGAGGCCAAAAAGCTTGAGCTACCAAAAGGTGGTGGAGCGATAAAAGGAATAAGCGAAGCTTTTGAGGCTAATTCATTCACTGGTACTGGGTCCTTTTCAGTACCAGTTCCACTTCCAACGTGCCGTAATTTTTCGCCTTCTTTAAGTGTTAATTACAATTCTGGAAGTGGTAACGGAGTATTTGGTATAGGGTTTAATGTTTCAATAGCAAGTATTATCAGAAAAACATCCAAGAAAGTTCCAACTTATGATGACGAAGATGTCTTTGTCCTCAGTGGTGCAGATGACTTGGTTGCGATTAATCAAACAAGTAATAGCGAATATGATATTACTTGTTATCAGCCACGTGTTGAAGGATTATTTGCTAAAATAGAGCGTTTGATAAGTAAAAGCGATAACACTATTCATTGGCAAGTTACTAGTAAAGATGGCAGTATTTCCGTTTATGGTAAAAATAAACAAGCACAAATCTATGATCCAAAGAGTAATAGCCGCATAGTAGAATGGTTACTTGAGGAATCAAGAGATGTATATGGAAATAAAATATTTTATTATTATCGCTCAAGTACAGCGAACTTAGAAAGACAAGGTGGTGGCAGAGTAATTGATCGGATTACTTATGGCAATAATGAGGGGTTAAATTACAACCATTTTGAAGTTCTATTTGATCATGGCGAAAACGATTTTGCAAGCCCGATAGATAAAAAGTACAACGAAGAGAGAAAAGCCATTCTCCGCCCAGATCCATTTACTTCACATATAACAGGATTTGCAATAAGGACTGAGCTACTCTGTCGAGCTATAAGGATTTATCATCGATTTGATGAGCTGGGTAGAGAGCCAACGTTAGTAAATGGAACGTACTTTGATTACGACGAAAAACCAACAATTACGTATTTAAGAGCGGTAAAGCAGGTTGGCTATTATGAGAGAGGAGAAAAAAGATTTACTAAGAGTACACCAACTTTAGTTTTTTCTCATACCAGCGATGATTCTACCTACGTTTCAACAATTTCATCGGTAATACTGAGCGATGGCGGTAAACCATCTAAAGAGCTTCTACAGATTCTAAAAGAACAAGACTATATATTTAAAAGAGATAGTGCAGAGATTGTAGAAGAAAATTCAGCTTGGAGAATAAAAGATAGTGAAAAGAATCTTCTAATCAAAGAAAAAGGAAATTTTTTGGACCTTCACAATACAAATAATAAAAACTCTTTTAAACCGGTAAAAATAGAAGGAATAAACAAAAACTTTCCTGGTTATTTAAATGATCAAAGATTTCAATCGGTTGATTTATATCAAGAAGGTATTGAAGGGATATTATATAACGACGGAAACACAATCCTTTATTTTAGGCCAAATGGGAATGGAGAGTTTGCTCAAGCTAAACTACTCGAGCGTTTTCCATCATTACTCCGAAAAACTACTTATTCACTAATGAGCCTAGAAGGTAACGGTGAGCTACAACTTTATGTGAATGAAGGTAGCTTTCAAGGTTATCATGATTTTGATGGTAAATGGAGTGAATTTAAGCCCCTTGAGTCGCAAGTAATAAACATCAGTAGTGAAATTCAAGAAATGATTGATGTAACTGGGGATGGAAGAACTGATATCGTAGTATTTGAAGGAGAAAGCGTCAGAGTATATCCATCGCAAGGAAAAAAAGGTTACAAAAAAGCTATTTATAGCGCAGCACCAAAAGATCTACCAAATCAGCGTTTTAATTCAGGGAGTACTTTAGTACGCTTTGCTGATATGTTTGGTGATGGCAAGAGCCATTTAGTTAAAATAGAAAATGGCAAAGTAGAATGTTGGCCAAATCTTGGCTATGGTAAATTTGGTGAAAAAGTTGTATTTAAAAACGCTCCATATTTTAGGAATGGATTAAATGCAAAAAGACTTTACTTTGCTGATATCGATGGTTCTGGTACTACTGATTTAGTTTACGCTAACCACAATAGTTTAGATATCTACTATAACAATAGTGGCAACTCTTTCAGTAAACCAGTAACTTTGAAATTACCGGTAGATTACAATCATATTGGTCGTATTGAGTTTGCTGACATCCTTGGTAATGGCACTAACTGTTTGCTTATTAGCTATCTGGATCAAAATTTAAAATTACAACATCTGTATTATGATTTTTACAATGGAGTAAAACCACATTTACTGAAGCAAATAGATAATAACATGGGCAACCTTACCCGTCTTCATTATGCAGCTTCTACTAAGTTTTACTTGGAGGATAGAAAGGAAAATCGTCCTTGGGTTACAAGTCTGCCGTTTCCAGTACAAGTAATTGAAAAAATAGAAACGATAGACAATATAGTAGGAAGTAAACTTACCAATAAGTATCGTTATCATCATGGTTTTTATGATTACACTGAAAAAGAATTTCGCGGATTTGGTTTTGTAGAAACTTGGGATACTGAAGATTTTGCTACAACTGATCAGACTGAAAAAGAAGATTATGTTGCTCCTATTTATACCAAGACTTGGTACCACACTGGGGCTTATAAAAAAGCAGGAGATTTAGTTGAGAGCTATAGAAAAGAATTTTACCAGGGAGATAGAGAAGCGTTAAAAATAACTCCTCAGGTATTTGATAAAAGTATAATTACTATAGAGAATAAAAGACAAGCATACCGTGCTATTCAAGGGCAAATGCTAAGACAAGAAGTCTATGGTTTGGATAAGGATGAAAATCCCAACCTTTACCTGCATCCATACTCGGTAACTGAGTCTAGTGCTGCAGTAAAGCTATTAAGGTCAAGTAGCAGTAGTGCCAATAAGATATTTAAATACGGAACATTCTTTGTTAACTTACAGGAAACTATCAGTTATCACTATGAAAGGAATTGCTGTGATCCACGTATTGAGCACAATTTTGTTTTAGAGATTGATAAATATGGCAACATCATTAAATCAGCAAGTATTACTTACCCTCGTCGAAATCAATCTGGTAACTATTCAGAACAGCAAAAACTACATGCTACTTTAGAGTATAATTTTTACGTTAATAATACTAAAGAATTTTACTTGCTTGGAGCTCTCTATAAATCACAAGCTTTTGAGATTGGGGGCTTAAGAGTTGCAACAGATAGCTATGTTAACATTAGTGACTTAAAGACACACGTAGAGAGATCTCTACAAAATACGATAAAATTTGAAGAAAATCTAAGTCATACAAGAGCACAAGCAAGACTCTTAAGTGAAAATCATAATTATTACTGGAATGAAGTACAAAATGCAGCTTTGCCGCTTGGCTCAGTAACTCAGCAAGCACTGCTTCATCATACAGAAGCTATGGCATTTTCCGGTAGCCAAATCAAAGAAGTATTTGCCGGAAAAATCACGTCTGATCAAATGCTGAAAGACCTTGGCTATAAAAAAACGTCGAATGATTTTTGGTTGGTACCAAGCCCAACTCAGTATTATTATGGCGATAGTAAGTACTATTTACCTGAAAAAGTAATTGATGTTTTTGGTAGCGAAACTGCAGTGGTTTACGATAAATATAATTTACTGCCAATCAAAACAATAGTTAAAGCAACAGCAAACTCACATTATGAAGCAACAGCAGAATATGATTATCAACGTTTAACGCCAGTAAAATTAATTGATCATAATGATAGTGTATCAGAAGTTATATTAAATCCACTTGGAGTGGTGATTGCCACTTCAGTTTATGGCAGTGAAAAGGGCCAAGAAAAAGGTGATAAACCACTACCCGAATATCAAGTAAGAAAAGATCCAAGCTTTGATGATATTTTAGGTGTAGTAGATAGAGCAAATGGTCCAGAGCATTACTTACAGAATGCTACCAGTTTCTTTTACTATGATTTGGATGCTTGGAGAAAAAATGGCCAACCTGTTCACGTTATTAATTTGCAGAGAGAAACCCATGTTTCGGAAAGTACATCCAAAAGAATAAGAAGAGTGGTAACTCACATAGATGGGTTTGGCAGAAATCTTGAGACTAAAATGCTTGTTGATCCCGACTCTGAGCGTGAAAAATGGCTAGCATCAGGCAGAGTTGTTTATAACAATAAAGGCACGGAGGTGAAAAAGTATGAACCTTTTTATAGCAATACACCGTACTATCGACCAGAGGACGCTATACGTAATCAAGGAGTGTCTGAAACTCTTTATTATGATCCTCTGCTGAGAAATATTCGCATTGATACTCCAAAAGGCTTTTTTAGTAAAATAGAGTTTAATCCATGGACTACTCGAAATTTTGATCTTAACGATACAGTCAAAGATTCAGCATATTATAAAGAATTTTTTGCTAAATGGAGCAACGCAAATGATGCAGAAAAAGAAACGTTGAAAAATGAAAAAGATGCGCTGGAAAAGTCAGAAAAACATTATAATACGCCAACAATAGAGCATTTGGATAGTTTAGGAAGAAAGTTCCTGCAGATAGAAATTTTAAGCAAGGATGGACAAAATAACGTAGAATTAAAATCTCATGTGAAACTCGACATTCAAGGAAATGAACTGGAAAGTGTAGATCCAAGGTTTTATGAGCAAAACAAAGGTAAATTAGAAGCTGAAAAAATAAAAAACTTTCGCCATGTGTATTCAATGGCAGGGCTACTTAAAAGCATTAGTGTTGATGCTGGAGAAACCTGGAGTTTAGCAAATGTTGCTGGAAGTTCTGTATATAGTTGGAATAGCAGAGGAGTATATACTTATACAGAATACGACAGGTTACAACGGCCAATCAAAGTAAAAGTTACCAATCAAAAACTAGACAATATCGTCGAAAGATTCTTTTACTCTGAAGATATTCAGGATAAAGCGACCAATCGCTATGGAACGCTGATTGCTCATTATGATCAAGCAGGGCTAACTGAAGTTAAAGAAAATGATTTTAAAGGTCAGACATTAAAGAGTAGTTACACTTTAAGAAAGAATTATAAGCAAGAAGCAAACTGGGAAGATAGTGTTGCAACACATACAGATCTTGAACGAGAAGTATTTTATTCAAGCGTAAAATATAATGCAATCGGTGAAATAATTGAAAAGATTGATCCACAAAATAATGCCCATACTCCAGTTTATGATATAGCAGGGAGAGTAAGGCAAATTAAGCTTAAAAAAACAGGGGAAACAATTAAAACCTATGTTTCAGACATTAGCTACAATCCTAAAGGCCAGCGTATATCGATTACTTACGGCAATGGTGTTATTACCAGTTACAGTTATGACTCTAAAACTTTTCGGCTCACTAAACTAGAAAGTAAAAAGGGACAAAAAAAATTACAAAGTATTAATTATACCTATGACCCTGTAGGTAACATTACTTGCATGAATGATGAGTCTTATAAGACCATCTTTCCAAATAACAAAACTATAGATACTAAGTCCGATTATCATTACGATTCGCTTTATCGGCTGATTCAAGCAACAGGAAAAGAGCATCCAGCAGTAAGTGGAAATAGAGAGAAAGATGATTACATTACGCCGATTCCTCATTTAAACAATCAAAATGCGATTAGTAATTATACTGAATATTATGATTTTGATTATGGCAGTAACATTACAAGAATTAGGCATAACGGAAAAAATAGTTCTACTAAAGAATTTTACATATCAAGTAAGTCAAATCGGAGTTTACAGGTAGTAGATGAAAGGCCTGTCAATGAGAATAACATAAATGAAAGTTATGATGAAAGAGGTAATTTGCTTAAACTGAGTGGTACACAGAACTTGCACTGGAATTACCGCGATAACATCGCCTATGTTGATATTATAACTAGGCCTAGCGGGAAAAATGATAGTGAATATTATGTTTATGATAGTGGTGGACAAAGAGTCAGAAAGGTTACTGAGACTTATCAGAATAATGAAAAGAATTCCACTCGAGTAGAAAAAATTTACTTTGGTGATCTTGAGGTTACAAGAACTTACCAAAATAATAGTTTAAGTAAAGAGAAGTATACTGTCCATGTGATGGACGATGAAAGTAGAGTAGCTCTTCATCATTATTGGACTGAAGGAACACATGATGAAACTAAAGAAAGTCAGAATCGTTATCAGCTCAGTAATCATTTAGACTCAGTTGCCCTAGAATTAAATGATAATGCTGAAATCATTACATATGAGGAATATCTGCCATTTGGTGGAACAGCGCTGATTGCTGGAAAAACTGCTCGCGGGGTAACTGAAAAAGAATATAGATACTCAGGAAAAGAACGAGATGATAGCACTGGTCTTTATTACTATGGGGCACGCTACTATGCTACCTGGCTCTTAAGGTGGATTAATCCTGATCCTGCTGGCGCTTTGGATGGGTTGAATTTGTTTCAGTTTGTGAAGGGAAATCCGGTAAATAGTGTTGATACTTCCGGTTTTCGCACTCAATCTATAGTTTATATTGATAGAGACTTTCCTAGAGATAATGACCCAGTAGAACATTTAAACGCTCGCTTTGTAGGCTTCATTGGTCTTGGTGGTACTATACAAAGAATTGCAGAAGGTTTGCCAGGAAATCCTAGAAATAACTTGGTTACCGGAGCAGAAACTCTTCCAGGAGAAAGACCAGCAAGGGGTGGTGCTGAATTCCAAGATCGCAATGCAACAGATTTGGAAGATCATCATGCAGCTCATTTAACTCCGGGGAGAATTAATCCAAGAATACCTTTAGGTGACGTTCAGCGTGCAGAGTTAGCTGCTAGGTTGGGACATACTGAAAATCAACCCATAGAAGTTAATTGGTTCATAGGAAGAGCTGTAGATGAAGCTCAATCAGATGTGCTAGATCACGGTCTTCTTACAAATATAGATTTTACCGCAGGTGTAACTTTAGAGAATATGCAAGCTGTTAGAGAAATACGAACTGTGTTTGTCGATTTTCTGCACACTAGGCTTCATAGTACCATAAATAATTTGCGGAATGCGGGAGAACTTAACGGCTTTGATATACAAATAGAACATCTTAATACTTTGATTGATGACTTGGATACCTCACATAACCTCTTAGAACGAGCACTTGAGAGAGGAGTACAAGACTATAATAACCCAATTAGACTAATAGAAACCGGAAACATAGTACAAGGGCACCAAAGACGCGTACCAGAGTTTAGAGAAGAGTGAGTGCAGGAATAAGTATAAAGAAGAAAAGCAGCGTAAATCCAAAATAGCAACCAAGAGAAAGCTAGCAAGAACAGGATTTTGACTTTTGAGGACGAGTTTAACTAGTGTTTAGAGTATTAGTATAAATGAAACAATTTATAGGAGAAAATTATGACCAACACAATTAACGACTTCCAGCTTCGCCTAGAGAAAATGGGAATTGAACAATAACTAGCTGAGAAATTACTCAGCTTTAAAAATGAAAATGACGAGCATTTATATGATTCAGCATTTAAAATTATGTGAGGATATCTTTATTGAAAAGGTAAAGGACACAATCACAGAACAAGAAGCTAAAGATATCTACCAAAAAGCTTTAGTTAGACGTGAATTCGTCTCTCTATACTGAATAACAAAAGTAGATCTACTTAAAAACCTACAATAACAACTATACGGAGAAAATTATGACTAATGAAAATACAGTAAACGATTCCCAACTTCGCTTAGCAAAGATGGGAATAGAAAGAGGCGAAATAACTGAGAAATTGCCCAGGTTTTAAAAATGAAAGTGATGAGCCAATTATGACTCAGCATTTAAAATTATGTGAGGATGTCTTTATTGAAAGCGTAAAAAACGTAATCACAGAGCAAGAAGCTAAAGATGTTTATTAAAAGGCTCTTGCAGGAAGGGAATTCATTTCTTTCTGAGTTAAGCAATAAACACTTAATTTGAAAACTCAAACAATTATGGAGAAAAAACCATGACCACCCAAAACACAACAAATGATTCTCAACTTCGCTTAGAGAAGATGGGAATAGAAAGCAGCGAAATAGCTGAGAAATTACTCAGCTTTACAAATGAGGATGATGAGCCAATATATGACTCAGCATTTAAAATTACAGATTTATGTGAGGATGTTTTTATCGAAAAGGTAAAAGACGTGATCACAGAGCAGGAGGCTAAAGATATCTACCTAAAAGCTTTAGCCAGACGTGAATTCGTCTCTCGCTATATAGAAAATGCCAGAGAAATGACCGAACCACATTATCGAGCACTACGAGTCTGCAACATTGATCATGATACAGCAGAAGAGTGTGATGCACTTATACACAGTTTACAAGGAGAATAATAATATGACGACTACAACTACTACTACAGACAGCAACATCGTTGAAACTATATTTAAGACTAAGGAAGGTTATAACGAATGTGAACCTTGCCAATCGGTCTTAAGTCCAGCAGCTTATTTTGTTAAACTGATGGAGACTATTGAAAAGTACATTCCAACACACCAACTTAAAACACGTCGTCCTGATCTGTTTGAGCTTAAGCTAGATTGCGACAATACTAAGAAAGAAAAGTTATATCTGGAGATTGCTAATGATATAATGGAGAAAAATCTAGATAGTAAACTAGGTGGAAATGCTCTAAAAGAATTAGCAACGGACAAGTATAAATATCCTTTTAATTTACCAGCTAATTTTCCTTTAATTAGCATACGTGCTTACCTCGAAAAACAAGGTATAACCTTAGCTAATCTATATAAGGTATTAAAACCAGAAGCTAATAGTTTTGCGGAATCCTTAAAACTTTCACCAGAAGAATATAATCTCATTATTGATGCAACAACAACAGATTCACATTTAAACGAAGTTTACGGAATAGATAAAAGTGAATTGAGGGAAGCTGAAAAATTCATTGCTCAAACCAACATAGACTACAATAAATTAGATCAGCTAATTGACTGCTATAATAGAATTGATCCTACCAATAAGCTAATTATCAATTCTGGTACTATAGATAACATAGATCAGGCATTAGGATTTTTACATCGCTTTATTCGCCTTGCAAACAAACTTAATTGGTCGTTTGATGAATTGTGTAATGTATTGCTTGCAATTGATAAGAATGAAGTTGACGCAGGTGCTCTTAACGAGATAAGCAGAATAAAAAGCTTACAAGAAAAATTGAAAAAGCCTTTAAGTGAAGTGTGCAAGTTATATTCTAATGCTTCCATAGCAATAGAAGGAAGTAAGAGTGAAGAAGACGCAAACAATGCAGCAGAATCTCTATTCTTTCTACAAGGAGTAAAAGAATCAGACTTAAAGAAAGTTTATGGAATAGAAGAACCTTCTGAACCATTTAAAGAAGAAAATTTTGATGAATTTATTGCAAAAACTGGAGCAAAACGTCAGAAAGTGGAATGGCTGCTCAGTCAATCTACTACTCACAGCAAAAAAGCTAAGAAGCAAGAAAAAATTAGTGTCAAAGAGCAAAAATTTCTACACAACTTCTACCAGTTAACTGAAAGGTTTAAACTATTGTTTAAAAAGTTAGGTGAATTGACTCAGGCTCTGCCAAAGGATCTCATTACAAATGTAGATAACAGTACTACATTACAAAAGATTTGGAACATCAGTAAAGAAGAGCTGACTTCTTTGATTAATTATAATGACAAGGTATCAAGCAAAATTGGAAAATCACTCATTTTAGAAGTGCATAAGCAAATTCTGCTAGCAAGGTTGATGAATATTTCAATAGCTGAAGTTATACAGATTTCACTACAGTTAAACATTAGTGAGCTAACAATAAACAACGTAGAGCACGTTATTGAGTTAAGCGATTGGTTAAGCAACAATTCCATCACTATTGAGCAGTTAAGTACACTGGTAAATTCTTCTGCGCTTTCCCACCCTTATACAGAACAGGTAAGCAAAATATGTGAAGAACTGGAAAAGGATCAGGAACTAAAACATGATGAAAAAGCCTTTCATAACTTAGTACTGCAATATATAGGAGAACAGCTTAATGAAGAAGGACTAGCTGCAACACATGAGTTTACAAAAAAACAACCAACAAATTTACAACTACTAAGGCTTGAATCATTAGATAAAAGTATCGTTCATGATGTAGGAATCATTGGTCAAAAGGCTGTTTTTCTTGGAGAAAGCAAAGTACTTAAAAAGGATCTTGTAGAGCATGCAATTAGTGAGCCAAGAGAGAATGTTGCAGTAGCAACGGTTGGTGCAAAGACTATTTTCTTTGGCGGTAAGAAAAGTACAAATGAGTATTCCAAAAAAATAGATATTTATGATGAAGATACTGGAAGCCGGTTAACTGAAATAGCTAGTGAGGAACGTGATAGTGCAGCAGCGGCTGTTGTAGGAAGCAAAGCTATTTTCTTTGGTGGAAATAAGAGTAATACACAGTGTTCATCACAGATAGATATCTATGAAAGTGGAATTTGGACACCACATGCAGCTGGCGCTGAAAGAGCAAGAGCAAATGCGTCTGTTGCAGTAATTGGTGATAAAGCTATTTTCTTCGGTGGTGAAGTAGATCAAGGAAGGTCAGATAAGATAGACATTTATGAAAATGGAAACTGGACAACACACATAGCAAGTGAAGCTCGTTCAAACGCATCAGTAGCTATAGTTGATACAAAAGTTATTTTCTTTGGTGGAAATAAAGGTGGTAACCAACCTTCTGCTAAAATTGATATATACGATGCAGCAGATATTGACATTTATAGAACTGATCCAATGAAACGTTGGACAACATATACAGTTGGTGAAGCACGTGAGAATGCGTCGGTTGCTATAGTTGATGGAAAAGCTATTTTCTTTGGTGGTAAAGCAGATCAAACTAAGTCTAATAAAATAGATATTTATGATGCTAAAACTGAGAAATGGTTAGCAGCTGACTATACAGCAAGTGAGGCACGTGATGCAGTATCGGTTACAATTGTTGGTAAACAAGCTGTTTTCTTTGGTGGGTGTAAGGGTAATCAGCAATACTCTAAACATATAGATGTCTACGATAGCCCTACCAACAGCTGGAAAAAAACAGATGAAATTAACGAAGCACATGAGAGTGTATCAGCAATCGTAATTGGCGCAAAGGCTATATTCTTCACAGGAAAGAAAAATAGTACTGTTACAGGTCAAGTGTATATTTATGATTCTATAACTAAAAGTTGGATAAAGCGCACTGCAAAAGAAACCGAAACTCGAGATGACTTGCTTGTAGATATTACAAGCAGCACAAAATATTCAGGTAAAATAGATATCTATGATGATACAGCCAAATCCTGGAGAGCTATTGACCTTTATAAACCTGATAAGTGCAAGTCAATAAAAATACATAATAATAGAGCAACTTTAACTTATCAAGGTACAGAAAATAAGCGTACATATACGATAGGCTTATCTATAACTTATGATGCAACAATAGAAGAGCTTTTAAACAATGCCACTATGTTTACAACGCTTAAAATGGACGCAGAAGATATTACAAATCATGCAAATGCCTATAAGCTAAAAGCAACATGGACAGAAGAGCAGATAAAAACTCTTGCAAACTACAAAGCATTACAAAATGAATTTTCTGGTAATGAACTTACTCTGTCACAATATAGAGAATGGCTACGTGACAGTTACGATGAAAGCAAAGTCACAGAAAAAATAGCACATCTTACTAATTTGGATAAAAAAGTTCTGAATGAGATGAAGGAAATTGATGCATTTAAAAAGTATTTCAGTAAAGAACATAACCCTCTAGATTCTTTGCTAAAAATTAAGTCTTTTATGGATATTGCAGAGTGCTCTGCAATTGACGGCAAAATTTTGTTGGAATTGAAGGATCTGCATAATTTACCAGCATCTACTGGGTGGAATAAATATGATAGTACTGCAAAAAAACTACAGGAATCACTAAGCTACGTAGAAGGAGTAAAAGAGCAGCTAGAAGATCAAAAGCGTAATACTCTGGCAAACTATATGATATATGGTCGCGACAGTAGTGGTAACAAAATGTACGCAGATATCGAGAATATGCGAAACCTATACTCATTTCTTTTGATTGATGTTGAAATGAGTGATTGTTCAAAAATCTCTCCTCTTAAAGCAGGGCTAAACAGTCTTCAACTTTACATTCACCGCTGCATATTAGAGCTGGAAGAAGGTGTAACGGTTAAGCCTGATTTAACTGAAGAAATATGGGATTTACTAAACAATTATAGAAAGTGGGAAGCAACTAAAAAGGTTGCCCTGTATCCCGAGAATTATCTAAACCCTACACTGCATAAATCGGCAACAGCAGAATATAAGGCATTACAAAACACTTTAATGCAGGGCAATCTTAACGATGAAGAAGCAGCTAATGCATACATCAAGTATTTTGAGAATTTTTCACAGCTTGTGAATCTCAGAGTAGTTGATACTTATTTTACAGACAACAAGTTGTATATTTTAGGACGAACTCAAGCAGATCCTTATACTTACTATTACCGTATTGGCAATTTTGAAGGTGGTAAAACAGGAAGTACACAGACTTGGGAGCCTTGGCAAAAAATTGAAGTGCAAATACCAATCAACATCGCAAGAATAGTCCATACATTTGGTAGAATATTTATTTTTTGGCTACACAAAACTGTAAAGGAAAAGCAAATAGAAGATGTATCAATTAATGATTCTACTCTAACTGTGTACTATGTATTTAAAAAGGTGGATGGTAGCTGGTCCGCTCAACAAAAGTTGCCACACGATGTTAAAATAGATGAGAAATTTGAGATTGAAGTAAGGAAATGTTTAGATGTTAGAAATTGGAATAAAAAAACACTGGAGGAGTATAAAGGTAAAAAAGATGAGAAAGTTGGATTTCTTAAACACAATGTATGGGTTGAAGATCGGGACATAGAGGAGGCTAGAAGTTATTTTGAAAACGAGATTAGGGATTGGGGTAGAAAACTAAAAGAGAAGGTTAAAGAATCAAAAAATATTAATGAAAATTTTGATGGCAAGCTGAAAGTAGCTACAAAGGATAGCGAAATATTGATTTTGTCTTGTGAAAACGGCTTTCATAATAGTAAGTTTACTCTGAAAGAGGATCTAATATCAGAAAAATCTGATACGCGTTACTTTGGTAGGATTAGCAGCATTACAGAAGCAACGGAAAGTATAACAAAATTCTATAACGAGAAAAAAGAAAACGAAAAGAAAGCTGTTACAAAACGGTTAGAAGAAATACAGAAAGAAATAGATAAAGAGAAAAACAGTATAAGCAACGAGCAGAGTGAATTAGTTAACTTGAAAAACAAAAAAGATAGTGAGGAAAGAAGTAAAGATGAGTTGAAAAGCAAGGTAAGATCTATAGAACAAGATATAGAAGAAAGGAATAAATTACGGGAGGATATAGAAAATTTAAAAGTAAAGTTGAATAATTTATTTCCGCATAGATCAGGTGATTCACACGAAAAAGTAACAGAAAGAGACAGTTTACGAGAAGTAATAGATAACTTGAAGCAAGAGTTAACACAGTACAAGCAAAATGTAGAGAGTACAAATGTAGAATTACAGCAAAAGTTAATGACACTAGAAAAGGAAGTAACAAACTTAGAAAGTAAAATAAATCAATTATCAGGACAAGACAAAACTATAGAAGCACTAAAAAAAGAGAAGGATGCGTTAGAAAAAAATATAAGGCAGCATGAAACCGGAATAAAGGAGTTAGATGATGAAATAAAAAAGCATGAAAAAAAGAAAAAATACCTTGAGGACAAAATATCGCAACTACAAAAAGATAAAAAAGAAATAGAAGACGGTAATAATGAATTTGCTGTACAAGCAAGGAATAAAAAATTAGATAAAAAAAAGCAAAGAGAGATAGATTTAGTCAGTAAATTAATTAGTCAAAAGGAGAATGATGACGTAAATCAAAATCAATACAAAGACGAAAAAGTTTTGCAATTAGTCAATAAGTCATATAAAGAAGCTTATATTAAGGGATCAGGAGCAATCTTAGCACCAGAAGTGCAAAACCAAACGCTTGATTTTCAAGGGTTTTATGGGGTATATTTGTGGGAAATATTTTTCCATATCCCAACACTAGTTGCATACCTTTTTAATCAAGAACAAAAATTTGCTGAAGCACGCAAGTGGTACCAATATATCTTCAACCCTCTCAAAAAGGGATGTGATGCATGGCAATTTATTCCTTTTAAAACTAAATGTGATAAAGAATCAGACGAAAGCGGTGAAAAATGTGATAGTGGAAAATTAGTTGATTCACTTGATTCATACAAGGAGGCTGATAAGAAAAAAACTTCTCATGAAAAGTATATAATCATGTCATACGTAGATAACTTAATTGACTGGGGTGATTCAGAGTTTTCTAAAGGGACATGGGAAAGCATCAATCAAGCGACAATGCTTTACATCAGAGCTTGGGATCTGCTTGGGGAAAGACCAAAAAAGAAAGGAAAGTTCAAAGTTAAATCTAAGAATATATGTGAATTGTCAAACAATAAATACGATATATGTAAAATAGAAGCAAGCGCTCCAAGAAGCGTTGTTCGGAATACACAAAATAGCCCTAACGCTGCTGTAGTTGACCTCACCATATATTGTAGTTACTTCTGTACTCCAGAAAATAAAAAATTTATCAGCTTATGGAATACGATCGAAGATCGCCTGTATAAAATAAGACATTGCTTGGACATTAAAGGTAAACGTTTAGAGCTTGCTCTATTTCAACCATCAATCGATCCAGGGCAATTGATTAGTACTGCAGCCGGTGAAAGTACCATGAGGTTACCAAAAATAGCCCAAGTGCCCCATTACCGTTTTAAGTATATGATTACCTATGCTAAATCAATTGCTGATACTGTAACTCAGATTGGCTCAGAACTATTAAGCGTTTTAGAGAAAAAAGATGCTGAGGCACTGAATTTACTTTACAACAAACAAGAAGCTATAATGGCCAATTTAATGACTACCATTAAGGAAAAAGCCATTGAAGCATTAAAAGAAGAAGCTAAGGCACTTGATGCAAGTTTGAGTAGCGCAAAAGACCGAAAATCTCATTATGAGAAATTAATTAATGAAGGACTATCAATTGCTGAAATTGCAGCAATAGGAACATCCATTGCTGCCGTAGTTCTTTTAGCTGCTACAGTTTCTCCCAAACTAACTGCTGCAGTTTTAAATCTTATGCCAAATATTTTTGGGTTAGCATGTGGTGGTCATGACCCTGGTAGATCTGCAGATACTGCTGCTAGTTCAATTCAAACAGCAGCAAACGTATTATCAAACACATCACAAAATATAAGTACTTATGCAAGCTATGACAGACGAGCTGAAGATTGGGATTTACAGAAGATTATGGCAACTCATGATGTTGACCAGATTAGCTATCAAATAGAAGCAAATAAAATGAACCAAGCAAATGCTGTACAAGATCTTAGAGCGCATAGGGAATCGATAAAACAAATCAAAGAAAAAGAGTCTTTCTTTAGGAGCAAATTTACTAACCAAGAACTCTACAGCTGGATGAAAGGTGAGCTTAAAAGTTTATATATTAGGGTTTATAGACTTGCCCTTGAGATCGCAAAGCAAGCTGAAAGGGCTTACCAATATGAGATTGATAATGATAAAACATTCATTCAACCAGGACACTGGAATAGTTTAAAAGAAGGCCTACTTTCAGGGCAAAAGTTAAAGTTTGAACTTGAGCAACTTGACAAAGAGTACCATGATACCAATGAAAGAAGATTAGAAATCACTAAAGTAATCTCACTTAAATCCCTTGATCCTATTGCACTTTATGAGCTTAAAACTAAAGGCAGTTGTAAATTCTCTCTCACAGAAAAAATATTTGATCTTGACTTTCCTGGTCACTATGCTCGTAAGATTAAAGATATAAAGATTACTATTCCAGCAGTAGTTGGTCCTTATGAAAATGTTCATGCAAGTTTGCAACAAACAAGTAGCCAAGTAATATTAAAAAGCGATGGTGCAATAAACGCAATTAAATACTTAGTAAGCCCAAGTGAAGAAGAACAGCCTGAAACTGATCTTTTAAGAGCTAACTGGAAACCAAATCAAGAAATTGCTATCTCAAAAGCTGATCAAGATAGTGGTCTATTTGAGCTTAGTTTTGGTGATGAACGCTACTTACCATTTGAGGGAACAGGCGCAGTTTCCACTTGGGAACTGAGTTTACCACAGGCAACTAATAGGTTCGACATCGGTACTATTTCTGATGTTATCATTCATTTAGATTACACAGCGCTAAATGGTGGAGAAACATTAAGCAATCAAGTGAAAAATCTCAATCAAATAAAGTATTACCAAGGTACATTAGTTATGAACCTAAGTTCGGTCTATCCAGAAGAATGGGAAAATTTTAAACAACAAGCAAAAGGGCGTTCTTCTGAGCTAAAATTCAAACTATCCCCTGAAATTTTCCCCGTTCACGTCAAAAATCCGTCAGCTGATCTAAATAGAGAAAACAATATTTATGTTATACCTACTACACCTGAGACAAATAGTAGAATGACTATAAAGTTAAATAACTATAATTGGGAACGTAATTCTAAAAAGATTGTTAATCCTTCACTTACAATTGGCAGTGATTGGAGTATGAAAATTAACAACGCTGATACAAACAAAATTGAGGAAATCATAATTATGGTTCCTTATAAAGCAACGATTAATTGGTAACTTACTGCCTTCTATACCTGCTATTTTAATAACGAGTAGCAGGTTTCTTTGCTTTTTTCATTTGTAATACCTTTTTCTATAAGAACACTCTGCATGTAAGTAGGCACTTGAATGCTACTATTAAACATGCTTTGCGGTTCAGAAAACAATCCGCTATTTAATATCTGGTCTTGCTCATCATTATAGGCTTTTTTAAATCTATCGATTTGCTTTTGACTTAAATTTTCTGAAAATGCCCTGTCTATATACGAGTCTAAAAGACTAGAAATTGTATCGTAATTGCCACTTGTAATTTTTGCTGTGATAGCTTTTTGTACTGCTAAAAAATCAATTCTTACTGATTTCCATGCTATACCACTGCTACGAGCTGCTTGCTTCATTACTTGCTCTAGCTTTTCCACTATACGTAAAGTACAGCCTATTGTCTCCTCTTTTGGTAAAGTACTGCTTTCATAAGCTCTGCATTTCATGTTGCATTTATTTCCATTGAACCAGCTATATAATACATAATAAAGCATCATGTCTGCATTACTAATATTCTCAAGCTTTTCTTGAATAATAGGTGTAGATGATTTACAGCTGGCCACCTTACCTGGTAAAAATGGCTGTTCAGTATTAGATACTGGCTGTATCCAACCTTTTATCCAAGAAACCCAGTTGCCTATCAGTGAAGAATGTCTACCTGCCCCACTACTTTGAAACTGACCTACAGTAGGCTGATCTACAAAAAGATGACTATGCCTGATATTAGCAACGTAATCGTGCTCTTTTTCTTCCAGAGCTTGCCTTAGGTATTCTACCACACTTACATGGTTTGCAGAAATAGCTAGATCAAGAGGTTTTTCATGATCAATACTGAGAAGATCAATATCTGCTCCTTTTTCCTCCACAAGAAATTTTACGGTTTCTAAATGACCATTACTAGCAGCACAGTGGAGAGGTGTCCAATTATCTGCACTTACAGCATTAACACTTATTCCTTTATCAAGGAAAAATTTTACAATATCTTTATGTCCATTCTCAGCAGCAATATGTAGAGGCATTTTACCACTCAGATCAACAGCATTAATATTTGCTCCTTTCTCTTCTACTAAAAATCTTACAGCTCCCAAATGACCATACCTTGCAGCATAGTGTAATGGTGTCCAATTGTCCTGACCTAAATCATTAACATTCATTCCCTGGTTTATTAAAAGTTCTATAACTTTTTGATGCCCACGTTCAGCAGCAATATGCAAAGGTTTTGCGTTATCAGCATCTACAGCATTAAAATTTGCTCCCTCAGCTAAAAGCGATTGGACAAAATCCAAATTACCAGAATGGGCAGCATAATGCAGTGGCGTCCAAATTAAATTAGTATCTGGATCATTAATGCTTAGCCCTTGCTGTACAAAAAGTAATACAATATTTTTATGTGAATTGCTAGCTGCAGAGTGTATAGGTTTTTTTCCATCGTTGCTTACAGCCTTAATATCTGCACCTTCTTCAATCAGAGATTTAACAACTTTCAAGCGGCCATGACGGGCAGCATAATGCAAAGGTGTTAATTTTTGATGATCAATATCATTAACATTTAATTCTTTTTGTATAAAAAATTCTACGACATTTTTATGCCCATGCTGGGCAGCAATATGTAAAGGCCCAGCACCGTAAGCATCTTTATTATTGATAATGTTTCTATCTTGACGAACAAGAAACCTAATAACCTCTAAAAGTTTACTATCATCAATGTGTTTATTATTCTTGCCTTTAGCAGCATAATATAAAGGTGTCCAATTGTCTTTGCCTTTGTCATCAATACTTAGCTGCTTTTGCACAACAAAAAATTCTACTATATCCTTATGACCATACTGAGCAGCATAATGCAAAGGTTTTGCATTACTAGAATCCTGAGCATTGACATTTGCTCCTCTACTTACAAGAAGTTTAATCACTTCCAAATTACCGCCCTTAGCAGCATAATGTAGTGGTATTTGGCTCTCTTTATCTTGATAGTTAACATTTAATCCTCTGCTAAGGAAAAACTCAATAGCGTTTTTATGTCCATGTTCAGCAGCAATATGTAAAGGACTCACACCGTTAATATCAAAAGCAATAATATTTGCTCCTCTACCAGCAAGAAATTCAATAACGTTTAAGTTACCACTTTTAGCAGCATAGTGCATCAATGTTCTATTATTCTTATCTTGGTCACTAACACTTAATTGCTTTTCTACAGTAAAGAACTCTACAATATCTTTATGACCGTATTGTGCGGTAATGTGTAAAGGCTTTAAATTGTTAGAATCTTTGGCATTGATATCTGCTCCTCTACTGATGAGAAATTTTATAACTTCTAAGTTACCACTCTTGGCAGCATAGTGTAATGGCGTCCACTTATTCTTATCTAAATCATTGACACTTAATCCCCTATTGAGGAAAAACTCTACGATATCTTTATGTCCATACTCAGCAGCAATATGCAAAGGTTTTGCTCCACTTATCGTTTGATCATGAATATTTGATCTAAAGTTAATAAGTAGTTTCACAACTTCTAAGTTACCACTCTTAGCAGCTTCATGGAGCGGGGTAAGGTAATCTTTATTATTTTTAGCATTAGTATAAGCCTTTTTTCTAAGAAGAAACCTGACAATCTCTAAATCACCACCTTGAGCAGCTTTATGCAATGGTGTTAAGTCATTATCATCTCTAGAGTTAACATCTGCACCTATATTAAAATAATATTCAACCTTTCTAAAATCTTTCTGACTTATCGCATCAAATAATCCTGCGTTTGAAAGAGCTTTCATGACTTCTAGGTGGCGCTTTTCTGTAGCAAGTTGTAACGGTGTTTTGCCATGAAAATCTTGAACATTAATATCCGCCTCTCTTTCTATAAGCAATTTCACAACCTCTGAGTGACCAGAATCAGCAGCATAATGGAGTGGTGTCCAGCTATTCCAACCAGAAGCATTAATATTTGATCCGCTGTTAAGCAAAAATTCCACTACGCCTTTATGGCCATATTGAGCAGCAATATGTAAAGGTTTTATGTAATGAGAATCAGCATTAACATTTGCCCCTTCTTCTACTAAAAGTTTTATGAGTTTTATGTGGTTTCTATAAGCGGCATAATGCAGTGGTGTCCAGTTATTGTGACCAGAATAATTAACATCAGCTCCTTCTTTAAGATAACCTCTAACTCTTTGTATGTCATTCCTTCCTACAGAATGAAACATAGCCTCATTTAACAGTAATTCAGTAATTTTTCCATTCTCTTTTTCTTTAGCAAGTTGTAATGGTGTTTTACCGTTTGAATCCCTTGCGTTGGTGTCTGCTCTCTTTTCTATTAGTAACTTTACAAGCTCAAAATAACCTTCCTCTGCAGCATAATGTAATGGCGTTTTATTATTTTTGCCTGCTTCACTAGCACTTACTCCATGTTCAAGCAAGAACTCAGCAACATTTTTGTACCCATTTTTGGTAGCAACATGTAACGGGCTTTCACCACTAATGCTTTTCATGTTTAGGTTCGCTCCTTTACTTTGTAAAAACCTTATCATCGATAAGTCGCCATTTTCTGCTGCAATATGCAACATTCCCCATCTCCACCTGTTAGTCACATCAACATCAGCTCCACTAGTAAGATATTCACTAATCTTGTCACGATCTCCCTGCTTAACAGCATTAAATAACGCCTTATCTTGTAACAATTTAATAATCTCAGGGTCAGTTGCAAGTTGCAATGGCGTGTTTTCTTCAGAATCTTGGATATTGATATCTGCGCCTTTCTCTATCAAAAATTCTACAACTGCTAAATGGCTTTTCTCAGCTGCTTGATGCAAAGCTGTTTTTCCACTTGCACCTTTGTCATCGATACTCAACCCTTCTCTGTTTTTCCTTAGGAAAAACTCCATCACATTTGTATGACCATATTGAGCAGCAACATGCAATGGCTTATTTCTGTTAGTATCCTTAAGGTTGATATCCGCGTCTTCTCCTACCAGAAATTCTACTACTGCCAAGCGTCCATGTCTAGCAGCATAATGAAGTGGTGTCCAATTATTCCTACCACGACTGTCAACACCCTCACTTTTCTCTTTCCCTACTATCAAAAACGCTACTACGTCTTCGTATCCATTCCTAGCAGCATAATGCAAAGGCTTTGCATTATAAGACTTAGCATCAACATTTGCTCCTTGCACCTTTAGAAGCCTAACGATTTCAATGTAACCTTTGCTAGCGGCATCATGCAGCAATGTCCAGTCATTTTCGTCTTTGTAGTTAGGGTCTGCTCCTTCAGCAAGATACTGTTCAACTTTACTTAGCTCTCCTTGTTTCACAGCATTAAATAATGCCTTATTACGCAATAATCTTGCTGCTTCTTGATGGTTTTTACCGCTTGCTAGTTGCAGAGGTGTTCTGTTGTCAGTACTTTTAGCATCAATATCTGCTCCTTTTTCTATCAGAAACTTTACAACTTCTGGATACCCTTTGTCAGCAGCGTAGTGTAGCATAGTCCAATCATTATTACCTTTATAGTTAATGTTTAGCTCATCTCCGTGCCACCTAAGGAAAAATTCTATAATACTTCTATGCCCGTTATCTGCAGCAATATGTAAAGGCTTATTTCCGTTAGAGTCTTGAGCATTAATATTTGCCCTCTTTGTTATCAGAAGTTCTACAACTGCCAAACCACCTCTGCTTGCGGCATAGTGAAGCGGTGTCCATCCATTTCTATTCGCATCATTAACACTAAGGCCAGCTCTTTCCTCTCTCAGAAAGAATTCTACTACGTTTCTACGACCGTAATCAGCAGCAATATGCAAAGGCTTGTTGCCATTTTGATCTCTAGTATTAATGTTCGCCCCTCCTGATATTAGAGTCTGAGCAACTCTTAGATGTCCTCTGCTTGCAGCTTCATGTAATACTGTCCATCCATTCTTATCTGAATAATTAACGTTAGCTCCATTATCAAGGTATCTTTCTACATCCTTTAAATTGCCCTGCTTTACAGCATGTAATAATGTTTTATTTTGTAATAATCTTTTAATTGGCCCTTCATTAGCTAGTTGCAGAGGTGTTAGATTATCATAGTCAATTGCATTAACATCTGCACCATTCTCTATGAGAAACTCTGCAACTTCAGGGTGGTTATACTTGGCAGCATAATGAAGCGGTGTCCAAGCATTTTTGCCCCTATCGTTAATGTTAGCACCTGCCTCATTCACACCATTTTTTCTACTGAGAAAGTATCTTACAACATCTAAAGAGCCTTTCTCGGCAGCAATATGCAAAGGTTTATTTCCATCTCTACTTTTAGCATCAATATTCGCTCCCTTCTCTTCCACTAAAGACCTGATTAATGGCAAATTATTTCTCACAGAAGCAGCATGTAAAAGCCCCCATCCCCATCTATTAGTAGAGTTTACATTAGCTCCATCTCTGAAAAAGTCTTGTACTCTCACTAAATTTCCTTCTTTCACAGCGTCAAAAAGTGCTTTATTTAACAATAACTCCTTGACTCCTTCATCCTGGGCAAGTTGTAGAGGTGTTTTGCCACCAGAGTTTTCTGCATTGATATTTGCACCTCTTGTTATCAGAAGCTCCACAACTTCCGACCTGCCATGCTCAGCGGCATAATGGAGTGGTGTCCAGCTATCTTTACCTAAATCGTTAACACTGAGCTTTCTATCAAGAAAAAACTTTACTATATCCGTATGTCCATTCTTTGCAGCAAGATGCAGAGGTTTATCCCCATCAGCATCTTTAAGATTAATATCTGCACCTTTTTCTCCTACTAAATATCGAACAACTTCAAAGTGATTGCTCTCAGCAGCATAGTGTAGTGGTGTTTTATTATCTTTACCTTTATCATTAACTTTACCATTAAGTAGGAGCTTCACAATGTTTATGTGGCCATATTGTGAAGCAATATGCAAAGGTTTGTCCCCATCAGAATTTTCAGCATCAATGCTTGACCCTCTTTCTACTAGAAGCAAAGCTATTAGCAAATGACCCCTTTTAGCTGCGTAATGCAACAGTGTCCAATCATTCTCACTTAGAAAATTGGGATCAGCTCCACTATCAAGATATCTTTGAACTTGAGTATATTCTCCTTGTTCTAAAGCATCAAGTAGTGCCTTATTTTGTAATGACCTGACAATTTCCTGATTATCGCTTACAAGCTCCAAAGGTGTTTTACCTTGAGCATTCTGAATGGTAATATTTGCACCTTCTTTGACAAGAAAGCTGACTATTTGTGAATAGTTGTTTGCACTAGCATAATGCAGTGGTGTCCAATCATCTTTGCCTTTATCGTTAACATCCATGTTCCGTTCCTTAATAAAGGACCTTACTATTGGTTGGTGCCCATTTTTTGCAGCAATATGTAAAGGCTTATCCTTCTCAACATTTTCAGCATTAATGTCTGCTTGATTGTTTGTCAAAAATGTTACAACTCCCAAATTTCCACCCTCAGATGCATGATGCAGAGGAGTCCACTTATTTAGATCAGCTGCATTTACATTAGCTCCATGTTCGATTAAAGGTTCAACTATATTTAAATAGCCATGTCGTGCAGCATGATGGAGAGAAGTTTCGTTGTTTTGATCGCGATAATCAACATCAGCTTTTGTGCCATTAACTTCCTTGTTAAGATAGCTTGTTACCTCCAATACTTCATCTCGTTTTACAGCATCAAACAGCCCTTCATTTAACAAGAACTGAATGACCTCAGACTCGCTTGCCAGATCTACCGGTGTTTTACCTTGAGAATCCTGAGCATTAATATTTGCACCTTTCTTCACAAGAAACTTTACAATTTCAATATGATCTTCTTTCGCAGCATGATGTAGAGCTGTCCAATTGTTTCTATCTTTGATATCGATAGCAGCTTCTTTTTCTTCAATCAGGTACTGTACAACATTAAGACTATTGCTTGCAGCAGCATAATGAAGTGGTGTCCACTTATTTTCCCCTTGCTCGTTAACACTTAATCCTTGTTGATCAATAAAAAATTCGACAATATCTTTGTACCCATTTTTTGCAGCAATGTGCAAAGGCTTTTCTCTGCTATCAGTTCTAGCATTAACATCTGCTCCTTTTACTACTAAAAACTCTGTAATTTTTAGATAACCATTAAGCGCAGCATAATGTAGTGGTGTCCAGCTATTTGAGTCTGAATAGTTAATATCAACTTCATTTGGAGAAAAGTCCTTGATTATATTAATGTCATCATCAAGGCCAGCCTGTTTTACAGTATTAAGTAGTTTTCTACTTCGTAATAATTTTGTAATCTCTTTATGGCTACTGCCTTTTTCCACCGCAAGATGTAATGGTGTTTCATTACTCAAACCTTTAGCATCAATACTTGCTTCTTTTTCTATAAGGAACTCTACTACTGCCAAGTGACCTTCGTAAACAGCATGGTGAATCGGTGTCCAACCTTTTTTATCTGGTTGATTAATATCTGCCTGATTATTGAGCAAAAGCTCTACAATATTTTTTTTGCCATAAGCAGCAGCAATATGTAAAGGTATCTTTTCATCAAAATCTTGAGTATTAATAGTTCCTGAATCTTTCTCTATGATTGCTTCTGCAGATCTTTGATATCCCAAACTAGCAGCATAATGTAACGGAGTCCACTTATTGCTTTCATACCAATACTCAAGATTAGCCCCCTCTTCAATACAATCTCTAACCTTTGATACATTATTTTGTCTTACAGCATCAATCAACGCTTTACCAAGTAGCGCCCCTTTGACTGCGCTATCTTCAGTAAGTTGTAATGGTGTCTGGCTGTCAGCATCTTCAACATAAATGTCTGCTTCCTTTTTTACTAAAAGATCTACCAGTTCCTTATGTCCCTTACTAGCTGCATAATGTAGCGGTGCCCAGTTATTTTTACCACGATCATTAACATCCATTTCTTTCTCAACAAGAAGAAAATTTACAATATCGTTATGCCCATGATCAGAGGCAAGATGTAGTGGCTTGTCACCATCATTAGTTCTAACATCAATATTTGCTCCTTTCTCTACTAAAAATCTGATAAACCTTTCATCATCTACCGATCTGTTTGCACCATGGTGTAGTGGAGTCCAGCCTTGAAGGTCTGAATGATTAATGTCAGCACCAGCATCAAGATATCCTTTAACCTCATCAAGATTTCCTTTTTTAACTGCTCCAAATACTTGCTCAAAAAGTGCCTCATTCAACAATAGCGATACAACTTCCTGATGTCCTCTCTCTCTCGCCAGTTCTAGCGGTGTTTTACCGCCTGAATTTACAGCATTAATATCTGCTTTTTTTTCCACCAGAAGCTTGACGATTGACAAATGTCCACCTTCAGCAGCATAGTGAAGGGGACTCCAATCACTTTTGCCTTTATTATTTATATTTAACAACCCCTTTTCGTTTTTAAGAAGAAGTTTTATGATATTTTCATGCCCACAATCAGCTGCAATGTGTAAAGGCTCATTATTGTCAGAATCTTTAGCATCAATAACAGTAGAGTCGTTATTTATAAGTACTTCTGCGGAGCTTTGATAACCTAAGTGAGCAGCATAATGAAGCGGTGTCCATTTTTTATCTTCATATGAATAATTAAGGTCAGCTCCAGAGGTAATATAATCTCTAACTTTTTCTATATCATTTCTTTTTACAGCATCAATTAATGCTTTACCCAGCACTATTCTTTTAATTACTTCGTAGCTTCCATTTTGAGCAAGTTGTAGCGGTGTCTTATTGCTAGAGTCAAGACTTTCAGCATTAATATTTGCACCTCTCTTTATTAAAAACTTTGTAAGCTCCTGGTGACCCTCAGAAATAGTATAGTGCAGTGGTGTCCACCTATTTTTTCCTTCTTCATCAACGCTTAACCCTTTTCTCTCTACAAAAAACTTCACAATTTCTGTGTGTCCATGCTTAGCAGCAACATGTATAGGCTTTTCTCTATCATTGGTTATAGTGCTTACATCTGCTCCTTTTTCGACTAAAAATTCCACAACTTTTAGATCACCATTAGAAGCAGCATAATACAGCGGTGTCCAATTATCTAAGTCCGAATAATTAACATCAATCTCACCTATGAAGAGATATTTAATACTATCAAGGTCATCATTAAGATTCTCCTGTTTTACAGCATTAAATAATGCTCTGCTTCGCAATAATTTTGCAACCTCCTTATGGCTATCACCTTTCTCATCTGCAAGTTGTAAAGGTGTTTCATTGCTTAAGCCCTTGGCATCAATATTTGCTCCTTTTTCTATAAGAAACTTCACTACTGCTGGATGACCTTTATCAGCAGCATAGTGTAGAGGTGTCCAACCATTTTTTCCCTTACTTTCAATAAGCTCAGCCTTATTTTCATTTGGATGTTCTCTAAAAAAAAATTCCACAATATTCTTGTGACCATATTCAGCTGCAACATGCATAGGATTACTATCTTCAAAATCTTTAGCATCAATAATGGTAGCATTGTTCCTTACAAGAATTTCTGCTGATCTCTGATAACTTAAGCCAGCAGCATAGTGTAATGGCCTCCATCGTCTGTCTTCATATGAATATTTAACATCAGCTCCCTCAGAAATGAGATTTGTAACTTTTGATCTATTATCTTCTCTTACAGCATCAATCAATGCCTTGCCCAGTATTATGCCTTTAATTTCTTCATTATCTCCACTCTTGGCAAGATCGAGCGGAGTTGTACTATTAGAGCTGTCTGCATAAATGTCTGCTTCCTTTTTGATTAAAAACTCTACCAAATTCTTGCTGCCCTTGTTGACAGCATGGTGTAGAGGTGTGAAATTTTCCTCCCCACGATCATTAACATCTAACCTCTTCTCCTCAATAAAAAACTTTACAATATTTCTATGCGCATGACTGGAAGCAACGTGTAATGGTTTATCCCCACTGTAAGCTGTAGCATTAGCATCTGCTCCTTCTCTTACTAACAGTCTAACAAGGCCTACAGCTTCTGGAATTCTGTTAGCAGCGTGGTGTAATGGAGTCCAACCATCATGATCTAAGTGGTTAATCTCAGCTCCATCATCAATATACTCTTTAATCTGCCTAAGGTTTCCTTCCTTCACAGCGTTAAACAATAATTTGTTTAATAGCAATTTTACAATTGTCTGATGGTTATTATCCCTAGCTAGTTGTAATGGTGATTTACTGTCAGTATTTACTTCATTGATTTCTGCTCCTTTTTCTACTAATAGTTTTGCAATTCTAAAATGTCCCTTATCAGCAGCAATGTGTAGAGCAGTGGAAGCATTTTTGCCCTGAATATTAATATCTGCCTCATTATCCAGTAATAGCTTTACAATATTTTCCTTACCATAATCAGCAGCAATGTGTAAAGGTGTGTTATTTTCAGAATCTCTAGCATCTAAAGTGGAATTATTATTTACAAGCAATTCCGCTGATCTCCGATAGCCTAAGCTAGCAGCATAGTGTAATGGTGTCCACTTATTCTCCTCACGCGAATAATTAACACTTGAACGATCAATATATTCTTCAACCTTTGGGATATTATTTTGTTTTACAACATCAATTAACGCTTCACCTAACAAAATTTTTCTAACCTCTGTGTCATTAGCAAGTTGTAATGGTGTTTTACTCTCAGAATCTTCTGCTTTAATGTTTGCTCCTTTTTTTACCAAAAGCTTTACGAAATTTACGTAACCTTTACTAGCTGCGTGATGAAGGGGCGTTTGTCTACTTTTATCTCGAGCGTCAATGTCAACATCATCTTTTGTAACTAAATATTTCGCTAGTTCTATGCTATTATTGCTGGCTGCATAGTGCAGTGGTGTCCAATTATCCTTACCTTGATTGTTAGTGTTCAATCCTTGCTCATCAATAAAGAACTTAACAGTGTTTTCGTAAGTTTTTTCTGCAGCAATATGTAGTGGTTTATTTCCATCAAAATTTTTAGTGTTAACATTAGCTCCTTTCTCTATCAAAAATTTAGTGAACTCAAGATCTTCAGGGCTATGACTGACAGCATGGTGCAGAAGTGTCCATCCATCTTTTTGGCGTGCATAATTAATATCAGCCCCATTATCAAGCTGAGTTTCTACTTTAGTTCGATCTTTGTCCTTGACAGCTGCAAGCAGCAATTCATTTTTTAATAAATCTGCAACCTCATCATGTCCACCTTTATTTGCAAGCTCCAATGGTGTTTCGTTATCAGAGTTTTTAACATTAATTTTTGCTCCCTTTTCTATGAGAAACTCTACAACTGGTAAATGCCCTTCCCTGGTAGCATAGTGCAGCGGAGTAGACTGATCTGTGGTTTTAGAATTAATCAATGATTCTTGTTGTTGTTTTTCTACTAGAAGCTTTGCAATCTCTAGGTACCCTTTATTCGCAGCATAGTGTAAAGGGGTCCAATTGTCTTTGCCTTTTCCTTCAACTTCTACTCCTTTATCAAGAAAAAACTTTACAATATCTCTATGTCCAAAATCAGCTGCAATGTGAATGGGCTTGTTTCCATCATTAGTTTTAATGTTAAGGATTGCGCTTTGATTACTTACTAAAGATTTTGCTATTTCTAAGCTGCCAAATTTAGCTGCATAGTGCAGTAAGCCCCAGCCATCTTGGCCAACAATAGTAAAATTGCTTCCTATTGCGTTCTTATCATCACGCCTTATACCCTGCATTATATGTTCAGATATAGTCATTTCCAGCCTCCAATACCTATATTAATAAACCCTTAGACCACTGAAAAACTTTATAAGTCAGTACTCTAAGCTTTCATGTATATTCTAAATATTATATGGTGTAAACATTTATTATAAAAAGACTATACTCTTTTATACTTTGAAGTTTGCATTATTTATTAGCAAGAGCCTTTATTACTGAATGAACAATATCACGCAACGTTCTATCCTTAACTTTTCTATATTCTCTTACTAATCGTGATATTTCTTCGCTACCTACATCGCTACGAAAGGCCTTATCATGTAAATCCTCAGAAGCTTTGGTAAAAAAATATGACATATCAACAGACAAAGCTTCTGCCAAATTATACAATCTATCAACTACAAGCCTTACCTCTCCAGTTTCATATCCTTGTATATGCTGAAATGAAATTCCAAGCTTTTTTCCTAAGTCCCTTTGACTAAAACCACACATTAGCCTTCTTTTCCTTATCCTTTCCCCTATTTGCTTATCGATAGGATGTTGTATAGTCATTTTACGTATCAGATAATATTAACTATGTATTATCACTTTGAGAAAAAGATTTTACCAATATATAAACTGCACTACGTAACCTTTTGCTCTTAATTTCGTTATATCCTTTGACTAACTTTAGTATTTCTTCATCATAAGCTTCATGTGAGTTGTCATGCACATCATTAAAAAAATCAGCAATATCTATCGATAGTGCTTTTGCTAAATCATATAATCTACTGGCCAAAACACAATTTGAACCATTTTCGTACTTTTGTATCTGTCTATATGAAACACCTATTCTCTTTCCCAATTCGGTCTGTGTCAAAGCACGGTCTAGCCTTAATTGTTTTATTTTCTTACCTAACTGCACTTTCATTCCTTACTCAAACCTGCAACAAATTTTATGAAGTGGAAAAAAGCTAGCAAAGTAATTGCTTTAATAATTTCTGCCTCTCGCTAATTAAATTGTTTGGCCTTATGTATTTTTTCTCAATCTCCCTCATCTCTTTTTCTCGTTCTGCAATGCTATTTCGTATTACCTCAGCTGAATATCTGCTCTTGCCACTTGCAAACTCTGATCTTAGTCTTCTAACCTTGTATTCGAGCTCAGCAAATCTTTCGTGTTGCTCAAGAAGTTCTATCATATGACTAATTTCAGAATTTAGCTTTTTTTCCTCAACATCTCTCACAATAAAAGAAAGTAGAAGCTTATCTATTTGGTAATCAATATTTGGTTGAGCAGCAAATAGATCGATTATGGCTTTTACGTCAGTGGGATTTGCAACTAATAAGCTAAAATTACTACATAGAAAACTATAGAACTTTATCGTCTTCACAAGATAATTTTTCATATCTTGTGATAATTGCAATTCTTTGTGAATTCCTGACAGCAATATTTTTAATTCTTTCAAGTATTCTACATTAAAATTACCTACTTCTGTAGGTAAAAGGATCATTAACAGCTTTTTTACAAGCTCAACATCATTTGATTTTACTGCATTATAAAGAGCTTTACCCTTATCTTCTTTTAAATCATAAAGCTCTGATGAGTTATCTATACTGAACAAATAATTTGTTACTTCAGTATTTCCTTGAGGAGAGTAGATTAAAATGTCCACTTCTCTTAGCGGGTGATCATCATTAAACTTTTCTAACAGCTCTTTATCGGTAGTTTCTTCTATTGCTACAGCTGCTTTACTGATCTTTTTCAGCTCAGCAATATTATCTCTTGAATTTTCAAGTATATCTTTAGCCTTTTCTAGGAGCTGCTAATATAGAATTACTTTTTCTTCATCATCGAGTAGATGACAATGCTTCTTCAACTTTTTAGTGGAGTAAGATAGAATATCCATTTTTTTCAATTTTACAATCACAATACCCCATTTTTGTTGAAACTGAAATAATTTTTACAAGATGTGTTTTTTTATATGAAATGCCTGTAAAACTTGTTATAAACATATATAGTAAATCGACAAGTCGTATAATATTAATAATTAAATAATATTTATCACGATATGATCGAATATTGATTAAATTACGTGGGGGTTACAATGAAAAAAATAAAAAGTAAAAAATTGTCTAGAGAAACATTAAAAGCGATAAAGCTGGTAGCAAAAGAAGGATTATTACCTAATTTTATAAAAGCTGCTCCAATAGCAAATAAAAAGATTAGTAAATCACCTGCTTTAGCATATCCTGAAGAGCTCAATCCATTTCAATCAGCTTTATGCAAGATAAGGCTAAATGAATATGAAGATATGAAATTAAGTGAATTCTTGGAAAAAGCTATTGCAGCTAAAAATATAAACGAGTTAAGTAAAGTTGTCGATGAAGTTTTGAACTTAGGAATAAGGATAAATGCTGCCAATAAAGATGGCTTTAGCTTCGCTAACGTTACAATGTTTAAGATGTATAGTGATAAATTCAAAGGAAATAAACAAGAAGATATAATCAGGAAGTTAGCCTTAAATGGAGCAGATTTTAATGTACAGGTCGATAAGAAAATAACTGAAATTCATCAAAAGGTGCAAAAAGAAATTGAGCCACAAATATATAGTCGACTCAAAAGGCTCAGGGAAGTTGGAGAGAACGCTACCATAGCAGGAACTGTTGAAAATGTAGAAATTGACAATAAGACCTTCTATATGGAATTTTCGCATAGCTGCATAGTTGATGTTGCAAAAGTTGTAGAAGGTGCAAAAAATTTGGGCCTAAGCAAAGGAGATTTAAATCTCGGTGGCAATATCATAAAAATAGGTGAGGGTGGAGTTGAAGTCAAAACTGGAAAAGACGGTGAAAGAAATTACGTAGATATATCGGATAACAGCGCTTTTACAGTAACACTTTACACTAGCCTAGGAGAGCTAAATTTAATGGTATATCATAACACAGAAAACTATCATCACGTACAAGTTAAAGTGGAAGATAAAGAGATGTGGAATGAGTTGCAAAAAATAGGAGAAATCGTAGGAAAAGGTTGTTTATTTGGTGGAATGTCTGTTAAAGAAGCAGTAGAAAAAGGCAACTTTATTAGATGTGGAAAATGTAGTGAGCAAAAATCTAGAAGCAGTGAGACTTTTTCTTGGGTAGATAAATTAAAAGACAACAAAACGACATCTGTGGAACGTTCTTGATTGGAGGCAAGTAGCTATGTTTCACGTAGCTACTTGTATATCAGAAATAAATGGTAAATAATTTAACTATTACAAAGTAAAGTAGTTTTTAAAACTTAATCCAATTTACCATAAACAATTTACTTTGGTTAGCATTGCTTGTAGAAGTGTTTTATATTATAAAAAATACCTAGACTTTAAAATTTGTATTATTTGTTAGCAAGAGCCTTTATCACTAAATGAACAATATCACGCAATGTTCCATCCTTAATTTTCTTATATTCTCTCACTAGTCTTGATATTTCTTCGCTACCTACATCTCTATGAAAGGCCTTATCATGCAAGTCTTCAGAGGCTTTGGTAAAAAAATATGACATATCAACTGACAAAGCTTCTGCCAATTTATATAACCTATCAACTATAAGTCTAACTTCTCCAGTTTCATATCCTTGTATATGCTGAAATGAAATTTCAAGCTTTTTTCCTAAGTCTCTTTGGCTAAAACCACACATTAGCCTTCTTTTCCTTATCCTTTCCCCTATTTGTTTATCAATAGGATGTTGTATGGTCATTTTACGTATCAGATAATATACTTTGAGAAAAAGATTTTACCAATATATAAACTACACTACGTAACCTTTTGCTCTTAATTTCGTTATATCCTTTGACTAATTTTAGTATTTCTTCATCATAACTTTCATGTGAGTAGGCATGCATATCAGTAAAAAAATCAGCAACATCAATCGATAAGGCTTTTGCTAAGTCATATAGTCTACTGGCTAAAATGTAATTTGAACCATTTTCGTACCTTTGTATCTGTCTATATAAAACACCTATTCTTTTTCCTAGTTCAGTTTGTGTCAAACCACAGTATAGCCTAAGTTCCTTTATTTTTTTGCCTAATTCCACCTTTCATTACTAATTTTAGCTGTTCAAGCTTACATTGAATTTTTTAATTTATGAAGTGGAAAAAAAGAAGGAAAGCTAGAGAACTTTCCTTCCGATCTACAGATTACAACAAACCACTGTCATAAAAACTAAAGTGGCTCTTCTGTGTTACGATTATATGATCTATCAATTTCATTCCTACATTTTCACAGGTTGCAGCTAATGTAAGTGTGTTATCCTCATCCTCTTTTGATGGCTCTATATCTCCACTTGGATGATTATGTGAAATTGCAACAGATGCTGCGTCAATCAGTAATCCCTGTTTTATTATTTCCCTCACATACAGAGGTACTCTATCTATAGTTCCACAGTCTTGAATATACTCATATATTAAATGACCACTTCTATCTAAGTATATCACTCGTAAGCTTTCCTTTCTTGACTGTCCTATTGCTGCTTTAAAGTATTTTAATAGCTCTTCTCTATTATCAAGAATCGACAGCTTTTTTAACTTACCTTTCAATATCCTATCAAAAATCTCTTTCAGACAAAAGATACTTGCTATTGCTCCATCGTTCATTCCTGTAACATTCTTTAGCTCATGAAAGTCAGCATTAATCACCCTTCCTAGACTACTAAAGAGCTCCATTAGCCTTTTGGCAACTTCTCTTCCTTCTGTGTATGCAGATAGATTACGTTCCAGTAGCTCATGGTCAAGCAAAGACCTACCTCTGCTTGATAGAATACGAGTTTCTAATTTTTCTTTTCTCTCACTATTATTCATAAAAACCTCCAAGGTCAACATTATATACAAACTCAACGCCAGCTTTCTGACGCAGTAGTTCTCGAGGAATAACCCTTTTGAACTCTAAATTTGCAATGTTGTCCTTGTTGCTTGGGCACTGGGATGACACCTCTGGGCACTGCCGTCATAAAGGAACCAGTGTCAGCTATTCGGATGACACCATCTTGGATGGAAATAACGTCACGCACTGGAATGACAGCAGCAGATACTGGGGACAGGAAAAGGCCACTTAAATGACAAGAAAAGGCTACTCGGATAACAAGAAGGGGAACACCGGTTTCAATACTTGCACATTAAAGTTTCTAGGTTTGAGTAGTGGAATCCGATTCAGTGTGAAAATTAGCAAACTCCTTTTTGAGCTGTAGAATAAAATTTTTTATTTTAATGAAAAAATTGCTTCCGCATACTCAAGATGCCATTATAATGATGGTAGAGATATTTAGAGAGCTCAAAATCTATCTCAGTCTGCAGACCTTTTAACCAATTTTTCGATAAAAATTCAGCCACATCTGTTGTGTGTACATTCTGAATCTTTTTTATACAGGAGGATTTTATGTCCAGAATTCCAGATATTTGACCTTTACTTTAGCTAATAACAGGCGCCTGTAGTTTTTATAATTAGTGTTAACACGGTTTTTCTACTTTTTTTTTCTTAATGTTTTAACTCAATACACACCATCATCATTTACTGCTTCTAAATATATCATTGCTAAACACACGCCGCTGTGTATTTCTATAGATAACTCATTGCCTAAACTTCGATTAAAGCAAGAATTCTTTCCTGGAAAAGCAAGGTGACTAAGGTACAGTTCCCATTGTAATCCTTTAGTTGATATTTGAGCTTTCGGTATACCAAGTAAGGATATTTTAGTATTTTTTAGCAAAGAGGAAAAATAGCTAATACCTTTTTGTAAGGCGTACCCCACCATGGGAGGCGAAGGCATATAAAAGATACTATCTGTACTTAAAAAAAAGTTAATATTTTGTAGTATATGATCAATTGCTCCTCCAGTAATACCCGTTACTATTGATGGCAATAACTTTACTGTTTTTAAGTGAGCCATTGCTTTAGAAAAGTCGCAATAATCTTGATCAGGTAGATATACTGTATTTAAATTAGCACGTAAATTCGGATTTATACTATCCAAATCTCCTATTACAAGATCAGGTTTTACGCCAATTGATAGAAGCTTATTTGCTCCTCCATCTACAGCAATAACAGGTATATCTTGTTTAAAAAACGATGAATCAGGTATTTCTCCATTTAGTACTACAATAGAACGATATTCTTGCTCCACGCTACAATGTAGCATATGGTTATAAAACGCTTCGTGCAGTTTTTGCATCGTAGTAACATTTTTGAACAATTGATATTATACTGATCACTAATCCAGCAATATTACTGAGTATCACAAAAGTTAAACCCTGACAAATACCGTAAATAAGCCAAGATGATGAACAAATAAGATAATTCACCAACATTAGCATCGATACGTCACGAGTAAGTTTTGTGATATATGCTCTATATACTTGAGGCAATAACCCAATGAGAGATGTAATGAACGCGATGAAGCCAAAGCATTCTTCAATATTTATATACATTTTCCTACGTTTGTTTTAACAAGATCAGGTTCAAAGGGTTGTACTTTATGTACTCTCAGCTTTTTTAGAGCACCCCTAATGCGTGTAATTTATAACATCATTTAGTCTATTAATCAAGAAATTAACAGTGACTTGCATTCATGAAACCCAATCGGCTTCTATGCTAATTATTATCCAAACTAATAGTCGGCTGTGCATCCTGCTCAGAGATCAGAGCAACTAGCAAATTGTTTATCAATTGAACCTTTTGTTTTCCATCCATTGTAAGCTTTTATTTTTTTCAAAATGGGCTATTACTTCTTCGATAATTCCTATTGCATTTTGCACTATATGCCTTCTTGCAGAGGTGATGGCATGTGCTTGTTGACGTCTCAGCATTGCTTGTGCAATCTCAGATGAATACGCCAAATGCGATATTCTCGCTTCTGTAATTTCAATTCCAGCAATATTCAATCTTTGTTGTAGCATTGATCTCAATTCATTTGAAATTTTATCAGAATTTTTACGCAAAGATTCCTCATCGTTTTCGCTATCATACGGATAATTACTTGCCAGTTCTCTAATTACCGAGTCACTTTGCACAAAAACAAAATCATGATAATTATTAACATTATAATATGCCTTCGCAGGACTGCTCACTCTCCAAACAATTACTACTGAAATCTCTATCGGACTTCCATTAGCATCATTAACTTTAATTTTTTCTGTATTGATATTCTGAAATTTCAAAGAAACTCTATATTTACTCGAAAATGGAAGCGTTACGCATATTCCAGACTTAAAATAAGTTCCAATATAATGACCAAAAAACTCTATCACTCTTGCTTCATTAGGATCATTAACGAAAAATCCTTGAGAAAAAGTCAATATTGAAACAGCAGCAACTCCAAGTGCAATTGTGCTGTCATACACAAAAAGTACCAATAAAATTAACCCTAGCGCTATTAGTACAGGAAAAGCCCGAATTTTACTTAGATTTCTATCATTTATTGTATTTTTATCTGTACTGTCTTCATCAGATTGCTTTTTCACTTGCACCCTCTCTGCTGATTATTTCATCTACCTTACTTACAAATAATTTAAACTCTCTTAATTCACGATCAGGCAACTTTATCTCATTGCCATGAGCTATCGTAAGCGGATCAATATGTTTACCATTATATATAACTTCATAATGTAAATGAGGTCCTGTTGCAACACCAGTGCTGCCAACATAAGCAATGATTTGTCCCTGCTTTACTTTAGAGCCTAACTTTACATCGCTACTAAATTTGCTTATATGTGCGTAACAAGTTGAATATTTATTGTTGTGCTTTATTTTGATGTAATTCCCATAGCCACCATTCTTTCCTATATATTCTATTACACCTTCTGCAGTGGCGTGTATAGGAGTGCCAAGTTTAGCTGCATAATCTACTCCTTTATGAAAAGCAATTTTACCATGAATGGGATGCTTTCTATTACCAAAATTCGAGGATATACGAAAATCTCCGTTTAAAGGATTTACAAAAATTTCGCTACTCTTCAAGCTTACCCCCTCTTTATTAAAATACACTTCTTTTGCTTCTTGTGACTCATAATGATACAAGCTAATGACCTTTTTATCTGTTGTCAGTGAAGTATATAAAATTTTTTCTTCAGCCTTCTGATTACTGAGTGATTTTTCACACAGCACCTCCAATTTGCTTTTGGGCACAATGTCTTTTTTAAAATCTACACCATAACCTTTATATATGTCGATTAATCTCATTACTGTATTTGGCGCCAAACCTTCTGCGTCAAAAAAAGAGGATTTTATGTCACTGGATATGAATAACAACTTTCTATCACTTTCTGTCACCAAAGCAGCTTTTTTTTTCCTGATCCCGTGCTGAAGTAACGCTGGAAAGTGGTTTAGGTTGCTTTCTGTTATTCCAGTGCTTGAACAGTTTTTTAATCGAAAATGTTGTATAGCGTGCTGTTTACAATCAATTTCCAGTGTCTGGGCACTGGAATGACAATAGTATTTCTGCGCAAATGTTTCAGTTGCATATGCTGGTAAAATACAAAGCAGTGGAAGTATTACCAGCCTCATAGTTTATCAGCAAAAATAAAATTACCTTCAACATACTGCACATCATCATTATCTTCTAGCTCTTCAACTAATGTAGATAATTTATCAATTAATTCTTTGTCGCTCACTTCAATCAGGTCCTTTGGTTGCCATGAAAGACGAGCAAGTTCTGGTTCTCCAAATTTTGTATAGAAAGCATCACGCACTCTACCAAAATCTTTCACTTCACAAGTTATAACATATAATTCTTCCTTGTTATTTTCCTCAACATTCAATACTTCTAATTCAATTCCATAGTTAAATAAATCTTCAAAATTTATACCCTCTGCTTTATAGACAATTAAGCCTACATGATCGAAAAGGTAACTCACACATCCTGTTTCTCCCAAATTACCGCCTTTGCGAGAAAAGATATAACGTATCTCAGAAGCAGTTCGGTTGCGATTATTTGTCAGAGCATGGACAATAAGTGCAGCACCAGAAGGTCCGCAGCCTTCATATTGTATTTCTTCATAACTTTCTCCAGCAACGTTACCAGCTGCATTTTTTATTGCTGTTTCTATTTTATCTTTTGGTAGATTTTCCTTTCGCGCAGAAAAGATAGCAGAGCGAAGACGTGGATTAAGCTCGGGATCAGGTAGCCCTTGTTTTGCAGCAACTGTTATTTCCCTAATGAGCTTCGTAAATTTTTGCGAGCGCTTTGCATCCTGAGCACCTTTTCGATGTTTTATATTTGAAAACTGTGAATGACCAGCCATAAGAAAACTAATTCACCCCTTCTACTAACATATTTTCATACTGCTCAGCTTCTAAGTCAAGGCCAAGAGCTAAGTGAGCTGTTATTAAATAACTAATAACTCTAGAAGAATATTTAGAATCTTTATCGCTTATCATATCTTGAAAACGCTTAATTGCTGCTAAATATTCACCACGCTTTAGGTAAAATTCACCAATAGAATACTCTTTTTTTGATATATGTTCTGTGATTAATTTTTCTTTTTCTTTGATCTCTTCTATATATTCGCTATTCGGAAAAAGATTAATATATTCAGTAGCTAGCTCTAAAGTTTTATATGCAATTTGTTGCCCAAGCTGCACTTTGTTAATTTGCATGTAATAAGATAATACTCTTAAGTAATATACATATGGCAAATCTTCACCATTTGGATAAACGTATATATAATCATCCATATCACTTGCAGCACCGCTGTATTTACCCATATTATAGTGAGAAACCCCAGACAATAATTTGGCTTTCATTGCCCAATAAGATAAAGGATACAAATCCTCTATCTTTTGAAATGCTCTAATAGCTTGCTTATATTTTTTCTGATCATAAAGCTTAACTGCCTCCTCATATAGTTCAGTTTCAGTGTGTTCAAGATCATTCGCATACGACTGCGTGAAGGGGCAAGTCAGAAGAAAAAAGCATATGATTAAAGTCTTATACATAAGATTTTTTTTGATCAAAATAAAGTATAGACTAAATATTACCTAAATAAACAAATTTTTGGCATTATCATCGAACGAAAAGCGTCTCTTGGCCACCATTACCTATATTGCTCGCACCACCACCTATTGCAACACCCTTTCCACTCACTTCTACGTTCTCTAGCTTTCTACTATAAGAATGTGTGATCAATCCACTTCCTACCATCAAAAGAGCAATACCTACCAGACCTAAAGCAGGCCCAACAGCAGATGATGCTAATGCTACTCCAGAAATCAATATTATTTTCCTGATTAGTAATAAAGAAGAACCAGCGAGCATTAACTTAGCTGAAGACATATTGCTTGTCTTTTTTTCAAACTTCTCATCAAAGTCTTGCTCTTTTTCTACTTCATATTTTTTACTTTTCTTGTACTCGCGATAGCAGAAAGTAGCACTCGCTACAAAGTAAAATAGACTAGAAATTGAAAAAGCTACGTCTCCTATTATTCCTTGCTCCAATGCTTCACCTACTATGCTAGCCACAATAACTAATGTAACTAAAGCAGCATCAGCATAGTTAAAGTGGAGAGTAGACCGGCGGAGCTTCCCCACCAGTCTCTCGCAGAACTGCACGGAAACCTCTCGGCTTATACAGCTCCCATTATTTAGCCTTTTGATCCTAACCCAAGTGTCCAATGATAGAAAATACTTGGAGACCTCTTTCTCACTTTTCCTAGAAATTGCTTTGCTAGTCTTCCGTGATCACGAAGTTTCTTATATTTTGTCCTGACCCATCTTATGAGGTATCTCTCTATATTTCTGAGAGATGGATACATCTCTGATTTATAAAACCTGCCATAGTACTGAAACCAGCCTCTGACTATTGGATCTATTTTCTTCGATATTTCCTCTAGTGTGGTCCATGTAATCCGATGTATTCTCCATGACTTTATGGTTTTCTTGATCTTCTTCTTGGCTTTGTTACTAATTGCAGGTAGAAATGAGATGAAATAATTCCTCATCTTATTCTTTGCTACTCTAGGTCTAAAAGTATAACCTAGAAAATCAAAGCTTTGTTTAGGAAATTGTTCTTTTCTATCATCATCCTTACTGTACACAATCTGTGTCTTTTCAGGATGTAACTTCAATTTACACTTAGCCAATCTTTCTTCAATCATTACTTTCATAAATCCTGCCTGTCTTTTAGTTCTGCAGTGCACTATCGCATCATCTACATATCTTTCAAATGGTACTGTTGGATAATTTTGTTTCATCCACATATCAAAGGCATGGTGCATAAATATGCTTGAAATGATTGGGCTTATTGAACCTCCTTGCGGAACTCCTTTATCCCTTGTTACCCTACTGCCATCTGCTTGCTGAATGGGGGCTTTCATCCACCTCTCAACATACAGTATGACCCATTTGCAGTCTGTGTGTTTCTTGATAGCCTGCAGTGCTAAATCGTGGTCCAGATTGTCGAAAAATCCAGATATATCAAGATCTACCGTCCAATCATTTTTCCAACATCTCTTCCGTGCTGTGTATATCGCATCCAGTGCAGACTTATTTGGTCTATAACCATATGAATCTTCGTGAAATTTCGGTTCTACTAACGGCTCAAGATACATTGTAGCTGCTGTTTGCGCTATTCTGTCGAATACTGAAGGCACACATAAAATTCTTTGCCCTCCTGTATCTTTTGGTATCGCAACAGCTTTTACCGGCTCTGGAAAATAACTTCCGGATGACATCCGATTCCATAATTTGTATAGATTATCCTTTAGATTTTCTTCAAACTTTGTTATCGAGACCTCATCTACACCTGCTGCACCTTTATTTTTCGATACTTGTTTATAAGCTCTCCAAATAAGTTGCTTCGGTATATCAAAAGACTTTGTTTTATTCATTAACTCCTCCCTTTCGGTTGATAAATAATTAAAACTAAATAACTTAGCCCCTTCACTCCATTTCCATTACAGAAACTTCTTCGCTACTACGAGCTAATCCGCCCCTGTTTTTCGCATCGGTACTCTCATCCTCAGAGATCAGCTCTTTGGACTTCTCCCTTTTCATCGAAACGACAGGTTCCCGTAGTTCCATGCAATAGCCTAAAATAGATTCACGCCACTTTTATGCCGGACGCCACCTACCCAGTAAACAAGCTCCCAGTAGATTCATCCCAGGTTAACGACTACCCCCTGGTTTTGACGTCGTCTCTACGCTTTCGACACTTCATCAGTGGTTCACTTGCGTTCGTCTCTCTATTTCATACATGACACATAATTGTGCCTTTTCCATAACGCTTACTACCTTAGCTCTTTACCAAAGCAGCTTATGGCTGTTTTGAAGCCTGCTCTTGCAAACCGGCTCCGAGGGGCCCTCCCTCATCTACTGCACAGCTTCAACACTTTTCGTGTTTCTACGGCGCACAATCATCAACGGTACAAGGAAGGTCTCTCTTTTCTTTTTCTACTGTTTTCCCACTTTCAATATTCTCCAATTCTCGTTCTTTTTGTGCTATTTTTCTATTATTATAAATTAAATATAGCGTGCAAATAAGGGATAAGACTGTGAAAGGTAATATAGTATGGCCTAATGAGCTGCTTATAAGGCCAAGTAATACCTGATCGCTACATGTTTTTTCGAGCTCAATTGCCATCAATAATGCAAATGGAACCATTGTTACCAATGATACACATTTCCTATGTAGCTCTCTTTTTTTTAGTGTTAATAGTTCTTGTTCGAGCTTTTTGCTTTTTTCTTCCTCTCTTTCTTTTCTGACTTCTTCATCAACTGTTGGCCAAAAATCCCAGAAAAAATCTTCCATTTTAGCACCTTTTTTACCTTTGGATCTTTTTAAAAAAAACTTAGTGCCTGTAATACTAGTCATATGAACAGACCAACTTATGAACTAATACATTATATAGGATTTTAATTACTAAGTCAATGTTATGAAATTATTAACTTTCTTTGTATACTCTTAAGCAATTTAGTCAATCTGTTTGATGCCAGCTAGAACGTAATTATAGCCTGACCACATAGTCATAACAGCCGCAGCCCATAAGCAAACCACACCTATATATTTAGTTGCTTCATAATCACTCATTATTAACGCTACTATAGCAACCATCTGCAAAAATGTTTTAATTTTCCCAGCCTTACTCACAGGTAAACTAACGTTTGTAGCTATCAAGAACTCCCGCAAGCCTGAAACTAATATCTCCCTACAAACAATTATAACTGACGGTATAATTGTAATATCATCTATCTTATGCTTATAAACTAGCATGATTATTGTTGAAGCTACTACTAACTTGTCGGCAATTGGATCAAATAACTTGCCAAAATTCGATTGGACTTTCCATGCACGCGCTAAATAACCATCAAAAAAATCTGTAATGCACGCAAACATAAAGATCAATATTGTTATTAGACTTGCATACTTACTCTCTATATAAAAGCTTGATATTATTGCCGGTATTGCGAGCGCACGAGAAATTGTTAGCAAATTAGGCACGTTTTTCTTAAGCATGTCACATCACCCTACGTAGTAGATAAATTTATACAGAAGTACAATAGAGTTCACAAGCTAATAGTTGAACATTCATAAAAACCCCATATACTTAGGAAATTACTAACAATAAGCTCAAAGCATGAATAATGATTTAGATAACACCACAAAACAAGAAGCACTTAAGTACCATAATAAAAGTGGTAAACCTGGTAAGGTATCAGTTATACCAACAAAACCCTTATCCACACAGCATGACCTATCACTTGCTTATTCCCCTGGTGTTGCAGCCCCATGCCTTGCAATAGCTAAAAATCCTAAAGCTGTTTATGATTACACGGCAAAAAGCAATTATGTGGCTGTCATTTCAAATGGCACCGCAGTGCTGGGACTTGGCAATATCGGTCCTCTTGCTTCAAAACCCGTCATGGAAGGCAAAGCTGTTTTATTTAAGCGTTTTGCTGACATTGATGCAATTGATATAGAAGTTGACACAGAAAACATAGAAGATTTCATCAATGCAGTAAGGTATCTTGGTCCAAGTTGGGGGGGAATAAATCTAGAAGATATAAGATCTCCTGATTGTTTTATAATAGAGAAACGTCTAAATGAGTTGATGGATATTCCGGTGTTCCACGATGATCAACATGGCACTGCAGTAGTTGTTGCAGCTGGTATAGAAAATGCCCTCGATATTGCTGAAAAGAAATTAGAGAATGTCAAGATCATCATGAATGGTGCTGGAGCAGCTGGTATTGCGTGTTTGGAAATACTAAAGTCCATGGGCGCTAAGAACATAGTGCTATGTGACAAACAAGGAGTAATACACAAAGACAGAAAAGAGGACATGAATAAGTGGAAGGAAAAATATGCAATTGACACTAAAGAACGTTCTCTACTTGATGCCATAAAAGGCGCTGATGTATTCATCGGACTCTCTGCAAAGGATGTGCTCAGCGAAGAGATGTTAAAAAGCATGGGTAAAGACCCGATCATTTTTGCTCTTGCTAATCCTGATCCAGAAATAAGGCCTGAATTTGCAAAGTCTGTAAGGCCAGATGCAATAATTGCAACTGGTAGGTCAGACTATAACAACCAAGTCAATAACGTAATGGGGTTTCCTTATATATTCAGAGGAGCACTTGATGTACATGCAACGACAATAAATGAAGAAATGAAAATTGCAGCTGCAGATGCAATAGCGAAGCTTGCCCGCGAATCAGTGCCGAATGAGATATCTGCAGCCTATAGCGGTCGTAAAATGAGCTATGGACGTGAATATATAATACCTACTCCATTTGATCCAAGATTAATTTCTATGGTATCTCCTGCTGTTGCAAAAGCTGCCGTTACCTCAGGTGTGGCAAGAAAGGAAATAGAGGACTGGAATGAGTATGCAAGTCAATTAAAATCTCGTCTTGCTAGTGCTCTCAGCACGCTGAATCTATTGTCTTCACAATAATCAATTGCATATTTTAGACTTATAATTAAAATAAACCAATGACTATTACAATTCACGAGTTAGAGAAAATTATCAAACAATCATTTCCTGATGCTGATATAAAGATTAAGGACCTTGCTGGAGATGATGATCATTATCATTTAAAAATAACTTCCAAGTGTTTTTCTGGAAAGACAAAAATAGAACAACACAGAATGGTATATAAGGCTCTTGAAGGTCAGTCTATACATGCATTGCAACTAGAAACTGGAGCTTAAAATTAAGGTGATATTTATGAACAACTTTGAACAAATAAAAAAAGACATAGCAGAAAACGATGTAGTGCTGTATATGAAAGGCACCTCTGACTTTCCTCAATGTGGATTCTCTGGACTCGTCGTGTCAATTCTCAAAAAATTGAATGTAAAGTTTAAATGCATCAACGTACTTGAGAATGATGAAATACGTCAGTCCATAAAAAGTTTCTCTGATTGGCCAACAATTCCACAATTATATATAAAGGGAGAGTTTGTTGGTGGCTGTGACATAACCCGCGAGATGTATGAAAAAGGTGAGTTACAAAATTTGCTAAAAGAAAAAAAGGTTACACAAATACATCAAGAGATGGGCTAATATACCCCCGTCTCGGTTGTACATGCCCACTTATCTCCTTTACATCACATTTTCGTGTCCGTTCAGCAGAGCGGCAAAATAAGGTAGACAAAGCAAGATAATAAAGATAATCATAGGGTAAATATGAGGTAATATGGTAAACCTTTTAGAACTCTGCAAAAATTTACAGCAAAAAATAGAAAAGTTAGAAGCAAAAATAGAAAGATTGGAAAGAGAGAATGAAAGTTTAAAAGCAGAGCATGAGGCTTTAAAGATAGAGAACGCTGAATTAAAGGAAAGGCTAGGTTTAAATTCAAAAAACTCATCAATTCCCAATTCAAAAGAATTATACAAAATGAAAAAGGAAAAGCCAAAAAGCGAAAGAAAGATTGGTGGTCAAGTTGGGCATAAGGGTAATTATCGTGCTAAAATGGAAGCAGATGAGGTGATAAAGATAGAGTTGTCACCTACTTGCGAATGCGGAGGGAAGATTGCAATATGCGAAAAACCTTATATTCATCAGAAAGTAGATCTTCCGGAGATTAAGGCTTATGTAATGGAATATCAGTTGGAACATGGCCGTTGTCAGAGATGCGGAAAAAGAAGAAGTAGCAAGTTACCAGAGGGTGTTACGCCAGATACATTTGGCCCAAGGGTTAAGTCAGTAGTTGCAGCACTCAGTGGGTTTTATAAAAATTCAAAGCGCGAAGTAGCTAGCATCATAAATGATATCTTCAATTTGAACATAAGCGTCGGTAGCATATCAAATAGTGAACATAGAGTTGCTTCAAAATGCAAAAAAATGTATGAGCAGATCGAACAAGAGATAAGTAGGAGTAAAGTTCTACATATTGATGAAACGAGCCATTATAACAAAGGTAAACTCGCTTGGTGTTGGATGTTTGCAAGCAATACGGCAAGTTTTGTGAAGTTGACAGAGTCAAGGGGAATGAAAGTTTTAAAAAATAGTGTATGCTGCAATCGTAATAGCTTGGTAGTAACCGACAGATATGCAGCATACAACTACTTTGCTGATGAAAGAAGGCAAATCTGTTGGGCACACTTAGCAAGGGATTTTGAAAGATTAGCGCATAGTTGGAAATTTGAAGTTAAAGTTCTGGGCTGTTACTTGAGAAATGTAGCCACTGAGTTATTTGCACTGAAAAAAGCTTTACTAAAAAATGAGATAGATGTTTCAAGATTTATTAGACGTGCCAAGAAATTGCGAAAACGTACAAGGTATTATTTGAAGGAAATATCTCGCTTACCTGAAGCAATTGGAGCGTCTCGAGTTGCAAAGAATATTTTGAAATCTGAAAGAATGATGTGGAAATTTTTAGATGACCCAGAAAATACTCCGCTGACAAATAATCACGCTGAACGGCAAATACGGCATTATGTCGTTTATCGCAAAAATTCATATTTTACACAATCAGAACGAGGAAACTCATTCCTTGAGCAAATAATTTCGTTATACTTAACATGGAAACAGAGGAGGCTAAACCCTTTTCACAATCTTCTATCTATCGTTTCTTAAACCACTCTGCTGAACGGATACACATTTTCAACTTATTGTCTTTGTGCTTTTCTTGATTTAGCATAAGATTCTACTTTTGCCTCTTTTACAGTCGTACCTGGAGCAGTATCTCCGTCACTTTCTAAGCTATCATTAGAAGAAGCTCTCCTGTCACTTTTTAAATTGTCATTGGAAATATCCATATCTTTAGCTTCTACGTTAGCACTTTGCTTAGCAAGATTTTCAACTGTTTGGAGATTTTCTTTCGGAACTGCTGTCAGTTTTTGGTCTAATTTTGCTTGCATTAAATTTACTATCTCTGTGTGATTTCTTTCGCGAGCTAAGTCTAAAGGTGTTTTATTATCCTTACTTTTAGTTTCTATGCTAGCCCCTTGATCAACAAGAAATTCAACAATCTCTTTATGGCCTCTCTCAGCAGCACGGTGCAATGGCGTCCGTCCATCATCGTCTTTAGCTTCTATGTTAGCACGTTGATCAAAATGTATGTATAACATATTAGCAAAATGGCAGAAAAGAAGTTTTGGGTTTTTATTTGGCTGAAAGTGAAGTTCTGGTTGGGAGTACTAAATGACCTAAAGGAGAGAGGAGTAGATGATATTCTGATAGCTTGTGTTAAAAAGCTTTCCTACAGCTATAAATAGCGTATTTCCTAAAGCAGAAATGTATAGTACATCAGATAAGAAATTCACTGAAATATGTATCGAGCAAAAGTTTTCATGAATGATTTGAAAAAAACATATCAAGTAGAGAAATAGCCGAGAATTATTTACTTGAACTGGAGGAAAAATGGGGAGAAAAATATACTTTAGTTTTGGGAGAATAATTGGGAAAATCTGTCTAGTTATTTTAAATATTCTGGCCCTGTAAGAAAGTTAATTTATACCACAAATCCTATTGAAGGGTTACATAGACAGATCAGAAAATTTACTAAAACTAAGGGCTCATTTACTAGCACAAATGCCTTGTATAAACAGGTATATTGTGCTATAAAGAAGGCAGGAGAGAAATGGACTATGCCTGTACATGATTGGGCATTAACCATATCCCAGCTCGACATTTTCTTTCCTGGTAGATTGAAAATTGAGTTGAGCTAAAAATGCGATTTGACACAGTTTATTTAACACTCCCATTCTTCTATCAGTTAATTCATTCCCGTCAGATTAAGTTGTGTTTAGCACAATTTGTTCCACTGTTCTTCATCTAAAATTTCCACACCCAATTCCATTGCTTTTTTATATTTTGAACCTGGATCTTCTCCTGCAATTAAATAGTCAGTTTTAGTAGAAAGGCTTGAACTGATCTTTGCCCCTAAAACTTTAGCTCTTACTTTTGCCTCCCCTCTGCTCATAGCACGTAGCTTACCAGTAAACACTATAATTTTGTTATTCAAAAAAGAATCGCTAGAGTTGGAGCTCACGGGAAGAATTTGCAGATATGCAGTAAGATCATTTAACATTTTAATGTTACGTTCCTGAGAAAAAAACGATTTTAAAGATTCAGCTACTTTTTCTCCTATACCATCTATACCTACCAACTCAACATCATTTGATGACATCGAATTATACCAGTTATCATAAGATACATAATAATTTGCGAGCAATTCTGCTGCAACTTGGCCGATAAATCTGATACCCAAAGAAAATATGAACCTATCTAGAGAGATTACTCTTCTGCTTTGTATAGCACTTAATAGATTAGCTATTGACTTCTCGCCCCAACCATGATGCTCTTTTAAGGAAAACTCTTTTAATCTTTCCTCTAAAATAAAAATGTCTGGAATTTGTCTTATTAGTTCCAGGTCATAAAAAAACTTTATTTGTTTTTCACCAAGGCCAACAATGTCAAATGCATCTTTTGACACAAAATGTTTTAGTTTTTCTACTATTTGAGCCTTGCAATTAAATTCTTTAGGACATCTTACTGCAACTCCTTCAATCTGCACTTTACTACCACATTCAGGACATATGTCAGGAAACACAAATTCAGGCATATTTGCATGACGAGAACCTTCATCTACTTTGACAATTTGAGGAATTACATCTCCAGCTCTTTTAATTGTTACAACATCTCCTTCTCTTATGTCTTTACGTTTTATCTCATCTTGGTTATGTAGACTTGCTCTGCTAACTAGCACTCCGCCAATATTGACTGGTACCAAATCTGCAACTGGAGTTAAAACCCCCGTTCTACCCACCTGTATAAATATTTTATTTAACTTTGTCTTTGCATAAACCGCAGAAAATTTATATGCAAGCGCTGAGCGTGGCGCTTTGTGTGTACTTCCCAGACGACTTTGTAGCACCAAATCATTCACTTTATAGACTATCCCATCGATATCATAATCCAAGTTATAACGATAATCATAGATCTCGTTATAGAACTTTAGCATTCCATTCAAACTACTTGTTAAGGAACGATGCTCATTTACGCAAAAACCAAGTTTCTCAAGTTTTTCTAGTACTTCACTTTGACTTTTCTCTATTCCACCAATTAAAGAATAAGCAAAATATCTAAGAGGCCTTTTTGCTGTAATGTTCGTATTCAATTGCTTTAAAGAACCAGCAGCTGCATTTCGAGGATTAGCGAATTCATTATTTTCATTTAACTTTAAAAAGTCGCTGTTACTGATATATATTTCACCCCTTACTTCTAGTCTTCCTTGCACATCTTGTAAAAACTTAGGAAAGCCTTTTATTGTTGCAACATTGTGAGTTACATCCTCTCCTACAAAACCGTCACCTCGAGTTGCAGCTTTAACAAATTTCCCATCTTCATAAATTGCAGAAAATGACAATCCATCAATTTTTGGCTCACATAATATCTCTATTTCATCTGCAATTAAAAATCTCTTTATTTTAGACAAAAATTTTTCTACACCTTGTTCATCATAAGCATTCTCAAGAGAAAGCATAGGTTCTTGATGTTCCACCTTAGAAAATCTCTCATCAGGCGGAGCACCAACACTATCTTGTGTTGCATAAGCTTCTGGCTCTATTGCAGCTAACTTTTTTTTCAGTTCATCATATTCAGCATCACTTATCTCTGGCTTACTTTTTTGATAATATAAGATATTATGATGATTAATTTGATTTTGCAGTTTTTCTCTCATCTTTTCCAAGTCAGTCATGATACCAATATAATGCTCTTTGCCGTCAAGTCATGAATTTTTTCAAAAGGTACTATAAATTTATACTACTGCCCTGAAAAGCAATACTAATATTAATATAATTTTTGTACTTGTATATTAATGTTAGTATAGTTTTTAAATTAAGGAGTACATTATGAAAGAATACAATTACAAAAATTTAGCTGACGAATCAAACTTCGGCTCTCAAGTGTATCGTGCAGGAATGTTTGATAAAATTCTTGGTATAAGCAAAACAGCAAAAGAAGCTGCGAATCAAGTAATATCTCAAATGGGTAACGATTTAAAACTAGAAGCTAGAAAAGCAGCTCAAGATGAAGTAAAAAAAATAGAAGGAAAAATGCTAACTTTAGCTGAAGAGAAAGCTAACAAAATAGCTAGCGAAAAAGCTAATCAAATAGAAAAAAAAATATCGACTTCAATTGATAAGACAGTAAAGTCAGTAGAAGCAAATGCTGAAAAAGCAGCAAAAAATGCAGCTGAAAAAGCAGTGAAAAAAGTAGGACCAGAAGTTGCAGATTTGCTAAAGCCAGAAATAAAAACTCAGGTAGAAGAAGCAGTAAAAAAATATACTGAAGAAAAAATTGAAAGCCTTATAAAACCTGAAATTACAAGCAAAATAAATGATCTTGTCACTACACAAAGTAAAGAAGTAAGTACACTTTTAGAAGATGAAATGAATAAATTAGTCGAAGATGCACATAAAAATTTGAATGGGAAAATAGATCAGATTAAATGTGAACTTACAAAAGTAAAATCTGATCTCTTAGAAGCTAGTGCAAACAGTTTCCTTGAGAGCACAAAATTATTGTCGCTTATGGCAGAAAATGAAACATGTGAAAACCAAGATTTAGTGTATTTTTAATCACAATAGGGGTTTTATATAAGGTTTTTATGGGTTTTTTAACCCATAAAAACCTTAGGATAAATGAAGAGAAAAGTATCTGTTAAGTTGCATGGCTACTGTGCAAAATATTGAAGCAAAAAGGTTTCATCCCAGTACTTCCTACCTTGTCATCCCAGTGCTCAGACACTGGGATCCATTGTTCCTTTCGGGAGTGTTAAATAAACTGTGTCAAACCGAGAAGTAAAGTAATAAATTGATAAAAAAATGGAGGTTTGACAATGAGTCAAGCAAACACAACTACCGGTTTGGTAGACTATAAAGAATTAGAAACAAATATCTTATCATCTATACGAGAAGGAAGACCATTGACAGGAAGAGATGGAGCATTAACACCATTTATAAAAAAACTGCTAGAGGGAAGGCGAGATAGAAAACCATTTGTCGGCTGAAAGCGAAGAAAACAACCGAAGAAATTCAAAGACTTTACGCACAAGCTCAGGATCATTTGAGCTGCTAACGCCAAGGGATCGAGAAGGAAGCTTTGAACCACAGATAGTCAAAAAAAGGCAAACAACCGAACTTGAAGCAAAGGTTTTAAGTACATATGCCAGTGGCATGGGATATAGCATCGCATGTAGAAGAAATATAAAATATCTGCAGCAGAGATATCAAGTATTACTGACAAATTGTTACCGGTAATCAACGAATGGCGCAGTCGTCCGCTGCAATCTGTATATCCAATAGTGTTCATGGTTTTTTAAGGTCAAGGAGGACGGGCATTGTGTAAGCAAATGTATGTATAACATATTAGCAAAATGGCAGAAAAGAAGTTTTGGGTTTTTATTTGGCTGAAAGTGAAGTTCTGGTTGGGAGTACTAAATGACCTAAAGGAGAGAGGAGTAGATGATATTCTGATAGCTTGTGTTAAAAAGCTTTCCTACAGCTATAAATAGCGTATTTCCTAAAGCAGAAATGTATAGTACATCAGATAAGAAATTCACTGAAATATGTATCGAGCAAAAGTTTTCATGAATGATTTGAAAAAAACATATCAAGTAGAGAAATAGCCGAGAATTATTTACTTGAACTGGAGGAAAAATGGGGAGAAAAATATACTTTAGTTTTGGGAGAATAATTGGGAAAATCTGTCTAGTTATTTTAAATATTCCGGCCCTGTAAGAAAGTTAATTTATACCACAAATCCTATTGAAGGGTTACATAGACAGATCAGAAAATTTACTAAAACTAAGGGCTCATTTACTAGCACAAATGCCTTGTATAAACAGGTATATTGTGCTATAAAGAAGGCAGGAGAGAAATGGACTATGCCTATACATGATTGGGCTTTAACTATCTCTCAACTTGATATCTTTTTTCCTGGTAGGCTAAAAATCGAGTTGAACTAAAAATGCGATTTGACACAGTTTATTTAACACTCCCTATTTCTCTAAAAAATACTATCTTCAACTTGAATATGTTGAAAAATATTTTGCGTATTATCCAAAAAGTCATCCTTTATAGCAGCTAGCTCGGATTGTTTTTGAGATTGTTTTTGAGATAGATTATCTTCTATTGTTCTATTGAAACAATCAAGATCATTGCACTTTAGTTGAGAGCGCATGTCTCCATTTTCATATAAACCTCGTATAACGTCATAATATGCTCGAGTTTCATCAGTTTCTGGTTTTTGCTTTTGTTTTAATATTGCCTTTAATTTCGAATCTATGTCTAATTCTTTTTTTATAGCTTCGTCTAATTCTTTTTTTATAGCTTCAGTAGCATTTTTATAATACTCTTCATGATACTTTTCATAATACTTTTCATAATCTTCAAAATTCTTTAATATTTTGCCTTTTAACTCTTCTTGCGAATCTTTGCTTTTTAACGTTTCTTGCAAATTTTTGTCTTTTAACAACTCGTTAGCGTGAGATTTTTCAATTTTTTGCTTCCATTCATCATACGTATATTTACCACGTTGTGTATCTTGACACTCGCCTCCTACATTAAATAGTTCTTTATTACAGATTGTATTACCCTGATAAAAGTAATCGCTTATATTGATTTTATTATTGCCAGTTATGATTTGTTCAATTGCTTTTTTGTTGTTTACAATTTCTTCTCTGTACCTAGAAGTGCAATTTGATAATTCTTTTTTGCAATCTGTAGTCATAATCTAGCTCCTTTAATAAAATAAAACCTATTTTAGCATGAAATAATTAATACTTTATTACTAATCTGAGGTATACTAAGGTAGTGATAAGAAGTCCAGCATCTACAAAGTTTGTTTAAACTATTTTCAAAACGAATAAAATGTAATTTTAGGTAAATAAAATGAATTACGATGTAATCATTTCAGGTGGTGGGCTAATTGGTCTTATTACTGCTATTGGCCTGAGTAATGACTCTGTATCTGTAGCCGTAATTGAGAAAAATAGTTTACCACGTGCAGTTGATGATAATCGAGCATTTGCCATTTCTCAAGGGTCAAAAAAAATACTAGAAAAATTAGGGATTTGGCAGTTCTTAGAAGATGAAGCTGAACCAATACTTGATATATGCATATTAGATGGAGATAGCCCATTTACTGTGCATTATGACCATAAAATGGTTGGTGAAGAGCCAATGGGTTATGTAATCAAGAGCGCTATTATATGGAATGCAATTAATAATAATTTTTTGCATAAACTCAATATATATTCTCCACGTTTCTATAAAACAATCGCTTGTGACGAAGGATACGTGGAAGTTACTCTTGATAATGATCAAAAATTGATATCATCGCTATTTATCTGCGCTGAAGGTAAAAACTCTAAGCTGCCAGAGTTGTTTTCTATAACAATAATAAAATTTGATTATAAACAAAATAGCATGGTATTTAATGTAAAACATGAACTACATCACCAAAACTTAGCTGTAGAGCGGTTTTTTCCTGGTGGTCCATTTGCAATTTTGCCAATGAAAGGTGGCTATACTTCTTCAATAGTTTGGACAGAAAAATGCGAAATTTCAAAAATGCTGATGAGCTTATCTGAAGAGGAGTTTATCATAGAACTCAAAAAAAGATTTGGTTCTTATTTGGGAGAAATTGAATTAGAGGGTGAAAGAAAATCTTACCCTTTGAGTTTTACTTTTGCGAGAAAGCTTCATAAAAGCAGAATTTTGCTTATTGGCGATGCAGCACATTCAATCCATCCAGTTGCAGGTCAAGGACTTAACCTTGGAATGAGAGATGTAGAGAGTGTTATTAGACAAATAACTGCTGCAAAATCCTCTGGCATTGATGTTGGCAGTAATTATCTATTGAAGAAAATTTCACGTGATAGATACTTTGATAATTTTACTATGGCACTTGCAACTGATGGACTAAATAGAATATTTTCCAACAGAATACTTTGCGTTAAAGTTCTGAGCAATCTTGGTTTAATGGTAGTTGAAAATTCAGATTTTCTTAAAAAACGCTTCATTCGTCACGCTATGGGGTTGGTTCTGTCGCATTTGTAGGGAAGTAGAAAGAAGAATGATATAATTGTCTAAAAAAAAAGCAAAGATGTTTCGTATCAATCAAAAATTGTTGCCATATTTCAAAGGATTTAGCTTTTCAGCGGATGTTATCTGTATACATGAAATGTCGATTCTCTTTGAGCTATCGAGATTTGGAAGAAATGATGAGTATAAGGGGAGCAAAATGCTACGTTACAAAGGTGGGTTATCACCACTGATAGATGAGGCAGTAAGGAAAAGAAAGAAGCAGGTTGGTAGTAGTTGGAGAGACTTACATTAAATTAAACGGTAAATGGGTTTATTTATATAGAGCACTATTGGTAATACTTCCTCTTGTGTGTTAGTAGAGACAAGTCTGCAGCACTTGCATTCTTTCGTAAAGCCTTCAGGAGTAACTATCTTCCTGAGAAAATTGTAATTGATAAAAGCGGCAGTAATACTGCTGCTCTTGATGATTTGAATGCAGAAATTTCTGAAGATTACAGTTCTTCAAATAAAATATCTAAATAATATTGTTGATAGATTTATCAAAAAACTAATAAAGCCAATGCTTGGGTTTAAAAGCTTCCATTCCGCAAAGATTACCATCACAGGCATAGAAAATATTCGTATGATTCAAAAAAGACAAATTATTAAAATAATGTTTCTACTTTTGAGAATTTTGCTATGTTAATGGCTTCATAACTCCTATAATCCCACCTTTAATGATCTTCTTTCCTATGGTTTATAGATTCGACAGAACCTTTTTTTTGACTCTGTTGAATTAAAAAGGCTAACTACAGAACGGCCAACTCAGTCTAGTCTTGTAACGGCTTACTAAGGATTCTTTAAATATCGATCCTCAAAAAAATCGGCGTAGGTTTAGGCAGTGTAATGCCTAAGCTTACACATGCGTTGCACAGAGATTTTAAATCACGTTGTTCTTTTGGAATTTGCAACTGATCGAGTATCATTTTTGCTGACTTTGGAGCAATTGGCTGCAGCAAAATGCCAATCATTCTAATGTATTCAAGTAATTTGTAGATTACTAAATCCATGCGCTCTCTATCGGTTTTACTGAGTGTCCAGGGTGCACTTTTATCTATGTAAGCATTGGCCTTGGAAGAGATATTGATAATCAGGAGTATAATCTGGTTAAATTCATACTTTGATAGATGATCCATTACTTGATCAATTATGGCTTTGCAATTTGGTAAACTCTCATCATCTTTAAGCAAATTGCGATCGACCACTGGTACAACTCCAAAGCATTGCTTGTGCAGAAATGAAATTGTTCTTTGCACTAAATTGCCTATATTGTTTGCCAGCTCTGAGTTTATGCGGCTGATCATGTTCTTCTTACTGAAATTACCATCTTGACCGAAACTTGCTTCCCGAAGGAGAAAATAGCGTAGTTGATCAACACCAAACTCTTCTGCCAGACCAATTGGATCTATAACGTTACCAAGGGATTTGGATATTTTTTCCCCCTCGTTCAGCCACCAACCATGAACTGCAATTTGCTTTGGCAGTGATAAATCTGCTGCAAGGAGGATCGCTGGCCAGTATACAGCGTGAAAACGCAATATGTCTTTACCGATCACATGAACGTTGAAGGAGTTTGTCCAAAATTTCTTATATTCCTCATCTTCTATATTAGGAAAGCCTATTGATGTGAGATAGTTAGTGAGCGCATCTATCCAAACATAAATTACGTGCTTGTCATTCCCTGGTACTTTTATTCCCCAATTAAAACTAGTACGAGAAATCGAAAGGTCAGTAAGTCCTGATTTTACAAACGATACCACCTCGTTTTTTCTGCTCTCAGGAAAGATGAAATTCGGCTGATTTTCGTATAACTCTAGTAATTTATTTTGCCAACTTGACAAACGAAAAAAGTAGCTCTCTTCTTTTATCCACTGAACTTCAGCACCTGTTGGTGCTCTGCCATCTATCAACTCTGATTCCTGATAAAACGCTTCATCACGAACTGAATACCAACCTGAGTAAGAATCCAGATATATTTGCCCTCTCTCTTCAAGCCTATTCCATAAAGCTATAACTGCTTTTTCATGACGTTCTTCTGTGGTGCGAATAAAATCATCATAATCAAAGTTCATTAGCTCAGCCAATTTTCTGAACGTAACACTTATTTCATCTGTAAATTCTTTTGGCTCTATTCCCTTTACCTTAGCCGCTTTTTCAATTTTCTGTCCATGTTCATCTGTACCAGTGGTAAATTTGACGTTCTTTCCAGCTAATTTCATAAATCTAGCTGTAACATCACAGATAAGGGAAGTATATGCGTGGCCGATATGTGGCTTGTCGTTTACGTAATATATTGGCGTAGTGATGTAAAAGCTCTCAAATTGCTCCATCTTGTAGTGCTTAAAGCTTTATCGTATCTGCACTAGTAATAAAAATCAATATATATCCTATCGTACAAGCAATCTGAAAAGCCATTATACCGCTGCGTTTTGCAGCGGTATAATGTGAGTAACTTACGTTTGAGTTGCTATGATATTGTTGTCCATAACTTCACAACTGTACAAACATTCATCTGTGAAAGCAGTGTGTTAAATATTATAGCAGATTTTGCCTCAAACACAAAAATGTCATCCCAGTGCCCAGACACTGGGATCCAGAAAAATTAATTGTAAACAAACGACTATACAACATGTTCAATAAAATTACAAAAAAGCTGGATTCCAGTGTCAAGCACTGGAATGACACTATTTGCTGTACAATTTACCTTCTAAAATCAATGTTCATACATTACATCCATGATTTCCAGAATGTTTTTCCGCATTAGAATGAGAAAACAACCCACTAGGTCTGGTGTCATCATAAGAAGGAGCAGTTGGATCAGTATTAAAATCGTAAGGAGGTGGTGCCTCGCGATGAGAAGAATCTCCCAAATCATATCCAGGTCCTGATTTATGATAGTTAATTACCGCTTCTTCAGCCTTCTTAATATTTTCTGACTCTTTCTTATGTTTCATATGAAAAGCCACACCACCAGCAAGACACACAAGAGAATTAATGCCAAGAATGACTAAACCCCAAACTGGTAAGACTGGGTTAATAGCGAAACCTATCAAAGCTGCTAAAGAAATTGCACCAACTGCAAATTCTATATTTCTGAACATTTTAAGTTGACTATCTAGATAATCTATTTTTTCTGACTTTCTAGCCGTTTTTTCGCTGCTGTTGTACCAAACACACATTAAAGCATGGAAAGCAACACACGCAACTACAGCTACTATCCCTAAAGCTAATAATTTCCTGCTGTCTTCTGAGTCTTTTTTCTTATCTTCTCTGCTTTGGTAGCCAACAGTATCAAAACCAGGGTTATTTATAACTGTAGTACGACCACCAAACAGGTTGCTAAGTAGTAAATAATCCCAAAAATCTAAACCTCTATTATCGTTTATATGTACGTGCGTGACTTGAGGGCCTGTAGTTTGTTGCCTATTGCTTCTATCATATTCTGTACTGTTCTGCTCATTAGTTAGATTACTGAGCTTAAATTCCTTATACGCATCTTCAAAAATTTTATCACTCCAGTTCTCAATATTTTGCATACCACGAGAACGTAAAAATTCTTGAACACCATTGTCACTGCCATTTTCTTTTATATAGTCAAGTGCATACCTTTTTAAAACACTACTACGCATAAAAATTCCCCCAGAATTAAGATTAAATTAATAAAGAATTATTATAACAGAGTAACGTTTTCTTGTCAATTCAACCATACCCTAATACCCAGTTAATATCCTTTCCACCAATTCTTTTACTGTCGGTACGTAGCCATTCTCATAAAATGGGTCTTGCTTAAATCTGTAAACATTGTGTCCAGAAAACATGAGTTCATTTTCAACATTGCCGTCATGTACAATGTTTTGCAGTGTCTTTTGTATACAGAAACTCCGTGGATCTGGCTTTCGCCCTGTTGAATGGTCACCATGATCTTTCCAATTGCTAAACAGACAATGGCTCAAACATCCCATGCAATTAATTTGATCTTGTCTTATCTCCGCAAATTTGCTTGGTGTCACAAAAATAACAGTTGTATCTGGAGTTTTCATTGCCTCTGTATAACCTTCCTGAGTCCACTTATCTGCCAGTTCTTTGTCTTGTGCAGTAAGGTAAATCTTTCTACCTCTGCTGCCCATTGCAAATTCATTGTTAAACTCTCCGCTTGCACTTTCCGAAAATTTTATTTGACGTGAATTCCTCTCCTGTAGCTCACGTATGAAGTTATTTCTTACTGCAGATGAGTAAAACCCTGTTGGACTAAATTTGTTTAAAAATACATCACCTTCTTCTAAAGTAAGTAACTTCTTTTTCCACTCTGTAGAAATCGGGCTTTCTTTTGTTAAAAGTGGACGAGTACCAAGCTGAAAAGCTATTGGTCCGATTTGTAAATTGTCAAACCAATGTTCCCAATCCTTCAAATGCCACACTCCCCCTGCCATAACAATTGGCGTTTCAGCAAGACCAACTTCGTTCATGAAAGATCTAAGCTCTGCAACTCTTTCAAATGGAGCCTGTAGTAATTCCGGATCTTCACTATTACTTAGTCCATTGTGACCACCAGCAAGCCACGGATCCTCGTATACTACTCCACCAAGTAAAAAAGAAGATATTTTTTGGTAAGCACGTTTCCATAACGCTTTAAAAGCGCGTGCTGATGAGATAATAGGGTAATAATAAACTTGATATTTAGCTGCAATTTCTCCGAGTCTGTAAGGCATACCAGCACCGCAAGTGATGCCATGAACTAAGCCTTTTGCTTTTTCTAATATACCATGAAGTACATGTTCTGCTGCCCCCATTTCCCAAAGCACATTCATATGTACTCTCCCATGGCCTTTTGATATTTCATTTGCTATTTTTACTTGACTAACTCCAGCCTCAATGCTATATTTAATTAATTCTTCGTGCTTTTCATTTCTTGTTTTACCTTTATAAATTAGTGGTACCAGCTCGCCATTGCCATCGATAAGTTTAGCATTTGCACCAGAAAACGTACCAACAGCATCCGCTGCAGCAAATGCCCCACTTGATCCTCCATCACTGATTGCAATACCTTTACCGCCCTCAATGATTGGCCACACTTCTTTCCCTGAAATCACTATCTTTTTTATCTTATCTTTCAAAATTTCCTCTTAATCTTTCACTCTATTTTACTTAATTACTAAAAAAATAATAGCTTTTCTTTTTATACCTATGCATTCAGTTTTAAATAGGCATAGGAGATGCTATAAATATAGTTTTATAAGAAATTTGCTATATGATCATAGGTTTAACAGGTGGGATTGCAGTTGGAAAGAGCTTTGTAGCCAATTGCTTTAAAGAATTTGGTGCCGCTTTGTTTGATGCCGACTCTGTCGTGCACCAGCTTTATAAAGTGGACAAAAACATAATAAGTTATGCAGAAGAAAAATTTCCTGGGGTGGTAGTAAATGGTAAAATAGACAGAGCAGTATTGTCTGAATATTTTTTAGCCTATGATGAAAATTGGAAACAATTCCAATCTTTAGTGCATTCCGTTGTGCGAAATGAATTAGAAATTTTTATTGCTCAGGAGAAAAAAAATGATAGAAAATCTCTAGTTCTAGACATTCCACTCTTGCTGGAAACAAGATTCCGTTTATATTGCGATTTTATTGTTTTTATCCATGCAGATAGCGCTGTACAAGCTCAAAGGCTCAGTGAGCGTAATATGGATAAAGAAAAGCTGAATCTAATGTCCAGTATTCAGCTACCTATTGAAGAAAAAAGGCAAATGAGTGATTTCATCATCGATACCAGCGCAAATGTTTTTTCTCAAGTGAAAAAAATAGTGGATTCATTAAACCTAAACACGTAGCTTTACGTCATACCGTCACTTGGCCGCTAACAAGCAGCGGGATGACGGTTGTCAGGGTAGCTGTCATCCCAGTAGCCTCCCTCTCCTGTCATCCCAGTGCTTGACACTGGGATCTAGCTTTTTGGTAATTTTATCGAAAATGTTTGCTCGTTTACAATCAATTTTCCTGGATCCCAGTGTCTGGGCACTTGGGATGACACCCTACTTAACCGTCATACCGCCGCGGTATCTCTTAGCCACTAACACGTAGCGGGATGACGATTGTCGATAAATCTAAGTTACTTTAGCAACAGTTATTCTCCACCAGATTACTCCGAATTTTAGCTGTACTATCAGCAGATTTTACCATTAAAATCTCAAACCTTGAGCCTGCGTTCAAAAATGATTCAACTGACTTACCGAAAAAATCATATCTCCACCCCTTGAATAGTTTATCTATCTGCCCAGATATTGAACCAGCTAACTCATCTTTTGATGAAACTAACTTTCTTGATATGTTATTTTCCTTACATTTGCTCTCTAAAATAATCGAGAGTATATCAAATACAGATTTATCATAATTATCTGACAGAGTATAATTTTGCTGCACAAACTCCTTCTCATTCTCATTGAAAATATTCATAAATTCTAATAAATCTTCCTCTTTTATATTTTTTGTGTTCCTCTCAAGATCATCTAAAACCTCGTCAATACGCTCCACATTTTTTTCAATAAGACCAATTATTACAGCATTATTAATTACTTTATTACGATTGATGTTATAGCGTTGTGCTAAAGTCTCTTGCCACTCACTCACTGCTTTAACAACTAACATTAGCCTCGGATTTGCTTCATAGTTAAATTTAATCCTCCTCCATGCATCTTTTGGACTATGCAAATACTTATTTATATCAACCAATAATTCCATCTCTTCTTGAAACCAACTCATCCTATTACTTTCTTCAAGTTTATTGCACAATATTTGGTATAGATCATATAGATATACCACGTCGTTTATTGCATAGTCTAGTTGATCCTCAGACAATGGACGCCTTAACCAGTCTGAATTTTTAGCTTTAATTTTATCCAGTGCTATTCCTTGATATTGCTCTACTACTTTTGAATAACCAATAAAGTCATGATAATAATGGCAAAACATAGCAGCAACTTGGGTATCAAAAATAGGAGTGGGAACACATTTAAACACAGTGAGTAAGGATTCTATATCCTGCCGGCAGCTATGAAACACTTTGATTATTCCCTGATTTAGCATCATTTTCTTAATGAATGATAAATCAATTTCTGGCACTAATGCATCTACAATAAAACTCTTCTCTCCGTAAGAAATTTGAATTAACGATAATTTTGGGTAGTAGGTTAAATTATTTCTAATGAACTCCGTGTCAATTGCTATAAATTTTGGATCTTTTTCCATCAATTCTTTACATGCATTTTCCAGTTCCGATGTCGTACTAATTAGCATATATTTTTTATTCAGTGGCTATATTTTACCACTTATATTAAATCTTTACAATTGATTGAAATTGAGAGCACAATTGTATAATAACTAACTCTTCTGTAAATATACAGTTTTGCCAGACACAACGGTACGTACTACGTGCCCTTTCACTTTGCGTCCACCGAAAGGCGAATTCTTTGATTTACTAGCAAAGTTGTCAACTTTAATTTCCCATTCATGATCCAAATCAACTAAAATTAAGTCCGCTACAAGGTTTTTCTGTATGCGGCCACGTGGCATATGTATGATATCTGCAGGCTTATATGTCAATTTTGCAAGCACATCAAGTAGACCCATTTGTCCACTATGATATAGTTCAAGTGAAAGGGGCAGCATTGTTTCAAGGCCAATAATACCAAATGCAGCATTTTCAAGTGGCAGATCTTTAGAACTAAGATCATGCGGAGCATGATCGGTTGCAATGCAATCAATCACACCTGTCTTTAAACCTTCAATCATAGCTAAACGATCCTCTTCAGTGCGAAGCGGCGGGTTCATTTTTGCGATTGCTCCGTGTTGTTTTACTATATCTTCAGTTAAAGTAAAGTGATGAGGAGTTACTTCACACGTAACATTTAATCCCAAATCTTTTGCACGTTTAATAGCATCAAGTGAATCTTTTGAAGAGACATGTAAAATATGGTAGTGTACATTTTCTATGTTCTTCATTAGCAGTATATCACGAGTTACCATAACCGATTCCGATGCACTCAAGATTCCCTTTACTCCCAATTCTTCAGAAATCTTACCCTCGTTAATTACGCCACCAGCAGATAGATTCAAATCCTCTGCGTGTTGAGCAATAGGAACACCAAGCATACTTGAATAAAGCAGTGCCTGTCTCATAATCATTGGATTCATAACTGGCATACCATCATCGGTGAACCCAACTGCACCTGCTTCCTTTAAGAGTGCCATTTCAGTTAATTTTTCTTCCGAAGTGGTGATTTTAGCGTAAAATTGAACATTCACATGCGAAGTTTCAAATGCTCTATATTTCAAATACTTAGCGAAGACAACACTATCAATCGCTGGAACAGTGTTTGGCTGGCAAACTACAGTTGTAACGCCCCCTGCAGCTGCAGATTTGCTGCCTGTATGTATAGTTTCTTTATGCTCTTGACCTGGTTCACGAAAATGTACGTGAATGTCAATAAGGCCTGGCATTAGAACAAGCCCTTTACAGTCTATTATTTCATCAACTCCACTTGTTGAAAATAATGATTCGCCAAAATCAACAATTTTACCCCCTTCAGTCAATAATGAACCTTTTATATCAAGTTTAGTTTCCGGGTCAATAATACGAGCATTGGTATACGCAATTTTATAGCCTTCCTTTTGCCCTGTCTGCAATAAATTCCAAATCATATTTGAGTATCGATTATAAAATAAATCTAAAGTTTTTTTAGTAAAATACAACCAAATTAAAGTGATGATATAAAACTAGCAATAAAGAATATTTAAATTAATACTCAAGCAGCTATTCTATAACTACCATTTTCGATTTCAACGTTATTAAGTGCGGTATTTGCGTTATAAGAACAGTAACATCCTACTGCAAGAAAAGTTAATGCAGCTACAGCAAGCGAAACACACATTGCTAAATGAACCATTGTTAGACTTGTACCAACAGCAAATGCTCCAGATAATACAAAAGAAACAGAAGCATAATTACCTTGCCTTTTACTATAAATTTTTGCTTTCAAGAATTTTTCATTTAGCTCTTCATCCTTGCTTTCAGATTGTTTCTGTTGAGTTACTTCATCAGTTAGACCTTGCCTTGTATCATTCAGCTGCCCTTCCGGTTCTGTCGAATCTATAAACCATAGGAAAGAAGATCATTAAAGGTGGGATTATAGGAGTTATGAAGCCATTAATATAGCAAAATTCTCAAAAGTAGAAACATTATTTTAATAATTTGTCTTTTTTGAATCATACGAATATTTTCTATGCCTGTGATGGTAATCTTTGCGGAATGGAAGCTTTTAAACCCAAGCATTGGCTTTATTAGTTTTTTGATAAATCTATCAACAATATTATTTAGATATTTTATTTGAAGAACTGTAATCTTCAGAAATTTCTGCATTCAAATCATCAAGAGCAGCAGTATTACTGCCGCTTTTATCAATTACAATTTTCTCAGGAAGATAGTTACTCCTGAAGGCTTTACGAAAGAATGCAAGTGCTGCAGACTTGTCTCTACTAACACACAAGAGGAAGTCTACAGTATATAAATAAACCCATTTACCGTTTAATTTAATGTAAGTCTCTCCAACTACTACCAACCTGCTTCTTTCTTTTCCTTACTGCCTCATCTATCAGTGGTGATAACCCACCTTTGTAACGTAGCATTTTGCTCCCCTTATACTCATCATTTCTTCCAAATCTCGATAGCTCAAAGAGAATCAATCGACATTTCATGTATACAGATAACATCCGCTGAAAAGCTAAATCCTTTGAAATATGGCAACAATTTTTGATTGATACGAAACATCTTTGCTTTTTTTTTAGACAATTATATCATTCTTCTTTCGACTTCCCTACAAATGCGACAGAACCCTTTGTAGTACTCTCTCAATTTCTTCTGTAAGTTTTTTACCATTATTCATAAAATATACTCCTCGTTAATAACAAATTGTTTTTAATTATTTACTGCTGTTTTTTATCAGCATTGGCATAAGGCCATAGCTTTCGAGTGAAGTCAAATCAATTTTTCAATCTTTTTTACTTATTTTTTCATCAAGAAATTAAGATATTAACAGATGCTTATTTTATCTAATTGAAAATTAATTCTTTATGTAAAAGAAGTTGTTACTATTTTAGAAATAACATCAGTAGAAAAACCTAACTTGAGTAAATTATTTGCAACTTTCATTTCCTCTACTTTATCAATCTTCTCTTTGTAAATTTGCTTTCTTTGCAATAAAAATTCTACCCATATATTCAGTTCATCTAGTGATTCTTGATTATCAATTTTTCTATATTCTCTTGCCCAACTTAATAATTCATTTTCTGCTTCACCATCTTTGCAATCATTTTCTTTATATTCCTTTATCAAATCTTCAACATCCACTGATAATTCTCTTGCTATTTCCCATAACCTTTCACTTAAAATCGTAACACTCCCTTGCTCGTAGTGATGTATCTGTGAAGGTCCTATATTAAGCTTTTTTGCTAATTCTTCTTGCGTATAGCCTCTTCCACTTTTTTATCTCTTGTCCTCTGTTTGGCTCTTATCTCTCTTTATCAGCATATTCTTCGGTTGATAAGCCTGTTGCTTGATAGATAATCTCAGTATCAAGCCCTACCTTAACTAGATCCTTTGCAATTTTTATTATTGCTGCTTTTATATTACTTTCTTCCTCAGTTCGGATAGATTTGGTTAATGCATAAATTGCTTTGCGTCCTTCTATTCTTTTGTATTTTTCTATGAAATTATACATTTCCTGGATCTTAGCTTTGTCAAAACAACTGCTTTCTTTTAGTACTTTTCGCCCAGGAAAGAGATTTCTAATAGGAATTGATAACACCTCTGCTATAACTTTTAGCTTTTCAGTTGGAATGCCACATGTTCCTTGCTCATATCTTAGCAGTGTATGATAGTTTATGCCTGCCTTTTCTGCTAAGTTTTTCAGGGTATATTTTTGTTTTAACCCCCAGCTCCTTACTTTTTGTGCTATCTGGTACCTTATCGAGATGTTTATCATAAATATTATACAGGTTAATACTACCAAATAAAGATATACAAAAGGGATGCTTCTTTCTATGTTTGAATTTTAGTTGAATATTTCTTCACAATTGTGTATAATTATTAATGCTTTTTAAGTGGATTTTCTATGGCTCTCTCAAGATTTTTAGATCCTAAGCTTGATTTAACATTTAAGAAAATTTTTGGTACTGAAAAAAATAAGAATATCCTTATCCACTTTTTGAATGATATTTTGGGGTTTACTGAAATAAATACTATACAAGAAGTTGAATTCCTTAGCACCATTATGGACCCTGAAATTGCCTCTGATAAGCAGAGTATTGTCGATGTTCTGTGCAGAGATTCTACTGGGGCCAGATACGTGATTGAGATGCAACTCGCTCGTGATAAAGGCTTCGAAAAACGGGCTCAATTATATGCTGCTAAGGCTTACTCAAGGCAGGCTGATAAAGGTGGTAAGTACATTGATTTAAAGAAGGTTTTCTTTATTGCTATTTCTAACTGTAATTTATTTCCTGATAAGCTTGATTATATATCTAGCCATACCATAAGAGATGAAAAAACTAACGAGCATGACTTAAAAGATTTTCAATTTATTTTCATTGAGTTACCAAAGTTTCCTAAGAGTAGAGAAGAGCAGCTAGAAAATGTAGTAGATCGTTGGCTATTTTTCTTCAAATATGCAGAAGAAACGACCGATGAAGATTTAAGAAAAATAGCAGAAAAATCACCAATAATAAAGCTAGCATATGATGAGTTAGATAAGTTTCATTGGAATGAGAAGGATCTTATAGCTTATGAAGAAAGGGTAATGGATTTACAGAAAGAAGCTGCTATCTTAGAACAAAAACTCGATGATGCTACTCAAAAAGGCATCCAAATCGGCCATAAAAAAGGTAAAGCGGAAGGTAGGGAAGAGGGCGAAAAACAGGCTAAAATAGAAGTGGCAAAAAATTTACTTGAAGCTGGTGTATCTATTGACTTAATAGCTGAATCTACTGGTCTTCCTCAAGCTGACATTACACAACTTAAGGAAGAAATTTTTTAGTGTCCCCCTTCGGGGATTGTCCCGCCTTGAGGCGAAGGGCAAGTTACAATAGTCGCGTATGCGACGTTATGGGTATAATGCACACTCTAAGTACGATATGAAAGTACACTTGGTATGATATCGCAAAAGGGTGCTAATAGGCCAAATTGCTGTTAGAGTTAGGGAGCTGTTAAGGCAGGTTACTATGGAAAATGAGATCCAAATTATCTCAGGCAAAGTTGCAGTAGATCATATTCATATGTTTATATCATATAAACCACAGCAAAGTGTTAGTAAAATTGTACAATTTTTGAAAGGAACAAGTTCAAGGTTGCTGATGCAAGATTTTGCAAGTCTAAGTAAGCAATTTTGGGGCAGGCACCTTTGGGCACGTGGATATTGAGCCGTAAGTTCTGACAGACGAGGTTATACAAGAGTACATATCTATCCAGGAAGGCGGGAGTGTTAAATAAACTGTGTCAAACCGAGAAGTAAAGTAATAAATTGATAAAAAAATGGAGGTTTGACAATGAGTCAAGCAAACACAACTACCGGTTTGGTAGACTATAAAGAATTAGAAACAAATATCTTATCATCTATACGAGAAGGAAGACCATTGACAGGAAGAGATGGAGCATTAACACCATTTATAAAAAAACTGCTAGAGGGAAGGCGAGATAGAAAACCATTTGTCGGCTGAAAGCGAAGAAAACAACCGAAGAAATTCAAAGACTTTACGCACAAGCTCAGGATCATTTGAGCTGCTAACGCCAAGGGATCGAGAAGGAAGCTTTGAACCACAGATAGTCAAAAAAAGGCAAACAACCGAACTTGAAGCAAAGGTTTTAAGTACATATGCCAGTGGCATGGGATATAGCATCGCATGTAGAAGAAATATAAAATATCTGCAGCAGAGATATCAAGTATTACTGACAAATTGTTACCGGTAATCAACGAATGGCGCAGTCGTCCGCTGCAATCTGTATATCCAATAGTGTTCATGGTTTTTTAAGGTCAAGGAGGACGGGCATTGTGTAAGCAAATGTATGTATAACATATTAGCAAAATGGCAGAAAAGAAGTTTTGGGTTTTTATTTGGCTGAAAGTGAAGTTCTGGTTGGGAGTACTAAATGACCTAAAGGAGAGAGGAGTAGATGATATTCTGATAGCTTGTGTTAAAAAGCTTTCCTACAGCTATAAATAGCGTATTTCCTAAAGCAGAAATGTATAGTACATCAGATAAGAAATTCACTGAAATATGTATCGAGCAAAAGTTTTCATGAATGATTTGAAAAAAACATATCAAGTAGAGAAATAGCCGAGAATTATTTACTTGAACTGGAGGAAAAATGGGGAGAAAAATATACTTTAGTTTTGGGAGAATAATTGGGAAAATCTGTCTAGTTATTTTAAATATTCCGGCCCTGTAAGAAAGTTAATTTATACCACAAATCCTATTGAAGGGTTACATAGACAGATCAGAAAATTTACTAAAACTAAGGGCTCATTTACTAGCACAAATGCCTTGTATAAACAGGTATATTGTGCTATAAAGAAGGCAGGAGAGAAATGGACTATGCCTATACATGATTGGGCTTTAACTATCTCTCAACTTGATATCTTTTTTCCTGGTAGGCTAAAAATCGAGTTGAACTAAAAATGCGATTTGACACAGTTTATTTAACACTCCCGAAAATGCTACCACTGAACAACAAAATATTCAAGGACAGAGCATATAGCTACTTTTACCGTTATCCCAGTGTTGTAAAACTGGGGTAACACCTTCCGCTACGCAAATCACCTACAAAACACAATCTTTTTATTCCCCCAAACAATTAGCTGTGAATTTAAGCAATCATATTAATATAGTAAATATTTACTTAATATACTAGTATTTACCTTGACTAAACAATTATAGTGCTGTATGATTTGTACTTAAGCTTTAATAGTGAGGTGTTGATGGACACACAAGAATTAGAAAACTTACAGAAAAGTTCATCAACAAAATCCCAAGATGCTGAGGAGAAAACATCAGAAGAGTTGGAAAGAAATTTAAACCCGAATGAAGCCAATAATGATATATTCTAAAATCTATCAAGAATACGAGGGAGAAACATGGACAGAGTCATTAATGAATGGTTTTATAGCAGCTGTTTCTTTGGGATTTGGCTTCCTTCTAGGAAAAATAATTACTCCTACAAACGAAGCTGTTTCTACAAATCTAGAAAACGCTGCTGTTGAACAACCCAATGTGCAACAAACCCTACCCTTATATATATAAAATGACAAATTTTATAACTAAAAAAGTACTTCCCCATTTTCAAAGCACTGCATACAATAGAATTATATTGCAGTGCCTTATACTCATCCTGAGATATAGGAAAACAATCTATACAACATTTTAAGCTGGCTCAGAGCGCTGGCAAACCCAATACCATAATTTACAAGGAGGACTTATGAATAAGAAATTTCTCTATTCACCATTGTCAATAAAAAGCATAGAAGAAAACGGAGTATTTTCTGGCTATGCGAGCGTTTTTAATATAGTTGATAAGCAAAATGATCTGATATTACCAGGAGCATTTAAGAATAACTTAAATAAAAGTCAGATAAAACTTCTTTGGCAGCACAATCCGAGCGAGCCTATAGGTAATATTACGGATATTTGCGAAAATGATGTTGGCCTATATATAACTGCACATTTGCTTTTTGGTATTCAAAAAGCAGAGGAAGCATATTTAATGCTCAAAACTGGAACTATTAACGGGCTTTCGATTGGCTATATACCAATAGAGTATGATGTTGATCATGAAAGCGGAGCTCGAGTGTTAAAACAAGTGGAGCTATGGGAAGTTAGTTTAGTCACTTTCCCTGCAAATTTGTCAGCTCAGGTAATCAATGTGAAGAATCATTACAATGAACAAGAAATGTTAGCAAGAGCAATAGAAAAAGCAAATTCTGTGCTTACGAACATGTGTATTTCTACTTAAAATCTATAAAAATTTTCACACAATTTAACATTTATATTATTATTTATTTAATAATTATATTAATATATATAACTTCAATACTTTAAAAATTAGGTAATTTTATGCTAAATGCTAACAATAAGGTTAATTACAAACCTAGTATTAAACAAAAGGAAAAAAAATATAGCTTATCCACTGTGCTTGCTTGGCTATATCTAAAAACAATCGGACGAATATTGCCAGGGAGATGGAATAAATGGGCAGAGAATATCCTACACCACAATAAAGTTATTGTGAATAATGGAGTTCAAACTGATGCTCCCGAAGTAGTAGATCAAAGTGTTCAAATTTCTGAAGTTGTAGCACAAGAGGTCCAAAGTAAAATAATTAGTGAAGGTAAAACTACATTTAAAGATACAGAAATTCAGACTGAATTTGTTGAGACAGAGGATAAGAATGAAAAATTAAAGGAGCAACTGGAAGGTGTAAGTCAGGCACTAGAGGTGTTCATTGGGCTCTATAATAATCAAGCAGAGTATATTGAAAATTTACAATTAGAGAGTGATTTTTTAAAAGAGGAAAAAGAACAATTAAACTCCTTAATTAAAAAACTTAAAGAGAGTTATAAAGAATTAGCAAAAGTTGCACGAAAAAGAGGAGAAGAATTTTTAGTACAGTTGAAGAAAAAGTCTGAAGAGATATTACGTTTGCAGAAAGAATTAACTGAGTGCAGTAAAGAATTTGCAAATAAAATAGAAATGCTCTCAGTAAGGTTAGAAGAAAAAGATGGGGAAATAGGTAGTTTAACGGAATTAAATAAAATATTAGAACAAGAGAAAAAGGAAATGGAGACTAAAAATAACGAACAAAAGCAAGTTATATCTGATCTAGAGAAAAGAATAAAAGAGCAAGAGGATTTAATAAAGTCATTTCATGAAAATAAAGATATAAATGAAACTGTGAAGAAAGAGAATGAAAACCTACGAGTGCAAAAAACAGAACTTGAGAATGAAGTTAGTAAGTTAAAAAACGAATTTGATACTAAAATAAAGCAATTAAATGAACAAAAAAAAGCAGAATTAGAACAAGCTAAGAAAAAAAATACTGAAGTAGAGGACCTTACAAGAGAATTGGAAAGTACTCAGCAACAATTAGAGCAAGAAAAGACTAATCTAAATACCATTGAAAAAAAGAAACAAGATTTAGAAAGTGAAATTAATGAATTGAAAGAACAAGCTAAGGGAAAAGATGCTGAAGTAGAGAATCTTAAACAACAATTAGAGAAAGAAAAGACTAATCTAAATACCATTGAAAAAGAGAAAAAAGAATTAGAAAGTAAGATTACTAGTCTACAAGAACAAGTACAGGCATTAGAAAAAAGTAAAGAGTGGGAATCAGCGGGAATAGATGATAGCTTAAAGGAAACTCATTCGAATCTGACAGAAATGTTAAAAGAAGAACTTGCAAAGCAAGAGAAGCAGATTAAGCAGTTACAAGAGGAACATAAGCAAGCAGAAAATCGATCGAAAATTGATATTACAAAACTACAGGAAGAAAATAAAGGTCTGTTAGCTGAAATAGATCAATTAAAGAGAAGCTTATCAAGCACGCCAAAGCAGTTGGAGCAACAGCAATTGTCAAATAATCAAGAACAACAAAAGTTACAAAACAAGCAAAAAGACGCTAGTAAAAAGCCAGAAGATATTAATAAAAAAACTAAAGCAGATACAAAGAGTATTTTTTCTACTTCTGGTTCTGTGAAGTCAAAATTTTCAAATACTTTATCTAAGCTTCGCGGGAATGACAGTCTCGATAAATTTTTATCTGATCAAAATACAAAGTTGAAAAAAAGTTTTCCTGAATTTGAAGGAAAACACTTTTGCCATAACGTGCTTGATGAAACTATAAAATCTTTATCAAATCAAGGTGATGGTAAATTTGAAAGTGATAAATTACTTGAGTTATTGAAAAGTAATTTGATGAAATCTGGAAGAGCGATTATAGAAATTAAGGTTAACACAGTTGTTGAAAAAGTTGGTAAAAAGCATTCTATCGAACAGGTAATTTTTGTTCAAGAGTGTGCAAAAGGGTTATATTTAAATGAAGAAGATAGTCAAGCAATAATAAGTTCCTTAATGGAATTTTTAGCTCACAAAAATAATAGCAATAATGATTCAGTCAAAAAATTTGTTGTGCAGAAGTTAACGGAAGCTGAAATGAAATGTTTTTCAGATAAGATTCAAGGATTACAACTAGCATCAAGCATACGAGATAAATTTTTATCTCCAGATCAGAAAATGTGCGTTCAAACTTCAAAAGAAAACAATGAATATGAATTAACAGATAAAGCTAAAAAAGAATACACACCTAACTCTTCCATGAGTCACACTAATAGCACTCCGGTAAGTGTGAAGCAAGAAGCAAGGTCTAGATAAAACTTTTAGCATAAAGTATCAGCTCCTCCTTTGTTAAAGTGTAGGAGCTGTCTTCCCAATGTTGTCGTAGCAATTCCAAGTTTCTACCTAAATTTTTTCCTGGTTGATGACCTATAGTTATTAAATCATCACCAGATAAAGGAAATTTTGGAATGTTAAACATCTTAGCAAATGAAATATACTCATCAACATTTATTCCAGACTCAATACCACAAATCTTCATTAAGTCACAATATAATTCCTTACCAAATAAAGATATGTATTTCTTTTGTTCTTTTTCTGAAAGCTCTGTTTTGATATCGTTTGATAATAAAAATAATAGCTTTTTCTTTTGCTTATTTGAAAGACGTAAAAACTTGCTCACTTCTTCTCCAAGACTAACTCTATCTTCAGCAGTCCTAATAAGCAACGCTAATTTTGTTAGTGAATCATCTAGGAAAGGCGTATGGACATACGCTGAGGGTTTTGTAGGAGGTTTAGTGTTGATAAGAAGTGGTGAAGATAAAATTTCGCATTTTACTTCTTTTGGAATAATTTTTTGTAAAACATCAGATTTTTGCATGCTCTTAAGTGTTGGAGCAGGATCATTGCATTCCAAGAGTTTAAATATTTCTTCTCTTATTCTCTCTCCAGAGAGGTTTTGAATCATGTGTGAATGCTTTTTGCACACATCCAATATTTCATCACTTAAATCTCCTATGCATATTTTAGCGTGAAAACGAAACGCTCTTAAAATACGTAGATAGTCTTCCTTAATCCTATCTTCAGCGTTACCTATAAAGTTTAACTTTCGTGCTTTTAAGTCCTGAATGCCACCAAAGTAGTCGTATATATGGCCATATTTGTCTGCATAAAGAGCATTAAACGTAAAGTCGCGCCTTGAAGCATCAGCTTGCCAATCATTAGTAAATTCTACCTTCGCATGTCTACCGTCACACTTTACATCATGCCTTAGCGTTGTAATCTCAAAGGATCTTTTATTTAAAATCACAGTAATAGTTCCATGTTTTAAGCCAGTTGGAATAGTTTTTATATTACGGAGTTTTAACGCTTTAACTGCTTGATTAGGCAGCAGATTAGTAGCAAGATCGATGTCGTGAATGTCACGCTGTAAAATTGAATCTCTAACACATCCACCAACAAGCCTTGCCTCACCACCAAATTTCTCTATGGCCTCAATAATTACACTAGTTTCGTGATCAATTTGCATTTAGGTTACACATACTGAAAATCATGTTACAAAAAATGCGAAACTTTTGCAAAAATCCTCATATAAAAATATATAGGCAGGAGAGTGGTAAAATAAGAGGGTAAAGTGATAGAGTAAGTCTACAACAAATCCAGTGCCTAGAAACTTATAAGTATAAAAGTAATGTTAAAATACAATGTTTTCGATGATTATAAAAAAGCTGGATGAGCTACTTGCATGACACCTTTGTAGCCTTCTCTTGTCATCCCAGTACCTGCTCAAGTAACTGACACTGGTTCCCTTTATGATGGTGTTATCCGAGTAGCTCATCCAGCTTTTTATCAGGAACGTTGATTACTCTTTATTCTTCGCCCTTCCTGCACGTTTACGTTCATTTGGATCGAGGAACTTCTTACGCAAACGTATAGATTTTGGAGTTACTTCTACCAATTCATCATCGTCTATATATGCTATCATATCCTCCAGTGTCATTATTTTTGGTGGAGTAAGCTTTATAGCTTCATCGCTACCTGAAGCTCTTACGTTTGTTAATTGCTTACCTTTAAGTACATTTATTTCTAAATCATTGTCACGACTATGCTGACCGACAATCATACCACAATATACCTTATCTTGTGGCTTAACAAACATAATTCCCCTATCTTGCAGATTGAAAATTGCATACGCTACTGCTTCGCCTTTGTCTGTTGAAATTAAAACCCCATTACGCCTTCCGGAAATTGAACCTTTATGTGGAGCATAACTGTGAAATAAACGGTTGATTATACCAGTGCCGCGAGAATCAGTTAAAAATTCTCCTTGATAGCCAATTAATCCCCTTGATGGCACTAAAAATGTCAACCTAGTTCTGCCACTACCAGAAGGTCTCATATCAGTTACTTCACCTTTTCGAAAGCTAAGTTTTTCCATGATGATTCCACTATACTCATCATCTACATCAATTACTACTTCCTCTATAGGTTCAAGTTTTTCGCCATCTTCTTCTTTAAACAGCACTCGAGGCCGTGAAACTGAAAGTTCAAAACCTTCCCTTCTCATATTTTCAATCAGTACCCCAAGCTGCAACTCACCACGTCCACCTACTTCAAATGCTTCACCACTTGGAGCCAAAGTTACAGTAATTGCAACGTTTGTTTCTGCTTCTGCATATAAACGATCTTTTATAACAGTTGAGGTAAGTTTTGTTCCCTCTTGCCCAGCAAAAGGTGAGTCATTAACGCTTATAGTAATCGCCATTGTTGGCGGGTCAACTGGAGTTGAGCTGATCGCAGTTGTAACTTCTGGTGCTGCTATAGTGTCTGAAACTGAAGCTTTCTCAAGTCCTGCAATGGCAATGATATCACCAGCTACAGCTTGCTCTACTGGAACGCGTTTTAAGCCAGAAAATGAGAGTAACTTAGTTAATCTCCCTCGCTCAACCACTTGACCATCAAGATCAATTACCTTAAGATCTGAGTTAACTTGCGCGATTCCTTGGTAAATCTTTCCTGTCAATATTCTGCCAAGAAATTTATCAGATTCAAGTAAAGTAACTAGCATAGCAAAAGGTGCATTTTGATCATAAACGGAAGGTTTTATGTAATCTATCACCGTTGAAAATAATGGGCTTAAATCTTTTCTCTCATCAGATAGCTCCTTAGCACACCAACCATTTCTACCTGAAGCATAGAGTACTGGAAAATCTAGTTGCTCGTTGGTTGCATCAAGGTTAAAAAATAACTCATATATTTCATTTAGTACTTCATCAATTCTGCTGTCTGGTCGATCAACCTTATTGATTATCACAATCGGTTTTAAATTTGCCTTTAGTGCTTTTGACAACACAAACTTAGTCTGTGGCATTGGACCTTCTGCAGCATCAACCAGTAGTAATACACCATCTGCCATGCAGAGCACCCTTTCCACTTCTCCACCAAAATCCGCATGTCCTGGTGTATCAATGATATTGATTTTCTCATCACCCCACATTATTGACGTACATTTTGCAAGTATTGTAATCCCACGTTCACGTTCTTGATCACCACTATCCATCACTCGTTCTTGAACTTCTTGATTCTCACGAAACGTGCCACTTTGTTTTAACATGTTATCAAGTAAAGTAGTTTTTCCGTGGTCAACGTGTGCAATTATTGCAATATTGCGGATTGATTTAAATTCACTCATTTCTTATCATTTCAAATTTAATTTAATAACAAGTATACGTATAATATATTTAGAGTAAATAACTAAAGCCGTGCTTTCAGAGTATTTTAGGCAGATCATGGAACTCTAACAAAAAGGTTTCATGTTCGCTGTACTTTGTAGCAACTAACACCAAGACAAAGAAGAATCTTGCTTTAGCAGTACATTTATATAAAATTAAAATAAACTAAAGTAATCATTTAAATGCTAACAAGATTCGCTCCAAGCCCAACTGGCTACCTACATGTAGGAAACATACGCACTGCACTCATTTGTTGGATGTACACACGTAATCAAAATGGAAAATTTTTACTACGTTTTGATGATACTGATCTTGAGCGTTCAGATATCAAATATGTAGATAATACCATAGAAGACCTAAAATGGATTGGCATAAATTGGAATTCAAGTTTTAAGCAATCAGAGCGTTTTGAGAGCTATAACGAGGTGTTCTTACAGTTAATGAAAGAAGGTCATATTTATGCATGTTATGAAACAAGAGAAGAATTAGACACTAAACGAAAATTGCAATTAAAACAAGGTCTTCCCCCTGTTTACGATAGAGGTGCGTTGCTTCTAACTGAGCAAGAGAAAATTCGTTATGAGCAAGAAGGACGAAAACCACATTTCAGATTTAAATTGAATAGAAACGAAATTGTAAAATGGAATGATGAAGTTAAAGGTGAAATAAATATTGCAACAATTCACATTAGCGATCCTGTGGTAAAAAGAGAAGATGGAATTTATACATACATGTTACCTTCTGTTGTTGATGATGTTGACTTTAATGTAACCCATGTTGTACGCGGGGAAGATCATGTAACTAATACCGCAGTTCAGATCCAAATTATTAAAGCATTAAAAGCGAAAATTCCTATATTTGCTCACCTTCCCCTACTACATTTTGATGATAGCAAGATATCGAAACGGAAAGGTGGGTTGGATATTAAGTCCATAAGAGAAGATGAGATTGAGCCAATGGCGCTAACTAGCTATTTAGCAAAACTTGGCACATCTGATCCGATAGAAGCTCATGTTGATATGCAGTCTTTAATTAACTCATTTGATATTAAAAAATTTAGCTCAGCATCTGCACAATTCAGCTTGAGTGAAATGTATAAGCTAAATAGCAAAGTGCTGCAACAAATGCCATTTGAAATGGTGCAAGATCGTTTAAGTCAAATTGGCTCAGAGTTTTGGTATTTTATAAGGAGTAATATAGAAAAGTTTTCTGAGGTGGCCAAATGGTGGAAAACATGCAAATTTGGTATAGAGCCTGTGGTTCTTAATAAAGAGTTTATAAAAATAGCGCTAAGTTCATTGCCTAAAGGTGATTGTAATGAAAACACATTATCAGAGTGGGTTAAAAATATTCGACAGACAGTTGATATAAAGGCAAAAGATCTATTTATGCAGTTGCGCCTCGCTTTAACAGGAACAGAAACAGGTCCAGAACTCGCTAAATTATTAATTTTTATCGGTAGAGAGAGCATTGTTGCAAGGTTAGAAGAAAATCATACAAAGTATCCGTTCAGCAGAGTGGTTTAAGAAACGATAGATAGAAGATTGTGAAAAGGGTTTAGCCTCCTCTGTTTCCATGTTAAGTATAACGAAATTATTTGCTCAAGGAATGAGTTTCCTCGTTCTGATTGTGTAAAATATGAATTTTTGCGATAAACGACATAATGCCGTATTTGCCGTTCAGCGTGATTATTTGTCAGCGGAGTATTTTCTGGGTCATCTAAAAATTTCCACATCATTCTTTCAGATTTCAAAATATTCTTTGCAACTCGAGACGCTCCAATTGCTTCAGGTAAGCGAGATATTTCCTTCAAATAATACCTTGTACGTTTTCGCAATTTCTTGGCACGTCTAATAAATCTTGAAACATCTATCTCATTTTTTAGTAAAGCTTTTTTCAGTGCAAATAACTCAGTGGCTACATTTCTCAAGTAACAGCCCAGAACTTTAACTTCAAATTTCCAACTATGCGCTAATCTTTCAAAATCCCTTGCTAAGTGTGCCCAACAGATTTGCCTTCTTTCATTAGCAAAGTAGTTGTATGCTGCATATCTGTCGGTTACTACCAAGCTATTACGATTGCAGCATACACTATTTTTTAAAACTTTCATTCCCCTTGACTCTGTCAACTTCACAAAACTTGCCGTATTGCTTGCAAACATCCAACACCAAGCGAGTTTACCTTTGTTATAATGGCTCGTTTCATCAATATGTAGAACTTTACTCCTACTTATCTCTTGTTCGATCTGCTCATACATTTTTTTGCATTTTGAAGCAACTCTATGTTCACTATTTGATATGCTACCGACGCTTATGTTCAAATTGAAGATATCATTTATGATGCTAGCTACTTCGCGCTTTGAATTTTTATAAAACCCACTGAGTGCTGCAACTACTGACTTAACCCTTGGGCCAAATGTATCTGGCGTAACACCCTCTGGTAACTTGCTACTTCTTCTTTTTCCGCATCTCTGACAACGGCCATGTTCCAACTGATATTCCATTACATAAGCCTTAATCTCCGGAAGATCTACTTTCTGATGAATATAAGGTTTTTCGCATATTGCAATCTTCCCTCCGCATTCGCAAGTAGGTGACAACTCTATCTTTATCACCTCATCTGCTTCCATTTTAGCACGATAATTACCCTTATGCCCAACTTGACCACCAATCTTTCTTTCGCTTTTTGGCTTTTCCTTTTTCATTTTGTATAATTCTTTTGAATTGGGAATTGATGAGTTTTTTGAATTTAAACCTAGCCTTTCCTTTAATTCAGCGTTCTCTATCTTTAAAGCCTCATGCTCTGCTTTTAAACTTTCATTCTCTCTTTCCAATCTTTCTATTTTTGCTTCTAACTTTTCTATTTTTTGCTGTAAATTTTTGCAGAGTTCTAAAAGGTTTACCATATTACCTCATATTTACCCTATGATTATCTTTATTATCTTGCTTTGTCTACCTTATTTTGCCGCTCTGCTGAACGGACACTCATACAAAAGGTTTAAATGCACCGAATGTATTTGAATGACACCAATAAGCATTGTTCAGGAAATGTGAAAATATTAGATTTCTTGTCATTCCAGTTTCTGCTCCTGTCATTCCAGTGCTTGACACTGGAATCCATAATCTTGCCAAAACGTTGTATTTTAAAATAACGTATCCGTTCAGCAGAGTGGTTTAAGAAACGATAGATAGAAGATTGTGAAAAGGGTTTAGCCTCCTCTGTTTCCATGTTAAGTATAACGAAATTATTTGCTCAAGGAATGAGTTTCCTCGTTCTGATTGTGTAAAATATGAATTTTTGCGATAAACGACATAATGCCGTATTTGCCGTTCAGCGTGATTATTTGTCAGCGGAGTATTTTCTGGGTCATCTAAAAATTTCCACATCATTCTTTCAGATTTCAAAATATTCTTTGCAACTCGAGACGCTCCAATTGCTTCAGGTAAGCGAGATATTTCCTTCAAATAATACCTTGTACGTTTTCGCAATTTCTTGGCACGTCTAATAAATCTTGAAACATCTATCTCATTTTTTAGTAAAGCTTTTTTCAGTGCAAATAACTCAGTGGCTACATTTCTCAAGTAACAGCCCAGAACTTTAACTTCAAATTTCCAACTATGCGCTAATCTTTCAAAATCCCTTGCTAAGTGTGCCCAACAGATTTGCCTTCTTTCATCAGCAAAGTAGTTGTATGCTGCATATCTGTCGGTTACTACCAAGCTATTACGATTGCAGCATACACTATTTTTTAAAACTTTCATTCCCCTTGACTCTGTCAACTTCACAAAACTTGCCGTATTGCTTGCAAACATCCAACACCAAGCGAGTTTACCTTTGTTATAATGGCTCGTTTCATCAATATGTAGAACTTTACTCCTACTTATCTCTTGTTCGATCTGCTCATACATTTTTTTGCATTTTGAAGCAACTCTATGTTCACTATTTGATATGCTACCGACGCTTATGTTCAAATTGAAGATATCATTTATGATGCTAGCTACTTCGCGCTTTGAATTTTTATAAAACCCACTGAGTGCTGCAACTACTGACTTAACCCTTGGGCCAAATGTATCTGGCGTAACACCCTCTGGTAACTTGCTACTTCTTCTTTTTCCGCATCTCTGACAACGGCCATGTTCCAACTGATATTCCATTACATAAGCCTTAATCTCCGGAAGATCTACTTTCTGATGAATATAAGGTTTTTCGCATATTGCAATCTTCCCTCCGCATTCGCAAGTAGGTGACAACTCTATCTTTATCACCTCATCTGCTTCCATTTTAGCACGATAATTACCCTTATGCCCAACTTGACCACCAATCTTTCTTTCGCTTTTTGGCTTTTCCTTTTTCATTTTGTATAATTCTTTTGAATTGGGAATTGATGAGTTTTTTGAATTTAAACCTAGCCTTTCCTTTAATTCAGCGTTCTCTATCTTTAAAGCCTCATGCTCTGCTTTTAAACTTTCATTCTCTCTTTCCAATCTTTCTATTTTTGCTTCTAACTTTTCTATTTTTTGCTGTAAATTTTTGCAGAGTTCTAAAAGGTTTACCATATTACCTCATATTTACCCTATGATTATCTTTATTATCTTGCTTTGTCTACCTTATTTTGCCGCTCTGCTGAACGGACACAAAATAACTTCTACACATATCCCATATTTCTGGATCCCAGTGTCAGCTACTTTCATGACAACATTTAGTTGTTTTTTCTCGTCTACCTTATTTTACTACTCTGCTGAACGAATAACACCAATAGTTAATCTCATGCTGAAAGATCATTTTATGGTCCAAGTCAGTTCTTTTACAAGTCACTTCCAAGCTCATCAAATTTTCTAAGATCTTCTTAAGTTCTGAAAGTTGCAAACTTTTCAAATGAGATTTAAAACTCTGCAATTGTTTGAAGAACAATGGAGGACTCAGCTGGTCAATTGCAGCTTGTTCATTCATTCCATTTTGTATTAACAGCAAAACGCTTTCTAGCCGTAGAAAATAATTTGATATAATACGGATTAATGCTATCGGTGAAAAATTCTCTTGTAATATCAATACATCGGAAATTTTGATGAATTGTCCCATGTCTTTACTCACTATTGCAGAGCACAGATTATCAAGTGTAACATAATCATTGCCGGAGGTTGAAAAGCATAGATCTATATCAGCAAGTTTAAGATCTTTTCTTTTTCCTAGATATAAAACTAATTTTTCAAGCTCTGAATATATAGGCAGTTTGCTATGATTAAAATAAGACTGCAAGTGGTAGATTATCTCACTTGTGCACTCTATATCATTTTGTTTCAAGTAACTTGATATAATATCACAAAGATTACTACCGCTGTCCTTATAGCAGGTAATGACACCGAAAATTTTTGAGCTTTCCATATAACTTTTAGTTGTAGAACTATATGGAAGATCATTTGCTATCATTACTATATAATGATCGCCTATATTATGATCCAATATGTTTCTTAACTCTTTAGATATACTTCCACTGACATTTATCAGCTTAACTAACCTTTTTTTAGTAAACATCGAAATGTTTGCCAACTCGGAAAATAACAAGCCAGGCGACTTATTCACTACTGCAAAATCCATCACCTGAACTGAATACTCATTCAAGTTGGCAATTATTTCCTGTACAAAAATATCGACCTTACTATTGTCACTCCCATGAATTAATACACCACTTAAAGTATCGGGTTTCTCAAGGAATTTTTTAACTTTAGATGGCGTGATTCTCATGCCATCTATATTATATTATCACTACTTGGTGGTACATCATTTGATTGCACATCAGTTTCCAACAATTCTGAGCTTTCTTGATTTGCTGTATTCTGCATATCATCAGACACTTCTTTCTTTCCCGTAACATAATTATAAAAATTTTTTATAGGCTGTCCTATATATCTAGAAAAAAATCCTTCGTCCATATCTTTCACTCCACAAATTAACAATTAGCACATAAAAACAACGTAGCAAAAACTACTTTACGCTCAGATAGTTACACTCATTTGTTAATGAATTATGAACTTCCGAGACCAAAATTAAGTCGATCTACTTAACACCAATCTTATAAAATAAGCAATGATTAAATACACAGCTGCGATAAGTATAATTGCAGGTCCAGTTAATAAGTCAAAACTTGCAGATAATATCAAACCTGATACTCCAGAAATCACAGAAAAAACTGTTGCAACAATAATCATTTGCATTGGAGTTTTTGAAATGAGTCTTGCTGATGCAGCAGGTATTAACAAAAATGCAGCAATGAGTAATATTCCTATTAATTGAGCAGAAATTGCAATAAAGATAGCGAGTATAATCAAAAATTCTAGCCTAACAAAATTAACATGTACTTTCTCAACTGTTGCCAAATCTTGATTAATCGAAATCATCAGCCAATAGCGCCATCTAAATATTAATATCAAAGTAACTATTACGGAGGTTAGAAAAATTGATATTATATTACTTTGGTCAATCATTAATATGTCACCAAAAAGTGAGCTAATAATACTATTATTACCTGATGGAAGAAAAGACATAAGTATTAAACTCGATGATAAAACTACATTGGTAACTATGTTCAATATCGTATCAGCAGAGTATAATTTATTAAAATTAAGAGAAAGTAGTATAGCAAACATAATTGCAATGAGCATTATACTTACCGATGGGCTGATATTAAAGATCAAAGCAAGTGCAATACCAAGCAATGAAGAATGGGACAAACTATCACCTAAATACGATAACCTTTGCCATATCATAAATGACCCTAGAGCTCCTGTGACTAGGCTAATCATAATTACCGCAATTAGACTGTTTATAAAAAAACTCTGTGTAAATATCTCTAACATGCTATCAGATAACTGACAACAAATCTATCTTCAGATATTAAAACGTTATGGGTTCTGCATGCAGAACCCGTCGTCATAAATTCAAAATTTAAATTCTTTTGCTCCATAAGATAAGACTTCATTGAACAATCGCGTATCTTACCAGTACCTATTATCAAAATCTCTATTTCCTCTGTTAAAAAAGATTTAAAATACTCCTTGTTATTTATATCACTTTCTTTCAATTTAATCACCTTTTCAGGAAAAATTATAATTGAGCCATGATATTCTTGATTATTTACCCAAAATCTTTCTTCCCTGTAACCATCTATAAGATTTTTCTTCTTGGAAATTAAGGGCATAAATCAAACTATTAATTCCGTGTCGCACACCCACCATTCTGGATATTCCTTTTTGATATTTGCCGCTGCAGCTTTTGCACTTTCTTCACTATCAAACATTCCAAAACACCCTACACCACTACCTGACATACGAGAAAGTATAGAGCCTTCTTGTGACTCTAGTGTTGATATTACATTCTGAATTTCAGGTACAAAACCTATTGCTGCTTCTTGAAGGTCATTTTTTGTCTCTTTAAGAAGCTCTAACAAATTCTCCTCAGTTTTATCACTCCACTTAATTGGATTAGAGAAATCCTCTTTATACTTGGAAAATACTTCTGATGTATTCAAAAACTTTTTTTTTGGTTTCACAAGTACCAGACTTGTGGGTAAAGAGCATTGTTTAATGGGGCATAATTCCTCACCAACACCTCTGACAAAAACTGGCTTACTATCTATACTTGCAGGCACATCAGCACCAACTCTTAAAGCTATATCATTTAAAATTTGCCTATCAATGTTCCAAAGCTCTCCCAGCATGCGTATCACAGCTCCAGCATCTGAGGAACCACTACCAAATCCCGCAGCAATTGGTACATTTTTTACAACCTTCACAGTGACTTTAGTGCGTACAGGAGCATGCCTAAGCAGTAGACTCACTGCTTTCGTTATAGTATTATATCGATAATTTATTCTAAACTCAGAATTTACAAATTCAACTGTAGAGTTATCATATCTAAAGTTTTTTTCTCCTACTTTTATCTCTAAAAAATTAGAAAGTTTAGCAAAGACAACCAAACTTTCAATTAAATGATACCCTCTTTCTTCTCTATTTATAATATGTAAAAAAAGATTGATCTTTGCAGGAGCCTTTACACAAAAACTTTCCATCTGTATATCTTCACTAACACTATCTTATTTACTATACTTGAAATGCCACTTCAGTCAAACTTTATACACTCCTAATGAGATCAAATGCCATAAATCCTAACTTCTCTGTATGGGTAAGTGCATCAGCTGGTACAGGTAAAACAAAGATCTTAATAGACAGAGTATTAAGACTTCTATTAGAGAATAAGAGAAATATTCTCTGCTTAACATTTACCAATGCTGCAGCAAATGAAATGGAGGATCGCATTTACAGTACACTTAGTAAGTGGGCAATATGTCCAGAGGGTATATTGGTCACAGATTTAGAACAATTAGCCCAGTGTGTGACCAGAGAAAATAAAGATTATTTAACAAGAGCAAGAAGGCTTTTTTCTGAACTGGAAAATATTGGTCTTAATATTCAAACTATACACGCCTTTTGTTACAAATTAATCTCCAGCTTTCCTACAGAAGCTGGTATCGCTCCAAATTGTACGTTGAGCGAATGTAAAGAATTGCATTCCATCGTATTTGAAAAAACGCTTCATAATGAAACTGTGCAGGACGATATCAATATCGTTGCAGCTGAAATTGATGAAAATAAGCTGCGTGATTTGCTCTATACCTTATGTATAAAGAGATCAGCTCTAGAAAATAATTTAGGATATATAAAAGATAAACTAAGCGTCCCAGACAAGATTGACAATTTACAGAATGAAACGATTGAGCAGATAAAAAGATTAGCTGAAATATTAAGTAAGGGAAGCAAAAGAGATCAGAGTTACAGTGCGATACTTTATTCTACTGTCATCCCAGCTGGGATCCAGAAAGAAAATATGTGGATTCCAGTGTCAAGCACTGGAATGACACCAGGCCTAGCAGATCCCAGTGTCAGCTACTTGGATGACACCGGAATAAAGTGGGATGAAACTAAGATAGAAAATCTAGCCAAAGTATTTCTGAAGTCAGAATCGCAGGAAAAAAAAAGCATATCATCAATTATAACAAAGGGTACTTTGGAAAAATTTGAAGATGCAGAGCAAATGATAGAAAGCATTCAAAACACAGTATCCACTCACGTAAAAGACATGAATTCTTATCAAATATTCGGAAGAACCAGTAGTTTACTTAGTATATTTAAAGTATATGTTGATCTATATAATAATGAAAAATCAAAGAATGCACTGCTTGATTATGATGATATCATCAATTTAGCAACAAATCTCCTTAGCAATCCAGGCAATAAAGATTGGATATTGTTTAATCTAGACCAAAAAATAGACCACATTCTTGTTGACGAGGCACAAGACAATAGTATCAGTCAATGGAAAATTATAACAAATCTCTGCAATGAATTTTTTACCGGTGGTGACGAAAAGAGAACTTTATTCGTTGTTGGAGATGTAAAACAATCAATTTACAGATTTCAAGGAGCAAATCCCCATCTATTTAATTACATGCAGCAATATTTTCACACGAAAACCGGTGGCAGAGATTGGGTATCATGTCAACTTGAAAAGTCATTTCGCTCAACTCCAGAAGTTTTGATGCTTGTAGACAGAATATTTAACAATTTTCGTGAAGAAATATCTTTCAATGATAACAAGATAAAACATATTCCATATAGAGAAAACGATCAAGGGTACATTGAAATCTGGCCGTTACTGCCAAGGTATAAAGAGGAAGAGCAGCAAGCCTTACAAATTCATTTAATACAGAGGAAAGATTATGTAGTAACAGATCGATTACTTGCTCAGGCAATAGCCCAAAGAATTCACAATTGGTTAAACGAAGGGCGGATTTTAGTCGCCAAAGATCGTCATATAGAACCAAGGGATATTATGATTTTGGTACGGCAGCGAAATGTGTTAGTTGATTACATAATAAGTGAACTAAAAAAAGTAAATGTACCAGTTATAGGCCGAGATTATTTTAGAATTATGGATTACATAGCTGTGCAGGACTTAATAGCTTTAGCTGAATTTTTGCTCCTCCAGGCAAATGATCTTGCTCTTGCAAATGTTTTAAAATCACCGCTATTTAACTTTACTGAGGACGATTTATTCAATATTGCATATAATCGTAAAGAGCAGTCATTGTGGGAAAAAATTCATGATTATCATGAGGTTATTTATAGCGAATTAAACTATCTGATTAACTTATCTCAGACAAAATCCCCTCTTACATTATTCACGCATATATTACGCACAGGTAAAAAGAAATTTGCTGCAAGGCTAGGTCTTGAGTGCTTCGAGATTCTAGACGAATTTATGAACCTCGTATTGCAATTTGAGCACCCATCTCTTCAAGCATTTGTTCAGTGGATCAAAGAAAATAATCCTGAGATTAAAAACGATATGCAATCAGAACTCAATGCTGTACGAATAATGACAATTCATAAATCAAAAGGTCTACAAGCTCCAATAGTGTTTTTAGTTGACACAAATACAGTACCAAGAAACAGCGAAAATATTTTGTTTGATGCAACGGAAGCACCATTTTGGTGTGGCAAAAATAGTAATGCTTATTGTAATCAAGTAAAAAGAGAGAAAAAACTAGAGGATTATAACGAATATTTGCGTTTGCTGTACGTGGCACTTACGCGTGCTGAAGATGAGTTATACATTTTAGGCAAAGAGCCAGTGCAAAAGGGCTCTTGGTATGATCTAGTTATTCAATATGGAGCATTATATGAGAGGAAAAAACTATACTTACAGCCGATATTTAAAGAAAAAGTTGAAGTGCTATGCATGAATGCAAACTACCCTTCTATTTATAAAAAACGTGATTATTTTGATGTTCCAGTGATTTCACCTCCATCAAACCTATCAATGTCATTGCAGCACGTAACGCTGGAACCTGGAGAAAAAAAGCCAGTGTCAAGCACTGGGATGACAGATGAGAATGCTGGAATGACAAAAAGGAGCATTGGGACGACAGACAGCTATGCAAGAGGCTTAATAATTCACAGTATATTGCAATATATGCCCAAGATAGAGAAAGACAGGAGAAAAAATTGGGTTAGGAAATATCTTGATAGCATAAACACTAGTGAAGATAAGGATGAAATTTACAGCAAAATATTAACCTTTAATGAAAAATATGATTACCTGTTCGACTTGGAGGGCAAATCAGAAATTCCACTTAGTGGAACAATTGACGGAAAACCAGTATTAGTGCGGCTAGACAGACTGTGTATAACAGAAGACAAAGCAATCATAATTGACTATAAATCACACCATAACGTTTCTATTTCCTCATCAAATGAAATAAAAAAGCAAATGTTGATCTATAAAACCTTAGTGCAAGAAGTCTACCCAGATAAGCAGGTAGAGTGCGTGGTTATTTGGATGGAAGATTTAACCTTACAATCTTTGATCTAAACTCAAATGTTCTTATAGTAGCTACTTGCATTTGTTGTAAACTCACTTTTACTCTATAGTTATCTTTTTACTACTTTATCTATTTTCTGAACTGATTTTCGTATTAGAAAACATCCAATAAGAAGAATTATAAAAGGAATAAACCATAAAATGTAGGTACTAGATTTTACAGGTGGTACAATGATAATTGAATCTCCATAAGAATTTTTTAACTCTGAAACTATTTGCTCGTTAGTATATCCATCACTGATCTTCTTGCGAATTGTCTTACGCATACCATATGCAACTTGAGACTCAGATTCGGATAATAATTCACCAGAGCATACTGGACACTTTATTACTGCAAATAAGCTACTTGCTCGCTCTTCCATGCTTTCGTCTCTTAGTTTATCATCCAAAGTAAAAGCATTTATGCTTAAATGGAATATCAATGTAAAAAGTAAGCTAATTACTATTCTCATTCTTGGTGAATTGAGTGATAAAATCAGTAGTGGATAATTTTCCAATAAAGCCTGAACCTACATTATTGTCGTACTTTATTGAAAATTGAATGTCGTTATCAGTGATTTTTTCTGATAAGGAAGATATTGATTTTTCCAATTTATCTGCAGTCTTTGAATCATTAGTCATAAACGAAATTAATTCTTTATAATTTGATATGGCTACATTGATTTTATCTTCAAATGAAGATGTAACTAAATTGTAATTACTTACTCCACCATTCGCAGCAATAGAAAAGTTATTACTCTCAATCAAAAATTTTTCTATGTTGAAATTAATCTTAGAAGCTGAAATATGGTTTACAAATTCATAATCTAATTTAGCGTCGACACTAAGGTAATTTTCAGGACTTGCAGTATGTTTATAACGGTAAGTATAAAAATCAAATTCTAGTTTAGTATTTTCATTCAGTTCTTTATCAAAGTGAAATTGAATGTAATTACTTTTATCATTCACTTCAGTTATAACACTTTGCTGATTTTCTAAAACATCACATTTTAATCCATAATCTTCGTAACGAAATGTATCTATATAGTCTATTACAGTGCTATTTCTGTTGAATTTTAATGAAGATAGTAAATCATTTAGTTTAACAACAAAGTGGCTACTCACGTGTGTGTGACACTTTATATTCTTTTTCTCATCACTACGGACAGCAATGTTTACTTTATTGCTTGGTATATAGATATATACTGACTTATCAAATAATCTGTTTTTTATCACTAAAGCTTCAGATGAAACAGTTAATTGCTCATTAGAAAATTTTGGATTCGTTACACGAAAAACTAGGTTAAAAGGAAATCCCTTAAGATCATGTGAAATATCAACTTTTTCGTCATTAATGTAATCAGTTAAAAGACTTTTTACCTTAAATGCAGAAAAATACCAAAAACCACTATACGCTAGAGGAATAAACAAAGGTAAGGAGATGAGAATATAGATAAAAATTTTACGCATTATCCTCTTATTTATCTAATGATATATTTCTTGTACCTCTGGGCACGGTTACGCACAAACCGTCAATATCTTTTGTGATTTTTATTTGGCATCCAAGCCTCGATGTCTCTGTTAAACCGAAAGCTAGATCCAGCATGTCATTTTCCTCATCAGATATAGGATTATGTGTTTCTACAACATCATAAAATTTTGGATCAACAATCACATGGCATGTAGAGCAAGCAAGAGAACCTTCACATGCACCTTCAAGCAGATCTGGATCACTTCTATGGGCTAAATTAAGAAGAGTTTCTCCCTCTGCAGCTTCATAACTTTTCTTACTTCCATCAGGTAAAATAAAAGTAACGGATGGCATACTATTAAAATCTCTACTAATTTCTCTATATTCTACAAATAATAACTAATATTTGCAAACTCTTTGTAATTCCATTGCCTATCTCTTGTCATCTATATTCCTATCAAGAAAGTAAGATAGATACCACCAGCATCTCACAGAGTTGCAAGTATAGAATTTTCTTAGTTTTAGATTTTACTAAATATATTACTGAATTAACATTATTAAACTTGATCTGCCATTTCTTCTGATCTTAAGTTATAATTTTACTAATGCCATTTGATTAATTGCAACTTCAGCATTGCTATCTTTCAATAAATTTGCAGGACTATTACAATGGTATATGATTGCAGCAACAATAAGACAACAAGCTCCAACTGCTATTCCCACTGCTAACATTTCTAAGTAAACTGCAATAGCTACTTCTAAAGCAACTCCTACTACTGCTAACGTAGAAGCAACTATGATAGAAGTATTACGACACTTAATACGAAGCTCATTTAGTTTATCTAATGCAGTAGTACCATCTTTATATTTTAGCTCTCTTAGTACATCTTTATTTTCACATTTGTTAAGCAACTTCCAAGCATAACTTAACCTTGACGCTTGACCATAAAACCCCTTCTCAACATATTCAACCAAGAGATCAAACGGAGTTTCACCTTGGTCATTTTTAACATAAAATCTCGCACCTGCACTCACAAGTGATTCAACTTTGCAAAGCATTGACTTATCGGAGTGCAACTTTCTTAAAGCATGATGTAGAGCTGTATCCCCACTTTCATCTTGATAGTCAATTTTATTTTTATGTAAAAAGCAATCAAAAATCTTTTCATGAAAATCACATTCAACAATTTTATTTAAAGCATAACTTGAAATCCGTATGTTACTTTCTAGCAGAAGATCTAGAGCTCCTTTATGATTACAATCAACAACAATATTTACTAATGTACCTAACTTACTAGTACCATTTAGATCTTCCAGTTTATCTTTATGTTCGCTAAGTAACCTCACAACTAAATCTAGCCGTTGCAGTGGACTACGTGAGTCACGACAAATAAAGTCATAAGTTCCATCAGCATTTCTCTCAGAACTATGCCTATCATAAAAATGCATTCTGACATAGTCAACCAAGAGATCAAATGGAGTTTCACCTTCACGATTTTTAACACCAAGCCTTGCACCTTTACTAAGAAGGAATTTGGCAAAATTTGTCCATTCATAATCTTTATAATGAATACTTTTTAATATACAATGTAAGGCTGTGTTACCGTCTTCATCACCTAAATATGCAATATGTATGTTATTTTTGGTCAAGAGATTAAAAATTTCTTTGTGATGCTTACTAGCAGCAAGTTTGACCAGTTTATTCAATGCAGAAGTACCTTGTAGTTTCTTCAGCTCATCAATTTTACAACAACTAAGCAACGCTGAAACATTATTCAATCTTTTTATTTGTGCTTGAGGACAGAGAGATTCCTCAGCATAGTTAAGTAAGAGATCAAATGGAGTTTCACCTTTGTCACTTTTAACATCGAGCCTTGCACCGTTGCTAAGAAGTGACTCGACAAGAATTTGGTATTTCGATTCATTCCTATCAAGCCATTTTAATGCATGATGTAAAGCTGTTTTTCCTTCTTCATCTTTATACCTGACATCCATTTCATTAATGTATTTATTAAAAAGGAAATCTAAAATCTTTTCAGAGCAACATTTAGCAGTAATACCCAAATAAGAATTTAGTGATACTTTGGTTCCTTCTCCATCTAAGAGCTTAAAAATTTCTACATGATCATACGCAACAGCAATTTGTGCTAGAGATGTAATGTCATCAGTAGCAATTATAGCTTCTCTCATTATAGAGCTACAATATTTAAAGTTGCCTGACTTGATCTCTTTGGCTAACTTAATACAAGTCGAGAAATAGGATAGTCTTTTTTCTAATTCATTAATCTCTTCAGTTTTATCCTCACTTTTACCCACAATTTTGAGAGGTCATGATGTGAAGCATAACTATGCTCTCCTTAAGATTTTCATAGCCCCGCCATAGAGTCATAGCCCCTGGTAAATTATCACTTTTTCTATTCATAAATCCACCTAATTTTCCTAACCAAATAATAGCTTGTTTTATGTTTGGAGGTTCTTCTGGCAATGTAGCTACTTTATGCTCACGTATGAAAAGGGCCTTCCACTCTTCGTTGCTTAAAATTTTAGTACAGGTTTCCATGGGATTTGATAAAGCGACTTTTGTTAAATATAAAATTTTAAATGCAATAATGCTCTTTATAGCAATTAATTTCTGTAGCCTTTCCTTTGTAGTTAAACGAGAGCTTTCTATTTTACATCCTGATTTTAAAACCCTGAAATACTCCTCAATTTTCCATCTTAGCTTATACCAATTTATCCTTTCTATAGCATCTAAAGTGCTATTAACTGGTACATTAGTCAGCAAAGTCCAATCAATAGCTTCCAATCCTTCAGGAGGATTTGTTTCTTTTGCACTTACCACATATACAGGGATTTTATCACTTATTTTATGCACTGTGTCTTTTGATCCATAAATTGAAGAAGATCTGATAGGTATATAGCCTTTCATATACTTAACTTCAATATTAGCTTTCCTTGATCTTTGGTTTCCACCTTTATTAACTTCTAGAGAAATTTTCTTCTTTACTGGCAGTTGAGTGATGCGTGTTTGCAAATCTGTTTTTCCAATTTCAGTACAGATAAATCTTCTATTAGTTCGATTACGGATTACATAAAAACTACCTAATGTCTCAGTGATCCATAAAAATTTGAAGATATCTGCCTCTCTATCACCAAGGGTAACAAGTTGTACATTTGCAGGAAGGTTGTTTATGCTTTCTTTGAGAGCTGTTATCCACTTATAACTTTCTTTTTCTTCTATGGAGGTACGGTATTTCCTGTTTGCTTTTTCTTGTGACGTTTCTTTTTCCCTAATAGAACGTGCCCAACATTGTTGAGAAGATAGACCTAAAGGCAATCCGTCTTTGCTGACTATTAAGGCACTGTGCAACAGTAAACCCATTTTATGCTTCGTATAAGCTTTAGAAATACTACCTAGCCTCTTAGTTTTTATATGAGAGTCAAAATCCAAATAACTTGTATCTTGAACTGAAAAAACAAACTGATTTCCTTTCATTCTCTCCATAGTTTCTTTGTAATGGGAAGAATAAATTTCCTTATCCTTAAGCTTTTCATTGCTAAATAATCTGTATGCACCCTTAGCTTCTTTCCATCCACTACAGCTTTGATTAATTGATCCAGACGCCTTACCCTCTATACAATAGCCTGTTTTAATAAGTCTCTTATTAAGTCTTGTATCTCCTAAATTAACGTGTTTTAACTCTCTTTCCAGCCATTTATCCCCTAAGCCATCAGTATATTGCACATTTGTACTTACTTCACTCATTTTAATCCCAAATTTATTTGGTATCCATTTTACTCACTTTTTTATTTGTGGGTAAAAGTGAGAGTTTTATCTATTCCGTTTTTTTGCTTTTTAATCTCTTTTACTTTCTGATGATACGTATCAGTTATTTCGTCAAGAATTCTAGATTGCCTTAATATTACATTGATTTCAGATGTAGATTCGTGCAAGTCAGACATGTCTTTGAGTATTTTACTTATCTTTTTATAAAAGTCACTCTCCTCTTCCCATGTAGGTTCCGTCTCAAAAGTTTGTTGATTAGGATCCTCTCCTCTATCGTACTGGCTTTTTTTTGTTTGGTCAGATAACACTGTGTATGCTGCTGATATTTCCTTGAATTTTGTCAATTTCTCTTTAAGTTGAGCTCGTTCATTTTCTTCCGATTGTAGTAGCGTTCTGTTCTTCTTTTCTCGTTCTAGCTTATCTAAAGCTTTTACTTCCTTATGCAATTTATCTGTATGAAACTCACGTGCCAATTTGTAATATGCTTTTTTTATCTCACCATGAGTAGCATCTCTTTTTACTCCTAATATTTCATAATAATCAGGCATTTGTTTCTCCACTATTTTGATACATTTTTTATAACATTAGTAATACTATGTCTTTAAAAGAATTGGTACTATATAAGTATTTTAGCAAATATTATAATATTTATCAACAAATTGAGTGAAAATTTAAAGAGTTATTTATGGTAATTGAGGAGCTACAACCGCACGACGTCTGCCGTTAATAACTATTTCACCTATCGCAACTGCTGCAAAAACAAAACAATAATATACTTTTGTTAGTACGATGATAGGTGACAGAGAGGCAATGCTGCTTGCTAGTAATACGTGAGAACCATAAGGTAAGATACTTTTTGTGATAGAAGTAAATATCTCTAATAAGTACGCACTACGGTGTGGTGCAATGTTATATCTTTGCGCAAGCCTTTTAGCAATATTACTAGTTAATAAAATAGCAACAACATTGCTGGAAACTAAAATAGTAAACAGAGATGATATTCCCGCAATCATAAATTCAGCTTGAGTTTTTGTCATATTCACCTTATCGGTGAATATATCTATCTTTTTCTGACTGTATTCGTACATTAAGTGGCTTAATCCACTACTGAAGAGAATAAATATCATTACTTCATTCATCTTATAAAAACCCCTATATATGTCACGAGAATATTCAATAAGAGAATAATCAAAAAAAGCTATTCCTAATATCCCAGCAATAACCATATTAATAGCTAATGTTACCAGAGTGTTTATTTCAAATAAACCCATAATTATTAAAGATATATAAGGGATAATTTTGACTATGGATAAATAATTCAGACTTGAGATAGAAACAACTTCTGTACTATTTGAAATTATTACTAGATAAATAAGTATTATAAGACCTGTAACAGATCCTGTCTTGAAAGTGAGTTTTATTTTATCCTTTACTGAAGCTCCTTGTGAAGAAGTAGCAGCAATAGTAGTGTCAGATATCATTGAAAGGTTGCTGCCAAACATAGCTCCACCTATCACAGCTCCAACACCCACTGCACAATCAAAAGCTCCATTTTGTGCTAAATTAACAGCTATTGGTGTTATAAGTGCAATAACTCCGATTGATGTGCCGATTGCACTTGAAATAAAAGTAGAAAGTAAAAACATTCCAGGAAGTAATAATCGTGCTGGAAGAAAGCGAATAGTTAAGTTAGTAATAACATTTATACTACCAAGCGATTCAGTAATAGTAGAAAATGCTCCAGCAAATAGAAAAATCAAACACACGGTAAGAGTAGTTTTATTACCCATACCTTTTATAAGTGTATCAATACTATGCTGAATTTTGTTTTTATTGAATAGAACAGCAAAAAATAATGCTGGTAATAAGCAAACTAACGGTGAAATTTGATGAAGAGGATTGCCAAGTCCGATAAAAGAAAAATAAATACCACTTCCAAGGTATAAAGCTAGAAAGATAATGAGAGGAAGAAATGCAAACACTTATCGTAGTTGAACAAATCGGAAGTATACTAGAACAAGCTATTTTAAGCAATCATCAATATATTGTTTTTCTACCAATTTTGAACATCTTAAGCCATCTACTTTTGAATAAATTCCATTTGCATTTCTTGTATACTATCCTCTATTTGCTTTATTTGTTCTATTAGCCTTTCCTCTAAGTCAAAATTACCGCCCAGCCTTGCTTTAATTTTTTCTTCTTGTAATACATTTAATTCTTTCCGTAATACTATGTTATTCCAGACAGTTTCTGCCGATCTCTTCTCACTTAATTGACTATTTAATACGCTAGTTTTTTCAAATATAAACTTTATAACACTAGACTCCTGTAGCAGAATTTCTTTATTAAAGTTGCTCTCATTAGTTACCATATTAATTACGCACTGTTGTAATTTTTTCATCTCATTAGTAAATTCGAAATGAGAAAATTGCTCAAAAAATATAGGACGGTTCAAGATTTCAGGAAATTCTACGGCTATACGCAAAATTATGGCCTGATTTTGCTCTGCTTCAATTAGCTCTGGAGATTTATTGTAAAGATACTCACCTTTTGTTGCTTTGCTATTAAAAATCAGCTTTTTAAAGTTTCTTCTTAATTCACTGACCTTATTGTAAAAATAATCTCTATAATACCTTCTAATACTGCTGTTACCGATAGCATTGACATATTTCATGAACTTGTGCTCAAGAATTGAATATTTTTCCGGAGCAAATTTTTCATAATTTTGCAAATTGCTACCAATTATGTGATGCCATAAATATTCAGAGTGCAGTTCTGTTGAGCGGTTAAAAGCGGATAGTACATCTTCCGTCTTATATTCTAGTTCATTGCATATATCGTATGGGTCCTTGTTGCTTGGCAAAGTCACGAACTTCAATGTGTATCCAGGCTCCAGTATCGGCAGAACAAGTTCTGCAATTCGAATAGCAGCATGACATCCAGGACTATCGCCATCCATACAGATAGAAATTTCTTTAGCAAGTTTCCAAAGATTTTTTATCTGCTCTGCAGAAATTGCGGTACCAAGCGGAGCAACTGTATTGCTAATTCCCGCTTGATGTAGTGCTATTACATCCATATATCCTTCAACAACAAATAGATGCTGTTTTTTGCGTATTTCACTCAAAGCAAAGTTTAATCCATATAAATTTTCTCTTTTCTTAAAGAGCTGACTCTCTGGGCTGTTTAGATACTTCGGCTGTTGCTCAGAGTTCAGCGCACGTCCGCCAAAACCAATAACTTTGCCCGTGATGTTGTGTATAGGAAATATCAGCCGATCATAGAAATAATCACGAGAATTCTTATTTATTAACCCAACATCGATCAAAATCTCGTCTTTAATACCAGAGGAGTTCAAATATTCCTTCAAGCCAGAACTTGGTGCATAACCTATCTTAAATTTATCTATGATTTTGAGTGAGATCTTGCGCTGCCTTAAATAAGCCATAACACCTCGATTTTTCTGCGCGAACCAACTTGCAGCTAAATTCAGTGCTGAAAACAGTTTGTCATTTTCTTTAGCAAAGCTGAGGTTTTTGGGTAACTCAACACCTGCAACAGATGCCAATTTTTCCAACGCTTCCTTAAAACTTAAGCCCTCAGTTTGTGAAATAAATTCAAACGCATCACCATGAGCTGAGCAACCGAAACAGTAATATAAGCCCTTAACATTGCTGACCGAAAAAGATGGAGTTTTTTCGTTATGAAATGGGCAGAGTCCAACAAAACTATCTCCTCTTTTTATTAACCTAACTTTTTTTCCTACTATGTCGGACAACAATAATTTTGACTTTATAATATCTATATGATCCATTTTACCGAATGAGTAGTGGTAGGATAAAAATTATATAGAATTTATGCATATCTGACTCGAAATTTATTCAGAAAGATCAGGAGAGCTTGACAAAAAGCTCAAAATAAATTACCCATATAAATACCCTTAAGTTGCAATTTCTTATATGTCAGATGTGATATCAGTTGCTTCAGACCACGCAGGTTATGAACTAAAATCAGAAATAAAGGCTTACTTGGAAACTTTAGATTATACAGTGATAGACCGTGGCTGCACTGCTGAACAAAAGAGTGTAGACTACCCTGACTATGCTGCTGAAGTTGTAGAAGATATAACAAACAAAAAAGCAAATTATGGAATATTAATTTGCGGTACAGGTTTGGGCATGAGTACTGTGGCAAATCGTTTTGAAGGAATCTACGCTGCTTTATGTAATAGTGTTGAGATCGCAAAATTAGCTCGCGAGCATGGCAACGCGAATATACTGTGTCTTGGTGCAGGGTTTACTGCGAGTGGATTAGCAAAAGACATAGTCAAACAATTCCTCGAAACAGAATTTTCAAAAGAAAGTAGACATAAAGAACGCCTTGATAAACTTAGCAATATTAGCAAGAAAAAAACCACAAAAACTTATAATGAAGATGAAATATCAAAATTCGCTAAAATAGCAGGTGAATGGTGGGATGAGAATGGCAAGTTCAAGCCATTGCACATGATGAATCCTGTGAGAGTATCATACATCGTTGAGAAAATAAAAGAATTAAAAAAATGCGATTTAAAAGAACTATCATTGCTCGATGTTGGTTGTGGTGGTGGCATTTTGTCAGAGTCAATGGCGCGTATTGGTATTAGCGTTGCGGGAATAGATGTATGTGAGGAAAACATAAAAGTGGCACAGTCGCATGCGAAGAAAGTAGGGTTAAATATAGAATACACACACACTAGCATTGAAGAGCTAAGCAATGACAAGAAGTATGACGTGGTTTTGTTGATGGAAGTGGTTGAACATGTCGATAATTTAGAGTTTTTCATGAAAAAAGCAATAGAGCTGTTGAAGCCAGAAGGGCTAATTTTTATATCGACGATAAATAGAACTATTAAATCCTTCTGTCTTGCAATAGTCGGCGCAGAGTACATATTAAACTGGCTGCCAAAAGGCACACATAATTGGAATAAATTTCTCAAGCCATCAGAAATTGCAAATCATCTAAGGGAAAACAATGTAACACTACAAGATATGACTGGTATGGAATATAATGTAATAAAGCGTGAATGGAACTTGACCAAAGGTGTGGATGTTAATTATATACTTTGTGGAAACGTTGTAATTTGAAATCTCATTCAAGTACTAGAAGGTAATGCAAATATTTTAGGCAGTTTTACTTTACTTAGCAGCTAATTTATCATATGTATTTCCATAGGATATCGCTATATTAGAATATGTTACAATTACTAACCTTACTTGCTGTTATCACTTCGGTTGTATTTTTTGGTCATCTAGTTCCAATGGAAGTGAAAACCTTCTTGTATTCAATAAGCCTTAGTATAAAAGAGATCTTACTATTTATAATGCCTTTTATTGTTTTTGCATTAATCTTTAGTAGTGTTAACAATCTTAAGCAGTCGGCTATAAAGTTTATATTGTTACTTATTATAACGATTTTCTTGTCGAATCTAGCTTCAAGTTTAATAGCTTATTCTGTTGGGCATTTCATCACACAAAACACTTATTCAATACAAGATATAACATATGAAGAAACAATTGTTCCTTTATGGTCATTTAGGATACCTGCATTGCTTTCTAATTTTTATGCCCTTGCTTGTGGATTTGTATTAAGCATATTAGTGTCCACAATATTACCAAAAAAAAGCAAAGAGCTCTCGAACAAAATGTTAGATTTAACTCTCTTTATTTTGAAGACATTTTTGACACCAATTATTCCAATGTTTGTACTTGGTCTTGCTTTAAAAATGGAACATGATCAGGTTTTACCCATAATATTTAAGGATTACTCAATAATTTTTATTATTATATCATCTTCAACTTACCTTTATGTTTTTCTCTTATATGGAGCAGCAAATTCGTTCAAGATCACAAGCTGGATAGCTAGTATAGGTAATATGATACCAGCATTTATTACTGCAATGAGCACAATGTCTAGTAATGCAGCTATGCCGCTTACTCTTGAAGGAAGCAAAAAAAATGTAAAGCAGCATGATATAGCATCGTCTGTTGTGCCAATAACTGCTAGCTTTCATTTAGTAGGTGATTGCTTTTTTATTATAATACTATCAATGATAATGACTTTTGGTGGTGCATTGTCTGCAACAGACTATGTGACTTTCCTTCTCTACTTTCTGTTATTTAAATTTGCTATTGTTGCAGTTCCAGCGGGAGGAATTATGGTAATGTTGCCTGTTCTTGAGAAGTATCTTAAATTCTCTCCAGAGATGCTTTCATTAATTACAGCATTGTATATAGTGTTTGACCCAATAATAACTTCAGCAAATGTTATGGGTAACGGTGCGTTCACTATGATGTTTACAAAGCTCTATGATAAGCTTAAGTGATGTCCATTCTAGCAATTAATACTGTAGGTGCTGGTAGTTCAATAGCAGTAATTGATTACGATGGTAATTGTTTTGTAGAACGCAATTCTGCAAACAATAGCCATGCAGAATCATTTTTTCAAATACTGAATACTTTGTTTGATAAGCATAATTACAGCTACGATAAAATAGACCATTTAGCAGTGATAGTTGGACCAGGAAGTTTTACTGGAATCAGAGTTGGTATATCAACTGCACAAGGTATAAATCTTGCTACAAATAAGCCGTTATATGGGGTTAGTGCCCTGGAAGCTCAAGCATATGCAATATCGCTACTTTGTACAAATAGCAAAAAAAATATTAAAGCTATAATCGAAGATGATCAAAAGTTTTATACGCAGTTATTTGATTTCAATTTGTTACCGCTATCAAATCCTGCTGTAGTAAGTGAACTCCAGCCTGAAACGCACTGCATTACATATATGGATTGCAGTTTACCAAAGTTGGATGCTAGCCATGCAGGGCTATTAGTCCGTTATAGACTAAAAAATAAACAAAAATTAAATGGAGTTGAGGCTCTATATTTAAATGAGCCTCAGTATATGAAATCGTTGCCTATTGCGTAAACACTATTAATTTGGCCAAGTTTGTACATCTGACTTACTATTTCTTCTGCTACTTCTTTTATACGTATCCGTTCAGCAGAGTGGTTTAAGAAACGATAGATAGAAGATTGTGAAAAGGGTTTAGCCTCCTCTGTTTCCATGTTAAGTATAACGAAATTATTTGCTCAAGGAATGAGTTTCCTCGTTCTGATTGTGTAAAATATGAATTTTTGCGATAAACGACATAATGCCGTATTTGCCGTTCAGCGTGATTATTTGTCAGCGGAGTATTTTCTGGGTCATCTAAAAATTTCCACATCATTCTTTCAGATTTCAAAATATTCTTTGCAACTCGAGACGCTCCAATTGCTTCAGGTAAGCGAGATATTTCCTTCAAATAATACCTTGTACGTTTTCGCAATTTCTTGGCACGTCTAATAAATCTTGAAACATCTATCTCATTTTTTAGTAAAGCTTTTTTCAGTGCAAATAACTCAGTGGCTACATTTCTCAAGTAACAGCCCAGAACTTTAACTTCAAATTTCCAACTATGCGCTAATCTTTCAAAATCCCTTGCTAAGTGTGCCCAACAGATTTGCCTTCTTTCATCAGCAAAGTAGTTGTATGCTGCATATCTGTCGGTTACTACCAAGCTATTACGATTGCAGCATACACTATTTTTTAAAACTTTCATTCCCCTTGACTCTGTCAACTTCACAAAACTTGCCGTATTGCTTGCAAACATCCAACACCAAGCGAGTTTACCTTTGTTATAATGGCTCGTTTCATCAATATGTAGAACTTTACTCCTACTTATCTCTTGTTCGATCTGCTCATACATTTTTTTGCATTTTGAAGCAACTCTATGTTCACTATTTGATATGCTACCGACGCTTATGTTCAAATTGAAGATATCATTTATGATGCTAGCTACTTCGCGCTTTGAATTTTTATAAAACCCACTGAGTGCTGCAACTACTGACTTAACCCTTGGGCCAAATGTATCTGGCGTAACACCCTCTGGTAACTTGCTACTTCTTCTTTTTCCGCATCTCTGACAACGGCCATGTTCCAACTGATATTCCATTACATAAGCCTTAATCTCCGGAAGATCTACTTTCTGATGAATATAAGGTTTTTCGCATATTGCAATCTTCCCTCCGCATTCGCAAGTAGGTGACAACTCTATCTTTATCACCTCATCTGCTTCCATTTTAGCACGATAATTACCCTTATGCCCAACTTGACCACCAATCTTTCTTTCGCTTTTTGGCTTTTCCTTTTTCATTTTGTATAATTCTTTTGAATTGGGAATTGATGAGTTTTTTGAATTTAAACCTAGCCTTTCCTTTAATTCAGCGTTCTCTATCTTTAAAGCCTCATGCTCTGCTTTTAAACTTTCATTCTCTCTTTCCAATCTTTCTATTTTTGCTTCTAACTTTTCTATTTTTTGCTGTAAATTTTTGCAGAGTTCTAAAAGGTTTACCATATTACCTCATATTTACCCTATGATTATCTTTATTATCTTGCTTTGTCTACCTTATTTTGCCGCTCTGCTGAACGGACACCAATCATGTATAGGCATAGTCCATTTCTCTCCTGCCTTCTTTATAGCACAATATACCTGTTTATGCAAGGCATTTGTGCTGGTAAATGAGCCCTTAGTTTTAGTAAATTTTCTGATCTGTCTATGTAACCCTTCAATAGGATTTGTGGTATAAATTAACTTTCTTACAGGGCCGGAATATTTAAAATAACTAGACAGATTTTCCCAATTATTCTCCCAAAACTAAAGTATATTTTTCTCCCCATTTTTCCTCCAGTTCAAGTAAATAATTCTCGGCTATTTCTCTACTTGATATGTTTTTTTCAAATCATTCATGAAAACTTTTGCTCGATACATATTTCAGTGAATTTCTTATCTGATGTACTATACATTTCTGCTTTAGGAAATACGCTATTTATAGCTGTAGGAAAGCTTTTTAACACAAGCTATCAGAATATCATCTACTCCTCTCTCCTTTAGGTCATTTAGTACTCCCAACCAGAACTTCACTTTCAGCCAAATAAAAACCCAAAACTTCTTTTCTGCCATTTTGCTAATATGTTATACATACATTTGCTTACACAATGCCCGTCCTCCTTGACCTTAAAAAACCATGAACACTATTGGATATACAGATTGCAGCGGACGACTGCGCCATTCGTTGATTACCGGTAACAATTTGTCAGTAATACTTGATATCTCTTCTGCAGATATTTTATATTTCTTCTACATGCGATGCTATATCCCATGCCACTGGCATATGTACTTAAAACCTTTGCTTCAAGTTCGGTTGTTTGCCTTTTTCTGACTACTTGTAGCTCGAAACTTCCTTCTCTATCTCTTGGTGTCAATAGTTCAAATACTTGTCCGTAAAGTCTTTGAATTTCTTCGGTTGTTTTCTTCGCTTTCAGCCGACAAATGGTTTTCTATCTCGCCTTCCCTCTAGCAGTTTTTTTATAAATGGTGTTAATGCTCCATCTCTTCCTGTCAATGGTCTTCCTTCTCGTATAGATGATAAGATATTTGTTTCTAATTCTTTATAGTCTACCAAACCGGTAGTTGTGTTTGCTTGACTCATTGTCAAACCTCCATTTTTTTATCAATTTATTACTTTACTTCTCGGTTTGACACAGTTTATTTAACACTCCCGACAAGTTCTAATCATTAATGTTATACACGTTCTTTTCTTTTTCTATTCTCTCTTGTTCTTCAATACAATACATAGCAAGCGGATTAGCTTTAAGTCTTTCGACTCCTATTTCTTCTCCCGTTCCATCGCAGTAACCATAAATGCCTAATTTTATTTTTTCCAACGCCTCCTTAATTTTTTCTTTTCTATCTTTTCGGCGCTTAATTAATTCTCCATTTTCACTATCAGAATAAATACTACTATCTTCTAGATCTTGTTTCTCCAGTTCAGAGAGTATTGATTGTAACTTTAAGCTAAAGTATTCCAGTTGTTTTACGTTCATATATTCTTCATTTTCTGAAGGAACGTAATCTTCCGGTAACTTTATTTTTATTAATTTTTCCATAGCATTATCAATAAAATATATTAAAACTTATATAACTTGTAAACACAAAAAATTATACTACCCTCAAAGTAAACACTATAATTTATAATAAACATTTAAAATCCTGGTATGATTAGTTTGGTAAAAAAATTAGTAATAAATGATAATAATCTTACTTATATAGTATGTATTTTTATTATAATGTTAAGTTTATCTTCATATACACTTGAAAACAACAGTAAACAAGAAGTCATATTAACATTAACATGGATATGTGCTACATTTGTTTTGCAGATCTCTACAAATAATTTATTTACATCTGATTATCATGATGGAATATTAGAGCAAATCTTTTTACAGCCACTCTCTTCTAGGCTGATAGTTGCTTATAAAATCTTCGCTCACTGGTTGTTATTTGGGTTACCGATTTCAGTGATTTCTTTCATGTTCAGCTTTGCAATTCTAGGCAATAATATTGAACATTCAATAGCAGTTGGAGTGTCTTTATTATTTAATACGCTGATAATCATTAATATTTCAGCTACTGGAAATGCATTGATGATTGGTCGAAATAACTTAGCATCAGGAGTGTCGCAAATTCTTGTTTTGCCAATGATAATGCCAACTTTTGTATATTTCAAATTGCTAACTCAATTTGAAAATTTATCCTTGAATATTTATACACTACTAATCACCATCTTAGTTTTTGTCATTTTAATTGTTAACAGCACTATAACTACTCACATAGCATTAAAATTTGCTGTGGAGCAGGATTGAAAAAACTTACTAGTTATAGCCCTTCTCATAATAGTCCAAAAAGAGTAAGATATGGATTGATAGTAGTGGAAGGTAAGGATGCCAGTAGCAAATAGTTATGACTTAAGAAAAAAGGTAATGGAAGCATTGGATGAAGGAGAGAGTGGAGAAACTGTTGCCAAGAGATTTAAGATCGGAAAAACAACTTTATATGAGTGGAAGAAAAGACGTGAGAAAACGGGAGATTTTCAGTCAAAAAAGCTTGGAAGCGTGGCATAAAATTACCGACTGGAATGCATTTGCCGAATTTGCAAATGAGCAAGGTGGCAAAACTCAGTCAGAGATGCTGGGGCAATATTAGTAGACAAACAATTCATCGAGCACTTAAAAATATAGGATTCACAAGAAAAAAAAGACCTACGGATATAAAGAAAGAAATGAAGAAAAGCGAGCTCAATTTTCAAAGGTTATAGCAACAAAAGAACCTAAAGAATTAGTGTATATAGATGAGTCTGGACACTGAACCTATGGGTATTGCCAGAAAGGACAGCGGTTTTATGCCCTAAAATCTGGGAAGAAAACTCAACGAATTAGCATGGTTGCAGCCTTAAGTGGAAGAAAAATAATTGCTCCGTTAACCTTTGAAGGCCACTGCAATATGGATATCTTTAATAAATGGTTTGAGCAGTTTCTGACACCGATTTTGGAACCTGGACAAACTGTTATCCTTGATAATGCTACTTTTCATAAGTCTAATAAGATTTGCTAAAGGAGTTGGTGCAGAAATTTTATATCTTCCTCCATATTCTCCAGATTTTAACAAAATTGAACATTATTGGTTTGCTATAAAAAACAGAACCAGGAAAAACATTCCTTTATTCAAATCTTTTCGTCATGCTGTCGATTCTTCTTTCTTATGACCTTTTTGGACTATTATGGGAAGGGCTATATTTACTTGTATCTGCTTAGTTAAGGGTGTTAACTTAAGTAGAGATGGAGACATTAGACTTCTTACATGAATTGAAGAGTTACAGCGTGTGAAACCATTATTGGATTTCAGACTGGCTGGTTATGCAAGAAATCTAATATCTATCGAAGAGTCAGAAACTTTTATAACTTACCTTTAATCAACCTAACCCATGCGTGCCAATCTCTCTCACCAAGATTGCTTTCGAAAGACAGAAGATCCTTTACGGCTTTTGAGCAAATTTCTTCACTTGGAATTGACAACTCCCTATTCATTGCTAGCGTCAGGCATTGAGTTTTACAAGCTTGTTCTAAGTGATACGTATAAAACATTGCTTCTTGTATAGTCTGACCACATGTTATAGATCCATGATTGCGCATTAACATCACAAAATTTTCTTTCAAATCAGCTATTAATCTTTTTCCTTCTGTATCATCAAGTGCCAGGGAATTATAATCATGGTAAGATACCTTATTATAAAAGTGCAGCGCCCACTGACTTATTGGGAGTAATCCATCCTTGAGAGAAGAAACTGCTACAATAGAAGGTGTATGTAGATGAAAAATTGCTTGAATATCTTTCCTTGCTTGATAAATGAAGCCATGGATTACATAGCCAGTTTTATTATATTGATATTCTTTGCCTTCAATTATATTCCCATCAAACGATACTTTCATCAATGAACTTTCATCTACTTCATAAAAACGTATACCAAACGGATAAACATAAAATGACTTTTTATCTTCAGAACGTACAGAGAGATGAGTATACGTATGATCATCTAATTTAAGATAAGATAAAATTTGATAGGCGTTAACTAGGTCTCTTTTCAACTCACTATTTGTTAATAACATAGCTCTTGACTAAAATTTTCTAAAGATTTATACGTAAAAAAAAGTTTATTACAAACTAAAAGGTGAACCTACGTTAAAATACTAAGCACTTTTACTTGCCTTAGGTGATTAGAGTTTACATTTCTAGATTACATAGTATTTTAACTATAAAAGCGACTTTTTATGTAATATTTCATATGTTTTAAAGCCTTGTTTTTATGTTATTATAATTGTAGGTTTTAATATTAAAAATAATATGATAAACGTTGACATAAAAAAACAGCTAACAAAATTTTTCATATATATCACTGGTCTTCCAGGAAGTGGTAAACTTTCTACAGCAATAGTATTATCTAGTATGATAAATGCAGTAATTGTAAGTGGACTTGAATATAATCAAACTTCCAAAGAAGCTCGAGATAGAATATATAACACTACACATGTTATGTTTCAGGCAATAGAAGCCTATCCTATTGACTCAAAAAATTATATATTTGTTGATGAATTAATTAAAAATAATGATTACAACATAAGAATATATAACTCAGTAGTAGAACTTAGTAAAAAAATGAGCACAAAAATCCTCCCTATAGTACTTAGGTGCAATCCATTGATATTACAAGAGCGTACTATATCAAAAAAGCAAAGAAAAAATAGGAAGGTTACTAATATAAATAGTATTAAATTTAGGGAGGAAGATTTATTTGTACCACAAAATGCTATAGAGGTAGAAAATTCAAATATGAGTATAAAAGGTATCCGTTCAGCAGAGTGGTTTAAGAAACGATAGATAGAAGATTGTGAAAAGGGTTTAGCCTCCTCTGTTTCCATGTTAAGTATAACGAAATTATTTGCTCAAGGAATGAGTTTCCTCGTTCTGATTGTGTAAAATATGAATTTTTGCGATAAACGACATAATGCCGTATTTGCCGTTCAGCGTGATTATTTGTCAGCGGAGTATTTTCTGGGTCATCTAAAAATTTCCACATCATTCTTTCAGATTTCAAAATATTCTTTGCAACTCGAGACGCTCCAATTGCTTCAGGTAAGCGAGATATTTCCTTCAAATAATACCTTGTACGTTTTCGCAATTTCTTGGCACGTCTAATAAATCTTGAAACATCTATCTCATTTTTTAGTAAAGCTTTTTTCAGTGCAAATAACTCAGTGGCTACATTTCTCAAGTAACAGCCCAGAACTTTAACTTCAAATTTCCAACTATGCGCTAATCTTTCAAAATCCCTTGCTAAGTGTGCCCAACAGATTTGCCTTCTTTCATCAGCAAAGTAGTTGTATGCTGCATATCTGTCGGTTACTACCAAGCTATTACGATTGCAGCATACACTATTTTTTAAAACTTTCATTCCCCTTGACTCTGTCAACTTCACAAAACTTGCCGTATTGCTTGCAAACATCCAACACCAAGCGAGTTTACCTTTGTTATAATGGCTCGTTTCATCAATATGTAGAACTTTACTCCTACTTATCTCTTGTTCGATCTGCTCATACATTTTTTTGCATTTTGAAGCAACTCTATGTTCACTATTTGATATGCTACCGACGCTTATGTTCAAATTGAAGATATCATTTATGATGCTAGCTACTTCGCGCTTTGAATTTTTATAAAACCCACTGAGTGCTGCAACTACTGACTTAACCCTTGGGCCAAATGTATCTGGCGTAACACCCTCTGGTAACTTGCTACTTCTTCTTTTTCCGCATCTCTGACAACGGCCATGTTCCAACTGATATTCCATTACATAAGCCTTAATCTCCGGAAGATCTACTTTCTGATGAATATAAGGTTTTTCGCATATTGCAATCTTCCCTCCGCATTCGCAAGTAGGTGACAACTCTATCTTTATCACCTCATCTGCTTCCATTTTAGCACGATAATTACCCTTATGCCCAACTTGACCACCAATCTTTCTTTCGCTTTTTGGCTTTTCCTTTTTCATTTTGTATAATTCTTTTGAATTGGGAATTGATGAGTTTTTTGAATTTAAACCTAGCCTTTCCTTTAATTCAGCGTTCTCTATCTTTAAAGCCTCATGCTCTGCTTTTAAACTTTCATTCTCTCTTTCCAATCTTTCTATTTTTGCTTCTAACTTTTCTATTTTTTGCTGTAAATTTTTGCAGAGTTCTAAAAGGTTTACCATATTACCTCATATTTACCCTATGATTATCTTTATTATCTTGCTTTGTCTACCTTATTTTGCCGCTCTGCTGAACGGACACAATTGGTCAAATATACGAAAGAGTTATAATACGGATTTTACTCAAAAAATATTGAAACAATCTCACACATCTTAAACTAAGTTCTCAATTTCTCAAAGAAATCTTTTAACAAAAGAGAACATTTTGTTTCTAATATTCCACCATAAACTTCAGGTATGTGGTTACAGAATTGAAATATTCTAGTGCCGTTTTCAACTCCTCCACCTTTGGGATTGTAAGCCCCGAAGTACAGACGTTTAATTTTTGCAAAAGAGATAGCTTGAGCGCACATCGGGCATGGCTCTAACGTTACGTACATTTCAGCTTCATAAAGCGTGGAAGTTGAAAATGCTTGTCTAATTGTTAACATTTCTGCATGTGCAGTTGGATCATTAGATATATTGTGTGCAGAGGAGATGATATTGTTTCCATTAACTATTACAGCACCTATTGGCACTTCGCCATCTTTCTGAGCAAGTTTTGCTTGCTCTATGGCAAGTTCCATGTATTGGTACTTAAACATTAGGTGCTTGGGTAAATATAATTTTCTTTTCTTGGCTTTTCTATTTTTTCTAGGTTATAGAATTCACTAAGGACTATTGTCCTTTTTACAAGGCTATCTATTTCTCGCTTTAAATATTTTTTTATTTCTTCTACCGATTTTAGTTCGTTTATAGCTACAACTACTTCTTCCATTATATCCTCTATAATTTGATCCTCCTCTAATTTATATATTATTTGTTCTACATGCCTATTCAATTCCTCGAAGGTCGCAGATCCATATGTAATGCTATCTTTACTATTTCTTAGTAACATTTTTTACCTCTCTATTAGAATAGAGTTTATTCAGTTCTATTAAACTCTCACTTTTACCCACAATTTTGAGAGGTCATGATGTGAAGCATAACTATGCTCTCCTTAAGATTTTCATAGCCCCGCCATAGAGTCATAGCCCCTGGTAAATTATCACTTTTTCTATTCATAAATCCACCTAATTTTCCTAACCAAATAATAGCTTGTTTTATGTTTGGAGGTTCTTCTGGCAATGTAGCTACTTTATGCTCACGTATGAAAAGGGCCTTCCACTCTTCGTTGCTTAAAATTTTAGTACAGGTTTCCATGGGATTTGATAAAGCGACTTTTGTTAAATATAAAATTTTAAATGCAATAATGCTCTTTATAGCAATTAATTTCTGTAGCCTTTCCTTTGTAGTTAAACGAGAGCTTTCTATTTTACATCCTGATTTTAAAACCCTGAAATACTCCTCAATTTTCCATCTTAGCTTATACCAATTTATCCTTTCTATAGCATCTAAAGTGCTATTAACTGGTACATTAGTCAGCAAAGTCCAATCAATAGCTTCCAATCCTTCAGGAGGATTTGTTTCTTTTGCACTTACCACATATACAGGGATTTTATCACTTATTTTATGCACTGTGTCTTTTGATCCATAAATTGAAGAAGATCTGATAGGTATATAGCCTTTCATATACTTAACTTCAATATTAGCTTTCCTTGATCTTTGGTTTCCACCTTTATTAACTTCTAGAGAAATTTTCTTCTTTACTGGCAGTTGAGTGATGCGTGTTTGCAAATCTGTTTTTCCAATTTCAGTACAGATAAATCTTCTATTAGTTCGATTACGGATTACATAAAAACTACCTAATGTCTCAGTGATCCATAAAAATTTGAAGATATCTGCCTCTCTATCACCAAGGGTAACAAGTTGTACATTTGCAGGAAGGTTGTTTATGCTTTCTTTGAGAGCTGTTATCCACTTATAACTTTCTTTTTCTTCTATGGAGGTACGGTATTTCCTGTTTGCTTTTTCTTGTGACGTTTCTTTTTCCCTAATAGAACGTGCCCAACATTGTTGAGAAGATAGACCTAAAGGCAATCCGTCTTTGCTGACTATTAAGGCACTGTGCAACAGTAAACCCATTTTATGCTTCGTATAAGCTTTAGAAATACTACCTAGCCTCTTAGTTTTTATATGAGAGTCAAAATCCAAATAACTTGTATCTTGAACTGAAAAAACAAACTGATTTCCTTTCATTCTCTCCATAGTTTCTTTGTAATGGGAAGAATAAATTTCCTTATCCTTAAGCTTTTCATTGCTAAATAATCTGTATGCACCCTTAGCTTCTTTCCATCCACTACAGCTTTGATTAATTGATCCAGACGCCTTACCCTCTATACAATAGCCTGTTTTAATAAGTCTCTTATTAAGTCTTGTATCTCCTAAATTAACGTGTTTTAACTCTCTTTCCAGCCATTTATCCCCTAAGCCATCAGTATATTGCACATTTGTACTTACTTCACTCATTTTAATCCCAAATTTATTTGGTATCCATTTTACTCACTTTTTTATTTGTGGGTAAAAGTGAGTATTAAACTCTATTGTCAATAGCTGCCTTAATAAATGATGTAAAGAGAGGATGAGGAGAAAATGGTCTTGATTGAAATTCTGGATGAAATTGCACACCAATAAACCATGAGTGATTTTTTAGCTCCACTGCCTCTATGCATGTTTTATCTTCTGATATACCACTGCATATCATTCCATTCTCTTCTAAGTTATTTTTATAATCTAAATTAACTATATATCTGTGTCTGTGTCTTTCTGAAATAGTGACACTACTATACACATTTGCCATTTTTGAATTTGGATTTACATTACACTTGTATGTTCCAAGTCTCATGGTTCCACCAAGATCAACGTTCTTACCATCAGCGAGCTTGATGATTGGGTGTTTGCAAGTATAAAATTCTTCAGAGTGTACATCTTCAAGCTTAATAACGTTACGAGCAAATTCAATCACTGCAAGCTGCATACCAAGACATATTCCTAAAAAAGGAATGTTATTTACACGGGCATAGTTTATTGCTAATATTTTACCTTCTATTCCGTTATCACCAAATCCTCCTGGAACAAGGACTGAATTAGAGCTTTGTAATTTTTCTCTGATAAACTTTGCATCTATAGATTTTCCATTCTCTTCTCTTGAGTTGACCCAATTTATCTTCACTCTAGCTTTATTACTAATTGCACCATGGTTTAATGCTTCAATCAGTGATTTATATGCGTCAGGAAATTCAGTATATTTTCCTACTATGGAAACGATAACTTCTTGTGTTGGATGTCTCATAGAGTGTACTATTTGGTCCCATTCAGGTAAGCTTGGTTTTGGCTTACTTAAGTGAAAGTGATCCAAAATTTGTGTCCCGAGCCCACATTGATTATACAAGGACGGTAACTCGTATATATGGTTTACATCAGGAGCAGGTATTACGTTAGATAAAGAAACATTGCAAAGATTGGCTATCTTTTCTTTTTGATTATCGGAAATTTCTTTTTCACTGCGACATAATATAATATCTGGTTGTAACCCCGCAGAGTTTAACTCTCGAACTGAATGCTGTGTCGGTTTTGTCTTTAATTCTTGTGCTGCAGTGAGATATGGTATTAAAGTTAAGTGAATAAGGATAACTTTTTGCTTTCCTAGTTTATAATTAACTTGGCGTATAGCTTCCAAAAACGGTTGGCTTTCAATATCACCTACGGTTCCGCCTATTTCGCATATTACAAAATCTAAATCTTCTGTACCATTAAAAATGAAAGATTTGATTAAATCTGTCACATGAGGAATGATTTGCACAGTTTTGCCTAGATAATCACCACACCTTTCCTTCTTTAATAATTTATTATATACTTTACCAGTTGTTATATTGTCGTCCTTGGTTGCTTTAATTTTAGTAAAACGCTCGTAATGTCCAAGGTCTAAATCAGTTTCAGCACCATCCTCAGTAACAAATACTTCCCCGTGCTGAGCTGGGCTCATTGTTCCAGGATCAATGTTGAGATATGGGTCAAGCTTTCTGATGCGAACATTGAATCCATGAGCTTGAAGAAGTGCTCCCACACTTGAAGCAACTAAACCCTTACCAAGTGATGAAACAACTCCACCTGTAACAAAGATAAACTTGGTTTCTTTCATTAATTTTCAAATGGAACAGAAGTTGATTGGCCTTCTTGCTTCTTTTCTGATATAATCTTCTCTGCAATTGATTTTTTATGTACATCTTTTGAACATAATCCTGATAGTAACAGTGTATTTATAATGAACAGCCCAGCAACTATAGAAGTTATTCTACTGAGTGGATTTTCAGAAGACTTTACCGGAATTATTGAATTCATTCCCTGTTGTGAATTACTAAAGCCACTTAATGAACTACTTCCAGGTGGCTGCAGGAGCACTAAAATTACCAATACAACAACTAATATTATTTGAAGTACACTAAGTACTGTTACTGACATTATAAATAGAGCTAAAAATAAAGATTTTAGGAGCATAAGGATCATAAGTCAAGAATATCTTTACCCGAGTAACTTGACTACTGGAACCCAAGTATGTATTAAACCTTATTTAAATTATGAGCTATCACATTCTAAAATACAAAGATTATGAACCAAAAATGGATGAAAGTTCTTTTATCGCAGATGGTGTGCGTATTATAGGTAACGTTGAAATAGGAAGGAATGCGAGTATCTGGTTTAATTGTGTGATCAGAGGAGATGTTGGATCAATCGAAATAGGTGATGAAACGAATATTCAAGATGGCACCGTAATTCATGTAGATAGAAATCCAGGCGGTGACACGATTATTGGTAGTATGGTGACGGTTGGACATTTTTGTGTGTTACATGCATGCACGATACATGATAAAGCATTTATTGGTATGGGCTCTGTTATAATGGATCATGCGATTGTCGAGTCTGAAGCTATGGTAGCTGCTGGTTCACTGGTGACACATGGAAAAGTGATAAAAAGTGGTGAAGTATGGGCTGGCAGGCCAGCACAATTCTTCAAAAAAATGTCAAATGAAGAAATAAAACATATTACACAATCTGCACAAAATTATATCATGCTGATGAAAGAATATAAGGCTATATGCTAGGTTGAGAAATCTTCAGCTCTGATGCACATTCTACGTTAACTACTTCAAAAGTTTCTTCAACTATATAATGCTTATCAATATAAGCTTCTTCAACTCTAGGAATATGCTGATTAATAAAACTACCTCTGACTAGAATATCCTTTATTGGCCAGTTTGTTTCTGTTGGAGTACCTGATAGCATAGCTGCATATTGTGCTTTTGCTGATTTTAGAGAAAAAGACATAATATTGTTTAAGTTAAGAAAGAAATTTACACGACTCCTGCAGTATTCAAGCGATTTGCCCACTGGATAATATGGTATTTCACCTACAACCTTTCTTATTAACCAATTGCACTCTTTGGTAAGTATGCTTGCTTCTTTTGGAACTTGTAGCGGTATTATAATATCATTGCTAATTCTATTTTCCTCTTGAGAAAAAAGTTCGGTGTAAGCTCCTTTTTTTCTGTGTTTCTCAAAATACTTAGGAAAATAAATATTGAGATATTCAGAGTGTAATTCTATTCGATTTTTCTGATCATTTTCTAAGATAAACGTATATTTATCACCATTTTGCTTAAGTTCGCATAACTTAAATTTACTAAGGTCAGAGTCTGGAAATGGCTTTTCAATTTCAAAAGCAAGTGTAAGAGTGTGCGTTGTGTGATCAAATTCATTTTTTTCTTGTAGACCATCTTGTAGACTATAGTACTTATTTTTTTCATACTCTTTTCCTTCTATGTTAGCACTCACTTCCTCTTCATCCAAATTTTCAATAGCATCAAAAAATTCTTCTTCATCCAGATCTCTTTCTTTTTCACCTGGCTCTTGTTCTTTCAGAGAATCATACCATACATCCTCTTCATTAACTTTCGCCTCTATTGTATTTTCTACACTTATTTTTCTTGTATGATCATTTCCATTGCTAGCAGTTGTTTGATAATGTGTATCGTTAGTTTGAAAAAAGCTCTTTACTTTTGATATTAAGCTAATCCATGAAAGTCTGACTTGATTAAGTAGCCATTTAAAACTCTTCATTGTTTTACCCCAACCTAATTACTAAAAATTGTAACAGAATAAATTAAATATGTCAATAAGATACACAAATTGTACTAACTGGGAATTAGTGGCAGCACTTAACATCTGTGTAAATTTTGACATAGGCGTTTTCTGCATTTTAACCAAATCAGTAAGGAGAACACCATTGATATTCTCCTTTTAGAAGCAACTTGAATAAAACTGATAAAGTTTGAATTAAAGTGTGATTAGGAAAGTGAGTGATGAGAACTCTTTATTTGGACTTCTTTTGATTCATCTATTTTAGTATTAGGTCTTAGTGCTGCATATGTAGTACCACCAGCTACGAGTGCAGATGATGTAGCTATGCCAATTATTGCTAACATACTTAGTCTAGTTGTATGTTCAAGTATAGTACTTGCTACCAGCCCAACAGCAAGACCAACACCAATAACAGCAGTGTACAACATTCTAGGATTATTTGAATTAGGCATATAGCTCACTAACTCTCTGCAACACTTTTCTGATTCTTTCTTTATGTCCTCGAGCTTATTTAGATCTTCTTCTTCTATTTTAGCATTTAATTCTAGTTTCTTACATAATTCTTGCATTTCTTTTACTTGTTTTTCTAATTTTTTTAAAAAATTTATTATTTTTGTTCCTTGTAATTTTATTATTGTTTCCTTAAGTAGTAACGTTGATATTGGCATTGCTATTTCTTCTATCTCTTTTTCTGTTTTCCTTTCCAATTCCACTACTTTTTCTATTCCTTCGTCTGATATTTCAGTGTCTTTTTTTAGTTCTATTTCAAACTTTCTTTTTTTTAACTCTGATTTTGCTTCTTGTAATGATTCTAATGCATTCCATAGCTTTTCACCAGAATTCCGACTCCGTTTTGGTGACATTTGTTGACTACTTTTGGACTTTTTTGGTGACATAAGCTGAAATTTAATTTCTTTGAGCTTTCTTGCGCTTTCACCTGCATTTACTTTAGCCATAATAAACCTCGCATATTAAATAATACTATTACATAATATCTTTAAAGCTCAAGGTCAAATAGTATCTTTACATAATATAAATCATAAACAGAAAATTTTAGTGTAAATTGCCATATTTACTTTGTGCTACGGTTTGAGATAGAATAACAACTTGCTTCAAATATGGAAAGGCAGTACAACTCTATAATCAAGTTACTGAACTCTCATTTACTCCTCTTTTTTTGTAAAACAATCTACAATTCATTAGAAGATCTTCAGATAGACGTTGATCATTGGTTGTGTTTTTACAATGAGACAAGACCTCATTCTAGTAAATATTGTTATGGCGATGTAGACTTTCCTGAATAGAAAACATATTGCTTTTAGAAAAATATTAGTAGCATTACATAAGAGACTGATATTAGTTTTCAATTTTTCTGTTAGTTAATTCTTGCTTGCTAGATTAAGTTGTGTCTGGTAACCATAATGGCAAATCTTGTTAATTTGAGGCGTGGATTTTAGCCTCTCTCATCCTTACATTAGTTACATATTCTTTCGCAGAGGGCTAATGATAGCAATGAATTTATTAGTAAAATTCAGTAATTTATAACTGACAATTAGAGCTGTTAATTAGCAACTCACTTTAAATAAGTTACTCAACTGTGACAGATTTAGCTAAATTTCTCGGACAATCTACATCTAACCCTTTTTTTTCTGCAATAGAATAAGCAAGAAATTGCATAGCAACACTGTAGATAATTGGAGAAACAAAATTGTCAACTTCTGGAAGTTGCACCACATCTATGCAAATTCCCTTTAAGAGCGGTGCTCCTTGCTTATCACTAAAGGCAATTACTTTACCTTTTCTTGCAATAATCTCTTGTATATTGGATAGCGTTTTAAAGAATAAATTATCGTAAGGAATAATTGCGATAACAAGTACAGTAGAGTCTATCAAGGCGATAGAACCGTGCTTCATTTCTCCCGCTGCAATACCAATTGTGTTGATATATGAAAGCTCTTTTATCTTCAATGCACCTTCCATTGCAACTCCATATGAGCTTCCTCTCCCAATTATAATTATATTATTGTGCTCTAATATACTGCCTGATATATGTTGTATTTCCATCACATTCAAAACATGCTCTACATGTTCGGGAATGGAATTAATAGCACCGCTTAGTTCCTTTATCCTCTCTCTACCCAGTATACCTTTTATTTTTCCAAGCTCTACAGCAAAGCATGCTAAAATTGCAAGCTGCGTAGAAAAGGTTTTTGTCGAAGCAACACCAATCTCAGGTCCAGCAAGAGTATGCAATACAATATCTGAGGCTTTTTCTATGCTGCTATTAAATGTATTAATTATGCTAATGATCATTTGTTTCTGCAATCTCGCATAACGTAGTGCTTCCATAGTATCTGCAGTTTCACCAGATTGAGAAATGAATAAGCCAATACTACCTTCTTCGAGCTTGACGCTGCTATACCTAAATTCTGACGAGATTTCTAGATATACCCGAATTTGAGCAATACTTTCCAGCCAACACTTTGCTATTAGTCCAGCAAAATAGGATGAACCGCATCCAACTATAGTAATGTAACCTAGTTCAGAAAATAATTCTTTGTTGATTTCTTTATATTGTTTATAAAATTGATTTATTGTTTTGTTTAATGCATACGGTTGCTCAAAAATTTCTTTTAGCATAAAGCTAGGGTAACCATTTTTACTAATTAGAAAATTTCTTGGACTGCTATTTTCTGTTCTGCGTTTAACTTGTATACCATTATTATATATACTGAATTCGTTAGATTTTATTACTGCAATATCATTATCTTCTAAATGCAATATTTTTTCTACAAATGAATTCAAAGTATTAGTATCAGAAGCAGCAAACACTTTATTACAGTTATATCCTATTGCTAAAGGCAAATTTCTTTTTGCAACAAATAAAGTATCTGGATATTCTGCAAATAATAAAGCCAAAGCAAGTGAACCTTGTAAATTGTTTAGACACTGTAATATAGAATCAACTGGTGACAATCCTTCATTAAGATATGCAGTTAATATGTTTGGTATTACTTCTGTATCAGTGTCGGTATGAAAAGATACTCCCTTTTCCTCCAGATCCTTTTTTAACATATTGTAATTTTCAATTATGCCATTATGAGCAACAACAACATTATTTATATAAATGGGATGAGCATTTTTAAGATTTGGAGCTCCATGTGTAGCCCAACGAGTATGTGCTATACCAACTTTGCTACTAGATATCTTGCTCTCATGAACAACTTCACACAATCTTTCAACTTTACCTTCTGATTTTTTTACTTCTATCTTACCTCTATTATTTATAATTGCTATACCTGAAGAGTCATACCCTCTGTATTCCAATTTTTGCAACGCGGTTAGTAAAATTGGTATTACTGAATCACCGCTACTTACTATACCTAATATTCCACACACTTCTTAAATTATGAAGCATTTTTGTCTTTTTTACTTTCCTCTAGTTTATTTTTCTTGCCATTCTTTTCAACTTTGCTTTTTTCAATAGATTTAGCTACTGGCTTTTGAATTTCTTTATTTAAGATTTCAGATATAGCAGACTTTAGGATTTTTATTTCAATTTTTGGTGCTATTTCTAGTATTAGTTGTGCATTTACTTCGTCAACTTTGTTTACTTCACCTATTATTCCACTAGAAGTAATAACCGTATCACCACGTTTTATTTGATCTATCATCCTTCTATGTTCTTTTAGTTTTTTGTGATTGGGGCGAATAATGAGAAAATAAAATACTACAAATATTAAAATGAGTGGAATAAAGCTAGCAACAGATGCTGATACATTGTTAGTCGCATCTGCCGCAAAAACCTCAGAAATGAACATATTTAATCCCAATTATTAATGATAAAATTAAATAGATTAAGCAGCAATTACAATATCATGTCAAGTCTCTGAAAGAAATTAATTCAAATTAATAAGAAAGTTAAAGAATTTTAAGATGTTTCTGCTGTAATGGCGGGAGTGATGAGACTTGAACTCACGACCTCATGCGTGACAGGCATGCGCTCTAACCAACTGAGCTACACCCCCCATTGCTTTTTAACGTTTGCAACCTTAAAGCTAATCAACGTGTTGCCACTTGTCAATATTTTTTGTTTGCGCTTTTTTGTCTTTTTTATTACTATGTAAATAACTTAATTTCACACATGGCTTATGCAAGTAGTCCCGTTAGGGTTATGCCATGGAGGATAAACTATTTGGAGGAGTAAATATGACAAATTTGCCTAAAGTCACTATACGTGATTTAGCTGAATCTGGTGTGCATTTTGGCCATAAAGTTAGTCGCTGGAATGCGAAAATGGCCCCATATATATATGGTATACATCAAGAGAATCGTATACACATAATAGACTTACGAAAAACATTACCATTGTTAGAGGCGGCGATGAAAGCTTTATACGATGTTGCATCTCAAGATGGTCGCATTTTATTTGTTGGTACAAAATTTCAAGCTTTAGATATTGTTGCAAGTGAAGCAGTTCGTTGTGGTCAGTATTATGTAAATGATCGATGGCTTGGTGGTATGCTTACTAATTGGAACACTGTTTCTTCTTCGATAAAAACTTTGATACAATATGAGAAAATATCCAATGATGAAGATAGCATCTTAACAAAAAAAGAATTAGGAAACATTGAAAAGAAAAGAAAAAAGCTTGATAAAGAATTGGGTGGAATTAGAGAAATGGGAGCAGTTCCTGATATTTTATTTATTATTGATACTAACAAAGAGCATATAGCGGTTAAAGAGGCTAAAAAACTGGGTATTCCTGTAGTTGGAGTACTTGATACCAATTCTGACCCAGATGGTATTGCCTATCCTATACCAGGAAATGATGATTCAAGAAAATCAATAGAGCTCTATTGTAAATTAGTTGCTGATTCTATATTAGCTGGAATAGAGTCTAGTTTGACAAGGTCTAGAGTTAAGGATGATGAGCTTATTCAAGAAAAAGAAGAGGATATTGTGCAAACTAAAAAGAAGCGTATTAAGGTTGAAACAGAAAAGGAGGTAATAGTAAGTAAATGAAGATGGATTCAAGTAGTATAAGGGAATTACGCGATAGAACAGGGCTTGGCTTAAGCGATTGTAAGAAAGCGTTAGAAGAGTGTGATGGTGATATTAAGAAAGCCGTTGATAGGTTGCGTACAATAGGATTTGCTAAAGCTGACAAAAAGTCTGATAGAGTAGCTTCGGACGGGCTTATTGCTATGTGCTTGGCTAAAAATTATGGTGTATTGGTTAAAGTCAATTGTGAAACTGATTTTGTTGCTAGAAATGAGAAGTTCATAGCATTAGTTTCAAATTTAGCATCAATTGCTTGTCAAGAACGTTGTACTAGTCTTGATGAGTTAAAAAATGCAAAATATGAAGATGTTGGTACAGTGCAGGAAGCTATTATGAGTGATACATCGGTTCTTGGTGAGAAGTTAGAGTTAAGCAATCTTTGCTACCTAGAGACTAAAGATGGGATTATTTCTGGATACGTACATGGTGATATGCCTGGCTTAGGTAAGATTGGTGCTTTAGTAGCATTGCAGTCATCTGGTGATAAAAAAGAGATTGGAAAGCAAATAGCTATGCATGTAGTTGCTATGAAACCTGAAGCTTTATCTATAAATGATTTAGATCAAGAAAAATTAAAAAATGAGCGTTCTATAATCGAGGAGCAAGTAAAGAGCTTAAATAAACCTGAAGAGGTAGCGAAAAAAATAGTAGATGGACGAATGGCTAAATACTATGAAGAAGTTGTTCTGCTAGAGCAGAAGTTTATAAAAGATGATAAAATGAAGATTGCTGATTTTATAGAATCAAGTGCTGTTAAATTAGCTAATTATAAGTTACTTACTTTGGATGGTGCAAATAAGTAACAAAACTTCAGAAGTAAAGTACCCCAGAGTGTTATTCAAAATCTCTGGGGAGGCTTTGATGGGATCAAAGCTATTTGGCCATGATATGGAAGTTATAGATAAACTATCCAAAGACATAGTTGAAGTTTGTAATCTCGGAGTTCAAGTTTGTATTGTTGTTGGTGGTGGGAATATTTTTCGTGGTGCATCAGCATCTTTAAGTGGCTGTGAAAGAGCAAGCAGTGATTATATTGGAATGCTTGGTACTGTCATTAATGCTTTAATTTTGCAAAATTTTTTAGAAAAAAGCTCTATAGTCTCTAGGGTGTTGTCTGCTATACCCATGACTACTATATGTGAGCCTTATATAAGAAGGAAGGCTATTCATCATTTAGAGAAAGGTAGAGTGGTCATTTTTGCAGCAGGCACAGGTAACCCATTTTTTACTACAGATACAGCTGCAGCTTTACGTGCTGTTGAAATGAATTGTGATGTTATTTTAAAAGGTACTCAAGTAAGTGGTGTATATTCTGCCGATCCAAAAAAAAATGAGAATGCTGTGATGTATGATAGGCTTTCTTATACAGATCTGCTAACTCGTGATTTAAAAGTTATGGATGCATCAGCAATTTCACTTGCTCGTGAGAATTCTATCCCAATTGTAGTTTTTTCTTTAAAAAGAGAAAAAATGGTTGATATTATTAAGGGTCAAGGCACTTATACTATAGTTTCAGATTGTAAACATTAGGTAATTTATGTTAAACGAAATAAAAGCTAAAACAAAAGAAAGAATGCTAAAAACTATTCAGTCTTTTCACGATGATATGAAAGGTGTACGTACTGGTAGAGCTAACGCATCATTACTTGATGGTATAGTTGTAAATATCTATGGTGGACATCAAAAACTGAACCAAGTTGCAGGCGTTTCAGCTATAGATAACAAAACTCTATCAGTTAAAGTTTGGGATGCTACTGTTATCGGTGAAGTAAAAAATGCGATAATCAATGCTAACCTGAATTTAAATCCTGTTGTTGAAGGAAATACTATACGTATAGTTCTTCCAGACTTAACACAAGAAACTCGTGAAAAATTAGTGAAATTATTGCATCAATTTTCTGAAAATGCACGAGTTGCAATTAGAAATATACGCAGAGATGTTATGGAAGAAATAGAGGAAATGAAGAAAAATAAGGAAATCTCAGAAGATGATTTTCATGTTGCCAAAAAGGAAATACAAAACATTACTGATGATAATGTAAAAAAAGTCGATGATGACTTATCTATTAAAGAAAAGGATATATTGCATCATTAAGTTAATATGAAAGAATTTTTCAGTATTGAAAAACATAAGAGGATTCGATATAGATACAGTTGTATGAATGCTGTGATTCAGATCTCATCATTACACACACATTTGATCGTTATACCTTTTGAAATCTAGAAAAAAAGCTTTTCAGTTTGATTTTTTATTACGATAATTAAGTTTACACTCTTGAGCGAAAACGATGCTGAAACGCCTTTTCCTTATTTTTGCATTTGTATTACTCATCCCACTGTCAAATGTTGATGCCAGAAGATATATCAGAATTGTTGGATCTTCAACTGTTTTTCCTTTTATCTCATTTATATCTGAAGAATTCAGCCGTATATTTTCCTTTAAAACTCCAGTTGTAGAATCGATAGGAAGTGGATCAGGGTTCAAAATGTTTTGTTCAGGAATAGGGGAAGGCACACCAGATATCACTACTTCATCTCGCCCTATGAAGGAAGTAGAGAGAGAATTATGTAAAAGAAATAAAGTGAATGAAGTAATAGAGATCATAATTGGCTATGATGGAATTGTTATTGCAAATTCAAATCAAAGCCATAGATTTGATTTTACAAAAAATGACCTGTTTGAAACTTTATCTTCATATTCTGAAGACAATGATAGATTAGTAAAGAATAACAAGAAATTTTGGTCTGATGTAAATCAAGCTCTACCAAAAACAGAAATTAAAATCTATGGCCCACATCAAAATACAGGTACACATGAAACTTTGATTAATTTTATTATGCTTGATCAATATTCATGTATGAACTCAAGGATTTTCAAAGAGAATTATCAAGACCAAGAAAAAAGAAAGAAAGCATGTAGTAATATCAGAGATGATGGAAGATATATAGAAGTTGGAATTAATGAAAACATAATAATACAAAAATTGAAGAGCAATAAAAATGCTTTAGGAATATTTAGCTTCAGCTTTTTAGCGAAAAACCAAGATGAGATTCAAGGAAGCACAATCGCAGGAATTGAGCCAACTTATAAAAATATATCATCGGGGGAGTATATGTTAGCAAGGCCTTTATATCTTTATATAAAGAAAGAACACTTAGATACTGTTGATGGATTAAGGGAATTCATTAGAGAAGTTATAGACTCTATTAGTACTGAAGGTGGATATTTATCTAGGCTTGGCTTAATTCCACTTTCAAGCGAAAATATGAAAAAAGTCTTGGAAAAGGTTCGTGATATAATATGATGACTTTGATATTTTTTTATTGGAAGTGTTAAATAAACCATACGCGTCAAGTTAAGGAAATATCGTGAAATATAGCAACATTTGAGATGGGCATTTTATTTGTTACATTTATTTTTTTAGGGAGTTCTTATCTAGAAGAAGATGATTTTTTCAGAAGAACCTATAAATTAATAACTTTATTACTTAATATATAAAATAGTTTTTTTTCGTTTCCTTTCTTCCTTATACCACTTTTCCTTAACTTGACGCGTATGGTTTATTTAACACTCCCTTCCTTTCTGGATTACAGCGTCACGCGCTGGAATGACACCTATTTGTTTTAGTAGTTCCTTTCCTGTCATTCAAGTAGCCTTTTCTTGTCATTCCAGTGCCCAGACACTGGTGCTCACAAGCAAACTAATCATAGGAGGTATTATAATAAAAACAACGTTTTCAATGAAACTACATAAAGCAAGTGTCACGAACCGGAATGACACCTATTATTGTTTTTACTTTATATCTTTATTTGTCTATCTTATTTTGCCATTCTGTTGAACGAATACAGGAAAATAAACTGTAATATCTAACTTTGATGCAAAAAGATTAACATATAACACGTAAAAGTTACTGAATCACTTTAGCCATATATAGAATTATTTTGTTAAATATTCTCTACTCCCAGGTTTCATTATAGGTAATTGTTTTAATTCACTTGGCAGTTCTTCCTCGCTATAGTTTTTGATATTTAGTTCAATCAAAGATATTACAGGAAAGGGCAGTTTTGTTTCACTATTTCTCTTGATCAAAGAAGCTCCAGCAACAACTTTACCTCCCTTCTCTTCTGCACATTTTACTGCTTCAAGTGAAGATTTACCTGTGGTAATCACATCTTCAATTAGTAAGATTTTCTCACCTTGTTTAATCTCAAATCCACGGCGTAATTCAAATTTACCATTAACACGTTCGCAAAATATTGTTCGGATTCCAAGCTGTCTACCAATCTCATAACCCACGATTATTCCACCAATCGCAGGAGATAGTATTAAATCTATGGGTTCAATAAGCTCTTTTCTTATTTTATTCGCCAATAGCTCACAAACGTTCATTGCTCTGCTTGGATTTTCAAAAATTTTAGCGCATTGTATGTAAGTGTTGCTGTGCAGCCCTGACGAGAGTACAAAATGTCCGTGCAAAATCGCACCAGCCTCTTCAAATTCTTTTATTATTGTATTATCTAATATCATTCTTGAGTTTGAAATTCTTTATTAATTATCTGCGTTATACAGATATCAGACCACACATTTATTGCAGTTTCAAACATATCAATGATTGTATAAATAGGCAAAATCAATCCCATAATGTACAAAGGAACATTCATTGATACCAAATAACTAGTTGCCATAAAATAGCACCCCATCGGCACTCCAGCGTTACCAATTGCAGCTCCTGTAGCTAAAAAAATCCATATGAACATCTCACTTAAGGAAAATGTGTGCCCATTCATCTCTGCAACAAACATCACTGTGATTAAAATAAATGCAGCACACGCATTCATATTGACTGTTGTGCATATTGGTAGAATAAAAGATGACAATTTCTTTGGTACCTTTAGCTGATTTTGCACACATTCTATAGTTGTAGGCAGCGTTGCACTAGATGATTTAGAAAAAAACGCAAGTGTAAGTGCTGGCATAACACCTTTCATCGTTTGAATTGGTGATATACCTTTATACCACATGAGTAGTGGCAAAATCACAAATGCTTGCACGAAATTTGCAGACATTATGCAAGCAAAATACCAAAAAAGACTATGGAATTCGCTGCCACCTTTTAACTCGTATAAAAAACATGTGATAAAAGACCATACAGCAAGAGGAATAAACTTTAATAACCCTTGAGCAATTCTAAGAAGTGTATCAAATAGTGCAGAAAATATTTGGTGTAATATATCTTGTTTTTCTTTTGAGAGCGAAATAATAGCTCCACCCATTAAAAAAGCGATCAGTATGCTGCCAATAACGTTATTTTCAAGAAAAACTTGCACAAAATTTGATGGAATGAGTGATTTTAAGTATGAAAAGTAATTGTGATTGCTGTCACTCACACTTTCTATTGTGTTGCTTATGAAATTTTTTCTTACTGGGTCTATGAATAAATAGAAAGATAACGCAACAAATGCAGCTACAATTGTTGTAAACAGCGTGTAAAACAGCGTCTTCTTAAGTAATACTTTAATTTCAATTGAGTCTTTAAGCCCTGAAATTGTGGACACTATAGATAGAAAAACTAAAGGTAAGCTAATCAATTTCAACAGACTGATGAATATATCGCTAAATAGCTTTGCTATTTCAAATATTACTTCATTGTTTAAATAGTAAGCAATTACCGCAAACAGTATAGAAAAGAGTATTGCAAGTTTGCGCATTGAAAATAAAACCTCAAAATGATATTATACAATAATTTTTGAAATTAGGTTAAGATAACTTTACAGGTTAAGTAAAGATGAGTAACATTTTATTATTAATTAAGTGTAAGGAGGGGTATGGATAAAAAAACTAAAGAAGAGTTAATCCTTGTTGGAATATTAATGGGAATGAATATTTCAATAGGAGTGCTTGTAGGTCTTGGTCCAAGTTTCGCAATTTTATCACCTTCCATTATAGGTGGAATTATTGCTGCTGTTTCTACAATATTATCTATCGCATACCTTACATATTGTGATTATAAGGAAGATAAAGTAAATCGAGAATGCATTTTCCCTATATTTTGTATGGGCGTTACTAGCACTGCAATCGGGATTGGTCTTGGTGCAGCTATAGGTGCTATTTTTCCTGGTGTAATGTTAAATACAGGATCAGCAGTTTTGATGGGTGCGACAATAGGAATTATTGCCCCAATTACAGGCCTTATTGTTGGAAATATGATTGTAGAACCTATGATTAAGAAAATAAATCACTACATTATAGAGCCGGTAATTGAAAAAATAAAAGAATGCTTTTCTTCAAAGGAAGCATAAATTATCCTCGCAAAATAGTGTACCTTGGACTTAAATTGAAGTGTACTCAATTGAAATAGGTCATATTAGAGAAGGTTAGAAGTTACCTACCCAAAACCCTTATCTCCCACTCAAGTTCAATGTTAAATTTATCTTTTACTGCATCTTTTACTCTGTTGCCAAGGTTTTCTAAGTCAAGTGCAGTTGCATTATTGTAATTGAGTAGAAAATTACAATGTTTCTTAGAAATTTTAGCTACACCATTATCTAATCCTCGGCAGCCAGATTCATCAATCAGTTTCCATGCCTTGCAGCCTATTGGATTTTTGAATATACAACCAGCAGTTTTTCCTCTTACTGGTTGGCTTTTATTTTTTTTATCAATAACTTCTTTCAATCTTTGAAATATAAGCTCATACTCTGAACTTACTCCTTTAAATTCAGCTTCAATAAAAATCCACCTGCCTTTTAGACTATGTCCACGATAAAAATATCCCATTTCTTCGCTGGAGAACTCATATAGGTTTCCATCCTCTAGGTTTACTGCTTTTATGGATTGTACAACACTTGCGATATCACTACCATATGCACCTGCATTCATTTCTATTCCACCGCCAACTGTTCCTGGAATTCCAGCAAGAAACTCAAGCCCACTAATTTGCTGTTCCCCTGCAAAGTAGGCAAGGTTACTAAGCAGTGCAGCACCACCTGCAACTATAGAGCTATTATCTTTACATTTAATATACGCAAATTCCTTACCTAATTTCACCGTTATTCCTCGAATGCCACTATCTCGAATTATTATGTTGGATGTTGCACCGATAACGCTAATTGGTAACTCCGCATCTTTTATCAAGCACATTAGATCTTCAATGTCACGTGGCTTAAATAGTACATCAGCTTGGCCACCAACATTTAACCAAGTCATTTTAGACATTGAAACATTATAACGGTAGATTCCACATACTTTAGGTAAGCTTATAAGCATTTTGATTTTAACTCTAATCCTGCATCCATACCCATTTTTTCTGCATCTTCTACAAATGAAGTGCGTTCAGTAAAGTATATAACTCTCTCGCCCGCTAACATACAATAAAGATGTAGCATGTTTTCACTCACATATTCTGCTAAAGCTGCAAGCGGTGTAAAGCATGAACCATTTACTGTCTTCATGAAACTGCGCTCTGATTTTGCCCTTATAAAAGACATATTATTATTAATTTTCTCTAAAAGATCGATAACTTTTATATCATTCTTTCGGCATTGAATGCAAATTGCCCCCTGCCCTACTGCGCTTAACATGACTTTTGGTGGCAATACCTCTGTAATTAAGTGATATTTTTTTAATCTTATCAGCCCTGCTTCAGCTAAAATCATTCCATCAAAATTCTGATTTTGCAGTCTAGTTGTCACATTTCCACGCAGTGTCACTACATTTAAGTCTGGCCTGAGATTTAACAGCTGAACTTTTCTTCTTATTGAAGAAGTTGCAATTGTAGCCTGCTGTGGCAAAGTTTTTAGGCTCTTATATTTATGAGAAATAAATACATCACATGGACTTATCCTCTCTAAAACACAAGGAATTGTTAAGTCCTTCGAGAAAAACGCAGGTACATCTTTTAGCGAATGAACCGCCATATCTATATTATTTTTGAGTAATTCAGCCTCAATCTCCCTGAGGAACAGTCCTTTACCTCCTATTTCAGCAAGGGTTACATTAGCATATTTATCACCAGAAGTTTTGATTTTAATGATCTCAACGGATAGATTAGGAAAAGACTCTAATAATCTTTGTTTTGCTTCCAAAGCTTGGATGATCGCAAGGTCGCTTCCTCTCGTACCTATTTTAACTAGCATATATCCTTCATATTATATGTCTATATTCTATGTCCATTTTTTATTATCTCCAGTTTAGTTATTGAATACTTTATAATTAGTGCATAGTATCACGAACATTTAGTAATCGACGAGTATGTATGTTTGATATTTTAAAAGATTCTAATGGCAGATTTAATAAAAAGAATATTTTACCTCTTGTAGGTGCCACTGTCGCTATTATTCTAACAGCATTAAGTTCAGTAGTAGCAATTCCCAGATTTTCCTCTCATCCTTCTCTATCTAGTCCTCTCGGTTGGAAAGATCCAAGTTATAGTGAATTTCTTGCTATTCACATACCAGCTACCATAGTTACTTTCTCAATACTTGGTTTATGCATTTACCTTCCGATTGATAGCATTAGAAAAAATAAACAAATAGAGAATCTTAAAGCTACCTCTGAACCTCATTCATGGATTTATAATGATATTTTAGAAAAACAAACGCAGACCATCAATTATAGATCAGGGCTTTAGGCGGTCCTAATCTTTTAGGTGCTTGTGATTAGCAACTATTCGGTCTACAATGCACTAATATAGTTTAAATTTATGCCAAACAAGATAATAGTTAAATCTCTTTCAGTGTTACTAATTTTTTTGCTGTCCTTATATATAATACTGCCAAATTTTATTGATAATAAGTTCTTTACCTCAAAAAAGAGAATAAATTTAGGGCTTGACCTGAAAGGTGGATCATCTCTGCTTCTAAATGTAGACTTAGATTTTTACTTCAAAGAGAAACTAAGCATGCTAACCGATGAAATAAAAGAAGGTCTGTTAACACAAAAGATTGAATTTAGCGCAAAAAACGATAAACAAGTGGTTGTAACTTTAAATAATATTGATGATTACAAAAAAGTTTCAACGTTAATACATAAAATAAACCCAAATTTAGAATTGAGTAGAAAAAATACTGCAATTTTCATTTCATATAAACCGCATTATAAGAATTCATTAATCAATGAAGTAGTTTCAGAGTCAATAGTTAATGTTCAAAGACGCTTAGATAAGCTTGGTACTAAGGAAGTAAGTGTGCAAAAACAAGGACAAAATAAGATATTAGTCCAAGTTCCTGGAGTAGAAGACACTCAGCAGATAAAATCTCTGCTTGGCAAAACAGCCAAGCTGGCCTTCCATTTGGCAAACACCAATGTAGCTAAAATGCAAGATATCGATCATGACACTACGATTATGCTCAAGGATTCTTTGGGTAATTCCTACCCGATATTCCGCAAAACTGAAATAGGCGGTGATTCATTAGTTAACGCATCAGTTAGATTTGGCAATTTAGGTAAACCAACAGTACATTTCAAATTCGACAGCATAGCAAGTAAAAAATTTGCAAAAATTACTAAAGAAAATGTAGGAAAGCCTTTTGCAATTGTTTTAGATAACACAGTCTTAACTGTACCAACAATACGTGAACCTATTCTAAATGGAGAGGGAGAAATTAGCGGTAATTTCACTGAAAAACAAGCGAGTGAACTTGCAATACTTTTAAAATCAGGTGCACTACCTGCACCACTTAAAATAATTGAAGAAAAAAACATTGGTCCAAGCCTTGGAGAAGAGTCAATAAAAGCAGGAGAAATTGCAGCAATAATCTCTATCATAGCCGTTGGTTTATCTATAATCATTACTTACGGCAAATTAGGCTTATTAGCTTCTGTTGCACTCGTTTTTAATGTAATCTCTATACTACTCATTCTTACCTTACTTGAAGCAACTCTTACTCTCCCTGGAATTGCTGGAATTGCGCTAACTGTTGGCATGTCAGTGGATGCAAATGTTTTAATATTTGAACGCATCCGCGAAGAAATAAGAGCAGGAAAAAGAACAGCTCGTGCCATTGAAGAAGGATTTAAAAACGCAATAAAAACAATTCTTGACTCAAACCTCACTACACTGATTGCTGCAGGAATAATGTTCATTATTGGTAGCGGAGCAATTAGAGGGTTTTCTGTCACTTTATCGATAGGAATCCTGTGCTCGATGTTTTCTGCAATTATAGTCACAAAACTTCTGATAGAATTGTGCATTAACCCACAAAAGCTAGTACTTTAGTATCTGTTCAGCAGAGTGACAAAATAAGATAGACGAGAAAAGACAACTAAATGGTTGTCATGAAAGTAGCTATCCAGTCTTTTCGTCGTCAAAAACGTTGTAACATGCTCACCAATTTAGTGAGCATAAAACCAATATATTTGTGGAGGAAAAGGAAAAAAGAAACAGAAACCATCTTCAGGCTATCACAAAGGATATGGCCATAAGATTAAAGATATGGATAGATTTATCAAATTTCTGAATGGAAATCAGGATATTAGAATTGAAAAGATATTATTACTAGAAATTAAACATCAAACCAACTTCAATATTATGAGTGGATATATCGTCTGCAATAGGTGTTGGAATATTAAAGTAACGATAGCCGAGAAAGGTTTTAACTTCTGGAATTACTGAGTAATCAACACCAAGCTTTATTTGATAAACAAGCCAAGGAACATTCAGTGGCATTAAATTTTTAGATGATTTATCAATCCTTTTTAATCTAAAAACTGTTGATCCTATACCAAGACCAATATACGGAGCAAATTGAGTATTTTGAACATTAGGGTTATAGTAAAAATTTAATAAGAATGCAGATACACTTGCTGATTTATCAAATACCGGAGGAGAGTTACTATCTTCAATATTGACTTTAGAATACATGGTCTCAAAATCAACTCGGCCATTTTCTCCAGCATAGTAACCTACAGATATGCTGCTAAGCCACTGAAAATCAATTTTACCGTTAAATTTTTTTATGTTTTTAATTTCATCTCCTAAGAATAGGTCTAAAAGAAAACCACCATAACGGCCCTCAGCTAAAGCAAGAATTCTTTTTCCTATTGCACGTATACCCTCCACAAATACTTCTGAGCTATCAGAATATATCTTACCACCATTAGCACTAACATAGAAATCAAGTTTTTTTGATTTTTCCTTTGTAGGTTCAGCTTGATCTGCAATACTTGGCCACATATTTTTCTGATTAGCTACTTGGAAAACAGAAGGTGAACTACTTTCAAGTTCTTGACATTTTATTGGCACTTCTTTTTCAGTAACTTCTTCAGAATGTATCACACTTTCATTATTGTCCGTTTCTAATTTTAAGGGCTGCACTTGCTCAATGTGTGTATTGTTACTGATATAAGTAATAAAAAAATAGACACACGGAATGAAGATGAAAAATAAAGCAATAGATATTCTAATTATCATAAATGAATTATCACTTATAGTATAACTACTATATCATATATTCCTTTAATGTACAAAAATTAAGAAATAATATTTCCAATTAAACAATTATTTTCTATTCCTTTAACATGAGCTTTCACAATACTTTTAGCTTGAACTCTTGATGTAAGTTTTATTAATGCAAAATTTTCTGTTCTACCAATATTATTCTGCTCAACCAAAACGCTTTGCTCAGTGCCGAGCAAAGATTGATAAAAACTGCTCATCATTTCTTTATTTATTTCTCTTAGATGCTTTACTCGTTCTTTACGTACATTCTCTGGTATTTGTGGCATCCGTGCAGCAGGTGTGTTTTTCCGCTCTGAATATGGAAAAGCATGTAGATAAACTACATTTATTTTTTTCAGTAAATCAACTGTATCCTGAAACATTTCATCAGTTTCTGTTGGAAATCCAGCAATAATATCAGCGCCAAATGCTATATTAGGTCTTAAGCTCTTCATTTTATGATAAAATTCTATCACTTGTTCTCTATTGTGACGACGTTTCATTCTCTTTAGTATTAAATTATTACCAGACTGTAGACTCAAGTGTAAGTGAGGCATAAGTCTTGACTCATTAGCTATTAAATCCATTAGTTCATCATCAACTTCAGCAACATCAATAGAGGAAAGTCTTAGTCTCTTTAACTGTGGTATATCCTTTAAAACTCTTCTAATCATTGAACTGAGTGATTGCTTACCAAACAAATCTGTACCAAAGTCAGTAATATCAACACCTGTAAACACCACTTCTTGATACCCATTTTCTATAAAAATCTTAATTTGCTCTATAATATTGTTTACTGGCACAGATCGATTATTTCCTCTTGCCTCAGTAATTGAGCAAAATGTACAACTATGATTACAACCATTTTGAATTTCAATAAATGCCCTTGATTTATCTTCAAATCCATTAATGAGAATAGGTTCTACTTGGTTATCACTGACTAAGATTTCATCATTATTTAGTAGATAATTTTCAGCTCTTAGCTTGTCTTGATTACCTAGCACTTTACTTACACCAGGAATATCACTATATGATTTAGGATCTAATTGAACGGCACAGCCAACTACGATAATTTCTTTACTTGGGTCGTTTTTATAGATCTTACGTATTTTTTGCTTCACTTGGCGTTCTGCTTCGTTTGTCACTGCACAGCTATGCACTACAACAACATTTTCTCTCTTTGCTTTTTTTAATGCTTCTTTGATTAACTCACTCTCGTAGAAATTTAGACGACAACCAAATGTTATTACTTCATTCATGCTTTTGCTTTAATAGATCTAAATTATATCAAATATCCAAGCAAAATGACTATTTTTTTGGTAGATATTATAATTTAAGCATAACCTCTAGAGTTGAAAATCACAGGAAGAATTTGTAGATATACAGTAAGATCATTTAGCATTAAAAAAAGCTTAAGGCCAATGATGTTAACCTCAAGCGAATATAAACCAAAAAACATTTTGCTAAACCTTGAAGCTCTACCATGCAAATTCATCTATATCATTTGGTACATAAGTGTCAGAATAAGCTTCATCCAAACTTTCTGCTTTCCATGGAAGCCATGAAGAAGGTTTTATCTTCTCTAAAACTTTACCTGGTATTGATGTTATCTCTTGCTTTACGTCTTCTTTTAATTTTTCTATTTGTAACCGAGCAAAATCTTCCACGCGAACCATGAGTTTATCTGTTAGCTCTTTTATCATGTCTTGATTTTGTTCTGCAACTTTCTTTGTAATAGGTACGACAATTTTACTTATAATCTCTGTTCCTAATGGAACAACGATTTGCTTTGCAACCTGATCACTAACAGGTTTAATAAGGTAATCTGCTATACTCTTTGCTGTATCTCCAGTCAGATTTGTTATTTTTTTTAAACTATCACCAATAATACCATAGTTTTTTTGGTACATCATATCTTCATCAGCAACTTCATATCTTCCTAAATCATCATACATTCCCATTTCTTGGTGAGACAATCCATTTGCATCAGATACATATCCGTATTTATTAAGTGAATTGGAATTAGACCGCATAACATTCTCCTAATTATTTATATATGCCTATTTTAGTATGAAACAACTAACAAAACATTAACTTTTAAGAACTCTTCTCAATTAATACATCAATAAAGGTAAGACCATATAATTTTCTCCTTTCTTGATACTATTCTCCTCCGAACTTAGTTCACACAGTTATTCAGACACTTCTGAATTTACCACTTTATTCCACTGATCTTCATCTAAAATTTACCACCCCCAATTCCACTGCTTTTTTATATTTTGACTAGGTCTTCTCCTACAATTAGATAATCAGTACTCTTATCTGAAATGTACCATATAACTACACCAAGCTACAAATATGACACAAGAGTTTAGATTATTTTAGTTATTCTCTTGTATAAGATACTCTTTATATCAAAAAGAGGACCATATGAGTGAAGCAACTTTTTCTGAAAAAAATCAGCTTTCTAGAGAAGACATAGCAGAGTTAACAGAACTTATGTGTCTTGAACGAAGTGAAGTAAGTGAAAGTGGAACAGGGCTATTAGAACTTATAGCTGAACAGGAGCAAATACTTGAGGATTTAGGAATAGAATCAAAAGAGCTTTTATGTTCTCAGCATACAGGAATGTATGAGAACCTTAGTCAGCCCTATTCTACGGATCTCGAGGTTTTATAGCAGATATATAGATTATCATTATTATTGATACCTACTCAAGAGTTGCTATGGCAAACAGAGAAAACTGCAATTACTGCCGCTAATCTTTTTAATATATCTTTCTTTGATGGTGCTATTATCGCGCATTTTGACTGATATGGGCTATGATAAACCAGAAAATCACAGCTATATTTAGGAATTGAGACAAGGCCTCATTTAGGTAAATATTGCTATGCAGACTTTTCTTGATAGCAAGCATATTGCTTTTTAGAAAAATATTAGTAGCATCAAACATAGAGATTGATATTAGTTTTTCTGTCAGATTAAGTTGCGTCTAGTACAACTGACTATGCAAATAAGCTAACAGAACTTGAGATATTTTAATTGTTAGTTTTAGGGTGTATTTTCGTGTTCATTGCTATGAATGGGCAGAGCTACCTCTTCGAGGTAGCTCATCGGATCACCTAAATCATGCTCTATTTCTACTTCAAACTTGAACCCTAACTTCTCGCAGAATTTATAGAAATATTCTTTAATAATATCAAATAAACTTCTGCCATCAATTTTGTAATCTCTCAATTTCCGGGGCACAGTAAGTGACAATTTGCCATTTTTGTATATCACATCATCTTTCCCATCTTGAGATTCAAGTGTAAATTCCAGTGAGCTGGATAGATCACATACCTTGTCACCGAATTGACCATCACTCTCTTGGAAGAGTATCGGTAGTTTCATCTCAGACCTAATACTCACATTATTTTGGTTAACATAATCGATATTTATAACTTTTTCAGGTGAACGTACTACAAATGAATATTGTTTAAGTGCAATTTGAGATTCTATCAATACACTAGCTTCATACCCTGCTTGATTGCAATGAACAATTAACTCCTCGAGGATAGGATCACTTGGAACTCTTTCTCCAGCGTATTGAAACATTTCCTTAAAAACTTCTTTTGCAAATGGTCGATAATTTCCGTTCTCTTCCTTTGGTAATAGGTGAGTATACTTTGTGCCCCGATTGTAAAATTCTTCAAATTTCTTTTTGTACTGGTCATTTTTTTTATGGTCAGGAGTTTTTTCGTTTTTGTAATGTTCTGCCCAAACCTTGTCAAATTCTTTTTTGTCTTTATTTATCAGTGCTTTAATTAAGATTTTATCTACACTTTGACCATTAATAGTAAAATCCATTCTGTCAATGTCTTGATAAGCCTGATAACCAGAGTTCGCTTCAACACTATCTTCACGCGCTTTTAGCATACTAAAATTAAACTTTTCTGCCTGAGCTTTGAGTGTAACTACTGGATTTTCATTTTTTTCCTGTGTAGAGTTGTTCATTGTTAATACTTTGATATGAATTGCTGATAGTATAATAATACATAAAAATAGTTAATATGTCAATAATATACTTAACATAGACAGTCATAATAGGGTGACAGGATTTTAGTAAGGCTCTATTATGAATAAACGGTTTTACACAGTATGAATGTTGATGAACAGTCAAGTGTGCTGACTTTTCTAAATAGTAAAATTGAGAATATACCTAAGTTTCATTCCGCAATATTGCCTAAACTTTGCGGTGGAGACAGAGTAATGGACTTGCTGTTTTATAGGCCGCTCAGTTATGTGGATAGAAGTAAATCACTACCTGATGCTCAAGTGGGAGAATTTACAACTTTTGTGGCAAAAGTGTATGAGCACCAGCGCCCCACTGTTAGAGGTAGGCCATATAAAATAATCGTTGAAAGTGAAAGTCAGTATTTATTTATAGTTTTTTTTAATTACTCAGTTAAATATTTGTATAAATTATTTCCAGTTGGAACAGATATAGTAATCAGTGGTAAACTTGAAAAGTTTGCCGAACATTGGCAAATTACTCACCCAGATTATATGTTATCTGATATCAATCTATTTAAAGAAATAGCCTGCATAGAGCCAGTTTACCAATTATGTCGCGGTATTACTAACAAGAGCATTAGAAACATAATAAGTTCTAATCTAAAAGATTTGCCTGATTTGCCAGAGTGGATAGATGAAACATTAATCAAGCAAAAGAAATGGCTGAATTGGAAAGAAAGCATCATAAGATTGCACAGACCGAGCTCACTCGCAGAAGCAGAAGTTTGCAGAGAAAGACTTGCTTATGATGAGCTATTTGCGTACCAGTTGGCACTAAAGCTTGCAAGGGAAAATCATGTAAAAAAAGAGGGAAAAGAATTTATAATATTGAGTAAATACAAAGAGCAGGTCTTAAATGAATTACCGTTCCAATTAACAAATGATCAAATTCGAGCGATAGATGAAATCTCAGAAAGACAAAAATCCAGATACCGCATGGTAAGTCTGCTGCAAGGTGACGTTGGGAGTGGCAAAACTGTAGTTGCACTCTTTGCGATGCTGAATGTGGTAGAAAATAACATGCAAGTAGCTCTAATGGCACCAACTACTATCTTGGCTGAGCAACATTATAATTGGATCGAAGAAGCTCTATCTTGTACTGATATAAAAGTTGCTTTGCTTACCGGTAAAACTGCGCGCAAGGAAAGAAAGATTATTATGAACGAACTTGCAAGTGGTATTTTAAATATAGTAATTGGTACTCATGCATTATTTCAAGCCAACGTTACATTTAAAAATTTAGGACTCGCAGTCATAGACGAACAACAGCGATTTGGAGTGATACAGAGGAATCGGTTGGTAGGAAAAGGAGAAAATACCGATATACTTTTTGTTACTGCAACTCCCATTCCAAGAACCTTGCAGCAAGCTATGTATGGTGATGTTGAATGTTCTATTTTAAGGGAAAAACCAAAATCTAGATTGCCAATAAAAACCGTTATTATGAACGTTAAAAAAGTATCAGATATTATTCAAAAACTGAAAGATGCTATAAATAGAGGCGAAAAAGCATATTGGATTTGTCCATATATAGAAGAAAACGAAGAACTCAATATTGCCGCAGCAGAAATGCGCTTTCAGGAACTACAAAAGACATTTTTTGATAGAGTTGGAATAATACACGGAAAACTAACTCAAGAGCAGAAAGATCAAGTGATGTTTTCCTTCAAGAGGAATGAATTTTCTCTGCTTGTTGCAACCACTGTGATAGAAGTTGGCATAGATGTACCAGATGCAACTATTATGATTATAGAGAATGCAGAACAGTTTGGGTTATCGCAATTACATCAGTTAAGAGGTAGAGTAGGACGAGGAAATAAACCGTCTTTTTGTGTACTGTTATATGACAATCTCAGTAAAAGTTCGTATTCAAAGTTAAAGATTATGTGTGAGTCACAAGATGGATTTTATATTGCTGAAAAGGATATGATGCTGAGGGGTAGCGGAGATATTCTAGGCACAAAACAATCAGGGTGCATGGAGTTTAAATTTGCTGATTTATATGAGGACAGAGAATTGCTCAACCTTGCATATAATAGTGCAAAAGGTACAATAGCTAATTTTGAATTACTGCTTGATATATTTGAATATAGAAGTAGACTACATTTTTCAAAATTTCAGTAATCTTCCAAGCCATAACCTTCATGAGTAGAAATTCCTTGACAGACGGGAGTATTTAAAAAACCATACGCGTCAAGTTAAGGAAAAATAAGAGTGAAGAAGAAGTTTTTACCATAAGAATAAATTGTGCAGAGTTAATAGCAGGCCCTGTAAACAAAATGTTAGCAGGTCAAATTAATCAAGGGCAGGAAGTATAAAAATGGAAAAAAAGCGGTAACTTAGCCTAATGACAATAAATATATATATAGAAGGTACCGTTTTAAAGAGCACAAAAGGAATACACAGTAAAAGCGAGAAGAAGTTGAGAATATGTATGGAAGCAGTGTGGAGAAGTGGCTGCCAATGATCAAAAATTTACCACAATTACAGAAGTATACACAAGAGGTTTAAAAGGTGATGCAAAAAGGGAATTTTGGCAAAATGACTTAAGTATGCACAACAAGATCCAGATTTGCATAATTGATGATCAGATGTCATTCATGCTCAGCCTATATATAGAAAAAATTCTCAAGCTCAAGAGGGCTTAGGGTGGAACTAAAATTCATGGACTTGTTGACGCACGTAATTAATTTCTTTTTTTTAAGTTAATTAATGTTAACAAGCCACGTCTGCCTGTAATCATGTTAATACCAAAATATAATGTAAGAGAAGAAATGGGCAGTGCTATGCAACAATTTTTGTTTCTTTCTAACCATGCTTCCATATGAAAAACATATGACATAAAAAGGAAAACAAAAAGCTAAGAACCTTGACGCGCTTTACATCTTGGCTTTACCTTATTTATAATATAAACCTTACCACCCCTTTTCACAACTTTACAATTTTTATCTCTGTTACGATGAGATTTTAGTGACCCTTTAACTTTCATATCTACAGTAAGAATAGAATTACCTTACATTATGATCACTGACAGAGAGTTAGTCAATTGATAAATTTTTCACATTTTATTAAAATACTGTATAATTGTTGCTGATACTTCTTCGATTGACCTTTGCGTGACATCAATAATTGGCCAGTTATTTTGCTTAAAGAACTCCTCTGCTTCTTTAATTTCCTTTTCTACTTTTCTAGGGTCAGCATATATATTATTACCTTCATTATTAATTGAAGTCAGTCTATTTTTGCGTATTTCTATTAGCCTTCTTACGTCTATTGTTACTCCTATAGTCAGTTTATTTTTTAATTTTGCTAAGTCGACGTAAAAGGGTATCTCGCTAACAAAAGGAACATTTGCAACTTTATAGCCTCGGTAAGCTAAATACATACTGGTGGGAGATTTTGATGTGCGTGAAACTCCAACCAAAATTATATCGGCTTTATCAATATCTTGAATATTTTGTCCATCATCATGATTAATGGTATAGTTTATTGCCTCAATGCGCTGAAAATATTCGTTATTTATCTCAGCATGTAAGTCAAGTTTTTCGTCTTTTTCAATTTCAAGATAGGATGAGATTTCCCTAATAATGTGTGATAATATCGCTCTGTAGGGAATTTTTAGCTTTATACAATTATTTTTTAGATATTTTCTTAGCTCATCATTAGTAATAGTGCATATAACAAAATTATGCTCATCACTTTTTCTATTAATTTCCTCTAAAATTTTGTCAATCTGCTCCTCTCCTTTTACGAAAGACCAAACATATTCGATCGTTTCTACAGAACGAAAGTGTTTCAGAGCTGATTTTGCAACTGATATAACAGTTTCACCACTTGAATCTGACACTAAGTGTAGGTTAAGCTTTTTAAGGGTCATCAACGTTATAATAAAAATAATAGCAAGCAATCTGCTACTGAAATTGTGCTAATTTATTATACTACGTAAATATAGAAAAACTATCTTGTTGATAAAACTCAAACTAATTGATAAATTCTTAACACAATTATTCTCAAAACGAATGTTTTTATTAAAGCCTACAAATTTCACTTCTTTTGCTAAAAAAGCTCTACCTTGGCTTGGGGTTATTTGTTTCGCATGTTTTTTAATTGGAATGTTCTTGGCATTATTCTTCTCCCCAGGAGATTATAAACAAGGAGAAATTGTACGAATTATGTATCTTCATGTGCCTTCTGCATGGCTTGCTCTTGGAATATACGGACTCATTGCATCACTCAGTTTCATTTCATTGGTGTGGAACAATAGCGTTGCTAGTGTTTTGGCACATGCTGCTGCTCCTGCAGGGACAGTCTTTTCGGCAATATGCTTAATCACAGGTAGCGTCTGGGGAAAAGGAACATGGGGTACTTGGTGGGTATGGGATGCAAGGCTTACTTCAATGCTGATTTTGTTTTTTCTGTATGTTGGTTATCTTTCATTGTGGAGCGCTTTTGATAATCAAGCAAGAGCAGAGAAATCATCAGCAGTATTTGCCATTTTTAGTGCTATAAATATTCCCATAGTAAAATTTTCTGTGAATTTATGGTCTACTCTTCATCAGCCAGCAAGTATTTTTAGAAAAGGTGGAGTAGCAATAGAAGGTTCTTTACTGCTGCCACTCATTGCAATGTTTATATTTTGTACCACACTTTTTTTAGTAGTGTGGATACTTAATGCCCTTCATTTAATTAATTTGCAGAAGATAAAGAGAGAAATCAGCATGCGATATTAGGTATATAGTTCCAGAGTGTAATGTTGTGAACAGCTACGGAAATTAAAATGTAGAGCAATCATCAGCAGAGACTAAGTGGTATAAAAAATAGCTGAAGAATGTAAAAAAGGAAGTGGTATAGATAAACCTGTTACCGATAGAGAAGGTGAAATTGATACGGGCGAACCTGTTACTGATGAAGGAGAGAATGAAAATGGAGAAATTACATCTCGAAAAGTAACCTCAGATTGTTCCAAGTATGAAAATTGTGGGCCATATTCTCATTTTTATAAAGTTGATAATAAGATAGGTTGTCAAGGTTTTAGTGCATCTGATTTACTAAAGGAATTATATCCTGAGATGTACAGTAATCCTAAGATTGCAAAATATATAGAAGAGGGAGCAAATGGTAATTATGGTGCAGTAAATTTTAAATTTGCCTTTACAGAGGATCTTAATTCAATATCCTGGCTTGGTAATATAGAATGTGAAAAATGTGTGGATGATCAAATAGAGTTAGCGTGTCAAGAAGAAGAGATTAAGAGTTTCTGTTACCCGAACGTTTACCGTAGTAATCCAGAATTCAACAAGAGCTTTTTTTCCAGAGGAGCATGTCCTAATCTCTTTAGAGAGTCCAGTGAAACAAGTGTTGTAAAAGCAAAACAAGTTGCACCATTGATACTTGTTAATACCTTAGGACAAATGATAGATAAAGAGGGTAATAACACTAAAGTATACTATGATGCATTGAAGCGTTATCTAAATGATGATAGTAAAATCAAGGATTGTGGAGATAATCAAAAGTGTAAGGATTATATTCCAATTATGGAGAAAGTTGCATGGAATAGTGATAAGGAAGTACTATTAAAAACTGCTGTTAATAATACGCAAGAAGCAAATCCTTACTATTATGGAAATGAGGATAATTCTACTTCCGTTGAATTTGGTTCTATATAAGGCTGAATTTGTCTAATTTTTTCTACACTAGACACAATTTAGTCGTATCTGAACAAATACATAATCTATATAAAGAGGACGTAGGTACCATCTGTCCTTTTAAGGCATTTATGTCAATGATATGCGTAATCCATGATTTTAAACATGATGATCCTCCTAAGTAATACAAAAAAACTCAGAAAAATGTACATAGCTATGATAGAAGTTATCTATACATAAGTACAATATACTTTAATTAGAGATTATAAATTAATTAAGTTGAAAAGTCTGCAGACGAAGATAGATTTCGAGCTCTAGAATATCTTCACTATCAAAATAACAAAGCTGTCAAAATTTGTCAAGTAATTTTTATCGCAACTGTACAAACATTGCACAGGACAAATTTAAAATGCTGTAAAATGGTGTCTGTTCAGACGCATGTGAAACCAGTGCTTCTTTTCATCCCACTTCCATACGGCTAAACCCTTTTCATAATCTCCTATCTATCATTTCTTAAACCACTCCCCTGAACGGATACAATTAAATACATTTTTAACATTTTTATAGAAAACTATTAGTATAGATTTGTATGCTGCCCTCATGGCTATTTTAAAATGTTTAATACTCCTTTTCATTATTTCTTGTACACATCTACCTAACAAGCAACATTCTGTTAATATAGACAATTATAAGCACGATTATTCGTTGCAACAATATAATACTCCTTTGAAGAATAACGAACCAGCAATACCAGAAATGATACCTTTACCGGTAGAGTTTCCCGATCTTACAACCAGTAATCAGTTTCTTTCGATTAATGTTGATGAAAAAGTACCAGTAAAGGATTTACTGATTGAGATAGGAAAACTTTCTGACGTTAACTTAGACATAGATCCCAAAATATCAGGTAATATTATTTTAAAGCTAAAAGATAAGAACATAAACGAAGTAATTCAGAATATAGCCAACAGCGCCAAATTGCGTTACTCAATGAATAATGGTGTAATTAGAATTGAACAAGATTTGCCATATGCACAAAATTATTACGTAGACTTCATCAATATTCAACACTCTGCGCAAAGGAGTTTTATCATTGGTAACAATATTACCGACAGTGATGGTGATAAAAACTATATGAAATCTCAATATAGTAGTGATTTATGGAATTCATTAGAAAAAGGCTTAAATGCAATAATGGATGTTAACGGAGTAGATGATGGTGAGTTTCTTTCATCCAACAGAGAAGCTGGTGTCATTATTCTAAATGCTAGAAAAGATATTCACAAAGCTGTTGAAGAATATATTAATAAAGTTAAGAAATTGGCGTCTTCTCAAGTAATGATCGAGGCCAAAATAGTTGAAGTTTTATTAGACGATAAATACCTTTCTGGTATCAACTTAAATGATTTGCATAATGAAACCAAATCTATAACAAATCAAGGTAACTCTATTATTGACCTAGCAATTAACTCTAGTGTGAGTGATTTAGGAGATTTAGTAAAAATTTTAAATAAATTTGGCACTTCAACCGTAATTTCAAGCCCTAGAGTACATGCTATAAATAATCAGCAAGCAATGATTTCATTTACTAAAAACCATATCTATTTTACTTCCGATATACAGAAAGATACCAGAAACTCCAATCATGCCTTAATTACCAAGATGAATAGCACTCCAATAGGTGTGGTGTTAATAATCCACCCAAGCATTAACATTGATACTAATGAAATATTCATGGATATACATCCAACCTTATCAAGAATTAACGATTACACTAAAGACCCAAATATAGAATATGTCGCACAGCAGAATAAAATGAAATTAAATAGTGACATTCCAATTATTGAAACCAGAGAAATGCACTCTACGTTAAAAATTAAGAGCGGCGAAGTTATGGTAATTGGTGGGCTTATAGAGCATAGAAAAGATAACCAAAACTTATTGCATCAAAAGTCAAAAAAACTGGCTAAGACAGTAGAAACCGTCATCTTCCTGAAAGCAACAATCGTACCAACACTTGGTTTATTAGATATAAAAGATAGGAATTTATATATATATTAAACGTATCCGTTCAGGCAATGGCATCAACTTAAGGAAAGATGTTGGGGTTGCTATTATGATAAGAAGAGAGTATCAGAATGATAATTAAGACAGCTTAATCACAAATCTGTTGCGGTAAATTTAAGTTACTTTAGTCATATATTAAAGTTTTTAAACAGGTCTTAGTTTACTTACTTTATTGTTTTCTTTATTATCAAATATTGCTTTAAATAATATGGAGGAGCACATTGTCAGCAATTGCCGTTATTGATTTTGGTTCACAGTTTACACAGCTTATTGCAAGACAAATCAGGGAAATGGGCGTTTACTGTGAAATATTTCCAAGCAATATCGATTTCGAAACAGTATCAAAATTCAATGGATTTATTTTTTCTGGAGGACCGCAATCTGTAAATGACAATTGCTCTGAAGTAAGTGAAGTAGCACATAAAATTATAAAACTTAACGAAACAATAAACACTCCTATACTTGGAATATGTTATGGACAGCAACTCATTTGTCATTATTTCGGGGCAAAGGTAAGAAAAGAATTCAATCAGGAATTTGGCAAAACTAAAATCAAGATACTAAAAGAATCCCCAATTATAAAGGATACTTGGAACGTTAATTCCGAAGTCGATGTGCTAATGAACCATGCAGACAGTGTCGAAACTATACCGCAAGGATTTACTGCTATTGCCTCAGGTATAATAAATCAAACAATCGCAATAATTGCCAACGAACAGCGGAAGATTTACTGTACTCAGTTCCATCCTGAAGTTAAGCCTACGACAAATGGTAGTAAACTTCTCTCTAATTTCTTAGATATTGCAAATTGTGAGAGAGATTGGACAATGAAGTCATTCGTTGAAAAACAGAAGGAAAAAATTCAAAACTTAGTAGGGGAGAAAAAAGTAATTGCTGCAGTAAGTGGGGGGGTTGATTCAAGTGTTGCAGCAGTTCTTACACACAAAGCTATAGGAAAACAATTAAACTGTATTTTTATCGATACTGGGTTATTGCGTAAGAGCCAGACCACTGCTATGTTAAAAGAAATTCCAATAAATTACGTTGATAAATCAAACTTGTTTTTAAGTAGGTTAAAGGGAATAACTGATCCGGAAGAAAAGCGAAAAATTATCGGCAATACTTTTATCGAAGTATTTGAAGAAGAGGCAAAAAAAATAGGTGATGTGGATTTTTTAATGCAAGGCACCATTTACTCTGATGTAGTTGAATCAGGGCACGCTTCAGGAAACACTAGTACAATTAAATCTCATCACAATGTTGGTGGGTTGCCAGAAAAAATGAATCTGAAACTAGTAGAACCTTTACGCTATCTCTTTAAAGATGAAGTAAGGCTGCTTGGCAAAGAAATTGGGCTTTCAGATGAGATAATATTTCAACATCCATTTCCTGGGCCTGGACTTGCAGTGAGGATCATAGGTGAGGTTGATGAAGAAAAGGTACGAATATTGCAAGAAGTAGATGAAATATATATCAACACAATGAAAAATTATGATCTGTATGATAAAATATGGCAGGCTTTTGCTGTACTGTTACCAGTAAAAACTGTGGGAGTTATGGGAGATAATCGTACATACGGATATGTTTGCGCTTTAAGGGCTGTGACTTCATCTGATAGCATGACAGCTGATGCATTTCCATTTGAAAATAAAGATCAACATTCGTTAGTATTTTGGAGGTTTTTGCAAGACGTCAGTAGTATAATTGTTAACAAAGTTTCCGGAGTAAATCGAGTTGTGTATGATTTAACTTCCAAGCCACCAGCAACTATTGAGTGGGAGTAGCAATAATTTCATTCCAGTTTCAGCTACTCGAATCACACCAAAGAGGCTGCTTGCATAACTCAAATTTTAAGGAAAACTATTTAATGTCATTCCAGCGCGTGACGCTGGTTCCTGGATCCCAGTACTGGGATGACAACGAAGTTGAATGACACCACAGAGGCTACTTGAATCTAATTTACTATTCACAATCCCAGTTATTAGCTTGTTTTAATCGACTTTTTATCATAATCATGTAATAATTAAACATATAGTTTGATATTGAAGGTAAAATCATGACAGGAGAATATGAATCACTGAAAACAGTACTGAAGACGATTGAGGCTAAGGAAGATTTAAATAAAGATAATATAATTCAGAAAATACAAGAAGAACTAAAGGAACAGAATCAAGATCTATATCAAAAGTGGGAGAAAGATAAATTTGATGTAAATCATGCATTTGATACTCTCCTATACGAAAAGCAGACGTTATTAATTATAGCTGCTAAGAATGGTTACAAAAAGACAGTAGGGTTTTTAATCGGAGCAGGAGCAGATGTTAATGAGAACAGTGGAATTGGGGAAACTGCTTTGCACTGTGCTGCTTGGCATGATTATAAAGAGATAGTAGAGGTTTTAATCGGAGCAAAAGCAGATGTTAATGCGAAAGATGGGTTTGATCGCACTGCTTTGCACTCTGCTGCTATTCGTGGTCGCAAAGAGATAGTAGAGGTTTTAATCGGAGCAGGAGCAGATGTTAATGTGAGAGATAAAATTGGGTACACTGCTTTGCACTTTATTTCTTGCAAAAAGATAGTAGAGGTTTTACTCAAAGAAGGAGCAAAAGTTAATGCAGTAAATAAAGATGGAAAGACTGCTTTGCACTATGCTCCTTTGTTTGATAGCAAAGAGATAGTAGAGGTTTTAATCGGAGCAGGAGCAAAAGTTAATGCAGTAGATAAAGATGGAAAGACTCCTTTAGATCATGCTAAGAGTCAAGACGTAGTAAAAGCTCTATTAGACGCAGGAGGAGGCTCTTTTGTAAAAGCGCGTAATAAAGCAAAGATTGCCGGTGGAGTAACTGGATTATTAGGCACTGCTATAGCAGTGGCACTTTTTACAACTGGAATAATTGCAGCTCAGTTGATACCTATCGTTATAGCAGTGGTTGCAGTTACAGCAGCAGCACTGGTAGTTGGTTGTGCTACATATGCATTACTAAAGGCCTAGTACTAAAGTTGATGGAGCAGAGAAACCATCTGCCGCCTTAATAAATGGACAGCAAGCACCTACTTGACAGTAGAGCGTGTGACGCACAGCTGTATGAACATTATCTGTAGGATGCCAGTGTCTGGGCACTGGGATCCAGTTAAGTTGGTGAGCATAAAAGTAATGTAAAAATACAATGTTTTTGATGATGGAAAAATGGATCCCAGTGTCAAGCATTGGGATGACACCGAAGTTGAATGACACCTTCCTGCTAGAAAATGTTCGCACAGTTGTACGTCACGCACTGATTGGATTTTTGCTTCGTGTAAAATAGTTTCAAGGCTGTATTTTCTTTATTTTGCTTATAGCTTCCACAAGCAATGCAAACATAAATGAAGAATACAAACATGCTTTTGGTAGTTCTATGTGAAGCCCTTCAAGTGTTAGATATACACCGACGAGTAAAATAAATAGAATGGCAATTACTTTTAAGCTTGGGTTGGATTTTATTACCTGAGCGGTATAACTTGATGAAAATAGCATCGCTAGTATGGAAAATGTAAATGCTATGGCAATGATTATCATATTGTGAGTTAATGCTATGGCAGTTAATATCGAATCAACCGAAAAAACTAAATCTATTAATATAATTTGTAGCACAACTAAAAAAAATTGTGATTTAACATTTGCCTTTGTTTTATTCTCCTTATGTACAAAAATGTCGCTCCATAACTCCATAGAGCTTTTAACAATAAGGAATAACCCTCCTGCAATCATAAGTAAATCCTTTACTGAGATATCCAGTGATACAGTGTGAAATATAGGCTTTTGCATTGATAATATATATGATGTAAAAAATAGTATTACAAAACGCATCAATAGCGCCAAGCCAAAACCTATAAGGCGGGCTCTTTCTCTCAGCAGATTTGGCACCTTATCTATTGCTAGAGAAATAAAGATTAAATTGTCTATACCAAGTATAGTTTCAAGTAGCGTAAGTATCAATAAAGTCCAAGCATCAGCTAGCATTTTCATTCCAAAGTCAGATTTTGTACTTTACAATAGATGTGTAAAAATTAAGTAACTTCGCCTAGGTAATTAAAAAATCAGCCTTACCCGAAAAAGGAAGAGAAAAAAGGTCATTTTTATAATAAAAGTACTTTTATAAGAAGAATAATAAAATTAAAAATCTAACTCTCTTTACGAAAATTTTAAATAGATTATAAAATAGTTGTACCATGAAAGTATATGCCTTCTTTGTAGACTAAGATTTTTCTTTAAATTAAGATAGATACATAGTAAAAGGAATTTATGACAAAAGAATCATTAGCAAAAACTGATATAGTGAAAGTTGAAGATCAGAAAGCACCAAAGAGCTTTTTTAAGATACTAGGTGAAGTAGCAAACGCTGTAAGATCATGGGTTGGCAATATTAACCCTGATTTAAGTAGTAGTCGCGATGTCGATAGTTTAGTCTTGAAGATGAACGAATGCTTAAACCCAAAGGGGGGTGAAGTCTCAGCACGTAAGAACACCGTATCTCTTGGTAATTTGTACTTGAGTTTATCAGAGGCAGGTCAAATAAAATTTTTACAAACCCTGGCAGAAAAATTCAATCCGGATAAAACGAAAATAGATGAAGAAATAAAAGTATATAAGAAAAATCAAGATTCTGAGTCGAGCTATAAGTTTGAACAAGACTTAATAAAAGTCCTTGAATCACCACGCTCTAAAATATTGAAGCAGTTTATCTCCTTACCAGAAGGTCTTAAGTTTATTGTTGATATGCGTTCTGATGTGCTTAAGCTAAAGAACCAATATGAAAATCTAAACCCACTAGAAAATGAATTAAAAAATATACTCTGTACTTTGGTTGATGTTGATCTACTTGATCTTCATCAAATCACCTGGGATTCACCTGCATCATTGTTGGAAAAACTTATAAAATATGAAGCTGTACATAAAATTTCTTCTTGGGGTGACCTAAAAAATAGGCTAGATTCTGATCGTCTCTGTTTTGCTTTCTTTCATTACAAAATACCAAACGAACCTCTAATTTTTGTAGAGGTTGCATTGATGAATGAGATTTCAGATAGTATTCAACACCTTTTGGATGAGTCAGTGCCCTCAAGTGACCCAAGCAGTGCAAGTACTGCTATATTCTATTCAATATCAAACACTCAAACTGGTTTATCTGGAATTAGCCTCGGTAACTTTTTAATAAAGAGAGTCGTAGAAAAACTATCGCAAGAATTTAAAAGCGTAAAAGTGTATGCAACTCTTTCTCCAGTTCCTGGATTTACAAAATGGCTAAAAAATCAAGACGTAGCTTTATTAGGTAAGCTTAATATAAAACAATCAGGTACAGAAATTTTAGAAAGCATAAAAACTAACATTGAATGCGAAAAACAGTCCCTACTGAAACTTTGTGCACATTGTTTGCTAAAGGTTAAAAGCAGTGGTGGGGGTGCTTATGATCCAGTAGCACACTTTCATTTAAGCAATGGTGCATCAATCAAACAAATCAACTGGATGGCTGATACTTCTGAAAAAGGCATTAGTCAGTCAGCCGGGATAATGGTGAATTATTTGTATGAATTGCCTAAAATAGGTAACAATCATGAGAATTATATGATTAATAAAGTGATTTCTCATTCAAAAAAAGTGTCAGCTATGTTAAAGGAATAATAGGAAGTGCGCAAGCATATAGAAAGTGCTAACATTCCCTAATGTTTATGTATATAATATTGAATAGTTTTATGAGGTAAAATGTATTAGTAGTGAGATATTAAAAAAAATAAAACAAAAAATACAAGATAGAGTAACACGTAAAGAACTGTACAGTGTCTTTACATATTCTGAAGAAATAAAGTCATTTAATGATTATGTTAGTAGTATTAAACGTGATGGAATAAACTCAGAGAAATCAAGTCTATTGAAAGATATTTATGAAGGCCTTAATTCTATGTTTACTAACATTGCTATCGACTGGGATAGCAATCGAGGTAGCCTAAGTAGTGAAAAAATTAATATACATTATCAAAACTTAGGGTCTATCTTAGAGATGGTAATCATAATTGAAGGATTGAAGACAGGATTGGGCCAAGCATACGTGATACTCGGCATTGATGAATCCACGTTAATTTGTGATATCGAATCACTTCAGAAAAAAATGGAAGAAAAGCTAAAAGGAATGCAACAACAAAATGAAGCAAGGCAAGAAGAATTAGGAAAGAAAATTGAAGAAAAGTTTAGAAAGTATATAGAAAACGGCATTGTTGATGCGGTATCAATTACAAAGTATGAGGATCAAAATCTTTTTTATGCAACAATTAAGCTAAAAGACGACAATAAAAACACAGATATTAGGGTAAGCGAACTTTTAAATAGTGAATTTTGTAAAGACAACAATATTGCCGGTTTTCTTCTTTCAAGTGGAGATCAAAAAGAACCTATCAGTGGCTACATACATGAGGGGGTAAGATATTATGATTTAGGTTGCACAACTCAGTATAAAATAAAGTTTAACTGGTATGTAGATGGAAAGGAATGTAGCATTGAGCTTGGTACTAATAGCGATGGCAATATAAAAATAGTAGGCAATAAGCCAGCTGATGCGGATTTAGAAAAAAATAAAGATGTAAGAATTAAAGTTGGTAATGATTACCTAAGCCTTGCTGATGCAGTAAAAACATGCAAGCAGGAAAAGAATGAGGCAAGTAGCAAACTGAGTCAACCATCAACTACTGAATACTTCCGACCAGTACAGACGCCAGCTTAATGTTTTCAGCAAAAAGGAAGATAAGTAATTGCTCTTGTAATACTTAAAATGTAAAATAGATCTACTTAAATAAGTAGATCTATGAACAATATAAGAAATTTTGCAATAATAGCACATATAGATCATGGGAAGTCAACTCTTGCTGATCGTTTGATAGAAGAATGTAACGGTCTTGAGACAAGGGAAATGACCAATCAGGTACTTGACTCAATGGATATAGAGCGTGAACGCGGAATCACAATCAAAGCACAAACGGTAAGACTCAATTACACTGCAAATAATGGTAATAAATATTGCCTCAACCTCATGGACACACCAGGTCATGTTGACTTTTCATATGAAGTCAGCCGAAGCTTAGCTGCATGTGAAGGCTCACTTTTGGTGGTGGACAGCAGCCAAGGGGTTGAAGCTCAGACTCTGGCAAATGTGTACAAGGCAATTGACAATAATCATGAGATAATAGTTGTGCTCAATAAAGTTGACCTTCCTGCTGCAGATCCAGAAAAGGTAAAGCTTCAGATTGAAGAAGTAATTGGTATTGATGCAAGTGAGTCAATTTTGATATCGGCAAAAACTGGTCTTGGGATAAAGGATGTACTTGAAGCTATAGTGACAAAACTTCCCGCTCCTCAAGGTGATACAAATGCTCCACTGCAAGCAATTTTAGTTGATAGTTGGTATGATCCTTACCTAGGAGTAGTAATTTTAGTGCGAGTTAAAAATGGAGTACTAAAAAAAGGCATGAGAATCGTTATGATGTCTAATAATGCTACATATCAGGTCGATAATATCGGTATTTTCACTCCTAAAAAAGTTATGACTGGTGAACTTTCAGCAGGTGAAGTTGGTTTTATAACTGCTTCAATGAAAGAAGTAGCAGACTGCAAAGTAGGAGACACTATTACTGAAGAGAAAAGGCCGTGCAGCAAGGCATTACCTGGCTTTAAAGAAGTACATCCTGTAGTATTTTGCAGTATTTTTCCCAATAACACAGATGATTTTAAATATTTAAGGGAAGCACTAGAAAAATTACATTTAAATGATGCTAGTTTTACATTTGATGCTGAAACGTCAAATGCCCTAGGTTATGGATTTCGTTGCGGTTTCTTAGGAATGCTACATCTTGAAGTCATTCAAGAAAGACTCGAAAGAGAATTTGATTTAGATCTAACAGCAACTGCACCGAGTGTTATATATAAAGTTGCAACACAAAATGGTAAAGTTTTAAATATCCATAACCCAAGCGATATGCCAGACCCTACAAAAATTGAAATAGTGGAAGAACCGTGGATCACTGCAACTATAATGGTACCTGATCAATATTTAGGAGAGATTCTATCTCTGTGTGAAGAGAGGAGAGGAGAACAGCAGGATTTATCTTATGTTGGTAATACGACAACAGCACTACTGAAGTATAAATTACCGCTGTCTGAGGTTGTTTTTGATTTTTACGATAGACTAAAATCAATTTCCAAGGGATATGCAAGTTTAGATTGGGAAATATCCGATTATCAGGAAAGTCAGATAGATAAATTAAGTTTTTTAGTTAATGGAGAACCTGTGGATGCGTTAGCCTGCATTGTTCATAAAAGCAGGGCAGAAAAAAGAGGCCGTGAAATATGTGCACGTTTGAAAGACTTGATACCACGCCAGCAATATAAAATCGCGATTCAAGCGGCAGTAGGCGGAAAAATTATTGCTAGAGAAACGATTAACCCGTATAGAAAAGATGTAACAGCCAAGCTCTATGGTGGAGACGTCACACGAAGGATGAAGCTGCTTGAAAAGCAGAAGAAAGGTAAGAAAAGATTGCATTCTGTAGGAAACATAAACATCCCACAAAATGCTTTTATTGAGGCTTTGAAAATAAATGATTAATATATATCCAAAAACATAAATTTAAAGAACTAAGTGATATTTTCTCAATAAATTTACTGACATTGATATGGGTAAATTTGAAATAGCTATGTGAATTTGTAAAACACTATATAAGATACCATACAACGAAATCATCCCAGTGTTAAACGCTGGGATGACAGAGAGCAGCTCAATTGCTCCACTCAATCAGTAAAAATCAGATATATGTAGACATTGGCTAAAACCATTCCAACAACATTTTAGTGAAACTTAACAAGCTTATCTATAGTTTTAGTGATGATTCTTGGAGTATTTGGAGAGACTTCTGAGCCCAGTCTATTTAACCGCTCTATAGCAAACCCGCTGTTCTCATTTATTATGAAATCACATAAAATATTTTCTATATCTTTAATAACACTTTCATGCTTTCTCAGAGGATGGTTATTCGGATATCTATGAATGGTTTTGATGCTAGAATACTCAACGAAAGCTTGATCTTTAAAAGCAAGTTGTCTCAATTTCTCTTTGAATTTTTCTTCTTCATCTCTTGCTAAAAGGCAAGACTTTATCAGTGATTTTATAATCGAGTTTATAGCCTGATGTATTTCAGAATGCACTATAACTTTGATGATATTTTCTTCCACTATGCAATCATAAGTGCTTTTTTCGCTCTTTAATGACTCTATAAGCATTTTGCTATTTTGCGAATTCAATTCCAGATTCTCTTCACTTATAGGAGTCATTATAAAGGTATTCTTATTTACCCTGATGTAAAATTGTGGCAACCCTTTAGAACAGGCAAATGCTACATCCTTAGACTCAAGTGCGTGATTGTATGAAGAAGAAAGGGTGCTTGCTATAACGCTACTTGGTACTTTCATTCCATGATTACTTAGGTGATTTAACACATTCTCAACATCATGATATGTAAAACCTGTATCTTTTATCAATTCAACAACTTCTATGCAATTGTGTTGTTTATACTCTATTGTCACTTCTTCTGTAAAAAGAGTTTTAGCTGCTATATGCTTATCAAGCACTGTGAAAATCTTGATGAAACTCTCTAAATCTTGTTTGTTAATTAATTCAATACTAATTAAGTTTTTGCTAACAATTATAATATTTTTTATCATTTTTTCCCACTAAAAAAACTCACTAGATGAATTGTATTTTTAATTCATTAAAAATTGTTTAAAGTGGGTATGCCAGCAACAGTAAGACAAAAAAATCACATAAAATCTTCATTATGTATTATATTACATCCCTCGTGTTCATCACTGCCGCTTGTGTAAGCTGTTGCATTAATGCTATCTTCATTGTTATTTAACATATTATCCAACTTTCCTTCTTTTTCAAGATCCATCAATTTGTCACATCCAGCAATATGATGTACATAATCACCATTTTCATCAGTAATAAAAATTTGTGGAACTGTCCTGACGTTATATTTTGATTTTATACCGTCAAACAAATCCGAGTTTCTAAGTACATCAATTTCTTCGTATTTCACACCTTTTTCATCCAATAACTCTTTTGCTTTCTTGCAGAATGGGCAGTACTTCTTCACATATATTACAACTTTTCCTTTAGTGTTTTTCACGATTTATCTCCATAGTTTATAAAATACAACTATTATATATAAAAAATATATATAAAATATCAAATTGTATGAAAATTATTTACAACTGTGAGCAAGGGATAAAAGATAATGTGGCACTAACTTTCGGAAATTTCGATGGCGTTCATTTAGGACATAAGTTTGCAATTTCCAATCTAAAGAATGTAGCACAAGAAAGAGGATTACCCTCTGCAGTTTTAACTTTTGAGCCTCACCCATCAACTGTTTTATTTAGTAGGAACAATTTTAGGTTAATAGATCAAGAACAAAAAAAGGAACTAATCAGCAGCTATGGTATAGATTACTTGTATATTATTAATTTTAGTAGAGGTTTTTCTGAGGTTAGCTGCGATGACTTTATTGGTAAGATTTTGGTAAAGAAGTATGGTGCTAAACATATAACTGTTGGAGAAAGTTGTACTTTTGGTCACAAACGATTGGGTAACATATTAACTCTAGAAAAATATTCTCAGATGTATGAATATTCTTTAACTAAATTAGAGCCATTGATAATCGATAGAAAAATTTGCTCTTCTTCCTCAATCAGGGAGTGTTTACAAAAAGGAGAAATAGAAATTGCTAATAAATTGCTTGGTAGGTCTTATCAAGTTTCTGGTATTGTAACAAAAGGTGCATGTAGAGGTAGAGAAATAGGGTTTCCAACCATAAACATTCCGATAGAAGATTACATGATAAAACCTAAGTTTGGTACATATTACGCCAAAGTTGCATTTTCTGAAAATAGTTCAAGTTGGCTATATGGAGTAGTCAACATTGGTATGAGACCTACATTTAAGGACTTAAAAAAACCTATAGTAGAAATGCATATATTTGACTTCAACGAAAATGTATACAATTTTAAGGTTGATATACAACTTTTAAAATTTATTAGGGCAGAAAAAAAATTCCATAGTATTAACGAGTTAACAAAACAGATAGATCGTGATATAATGAAGGCTTACCAGTTAAAGATAAATTTATGAAAAGGATATGTTTAGTTATTATATTGATTATAGTATCATTCGATCAAACAAGTAAATTGTATATAAACTCTTTGATTGATGAGGGGGAGTCAATCGAGATTACTAGTTTTATGAAATTAGTTGAAGTTTGGAATTCAGGAATTAGCTTTGGAATGTGTAGTACTCTGCCGCATGGCAGCTTCTTTTTTTCAGCATGTTCAATATTAATAATTGGTATACTTGCATACTTGATATATAAATCTAATGATAAGTCAATTTACCTTAGTTTTTCTCTGATGATTGGTGGAGCGATCGGAAATGTAATTGATAGAATCTATTGGGGAGCTGTATATGACTTCATATATTTTCATATCAATGATTGGTATTGGCCAGCCTTTAATTTAGCAGATCTATCTATAGTTTGTGGAATGTGTACATTGTTATATAAGTGGTATATATATGATAGGTCTATCTCTAAGCAAAATGAGGAATGAAATAATGCTTCGCAAATTCTTTAGTTTTTTTATACTATCTGTGTTTTTTTTCATTTGTCCGATTTCTTTGGAAGCTGAAATCATAAAGCATGCTAAGCTCAGTAACGGATTGGATGTTTATGTAGTACCTAATCACCGAATTCCAGCTGTTTTTCATGCAATAATATATAAAGTTGGGGGAATGGATGACCCAATTGGCAAAGCAGGCTTGGCTCACTACTTTGAACACTTAATGTTTGAAACTACAGGAAAATTTAAAGACATAGAATCCACTTTGGGCAGCATTGGGGCCCAATTTAATGCTTTTACCACTAAAGAATACACCTGCTACTACGAATTAGTTCTCAAAAAAGATTTACCACTAGCAATGGAAATTGAAGCAGATAGAATGGGCAATTTTGATGTTACTCAAGACAAAATAGATAGAGAAAAAAATATCGTATTAGAAGAAAGAAAGATGAGATTTGATAATAATCCTGAAGCTTTACTATGGGAGGAAATGAACAGTGCATTTTATCGTAATGGCTATGGTAGGTCTGTTATTGGTTGGGAGAGCGATATTAAAACTTACAATCAAGATGACATAACAAGGTTTCATGATAACTATTATCATCCAGGTAATGCTATACTGCTCGTTGTTGGTGATGTAGAATTTGAAGAAGTAGCGGGATTAGCAAAGGAAAAATATGGTGCAATTAAAGCTGAGCCTGTAGTTAAGCATTATCCGAACCAAGATTCAATACATAATGCAGATATATCGGTAATTTTAGAAAGCACTGAAGTAAAAGAGCCAGTTTTATACTTTCGCTATAGTGTTCCTTTATTTGAGCAAATAAGTGAAACTTTTCCTGTTGATTTGGCAGTTGATGTTTTGGGGAATGGCAAGTCTAGTAAGCTATATAAAGATTTAGTTCTAGATAAGAATGTAGCAGTAGAAGTGTTTGCTTATTATAATAGCTTAGCTTTTAGTAATGGTTACATTGAGATTCGGGTAACTCCAAAAAGCGGGGTGAATTTGGATGCTGTTGCAAGAGAGTTAGAAAATTCTATTAATCACTTTAACTCTGAAGGAATAACAAGTGAAGAGTTGCAAAGTACAAAGTCTAAATACAAAGCAGCACAGCTTGATAATCTATCTGATTTAACTAATATAGCAATGTTTTATATACCACGTCTAGCACTAGGTATTCCACTTGATGAAATAGACATTTCATATAGCAAAATTAATGATGTCAATCTAGAGGATGTAAATAATAAAGTTCACGCTATCTTTTCTACTAATAAATTAGTTGGTCGTTTGCTACCAAAAGGAGGTAATAATGAAGATAAGTAAATATGTATTTCTATTTTTTTTCTGTCTAGGCTTTAATTTGCAAGCAAGCAGTCACTTAAATATAGAGGAGGTTACTACTAATAAAGGATTTAAGTTTTTATTTGTTGAAAACCATGATCTACCAAAAGTTTCACTTAATATATCATTCAAAGATGCAGGTTGTGTGTATGAAAGTGCAGAAAAGCAGGGGCTTGCTTGGTTTACTTCTCTTGTAATTCAAGAAGGAGCAGGAAAAAATGATGCCAAAGATTTTGCGAAAAAGCTTGAGGATAAAGGAATTAGTTTAAATTTTACTGCTGGTTTAGAAGCATTTAGGGTTTCATTAAACACTTTATCTGAGAATCTAGAGGATGCAATTTCACTACTTAGTGATGCTATAATGCGCCCTAAAGTTGATCCTGAGGGGTTAAATAGAGTATTCGAAAAAGTCAAAGTAAACTTTAATAATTTTGAAAAAGACCCTTATTTTATTGCTGCAAAAGAGTTAGATACATTGTTGTTCAAAAAACATCCTTACTCAAGAGATCCATATGGAACTCTAGACACTATAATGAACATTACTAGAGACGATGTTTTAACATACATAAAGCGTAGTTTTACTAAGGATAATGTCGTCATTAGTGTTGTTGGTTGTGCAACAAAAGAAGAAGTTAGTATGCTGCTCGATAAATATTTATCTAAGTTACCATCAAAAAGATCGAAAGTTAGGAAGATATCTGTAAAAAATGAATTTGGGCCTGCAGAAAGTAAGAGCGTTTTTATGAATATACCACAGAGTGTAATACTTTTTGCTCAAAAAGGCATAGCATATGAAGACCCTAATTACTATAATGCCAGTGTTTTGATTAATGCGCTTGGTGGCATGAGTCTAAACTCAATACTAATGAAAGAGTTGAGACAAAATCTAGGTATTACTTATGGTATTAGTGCAAGTAATGTTACCAATAAACATGGAAATGTTATACTTGGGTTTATGAGCACAGATAGCTCTACTGCTAGCAGAGCTATCTCAGCAGTAAAAGATACATTTAGCAGAATAAAAAAGGAAGGAATTGACGAACAATTATTCAAGGATGCAAAAACCAGTTTAGTAAATAACCTTATCTTCTCTTTTCTATCCAATAATGCGAATACAGCAACGTTACTGGATAGTATGCAGATAGATGATCGTGATATTAACCATATAAATAATTATGCAAATATCATTAATGATGTTCAATTGGAAAAAGTAAACAAGCTGGCAAGTTCTTTGTGTCCGTTCAGCAGAGCGGCAAAATAAGGTAGACAAAGCAAGATAATAAAGATAATCATAGGGTAAATATGAGGTAATATGGTAAACCTTTTAGAACTCTGCAAAAATTTACAGCAAAAAATAGAAAAGTTAGAAGCAAAAATAGAAAGATTGGAAAGAGAGAATGAAAGTTTAAAAGCAGAGCATGAGGCTTTAAAGATAGAGAACGCTGAATTAAAGGAAAGGCTAGGTTTAAATTCAAAAAACTCATCAATTCCCAATTCAAAAGAATTATACAAAATGAAAAAGGAAAAGCCAAAAAGCGAAAGAAAGATTGGTGGTCAAGTTGGGCATAAGGGTAATTATCGTGCTAAAATGGAAGCAGATGAGGTGATAAAGATAGAGTTGTCACCTACTTGCGAATGCGGAGGGAAGATTGCAATATGCGAAAAACCTTATATTCATCAGAAAGTAGATCTTCCGGAGATTAAGGCTTATGTAATGGAATATCAGTTGGAACATGGCCGTTGTCAGAGATGCGGAAAAAGAAGAAGTAGCAAGTTACCAGAGGGTGTTACGCCAGATACATTTGGCCCAAGGGTTAAGTCAGTAGTTGCAGCACTCAGTGGGTTTTATAAAAATTCAAAGCGCGAAGTAGCTAGCATCATAAATGATATCTTCAATTTGAACATAAGCGTCGGTAGCATATCAAATAGTGAACATAGAGTTGCTTCAAAATGCAAAAAAATGTATGAGCAGATCGAACAAGAGATAAGTAGGAGTAAAGTTCTACATATTGATGAAACGAGCCATTATAACAAAGGTAAACTCGCTTGGTGTTGGATGTTTGCAAGCAATACGGCAAGTTTTGTGAAGTTGACAGAGTCAAGGGGAATGAAAGTTTTAAAAAATAGTGTATGCTGCAATCGTAATAGCTTGGTAGTAACCGACAGATATGCAGCATACAACTACTTTGCTGATGAAAGAAGGCAAATCTGTTGGGCACACTTAGCAAGGGATTTTGAAAGATTAGCGCATAGTTGGAAATTTGAAGTTAAAGTTCTGGGCTGTTACTTGAGAAATGTAGCCACTGAGTTATTTGCACTGAAAAAAGCTTTACTAAAAAATGAGATAGATGTTTCAAGATTTATTAGACGTGCCAAGAAATTGCGAAAACGTACAAGGTATTATTTGAAGGAAATATCTCGCTTACCTGAAGCAATTGGAGCGTCTCGAGTTGCAAAGAATATTTTGAAATCTGAAAGAATGATGTGGAAATTTTTAGATGACCCAGAAAATACTCCGCTGACAAATAATCACGCTGAACGGCAAATACGGCATTATGTCGTTTATCGCAAAAATTCATATTTTACACAATCAGAACGAGGAAACTCATTCCTTGAGCAAATAATTTCGTTATACTTAACATGGAAACAGAGGAGGCTAAACCCTTTTCACAATCTTCTATCTATCGTTTCTTAAACCACTCTGCTGAACGGATACAGTTCTTTACTGAATCCTGAAAATTTATTTTTTGTTGAAGTTGGAAGAAACGCTCAAGGTCAATAGTTAATACCTTCTGCTATTGATCTTACTGCTTTTACATAACACTTATGCTCTTCAGCTAGAATGCGCTCTGAGAGACTGTGAACATCATCATTTGGTAACACTGGAACAGTAGCTTGAGCGATTATGGCTCCAGCATCAATTTCAGGAGTAACATAATGCACAGTACATCCTGTAATTTTTACACCCGCTTTCAGAGCTTGCTCCTGAGCATTTAGGCCCTTAAATGACGGAAGTAAAGAGGGATGAATATTTATAACTTTGTTATGCCATTTATTCAGGAAATTGGCCTTTATAATTCTCATAAACCCTGCAAGGCAAATTAAATCAACCTTATGTTGAACAAGTATTTCATGAATTTTATCAGTATCAAGTGGCTTATCTTCAACAACAAACGCTGAAACTCCTGCTTGCTTTGCTATTTTAAGGCCTCCAGCTTCACTATTATTTGTGATAACACACACAGTTTCAGCAGGGAAATTCTGATCTTGACATGCTTCTATTAAAGCCTGCATGTTTGATCCTCTACCTGAAATTAGTATTCCGAGTTTTATCTTTTTCATTTTAGTGCAGCCGTAAGAATGGATATTAATAAAATAGCTCAAAAGGAAAGTTTATTTTAGAATAAATACTATTGTGTAGCAATATTTTACACTGCTGGATAACATGGAATTAAAGAAATCATTCAGTTTGAAGTAACTTTAACATTTAATTTTAGGAATATTATACAATTTATGGTAAATAAATGCATATTTTTATGGCTGCGTTATTATTTATTTAACAAAGTATTAGTATAATTTACTACACTGAATTAAATGGAGAAAATTCAATGAATAAATTACCAAGCAATGCAAAAACAAGCAAGTCTCAGGTTACTCAGTGGGAGGTAATAAAAAATTGTGAATATTCTGATAATTGTTTATCAAAAGTAGTAACTTTATACGTCATTAAAATGGCAGAATTATCAGATATTTATACGAGTAATGAACCTGAAATTAATACTATACTTACAAGAATAAGCATAACAAGTGAAAATGCATTTTTAAATAAGGTTGTTGATATTGAAATTATGGAGGGCATTTTTCCGTACAAATTCAACAGCAAGAAGAAAAATAACATATCAAGGCTAGAAGATTTGTACAATTATTTATGTTCTACTGTTATTGATAGCCTTCCAAAAGAAATGCTTGAAAGCCTAAGAAGAGAATACAGAGACGCTGTTAACTTATTTAAAGCAATTACTTAACTAGGTGTAGCATTTTTAAGACTTTACCTTCTATTTCAGAAATGCCACTTTCAAGATCTTTATCTATCAAACATATGGTAGATAAATATGTTTTCTGCTTCTTTTCAACATTGATAGTTAAAGTTCCAGGAGTAATCGTAACCGAGTTAGCAAATAATGCAATGGTCTTATCATTATGTCCTATGCATTCTCTTACAATAACAATTGGCTCAACTGTAGATTTGAATCGTAGCACCTTTTTTGTTACATAAATACTTGAAAAAATAATTTGGTAAATTAGCCAAGGTATATAACTTATAAGCTGATAAAGTGACAGCCTACCACTATCATTTAGAATTTGACTAAGGGCACTTTCAGCATCAATTAACCTTTTAAAGATAATCAATGTGAACACAGAAGAAAATACTCCACAGAGAATAAAAAAAGGCTCAAAATAACCAGACAATGTAATCCATAGAGAAGACAAAATCACAAATGATAGAGAAAAAAACTTAATATTTTGCCTGACTTTCATGATTTGGAGTATAACTTAAATGATTTTTTAGGAAAATAAAAAGTTCTTGATTTTTGTGTCAAAGAACATAATAACCAAGTTATTTTAATAAGTAGTGGAGATTATGACGCTTGATGATTTTCTAAAAATGCTTGAAGAAATAAATGATACTTCAGGTTTAAGCAAGAACAACATAGTTGAACGAATAAAAATAAAATTAGAAAGAATTGATTTACGGAGGTGGGAAGATAGTGGATTTAATATCAATCATATATTCACTACACATAGTGATCTAGATCCTGTAGAAACTACATTGTTGCATTTTGCTGCTAAGAGTGGCTATGAGAACATAGTAATAGCTCTAATTGAATATGGAGCATATGTTGATGCATGGGACAGCGATGGATGCACTCCTTTACATTTTGCTGCTGAATGGAACCACAAAGGCATATTAGATATTTTAATTGAAAGTGGAGCAAATGTTAATGCGTGGGACAATGATGTATGTACACCTTTACATCTTGCTGCCGAAGGTGGGAATGAAAGTGTAGTAAGAGCTCTAATTGCATGTGGAGCAGATGTTAACGCGCAGAACAATGATGGACACACTCCTCTACATTTTGCTACTAAGAGTGGCTATGAGAACATAGTAATAGCTCTAATTGAACACGGAGCATATGTCGATGCGTGGGATAATTATAGAAGCACTCCCTTGCATTTTGCTGCTGAAAGTGATAATGAAAACATAGTAAGAACTCTGATTGAACATGGAGCATGTGTTAATGTGTGGGATAGTTGTGGACGCACTCCTTTGCATTTTGCTAGCGATCATGAAAGTATAAGAGATATTTTAATTGAAAGTGGGGCATATGTTAGTAAACAGAACAATAATAGATATGCTCCTTTACACTTTGCTATTGAATGGGGCTGCAAAGATGTGATAAGTTCTTTGTCAGGTAATGCTAGTCCTAGGGCTGAAATGGCAGTAGGAAGAGTGGAACAAATTACACTTGCAGGAAGATTGGAGCTTTTTTAACCAAACTTGCATTTACTGAGATAATTGTTTTGTTATGAATTAAACCAAAAGTTCTGTAATATATTGAAGCTTAAAGATATCTTTAGATATGGAAGTTATTGCAGAAAATAGAAAAGCAAGGTTTGAATACTTTATCTTAGAAGAATTTGAAGCAGGTATGATCCTCTTAAGTAGTGAAGTGAAATCACTAAGGGAAAGAAAAGCAAACATTTCTGATGCTTACGTTACTGAAAAAAAAGGTGAAATATGGCTAAACAATATGCATATCGCAGAGTATAAAGCTGCAAACCAAAAGAATCACAAGCCAAAAAGAGAACGAAAATTGCTTTTGCATAAAAAAGAGATAAATAAGCTAATTGGTCAAATCAAAACCTCTGGAATAACTGTTGTGCCACTTTCTATCTATTTTAATGATAAAGGGTTGGCAAAAACTAAAATTGCTATTGTTAAAGGAAAAAAACTCTACGATAAGAGAGCAACTATAAAACAGAGAGAGTGGGACCGTGAGAAAAGTAGATTGTCTAAGAATAATTTGTAGTAAAATATGTCTTTAAGTCCAGTTATTTTTAGCATCGGTCCTGTTTCTATATATTGGTACTCTTTAGCATATGTTTTGGGTATAGTTTTTGCATATTGGTATTTACATAAGCTAGACAATCAAAAAATATTTACTAAGAATTTTTACGATTCGTTATTAACAGCCGTTATTATAGGCATTATCCTTGGAGGTAGGCTTGGGTACGTATTGATATATGATCCAGTTCTCTATATAAGCAATCCTATCGAAATACTAAAGACCTGGGAAGGAGGTATGTCATTTCATGGCGGTGCTATAGGAGTTTTGCTTGCAGTAATAATCTCCTGTAGAAGACATAACATTCCTATATTTTACACACTGGATCTAATTTCTTGTGGAGTTCCGATAGGTTTACTTCTAGGCCGCATAGGTAATTTTATAAATGGAGAGTTATTTGGCAGGGTTACAAATATGCCGTGGGGTATGGTATTTCCAGAAAATGGTGATAATTTATTGCGCCATCCAAGCCAACTTTATGAGGCATTTTTTGAAGGAGCGCTACTTTTTGTAGTTGCAAATTCACTGTTTTTCTTGACTAGAGTGAAACTGTATTACGGTGCAACAACTGGTATTGCAGTTATGTGGTATGGAATAGCACGTTTTGTGGTTGAATTTTTCCGCGAGCCAGACTATCAAATTGGCTATTTATGGTTCAATTTAACTATGGGACAATTTCTTTCTATACCTATGATTTTGCTGGGAATGCTTATATATTTAGGTGCGTTGAGCTTAAGATTTAATACGAAATCTGTTCAATAGAGAAAAGGTAAGTTTAATCGAAAAATATAGTGGAAGTTTATTTATTCCATACTATGTACAATTATGTGAATTTTTTGTCTTGCAGAGAATAAATGTAAGACCAGCAAACCTTCGTTGTATAGCTATAAGAAAAACTTAGTAGCTACTGACCAAATTCATTACTAAGTAGATATTCATTTTCCACCAGAATATTCCTGATTGAGAAGCTACTTTATTAAAACATATTTTTAAATTTTTGCCAAAAACCTGGTTGATTATCATTAACCTTTGTGAAGGCTATGTTTAAACTGTATCTCAGATCATTTGGCATATCATATCTAATATTCAGTATTGGTATCCGTTCAGCAGAGTGGTTTAAGAAACGATAGATAGAAGATTGTGAAAAGGGTTTAGCCTCCTCTGTTTCCATGTTAAGTATAACGAAATTATTTGCTCAAGGAATGAGTTTCCTCGTTCTGATTGTGTAAAATATGAATTTTTGCGATAAACGACATAATGCCGTATTTGCCGTTCAGCGTGATTATTTGTCAGCGGAGTATTTTCTGGGTCATCTAAAAATTTCCACATCATTCTTTCAGATTTCAAAATATTCTTTGCAACTCGAGACGCTCCAATTGCTTCAGGTAAGCGAGATATTTCCTTCAAATAATACCTTGTACGTTTTCGCAATTTCTTGGCACGTCTAATAAATCTTGAAACATCTATCTCATTTTTTAGTAAAGCTTTTTTCAGTGCAAATAACTCAGTGGCTACATTTCTCAAGTAACAGCCCAGAACTTTAACTTCAAATTTCCAACTATGCGCTAATCTTTCAAAATCCCTTGCTAAGTGTGCCCAACAGATTTGCCTTCTTTCATCAGCAAAGTAGTTGTATGCTGCATATCTGTCGGTTACTACCAAGCTATTACGATTGCAGCATACACTATTTTTTAAAACTTTCATTCCCCTTGACTCTGTCAACTTCACAAAACTTGCCGTATTGCTTGCAAACATCCAACACCAAGCGAGTTTACCTTTGTTATAATGGCTCGTTTCATCAATATGTAGAACTTTACTCCTACTTATCTCTTGTTCGATCTGCTCATACATTTTTTTGCATTTTGAAGCAACTCTATGTTCACTATTTGATATGCTACCGACGCTTATGTTCAAATTGAAGATATCATTTATGATGCTAGCTACTTCGCGCTTTGAATTTTTATAAAACCCACTGAGTGCTGCAACTACTGACTTAACCCTTGGGCCAAATGTATCTGGCGTAACACCCTCTGGTAACTTGCTACTTCTTCTTTTTCCGCATCTCTGACAACGGCCATGTTCCAACTGATATTCCATTACATAAGCCTTAATCTCCGGAAGATCTACTTTCTGATGAATATAAGGTTTTTCGCATATTGCAATCTTCCCTCCGCATTCGCAAGTAGGTGACAACTCTATCTTTATCACCTCATCTGCTTCCATTTTAGCACGATAATTACCCTTATGCCCAACTTGACCACCAATCTTTCTTTCGCTTTTTGGCTTTTCCTTTTTCATTTTGTATAATTCTTTTGAATTGGGAATTGATGAGTTTTTTGAATTTAAACCTAGCCTTTCCTTTAATTCAGCGTTCTCTATCTTTAAAGCCTCATGCTCTGCTTTTAAACTTTCATTCTCTCTTTCCAATCTTTCTATTTTTGCTTCTAACTTTTCTATTTTTTGCTGTAAATTTTTGCAGAGTTCTAAAAGGTTTACCATATTACCTCATATTTACCCTATGATTATCTTTATTATCTTGCTTTGTCTACCTTATTTTGCCGCTCTGCTGAACGGACACCAGTATTGAAACTTCGTTTTTATTATCAACAGAAACATCGTCATATGATAACTTTGTCGTGTAGCACTTTATATGCTTTTGCTTATCATATACTATATCACCTGATTCCCCTTCTAGTTCTACAAATTTAGTTTTTTTCTGACATTCTTTTATTTTTATTAGATCCTTGTCTAGTGATATTGAAACCGGTAGTGTATTACCAGCATACTCTTTAGCTAAAAGCTCACTTTGAGGATACATTTTTATTTCCCTTCCAAAATGTGAGTCTATAAAATTATTGCTCCAAAATTTGTCTCCAGAATGTACATATTCGTCAGTAGCATACGGTACACCACCATAATTGCATTGAACTTTGTAATCTCCAACACCATTATTTTGAAAAAAATCATGAATGGCAGCGTAACTATCAGCAGCATCATTTATGTAATCCATTACCTACCCCTTAAAACCTTTTAATTTATTATATCACAAGAAATTAAATCTATCAATAAAAAGACTTTTTTTGATATCAAGTATCTAGGGAGCATATTGATAGGATTGTGACATTCGTATTTCCCAGTTCTTCACATACTGCTGGACTAATTCAGGATAATTTTCAATAATTAATAAATTTTCAGCGTTTCCCTTTTCAGCTGTCTTACTGAGGTTAAACGATCCTGTGATGACTTTTTGATTATCAACAATTATTACCTTATTATGAGCAATTTTTGGCTTATTATCGATCCAAATCGGTATTCCATTTGAAAACAATTCGCTTATGACACTATATTTTGAATGGAGTTGTGATTTATCTAAGACGACTTTAACATCAACACCACGCTCTTTGGCGTTAATCAAAGATTTTGCAACTGTTCCAAGAGTAAATGTATATTCTTGAACTAAGATAGATTCTTTAGATTGGTCTATCTCGCTGATTATCGGTACAGCACAGTCTTCTTCAGGTGAGAAGCAAACTGTTGCTTTTGGGCAAGGCGAAAATGTAGGACCCACATAGTAATACAGAGAAAAACATGCCGACAAAAATAAAAGATATAAAAGCCTCACAAACCACACCTAAATACACGGCGGTAGTCTACATCATATCTCAATCATCTGTCAACCCATATTCCTTCCACTTCTCTGTAACTTTCTTTATTATTTCCTCGCTCATTTCAATTTTTCTTCCCCATTCTCGTTTGGTTTCAGGTGGAAGTTTGTTTGTTGCATCAAACCCTATTTTACCTCCGAGACCACTTTCAGGGGAAGCAAAGTCTAAATAATCAATAGGGGCACTTTCTATCATGATTGTATCACGTACAGGGTCCATCCTTGTTGACATTGCCCACATCACTTCCTTCCAATCACGTATATTTATATCATCATCAACAACTATAATAAATTTGGTGTATAAGAACTGTTTGAGAAAAGCGAGTATGCCCATAATAATTCTTTTTGCATGCCCTGGATAAGCCTTTTTTATCGACACTACCGCTATTCTATATGAACAACCTTCTGGAGGCAGATAAAAATCTACTATCTCCGGAAACTGATTGATGAGAATCGGCACAAAGATTTCGTTGAGTGCTTCACCAAGAATTGATGGTTCATCAGGTGGTTTGCCAGTAAAAGTGCTGAGATAAATTGGATCTTTGCGCATTGTAATTGCAGTGATGTTAAACTCAGGAAACTGTTCAACAGCATTATAGTAACCGGTATGGTCTCCATATGGCCCTTCATCTTGGTAATTATCCAAACTTACATATCCTTCCAAAACAATTTCTGCATGAGCTGGAACCTGAAGAGGAATAGTTTTACAATTTACAAGCTCAAGTGTTTTTTTTCGCAGCAGCCCGGCAAATTGGTATTCTGATAAAGTCTCCGGCACCGGAGTTACCGCAGCAATAATCGTTGCAGGATCGCTACCAATCACAGCAGCCGCAGGAAACTTCATATTTTGCCCCCTCTCCTCCTTCCACCGTTTATGGTGACCTGCACCACCACGATGTGCAAGCCAGCGCATGAGAGTCGTTTTTTTATTCACAACCTGCATACGATATATTCCAAGATTGAAATTATCTTGCTTGTCTGCTGTTGGTCCTTTTGTTACCACAAGTGGCCAAGTGATAAGCGGTGAAGGCTCGTTTGGCCAGCATGTCTGAATAGGTAGCAAACTAAGATCCACCTTATCCCCAGTTAGCACCACCTCTTGACATGGAGCTTTGCTCACAACTTTGCTCCGCATCGACAATACAACTTCTAGTAGAGGAAACATTTTCACAGCATCTTTGAAGGTTTTTGGCGGCTCAGGTGATCGCAAAAATGCTAGAAGTTTACCCAGATCCCTTAATTCATCAGAATTTATACCAAGTCCGAATGCAATTCTCTCAATAGTACCAAATAAATTCACTAAAACGGGAATTGAATTTTTGCCATTTTCTGTGACAACATTTTCAAAGATGATAGCTGGTCCCTTGTTTGACAAAACCCTACGATGAATTTCTGTCATTTCAAGAATAGTTGAAACTTCTTTTTTAATTCTAATTAGATCTTTTTTTTCTTCTAATGCTCTGATGAAGTCGCGTAAGTTATTGTACATATTTTAAAAATTTCAAGCCTTTTAAGAAGTGCTTTTCCCAGCACAACTCATTCACTTATTATTATAGAGGCTCTAGAAAAATTATTCTCCAATTCGCTTTTTAAGTTTTTATATTCAGCAGTCTTTAACTCTTCATTGGTAATAAAACTTTTCTTTATGGTTATTAAATTGCTAAATTCGGTTCCATCATTTTGATATTTACACGACCTATTTACATATAACCAAGGAGAATTTATTTCAAAATTCAAATTTTCACAATTTTTAATTTTGATATCTTTTATTATCATATGGCTTTCCTTAGTTTTAGGAACACCAATAAAAAGATCTGACACTTGGTCAGAAGCTGTATTGACAACATCATTAAGCCAATTATCTCCTAAATTCAAAGCAGGTCCTAGATTTGTCTTGAAAATCTTATTTTTTTGCTGGAACTCATATTTAATTGTAAGATCCTCTACATTACGCAAGGTAAGGTCAGGCAATTCTAAGAACTTCTTTTCTTCTTCATCAAGATATACTCCACTAATCATACGAAAAACAGAATCTCTTAATTGCTCATCTGAATAATATAATCCAACACCTGTTAAGCCTAAGGCTGCTTCCCCTTGCACGGTAAGCTGGCCATATTCATTTACAACATTATCTTCTATAGTTAATTCACTATGGGATATCACTTTTGAATTTTCACCTTGTACAGCAGGAATTTTTATGTAACTAGCTTCCTCAGAATTGAGTACTAGAGCACTCCTATCAGCAATGTCTGGAAAAATACCCTGTGCCATACTGACGGTATTAGTTGGATCGATCCAATATATTTTCCCACCTCTATTTGTTACTTTGAGCATCACATGATTAAAATTACCCATATTAGGTAATGCTTCAGGATTAGAAGTGCTAGTAGTTCCTCTCATAACTAAAATAGGTTGAACTTTATAACCAAGTTTTTGCAGAATAGCAGCCGTGCTAGCAGAAAAGTCTTTGCAATCCCCGACTTGAGAATCAGCAATTTTCTCTAAATCTCGTGGAAAATATTTTCCTGAGACTGTGCGCCAATCTCCCATATATTGAACTTTTTCATTCAATAAAGAAGTGACTGCATTAATTTTCTCCTCATCAGTATTTTTATTGGCAGCAGATTCTGCTATAGTTATAAAAGTTGCAGGAAGTGGCTGATTAATGACGCTATGATATCCAGGAGCTAATTTTTTAGCTAAATCATCCCATTTAGATAGGCTCGACAATGATACCCAAGTGTTGTGTTTTGTATTCAATATTCCATTATGTGGTTCATTTATTGTGTTTTCATAAATTGCTTTCTTTAAGGTAATGTTTATATAATGTACACCATCCTTTTTTTCCTCAGCAATCTCTAATACTTTTCTTGGATCATTCACTTTAATCTCTAGAGGAAATTCAGAGTTGATTTTAGTATTTTCTGCTTGTAAATAATCTCCATAATAAGAGAAGCTCAAGCCATAAAAATTATCAACAGGAACCTTTTTGTTAACTTGCTTATATCTTAAATATACTTCTGTGCCAATTTCTATTTTGGGAAATGGTATGGTTACTTGCCTTAGCTGATCAAAGCCTTTGCTAGGGCTAGCCAGCGGTTTATCCTCCATCATGTCTTCAGTTACTATATATTCTTCTCCGTTGTAAGTTGTTTTAGCCTCTAAAACAGTAAAATCTGCACTATCATCATTGTAGATTAAACTATACAGAGAAAATCTATCACGCCCAGACTCCTTGAGTATTTTTGCTTGAAGCTCTACTTCCGTTTCGTAGGTACCATCTCTATTAACATTAATGTTAACATTAGAAAACTTAACCTCAACAGAAGCATCTTCGTACTTAGCCCACCTTGCTTCAACTGAAGGAGTTATAAAAAGCACTAACAACGTTAAGTTAAAAAGAGTTTTTAAAAATTTCATTATGTTCTCACATTTATTGAAAAGTCATTCTATTAGACCCGCACAATACTACCCACAGTGTATAAACTCAGCTATTGGTTCGTTGATATAATTTATGGCCGTGTTTGTCAGTATTATACGCAGCGGTTATAAAATAATCAACTTTTTACTGCGATGTTTATAATTGCTATACGTGTCGGTAAAGACTGTCTAAAGTTTTTCAAATGACCGATATCGCCAAAATTTCTGATATAATAATATACTAAATTTACATTTTTTGATGCAAATATTTTAACATTCAACATTTCTTTACTATAATGTGTCTTATTATTTCCTTTAAGTAAGTTCATGTCTAAGATACCATTTTTATTGATTTTTATACTTGCAGTAGCAAGTTTACCAGTAATAAACAATTGGCTTTCACACCGCAGTCAGAACTTAAATGATGATTATATAGGTGAGAGATTGGATAATTACATCAGTAAAAATTTTGATAAGATCATAAAAACTCTCCAGGAAGAGTCAGCTAAAAATAGTTATGCTAATGCAACCAAAAATAAAATTTCTCAGCATAAAAATGAAATATTCGACTCCACTTATCCTTACTCAGGGAATGAAAATAGCAATGTCATAGCTGTAGGTTTTTTTGACTATTCTTGTGGATATTGCAAGGCCATAAAGAACGATATAAAACAGTTGATCAATGATGGCAAAGTTAAGTATATCTTTAGAGATGCTCCAATACTTGGCAACAATTCTTTAAAGGCAGCAAAAGGTGCTCTAGCCACTTATTTTATCGATAAAGAAAAGTACTTAGATTTTCACTATGCTGCACTAGATCACAGAGGAGAATTTTCAGACAAAACTATATTAGATATAGTAAAAAATATAGGGATCAACGAGAACGATTTTAATAACTCTATGAAAAATAATGCAGACAAAATTGAGCAAATGATAAACAACAGTAAACTTTTAGTAAGGGATCTAGGAGTAGGCGGTACACCTTTTTTGATAATAGGAGATAGTCTTTTTGTAGGAAAAACTGATTTGAATATATTACGCAAAAAAGTGAATGAGTTAAAAGGTTAATAAATTTCTTACTTGACAGTACAAATGAACCTGAGTATACTAAGCTTATGAGTTTGATTAATAATAATACGTAGAAGTTACATATTAGTTCAAAAAGAATAGATGATACCTACAATCGAGTATGACCTTAAGTAATCAGTCTTCGTAGGCTGGTTAATCTATTGAAATATAATTATCATTTTGGAGTTATAACATGAAAAATTTCAACAGAAAACCAATTGCTCTTTTTCGGCAAGTCGAAAAAAGCACAAAATTAAGTCAATTTTTATTTAAGAATCTAGACTCTCTTAATTCTAAAAAGCTAGAAAAACTATTTGAGCGTTTTCGGGAAAAAGCAAAAAAAAGAAGTAATTTATTGAGTGAGCTAAAGAGAGCTTATCCTGAAAAGCCAAAAATAGGAGCTTCTATATCAGAGGGAGATTGCTTTTTTGACTCCTTGGCTCAAGGATTGAATGAGCTAAATATAAAACCTGGTCATCGTTTTACCGCAAAATCATTAAGAGAAGATTGTGAAAATTATGCTAGAGCAAATGCAAATTCAAATTCGTGGGTTTATAAAAAAATAACAGGAGATGCTGAAGAAGGAGGATATTTTGTAGGTGAAGGAAATTTGGATAGCAAAGTAATAGCGAAGGAAAGAAATAGCGAAGATGAAAAAGGCATATCTGCACAAACAGACTGGTGTAAAGATGAAGAAAGAATAACCAAATATACAGAAGATGAGTTTTTCAGCTGGTTACTAGAGGAATATCGTGAAGATAGAGAAGAGAAGATTTCAGAGATTTTGAAAAGTAGGTATGGCACAGATAATGATTGGTTACTAGACGACTATGACGAATATGAAACAAGTAAAGATAAAGAAGAAGAAATAAGCGAAGATGAAGAAGAAATAAGCGAAGATGGAAAAGAAAAAGGAGAAAAAGTTACTATTAAGCCAGATAATTCCAAGTCTTTTTCTAAATATCTAAACAACATTAAAAATATGTCTACAGAAACTAATTCTCTAGCTATATGGGGTCGTCCAGAGATTGAAGGGAGAATGATATGTGAAAAGTACAAAGTGAAAATTGAAGTGATAGCACTAGAAGAAGAACCTATAGGTGGTAAATATACTACTACAGGTGAAGAAGGTGAAGGCGATAAGGTTGTTCGTATAGTGAATTACATGAGGCATTTTGTGCCACTTCTTAGCAAAATCCCTTCTGATATAACAGAAAATCAATCAGTTTCTAATGAAGAAATCTTTGGTGAGGTTACAGAAGCTTCTGCTTCTGAGCAACCAGTACGACAAAAAAGCAGCACTAGTGAGCCGATTTTTTCGAATAAAAGCACTCCTATTTCTAATCAATCAGAGCAGAAACCACTAAAAGAAAGAGCTGCTGATAGAAGTATTGATGAAACAAATTCACAAAATCATGAAGCAATGTTAGAAAAAACACACAATAAAATTTGTGAAAATACAGCAAAGATCTTGAGTGAAACTTCTAAGGATATGAAAAAAAATTCCAGTGAAGAAATTCTTGAAATAGGTAAAAGAGTTCCTGCTTCTGATCAATCAGAGCAAGAAGAACAATATAATATCAGAACTAGCAAAGCAGCAATTGCGCAAGATCATAAAGAACAAAAAACACAAAAAGAGAGAATTGATACCAGCGCTAGTGAGCCAATTCATACGGATACAGTAATTACTATTTCTCATCCACACGAGCAAAAAACACAACAAGAGGCAATAGAAAAGAAATTAATCAATAGTTACAGAGGCGAAGCTATTTATAGCATAACTACTGTAATAACAGCTATAGCATTCACAGCATCTGCTATAGCTGCTGTTTTTACTCAACCAATTCCTTTAGCATGTCTTGCTGGAGTTGCTTTAGCCATTGCATGTGTTTGTGTATATCAGTTAACGCAGAGTCATCAAGACATTAACGAACTGAAAGGTAAGGTAGGAGAAAACAACACCTTTACTTTTCTAGAAGAAACGGGATTTAAAATTTATAGCCTGATTGATAAAGCAGCTTCAAAAATTTAAGATCTTTCCTACTTCATCTATATCAACTCAATTTTATTTTTACAGGAGGGCATATGTCATTTACAGAAATTAGATTTCCAGAAAATATATCTTATGGCTCTACTGGAGGACCGGAATTTTCGACTGACGTTGTAACAACTCATAATGGTTGTGAGCAGCGCAATATTAATTGGTCTCGTGCACGTGCCAGGTATAACATAGCTTATGGAGTTAGGTCAAACGAGCAGCTAACAGAACTCATAACATTTTTTCAGGCACGAAAAGGTAAAGCAATAGGGTTTCGTTTTAAGGATTGGTCAGACTTTACAGTTATCAATCAAGAAATTGGCATAGGAGACGATAAAAAAACGATCTTTCAACTGATGAAAACTTACATAAGTGGAAAAGACAAGCATACACGAACTATTAAAAAGCCAGTGCATGATACAATAAAAATTTACCTAGATGGTGAAAAGACAGAAAAATATTCAGTGAATTATTCAACTGGAGAAATAGCATTTATGAAACCACCAGCAAAAGGTACAATAATCACCGCAAGCTTCGAATTTGATGTACCAGTACGATTTGATACAGATTACCTAAACGCTTCTATTGATAACTATGGCAGCAATAGCTGGAACAATATTCCCTTGGTGGAAGTGAAATAAATTAAGTGGGCTACCATAAGCAATGCTAAGCCTCAGTAATCAACCATATATTTATCGAGGGTTGCTGTAAGTTATCTGGGTGTACATAGGCTCGTTGAGCCTATGTCTAAATTCTATTGAGCACTATTGATTTCAGATTAAGCACAATATTCAACGCTGATTTTTCTGACTCCATTTATTTGTGTCCGTTCAGCAGAGCGGCAAAATAAGGTAGACAAAGCAAGATAATAAAGATAATCATAGGGTAAATATGAGGTAATATGGTAAACCTTTTAGAACTCTGCAAAAATTTACAGCAAAAAATAGAAAAGTTAGAAGCAAAAATAGAAAGATTGGAAAGAGAGAATGAAAGTTTAAAAGCAGAGCATGAGGCTTTAAAGATAGAGAACGCTGAATTAAAGGAAAGGCTAGGTTTAAATTCAAAAAACTCATCAATTCCCAATTCAAAAGAATTATACAAAATGAAAAAGGAAAAGCCAAAAAGCGAAAGAAAGATTGGTGGTCAAGTTGGGCATAAGGGTAATTATCGTGCTAAAATGGAAGCAGATGAGGTGATAAAGATAGAGTTGTCACCTACTTGCGAATGCGGAGGGAAGATTGCAATATGCGAAAAACCTTATATTCATCAGAAAGTAGATCTTCCGGAGATTAAGGCTTATGTAATGGAATATCAGTTGGAACATGGCCGTTGTCAGAGATGCGGAAAAAGAAGAAGTAGCAAGTTACCAGAGGGTGTTACGCCAGATACATTTGGCCCAAGGGTTAAGTCAGTAGTTGCAGCACTCAGTGGGTTTTATAAAAATTCAAAGCGCGAAGTAGCTAGCATCATAAATGATATCTTCAATTTGAACATAAGCGTCGGTAGCATATCAAATAGTGAACATAGAGTTGCTTCAAAATGCAAAAAAATGTATGAGCAGATCGAACAAGAGATAAGTAGGAGTAAAGTTCTACATATTGATGAAACGAGCCATTATAACAAAGGTAAACTCGCTTGGTGTTGGATGTTTGCAAGCAATACGGCAAGTTTTGTGAAGTTGACAGAGTCAAGGGGAATGAAAGTTTTAAAAAATAGTGTATGCTGCAATCGTAATAGCTTGGTAGTAACCGACAGATATGCAGCATACAACTACTTTGCTGATGAAAGAAGGCAAATCTGTTGGGCACACTTAGCAAGGGATTTTGAAAGATTAGCGCATAGTTGGAAATTTGAAGTTAAAGTTCTGGGCTGTTACTTGAGAAATGTAGCCACTGAGTTATTTGCACTGAAAAAAGCTTTACTAAAAAATGAGATAGATGTTTCAAGATTTATTAGACGTGCCAAGAAATTGCGAAAACGTACAAGGTATTATTTGAAGGAAATATCTCGCTTACCTGAAGCAATTGGAGCGTCTCGAGTTGCAAAGAATATTTTGAAATCTGAAAGAATGATGTGGAAATTTTTAGATGACCCAGAAAATACTCCGCTGACAAATAATCACGCTGAACGGCAAATACGGCATTATGTCGTTTATCGCAAAAATTCATATTTTACACAATCAGAACGAGGAAACTCATTCCTTGAGCAAATAATTTCGTTATACTTAACATGGAAACAGAGGAGGCTAAACCCTTTTCACAATCTTCTATCTATCGTTTCTTAAACCACTCTGCTGAACGGATACATTTATTTTATTCTTAAAAGTGCCTCTCTACCTTTACGTCTTAAGATTCAAGCCAGATGACCCCTATTATAGCAGCATTCATTGCATCCATACAAGCTTGGCATTCACTATCATTACACTCTCCTTCAAGCCTCACTTTTACCCACAATTTTGAGAGGTCATGATGTGAAGCATAACTATGCTCTCCTTAAGATTTTCATAGCCCCGCCATAGAGTCATAGCCCCTGGTAAATTATCACTTTTTCTATTCATAAATCCACCTAATTTTCCTAACCAAATAATAGCTTGTTTTATGTTTGGAGGTTCTTCTGGCAATGTAGCTACTTTATGCTCACGTATGAAAAGGGCCTTCCACTCTTCGTTGCTTAAAATTTTAGTACAGGTTTCCATGGGATTTGATAAAGCGACTTTTGTTAAATATAAAATTTTAAATGCAATAATGCTCTTTATAGCAATTAATTTCTGTAGCCTTTCCTTTGTAGTTAAACGAGAGCTTTCTATTTTACATCCTGATTTTAAAACCCTGAAATACTCCTCAATTTTCCATCTTAGCTTATACCAATTTATCCTTTCTATAGCATCTAAAGTGCTATTAACTGGTACATTAGTCAGCAAAGTCCAATCAATAGCTTCCAATCCTTCAGGAGGATTTGTTTCTTTTGCACTTACCACATATACAGGGATTTTATCACTTATTTTATGCACTGTGTCTTTTGATCCATAAATTGAAGAAGATCTGATAGGTATATAGCCTTTCATATACTTAACTTCAATATTAGCTTTCCTTGATCTTTGGTTTCCACCTTTATTAACTTCTAGAGAAATTTTCTTCTTTACTGGCAGTTGAGTGATGCGTGTTTGCAAATCTGTTTTTCCAATTTCAGTACAGATAAATCTTCTATTAGTTCGATTACGGATTACATAAAAACTACCTAATGTCTCAGTGATCCATAAAAATTTGAAGATATCTGCCTCTCTATCACCAAGGGTAACAAGTTGTACATTTGCAGGAAGGTTGTTTATGCTTTCTTTGAGAGCTGTTATCCACTTATAACTTTCTTTTTCTTCTATGGAGGTACGGTATTTCCTGTTTGCTTTTTCTTGTGACGTTTCTTTTTCCCTAATAGAACGTGCCCAACATTGTTGAGAAGATAGACCTAAAGGCAATCCGTCTTTGCTGACTATTAAGGCACTGTGCAACAGTAAACCCATTTTATGCTTCGTATAAGCTTTAGAAATACTACCTAGCCTCTTAGTTTTTATATGAGAGTCAAAATCCAAATAACTTGTATCTTGAACTGAAAAAACAAACTGATTTCCTTTCATTCTCTCCATAGTTTCTTTGTAATGGGAAGAATAAATTTCCTTATCCTTAAGCTTTTCATTGCTAAATAATCTGTATGCACCCTTAGCTTCTTTCCATCCACTACAGCTTTGATTAATTGATCCAGACGCCTTACCCTCTATACAATAGCCTGTTTTAATAAGTCTCTTATTAAGTCTTGTATCTCCTAAATTAACGTGTTTTAACTCTCTTTCCAGCCATTTATCCCCTAAGCCATCAGTATATTGCACATTTGTACTTACTTCACTCATTTTAATCCCAAATTTATTTGGTATCCATTTTACTCACTTTTTTATTTGTGGGTAAAAGTGAGCCTTCAAGCCTATCGTATTGGTTAAGTGTAATATTATCTTTATTATTTAGCATAACTTTAAAGCATTCTTCATAGTTTTTGCCAGTAGATTCACCTGTTTTGACATCAATAAGTTCGTCATTTTCAACCTTAATATCTATTCGAGAATTTGGTCTCTCTTCTTTTTTTGTAATAGCATAAGATTGTAATTGGAAAGTGTTATTATTACTCATAAAATACTCCTTAAAATTTATTCTAGTTATAGAATATAAAATTTAAGAATCTGTAAACTAGTTTTGCTCGCCACAATCTTTTTTGTAATATGGGAAATTTTTTATTGCTATGAGTTATCTAGGTACAATTAATGAGCCTGACCTATTGCCATTTAGTGTTTGCACAATTGTACATGCGCAACTTGCTTCAAAATTTCTGCTTGTTGTTGAGCATGGACATTAGCATAACCACATGCAGGAGATGCAGCAGCAGGTCTTGCAATGCACTTAGGTCTTTTTGCTTGAGCATTGAGGTCAGACAATACCTCTTCTATCAATGGGTTGACAAAGAACCATCCTCCCATATTTTTTGGTTCCTCTTGACACCATGTAATTTCAGCGTTCTTATATTTTTCGAGTTCATTGTTTAGTTTATCGGCCGGGAATGGATAAAATTGTTCTAAACGCACTACTGCTATATCGTTTATTTTTTGTGCTTCAAGCATTTCAATTATGTCGTAATAAACTTTACCACTACATATTACAACTTTACGTATTTTATCACTTGCAACTAAACCTGTTCTACACTCTGGAATTACCGTAAGAAATTTTCCTTCAAAGTCAGAAAGGTTAGAAACTGCGCTTTTATGACGCAATAGTGATTTAGGTGTAAACACCACTAAAGGCTTACGAAAATCTCGATTAATTTGTCGGCGTAAAGCATGAAAATAATTCGCAGGAGTAGAGCAATTAACCACCTGCATATTATCCTCTGCACAGAGCTGCAAAAACCTCTCTATACGAGCAGAACTATGCTCAGGTCCCTGCCCTTCATAACCATGAGGCAAAAGTAGAACTAGACCACTTGACCGCAACCACTTTGTTTCTGCAGATGAGATAAATTGGTCGATCATAATTTGCGCGCCATTTGCAAAATCACCGAACTGCCCTTCCCAGAGCACAAGTGAATATGGAGAGTCAAGGCTATATCCATATTCAAAACCCATCACAGCATACTCAGATAGTGCGCTATCTATAACTTCAAAGCGAGCTTGCTCTTTACTTATATTGTTCAGTGGAATAAACGTTTCTTCTGTTACTTGATCAACAAGTCTTGAATGACGGTGCGAGAAGGTGCCGCGACCAGAATCTTGTCCTGACAAGCGCACTCCTATTCCTTCTCTAAGCAATGACGCGAATGCAAGACTTTCAGCAGTTGCCCAGTCTATGTTGCTACCGGAATTTATACTTTCTATTCTGCCATCAAGTATTTTTCTGACCTTATTATTGATATTAAAACTGCTTGGAATATTGCTATTTATGTGTACACCTAATTTTTTTAGCTCATCTGGCGAGACACCAGAGTCCGTATAATATTCACTCAAATCGTTCAACTTTGCTCTCCTGAGTTTTAACCACACTCCATCAAACCAGTCAGCTTTCTTCGGAGTATAAGTCGTTGACTCAGTAAGGCTTTTATCCAATCTTGTTCTAAATTCGCTGCGTAATTTACTTACTTCATCGCTACCTAGCACTTTCTCTGCAGTCAGCTTCTCTTCGTACAGCGTGCCTGGAGTTTTATGCTTTGATATTGCTTTATACATAAGTGGCTGAGTAAAATTTGGTTCATCGCCTTCATTATGGCCATATTTGCGGTAGCATATTATGTCAATCACCACATCCTTTTTAAATTTCTGCACATACTCCATTCCCAAATTCGCAGCAAAACTCACGGCTTCTGGATTATCTCCATTAACATGAAATATTGGAGCTTCTATTGATTTTGCTACATCAGTACAATAAAAAGAAGAGCGTGCACAACTAGGATTTGCAGTAAAACCAACTTGGTTATTAATGACAATATGGACGATACCACCTACTGTATAACCTTCAATGTTGCTCAAAGTCAGGGTTTCGGCAACCACTCCCTGCCCGATGAAAGCTGCATCACCATGAATTGACACTCCAAGCACAGATCTTATATTTTGCTTCGCTCTTACTCTTCCAGCTAGAACTGGATTTACCGCCTCAAGGTGAGATGGGTTAGGACATAAACTTAAGTGTATTTTTTTACCACCAGCAAGTGCTCGATCAGAAGAGTAACCAAGGTGATATTTGACATCACCAGATACCTCAAGACCACTTGGGTATGCAAGATTGCCTTGAAATTCAGACAGCATTGCCGCATATTCTTTCCCCATAACTTTGGTTAGAACATTAAGCCGTCCTCGGTGGGCCATACCAAGAACTATTTCTTCAATACCAAAAGCTGCAGAATCACTAATAACTCTTTCAATTGCAACAATGGCTGACTCCCCACCTTCGATAGAAAAACGCTTATATCCAGGAAATTTCATATGGAGAAATTGCTCGAACATCTCAGATTCAATCAAGTGCCTTAGTATTTCTTTTTTATCCTGAGGGCTTAGCGTATAGACCTGATTTTCAATTTTCTCCTGCAGCCACACTCTTTCCTCATAAGAGGAAATATGCATAAATTCAAACCCGATGTTCTTGCAGTAAATATCTCTATATATTTTAGCATCATGCGCTGGAGAGATATTCAAATATTTCTGATAATCTATTTCTTTATTTACATGCGGTGATAATGGATTTAAGTCCGCAAAAAAATGACCGTAAGATCTGAAGAAATTTGCTAAGCTAGAAATTGAATCATCCGACTTGACTGCGTGCTGTGCATTGCAGGGTTCCGTTTTATTCATTTCTAAATTGCTTGAAAAAATCCTATTCCAATCCTCCCCGATTGATTTATCGCCCTGCAGATAACGGCTATACATTTCTTCTACAAATTCTGCATTATCACCATAAAGGCAGCTTAGACTTAGCATAATCACTACAAAAGATATCAAATACTTATAAGTATAACTTAAGTTTTTTAAAAAAGAACTCCTTTAGTTTCTAATTATTAAGTTATACAAACACTGTAATCCGAGTTTTCCAGAAAGGGTGTCATTCTAGACTGACATCTAATCTTTCCATAAATGCTGTATTTCAACATAAAACAACTATACTCATCAACTTGTGCCCAATCATAATTCCTAGATTCCAGTGTTAGCTACTTGTTTTTTGGATTTCTATACTATTGCTGATTGAAGATTATTGAAATTTTTTGCACATTAAGGAACGCAAGCGTTTATGAGTCAGAGGATAAGTCATATAACATTTACTCGGTCTTAATACTTTGAATTTATATTTAAGTAAACGATAAACAGTAATTGGTATGAGTGATCTATTTAAAAGTGACAATTATGATAAAAATCTCAATTCTTTGATAAGAGTCATAAAGCTGAAGGATACAAAAAAAATTAATGAACAATATGATGAAACACTGAAAGATTTATCTCAAGCTCTGAAGAATTTTACAAACAACGCAAAAGATGTAGCCAAATTTGTTATATATAGCGACTTGAATAATTATGTAGAACCTTTGAGCACAAAGCCACTCGGTTTTATTGGAACATTAAAAGGGATATTAGATAGAGTCTTGGGAAAAGATATTCCAACTAATGATAATGACATAAAAAATTTTGTTGGTGATGAATTATCAGGTTTCACTATAGAAAAAGCAGCCGAATACACAAATATTTTAAGTACAATTAATCTATTCAAGAAAGGACTTAAAGAAATTTTAGATTCGAAACAGAGTGGAAAAGGCAATAAAGAACATAAATCATACGAAGTAAGCACGGAAAATAAAACGACATCAAAGCAGAAGGAAGATACTCCTAAGCTGCAAGAAGGAAAACAGCCGGTAGGAAAATTAGTTATGAAGAGAATAAAACGGCCAACAACAGCACCTCCGCCACCTCCTACTGCCTCAAAAAAGGTACACTTTAAACCAGAAATAGAGAATGTATCTCCTGAAGATTCAGGCTATGAAAGTTCATTAAGTGAAGAGTCTGGACATGAGGAAATATCAAATTATCAAGAGAAAAGTAGTAAATCTTCAACAAAAGATTCGGAAGACTCAAAGTTAGCTAAAAAGGAGCCAACTCACAAAACGAAACCTAAGAAAAATTCAGGAACAAGAAGAGGATATAAAAAGAGACAGGCTCCAGAGCCACCAGCGCTAAACGCTACCAATCAAGAAATTAGGCAAGAAACTAAAGAAGATAAATCTGAAATACTGTCAAATCCTAAAAGGCTAGATATTGTTGATCAACAAGTGAGCACGAAACCAATAATAGTAGAAGTGACTTCGCAAAAATCAGCTGAAAGTAAACCAATCCTGAAAAAATCTGCTGATAAAGCAGCATCAGAAGTAAAAGCGGTTATTATAAAAGAAAAAGTAAATAGCAAGAAGGACGGTAGAGTAAAGTCAATAGTAGGAAAATTTGAGCAAAATCAAGTTGCTAAGAGCAAAGCCACCCCTGCAACACAAGCAGATATCGGTATGAAGAAAGATCCTGCACCATCGCAAAAAACTGCCTCCCAATCTCACTCATTTCCGGTAGGAAATAAAAGATCTAAAATGAACCCCATAACAGCAAAGTCCGATTCTAAACTTCCGGTTAGTAAAAAACCTCTTCTCACTCATGTTAGTGTAAAGAAAATAGCTGCACGATTTGAAAGCCATGGGAAGAAATAGTTGTAACCTATTGAACAAACCCTATAATATCCTTGATCTTTTTTATATTGTTATTTGCAATCTCTGCTGCTTTTTCTGTACCTTCTTTTAATATTTTATGTAAATGGAGCTGATCCTTCAAAAGACCGTTCAACTTCTCACGTATGGGTGATATAACACTGATGATTAAGCCAGCTAACTCTTTTTTAAAGTGTTTCATATCATGTTTATTCACTTCTTCACACACTTTTTCCACATTTAAATCACTAAGCACTGAATAAATGTTTACCAAATTGTTTACTTCTGGACGGCACTTTAAAGTAGCAAAATCAAAGCCTAGAATTGAATCTGTTTTTGCTTTTTCTATTTTCTTGACAATCAAGTCATCTGTATCGTCAAGGTTAATGCATGAGTATTCTGAAGAATCAGATTTGCTCATCTTGCTTGCTCCATCTCTTAAGCTCATTATTCTTGATGTGCAATCCAAAGTTAAGATTTCAGGTATGATGAAATGACTACATTTATAATGATTGTTAAAAGCTGATGCAATATCACGTGCAAGTTCTAAATGCTGTTTTTGATCATCGCCAACAGGAACATATTTAGTTTGATACAGCAATATATCCGCAGCCATAAGTACTGGGTAGCTATATAACCCAAGAGAAGCTTTTTGTCTATCGCTTCCAGCCTTATCTTTAAATTGAGTCATACGATTAAGCCAACCAATTGGTGTATAGCACCCTAGCAGCCAGCCCAATTCTGCATGACCACTAACTGCGGATTGATTGAAAATAATCGACTTTTCCGGATCTATTCCACATGCAATATAAGTTGCTGCTGCTTTAAAAATATTATTTTTTAATTCATTTGCGGGAAGCTTATTTGCTGTGATTGCATGCAGATCAACAACACAAAAAAGAGATTTATATTTATCCTGCAAGCCTATCCACTGCTTAATTGCACCAAGATAATTGCCCAAGTGTAATACTCCACTTGGCTGAATACCTGAGAAGACAACTTCTTCCATACCTTGAGTGTGTTATTAGTTACTTTCGCAATCAGCAGATTTTTTAGAAAGAATAACCATTGCAGGACGAAGCAACCTATTTTTAATTGTATAACCAGTTTGTAGTACTTCTACAATAGTGCCAGGCTCTTTTTCATTATCTTCTCTTTCCACAACAGCTTGATGTAAATTGCTGTCAAAAGAGTTACCTATTGGATCTATTTCTTCTATTCCATGTTTTTTTAGATCACTCACAATCTTTTGGTGCGCCACTTTTATTCCTTCATGAATAGGATCATCATCTTTCAAGTTTTCCATTGCTTTTTTTAAATTGTCACAAGAGTCGATCATATCACGTGCAAATTTTGTGACTGCATAATCACTTGCATCGCTAATTTGCTTTTGCATTATACGTTTAACGTTTTCATTATCCGCAACAGCGCGACGTAAATGATCTTCAAGCTGAACTGCGCGTTCTTTTAATATATTAAGCTCTTCACTTAAATCACCTGTTTGCTGATCTTCTTGATCATCCCCTTTTCGTTTACTGACCATATCGGCAAATTTCTTTTTTTTCTCTTTATTACTATCTGACATATCATTCACCCTTACAAACTTAATAAATATATAACAATCAATCTAAAAATATCAAGCGTTAGCTATCCTTGTCTTTCTATGCTTGCATTTAAAAAGTCAATCAAAGCAGTTTTATAAAGAGAATCAGAAAAAGTATCAATATTACTTTGCGCCATATTAATATAGTGTTTAGCTTCTTCCATAGAAACATGAATGGCATTATGATGATTAATATATTGTAATGCTTGGTCAAAATTGTGTCTAGCTGAAGAAAAAGATTTCTCCCAGAATTTTTGTTCTGATGGGCTGCCTTTTTCATATGCTATAATAGAAGGTAAAGTAACTTTACCTTCAAAGAAATCTTTTCCAAGTTGCTTTCCTAAAGTGCCTTGATTAGCAGTATAATCTAGCACGTCATCAATTATTTGGAATGCCATACCAAAATTAAACCCGAAATTCCTTAGCCTCTCTGTTTCGTCACTTGTGGCTCCAGATACTACTGATGCAGCCTCGCAGCATGCAGAAAATAAAGATGCTGTTTTTTCTCCAATGATATTAAAATAATTTTTCCTAATTGTGTTAGGGTCAAAACGCGTTGTCATCTGCTTTATCTCACCCTTGACAAGCAAATTAGATGCCTTAGATAAAATAGAGAGAACACTTAAATTCCCACATTCTATAAGCCATCTAAATGCTAAGGTCAATAATAGATCACCAACTAAAATGCTTGATTTATTCCCCCAAATTTTATTTGCTGTTGCAACTCCATGGCGTGCCTTACTTTCATCAAGCACATCATCATGAAGTAAAGTAGCGTTGTGTATAAATTCTACCGATGCAGCAATGTTGACCCTACTCTCTCCAGAGTAATTCAGCATTTTACACATAATAAAAATGAGCTTAGGCCTTATCTTTTTTCCTCCTGAATTAATAAGATGAGATGTAATATCGGTAGCAAGCTTAGTACCTTCATCATTGACATTTTTGAAGATAAAGTCATTCATAGCCAATAAATCAGAAGATACAATATCATCTAATTTACTACTTTTTGTTAAATCAGTGTTTAGCATTTAATAGGACTTATGCTTCTTGCCCTTGTACTTTCTCAACTTTTTTCTTTTCTATTTTTTTCGATTCTGTTTCTAAATCTACTATGCCTTTTTTAATGAACCACATTACCCTTTCAGTTGCTTGCGCTCCTACACTTAGCCAATGTTTTAATCTATCAGCTTTTACCACAACACGATTTTTATTGTCTTTTGGCAACATTGGATCATATTGTCCTATTCTCTCAATAAAGCGCCCATCTCTTGGTGCTCGTGAGTCGGCTACAACTATCCTATAAAAAGGACGTTTCTTTGCCCCAAACCTTGCTAACCTTATTTTAACTGCCATGTCAACCTTTATTCATATATTAATTACAATTTAAATACAAGAAACAGCTCAAGTCAAACTAATTGTACCTCTTTTACCTAAAAATACAATATAGCCCCCTCCAATCACTCATAAAAGGAAGATAATAAACTTTTTTATATATCATCAATCATAGCATGATTAACTTCTACTCTATACTTTGATTTTAGATAGCTAATTAACTGTTCCTTTAGCGATATCATCACACGTTTTCCGGTGTCAAGCATGTTTAATTTACCATTTGATGAATGCATTTCTTTTAGAACTCCTATTATAATTTCATTATTGTATTGAATAGGATCTGTTACCGAATTAGTTGTTTTCATATTGAAAATCTCTTCTATGAAAGAAAAAGGGTAGTTTTGTTCATTGCGTTGTATTTGCTGGCCTTTAACCAATTTTATACCTTGCATTTCTTCCAAATCTGTCTTTTCTCTTAATTGAACTGCTACTTCTTGTCCCATTTTAAACATTCTTTCTTTTATAAATTCACTACGCCAAAGCTTTATGGCTGATTCCCTACTTTCTTCAAAATTTTGTAATTTAGGAGGAACGATATCACTGATTTTCACACCAACAACAGTATCTCCAACACCCTTAAAATAACTCTTCTGATCTTTCTCGCGTGAAAAAATGAAAGAAATGAAATCACTGGAATTTCCTACTTCATTACCACTTTGGTCTTTTCCACTAGCATCTACTGGACCAATGGTTTGTATAGGTAAATTGTAATTATTGGAGATTTCTTCAATCGTTGCACCATTGTATATCTTATAATTCACTTGATTTATGAAATCATTGACTTTTTCAAAAGACTTTTGATTGGTTAAAACTGACCTTATGTCTTTTTTTAAATCAACCAAGTCTTCATCAGAGATTTGATGTATGCTTTCTACCTTTATTACGTGCCATCCAAAATTGCTTGTTAAAACTTCACTTACTTCACCTGTTTTGAGAGCAAATACCTTTTCTCTCATATTTTCAGGTAAGAAATCCTTAGTTATATTATTTACTCTGGTTTCATCGAGTTTCACTTTATTAAACTCTTCTATTATTTGTTCAAAGCTTGCTTTACTTTCTTCAAGTGCTCTTCTTGCTATTTCAGCTTTTTCTTTGGTAGGAAATATCACATTGAATATGTCTCTTTGATTTTTAAGTTCCTGATGTTCTATTATACTATCAACCTCTTCATCTGAAATTCTGATTTGATCTTCAAAATATTTTTGATCCAGAGAAATGTATTGCGCAGTTCGATACTCAGGGTAATAAAAATTGGACTTATTTCTTTCATACAAATCAAGTAAGGCTTGATCATCTGGTTCAGGAACGTCTGTAATTGCATCCTCAGTTATTTTAACAATATCAACTACTCTAGTTTGGTAGCGATTTTTGTATATCTGCTCATCAACACCCTCACCAAAAGTTACCGGATAATTATCTTTAAATAACGAAGTCATGAACATCATTGCAGGCAGGATTTTCTCTAGTTTTTCTATATATTCCTTTTCTGTTATATGCAGGCTATTTAGAGTTTGATGGAATTTATTATGGTCAAATTCTCCTTTATCGTCCTGAAAGTACTTGGTATTTTTTATATGGCTTTTGATAGATTCTTCTCCAACTTTTAATCCAAGTTCGCTAATTAGGTTAAACAATAGTTTTTGCTCTATAAGTGCGTTAAGTAAATCATATTTCAGCTTTTTTACTTGTTCTTTACTTACATCAGATCCAGAAATTTGCTTTTCATAATTTTGATATAGTAATTTATATTCATCTGATGTTATAACTTCCTTTCCTACTTTAGCTAATTCTTTCCTTTCATCATCATTTGATAAAAGATTGCCAATCCCCATAAAGATTAATAAGCAAACTAAAAGGAGAACGATTGCCTTGGTAAAAAAATTTCTAATACTCATTGTAAACTCAGTTAACTAACACTTAAATTTAGAATAGCAATAATTTAATATTTGTAAATCTATTAACAAATTAGCTAATATATGTAATATTGTAGTGTATTAAATTGAGTGGAAGCTTATATTAACCTAAGAGCCTGTAAGTGATCTCTGAATATGGTAAGATGAGGTATAGTTGACATGAGGCAAAGTATGAGGAATACATATCCAAGTGACATAAGTTGTGAAAAATTCGAAAAGATTAGACTAATTTTAGAAAGCGTGCGAAAGAAAACAAAGCCAAGAAGATTAGGTTTATATGAGTTATTTTGTGGTGTGCTTTATGTACTAAAAAGTGGCTGTCAATGGCGAATGCTTCCAAAAGAGTTTCCAAGATGGCGAAATTTTTACGATTACTTCAAGAAATGGAGTAAAAAAACGAATGAAGATAGAGAAAATGTTCTAGAAATTGTCTTAAAAAAAATTGGTTGGAGAGAACAGTGGTCGGAATACCAAAACAAGCTTCTGCATCATTGATGCCCAAAGTGTAAAAAATACCGATACTGCTGAAGAAAAAGGTTATGATGCTGGCAAGAAAATTTCAGTAATAAAGCGTCATATCGCAGTTGATACACAAGGTTTGACACACGCAATTCATATAACAACGGCAGAAATAACTGATCGTAGCAGTGCTTTGACAATGGTTAAAAATGCTAAAGAAAGTCTCTCTGAAGTTAAAAACATACTGGTTGATGCAGGCTACACTGGAGAAAATTTTGCAACACAGATGAAAGTAACTATTGGTGCAACTGTTGAGGTGAAGCACCTTTGCTGTATTGCCAAAAAGATGGGTTGTTGAGAGATCTTCTTTTGCCTGGTTGGAAAAATGTAGGCGACTTTGGAAAAATTGCGAGCGTAAACTTAATACTAGCCTACAAATTTGCTTTTACTTCTTTCCTCCTCAAAAGATTATGAACAGGTTCTTTGATGATAGAGGGTTTATTTCTAATAGTCTTTATGTTGATGTGACAATATTTGGTACTTTGTCATTGTTAGCACTGCTAGCTACTGAGATATTTAGTCCTACATTTTCAAAAGGTTGTGAAATATACACTGAAAAACACATGAAAGATTTACTTGAGGAAGATCCAAGAGATAGAGTGCAAAAGGAGACTGATCTGTTAGGACGGTATGATCCACGAAGGCTATTAATGCCGATAATTATGCCTCTTGTTAGAAAGTATTTTGAAAAAGTGGCAAGCGAATTTGCTGAGAGGAATTTTGATGAGGTAAAAACTGATATGTCTGATGTTAATATTGAAGGACTATCTAATCCTCAAGCAATTGAATTTGCACAGCAAACAGTATAGTATAAGCTTTTAGCTCTATGCATGGACTCAAAAAAAGTAGAATTAATATTTGAAAAATTTCAACAGTCAAATCCTGCGCCAAAAATAGAGCTAAATTATACCAATCATTTTACGTTATTAGTTGCAATAGTTCTGTCAGCGCGGACGACCGATATAAGTGTTAATAAAATTACAAAGGAGCTATTTAGTATCGCTGATACGCCAGAAAAAATGTTGAATCTTGGGCAAAGTGAGCTGAGAAAATGCATAAGCAGTATTGGTTTATATAATTCTAAAGCAAAAAATATAATCGGGCTCAGTAAAATATTGATTGAGCGGTACAATAGCAAAGTGCCTACTAATTTCGATGATTTGGTATCTTTACCAGGGGTTGGGAGAAAGAGCGCTAATGTATTCTTAAATTCAGGGCTTGGTATTCCAACATTGGCAGTTGATACTCACGTTTTTAGAGTGAGCAATAGAGTTGGACTTGTGAAAGAAAAAGATGTACTTAAAACAGAGCAGTCTCTTTTGAATGTAGTGCCAAAAAAATACCTACTTTATGCTCATCATTGGCTAGTTTTGCATGGTAGATATGTTTGCAAAGCGCAAAAACCTTCGTGTGAAACATGCATAATTCATGATTTATGTGAGTTTGAATGTAAGAGGTATAAAGTCTAGCACAACACTTCGATATTTCTTACTTTTATCATCCAAGTAGCTGATCTCTATGATGGTGTCATCCGAGTAGCTGACACTGGGATGACAATGAAGGGCTACTTGATGACGCCTCTGTGCACTGCCGTTATAAAGCTGCTACTTTGATGAATAAAATGATGTCATTCCAGAGCATGGAGCTGTAATCCAGTTCTTATTACCTGATATGCTCATTTGACAGTTAAGTCTTCTCTACCCCTATTTGCATAATACCTTGACGATTCCGTTCACGGTTAAAAGATACCGAGGTAGTAGGGTGTATTAGTTTTTGCAAGCTGTTATTTTGCTATGGATTGCTGTAATGGCATCATCTATTTTATTGTTATCACAGCCTGTTTGGGCAAGTTCGGCATTTCCACCGCAATCCCTTCTGGTTACAGTAGATACTAGCTCTTTTGCATTGATCTTATTAGTTAAATCTTTACTTACTTTGACAATCAAAACTGTTTTATCCTTTTCTGTTACCATGAAGGCTATTACAGTTTTCGGTTTTTGTTGCTGTAGAGCAAATTCCCTTATTATACTTCCTGGAACGTTATTGAAAGTGTGGCTTACGAAATTTATTCCATTTATTTCGGTACTTTTTACAGTTTCTACACTGATAAGCTTTTTATAAAGATTTTTTATTTTGACTTCAAATTCTTTGCGCTCCTGGCTTAAAATACTGAGTCGATTTATTATTTCATTTACTGGTGCTTTTACGCATTCTGCAACTTTTTTTAAGCTAATTTCGTTATTGCGTACATAATTAATTGCTTCTTGACCGGTTAAAGCTTCAATTCTTCTTACTCGAGATGCAACGGAACATTCTGCTGCTATCTTAAACAAACCAATTTCTCCGGTACGCTCCACGTGTGTACCACCACATAATTCTTTTGAATCTCCAATTTTTACAACCCTAACATTATCACCATATTTTTCACCAAATAAGGCCATCGCTCCTTCGTCTATTGCCTCATCCATACCTTGAACTTTTGTGGACGTAGAAAGATTTTCTCTGATTAGAGAGTTTACTATATCTTCTACTGAAGACAGCTGATCCTGAGTGACTGGCTTATTGTGACTAAAGTCAAATCTTAGTCTATTTGGTGCGACTAGAGAACCTTTTTGAGTAACGTGATCACCTAAGATTTTTCTGAGTGCAAAGTGTAGAAGATGTGTAGCTGAATGATTTCTTCTTAAGTCTTGTCTTCTTTTTTTATTAATACTAGCTGTAACTGTGTTACCTTTACAAATTGAGCCGACGCACCTGTGCAAATACAAGTCATTAATCTTGTTGGTATTTTCGACTGTTACCATACTTCCATCAGACTGTATAAGATTTCCAATATCTCCCACTTGTCCACCTGACTCTCCATAAAAAGGTGTTTTATCAAGTATAATAGTTATCTTTTCTCCTTCTTTTGCAGAATCAATTACTTCATTTTTAGAGGAAATTATTGCGAGTACTGTTGCATCCTTTACTTCATCACGTTCATAACCAACAAATTCCGTTTTGCCAAACTGATCGATTAAATTAAACCATACTTGTTCAACAGATTTTTCACCAGATCCAGTCCAATTAGCACGTGCTCTTTCTTTTTGCTCTTTCATTGCATTATCAAAACCTTTTTGGTCAAAATTTATTTTCCTTTCTTTCAAAATATCAAGTGTGATATCCAAAGGAAATCCATAAGTGTCATATAGTTTGAATGCTGATTCTCCAGATAGAGTGTCACCTGATTTTAAATCTGCAGTGAATTTGTCCAAGAGATTAATGCCTTTCATTAAAGTGTCTTTAAAGTTTTCTTCCTCTGATTTTAACGTTGTTTCTATTAAGCTTTTAGCTCTGATTAGCTCTGGATAAGCATCTCCCATATAAGCCAAACTTGTGCCATCTATGAGTGCAGGAAAAACAAGGTTCAATAGAGAATCATTATATCCAAGTAGGTGGATATAACGTACTGCTCTCCTGATCAATCTGCGTAGTACATAATTTCTTCCTTCATTTCCAGGAAGCACTCCTTCTGCGATGAGAAATGCAGCTGCACGAAGGTGATCTGCGATAATCTTATGAGCTACTTTATTTTCCGTATTTCCACAGTACTCTTGCGATTTACTTACCAGAGCAGAAAATAGGTCAATATCATAGTTATCATGAACGTTCTGCATAACAGCTGCTATTCTTTCAAGGCCCATTCCGGTATCGATGCATTTTTTTGGTAATTTTTGTAAATTACCTTCTTCATCTTTATTAAATTCCATGAACACCAGGTTCCAAATTTCAACAATTCTGTCGTCTTCATGTAAAGCGGAATTTCCATGATCGTAAAAGATTTCAGAACATGGGCCACATGGACCAGTATTGCCCATGCTCCAAAAGTTATCATCTGTTGTAATTCTTATGATTTTATCATCTGAAAAGCCACTTATCTTACGCCAAATTTCATATGCTTCATCATCAGTGTGGTAAACAGTTATGGATAGTCTGTTTTTATCAAGAGACAATTCTTCAGTAATAAATTTCCACGCAAATTCTATCGCAGTTTCTTTCAAGTAATCACCAAAGCTAAAATTTCCGAGCATTTCAAAAAATGTGTGATGCCGAGATGTATAGCCAACATTTTCAAGATCATTGTGTTTACCACCTGCTCTGAGACACTTTTGACTTGAGACGGCACGTTTCATTTCAGTTTTTTGCGTGCCGGTAAAGATGTTTTTGAACTGTACCATACCAGCATTTGTAAACATGAGTGTTGGATCATGCTCTGGAATCAAAGGAGAAGAAGGAACTTGCTCATGATTATTATTTACAAAAAATTTTATAAATCTTTCTCTAATTTCGTTTAGCTTCATCGTTTTTACTGAGGTTATCTATGCATAATAAGTTGTAACAGAAGTAAAATCAATTTATCAATCTAAATATTAATATATACATTACTTGGTATAATAAAGGTAACTTTTACATAAAAATTTTAATAAAAAGATATAGGTTTAAATATTTTATCCACTAACATAGAGAAGTATTTGTTAATTCAAATAATACTTTTATTAATTCATTTAAGGAGTGTGAAATGCCAAAAAAATTCCAAAACACTAAGAATAGCATGCGAAAGAGAGAAACAACAAATAAGCAGGAGATGGATGGTCCAACAATTAGAATTGTATCTGACTTGGAAAGTATAAAACAAAACAGAAGAGTAGAATTTTTAATTAAAGGAGAGAATTTAACAGTAAAAGACCTCTCTATATCTTCTAGAGCAGCTGAGATAGGCTTGGTTACAGGAATAGTAAATTCAATAGACATTCCTCAAGCAATTCGTGAATCGACAATAGATGGAATTATTTTAGGTCTTAAGAGTGGAGAAATAGAAAAAGGTAAAGAATATAATTATAGAGAATTTAAGAAAATATATCTAAAAAACCTTGTAGATGAATTGGGTAAGGATAGTTCAAAAAAGCTAAAAGAAAGAACTGATGAAAATAGCCAATTGAGAGAATCTACTACTGAAGAAATTGATTATCAGATGCAGGAAGATGTAACTATCGAATCAGCTTCTTTAACAAAACAAGAATTCGATTTTGCATCAAGCAAAGTAACTACTAAAGAGATTAATGACGTAATAAATGAAATAGAAGAATCAAATGCTAGTTATGGAATTACTCCTGAAGATATAAGTAGTGTTTCCCGTTTTGATAGTAATTCACAAGAAGTGTTAGATCATTCTATATTTAATAGCACAGATGTGGAAGGGCCTAAATTACCCGAAATAAATGGAGGACAGTATATAGGAATAGCAGGGATTGCTGGTGGTATATTGGGTGGAGTGCTAGCAGTAGCTTTTGCAGGATTAGGATACTTTGTATGGCATAGAAAAAATAGGGAAGGTAGCTACGATGTTGAAAAAGCGATGAAAAACCTTCCTGAACAAGCTCAACTTGAGCATTCCGGATCTACATCAGAAATAGAATCTTTGCTCAGCAATGCTACATCGGTAGCACATCTATCTTCTCAGATTAGTGTCGAGTAAGATTCCAGAGTTTGATGGCACAACAGTGCCATCAACTTAGCTCTTACAGCACTTATATGCTCTGGAACCAAAGGAGAAGAAATTTTCCTGTCTTACAAAAAATTTTATAACTCTTTCTCTAATTTTATATCGTTTTTACTAAGGTATAGTAAATTGCAATGAGAAATTCAGATATTAATATATGTATTATTTAGTATAATAAAAATATAAAAATCTTAGTGAAAAGATGTGGACTTAAATAATTTATCTTTTATACATAAGGAAATATTGGTCAGCTTGGGGGTCATATATGTCAAGAAGATTTAAAAATACTGTAGGAAAAAAAAGATCAATCAATAAGGAAAAAAGGAATAGATGGATTAGTATTGAATCAGAATTGCGAGATGTAGAACAAAACAGAACAATATATTTTTTATTGGGAGGAGGTGATTTAAAACTTAAGTATGTATGTATGCTTGACGATACATCTTATCGTATTCTTGTTGCTGAAGGAGAAATAGTGCATGCAGAAAATCCAAAAGTGATGATTGATGATATTGTTTCTGATCTCAAGAGTGGAAAAATACGAAGTTATAAAAGATATAATGCCAAAGAGTTTTATGAAAAGTATCTCAAAGAGTTTTTGAGTAATGAGAATTTGCAAAAGCTGGAAGCTGGTGATATTGAAAGTACAACAACAGAACTACCAAACTTAAAACAAGTAATGGAAGAAATGAAAAAATCAAACGCTAGTAATGGAATTACAATTCAAAATATAGGAAATGTTCAAAATACGACGAATATTTTGGGTAATCCTATGATTCATGATACAAACTTGAGAGAGTTTAAATTATTGGAAACACCTTCAAACGAGAAAAATAATATAGTGTTCACAGTAGGTATGTTAGCAGTAACAGTAGCTTTGGTAGCAGCTATCGCAGCAGCTGTACCATTTAAATGTTGGTTTTATAATAGAAAAAATAAAAGCCATAGTAGTGCTAAGGAAGAAACTCCATCTAGTTATTTATTAAGTGCAATAACTTTAGAAAGTGGAACTAATTCTATTCGTTAGCCAAAATATTGCAAAAATAGAATTTTTTTATTATTTTTTTACAGTTTCCTCATTTAATAATTTTTATACTCTAATTATTATACTTAATTTATCATTACCTGTTGTGTAAACAGGATGAGAATTTTCAATAATCTACATCCTTTAGTAAGAAAAAATCAATACATTCACGATAAATTTACCTCATATCTGTGTTTTATATGTGGAATTTCGAATGGAAAATTATGCAGGCAAAGAAAGAAGAATAGTGAATATAGTTACTCAACATTGGAGTGATATAAAAGGATCAGATAGAGAATGGCCAGAAAGACATGAAATAGACACTGCAGAAATCATGGAGTCATGGCAGCATTGTTTTATCATTGAAGTTAAAGATCGAGGTTATATTTGTGAAAATGCAGGAGAAAAAGCTATTGAATTTTATGGTTTTGAAAAAAAGATGTACATCGATGATAAATATGCAATTGATGCACCATTTTTGCGGCTATATAAAATAGATGCAGTTATTGATAAACTTGAGACTATAATAGAAAGTAAATGCCCAATTAACGAAGAGGAAGAAAGTGAAAGTGTTAAAATGAGACAAGTATTGTTGCCAATTGGAGATAAAGAAGGTATAACACATATACTGGGTGTGATTACATTCAAGCTGCTTTAAAATACAATTTTAATTTGATTTTTTAATAAAGTTATCTATACTCATACTTAATTACTAATAAAGAACTAAATAGTGGTGTTTGTAAATTTGTTTAGAATATGACGAAAATAAAATTAAAAACCAAATCTTCTATCAAAAAGCGCTTTCACCTTACAGCTAAGGGTAAAGTCATCTCTACTCAGTCAGGTAAAAGACATGGTATGGTAAAGAGAAGTAAATCTAATATTCGTAATCAGCGTGGTACGACGATTCTTAGTAAATCTGACTCGCGTATAGTTAAGCTTTATATGCCTTATGGTATTTAACAAAATGGAGGTAAAATAAAAATGGCTCGAGTAAAACGTGGAGTCACTACTCATGCTCGTCATAAAAAAATATTGAAACTAGCAAAGGGTTATAGAGGACGGGCAAAAAATTGTTATAGAATTGCATTACAAAGAGTTGAAAAAGCACTCCAATATGCTTACAGAGACAGAAGAACCTGTAAACGTGATTTTCGTGGTTTGTGGATAATACGTATTAATGCAGCAGTAAGAGAACATGGACTTACTTACGGTAGATTTATGCATGGTCTTAAACTTGCTGAAATTGATTTAAATAGGAAAATTCTTGCTGAGATGGCTGTTAATCATAAGGATGATTTTGCTAAATTAATAGAAATTGTAAATAGTAAGTTAGCTTAAAGCAAAAACACCATGAGAATTATTTTCATGGGGTCACCGGAGTTTGCTGTTGGTGCGTTAAACTTACTATTGAAATTACAGAGTGAAATAGTAGCAGTATATACCAAAGCTCCAAAACCTTCTGGACGTGGGCAGAGGTTAACAAAATCCCCAGTACACATCGTTGCTGAAAAAAGTGACATAGAGGTATGTACTCCTGCCTCTTTAAAATCTTCGATAGAGCAAGAAAAGTTTGGAAATTTTAAGCCAGACGTTGCAGTTGTTGCTGCGTATGGATTGATACTTCCAAAAGAAATTTTAAATATTCCCAAATATGGTTGTATTAATATTCATCCATCATTGCTGCCTAGGTGGCGCGGTGCAGCTCCGATACAGCACACAATTTTAGCCGGAGATCAAGAAACCGGAGTTAGCATTATGCAGCTAGATGAAGGATTAGATTCTGGCCCTATTTTAAAACAGAAAAAATTTCTTATTGAAAAAAGCGATAATTATAAGACGTTGTATGATAAATTGTCTGAATTAGGTAGTGATTTACTGCTGAAAGTACTAAACGAAATTGAAAAGCAAGTTCCCTTAAAACAGAGCGATAACGATGCGTGTTATGCTGACAAAGTAAAAGACTATAAAATTTACGCAAGTGACGCCTGTGAAATTGCTTATAGAAAGGTTAAAGCATTTTATCCAAAAGCATTCATTAAGGTAGAGAATAAACGTATCAAGATACTTGATGCTGAATTTGAAGCCTTCACTTCAGGACAAGGTGAGATCATTAATGATAATATGCATATAAGTTTAAAAGGTGGTACTTTAATTCCTAAAGTTGTACAAATGGAAGGAAGAAATCCTTGCGATATTAAAGACTTTGTTCGTGGCTTAAAATCAAGTTTAACAAAAAAATTTATAGAATAGACTACTTTGAAAGGAGGGTGAGGAGAGCTAAAGCAACTTCTACAATTTGGTATTCCGCTGCTTGTTAGCGGAATCTACAACAAGATACCGCGTTTTGGTGTACGAACATTGCAATTTGCAGGTAATTTGAGTAGTAGATGGTGTCATTCCAGTGCTTGACACTGGAATCCAGTTTCTATTGTACAGCCACCTGGTGTGCTCATTTAAAGTGAAGTTTTCTGATCCCAGACTGGGATGACATCTTTCTTGGTCTCTTGTATCACAATGTTCGTACAGCTATGTGCTTGTTAGCGGAATCTACAACGAGATACCGCAGTGGTATGACGTAGTAGCTATATATAGACAAATTTTCTTTTCTTAGATATAATCTTAAGAAACCTTCCATATGAAAATTAAAAGAGCTTTAATATCAGTATACGATAAGACAAATATAATTGAACTTGCATCGTTTTTGATGCAGCAACAAATAGAAATTCTCTCAACAGGGAATACTTATAAAGTGCTATCAGGTGCGGGAATAAAAACGCAAGAAGTTTCAGATTACACACAATTTCCAGAAATACTAGATGGCAGAGTGAAAACTTTACATCCTAAAATTCATGGAGGAATACTCTGTGATCGAAAAAGGCACGAAAAGGAAATGCAGAATCTAGAAATTAAGCCGATAGATCTGCTTATAACTAACTTATATCCATTTTGGAAAACGGTTAATAGCAACTCAAGTGAGAAGCAAATCATAGAACAAATAGATATAGGTGGAGTAGCATTAATTAGAGCTACAGCAAAAAACTTTCATTTCACTTCAGTGATTTCTAGCATTCAAGATTACGAAACACTGAAAGCTGAGATGATCAAAAATAACAATCAGACAACATTAGAATATAGAAAACATCTAGCAACTAAAGCATTTGCTCTGACTGCACAGTATGATTCTAATATTTACAATTGGTTTTTATCACAGGGTAAAAGCAATGAGTTACCAGAGTTTTTTACTTTATATGGATGTAAAGCACAAGGACTCAGATATGGTGAAAATCCTCATCAAAAAGCTGCATTTTATAGCAATCAATTTAGCAAGTATCCACTGGAGAAAATACATGGAAAAGAGTTGAGCTATAATAATATAGTCGACATAGAGTCTGCACTTAACATAATTTCTGAGTTTCAAGAACCTGCAGCAGTGATAATAAAGCACAATAATCCATGTGGCGCTGCTGTTAGTGATAGTGCTTTAAAAGCATATGAAAAAGCTCTATCATGTGATGAAATAAGCAGTTTTGGTGGAATAGTTGCTTTCAATCGGGAGATAGATTTAAAGCTAGCAGAGAAATTAAACGAGATATTTTTGGAAGTGGTGATAGCACCATCGGTAAACAATGAGGCACTAAAAATTTTACAAAAAAAGAAAAATTTAAGAGTGATTATTCATCAATCTCTTCAGCAAAATGCAAAATATCAAATCAAAAATGTTGTTGGCGGGTTCTTAGTGCAAGAAAATAATAACCATACAGTAAAAGTAGAAGAAATAAACCGAGTGACAGAATGCACTACAACAAAAAAAGAGAAGGAAGATCTTATTTTTGCTTGGAAAATATGTAAACATGTAAAATCCAATGCAATAGTGATAGCAAAAGACGGTTGTGCTATTGGCATCGGTGCAGGACAAACAAGCAGAATAGATAGTGTGAATATTGCAGTAAAAAAAGCAGGTGAAAAATGTAAAGGCGCAGCGCTTGCTTCGGATGCATTTTTTCCATTTCCAGATAGTATAGTAGAAAGTGCAAAGCATGGAATTACAGCTATAATTCAGCCAGGTGGCTCATTGAAAGATCAAGACGTGATAGCAGCTGCAAATGAGAATAAAATTGCCATGTTTTTCACTGATGTTCGTAACTTTCTCCATTAAGCTTTGTATCCTGTCAAAATTATACCCACACAGGGCTTTGTTGCATAGCAGCTTATAGGTATGAAAATTGTAGTAAATTTATGTAGTTACTTTAAACTCAACTATACCTATCTGTAATTGTAAGCTGTACTCTTGAGCTCCTGATGCGATTTATAGCAAATCCTAAAATGCCTTGCTGTTTTTCCTTATAGACATTCAGCTTACCTTGTACATTAGCCTATCTGGATGACATTTTACTTTTTCTAGAATATAATAATTCCCTAGAAATTACCCTACTCAATTCTATTGTACCTTGTTTAACATTGAAACATGAGTCTGGAATCTAGAAATTTTTTAAGAACAAAAGTTATTCTAAGTTTTTGTTGGTAAGAAAGACTGGATTACAGCTCCATGCACTGGAATGATATCTAGGTCTAAAGTCTACATAAAAATCGTTTACAATCGGCGTTCAATGTGATAAGTTGAAAGCAGTTTATTCCTCGGTAGCTCAGTGGTAGAGCAGTTGGCTGTTAACCAATTGGTCGCTGGTTCGAATCCGGCCCGGGGAGCACTATTTTATACAATCTGTACATTTCACTTTTAGCCCAAAATTCACTACCTTTTTTTGTCTCTTAAACAGACAAAACGTGTGAAGTTATATAGGTTTAAAGCCTTTACTGTCAAAATGCAAAGATGTCTGCGCTTCACTTAGCTTGCTATCTGGCTCCTCTCCTATTTTTCTTTTATTACATTTCCTTTTTAATTGAGGAAGGACATTTTTTGGCAATGTTTCATCAATACTGCAATAATTGTAAATGAGCGAAGTAAGACGCACCAAATTTCCACTCGCCAAAGTCTGTACATCTCTGTAATTAATGCTGTTATCATATACTTTAAGTGTAATAAGATTTTTAAGATTTCCACTTGCTAAAGCCTCTGCACCTTCATTACTGATTTCATTCCATCCTAAACTCAGTAAAGTAAGCTTTTGAAGGTTTCCACTTGCTAAAGCTTTTGCCCCCCTATCGCTAATTTTATTATCATATAATTTAAGCTCAGTAAGACTTGTAAGATTTCCACTGGCTAAAGCCTCTACACCTTCATCACCAATTTCGTTTCCTCCTAAATCAAGCGAAGTAAGATTTATAAGATTCCCGCTTGCTAAAATCTTTGCACCTTCTGTACCAACATAACTGCAACTTAGATCAAGTGAAGTAAGATGAGAAAGCTGAGCTAATTCTTTTATAACCTCATAATTAATTTTTGAACATCGTAAAATAAGTCTTGTAATGTTTGTATTGTTTTTTAAAAAGTTTACTAATCTATCAACATTAATTATAGCACCTGATGTTGCTAAAGTATTATCCTTTACATATTGACTATAACTCATTTGACCTCACTATTAAAGCTATGCAAGTGTTTTAGTAAACACTTCAGCAACTGTCAATCACTTTAATAAAATATTTTATGAAAAACTTCATATACCATTGCCTCCAAGCAGCTTTTTCTATCTCTTATTTTAACACAAAAGTTGTGAGAAGAGTTTGTTTTTGGTACCATTGAGGGTTTCGATGTTAACTTTTATATGAACTTTAAATCAGTCGTTTTATGTATACTAGATGGCTGGGGTAATGGAATAGAAAATAGTAAATACAATGCTATTAGCAATTCAAATCCACCTTGTTGGCAACATATTAGCTCTAATTATCCAAAGTGCAGTTTATCTGCCTGTGGAACTGATGTTGGATTACCAGAAGGCCAAATAGGCAATTCAGAAGTTGGTCACATGAATATTGGTAGCGGTAGAGTGGTAATGCAAAGCCTTCAGCGTATTAATCAAGCAATCGAAACGATAGAAAATAATACAAATCTACAGAATTTTATTAATGATCTAAAAAGTAAGAATGGCATATGCCATATAATGGGATTGATATCAGATGGCGGTGTTCATTCGCATCAAAAGCACATTTCAGCTTTAGCAAACAAGATATCACAGCGCGGAATTAAAGTTGTAATACACGCATTTTTAGATGGCAGAGACACACTGCTAAATTCAGGGAAAAGATGCATTCAAGAATTTACAGAAAGCATAAAGGAAAATGATATAAGAATCGCCACTCTCTCTGGGCGTTATTATGCTATGGACCGTGATAATAGGTGGGAAAGAACAATTGAAGCTTATGAAGCCATCGCATTTGCAAAGGCGCCTCGTTATGATGATGCAGTATCGCTTATTGATGAAAATTATCAAAATAATATAACCGATGAATTTATCAGGCCCGCAATAATAGGCGATTATCAAGGTATAAAACCAGAAGATGGATTGCTATTGGCTAACTTTCGTGCTGATCGAATGATACAATTGGCAAGTATTTGTCTTGGTAAAGCAGGCTATACTGAAGTGGCAAAATTCTCTTCAATTTTAAGTATGATGCAATATAAAGCGGACTTAAAAATCCCTTATCTCTTTCCTCCTGAATCTTTTGCCAACACTTTGGGACAGATAATAGAAGACAATAAATTACGGCAACTGCGCATTGCAGAAACTGAGAAATATGCGCATGTGACTTTCTTTTTTAATTGTGGAAGAGAAGAACCTTTTTCTGGTGAAGAAAGAATACTCATTCCTTCACCAAAAGTTAAAACTTATGACCTGCAGCCTGAAATGTCAGCCTTTGAGCTCACAGAAGAGCTTGTAAAAAAAATTCATTCTCAAGAATTTGCGCTGATAGTTGTAAACTACGCTAACCCTGATATGGTGGGACACACAGGTAATATAAAAGCAGCCGAGCAAGCTGTGCTCGCTGTAGATGATTGCCTTGCAAAAGTACTCAGCGTTGTCAAAGAAGTGGGTAATACTGCACTCATTGTTACAGCAGACCATGGTAATGTGGAATGTATGTTCGATGAAGAAAATAATACACCTCACACAGCTCACACTTTAAATAAAGTGCCATTTATTATATCTTGTGACAATTTAAAACTAAGAGATGGAAAATTATCTGATATTGCTCCTACTATTTTACAGCTACTTGGGCTCAAAAAGCCAAACGAGATGACAGGTAGTTCGTTAGTGCGTTCCATGTTGCTATAACTCTATTGTTAAGGGTTGAGGAAATAAAACACTGTGTATAGAAGATAGCATATCTATTTGCTGCTCTAAATGATCATGCTCAGCTTCCACATTAGAGTACCGAATATTATTCTTCCCTACATATACAGATAAAGAACCATCATCTTCAACTGCTTTGTTATTTTGCAATACTATATTAAAAATTTCTTTCTGTTTTAAAGCATCGAACCAATCTTCAACTGTCGTATAGAAAAACTCACCCGTTCCACTTTCCGGACACACTTCTGGAGAAATCTTTAGCACATCATGAGAAAGTGGTGGAGAAAAATAGCTCTTGAATGAGTAGCTGGGAGAATTGTAGTTATTGTGCAGAGCGATAACGTGATCTTGACCAGGAAGTAAAAAATCTAAAATTCTTTCTGCAAAGTTTCTAACAGCTCTCAAAGCATCTTCTGAAACACTGCCAAACTCTCTTAAGCTAGCTTCTGCACCTACATCATCAAACATGCGATTGGGATCGAATTCATACCGCTCACCATTTAAGTAAAATTCTACATTACGCGGAGTACCATCACCATGAGTAATGTATAGCATTCTTCCACCAAACTGCTGGAGTATATGCTCACCAGCCCCTTTTGAAGTTACTTCATTTTGATGCACATTAATAAAATTGATCCCACTTGTATCGCTACTTTTAATAAAAAGCTTAACCGTGGTATCACCCAACGCTAGATCATATTCTTTAGTGTCGATGTTTGACATTCCGCTGCTATCAATAATCAAAGCAAAAAATAGTACAAATTTTACTTTATGTTAGTTATAAGCTTTTATTTTTAAATTTTTTGCTGTCAACATTAATGATTCATCAAAGAAGCTATTAATATCACCAATACTATCTATATTTTTCACACTGATAGATTGGTCAATTCTTTTAACTAGATTAGATAAAACTTTGTTAGGGCCAACTTCAACAAACTTATTAGTGCCATGGCTTATCATATATAAAACCATCTCTCTCCATCTTACTCTACTTACAACTTGCTTAGCGAGCAAAGCTCTTATGATCTCTGGATCACTTTCTTCCTTAGCTGTAACGTTTGATACAAAAGGAATCGAAGGGCGAGTTATGTTGATGCTTTTTAAAAATTCCAGAAGTTTTTCATCAGCAGGTTTCATAAAAGATGAGTGAAAAGGCCCACTAACTTGTAATTTTATCATTTTCTTGACACTTGAGTTTTTGAATAAATCAGGTAAGACCTCAAGAGCCTCTGCAGTACCACTCACCACTACCTGCCCACCACCATTATCGTTTGCAATTTCACAATCAATTTGAGCTGATTTTAATATACCTTCTACTTCACTTATTTCTGCTCCAAGTAGAGCAAACATTCCACCTTTGCATTTTAGTGAAGCTTCATGCATTGCTTCGCTACGAACTTTTAGCAATTTGACCGCAGACTCAAGCGTCAATGCCCCTGCAGCACACAGCGCTGTATACTCGCCAACTGAATGCCCACAAACATACTGAACGCTGTAAAGAGATTCACCAAATACGTGCTTCATAACACGTAGCGTTGCAATTGACACTGCCATTATAGCTGGCTGAGCGTTTTCCGTGATGGTTAATTTCTCAATAGGGCCATTGAAAATCAAATGAGACAGCTTTCTACCCAATATGTCATCTACTTCATCAAATACGTTCCTTGCAACTGAAAATTCATCATATAAGCTCTTTCCCATTCCTACAAATTGGGAGCCCTGACCAGGAAAAGCAAAAATCATAAAAAATTTTTCATTCTTCATTGAGAATACTACTTTATTTATTTTTTGTCAATATTTCACAATAATGATTGACCAAATGAACCAGATTCACTAAAATCTTAGCTGGTAAGAAATTTGTAAGAACAATGGCAGAAATCGACTATCACAAAGTTACTATAGTTATGACAGATGGTCAAGAGTTTGAAACTTATTCCACTTATGGAAAAGAAGGTCAAAGAATAAAGCTTGATAGAGATCCTCTTACTCATCCTGCATGGACTGGAAGTTTGACAAGCGGTTCAGGGGAGAAGGATAGTAAAATAGCTAAGTTTAATGATAAATACGGGAGTCTTTTTTAGTTCCTCCCCTCTTTATTTAACATGTATAAATATAAAAATGTAGGCTATATTGCTTCTTCGCTACCCAAGTCTCAGGAAGTATCTAAACTACTACAGAAACTCAATTTTATCAATATAGCAGAAGCAGGTAAGCATGAAGTTGATCTGCTGATAGTTGTTGGTGGCGATGGTTTTATGCTACGCACCCTACACAACTACGTCATAGGAAATAAAGATATACATGTGTATGGAATAAATACCGGTAACGTCGGATTTTTGATGAATAAATGCTTTGAAGATCTAATTGATCATATAGAACATGCAGTTCCTACTCAGCTAACTTTACTAAAAATGGAAGCCACAGACATAAGTGGCAAAAAACACCATTACATCGCAGTAAATGAAGTGTATGTCTTTAGAAATGCAAATCAAATAGTGGAGATGAATATTACCATTAATGATAAGCTAAAAGTAGAAAAATTCAGAGGAGATGGAATTATATTGTCTACCCCCACAGGTAGCACTGCATATAACTTCTCTGCCGGTGGGCCAATCTTACCACTTAATTCAAATTTACTTGCACTGACTTCCATTAATAGCTACTACCCAAGGCGTTGGAATGGAGCGCTAATCTCAAATGATACAATAGTGCAAACTGATATCAATGATGTGAAAAATCGTCCAGCACTTGTAGTATCAGATTACAAGGAATTTCACGACATATCGCAGGTAAAAATACAGAAAGATCACGAAAATACAGTCACTCTACTTTTTGACAAAGATTGCCCTTTGAATGAAAGGATCTTTGATCAGCAGTTCTTATACTAATATTTATTCTTAAATTAGTATTCACTATATCTTAATAACTATAGCGTAATCAACATAACATTGTAATTAATTTTGGAGCGAATATGCCTGGATCAGGAAATAAAGATAACGTCACACTGGTTTCTCATACAACGGAAGGTGAAAATAGTGCAGCAACTCCACCAATACCATCACCTAGAAAGACAGCGTTACAAACAAATTCGGCTAGCGAATCAAGTTCTGATGAAGAAAGGCAAAAAGAATCGAATGTTGCAAATACAGAAACTATTTATGCATCCATAGAGCCAAATACAAAATCTTCAAAAAAGAGTTCAGATAGTGTATCAGCTAGCAGATCATCTTCTCCTCTACCATCATATCAAACAGACGGCTCTGAAAATTCTTTGCTTGGAGATAATAAAAAAACAAACAGATTTTTACAGAAAGTAAAATATACGATGCAAAAGAAGAAAGTTACAATGCCTTTCGTAGGTCTTATTACGGCATGTTGTATTACGTCAATCGTTTTAGCTGTGAAGCAAAGAGAATTCATTGGATTCATCGGCAGCATAAATCCTGTTACTATATTTGTCGGAGTATTAGCGTCTTGTTTAGTCTTGGGAATTACGTGGGAACTTATGCAAGCAGTCCGTACTAAGGAGCACAAGATTACAAAAAGAGACACTCAAGAAGTTTTAGGTGAGATATTAGATACACTTAAGCAAGATGAGAAATGCATCAAGTCTTTGGTATTAAAATATAGCAACGGTAATCGTGTTTACTTTACGTTTCACTCTCTTCCAGAAAAAGCAAAAAGTAATTCAAACATCGTAGAACTTACAGGCCAGCCAATCTATTACAAGAGTAAAGTAAATTCATTAATCAATGATAGAATATGGCTTCCTATCTTAGGAACAGTTCTTATTACTGGAAACATAACCTTCCCTTTAGCACTTTATTCAACAGGTGGTTTGAGCAATATAGTAAATTCATACACAAATCCTACTATTTACTGGCCAATCGTTGCAATTTCAGGCACTCTACTGCTTTTCACTTTAGCTTGCACAATTCATCATTGGAGCAAAACTGATTTTAAAGATTATTTGTTATTACATAAACAAAATGCTAATAGTGAAAATCCTAATGAAACAGCTATTAAAACTGTAAAAAGCAGTCAAGAAAAGATTAGTTCAAAATTGTTACAAGTAGTTGCTGAACGATGTGGCCATCCAGATATTACTTATATTATTAATTAAATCTGGCTCGTACTTCTTTTTATCGCTATTCCAGTACTGTAACTGCAACGTTTTGAAGATTTACACTTGCTAAGACCTTGCTATTTTGATAGCTTGAGATGATGAAAAGGAAGGGGTTTGTTTATGAAAAAAGGTTTAATATTTATATCTTTAGTAGCGGCTTTATTGATAGTCGTTAATTTTTTATATAAAAATAGCGGAATTGATGATTCACAAGTAGTAAACGTTTATTCATCTCGTAAAGAAGAATTAGTACATAGTTTGTTTGATGATTTTACAAAAACCACTGGCATCAAGGTACGTTATATCATTGACGATTATTCCCAATTGCTTTCACGTATGGAAAATGGCGGTGAAGCTGATTTGTTTTTAACTGCAGATGCAGTGAATTTGATTTTAGCCAAAAAAAGAGGGCTCTTATCTCAAGTGGATTCAGAGACTCTAAAAAATGCCATACCTGCAAAATTTAGAGATAATGAAGATTATTGGTTTGGTCTCACAAAAAGAGCTAGAATATTGGTTTACAATAAAGAATCAGTAGATCCTAAGGAATTAAGTACCTATGAAGATTTAGCGAATGAAAAATGGAAAGGGAAAATATTAGTACGCTCTTCCACAAGTCCATATAACCGATCATTGATCGCTTTTATGATTGCAAAAAATGGTTTTGAAAAAACAAAAGAATGGGTGAGTGGAATTGTAAGCAACATGGCAAGAAAACCAAGCGGTGGTGACACAGATCAAATTTATGCTGTAGCCGCTGGTGAAGGCAATGTTGCAATAGTAAATAGCTACTACTTTGCAAGAATCCTTTCATCAGAAAATAAAAAGAATATCACAGAAAAGTTAGGAGCTTTCTTTCCGAGTGATGGTGTAATGGTGAATATTAGTGGTGCAGCAGTAACAAAAAACGCAAAACACAGAGAAAATGCCATAGCTTTATTGGAGTTTTTTGTAAGCAAACAGGCTCAAGAGCTATATGCTAAAAAAAATCAAGAATATCCTATTGTTGAAGGTATTGAAACTTCTGATGTGTTAAAATCTTGGGGAAATTACCTACAAAGTACTCTGCCTATAAGTGAGCTTGAGAAGCATCTCTTTGAGGCTGTTATGATAGCAGATGAATGTAAGTGGAAATAAAATTTTATAGCTTCCTTCTACTTTACTTTAGAGTTGTGTAATTGAAATTAAGAAAGTAGAATAAGCTCAAAAAAGGAGCTATGGACAAGAGAAGGAATTTATTAAATATCTCAGACCTCACAATCGGTGATGTAGAAAATATAACTAAATTAGCCAACCAATACCTTGAAGAAAAAGTTGAAAATAGTCATGTTCTGAAAAATAAAATAGTCATAAACCTATTCTTTGAAGATTCAACACGTACGCTCGCATCTTTTGAAATAGCAGCAAAAAGCCTTGGAGCAAATGTTATAACTTTACCAATAAAATCTTCTTCTATTAACAAAGGGGAAGATCTAAAAGATATGATAAAAACACTAAATACAATGAATCCTGACTATATGATAATCAGGCATAAAAGTAGTGGTATTATTAATACATTGGCAAAGCATGTCAACTGCTCGCTAATCAACGCAGGCGATGGAAGCAGTGAACACCCAACTCAAGCTCTTGCAGATTATCTCGTAATTATCAGTCATAAAAAGCAAATAAAAAACCTCAAAATTGTGATATGTGGAGATATTTTGCACAGTAGAGTTGCAAGATCAAATATAAGATTGCTAAAAATGTTTGGAGCAAAAATAAGCTTAGTTGCACCACCAGCTTTGATTTGCAAGCATCTTCCTGAAGTAGATTCACTTCACTATTCATTAATCGAAGGTATAAAGGATGCTGACGTAATTATGCTTTTAAGATTGCAAAAAGAGCGCATGAATAATAATTATTCAGAAAAAGAATATTTTCACTTGTATGGACTTGATGCACAAAAACTATCGCACGCAAAACCAGATGCAATTGTTATGCACCCAGGACCAATAAATAGAGGTATCGAAATTAGCAATGATATAGCAGATTGTGTTATTTTACAGCAAGTAAAGTTTGGATTAGCAACGCGTAAGGCAGTACTGCACTATTTAATAAATGTTTAAGTTAAAAATTAATGTTTAAGGAATTTTAGACATAATGACCCTCCTATAAAGAAAAGATTTAGAAAAATATAACACACCTTATGACAGAAATTAAGCGTACGTGTACGCACTGAAGTAGACTGTGCTATATTTTTGTATCCGTTCAGCAGAGTGGTTTAAGAAACGATAGATAGAAGATTGTGAAAAGGGTTTAGCCTCCTCTGTTTCCATGTTAAGTATAACGAAATTATTTGCTCAAGGAATGAGTTTCCTCGTTCTGATTGTGTAAAATATGAATTTTTGCGATAAACGACATAATGCCGTATTTGCCGTTCAGCGTGATTATTTGTCAGCGGAGTATTTTCTGGGTCATCTAAAAATTTCCACATCATTCTTTCAGATTTCAAAATATTCTTTGCAACTCGAGACGCTCCAATTGCTTCAGGTAAGCGAGATATTTCCTTCAAATAATACCTTGTACGTTTTCGCAATTTCTTGGCACGTCTAATAAATCTTGAAACATCTATCTCATTTTTTAGTAAAGCTTTTTTCAGTGCAAATAACTCAGTGGCTACATTTCTCAAGTAACAGCCCAGAACTTTAACTTCAAATTTCCAACTATGCGCTAATCTTTCAAAATCCCTTGCTAAGTGTGCCCAACAGATTTGCCTTCTTTCATCAGCAAAGTAGTTGTATGCTGCATATCTGTCGGTTACTACCAAGCTATTACGATTGCAGCATACACTATTTTTTAAAACTTTCATTCCCCTTGACTCTGTCAACTTCACAAAACTTGCCGTATTGCTTGCAAACATCCAACACCAAGCGAGTTTACCTTTGTTATAATGGCTCGTTTCATCAATATGTAGAACTTTACTCCTACTTATCTCTTGTTCGATCTGCTCATACATTTTTTTGCATTTTGAAGCAACTCTATGTTCACTATTTGATATGCTACCGACGCTTATGTTCAAATTGAAGATATCATTTATGATGCTAGCTACTTCGCGCTTTGAATTTTTATAAAACCCACTGAGTGCTGCAACTACTGACTTAACCCTTGGGCCAAATGTATCTGGCGTAACACCCTCTGGTAACTTGCTACTTCTTCTTTTTCCGCATCTCTGACAACGGCCATGTTCCAACTGATATTCCATTACATAAGCCTTAATCTCCGGAAGATCTACTTTCTGATGAATATAAGGTTTTTCGCATATTGCAATCTTCCCTCCGCATTCGCAAGTAGGTGACAACTCTATCTTTATCACCTCATCTGCTTCCATTTTAGCACGATAATTACCCTTATGCCCAACTTGACCACCAATCTTTCTTTCGCTTTTTGGCTTTTCCTTTTTCATTTTGTATAATTCTTTTGAATTGGGAATTGATGAGTTTTTTGAATTTAAACCTAGCCTTTCCTTTAATTCAGCGTTCTCTATCTTTAAAGCCTCATGCTCTGCTTTTAAACTTTCATTCTCTCTTTCCAATCTTTCTATTTTTGCTTCTAACTTTTCTATTTTTTGCTGTAAATTTTTGCAGAGTTCTAAAAGGTTTACCATATTACCTCATATTTACCCTATGATTATCTTTATTATCTTGCTTTGTCTACCTTATTTTGCCGCTCTGCTGAACGGACACATATTTTTTATTGAGAAATTAATTGAAAAGTCTGCAGACTTGAATAAGGTGGATTTCGAGCTCTAAAATACCCTCATTTTTACTGATAATAATCAACTTACCAAATGTGTCAAGTATTTTTTTGCATTTAATTTACAACTACGAACGTTTATTTGCAAAAAATACTATAAACATAAAATGATAGATGTCATAAAAGTAGCCAGCACTGGCATCCAGTTAAATTTGTGAGTTAAAAGTTATGCTAAAATATAACGTTTCTAATGATGATGGAAAATGGATCCCAGTGTCGGAGCACTGGGATGACATTGTTTAGTACGCAAATTACCACAATGTTCATACAGCTGTATACTGATTTCTTTAATGTCCGTACAGTTGTATGTCAGCTACTCGAATGACAATTTCAGATAAAACCTAGATAAAAGAGAAAAATAAATTTTTACATAATCATACTTGTACAATAACTAAAGCACTTTTTACTGTAGATTAATCATTTGATTATAGTATCATTTTAATTAAGCCTATATTTGCAATGTTTATGAAATATAAAGCATTCTTCATACTATTAATTGTTATATCTAACCTGCTTGCTGCAGAACAGCCTGAAGAAAATAAAAATGAAAGCAGTATAAATCAAGAAGACGTATCGAAAAGCAACACTGATGCTGAAAAAACTTCTCCGCTTCTGAGCGAACTCAAAGAAATCACAGACCCAACAAATGTAATCAATGAAGAAGTACCTTCAAGTAATCAAACAAACCTACAGTCTGAAGAGGAGACTAATATAAAAGATACCAAAGCTCTAACAAGTCCTTTATCAGAAGAAAAAAAAGAAGAACCTGAAGAGAAGAAAATCAGTCACAATAATCAAACAAACCTACAGCCTGAAGAGGAGATTAGCAAAAAAGACACCGAACTTTCAACAAGCCAATTAACAGAGAAAAAGAAAGAAGAACAGCCTGACAATATAACACCTGTGAACAAAAAAAATGAAAAAAGCGAAAAATGGACAAAGCTAAACAAAGAAATAAAAAAACATAAAAGCAAGTCTATATATAAAAGACAATATGATAGCCTAAATGAGCACCTTCCTAAAACTATATTTACTGATGATTACAGTAAGCAATTTTTTTACTGCATCAAGAAGGGCAACTTAATTTGTCTAAGAGGAGTAATAAATAAGCTAGAAAAAATTGGATTAACAATTCAAGAAATACTAAGATTTAGAAATAAATTGGGTGATACTCCTCTAATTTATGCAGTGAAACAAGGTGAAATAGACACAGTTCGCTTTCTCTTATTACAAGGTGCTGATCCTAGAGTAGTTGATAATAATTTTAAGTCCCCTATTGAAATAGCAATCGAAAGGAATCAGATCAACATAATAAACGCAATTGCCGAAATGATGCCATACCTTTTAGAGGATAAAGAAATAAACAATCAAGAAAACTCAGAGATGTATAACTTTGCTATAAAAATAAAAGAAAACACGTGTGATGCAAAAGATAATTAGACTTTTGATATTAATTTTAGTTGGTCATTTATGCTATGGAGATGATGCAATCAATGATTTTTTAAGCGCTCTGCATGATGTAAAATACGTATCTTACAATACAAAAGATTTTGCTAAATTTTTAGTACAGTGTAATAAAGCCAGCATACCACAAGATTTTAAGAAAGGTTTTGGTCCTAATTTAAATGGTGCTAATTTTAGTCAATTGTATTTAAGCAAATCTATTTTTGATGGAGTAAGTTTAATTGGTGCCGATTTTTCTAACACCGATTTATCAGATGTGTCTTTTATCGATGTTGATTTACGTGGTGCCAATTTTTCCAATGCTAATTTACATGGCGTTAAAATAAAAGGCACAAATTTAAGTTTTTCAAAATTTGCTTCTACAAATTTAACAGATATCATATTTGATCAGTCTAATATCAGTTATGCTGATTTTATCAATTCTAATCTCAACAAAGTAAGTATGCGTAATATAATTGGTTTGCATACCAAGTTTTTGAATGTAAAAATGAATTTCTCCAATTTATCAAACTCAAGTGCCAGCTACATCAATTTTAGTGATAGTGAAATAAACGACACTGTTATGCAGAAAAATAATTTCGACAACGCAAGTTTCTTTGGAGTGGATGCACATAAGCTCAAGGTACAATTTTCTTCATTAAAAAATGCTAACATATATGGTGCAGAAATAAAAAAATCGGATTTTACAGGTAGCAATCTTTCAAACGCCTATTTTAATTCTTCCATTATAGTCAACAGTAATTTCGAAAAAGCCAATTTAAGCAATTCACAAATTTCCTATGTGAAAGGGGATAATTCAAACTTCATTAAATCTATACTAAATGGTTCCAAGATAAAACATGCATATGTTTTCGAATCAGACCTTCAGGATGCTGACTTATCTAATATTGATTTTAGTTTTAGTGAATTGTATAAAGTTAACGCCTATGATGCTAACATTTGTCACGGAAAGTTTCATAATACTAAAGTTGTGAATTCTGACATGAATGGTTCGTTCTTTGACCATTCATTGTTTACCTCTGCAAAAATAGAAGATTCAGATCTTTCCACAACTTCAATGTATAAGACAAAAATTCAAGACTCTCAAATTTATAATAGTACTCTTTCCCACCATAATATGGATTCGAGTGAGATAGAAAATTCAATATTCTTCAAATTATTAGCTGATAATTCGAGCTGGTCTAACTTAAAAGTCACTAATTCAAATTTTATTGAAAGTGATTTCAAATCCTCCGTGTTTTATGATAATACCTTTAGAAAGACTAGTTTTTTTCTTAGCAATTTGAGTGATTCGACAATAAGTGATATGTCTTTTCTCTCTTCAAGCATATATAAAAGTTCAATTGCTGATATTCATTTAACAGATTGCAAATTTGATAATTCAATTTTGATTGACAATCAGGGACAGAGCAAAATTACAAATCTAGAGAATGCCATAACTTCAATTAAAGATCTGCAAGAGAAAATATCGCAGGGCAAAAAATTTGATGTAAATTATTCTTACTTTGAGTTTAAGGATATGAATTTAGAAAATGCTAATTTTTCTAATTCAATATTAAGTAGAGCAAAGTTTGTAAACGTTAATTTGAATAAGGCAAATCTTGAAAAAGCCGATTTACGTTATACTGTCTTTGATAATTCCTCTCTTATTGATGCCAATTTATCAAATTCTAATTTAGAGGGCTCTAGTCTTTTAAACTTTGATTCAAAAAATACAAAGTCTTAAAAAAGCTCTATAATGTACTTGTTAAATAAAGAAAAATGACCGTAAAAAATGAGGGCATACTACTGATTCTATCCTCTCCTTCTGGAGCTGGAAAAACTACTATATCAGAAAAATTACTTGAGCAATCAACTGATTTAGTTATGTCTGTTTCTATGACTACACGCAAACCTCGTCCCGGTGAAGTAAACGGAAAAGACTATTTTTTCGTTACTGAAGAAAAGTTTCACGAACTATGTAAGGCTGGTCAAATGCTTGAATATGCCAAAGTTTTTGAGAATTTTTACGGTATACCAAAAGATTTTATAGAACAAAACCTGAGCAGTGGAATAAGTGTTTTACTGAATATAGATTGGCAAGGAGCATTTCATTTGTTTGAAATCTTAAGAGAAAAAGTTGTAAGTGTTTTTATACTACCTCCCTCAATGGAAGAGCTTAGACTGCGTCTACAAAGGCGTAATAGTGATGATGAAATTGAAATAGAGCGTAGATTAGCCGAAGCGCAAAAAGAGATAAGTAAAAGTAATAAATATGATTACGTAATAATTAATGATGATCTTGATAAAAGCGTAGAAGAGATAAAATCAATACTAAGTAAAGGAATGCTTAAAAAATTAGAAGAAAAATCAAGTTTGAAAGATCTATAAAAATATTTGTTTATCTCTTTTAGCAGCATTCACGCTTCACAGTTTAGCCACATTTATTATTTTTTAAGATAAAATAGTTAAAATAGTAGACAAGTGCTAAAGTGGGGATTTGACTATGACAATAGATTTTCTAATAGAAACTAGTTTTCTGCCTTTTCACCTATATTTCGATAACATCTAGCTCAATTTAAAAGTTTAATACAATTCGTTAACGCCAAATAGCTTTTAATATTGAGGTTTTAATATGAGTATAGATCTAAGTGTATCAGTTACTAATGCAAACAAACTAGATAAATATATAAACAAAAATGAAAAACAAGATAAAAAAGACAAGCAATTGTATAATATTATAGAGAGAAAGGTAAAAAAAGAAAAACATCAGCATGAAAAACCAGGAAGTCGAGATGGAACACTCAAGGAATGTAAAAGGTTATTTAAGGAAGGCGCTAGTCCTGAAGTATTAACTAAATTAGAAGAATCGCTTAGAGAACAGGAAAAATATCACAGATATTATGTCCAATGTTTCCTTCCAGTGCTAGGTGAAGTAATAGAACGATCGAAAAGAATATCAAATGAAACAAAAAAACAAGTAATTTCTGAAGTCACTAAAAGTTGTTTTAGTAGGCACAGCGAACAAGACAGTGGCTACGGTAGCGATTTTGAAGATGAAATAAACGGAATATCAGATTCTGATAGCGATTTTGAAGATGGAATAAACGGAATATCGGATTCTGATAATGACGTTCAATTACTAAATGCAATCCAAAATGGAAACAACAGGAAATTTAGAAAATACCTAAAAGATTGCACAAATGTCAGTGGCATAACAGATGAAAAAGGAAATAATATTTTACACCTTATTGCATCGCTCAAAAAGAAACAAAAGCTTAAGTTTCTAGATACCTTGATAAAAATAGCTAACGAGAAAAATTTAGTACAACTTGTTGATAGTGAAAATCAAGAAGGAAAGACTCCTTTTCAGGTAGCACTAATTAACAAGATAATAAAAGGGAAACATGAGTCTAATACAGTTAGAAGTAGCGATAATACACTTAAGTTTCTTGCAAAATTGTTAAAGTATGGAGCCAAGCTAAGCTTACCTACAGAGGATTTAGAAAAATTATCTAAAAAGCAAAATGAATACTATCTTAAATTTTTAGAGAAATTGGCTGAGCGAAAACCAGAAATAAAAACAAAAGTTGAAGAAGTTATAGCCCATACCATAAATACTCCAGATAGTAATGATAATTATCAATTACATTTAGCAATTAAAAATAAAGATGAGAAATCCTTTAAGGAGTTATTGCAAAAAGGAGCAGATATTAGCCTGAAAGATACAGATGGTAATAATGCTTTACATCTAATAGTTTTAGAATTAAAGCAAAAACGAAAGTTTGAATTTTCAAATATAATATTAAATGTAAGTAAGGAGGAAGAAAAAGAGTATCTTAAAGCACAGTTTAAAAAAGCTATAAATGCTGAAAATACAGCAAAACAAACACCTCTTTATTATTTATTCCAGCATATAAAAGAAAAAAATGAGGATCGATCATGTACAGATAAAAAATTTGAAAAAACAAATAGATATAAAGCCTTAGAGTTATTTCTCCAAAATAGTGCAGACATTACTGCTCAAGACAAAGAGGGTAATAATGCTTTGCACTATATTGCTTCGCTAAAAGGAGAACAAAAGGTTGCATGCTTGGAGTTGATTTCCAGTTTAGTAAAAGAAAAAGAAATATCTGAAGATCAGTTAGGTAAGGCCATAAAGGCCATTAACGAAGAAGGAAGAACACCGCTACAAGTATCATTAACAAAAAAAGCAGAAAAAGGCAACCACCTTTCGCAAATGAAAACAATTTTTGATCTAGGGAAAAAGTACGACAATACAACAAAGTTTTGTGCAAAGCTGCTAGAAATAGGTGCTGATTCCCGTTCTCTGAAACTAAAAGATCGAGAATTTCATACTGAAAAATATTATTGCACTTTACGTAATTTAGAAAATTACTCAAAAACTCCACAAGAAGGAAAGGTAAAAGCTAAAGAACTAAGGAAAAAACTTGAAAAAAAATATAACGTTAGAACTTTTTCAAAAAAATGTCAGCATATTCTACACAAAACAGGAGATGGCCTAAAAGCTGCATGGAAATGCATTGATCCGGGCAGGAGAGCTAGTGTATTGTTAGCAATCACAGTAGCAACTACTATTATTACAATGGTAACACTTTCTTGCTTCCAAGGACAAATTGCAATTGGAGCAGCGTTACCCATCATAGCTATAACAGGAGTGGTCTGTCTGATATTCACTTTGGGACTTAGCGGCATTAGGAAGTCTGTTAAGGAATTAACCAACGATAAGCAAAGCCGTAAAGATGATCACCTAGCTGCAAAACAACCTGAAAATATTACTGAACAACAAAATTTAGCTAACAACTCAGCAGAGCAAGAAGTACAAAGATCGTCAAATCAATCGGAGCATAAAGAAAGCCCAGCTACTCAAATGAGCTATGTATCAATACTACGTCAATTTATAAATAAACCAGATGGGTTAACTAATAAATTCTCTTTTCCGGGGCGATGAAATCAATCTCATCGCTCAGAGTTTTTTCAGCAACTTTTTTATAGTCAATTTCTACACTAACTTGGCTTTTCTCTTCTTTAAGCCATGCTATAGTATGCTTCATCCAGTTTTTATCATCACGTTCAGGGAAATCTTCACGAGCATGAGCACCCCTGCTTTCCTCGCGATTAGCTGCGCATTCCATGGTAATAACTGCTTGTGGAATCATATTGGCAAGCTCCAGCGCTTCAACCAAATCACTATTCCATATCATACTGCGATCTTCAACTGCAATGTTAGGCATCATTTTTGCTACTTCTTTTATAGCTTTTTTACCTTCCTCTAAAACTTCAGCAACACGGAATACCGATGCATATTTCTGCATAGTGTGCTGCATTTCACTTCGTATTTTTGCTACTTTGAACTCTCCAGAAGCAAATCGCATTTTATTAAATCTATCTACTATCAAGTCTGTGCAGTCTGAATGCAATTTTTTATGTGGTGTATCAGGTTTCAATTTTTCTTTTGCCCTAAGCGCGGCAGCTCTACCAAAAACCACAAGATCAAGAAGCGAGTTGGAACCTAGTCGATTTGCACCATGTACAGAAACACATGCTGCCTCTCCTATTGCAAATAATCCTTCTACCACTTCTTCTTTACCTTCCTTCAGTGTTATCACTTCCCCATGATAGTTGGTTGGAATACCTCCCATGTTATAGTGAACAGTTGGAATAACAGGTATCGGATCTTTAGTAACATCAACTCCTGCAAAGGTCTTTGCTGTTTCACTAATACCTGGCAATCTGAGCTTTATTACTTCCGGATCAAGATGAGCTATATTCAAGTACATGTGATCTTTCTTTGGCCCAACTCCCCTTCCCTCTCTAATTTCAATTGTCATTGCTCGACTTACTACATCACGAGAAGCCAAATCTTTTGCCTTTGGCGCATAACGTTCCATAAACTTCTCACCCTGAGAATTAACGAGGTACCCACCTTCACCGCGGCATCCTTCCGTCATCAAGCACCCTGAGCCATATATTCCTGTTGGATGAAATTGCACAAATTCCATATCTTCAAGTGGCAACCCAGCTCTCACCACCATGCCATTACCATCACCTGTGCAGGTGTGTGCACTTGTTGCAGAAAAATAAACACGTCCATAACCACCTGTTGCTATTACCACAGAATGTGCACGAAATCTATGCAACGTACCATCACACAGCGACCAAGCTATCACCCCACAGCATGTCCCTTTGTCCATAATCAAATCGATTACAAAATATTCGACAAAAAATTCAGCGTTAAATTTAAGACATTGCTGATATAGAGTATGAAGAATTGCATGCCCAGTTTTATCTGCTGCTGCACAAGTACGCTGAGCCGATTTTCCTTTACCAAAGTGAGTTGTCATTCCACCAAAGGCACGCTGATATATTTTTCCATCTTCCGTACGAGAAAAGGGTACACCAAAATTTTCAAGTTCAATCACAGCTTTGGCAGCATTTTTACACATATACTCTATTGCATCTTGATCGCCAAGCCAGTCTGAACCTTTTATTGTATCATATGCATGCCAGCGCCAGTCATCTTCAGCAATATTACTCAAAGCTGCACTAATTCCTCCTTGCGCTGCAACTGTATGACTTCGTGTAGGGAAAATTTTAGAAATGCAGGCAACTGAAAAATTAGTTGCAGCCATTCCAAGTGTTGCTCTAAGCCCTGCTCCACCTGCACCTACTATCACCACATCATACTCATGCTCTATGATTTCATACGCTGACTTATCCATATCCACTTATTTTATCATCACAGGCTTATAATATCACAGAAGTAGAAAAAATCTATACAAGTTTTCTGGATGTAAGCTTCTGAAACAAATCTATAGTAAACGATGTAATAACAATCATAGGGCGTCATGAAAGTAGCTGAAATTGGAATGACACTATCATAAAGGAATAAGTGTAGTTATTTGCATAACATTGATGACTTATGCCTATTTAATTAGATCTAAAATTAGATAGAAAAAGGTAATCTTGATAAAACTCATTTACAACAAGTTCTCTCGCACTTGAATTTTCCGTTTGCACTTTTTTGTATCCTAATTTATGGCTTATTGAATCTTTATATGAACTAACTGCTTTATATATCTTACTTACCTCTCCTGGAAAGATACCACCAACAATTATAACGCATAACCCTGCAACTGTTGCAAAAGCTAGAGTTAAACTTTGCCTCCAGCTAGCTTTTTTTTCTTGTATACCAGCAGGGCACAATTCACTTGACATTTCTTTTAGATACTCATGCCACATGTGATTGCAGTTTGTACATTTCACTTTTCTTCCAGATTCACCTATTTGCCCACGAGATACTAAGTAAGTTTTAGTACAATTATGACATTGTATTTTCATAGTGCTTACGTATAAAATAATATAAATTTGATATCAATATGTATATAATAAATGAAAAATTTGCAACTAAAAAATTACAAGATGAGATAGAAAATATTTGGAAAGATAAAGAAAAACTTAACGACTATAATCTAAAACACGAAGCAAGATTAATAATCAAAGAGGTAATTGAGTTACTTGACAGTGGTAAAATTAGAGTAGCAGAAAAGCTATCAAGTGGAGAATGGATAGTACATAAGTGGATAAAGCAGTCAATATTATTACATTTCCTCACTGAGGAAAGCAAAATAATAGACAACACCAATTGCTGGTTTGACAAAATCGGTAGTAAGTTTAGTGAATGGAATGAAGAAAAATTTTACCATTCAAAAATTAGAGCAGTTCCTGGGTGTTTTGTCCGCCAATCTGCTTACATAGGTAAAAATGTTGTTCTAATGCCAAGCTTTATCAACGTTGGTGCATACATTGATTCTGGCACAATGATAGACACTTGGTCAACAGTTGGTAGTTGTGCACAAATAGGGAAAAACTGCCATATTTCCGGTGGAGTGGGAATAGGCGGAGTTCTCGAGCCCATTCAAGCTTCTCCAGTCATTATAGAGGATAATTGCTTTATTGGAGCGCGCAGTGAGGTAGCCGAAGGTGTCATAATAAGAGAAGGATCAGTCCTTAGTATGGGGGTGTTTATTGGAGCATCAACAAAAATTATTGACAGAGAAACAAGCAAGATATTTTATGGTGAAGTACCACCTTACTCTGTAGTTGTACCAGGATCTACTCCACCTAAAAATAACATTTCAACCTATTGTGCAGTTATAGTAAAAAAAGTGGACGAGAAGACGAGATCAAAAACTTCTATAAATGAAATATTGAGAACCTAACTACTTGCAGTCATTTTTTTTATCATTATTACTAACTACAGTAATAGCATATGCGCATAATTCTGGAAAAGAGATCCCGTTTTCTTGAGACAGCTTGTATAATTTTTGCAAACTTTCTTTAACTTTATTAGGAATGTTTCCTCCACGCTCCTTTGCAAGCCATGAATCTTGATGGTGAATTGGATGAGTATCACCCTTTGGATTTCCTATATATACTGCAAAAGGTGCATTCTGTCCTTTGAAATCACACTGTACAGTAAATTTTTTTATAGACTCAGCCATTTAAAGACCTCTACTTTTCTTTTTAACCGATTTTATAGAAGATACAAGAGGTGGTTTTTTGATAAAATCTTGCCTATTAAACACACTTTCTTTGCCTTCTAAAGCTCGACGAACATCGGCTCTGCTTAGCTGTGACTCTTTTGCTAACCTCATTCCATGCTTTACCATAATATTAGCATATGCTAACACTTTTTTTACTAACTCTAGGTCACCATTCAGCATTTTAACTAATGCTTGAAATACCTCCGCTAAAGTTAATTCATCAGCACCTACAACCTTATTTTCTACAAAATTGACAACTTCTTCAAATTTATATTCAACACCATCATCTTGAGGTATAAGGGTAACATAATCCGTATCTTGACTATTCATAACCAAAGCACTATCGCCTTTAAACTTATATTATATATATAAATACTCCACTATTTTATAGTATGGCACGCTATAGTTAAACATTTATTAATAATATGCTTACTTATATACACGAATTAATTGATAAAAGCCAAGGATCAATATCCATCAGTAATTTTATGAATGCTGCTCTATATCATAAAGAGTACGGCTATTACATGAATAAATTACCACTTGGCAAAGATGGTGACTTCATTACTGCACCTGAAATTAGTCAGCTATTTGGTGAAACAATTGCAGTGTGGATAATGAATACATGGGAAAAATTAGGAAAGCCATCAAAATTTTCTCTAGTTGAACTTGGGCCAGGTAAAGGAACACTCATTCATGATGTAATAAGAGTCACCAAAAAATATAGCTGTTTTTTTAGCTCAATGGACATTCATCTAGTTGAGATAAGCCCTATTTTACAGAAAATACAAAAGGAAAAATTAAAGGGATTAGATATTAATTGGCACACAGATGTCGACAACTTACCAAATCAGCCAACTATTTTTTTTGCAAATGAGTTATTTGACGCCCTTCCAATTGACCAATTTATTTATCGTGATGAGCAGTGGTATGAAAATAGAGTAATAAAACAAGATGATGGCAGTCTTTCATTGTCACTCCAGTGCTTAACCAGACCAAAAACTGGATTCCAGACTGGAATGACAGGGGGTTTCAATGGTGCAGTAGTGGAAGTATGCCTAGCCGGAATCGAAATATTAAAGAAACTTGAGAATAAGATAGTCAATAACGGAGGAGCTGCCCTGATTATAGATTATGGTTATGTATATCCTGAATATAAGAGCACTTTGCAATCGATAAGGCAGCATAAATATACTAATTTTCTTGAAAACGTCGGTAATAGTGACATCACTGCACTTGTGAACTTTCAATCATTAAAAGATTCATTAAAATACTTAAATTGTGAGATTTTAACTCAAAGAGAATTTTTATATTTGTTTGGTATAAAGGAAAGAGCGCAAGCTTTAATGGAAAATGCAAGTAATGAACAGAAGAATAAGATCTTCAGTGAATTTTTAAGGTTAACTGAAAATATGGGTACTCTCTTTAAGGTAATGCTGATTCACCATTTGTAGTCTTGTGTAGTTCTTATGTTAAACATACAAATACTAAAAAATTTACAGAATAAAAAAGGTAAAAGAAACGTATCTGTTCAGCAGAGTAGCAAAATAAGATAGACAGATAAGACTATCATAGGAACAAATAGGTGTCATGCAAGTAGCTGACACTGGCATGACAACAAAAAAGTTACTCAAATGACACCCTTTTGATGCACAATTTTTGGTGCATCACGTACTGATTTTCATCCAAGACGATGTCATGCAAGTAGCTGACACTGGCATCCAGCCTTTTCGCGCAAAAAACGTTGTAAAGTGTTTACCAACTTAGTTGGATCCCAGCTGGAATGACACTTGGTTATGCAAGAAATCTATTGTCAAAAAAAATTACTTCCGCATATTTTGAATCTGATTATAATGACAATTAGAGATATTTTAAGAGCTCAAAATCTATCTTTGTCTGCAGACTTTCAGTTAACTTTTCAATAAAAAACGTAGCGTATCTTTTTCAGCGGTCTGTCATATGTGCGCTGCATTTTTTTCTAATCTTTTTATACAGGAGGATTTTATGTCCAGAATTCCAGATACTTGACCTTTACTTTAGCTAATAACAGGCGCCTGTGATTTTTATAAAGAAAGTGTAGGAAAAACTGTTTCCAGGCATAAATTTGCCATGTAACCTAAAAAGTAATTATATTAGCATAATATTCATACTTATATGCCAATATTAATATTCTTTGAATGGAATACGAAATTAATGTTGAAAAAATATGTACCAAAAAATTTATGGGGGATCTATGCCGAAGCTCAAATTGCATGACACCATTTATTTTTATGGTTTTGTCTATTTTATTTTGCCACTCTGCTAAACGGATACATTTAATTCCATTTTTATCGAGCAGATAATTGTCATATATTAGCTTAGTTCTCCTGTTATACTTAAATATAAATCAGCATAGCCCTAATTTTTTTATATATTTTACTTCTTTCTCTATATTCAATAATAGGCTTGAAAATAAATGGTAAACCTATAATTGTTAAGCTTAGAGCTAGGATTGAAAGTACACAAAAGGCTTTGTGTTTACTATGTAGCTCTTTCAAGTAAAGCATCAAAAACCTACAAAATTTTTTGTAATTTTCTTCAATATTTTTTTTGCTATGAGCCTTGTCAATAAACATATCTATTGCAGTATAATCATTACTACAATTAATTGCCCCTTTTTCTATTAATAGCTGAGCTATATCAAAATAATCCTTTTGAATAGTAAGATGCAGAGGTGTAAAACCTTGTTGATCACAAATATTCATATTGGCTTTTACTGCTAACAACATTCTTACAATTTCTACATGGCCTTTTTTAGCTGCAAGTAGCAGAGGAGTTCTGTTGCATCTAGTGACGGCATTAACGTTTACCTTAAGCTCCAATAAGAACTTAACTGCTTTAGTATCACCATTATAGCTAGCTTTATGTAACCTGGTGTTACCGCTACAATCTTGGTCATCTGCTTCTATTCCCTTTGAAACAAGAAATGTTACCATTTGCCTATTATTATGCTTAATAGCGCAATCCAGTGCATCAAAACCATGTTTATTTTTTGTGCAAATAAACTCTTTTAACTTAGCTTTTGCTTGCTTTACAATAAGCTTTACCAGTTGCATTTTGTTGTTATATGCTGCTAGAAAAAGCGTAGTATTATTTTCTGCATCTTTTGCTTCTATGTTTGCACCTTTCTTTATCAGATATTCTATAATCTCTGCTCTACTTTCATAATGTGTAGTACATTGATAAATGGTCAAAAATAAAGGAGTACGAAAGTTATTATCTTCACATTCAAGATTTGCTCCGCTATCAATTAAAATCTGGACGCTCTTTTTAGAACCGTATAATGAAGCTATGTGAAGAGGAGTATAGCCTTCCTCAGCATCTTTTTCATTAACTTTTGCGCCTTTTGTTATTAAAAAATCCATTAATTCTGTGTCATCTTGTAGTGTAGCAAGGTGAAGTGGAGTAAATCCATTTTTATCTCTAGAATTAATTGTCAGTTGATTAACAAGAAGTTTAGCAATTTTTTTGTGTCCATGCATAATAGCATAATGCAGTGGATTTCTATTTTCATTGTCCACAACATTAAAGTCAGCTTCGTGCTCTAATAATGATTTTACTCCAACTAAATCGCCTTCTTTTGTAAACTTATGCAAGAGAGTGACTCCGCTTACATCTTTTGAGTTAATATCAAATCCACTTTCTACCAATTGATGTATGTCTTCCTCACACGCCATACCATTTTAATTAAACCCTTTTCGCATTAACAATACTCCCACTTAATTAAGTTTGAATGAATCTGTAAGAGATATATCACAATTTATTGAAGTTACTAAATTCCGATATATTAAAGTCCACAATTTCCTGAATAAAGCCCTGACGATATTTTGCACACATCCATCCGCACACGCTCTCCAGGTACTTTACAGTTATAACGCTTGACCTGTTTGCGATAATGACGTTTAACATGCAGAAGACTTACATCATGTTTTTTGAAAATTTTGTGTATAGTAGCCAATGACAAGGATAAATCATATAGACGTCTTAACTCGGTTTGAATACGCCTTGCCCCTAGCTTTCTAGTTTGTCTTAGATGAAGAATAAGCTGCTCATCTGATTCATTGATCTTTTGCAAAGGTGAAGTTTTAGGCTTACTACTGAGATCTACTAATCCTTTTTCACCTAACTCTTCATAACGTTTGTACCATTTGCGTAAGGTAAAACGTGAAACACCATAATGCTGACATACCTTTCCTGCATGACCCAACTCTTTGTATAGTTTTATCCAACTCAGACGTAGTTTAACCCTAGATTAACTAATTTATCCTTTGCAATTGTAATAAGGTCTATAAACTACTGCAAATCCAAATTTCTATTTGATCTTACATTCTTATTGTAATAACCTCTATGGATCACACAGCATTAGTCGTGTATCTGAACAGATACTTTTGTACATGGATCAGCTTTATGTGTATCAATTCTGTCTACTTCAAGTTTCCAGCAAAACTACTTTCTAATGTATTGCTTTCAATCAAGTTCTTTGTTAAGCTCACTGTTAGTGGATGTTCAATTATCTTAACATAAAAATCAAGGCAGCTTTAGGTATAAATACGAGTAACTCGTATAAGTAAAGAGGCTATAAGAAGTTTCTTACCATTCTATTCAAACGGGTTTTAAACTTTTGAAATGTCATGACATTGTTGATACGTTTGTCAAGAAACGACAGGGTATCTGCAAAATCTTCTGAATAATCATTGATAAAAAAAAGTATCGTACTTAAGTACACTCCAGCTAATATTGCTCTTTTTGTATAGTAGTTAAAATCTGTTGATTGATCATGAATGCCATACCAAATCGCGCTAACAGTTCTGTACAAGAGTTTACTAGAAAAATATGTATTTTGGGGTAATATAGAGAATGATAAAACATTTTTTAAAAACTCTCTGTAATTTTGTAACTTAGCATAGTTTGAAAGGCGTATTTGGACAGCTAACTTTATCCGCTCTCTTACCTTCATATCTTCTAAATTGGAATTCCAAAGTTCAGTTTCCATTGAGCTATTTAAGTCCTCTGCTATGTACTCCAAAGCACTATATATTCCATTTTGAAATTTACAAAAACTATTGGCTAGGTTAAGGTTCGTGCACACTTTCAATAAGGTTGCATCACTTATTCCTTCAAATGGAATAACCTTAATCAGCTCATCTACTATTAACTTTTGTTCCATACAATACTATACTAAACATCACATATAATTGTACCTGAGATTTTCAAACATTCTGCAAAATGCTTCACCGCGCTCTTCAAAATTTTTCCACTGATCAAAAGAAGAACATGCAGGAGAAAGTAATATCGCTACTTCTTCTTTGCTATTTATGGCCTCTTCAAAAGCCAGTTTAAATGCGTTTTCTAGATTATAGCACTTCATATAATCTATTTTGTTCTCCATAATGTTTGCAAAAACTTCAGTTGATTCTCCAATAAGAAAAGCTTTTCTAATCTTGGTGAAATGCTTGCTTAATGATTCTATTCCGCCTTTTTTGCTTTTTCCGCCAACAATCCAATATATGTTTTTATAAGATAAAATTGCCTTTTCGGTCGATTCTGAATTGGTTGCTTTGCTATCGTTGATAAAAAGTACATTATGTATTTTGCCAAGAAATTCATTTCTGTGTCTTAGCCCTGGAAAGGATTTGATTTCATTGACAATAGTGCTGCTATCTACTCCAAGTAACTTGCACACAGCGTGTGCAGCTACTATATTTTCTACATTGGATACTAGGTTTACTTTCATATCACTCATTGATAAGTTGTGATTCTCTAGTTTTAGCGAGATCTCCTGAATCTCAGCACTCCTTTTGTCATCCAAGTAGCTGACACTGGGATCCAGATAATTTCGATCTATACCAGTAATCTGTTCACTATAATCAAGCAAATTGTTATCTGCCAATGATATTAGATCTCTTGCACTACCCTCTATCATCTGAGTAGTTGGCAATGGTTTTTCTTTTCTGGTCATGCGCTGGAATGACACCAGGGAATATGTTACTGAGATTGGAATTTTGTTCCCAGTGAATTTATTGAATACATCAGAGGTAATTTTGTTATCACATCCTATCACGGCAATCTTGCTACCGTTTATCAATTTTAGTTTAGTTGCTATGTAGTTATTCATACTTCCATGTCTATCTATGTGGTCTGGTGTGATGTTGAGCAATACAGAAATGTCTACATTAATTTTATTTATTAGCTCCAATTGAAAAGAGGAGAATTCAATTACATAAATTTCTGCATCTCTTTCTAAATCCAAAATAGGCACACCTAAATTCCCGCCAATAGCTACTTTTTTCCCTGTGGATTTTAATATGTGCCCTATTAGTGACGTGGTGGTTGATTTGCCATTTGTTCCGGTGATGCCTACAACCTTCTGGCTTGTAGTTTTAGTTTCAAGAAATAGCTCAATGTCTGATTTTATTTTGCAGTCAAAGCTTCTTGCAAGTTTTACTACCCAATGCGTTGGTATTGGCACTCCAGGGCTCAAAATTAGTGTGCTTATCTCATGCCAATTATACTCATTGGGATGAGTAAAGTTACACTCTTTATATATCTTTTTTGCATTTGCTATTTGCTCTTTATTATCATCCCATGCATATATTTTTGCACTGCTTTTTGTTAGAGCATTAATAACGGACAAACCAGTTTTACCAAGGCCGAAAACCGCAACACTTTGATTTTTGTATTTGTTTAGTTGCACTTCTAGATAACTTATGCGAACCATTTTATAAAGATATAATACAAATTATAATGACTTCTTCCATAGTTTTTGGCAGTGCTTAACTTTATTGTCACAACCTTAGCCAATAGAAAACTCCTTGACACATTTTGCCAACTCCCTTGCCATGATATGTATAACAATGTTACAAAAAATAATATCATAGAATTCAGTAGGATAATTCCTAGAAAACCCCTACATACTAAAAAAAGCAAAATGCTGTTAAAATGAGCTTAAGAATAAATAGCAAACATCTAACATAACAATTCTATTTGTAAATCAGGTGAGGCTTATCCTATAGAAAGCTTTCGAACTACGCAAGCGTATCTTTTGCCTTTAGTATTTCTTTATTGTTTAAGATAACTGTCTGAGCTCCTCTGCCTTAGCATTATATCTCCACTTTCTGCAAGTTATTCCATTAAGTAGTAAAAATATTAGACTTGCCGCAAAACTAAGAAAAAAAGACCAAAGATAGAGCAGATTGAACTTACAGTAAAAATAGAACAAAAAAACTCCAACAATAAATTATGCAAACTTCATCAGGTTAACTTTAACTTAAGAAAACATAAATCAAATTTTCTTGCTCAAAGACCTTGCTTTTTCTCCAACCTTACTCAAACGTACTCTAGCTTAATGCATAATTTTACCCATAAACAACCTTATCTTTGGTACTTTTATTAGTTACAAGTCATCTAGAAAACCCAGATGCTCTACGAAGCCCACCAATCAATATCAGATCCTGCTCTTGTCCTACAGCATTTAATATAGCGTATAACAAAACCATCGCATCTCCCCCAGTAATACGCTTGCATCCTCCACAAAATTCGTATTCACTTAACTGTCGATTTGCCTCCACCCTTTTTCGTTCAACTTGTTCTGCGGTGTTAGCATACTTCAACTCTATTCCAATTGGATGAGTATCATCATTTTCCGCAGATTTTGATAATACTAGGTCTATTTTCCTTCCTCTCTGTAGCTGGAACTCAATAATTACCTTGGCAGGATTATCGCAACTTTGAAATATCCCACGCAACAAAGCCTGAAATTTAGCTTCATTGTTCACGAGTAGACGGTTTCCATTTAATAACGGAGACAACAGACGAGAAATCTCATTAAATAAAACTTCATACCTAGCCCTGTACTCACCATTAACATTACCATCATTACCAAAATTAGGCTCAGCACTCATCAACTGATCTGCAAGTTGATGTAAATTCCTAACATTACCCATTTGTTCTGAAAACCTTCCCTCGAAATAACCTTCACTATGAGAACGTGAGTAAGCACGTAGTGATTCGAATTTCTTTGCAGAAGCCACTTCCAGATGACCCTGGACATCTACTTCACAAAGTACTTGACGCACCTTAGCATCATCTGTGGCTTGAGGCAGTAACGACAGGTTCAATGCTTTGTCTGGTAAAGTCTGCCACTTTAAACGACGAAAAATGTGAAGCACAACAAAACCAATATTTGATAAAAATAGAGCTAAAGTTAACGCATGGCTTACAATATCTGCTGCATCTCCCCTACCACCTGTACGTTTCATTTTCTCTCCCTGAGAGTGGTTAAATAGATACTTGGTAACCCTTACCTCCCGCCCATCATTTGTTTCTAAGTCCCTCCTTGTAGATAAAACATTTCCAAAAACAAACGATGACGTACAGGAAAAAGTGTTACAATGAGGCGATTGAGTGAACTCTGATGCTATGGGTTGTAAAAAACGTTTTACATTTCCCCTAACTCCATTTCCATGAGGATGTAGTAAACCCGGTATTAAGGAAAGACCACCTTCTGAAAAGGCCTGCACAGAAGTTCGGAGACCAGCACCTCCACGTAATTGAAAATTTAACGCTACACAAACAGCACTTGGTGATGAGGTATGAATAGGCAAAGACGAAACAGAACAACTTTTAGCATAATCTTTAGCTTGCTCTAATCCTTCCTCATCACCAACCTTCAACTCAATTATAATTGGAACCGAATCATTTGTCTGATCAACACCACGAACAAGCAAAACAACATCTGCATAACCTTTTCCTATAAGTAGCTCTGGGTAGAAATCAGCCACAGCTCGGTATCTAAAATTTACTAAAAACCCACACAGAAAACCGTGGTAATCAGACTCTGCACGAAACACTAAGCTATCTTCATGTTCATCATGGATATCAATAACATATTCCAAAATTCTTTTAACATTAGTACGCACTTCTCCTGTATCATCATTTGCCAACTCACTCATCAGGTCTAACAATTCACCTTGTTCTCTGATTGGGTTAATTTCATGAAAAATTGGAGCTCCAGGTTCATCACGTTGAGGAAATCTATCTATTTCATGAATAAACCTACATTCTTCTCCAAACCGAAATATTTTATACTCTTCCCAATCCAGATCCTTATCTTCCTGTAATTCTTGTGGAAGATTCTCTTCTACCTGCTGCTTCTCTTCTGCACTAAACCTTGACCCAGGGCTGTTCTCATTATCAGCAACAGTATAACACCTGACTATTCTTCTATTTTCTTTATTAGTGAGAACAGCAACTTTTAGATTTCCATAATTGTCAAAACGAAAATAGACTCTTTCATCTTCAACTAATATACCTGCATCATGTGCAGTAGAAAACATACCAAAAAAGAATGTAGGAAAAAAGCCAGGCTTATTAGCCGAATGCAAAAAAGATGGACAGTTGTTTAAAAAACCTACAAATTGTCTACTAAACTCATCACAACCTCCACTTAATAAAGCCCTAACTAATTCACGATCTTCATTATTACCATGCATAAATACTCCTATTTGTTAACAACTGCAGCAGGCGAAATACTAACATTAGTACCCACTAACGTAGATTGAGGACCTTCAGTGCTAGCAGAGAATAAATTCAAATTTCTCGCTGACTTACACAACTCTTCTATTAAATTGCAGGAGCTAGTTGCATCTATCATCTTAGAATTCCTTGTTTTATCTAAACTATTTGCTATCCTCTCTTTTAATGATTTAAAGCTTTTGTCTGAACAACAATCTTTAGCAAACTTTAAAATACTCAAGACCAAATCAACTTTTTCACCATCGCCAGCACTTTGAGTATCCTTGCTGTTCTCCTGATCTACAATCAAATTTGAAATTGCATTTTCCATTGCAACAAACGCAATCCTATCTTTAAAAGGATCGACAACATTTATTTTATTTTGGTTAAATACACTAGATTCCCAAAGACTGCTAATAGCTGACCTTGCTTCATTCCTGTTATCCAAGTCATAATCTTTAGAAACTACAACAAATGAAAGCGATGAGAGAAGATGTGCATATCCTCTAGGTGAAAGCATTTTCTCTACTTCAGATCTTGAACATCCCTCGCTCAAGTACTGGATAACATACTTAGTTGTGCAAAGAAAACCGTGCTCTACTAAGTAACTAAGAGGACGATAGATCACACCCCTATCTTTCTTATTCGGTAGCCCAAGTAGTGACTTATGATCTACTTTTGCGCTTATGACTTTACCTAGAAGGGAACTTAAGGTAGAAGCAAGTTTATAGCTAGATTGCAATGGAGATAATTTTGCAATAGCAGAAACTAGCAATTTTTCTCTCTCTTCTTTCACTAATTTTTCTTCAGAACACAGACGATTATAGAAGTGTTCCACTCCCTTACTCCACTTGAAATCTACAGCCTTATTAAATCCATCTTCTGCTTCTATATTTTCTCTAAGGTTACCTGATTCTTGATCAATCCAGAAATTGAAAACAGGATCACGTCTTCCCATGGAACTTAACAATTCAACTCTTGCAAGCTTATCACTGCAAGCTAAATTCCTATCTTCCTCACATGCACCTTTATGAGATAAGTCAGATCTAAAAGACTCTAACGCCTTGTCAAATAATTGCTTAATTTCACTCTCTACACACTCAATACATGCTATTTTATATATAGCAAATGGATTCAACACACCTGATTTAGCTAATTCTCCTACCAATTTAGCAACATCTAGTGTCGCACCTGACCAACAAGATTCATCACGAAACGCATTACATAAGAGGTCCGATTGCTCAACGGTTAGACCCTCTACTGTTACAGGGTGAGCCTTGACCCATTCCTCAATAGCTGAAGTTCTATCACCTTTAACAACATCCTTCAGCTTACTTATTACTTTGCTAGAGATAATCTCTTTATTTTTTTTAGGATCAGAACTGAGACGAGATCTTTTGCTTGGGCCTGCATTACCCTTCAAATCTTCCGTTCCACGTTTAGTTTTACTTTTTGGCATCTAATTACCTCAAAATCAAATATTCAATGAAGGTATTATACAAGCATTAAAATAATATACAAATCGAAAAATTAGTGTGCACCTAAATTTAAGCAGTAATTATAGACCTGCTGCAAAAGAGGAGATATTAAAGAGAGATGTAGCAAGAGGGAATGAGCTTAAATTATCAAATTAACGTTATTCTACTTTACCTCACTAGCATTTTCCTTACCTTGAGCCTTACTATTACTCACAAATATAAACGTTCGTTACATAGCTCTTAATATGTCTAAAGAGACGAAATTTCCCGAATTATTTATAATGAACCCTTACGATCACATTCTGGGGACGTACATCAGAAAACTTTTATATTATTAGTTTTGTAGTAAAATTATATGAGTACATCGTATCTATTAAATCAGAAGCTTTATGGATTACAGATTGAGAGCTTATTTGTTTGGGGTTATCTGGTTTATACTTAGCTTACTTAGTAGTGTAGCTAATGATACTATATCAAAATATCTAAGTTTACATCTTCAGAGTTTTGAAATAATTTTTTTCCGCTTTCTGTTTACCACTATTACCCTTGTACCTTTTATGTTTTACTATGGAATAGAAACTTTTAAAACAAGTCAAATATCTACTCAAATAACCAGGGGTGGGTTGTTGTTTTGTGGAATGACCTTATGGACTTACGGGTTGACTGTTTTCCCCATAGTAACTGCAACGATTATAAGTTTTTCTATACCATTATTTGTTATACTTCTTGCAATCCCTTTACTAAACGAAAATATAATTTGGCAAAGATGGATAGTAACTATTATTGGTTTTGTTGGTATTGCTATTACCACCAAAGCTCATAGTGAAGACTTTAATCCTAAAATTCTTATTTTTATTGTATCTGCGTTAATCTTTGCTATATTAGACATACTTAATAAGAAACTTGTGATAAAAGAGTCAGTAATAAGTATGTTATTTTATTCAGCTCTAACGACAACTATTTTTTCTACTCCACCTTTGTTATTTTATTGGCATATGCCTTCCTTGTTGGAGTTAGTATTACTGCTGATTTTAGGAATAAGTTCAAACCTAATTCTGTTCTTCATGTTAAAAGCTTTTGCTCTTACTGATGCTACTGCACTTGCACCGTATAGATACATAGAGCTAATAATTTCTGCAATAGTAACATACGTTATATTTAATGAATTACCTGATAAAAGTGCTTTATATGGTACTTTGATATTAATACCATCAACCTTATTTATAGCTTATTCGGAAGGTAAGGCAATTAAGAAAAATAATGTAACAACAAAAGTTTATAATTGTTAATGGTATTTATTTTAGATGCTAAGCTACATTTTTAAGGTGATAGTAAAATGCACATAACTATTATAGGAGTAGGGTATGTAGGCTTAGTATCTGGTACAATGTTATCGGAGCAGGGCCATAAAGTTGATTGCATTGACATAAATACTGAGAAGATTGAACTTTTGAAATCAGGGAAAATTCCTCTATATGAACCTGGATTAGCAGATTATTTAGAGAATAATATAAAGTCACAAAGGATAAGATTTTTTGATTCGTATTCTCAAATAAATCCCAATACAGAAGTAGTATTTGTAACTGTAGATACTCCATCAGACTCCCTAGGAAATGCAAATTTAAAGAATGTATATAATGCAGTAAGTGAAGTTTCTGAGAGGGTTAATCAAGATTGCTTAATAGTGATAAAGTCAACTATTCCTCCTGGTACTGCAGAAAATATACATAATTATTTATCTAATAAGGGCTATAACTTTGATTTGGGAGTTAATCCAGAGTTTCTCAAGCAAGGCTCTGCAGTATCAGATTTTTTATACCCAGATAGGATAATAATAGGAGTAAAAACTAAGCTAGCTAGGGCAAAACTAGAAGTTATATATAGATCATTTATAGATAAGAATATTCCGTTAATAGTCACTGATACAGTTACTGCTGAAATGATTAAATATGCTTCTAATGCTTTTCTAGCAACAAAGGTTGCTTTTATCAATGAGATGGCAGGTTTATGTGAGCTATTAGGAGCAGACATTGACCTTTTAGCTAACAGTATGGGAATGGACCATAGAATAGGTAAGGAATTTCTCAAAGCTGGTCCAGGATTTGGAGGATCATGTTTTCCTAAAGATTTGTCAGCTTTAATAAGGCTTGCTGAAGATCACAATGTCAAGCTACAAATTTTAAATTCAGTTAAGGAATCTAACTATAATCATATAACAAACATTGCTAAAAAGGTAGAATATGTATTAAATGGAGTCCAAAATAAAAAAATAGCGATATGGGGGCTAACTTTTAAGTCTGGTACTGATGATGTAAGAAATAGCCCAGCTATAGACGTTGCAAAATTGCTAGTGAATAACAAGGCTAAAATTACTGCATATGATCCAATGGGGATGGATAATGCTAGGCAAGTTCTAAAGGATATAGAGTACGCGGACAGCGCTATAGGAGCTGCAAGAGACGCGGAAGCCTTATTATTATTAACGGAGTGGAAAGAATTTAAAAATCAAGATTTTGCAAGTTTAAAGAGTATTATGGCTGCACCTAATATTTTTGATTTCCGTAATTTATTAGATAGCGAGCTATTACTAAGATATGGTTACCATATTTATTCCTTGGGTAAAAAATCTATCTACAAAGTTTAACTGTTGAGAAATTTTTTTTACACCGCTTTACTTAGTTTTTTAAGATCTTTGCTTGATAGTATGGAAAAGCAAACGAGTGCAACAACAGAGCAAATGGAAAAAAATGAAAACATAATACTGTTACCACAGTGCTTAACAAGTACTCCTAAGAGCAGACATGAAAATATTGAACTTGCAATATACCCAAATAATCCTGTTAAGCTTACAATTGCACATACATTATTTTGTGGAGCAATTTCTACAGCTATAACACCTGTCAGTACTTGAACTCCAAATATAAAGAATCCTGATAAGATTGCACCAAGGTTCATAAGAATTATGTTTTGGCCAAAGTTCATTGCAATAAAAGTGAGTGCTATACCCAACATGTAAAGTAATGCCAGCAAGCTTCTATTTTGAAAAAAGTACATATCACTAATTCTTCCTGTGATTAAAGTTCCAAGGATTCCACCTAAATCATATACGCCTGTTATTAGTGAGGATTGTACAAGAGAAATTTGTAATTTATCCCTTAAAATTATAGGAAACCAAAAGAAGATTCCCATTTTTATAATATAAGCACAAAAAGTAGCACAACATAGAAACCATATGGAACTTTTCACTTTGACACCTATCTGAGATTTCTGCACCTTATAATAGGTAGTAAAGTTGGCACTTTCTTTGTAATATGCTTTTAATATTATATAAATTCCAAAAAGTAAGCATAAGAGACCAGAGTACAAAAATGCACTTTTTGCATCATATATTTTAATTATACTTGGTAATACAATTAAAGTAATACAAGAACCAAGTTGCTGAGATGCGCTCATAACTCCCCATGATGATGCAATTGAAGAGATGCTAGAGTTTGTAACCATAAACTTGGTAATAGCTGGCCAACCTAACCCTTGTGTCCAAGCTAATAATATTAATGTTAACAGTAATAAAGTTAGATTATTATATGATAAAGTTATACCAATGGTTAATAATCCAGTTGCAATATTGCATAGCCCAAACATAAATAATGGATTATTTTTGGAGTCCATGATTATTCCATTAACGAATTTTGATACTCCATAAAAAAAAGAAAAGCAGGCAAAAAAATAGCTTAATTTTACATGGTCAGTATCTATTAACAGTGGTAGAGCAATTGGTATACTTTGTCTTGATAAATAAAGCAGCATATATCCACAGAAGAATAGCAAATATTGAAAGAAGACAAAGTTCACACCTATTCCCAAATAGCTCTATGCAGATGCTAGCATAATACTATATTGGTATAATATTGTTTGACAAGAAGTTTGCAAACAATTAGTGCAGAAAATTACTTACTTAGTATCTTTCTTATAGCAGATACAGTAGTATTAATATCTTCATAGCTTATATCTCTATGTGTTATAGCTCTGATTTTACCTCTTATGTTAGCCATTCTAATTCCATAATTTGTAACTAGTACGTTTATTAATTCTTGAGTAGATATACAATTAGTACGTAATGAAAAATACGCTATATTAGTTTTGTATAGGTCGATATCAATTATAACTTGATCTATGGAGTCTAGGCCTTCTATAAGGTGCTGCATCTTTTTATGATCTTCCTCTAAACAATTTATATTATTATGTAAAGCATATAAACATGCAGCTGAAATAATGCCAGCTTGGTGCATACCTCCGCCAATTTGAAACTTATAGTACCAAGCTTTTTCAATAAACTCTTCACTTCCAAGCAATATTGCGCCCATTGGAGCACCTAATCCTTTACTAAAATCAATGAATACCGAATCAAAATAACTTGCATACTCTTTTGGAGATATTTTAGTATGAGCACAAGCGTTGAACAGTCTTGCTCCATCTAAATGAGTGAATACGTCATTCTCTTTGCAGAGACTTGAGATCTCTTGAATATATTCTAAAGGCCACACAGCTCCACCACCAAAATTTGTCGTTTGTTCGATAGAAACAAGCCCAACTCTCGGAATATTTCTTAAACTAGGACGAGTAATAAACTCAACAATTTGTTCTCCAGTAAATATTCCTCTCGTACCTTTGATGGGCAAAGGAGTGGCATGTGCCTGGGCTGCGATCAAGCCAGATTGTACTATGAGCGGATGTGAAGTTTCATCAAGCAGCAAGTAATCACCAGGTCTTTGAATGTGTACTTTATAAGCAATTACATTGGACATCGTTCCTGAAATCAAAAAGATTCCTGCAGGTTTACCTAATATTTTACATGCGGTTGCCACTAATTCGTTCACAGTTGGATCTTCACATGCAGCTTCGTTTCCAACTTTTGCTTTAGCCATCGCTTCCCTCATTTTAGCTGAAGGGTCAGTGTTTGAATCGCTAAAGAAATCTATTTTTATTCTCATATTAAATTTAACACAACTTCCTTTATAATTTCAGCAGCTTTCATGATGTCTGTTTCCTTTGTGCCAAGATGGGTAACTGCTCTTATATGAGACTCGAGCCAAGGAAAAAGCAATAAACCATAAGCTTGGCACTTACTCAAGAAAACCTCATTAGTTACATTTAGTGCTTTTATACTAAAGCTTACTATATTAGTTTCTGGATAAGGTAGTACCAGTTTTATGTGTGGAATTTCTTTAATCTTATCTGCAAACAATTTAGCGAGCTTATTATCTTCTTTAAGCCTAGAGATATTATTCTGTAGTACGTATTTTGCTGCATTAGCACAATACCCTATCTGATGATAACCACTACCTAGCCAAACCTGTAGCTTTTTAGCCCTTTCAATTATCTCTCTTTTACCCATAAGCATTGAACCAAAAGGAGCGCCAAGTCCTTTAGTAAAAGAAAAGCTCATTGTATCCACATATTTAGCATAATCTGCTAAAGCAATATTTGTTTCGATATGAGCATTAAATATTCTTGCACCGTCTAAATGAAGATTTACATTGTGAGCTTTTAAAAAGTGATATAACTCGACTTGTTTTTCAAAAGGATAAATTTTACCATTAAACCCATTTATACTATTTTCTATAGAAACAAGACTCACCTGAGCAAAAATTTTATACCTCGGCTTAGAATTAATAGCATATTCTACTTCATCAACATCTAAGATTCCGCTATTATTTCTAATACAATTAAATACGATATTATTTACTTTTGCATTGCCTGCACTATCGAAAAAATTAATGTGATAATTATAATTAGTTATTAGTTCATCACCAGGACTTGTTTGAATGGCAATGGCTAATCTATTTGCAAGCATACCGCTGGTTACAAATAATGCTTCTTCTACTTTGAATAATTGTTTGCAATATTCTGATAAGTCATTACAGCTTTTGTCTTCACCATAAGCAAAATCTCCAACAGTTGCATTACTTATTGCATGTATAACGTTGGAGCTCTGCAGAGTTGTAGTGTCACTTCTCAGATCAATAATTTTTTCCATCTTATTTCTTGCCATTCAAACAACCAATTTGAGCATTCCAAAGTTCCTTGTAAAGACCTTGCTTAGAAACTAATTCAGCGTGTTTACCATCTTGGACAATTTTTCCTTTGTTAAATACTATAATTCGGTCCATGTGTAAAAGTGTAGAAATACGGTGTGCTATAGTAATCGTAGTTTTATTTTTCATCAATTTGAATAAACTCATTTGAATTGTTTTTTCTGTTATAGAATCTAACTGACTAGTTGGTTCATCGAGAAATAATATTGGAGCGTTTTTTAAAAATGCCCTTGCTATTATTATTCTTTGTCTTTCTCCTCCAGATAGCTTGATGCCTTTTTCTCCAACTGTAGTTCCATATTGATCTGGTAGAGTCATAATGAAATCGTGAATACCAGCCAGCTTTGCAGCTCTCATTATTTCTTCGATAGTAGATTGAAGTTTACCATATATGATGTTTGCTAAAATAGTATCATGAAATAACAATGGGTCTTGAGGTATTACAGATATTTGTTGCCTCAAAGAACTCTGTGTAACTTCTGATACTATTTGATTATCAATCTGTATATTACCTTTTTTAACATCAAATAGCCTTAGAATTAAGTTTATAAAAGTAGATTTACCACCTCCAGAATAACCAACTAGACCTACCTTTTCGCAAGGATTAATGGTAACTGAGAAATCTTGAAATAATGGCTCCTGACCTTCATAAGAAAAAGAAACATTGTTAAACGTTATTCTTCCACTTAATAAATTTAATTCTTTAGCATTTTCCTTATCTTGAATTTCTGGTACGGTAGTCAAGATTGGCAATGCATCTGAAACTTTGCCGAAATGAGTAGAAAATTGGGTAAGATTCCTAGTTAGATGGTTAAGAAACTCTATAATCGATATATTAATTCCAAGTACAAGAACAATATCTCCTATTGCGATTTTGTTCAATTGATAATCATGAATTAAAAAATACAAGTTTACTGCTTGGAGTATATCAAATGAATAGCCGTATATAAACCAAAGCCAAAAGTATGCCCATTGTAATTTTCTCTCTGCAATAGTTCTTTTCTTGCATATTTGAAAAAATTTGTGTCTCTCATGTGCTTGCTGAGAAAATAACCTTACTGATATAACATTTAAAATACTATCTGCTATACTAGCTATTACCTGTGAATTTTGTTTAGAGTAATTATCAGCTAATTCAGTAAGCACACGAAAGCTGAAAATCGAGACTAAAATAAAAATGCTTACCCAAGTGAATGTAGCGATTGCAAACTTTATGTTTACTAATGATAAGGTATAAATAGCTAAGACTAATGCTATACTGTAACCGAAAAAACAATCTATAAGCAATCTTATTAACTCTATCACACTATCCATTAAGCTACTGACCTTATGTACTAAGCTTCCAGATAAATTGTTCTGATAATAGGAATGGTCTTGTTGGAGTAGCCTACAAAAAGATATATCAGCTATCTTTTGACGCATTAAGGTAAACATTTGAATGTCAACAAAATAGCCATAGAATCTAAAAGCAGTAGTGATAAGTAATGCCATACCAAGATAAGCGCTTACAGGTAATAAAAGATTTTCAATTACATTACCTTCCTGATATTTTACAGCTGTATCTAGAATATTTTTTACTAAATACTTTCTAAAAGACAAATCAACAGCTACCACCAGGGCAACTAAAGACATTATAAGTACATTAAGTTTGAATTTAGATGCTATATTCAAGATGAACATCAATACACATTTGAAGCTATCAACTCTACTTCTGTTCATTTATAATGCTAGCTCCACTACGTTGACTTTTTTATTGAGAAATACAAGTAGTGAAAACCATAAATTTTTGTATATTTTTCCTGAGATGTCTCCAGCATCATGTAGTGCTGATGCTTGATTGAGAATAAGTAGCTTATATAAATCTCGCTTAGCCTTAGTAGTGTCGATCTCAGAAATATTTGTAGTTGTGTCTGTAATAAAGGCTAACCAGCTCTTGATAAGTTCTTCCATGTTTTTTGCTTTTACACTTTCCTGGTAGCCAAACAATGACAAGCATTCTCTCAGTACAGATTCTGTTAACTCACCACAATTGAGTATACCAAAAACTGAAGGCTGAGGTTTTGGCACATAGGGAAGATCTTGATCTTTTATAATCCACCTTGTTACATAAGCAAATCTATCTTTAGCATCTGTATTCTTATCACTACCATGCCATAACCGTGAATCAAAAACTATTGCATCTCCTGCTGAAATAGGTAATGACTTAATTTTGTAATTTTCCCGATTATTTGAGTACTGATCAAAAAAATATGGGTACCAAAAATCAACTAAAGGCTGTATTTCCCATTTATGACTGTTTTCTATAATTTGCAGTGCACCTGAAGTTTCACTTACATTATTCAAAGCTAACCAAACAGAAAAGTGGTAAGGATCATTGAAACTATAGGAGATGTCTTGATGGAAGGGAACTGCATCTATTAAATCAGCAGTTTTACATATAACATTTGATTTTTTCTGCAGTATCTGACACTGAAGTGACTTTTCAAGGTAATTTTTAATAATTTTATCTAATGCTTGAGAGATAATTCTAGTTACTCGAGATGACGTGCCCCATCTGCCGGTACAGTTTAAGTAGTCAGAAGTTGAAACACTTAGTTCTTGGGATAGCTTTGATATCTTATTTGTTATATCACTTAAAGACTGAGTTATTAGCTCTAAAGGAACCAGATTTTTGATAATAAAAAAACCATTTTTTTGTAATGTTTCCATGTGATTAACACCTGACATCAATAACTGATAAGTAATCTGTTAAAGGTAAAACAGCAAAAATTTTGAATCCTTTTACTTGTTTGAGTATTTTTTCCCAATCGTTTAATGTTCTTAGTTTACCTCCTGTTTCAACCATGACATTAATATCTACAGAGCCTCCAGTTGGAGAGCGGTAATCTAAAATAGTTTCTATCAATAAAATACGAGATATTCCTTTGACCAATTTTAAATAAGATAATACTTTATCATCATCATAATGCTGCAGAAAGCGGCAAAAGACACCTAATTCATAATTTGTAACTGATAGTTCTTCCTGAGTTATAAGTTTGACTTTTAAATTTTCTACTAACTGTCTTGGTACTTTATGTTCGTTATATAGGCCTATAGAACCTTTATTGTGTATATCAGAATAAGCAAGAAATAAAGAGTGTACACCAAATAGCAATATATTCTTAGCACCATCTATATTAATCCTAGAATTAAACTCTTTAGTATCAAATCTAGAATATCCTAGCAATGCTTGGTAAAACGCTATTTTCTTATCTTCTGATGCTTCTCTTTCCTTAAAAGATTCAAATGAAGAGATGGACTTCTGTTTTAGTATATCGGCAATCTTTAACCAATTCTTTTCAGCGGCAACTCTTGCCCACATCGTTGCTGCTTTTGGCAAAAATGGTATTTCCTTAAAACACTTACCTTTTGATGATAGTTGCCATAAGTCCTTGTCCTTATCGTAATCAATAAACCCTATTTCCCACAACGCCCTTAACAGCCTTTCTAGATTTGGTACGATAATGTTTAACTTTTTAGATAAAAACGGCACAGTTGCAGGTAAAATATTTAACAAATCAAGTTCAATAGCAACGCTTGTTAGGTAAGTTTTCCAAAAGGCTGAAAGTTCTGCAGAAATCCTATGCACTTGAGATTCTTTACCTAAATCAAAAATACTAAACTTTACATTTCCGGTAATATTGATTTGTCCTAACACACCTTCAAAAGTTTCAACCTTTGCCATGCCATTATAGAATGCTTCTACCATTTTAAATCTCTGCTGGTAAACAGGATCACCATTAATATCTATATGAAACCAACCATGTTGATCTTCTGCAATAGAATACCCTTTATGAAAAACATTAAGTTTTTTATACCATTTATTATGTACTAACTTTCCATGATGATTAATATGTGTAGCTTTACCATCCTTATAGACTACAGCGATACCATCCTTAAAATCTCCAACATAATCATATTCCTCCTGATAAATCCTGTTGCCATTTAAATTAATATGAAAACATTTATCATGTCTTCTAACTATACAAGCATCTTCCTGATAATTTCCAATCCATTGATAAGACTGTTTGTATACTCTACATCCAGATGGATCAATGTGATAACACCCTGTATCATCTTCTACGGCCGCTCTATTGAAGTAGAATCCAAAAGTTTTTAGAAATCTATGATGATAAACTGCTTCTCCTCTTACATTGATATGATAAGCGCCTGTCTGATCATAAACCGGTGCAAGACCGGGCTCATGAAATTTACCAGCCTTTATAAACCTATTTTCATACAAAGGATTTCCTAGTAATTCGTGAAAGCTCTCACACGGTGAAATTTTAATAGATCTAAGATTATCTTTGATTAATTGATCAAAGGTTTTCTCATGTTGCATGTTTTGCATAATTTGTAATTTAAATAATTCTTTTGTAAGCTTAGGTACTCACTACTCTGCCATATTTCCTCGAGTTTAACCTCATTAACATTACCAAAATTTCCTAATGTCTTACGGAGTTCATCTGGAGCACAGCAAGGACTAAACTTTCCTTCATTGTTTATCCATGCTTCTTTACCTAAAAATGGGCATTGACCACCTGGAGCCAAATCCTTAATACCTTCTTGAGAAAGGATTGTGAAATTTTCTAATTTTATCTTTTTACCATTTGGCAATAGAATATTATCTCTAAGTTCGTATAACCTTCTCACCTCCGTGTTCCATCTACTAATTGCTAACTCATCTCTTCTCATAGATAGATCCTTAATTTCCTCAAAATGTGCCCAAAGATGATGTCCTTTAACTCTATCTATGCCATTTTTTATGGCCATCTTAACTATGTCATAGAGTTCATATAAATTACTTTCCAAAAATGTTAATTGTAAAGTAACGGTACACCTTTCACCTGTATTGCTAAAGTATTTATCTCTAACTTCAAGGAAAGTTTTTAAATTTTCTGTCACTACTTCCCATTTTGAACCTTTCATGATTCTTTCATGAGTTTCTTTAGTTGCCCCATTCCAGGAAATCTTAACATCAGACAAAATTGGCACCAATAATTCAGCCCATTTTCTAGCTCCTTTAATAGGAAAAGAACCATTGGTCGTAAGATTAAGCTTCAGGCCGAACTCATGGCACAAATTGATTATTTCATCAAAGCTTTTATACATTAAAGGCTCACCCATAGTAGAAGGAATGATTTCCCTTAAAGGTGTGCCAGCTGCTTCCTTAATTACTTTTCTGATAGTTTCTATCGACAGTATCTTAGGTTTTATTCCTTTAGCTTTCTTTTCTTCTTTAACTTTGCTGTATGGTGAAAAACATTCGCACATTATACAAGCAAAATTACAGTAATCTGGATTAGTATCAAAAGTAATTCTCCAAGGACCGGGTTTAACAGCTACTGATTTGCCTTTCTTTTCAATAGCATCACGGTAAATCTTGTTAAGTTTTTCAGTATGCTCACTTATAGAAGGTATATTTCCATTTTCAGTATAAGGATAGCCTTTTTGGGTAAGTTTATTGTATAACTCCTGATTTGTAGATAGGACTTGCATTTTTTCTGACAAACTACTTGCATCTCTGTGCTTAAACAATAGTCCATCTCTTACATATTCTGCCATGCCACCATAATCGGCTGTTATAACTGGTATTCTAAGTTGCTGTGCTTCATGTATTACTAACGGTGAATTTTCACCCCAAATTGAAGGAACGACTATTGCATCAACTTTATTAAATACGTCAGTAACTATATTCTTATTATCATAACCTCCCATCCACTCTATTCTTTCTTTCACAACAGGTGAAAACTGATCGGCAATCGCTTTTAAAGCTTTAGTTTCTTCTCTTGCTGCTCCCCAAATTCTAAGTTTTGCTTTAGATGATAAGTGAGAAAAAGCTTTCAATAATAGATCAACACCTTTTTCGGGAGTATGAGTACCAATATAACCGAAAATAAACTCTTTTTCTTGTACTCTATTTCTATTCTTAAGACGATTGAGATCAAAACCATAATCAAGATAAGAAATTTTGTTTATCGGAACATTAAAATCCTGAGTAAATTTGTCCATCAAGAATTTCGATGGGGAAATAAAGTAATCTATATAGTCTATTATTTTCCTTGTGTGCTTCATTCTAGTTGCAACCCATTGTTCCCAATAATTTATGTCTAAATTCAGGAATTCTTCATCTCCTGTAAAATATCCTTTGTAACATTGGGTTGCACATTTTTGATCCTTTTGTCCATCACAAAGCTGTAACAAATCTTCAGAATTGCGTTGAATAAACCTTCCTCTTGGACACATTAACCAAAAGTCATGTAGCGTAAAAATTGTAGGTATATTTTCTTTAAAAGCAATTTCTGGTAAAGTAATTGATAGATGATTAAGATGACCAAAATGTATAAGATCTGGCTGAAAGTTATCTATTACTCTTTTAAATTGTATATCTACTTCTTCATTGATAAATTTGTAACGATATTTAGCTGTGGGTATATTAATTAAATGCAGTAAGATTCGAGAATCACTACGATCTAGGACTGTAGTGTAATAAAAATCAGGTAAAAAGCTATTTTCATACCTAGTAAATACTTGTACCTCATTGTTATTTGCTAGTTCATGAGCAAGAGTTTGGCTGTAAACCTCTGAACCAGCACTATAATAAGGAGGGTAACCATGAATAACTTTTAATATTTTCATATATTACCATATCTATATTGTTAGGATACTCTTGTATATTGTTTTGTAGACTTTTCATAAAATTGCTTAATCCTACCTCTAATGAATGCTTTGGAGACCAACCAAGTAGCTCTTTAGCTCTAGTAAAATCACCATGGAACTTAGTTACGTCAAAATTTCTTGGAGGATAAAAATCAATTCTAGAATCACTTTTCGTGACTTTTAATATTGTTTTTGCTAAGTTTTCTAAAGTACATGGGCTATTAGTAGTAAGATGAATAGCAGGAAGAGAAGATTTTTCACTTTGTAAATATTTAACAGTTAAGCATATACCCTCTATAACATCATCCAAGTAGGTAAAATCAAAAACGCATTCTTTACCTTCTATTTTAATTGGATCACCTCTTAATGCATTAATACAGAGTGCAGGAATTACTCTACTGTTATGATCTAGTAAACCACCGTATACATTTGAAAAGCGTAATATTGCTACATTAAAATCTTTTAAACTTGTTATTTGTTCCTCAATAAATGCTTTACCTTTGGCATAATTATTTATTGGATCGATACTAGCAGATTCTGTAACCGGCAGTTCCTTCTGCTCTCCATAGACTTCCCTACTACTTGCATATATAAACCATGGTTTATTTGGAAGTGACTTACATAACCCTAAAAACTGCATTGTACCATCAACATTAATTTTTCTACACAGTTCAGGATAAAGTTCACCATGTATAACTCGAGAAATTGCAGCCAGATGAATAATTCCTGTACACTGAGCAAGTAGTGGTACTATATCTTCTGAAAAAAAACTGAGTGGATTGTTGTGAAACCTAATATCACAGCTTATTACTTCATGGCCCTGGTTTTCTAACTTTTTCACCAAGGTTGACCCTATCAAACCTGCAGCACCTGTTATTAATATCCCCATGTATACCCTCTCACTACAACTAGGAAAATTTGTCGTACCAATTATCTTACAAGTAAGAATCAAAAGGTATTATAAAACCAGTATAAAACAAATGTCAACTTAAATTAATGAATAAGAAAATGTAGTTATGAAAGAAAAGTTGGCCGCCTTTTTTTTTGAAAATAGTGTTCGGCTTTAATCAAATCCTCTTTATTATTTACTCCCATTGCTTCTCTTTCATCAGAAACTACATAACCTACACTCAAGTTATTGTTTGCTGCAATGGGTACTATATCATTAAGACAATATTCATTGGTCGAATTATTAAATTTTATTTCTTTTACTAAGGTAAAAAGATCTTTAGCATATGAAACTATTATTCCAGAGTTTGCAAGAAGCATTTTATCTCCATTTTTTAGGATTTTTTGAACATTTCCGTAATTATCAATTACTAATCTTCCATATTGTTCATCTTGACTATTGAATCCAAGAAGAACTAAATTATTATACTTTAAACAATCAGTCATTTTCATAACTGTATCACTAGATATAAAGGGAGTGTCTCCATACTGTATTAAAACTATGTCTTGATCAGATAACTCCTCCAGATTTTCTAGAGCAATTTTAACTGCAGTGCCAGTACCTGTAATATCTTCTTGAATTATTAGTTTTATATTGTATTGATCGATTATACTTTTTAGGGTATCAAACTTTTCTAAATCTTTTAGAAGGGAGTTGTTAACAACAATTGATAAGCTTTTTAGACTCAGCAATTTTGCATTAGAAATTATATGTTCTAAAAGAGTAAGATTTCCCACTTGGTGCAACGCTTTTGAATATTCAGAATTCATTCTACTGCTCTTTCCTGCTGCTAATATTATCAAAATGTTACTCATACATAACTCAGGAATTGATTAGGTAGTAAGTTAATTTATAATTAGTAAGATGTAAAGTCCACTGTAATTTTTATATATTTTCTAGATCTTGGCACCCTCATTAGAGTTTCATTTAAGAGAGCTATAACTTTAAACTCTTTACTCGATTTTCTACGCTGACATCTTGTAAACTCTGATCTGGACTTTTTAATATTTCTAATAATCTACTTGCAAGGTTTGAGTGTTTATTGATTACTGCAACCTGGATTAATGACTTGTCTTGATCATTACGAGCATTTGTTACAGCTACGCGCTCATCAGGTTTTATTGCTTTCAGCTTACTGATAATTTCAACATTACCATTTTTTGCATTCTCAAACAGCTCTTCTACTAATTTCAATAGGTTAGTAATATTTTGGTCTCGAGAAAGATCAAGTGGTGCTTTACCTTCTTTATTCTTGATGTTATAAATTGCACCATGTTTTAATAAAGATTTTACAACTTCCAAGGAGCCACCTTTAGCTGCAACATGAAGTGATGTAGTACCACTAGAAGTAGTTTTAGCATTAATAAAATCACTCAATTTATTGTGGCTTACACGTTGTAACAAAGCTTCAATAATTTCTTTATGACCTTTGGAAGCAGCAGTGTGTAATGGTGTATTACCCTTGTTAGTAACTTGAGTAGCATCAGCTCCATTTGCTAGCAAGATATTTACAACTTTTATGTGCCCATTATTAACAGCATAATGTAATGGCGTTCTTCCATCCACGTTCTTCGAATCAATGATTGCTCCATCTCTAATGGAACTCTCAATTCCTAAATAATTATTATCTTCTATAGCCTTAAATAACTTCTCAACCAATTTTAGTAATTTTATTACTTCTGGGTTTCCTCTTCTTTCCGCAAAGTGTAATGGTAAAACATATCTACCTCCTTCAGCTCTAGCATTAAAGTATGCTCCGCTCATAAGTAGAGACCTAACTATATCTAAATTACCAATTTGTGCCCCTAAGTGTAAAGGCGTAGCATTTTTATCCATTTTTGCATTAACATCCGCTCCATTTATAATAAGAGTTTTAACTACCTTAGGATGACCATATTGAGCTGCAAGATGTAGGGCTGTGCCTTTATTTTGATTTTCTTTTACATTTACATCAGCACCATGTTTCAATAGAACGGTTGCTATCTGATCATAACCTTTTTCTGCTGCAAAATGTAAAGGAGTCCAATTTGTGTGATCTAAAGCATTAATATCTGCTTCCTTTTCTAAGAGCAATTCAACCACCTCTAAATGATCATGGTCTACTGCAAAGTGTAGAGGTGTAGTACTTTTAACTGTTTTAGCATTAATGTCTGCTCCTTTATCAAGCAAAGATTTAGCAACTTCTAAATTACCATCATATGCTGCACAATGTAGAGGAGTCCAACTTCTGTTATCTAGAGCATTAATATCTGCTCCATTTTCAATCAAGAAATTCATTATTTCCAAGTGATTATGTTCTGCTGCCAAATGTAGAGCTCTTCTACCATCATCCATCTTTGCATTTATATTTGCTCCTTTTGCAATTAAGCTCTCTACTATTTTTAAAGAAAAACCATTATATGCTGCATTATGTAAAGGAGTCCAATTCTGATCATCCACGGTGTTAATGTTTGCTCCATTTTTAATTAAAAAATCACTCACCTCGAAATGACTTTGCTGAATTGCTAGATGCAAAGGTGTAAAACCTTCGTTTTTTTTAGCATTAACATTGGCTTTTTTCTCTATTAGTAGCTTCACTACTTCTAAGTGACCATTCTGAGATCCTATATGTAAAGCTGTGGAATTATCGTGGTCCTTAGCATTAACATCAATTCCCCTTACGAGAAGAAGAGACTTAACTACTCCAAAGTGATTACGTTCTGCTGCTAAATGTAGAGGTGTAAGATTCTCATAATCCTTAGCATTAACATTAGATTTTGCTTTTAGTAAAATGTCTACTAACTCTAAAAAGCCATTTTGAGACGCTAAATGTAGAGGTGTAATCTTATCATCTGTTTTTGCATTAACGTTTGCTCCCGCTTCAAGCAGAACTTTAACTATATCTAACCTACCAGTTTGTGTTCCCAGATGTAAGGGTGTAATGTTTGCATCAACTTTATGATTACCTATGCCTGAAGATCCAGCGTTAATATTAGACCCTTGTGAAATAAGAGCTTTAACTACTTCGAGGTTACCATTTTGTACTGCAGAATGCAAAGGTCTTGCTCGATCATTATTTACAGCATTAACATCTAATCCCTTTTCAATAAAAACATTTACTATATCTAGATGACCATTCTCTGCTGCTAGGTGTAAAGGTGTATTAAGTTTATCTGTTTTAGTACTAAGATCTGCTCCATTTGCAATCAAGGTGTTGACTATATCTAAATATCCTTGCTGGGATGCAAAACTTAAAGGTGTAAAGCCTAGAATGGTCTTATGGTTTACATCTGCTCCATGAGCAATAAGAAAGTTAACCATCTCTAAGCGATTTTTTGCAATTGAAAAATACAGTGGCGTAAAGCCATCGTACTTAATCTCTGAATTAATATCTAAACCTTCTCCTAATAAAGTGTTGACTAAATCCAACTGACCATTTCCTGCTGCTAAATGTAGTGGTGTAAGACTAAGATGTTTCTGAATTTCATAATTTTCATTTAAAAACTCTACAAAAAATTGCAGCTGATCCAGATTATTAGATATTCTATTAGTAAACATAAAGGCCTCGCATGAAGAATTTATATAAAATATAGTATCTACAAGTTTTTAAGCAAGATAAATCTTCTTCTTAAAAAAGATACTGTAATCCAATCTGTATGCTTATAACTTCTTCATTTGATCATGAGTAGATCAGTTGTCTCAGCTGCAATAGAGACACCTGCCTTAAGTAGCTACGTCAATTTTCTCTGTTTTTGCCCCTTTTTTTTCTGATGAAGATGTCTTCATTCTTCTCAGTAGCCAATATTCTTTTTAAAGAATAATCGTTACGTGCACCAAGGAACTTAGAAAGAACAATAGGAAATCCACTTAAAAAGCATTAATAATTATACATAATTCTAATGATCTTCATGAAAGGGCTTAGAATAGAATTTAATAGACAATCTGATTTTAATTGATATTAAACTGATCAGACTGAGAGTTGAAAATATGGCAATAATTCTTTTAGACACAAAAACTATAAATCGTATAGCAGCGGGAGAGGTAATAGAAAGGCCAGCGAGTGTAGTAAAGGAATTAGTAGAAAATGCAATAGATGCTGGAAGTTCAGAGATAGAGATCAAAATAGAAAGTGGTGGACGTAACCTTATAACTGTGACAGATGATGGAAATGGAATAGAAAAGGACGACTTAGAACTAGCGTTTATGAGGCATGCCACTTCAAAATTAAGCGATAGTGAGTTAATAGAAATCAAGCACCTTGGGTTTAGGGGAGAAGCTTTACCTTCAATTGCAGCAGTAAGCAGAATGAAATTATCATCCAAGGCAAGTGGAGCAAAGGAAGCATGGTCTATAAGATATGAGGGAGGAGAAAAAATAAGAGAGATTACCCCTTGTTCTTTGTTGCAAGGTACATATATTGAAGTTCGTGACTTATTTTTTGCTACACCAAATAGACTAAAGTTTCTAAAAACCGAAAGGGCAGAAACACAAAGTATTGTTGATATTGTGAATAACTTAGCGATGATTAATTATAGTATTGGGTTTACTCTCACTTCTGGTAATAAAAAGCTCTTAAAATATGTTAAGCAAACTTCGCTGTTCAACAGATTATGTGAAATAGAAGAAGAATTTCAAAGCAATTCACTGGAAGTTAAAGAGGAAGAAGAAGGCATCAAACTTAAGGGACACATCTGTAACCCTAATGTCAATCGTGGCAACTCAACTCAGATTTATACGTTTGTTAATGGAAGGCCAATAAAAGACAATCTACTTGTTGGTGCAATTAGATATGCGTATCACGATTTTATTCCAAACAATAGGTATCCTTTTGCAGTGTTGCATTTAGAAGTACCATATGACCAAGTAGATGTAAATGTGCATCCAAATAAATCGGAAGTAAGATTTCAGAATAAAAGGCTAATATATGAAATAGTGAGAAGAGGGATAATAAAAACACTATCAACGAGATTTGCAGCGGGTGATCAAGGTATTGAAGAGGAGCTAATTTTTAATGATAGTAAAAGCCAAGAGCAGGTTGATAGTCAAGAGAAAAAAGATCAAAAAGAGTTTTATGAAAAGAGACCAAGTCTTTTAGAAAATCGTCTAATGAAAGAATTCAATGCACCAGATGAAAGAAGGCAAAGCTTACCAGAAACTTTTAAGTATGGAGAATCCCCAGCCCAAAAGGGAACGATGGTTTTAGAAAGGAAGCAAATTGATTTGGTAGAGGATCATCCCCTAGGATATGCACGTTGTCAGGTCCACAATACTTACATTATTGCTGAGGCTGGAGATAGGCTGATTATAGTAGATCAACATGCAGCCTATGAGAGGTTGATATACGAGTGCTTAAAGCAAAAATCAAGCATAAAAAGACAAAAACTTCTTCCTGAAACAGTTGAAATTAAAAACCAAGCTGGAATGGGGATGGTTAAAACTTATAAAGATGAGCTTTTTGAAATGGGTTTTGATATTGAAATACAATCAGAAGATAAAGTAACGATAAAAGAAATACCTGCAATCTTGGGAACAATAGATATAAAAGAGATGCTAGTTGATATAGTAGATAAGTTAATGGAAATGGAAGATACGTTGCCAATAGAGGATAAGGTGAATAAAATATCAGCCACAATCGCTTGCCATGGAGCAGGAAGAAAAATGAAATTGGAAGAGATGAATGAGATACTAAGACAAATTGAGAAAACTCCATATTCTGGTCATGAAAGACCAACGTATATAGAAATGAAACTAAGTGATATAGAAAAATTGTTTGAAAGGAGATGAGTTCAGTTTGTCAAAAAGGTTCCCAATTAAGTATACGTAACAGCTCTTCTGGTTATGGAGTATAAAATGTGAAAAAAGAGAATAAATGCTCTAATTTTTTAGATTACAAAGTAATAGGACAGGAAGTAAGAAATCGTAGATTAGCAAAGGGATATACTCAAAAAGATTTAGCAAAAAAAATCGGAACAACATATCAGGTAATACTGCAATATGAAAAAGGAACACGCAGAATTTCAATTAAGAAGTTATATGAATTAGCAGAAGCATTATCAACAACTGCTAGAGATCTAGCTTGCGGACAAGAAGTATCAAATGAGGAAAGGTATGAGGAAGAAGAGATATTAAATCTAGTAAGAAGACATAAAGAGATTAAGGACCAAGAATTACGTGAAACGTTTTATTTATTAACTAAATTCATCCGTATTAGTGAGGAAGAAAGTGGAAAGGCAGTAAAAGTAGAGGTGGCAAAGGGTTTAGTTAAGGAAGGAGTTTCTGCTCATGTTATCTCTCAAACGACCAGTTTATCTATTGATGAATATGATAATGATGAGAAAAAAATTTCCATTCCGTATAAAGTAGGTCAAAGAGTAAAAGAATGGAGGTTGAGAAGAGGATACACTCAGGAAGATTTAGCAAGTAAAGTGGGCATAATAAATCAAAGAATATATGAATATGAACAAGGACGAGCTGCTGTTTCACTTGAAATGTTAGATGAAATAGCAAAGATGCTATTAATTAATATTACAGATCTGCTTCCAGAAACAAGAGAAAATGAGAATAGTGAAGTGGAACTATCAAGGTTAATAGAAGAATACAAAAAGATTAAAAGCCAAGAATTACGTCATGTACTCATAAAATCTCTGTTTGAAAGCATACAAGTTTGCAAAGAGAAAGTGAAGAGAGTAGAAAAGATGAAAATTGCAAAGAATTTAGTTAAGGAAGGAATTTCTATCAATATTATTTTAAAAACAGTGGGCATCTCTTTAGACGAAATTCAACAAATTTAAAATAAAAAATCAGTATCTATTAATATCTTTACTTTTTGATGAAAAAATAAGTAAAAAAGATTGAAAAATTGATTTGACTTCACTCAAAAGCTATGGCCTTATGCCAATGCTGACAAAAAACAGCAGTAAATATATAAAAACATTTTGTTATTAGTGAAGGGTAATTTTTATGAATAATAAGAAAGATCGTAGAGAAGAAATAGAATTCAGAGCATTAGAAAGCAACGGTAAAGCACTACTTGATCGTGAAGTAATAGAAACGTTTCTAAGTGCAGTGCATGACAGGGAAGAAGCTCGAATTATTGCTAGAAAGCTAATAGATAGTTTTGGAATAGGAGGAGTTTTAGGCCAGGAAATAGATGACTTGAAAACTATAGAAGGGATAACTGACTCTACAGTAGCAGTAATTTTATGCCTAAAGGAAGCTGCAAAGAGAGTACCAAGAGAAGAGTTAAAGAAAGGACCTGTAATGGATAACTTGGAAACCATAGTAAAATATTTGAGGGTGAGTATTGGTTATTCAGAGGAGGAAAAGATGAAAATAATATATTTTGATCAAAAGTGCCGTTTAAAGGGGGAAGAAGTGTTCACTGGTACAGTGGATAAGGTACCTTTTTACATAAGAGAAGTAACAAGAAAGGCATTAATAAGAAAAGCGACGTCAATAATAATATCGCATAACCACCCAGAAGGAAGGTTAAAGCCATCTGATGAGGATGAAGCTGTAACTAAAGACTTGGCTAAAGCTTGTCAGACTATAGGGATTAGGTTGCTGGATCACATTATCATCACAAGTGTTGGGTATTTTAGCTTTAAAGAGCAAGGACTGTTATAAAGCAGATGTTTGAAGATTTTCATGAGCTGTTTAACTACTTGAATGAAGAAAGTATTTGCAAATACATTAATTGTTGCTTATAATTAATGAGAAAGTATATATTGAATTAATAATAAAGTAATAAAGTCGGTTGTAGACTTAGTAAAGTATATTTAATAGCGGAGGCTAATATGAGTAATAAAATAATTGTACCTTTTGATGATCAAGAAGGAAGTACTTACGAGTTAAACATTGATCTTGATAGATTATCGAAAGGTGAGATGTTAAATGCGATTATAGGAATTGGCCGTACTAAGGAGCAATCCACCTTTGTAAGCAAAATTAATAAGGCTAAAAAGTTTGGAGAAGTGCCCTTCCCTAATAGAGACGTTCAAATCAACTACGGAAAAGGGCTTGACTACATATATGGCACAAAACCTTTGAGTAATCAAGCAGATTATCCAGAAGGGTTGAATCCATTTGCTTCAGCTTTGCAAAAAATAAAGCCAAGTGCAGAAACTTTGAGCTGGTTAAAAAGTGAAGTGGTAGAGGCAAAGAATGTAAATGAATTGCACAAAGTTATAGACAAAGTACTAGCTTCTGGAGGAAGGCTAAATGCATGTAATGATGGAGAGTGGAGCTTTGCTGAATATGTAGTATTGGGTACACATTTTCATAAATTAGAAAAAAGTGATCGAAAAAAGATAATGCGTAAATTAATGCTAAGCGGTGCAGAGTTTCATGATACTTTATTGGAGAATAAATTGATAGGTGAAATCTATAATGAGCTACAACCAGAAGTTCAGCCACAGATAGAGAAGCAACTAGAAGAACTAGAAAAAGCTGGCGAAAGTGCTGTTCAAGAAGGAGAATTAATAGATATCGAGATAGACAATACAACATCGTATATAGAATTTTCTGATAATAGCAAGGTAGAGGTAGCCAAAATACTGGAAGCAAACAGAAAGTTAGGAAGTAATATTTTAAAAATTGGTAATGATGCAGTTGAGGTTAAAAGCGAGAAGGGAGGTATAAGAAACTATATCGATATGTCAGATGAAAGCTCTATTATATTACAATTTCCTACAAGCATTGGTCAGCTAAATATTATATTGTACCACGATGTAAAAAAATATGATCAAGTACAAGTCAGAGTAGAAAACAAGGAAATGTGGGCTGAGTTACAAAAAAGAGGCGAAGAAATAGGAAAAAACTGCCTTTTTGGGGGAGTGAAACTTCAAGAAGCAGTAGAGAAAGGTAATTTCACTAGATGTGGCATATGGAATGAAAAGTATGCTATAAAAGAGATTGGCAATGATGAAGTATTGTCTTCATGGGTAAATAGGGTATGTGGAGGTAGTAAAGAAACCTTTAGGGAACTTTAATTCATTTATTTTAAGGTTCCAGAGTTTACTGGAGCCTTTGAGCTATAGTAGAAAATATTATATATATGGTTTTTTGCGTGGAAAAAAGTCTAGATTATGAAGTAGGACAAAAAGTAAAAAGTTGGAGGTTAGAGCGAGGTTATACTCAGAAGGGTTTAGCTGAGAAAATTGGTGTAAAGTACTGGGTAATACTGCAATATGAGAAAGGGAACCGTAAAATTCCAATTAAGAAGTTATATGCCATAGCAGAAGCATTATCAGTAAATGTTAAAGGTCTAGTTTGTGGAGAGACACTACCAAATAAAAAAAGATATTTTGAAGATGAAGAAATATTAAATTTAGTAAAGGGGTATAAGGATAAAGAATTAAGCGAGGTATTTTATTTATTAACCAAATTTATTCGTTTGAGTGAGGAAAGAAGCAGAAAAGCGGTAAAAATGGAAGTAGCAAGGGGTTTGATGAAAGTAGGAGTTTCTGCTCATGTTATCTCTCGAACAACTAACTTATCTATTGGTGAGTATGAGGAGAACAAAATTCCCATTCCATACAAAGTAGGGCAAAGGATAAAAGAGTGGAGATTGATACGAGGATATACACAAAAAGATTTAGCGAATAAAGTTGGCATAACAAATCAAGGAATATACGAGTATGAACAAGGGAGAGCTGCTGTCTCACTTGAAATGTTAGATGAAATAGCAAAGGTATTATCAATCAGTATCATAGATCTACTTCCCGAATCAGATGAGGATAGTGAAGCGGAAGAAAAGCTATCAAACTTGATAGAAGAATACAAAAAGATTGAGAGTCGAGAATTACGCGATATGCTAATCAAGTCTTTATTTAAAGGTATACATGTTTGTAGAGAAAAGGTCAGAGAGGAAAAGAAGATTGAAGTTGCAAGGAATTTAGTGAAAGAAGGAATTTCTGTTGATATTATCTTGCAAACGACAGGCTTATCAAATTATATGATTGAGAAATTTTTGTGATTTCATAAAAACTTAGCCAATAGTGGATTTTTTTGTGATAGAATATATGTTTGCTTCTGTAGGAAAAACAGCTTTTAGAGGATTTATCTATGATAATTCAGAGCATATTGGCTCAGCAAGCTACGAGCTGGGGAAAAAAATAGAAGGTTGTAGGATAGTACAAGGGTATACTCAGGCAAAATTAGCAAGCAAAATTGGTTTAACACATAAGGAAATACATAACTTTGAACTAGGGTGCAAGGCTATTACAATCAAAGAATCGTATATAATAGCAGGAGCATTGTCAGTTAATGTTATAGATCTACTTCCAGAACCAACAGTACTAAGAGAAAACAGTTGGTATGAAGATGAGGATAAAGAAATAGTCTATCTAACAAAAATACATAGAGAAATTAAGGATCAGGAATTACGCAAGAAGCTGTATCCATTAGTAAGGTTTGTATATATTAGCGAGAAAATTAGCCAAGAAGAAGCGAAAATAGAAGTAGCAAAGAATCTAGTGAAAGAAGGAGTTTCAGTTGATATTATTTCCCAAGTGACTCGCTTATCTACTTATGAATATGATGATATAGAGAAAGAAATTTGTACTGATTCTATACTCTACAAAGTGGGGAAAAGGATAAAAGAGCAGAGATTAATACGGGAATACACTCAGGAGGACTTGGCAAATAAAATCGGTTCAACACCTAAAGAAATACACGACTATGAACGAGGATATACAGACATTCCAATTGAAATATTATATAAGATAGCAAAGACATTATCAGTTAACATTAAAGCTCTTGGACTAACAGAATATGAAAATGAGCCAGTTTTTGGGTTTATAGGTAAATGCGAAAAAATTGAGGATCAAGAATTACTGGATACGGTAGCCAGATCTTTATCTGAAGGAATGCAAACTGGTAAAGAAAAGGTTAAAAAAGCAGAGAAAATCAAGATTGCAAAAGATCTAGTTAAGGAAGGTGTTGCTATTGATATTATTGTGCGAGCAAGTGGCCTAACTGCTGATGAGTGTGAAAATTGAATGTGTTTAAGATATAAGTAAAGTTAGTTAATGATTTAACCAACAGAATTTGCTAACCAACTTTTTTGGCTCAGTTGAATTTTGCTTGGTATAAATTAAGATATGAAATCGCAAAGTTTATCTATTAATTTCTGGTTGTCCTCTATCATTGCATTTGCCTCTTGCTGAAGAGATTTGATATTTTTGAGTGTAATATTGTCCATCTCAGTCGATGCTACTTTCAATTGCGATTGTATTCTTATATATTTATCGTCTATTACTTGTTCTAGTTGATAATCAACGCAATCCAATCCAGAGGCAAACATCACATTCAGTAGTGGCTTGATCCACCCTATTTTGCCAAATTTCCTTGAGTTAGCATACTTTATACTTCTATCTGTTCCACCAGTGCCTATTGATAGCAGTATAATCTCATCATTTGGAAATAACCTCTTACCACTTGCATATGCACAAGCCGCTGGATTATTTGCAAACACTCCACCATCTATCAATACTCTCTCTGTTTGGCTAATTTTCAGACGTTTTGGTGTGAAGTACGTTGGAGCAGCTGTTGTAGCTCTGAGTGCATCTTTCAACTTAATGTTTTTTTCTTTCCAACTTTTGAAGAAAAATTCACAACTATTCTGAATGTCATAACTTGTATCTTGTAAAAAGCATCTAGTGTTTTAAGCTTAAGCATTAGGTGGAGAAGGGAAGAACTCTGAGTCATAACTTAGATATAAAATCTGTTGACCAGATAAGAGTCCCCCTTCTCAAAAGTATAGGCTGGACGGTATCGTAGAAAGACCTCAATGGTTCTAATTCTGTATTCACAAGGTAAGCATCGGACAGATATAAAACCTGTCAAACCAGAAAGAAACTCCTATTTTCTACTTTTTTGAATATAATTTTACGGAGAAGCGCTTCTGCAGTTATAGCCGAATAGGCAATGGTGCCTTAGTGCCCGTAGGTTAGCATGGTTTTGGAAGGAACGATCAAACCACTGATGGAGTCTTTGAGACTACCTCGATTAGAAGAGCGTATAATTCAACCGTTCCAAGCTGAAGTGCTTTTCAACTATTATATGATGGAGGTTAGAAATGGCAAAAACAAAAAGTAAATTAGAGGTAATGAACCCTGATGCGGCAGGAATAGATATTGGTTCATCTGTGCATTATGTATGTGTACCAGAAGGAAGAGATAAACAGAATATACAAAAATTCTGCTGCTTCACAGAAGATCTTTATAACTTAGCAAAGTGGTTAAAGAGGTGCAAAGTTACTACAATAGCCATGGAATCAACAGGAGTGTATTGGATCCCTTTGTTTCAAGTACTTGAATCATATGGATTTGAAGTAAAATTAGTAAACGCAAAATATGTTAAGAATGTGCCTGGAAGAAAATCTGATGTTCAGGATTGCCAGTGGTTACAACAACTGCATAGCTATGGACTGCTTCAAGGGTCATTTAGACCAGATAATCAAATTTGTGTATTACGCAGCTACGCTAGACAACGAGATAACCTAATAAAAAGTGCAGCAGCACACATTCAACGTATGCAAAAAGCGTTAATTCAAATGAACATTCAATTGCATAAGGTGATAAGCGATATAACAGGAGTTACTGGCATACAAATTATTAAAGCAATACTTGAAGGTGAAAGAAATCCAGAAAAATTAGCTGAATTAAGAGATGGACGAATAAAAAATGATAAATCTACCATTGCAAAAGCATTAGCAGGAGACTATAGAGAGGAACACCTGTTTACACTAAAACAAGAGTTTGAGCTATACAATATTTATCAGGAAAAAATAGCAGAATGTGATAGAAGTATTGAAGGATATTATAAAACATTTGAGACAAAGTCAGGTGGGAACAAGCTATGTAATAAAATAAAGCGTAAGTCTACAAAACATAGGCCAAACTTTGCTATACACGAAGAACTGCATAGAATTACAGGTAGGGATTTCACAAAAGTTCCAGGACTTGATGTAGTAACCATACAAACAATAATTTCAGAAACTGGCATAAACCCTAATAGATGGCGGACAGAAAAACACTTTTCATCGTGGTTAGGGCTCAGCCCTGCCAATAAAATTACAGGAGAAAAAGTGTTTAGCACAAGAACGCGTAAAGTCATTAATCGTGCTGCAAATGCATTTCGAATAGCTGCTCACTGTGTATCAAGAAGCAACAGCGGAATAGGTGCGTACTGTAGAAGAATAAAGAGACGACTAGGTGCACCAAAAGCAATCACGGCTACCGCAAGAAAACTAGCATGCATTTTTTATAGTATGCTAAAGTATGGGCAAGAGTATGTTGAAAAAGGAATGAACTATTATGAAACACGTTACAAAGAGAGAGTTAAAAAAAACTTGATCAAAAAAGCACAGGAATTTGGCTACATCTTAGTTCAAAAAGATGAACTGGTTGAGGGAGTTTCTTAGAAGCCTTACTTTTCATTTTAAAATAGTAACGTATGGAGTTATATATGATCAACAACTTTCTTGGTATAGATGTTTCAAAAGAACGCTTTGACGTTTTTCTTTCGTTTATAAGTAAAAAAGGAAAACGTGAAACTAGAAAAAGGAAATTTAAAAACGATGATTCTGGATTTCAAGGCCTGGCAAACTTTCTACAAAAACATAACATAGAAGAGGTAAAAGCCTGTATGGAAGCTACTGGTTGCTATAGTGAAGCTTTGGCTGAATTTCTCCACAATGCCGGATATTTCGTTAGTGTTGTAAATCCTTATTGCATAAAATCTTATGCAAGGAGTAAGTTGAAACGACAAAAGAATGACCAGTCTGATGCAGAGATTATTGCAGATTATTGTCAAAGACAGGAACCTTCTCGTTGGACACCACCTTCTCCTGAAAAGAAAAAATTAAAACATCTTTATCGTTGCTCAGATGCATTAAAAGATGAGTTAACACTAGCAAATAATCATTTAGAAAAAAAAGAGAGACTTCCTGAAGAAGTTGTAAATGCTTGGGAAAGCCTTGCAATGAACATAGAACAATCAACAGAAACAATAAAAAACTCCGTACGTGAACTATTAAATCAACACAAAGAATTGTTGGAAAATTTTCAACTTCTATTGACTATTCCAGGCATAGGAGAAGAATCAGCAATAGCTATTTTAGCTGAAATTCCTGATATAAAAACTTTTATAAATGCCAGGCAATTGGCAGCATATGCTGGAACTATACCACAAAATATAACATCAGGCTCATCTGTACATGCCAAGCCCAGATTAAGTAAAACCGGTTCACGCATATTACGTAAGGCAACGTACTTTCCTGCTATAGTAGCTAAAAATCACAATCCTATCATTATGACTTTTTGTGAGAAGTTAAAAGAGAAAGGCAAGCATAATATGGCCATTGTGGGAGCTGCAATGCGTAAATTACTCCATATAGTTTTTGGTGTTTTAAGTTCAAGGAAGGCTTTTAATCCAGATCATATCAAGAACTATAGAGTTAGGAGGTTTACTGAAGCTTAAAAGGAAACGTCCAAAAATGCGAGTTCTAGATTAAAAGGTTAAAGTTTATGATACTACTGTACAGAATTTATCTATTGCTTTTTGATTACATTCAATCATCATTTGTGCTTCTTTTTTTAAACACTTGATATTTTCGTATGTTGTATTGTCCATCTCCGTTGATGCTACTTTTAGCTGCGATTGAATTCTGATATAGCTATTGTTAATAATCTGGTCTAGCTGATAATTTACACAATCTAGTCCAGAGGCAAACATTACGTTTATCAATGGCTTAATCCAGGATATTTTGCCAAGTCTTTTCGATCTGAGGTATTTAATGGAATGAGACGATCTGCCAGTGCCGATGGACAGAAGTACTACATCATCGTTAGGAAATAGCTTTCTGCTGCTTGCATAGCTACATGCTGCTGGATTATTGGCAAAAACTCCTCCATCTATTAATACCATTTCCTTTTGGTTGATTTTTAAATATTTAGGTGCAAAGTAAGTAGGTGCTGCAGTTGCTGCTCTTAATACATCCCTTAATTTAATAAAATTTCTATCCTCTTTCCAGCTTTTGAAGAAAAATGGGCAATTATTGTGAATATCGTAACTCGTAATCAACACATTACTTAAAGTGTTTTTAAGGATATCATCGCCAAAATATTTATGAAGTACATGTTCAATATTTTTACTGGGGTATTGTGCACCGTTAATCCAAGAAAATATTGATCTTCTTAGAAATGAAGACTTAAAAATATAAGGTCCGTACTCCTGATAAAGATTAACCAAGTCATCAGCTGAATATTGTAGCTTTCCTTTGCTATCTTTTTTACATAATCCTGCTACAATAGTACCACCAGTTGAAGTACCCACCAATAAATCAAAAATTTGAGAAATAGGTTTACCCGTTTTTTGCTCTATTCTGGATAATATCATTGCTGGAATAATTCCTCTTATTCCACCACCATCAATTGAGAGAATATATTTTGTCATTTGTACTAAACTTTAGATGTTCTTGAGTATCTTTATTACCTGGTTACAATTGCTGCTTGTTTTATAAGAGACAGATTCGCTGAACGTATAACTGATGCACTGCCTCTCACATTGACTTTAACAGAGTTGCTTAGTAACTTTGTAAAACAATTCTCATAAAATAAGAAGGCACAGTAAAAAATTAGTGTAACTATTTATAAGTACGCCACACAAACTGAAAGTACTTATAAATAGTTACACTAGTTTATAGAAGGTATCAGCCTAAATTAAAACTTTTTGTTATTTTTTATTCTTTTTAGCTAAATAATTTGTTGACAATAAAGACGGTATCTGGTGAGTAGTAGATTACTCGCAACATCGGCCATAGTACTTTCACCAAAGTATTTGTTGAGAATAAATTCCATATTTCTATATGAGTACTGAGAACCACTCAGCCAAGAAGCAATTGATTTTCTCCAAAATGATGATTGAAAGATATATGCTCCATACTCTTGGTAAAGTTCAACCAAATCATTGGCAGAGTATTGAAGTTTATTGCTTTTACAAAGTCCAGCAACAATAATCCCACCGGTTGAGGTTCCTGCCATTAAATCAAAAATCTGGGAAATTGGCTTTTTTGTCCTAGATTCAATTTCTGCTAGAATAATGGCAGGTATTATCCCTCTAATGCCACCTCCATCTACAGATAAAATGTACTTTGTCACTGTAAAATTTATTTGTGTTTGTGAATAGCTTCAAGTTCGTTGACTTCTTCAGTGAGGTTTTTCACTCTCTCTTCAAGTCGATAGACTATTTCGATTAGTTCTTGGTTTTTTTCTATAAATTTATCATGGATGTGTACACGTAAGTCAAGTTTTGCCAACCACCATATGAATCCTACAGTCTGTAGAACTATTGTTATTATTACCGCTATTGGGATTTTTTGCTTTTTCATGTGAAAATATTAACTTGTTATGGATAGTTTTGGAAATTTATATGCAGATTATAGAAAACTTACAGCTTTAGTGATTACTTTTTGTTGATTCGTATTGATCCTCTGCTTTAGCAAGTAGCTTTATGATTTCATCATAAGGTTTGTCCTTATTATGCCGTGATCTTAATACAGCAATTTTCCTTGGTGTTTTTCCATCTGTATCTCTAATGGTAGGATCTGAACCTTTGTCTAATAAAAATCTAATTATCTCCAATTTGCCTTCATATGTAGCTGCATGTAAAGGTGTCCATCTTTCATATTTCGTAGCATTTATATCAACTCCTTTTTCTACTAGGAATTTTACAACCTCTGCACATCCCTCTTCTGCAGCATAATGTAGTGCTGTTAATTTAGGGATCTGCACATTAATATCTAATAGATTTTCTACTAAGAATTTTACAGTCTCTAAGTTACAATTTTGAGAAGCAATGCGTAATATCGTTTTATAATTATCTGCAGCCTTTGCCTTCATGTAGGAATAGGTAGCAATAATACATACTATTACTGTTATAAGCCACCAAAAATGCAGCTTGTTTTTTGTATCTTGACCCAATTTATCCATATTCAACATCTTTTTAATATTAAATAGATCATTTACTCATTTTTTATTAACATTACTTACTCAAAGATGCTGACAACATAGTAAGGTAACCTGAGCTATTTAAAGTATGCTCCGCTCTATTAACTATCCATTCACCATCTACCGCTTGGTTAAAGTCTATAAGATTAAGTTTAGCTTCTGCAAAAATTTGAGGATTACCAGGCATAGTTATATCTAAAGCTTCATTGTTACGCTTCAATTGTTTCAACTTGGCATTTGCTGCACTCAGCGCTGACTCTGCATTAGAGTAAAGTTCCAGCATAATATAACTTGGCTCGCTACTACCAACTGTTTCTTTAATAGTTTCGCCCTTTTCATAGCTATGCCACTTTGCCACTACTGAATTATACTTATCACGTACGGTAAAATGTACTTTCCAGTTAATTGTATCTTGAGGTCTAATAGTCGTTGTTCCTAAAGCTTTTCCTGTGGCTGATTTTGCCATATTCTTTGAAATAAACAATATATACCCACCAGCTAATTTTGCCATTGCTTCACGCTCTGTTGCGATCTTTGTTAACAGACTTATATCACTTTCATCTGCCTGATTAATGTGGGGTATCAATACATTCTTAAATTCCTTAGCGACTTTGTATCCATATCCATGTTTTTGGGCTATTTCTTTTACTAAGTTTTCTATGGTAATTTGGCGCCATTCTTTTGATACTTTTGCCTTCAAAGATATTCTTAAATTTGTTGCATGAGCTTTGATTAGTAGAGTCTTAGGTGGACCCTGTATAGTCACTTCGTTGACTGTATATATACCCATTGGAAAGATTCCAAATTCCTTATAACCTAGTGCTATGTTCAATTCATTCGGAATATCTATGTCTTCATCCCTGTAATCAACACACACTTTAACTACATCATCTATTATTCCTGATTCATCTGTAAGGTGCAATGATATAACTCTATCTTTAATTGATTCACATTTATCTATTATAAAATCTGGCTGCATTTATTCCCAGACCTTTAATTTTGACTTTTGTACTATTTTCTTAATAGTAGGAAGCTTTATCTTTAATTCTGCGGGCAAAAAGCTTCCGTATTCTGCCAAACCCAAGTTCTCTGCTAGTACTAATTCCACTACTCCATCAGTAAATCCGTAATGTTTCCAGCAAATCAGATCTAACATCTCATTTTCTTTACTCACATAGTATATAGTCATCTATAGCTTTTTAAACTCAAACTAAATTCAATTTTTCTCGGTAGTCCATTAGGTAAAAAATACATCTGCTTTTCTTCTAACCTAGTAATTACGAATTGTCCTAAAATATTACCTAAACTATCTACTAAAATATGTGGTTTTTCAGTTTCTTTCACACTCTTTAATTGATTTAGCACGTTGAGATTATGCAGATAAATCATTCCTTCTAAATCTATATTTTCTACACCTTGACCGATATTTTGTAATAGTGGCATATTTTCAATACACTCAATCGTGCTCCAACGATTTTCTCTGCTATACTTTAAACTTGTGGGAGCAAACTTATATGGACCAAGAGATAGCATCAATAAAATGTCTCTACCGTATCAAATAAAACATCACGTGACTTTTCTCTTATCCTTTTTATTACTTCATCTGCAAGACTACGAACATCTTGGTTAGGTTCTGCTTTAATGCTGATAGTGTAATTATTAGTGATGTTCTGAGTTTTATTTTGTTCTTTATTTTCAAACTTACTCCTTGCAAAATCTGCAAATATCTTATCGCTCTCTGTCTCCTCAATAAGGCTTTTGACTCTGAAGCTATTTTTATTTCTCTTTGAAAATTCTTTAATTATACTGTTACCTAGCACAGGATTTCCACTGTTGAGAATATTACTCTTTATGGGAGTATGGACTGCTTTTATTTCAGTTTTTCTTTTTTCAAATTCTTTCAGTGGGCTATTTTCCAATACTTTTCCAAATACACTTTCCCCTATCCATGAAAAAGCTTTTCCTATAGGTTCAATGAGTGATTTCCACAAGCTAGAGAAAAAGTCTTTCACCTTTTGCCAGTTAGCTATAACAAGAGCTGCACCAGTAACAAGTCCAGCAACTAAAAGTCCTATAGGGTTAGCGAGTGTTATTGCTCTTAGTCCTGTTACTACTGCAGGAAAAACTATAGCTGATAAAAATGAAAATACTCCAAGTAGGTTTGCTTTCAGACTAAAAATCGTACTTCCTAGCAATGTAAATCCGTATCCTAGTCCTACTGCTACAATTTTTAAACTTATCAAGGATGCTACAGTACCCATGATTGCCGTGGTTAAAGTTGGATATTTTTCTGCAAACTCTGCTATATATCTAGTTTTTTCTTGTAAAAATTCAGCTATAGATTTTAAAGTAGGCAACATCACTGAGCCCAGGTTCATACCAACTTCAGCTATTGCATTTCGAAGAAGTCGTAATTTATTAGCTGTAGTGTCTGCACGATTTTTGAATTCTTCTTGTAGAGAGCTCTTGTACTTTTCTGTATTAGCCAATAACTTTATTGCATCCTCATACTTATTAAAACTTCCAGCTAATAATGCAATATCATCTTGATATTCCTGACCGAAAAGTTTCATAAGGATTGTAGAACGTTCCTGGTTATCCATTTTCTTTAGAGTTTGAAAAAAATAGAGTAATGCTTCTTCGCCGTTTTCGCTTATTCTTTGTACTATTTCTTCTGCAGTTATTCCCATTTGCTCTAATGCTGCTTTAAAATCCCCTCCTTGTTCTTCAGCAGTCTGAAGTTTACTAAGTAGAGCATTTATAGCAGTTGCAGCTTTTGCTGGTTGTTTACCTAAACTAACGAAGGCATTTACTAAACTACTTGTTTCCTTGATGTCAAGACCAAATTGTTTTGCAGTACCACCAACTATTGCTAGAGCTTCAACCATATCTTTTGCTTTGGCAGCAGTGTTATCTGATAAGTGATTGATTACATTACCAACGTATTCCATTTTACTAACATCAATTCCATAAACGTTAGAGAGTTTAGCTATAGAATCACCTGCTTGCTCTGCAGACATATCAAATGCTGTAGACATTTTTGCCACTGTTTCTGTAAACATAAAAAGATCTTCTTTCTTGATACCAAGTTGACCACCACTTGCAGCTATTTGTGCCAGTTCTGCGGCTGATAATGGTATAGTACGTGACATCTCTTTTAACTTCTTTGCAAATTTAGTTGCTTCATCCGTTCCTTTTTTAAAATCTACCACTTTTGTAACATCAGCCATAGCACTTTCAAAGTCAATTGCAACTTTAACTGGAGCTGCAAGCGTTAGCCCTAGCCCAATAGTCTCTATAATTTGTGACTTAAAATGTGCTTTGCTTGCTAAAAAACTTTGGTGACTACGTATTGCAGATCCAAGCTTACCATACTTACCTTTTAATACTTCAATAGAAGAGCCAAGTTTATGTTGGTCACTTACTAAGTACTTAATATTTCTTCCACTTTTTCTTACTTCTTCATTAAATGAATGCAAAGCATCTCTCTTTTTCAAATATGCTTCTTTTGCTTTTATTGCGGAGGTTTTGGCCTTGTCAAATTCTGCTTTTAAAGTTTTGCTCGGTTTCTCTATTGCCTTCATTTGTTTAGCTAAAGATTTTACTTGATCTTCAAAGCCTTTCCATGACCTCTTGCTAGTCAAAACATCATGACCTAACTGCTTAAACTTTGATACTGATTTTAAAGATGAGTCAAGCTTTCTTATATTCTCACCAAGATGAGTAAGTTGACTGCTACTTCCTTTTATTACAGTACTGAAACTGCCATCTAGGACTGCTCCAATTTTTATAGATAACGTTGACATTGTACCTTCCTCGCTGCTTTATGCCATAAGATAAATTCATTAATCTCCATATCAAGTATTTGTTCAACCCCGCCTCCTACAATAGAGCTGAACATTAATACTTCTAATCTCAAGTTTTTTGGATAATCGGTGAAAAAAAATCCTTTAATACCTCTTGAATTTTCACATAATCAGCAATATCTAACTCTTCAATTGCTTCTTTTGCAACTGATGTCAAATTGGCAGTCAAAGTTACTTCTTTACTAAGGTCACTACCATTTAAGCGTTCAATTGCAAGATAGTCTCTAACTTTTGGACGTCTAACAGTAAGTTCTGAGACAGAAATTCCATCAACTGTTATTGGGTTATTAAGTGTTATAGCTTGCATGTTCCTCCTTAAAAAGCTAATTAAATAAAAATCTATATCGGCTTTTACATAACTAATTTCTTTGTTATAACTATGGTGCTATAAATAGGATTAGCTTTGATAAGAATCTTTCCTATGTTCAATTGAAGTAATAACTACTGTATGCTCTGGCGCATCTATGTAATAAAGTATACGGTAGGTACTTACACGTAGACTACGTTGCCCGCTTAAGTTGTGCTTTAATGGCTTTCCAAGTCCAATTGGATCAGCTGTTAGACGCTCCATTATTGCCTTCTTAATCATTAACTTTACTTTGTGTCCGTTCAGCAGAGCGGCAAAATAAGGTAGACAAAGCAAGATAATAAAGATAATCATAGGGTAAATATGAGGTAATATGGTAAACCTTTTAGAACTCTGCAAAAATTTACAGCAAAAAATAGAAAAGTTAGAAGCAAAAATAGAAAGATTGGAAAGAGAGAATGAAAGTTTAAAAGCAGAGCATGAGGCTTTAAAGATAGAGAACGCTGAATTAAAGGAAAGGCTAGGTTTAAATTCAAAAAACTCATCAATTCCCAATTCAAAAGAATTATACAAAATGAAAAAGGAAAAGCCAAAAAGCGAAAGAAAGATTGGTGGTCAAGTTGGGCATAAGGGTAATTATCGTGCTAAAATGGAAGCAGATGAGGTGATAAAGATAGAGTTGTCACCTACTTGCGAATGCGGAGGGAAGATTGCAATATGCGAAAAACCTTATATTCATCAGAAAGTAGATCTTCCGGAGATTAAGGCTTATGTAATGGAATATCAGTTGGAACATGGCCGTTGTCAGAGATGCGGAAAAAGAAGAAGTAGCAAGTTACCAGAGGGTGTTACGCCAGATACATTTGGCCCAAGGGTTAAGTCAGTAGTTGCAGCACTCAGTGGGTTTTATAAAAATTCAAAGCGCGAAGTAGCTAGCATCATAAATGATATCTTCAATTTGAACATAAGCGTCGGTAGCATATCAAATAGTGAACATAGAGTTGCTTCAAAATGCAAAAAAATGTATGAGCAGATCGAACAAGAGATAAGTAGGAGTAAAGTTCTACATATTGATGAAACGAGCCATTATAACAAAGGTAAACTCGCTTGGTGTTGGATGTTTGCAAGCAATACGGCAAGTTTTGTGAAGTTGACAGAGTCAAGGGGAATGAAAGTTTTAAAAAATAGTGTATGCTGCAATCGTAATAGCTTGGTAGTAACCGACAGATATGCAGCATACAACTACTTTGCTAATGAAAGAAGGCAAATCTGTTGGGCACACTTAGCAAGGGATTTTGAAAGATTAGCGCATAGTTGGAAATTTGAAGTTAAAGTTCTGGGCTGTTACTTGAGAAATGTAGCCACTGAGTTATTTGCACTGAAAAAAGCTTTACTAAAAAATGAGATAGATGTTTCAAGATTTATTAGACGTGCCAAGAAATTGCGAAAACGTACAAGGTATTATTTGAAGGAAATATCTCGCTTACCTGAAGCAATTGGAGCGTCTCGAGTTGCAAAGAATATTTTGAAATCTGAAAGAATGATGTGGAAATTTTTAGATGACCCAGAAAATACTCCGCTGACAAATAATCACGCTGAACGGCAAATACGGCATTATGTCGTTTATCGCAAAAATTCATATTTTACACAATCAGAACGAGGAAACTCATTCCTTGAGCAAATAATTTCGTTATACTTAACATGGAAACAGAGGAGGCTAAACCCTTTTCACAATCTTCTATCTATCGTTTCTTAAACCACTCTGCTGAACGGATACCTTTACTTTTGCTGGAAGAGCCGGAATGTCTTTCTTTATAACAGATTCTGAATAGTCTATATTGTAAGGCTTAATCCCAGAAGGCATCTTGATGTTTAACCCTCTTTTCTTTATAGCGTTCGTCAGCAATCTTAGATAATTCCATATCTTCAATTTCTTCTTCCATTAATTCAGTTAATAACTTTAAAACGGACTTGTCTTGAGATTGTGCTACACTAACAAGTAAACCAGTTAGCTGCTCTATGGAATTTGTATGAGCTTTAGAATCCATATTAACTATATACCTACAACTTCTTATATTTTAACATTTTTATGTAATTTTGTCAACCATATTAGATCCCTAGAATCGTTTGTAGCAAGGCCATTTGATCAACACCATTTATCTTTCTTATCATATTTTCAGCATCGATTTCTATCAGCTCATTACCGCCTATAGTAAGTTTATAGTAATGGGCAGCTACAGTACATTTCAGCGTTGCTTTCTCAGCAGGTTTCCAGTTACCAAAATCAAATTCTTTAAAAATGCCTCTTAAATTGATTATTACTGCTCCAATATCATTACTTCCACTACCTTGCATTCCACCTCTGAGCGTCAAAGATACCGAATTTCCATTTATCAACCCAAATAGCCGAAAGAGCTCTGTATCGTATTCAGCAAAAGTGAAATCTGCTTCAAGCTTTTCCATGCCCATGTCAATATTTATTGGAATATCCATACCACCAGCACGGTACTCCTCTGTTTTTATGGTAAGCTTTGGTAGCGTTATTTCATCAATTTTTCCTGCATAACCACGACCATCTACAAATACGTTAAAATTTCTCAGTATTTTGGGTAACACTTCGCTTTCTCCTAACTTATTACACTATTATTTACAAGATGGGATCTGAATATTATTTGCTCAGCTGGATATGGCGGTGTAAACTCAAAATCAAAAGACACTTTTCCGCTTGCAATATTTGCCGGTGTATTGAGTTCGGGAGTTGCATAACATTTTCCACTGATAATTGCTCCTTGCGCTTTTAAACTTGCAAGGTAAGAATTCACCCCCTCAATCACATCATCTATATAAGTTTTTGTGATATTGCGATCAACTGCCCAGAGATGAGCTCGAAGTAAACTATCGTTAATTAAATCTGCAGTGCGCCTTACTGATAGAAAAGCCCATTTCGAATCGTTTGAACATGTTCTATTTCCCCAAAGCCTATAGCTATTTTGATGAATTATCGTTGTTACTTCATTTTCATTTAAATGGTTTGCTCTACAATTTGTATTACCGAGCGTAAAATCAATAGGCCTGCTTGTTCCAACAATACTATTTATCTCTTTATTTGAAGGCGAATGCCAAAATCCTTGCTCGCTGTCTATCTTAGCTATTAACCCAGCTACAAATGGACTCGATGGCAAGATTTCTTCTTTTCCTTCAATAAATACCTTAACCCAAGGATCAACTACGTAAACTCTTGAGCTGCCTACACTTTTTCTCCATTTAATTGCTTCTTCATCATTAGTATTTGGTCCATCTGCTACTATTATAGCTCTTAATTTTTCTGCTATAGAAATTAATGCTGCAACCACTGGATTTTTGCCATCTTCTGGTAATTGATGAGTAAATTGAGGTGCAATTAATATTCTTGGAGCAACATGAACTATACTTTCACTGCTGAGAAATGCCTCTATCCCTTGATATTCTCCAGTCTCTTTATCAACTCCACCGATTATACTTTGAATAGTTTCACTTTCTTTGAGCTTTGGATCGCTGTTTTCACTTTCTTTAACTCGAATAACTACTACTGTTGCACCAATCTGGGAAAATATTCCATTTATTGCAGAAGGTAAACTGCCACTCTTTCCGAGCTTTGCTGCTTCCTTTAAGCTTCCTGCAACTAACACTGGTTTATTTAGCGGAAATTTTTGCTCATCTGCTTCAGGTGCAGTACCAATTACACCTATCACTGATGATTTAGCTGTACGTACTGTCTTTGCTCCTGAGGTTACCTCAATAACATTTACGCCATGTAAAAATTCTTCAGCCATTTCTTTGTATTTTTTTCCTGAAATCATCTAGCAAAGTCTGTAGCTCATTTTTACTTTTGGCTTCTGCAATTTTCTTCTTGGTAATGTCTTCCAACTCTTCACATTTAATTATTTCTTTTACTGCTTTTTTTGCTTTTTCTTCAATTATTCTTGCCATTTCAATAACTGTAATACCACGGACTTTTGCTAATGGTTCTATAATTTCTGTATCCTTTTTACTTATAGACTCTGGTGCTGCTAGAATGCTTTTTGCGGCTTTTTCTTGTATTTGATACGATTTAGCTTTTTGGTGAGAATTTCCAGCGTATTCGTTAGTATAGTTATTAAAATAAAAACGAAGTGCAGAAAGTTTCGCATTTTCCAATAACTCCAGCTCAATATCTTCCTTATTCCTTTCAACAATTTTCTCTCCTTCTGTTAAACAATAACTTTTTTGCCAGTCAAAATTCTTTGGTGCTTCATACCAATCATTTCCAGTTGGCTTGTTTTCAAGTGTTGTTGTTTCAATCTGCTTGTGGTTTTCAAAACGTATATAAATAGTCACAAATTCCTCCTCATTGCCATATTTGATCAGTTCGTTCTAACCCTGGACATTGCCAACCCCTGAGCGTCCTTTCCACATCTACCTCAAGCCCTGTGGTGAGAAAATTGCTACGTATGTTATAAATCCCCCACTGAATAAATTGACCATAGTTGTGTACATAATTTGATGCAAGCATACCTTGACTAACTTGTGTTCTGGAATACAGATAAGATGATGTGTAAAGTAATATTGCAACTGTTTTTCCTGCTGGAATCTCCACATTACCAGATCCGGCTAACTTGCTATCAGAACTCATGTATTGGTAAACATTTTTCCATACTATTTTTGAAATACTTGATTTATTAGAATTAGTGTTATCAGGAGTTCCCACAAATAATCCTGCTCCCCCATACTCCGTACTTGAATACGATGATCCAACAAATTCCATTGTCTTATTTATGTTCACATTGGTTGTATTTTTTACAAATACTACTCCAAGTGCAGCATACGGGTAATAGTATATCTCATCATAACTACCAGAAAAACTTTTTGTGCATAACTCTCCGTAAATAAATGTTCCTTTACTTCCCTCTATAAAACTTAGTTGTCTTGGCCGATAAAAACTAACGTAATCTGTATTGTACGTATGGCTACCTGCTAGTAGTTGTAACATATAGTCAGTTTTTGTTATATCACTACTCCACTTTCCAAGCTCTGTCGTAAAAGTTCCGTGGCCAAAATAATTATTTTTTCTGCCAAGTACACCAAATAAGAAAGGTAATGACCCTGGTTCAACCATGTTGCGCTTTCTTATTTCATTTATAAGAGACACTTTTAACTGTTCATCCCGAGTTTTTACCTCATTTATCAGGGATGTTTTTAATTGGTTATCACGAGTTTCTATTTCCCTAATAATTGATGAGCCAGATGGTACATTATTAACAGCACGAAAATCTTCTACTAAACCTTTAAGACCATCTTTATGACTATTACTAATGCTATTTATTGCTGCAATATTGGCATTCTTTCTCGTATCAAGTAGCGATAAATTTGTTGTTCCTTTTTCATCAATTCTCTTTAATAACTGCTTCTCTGATTCAGAGATCACTGCTAAAGAACTAGCTTTTTTATTATCCAGATCAGTTAAGTGTTTTTTTGCACTATCAAGAAGTTCTTTTAGCTTACCATCAGTCATCTGTACAATTTCAGAAATTGCACTTTTGTCGACTATTGATTCCAATGCTTTAGCAAGATATGCTAATTGATCTGGTGTACTGTTTGCTGCTAAATCCTTAAGCCTCTTTTGTAGTGCATCAATTATCTCTTTTACCTCAGTCATCTGCACAATGTCAGCAATAGCTTTTTTATCTGCTATCAATTCCAGCGATTTTGCAAGATATGCCAGTTGATCTGGTGTACTGTTTGCTGCTAAATCCTTTATCCTTTGGTATATTGCTTCTTTCATTTCCAAAAATTTAAAAAAGTCTCAAAATTAAACCGCTCAAAATTACTCTTAAGTTGATTATGCTCATCTTCTCTTTCGGTAATATCTTCATCTATTTTCTTAATTGTGGTACGGATACGAACAACATCTTGCACAGCAATGTTTTCTGGATGAGGCAAAGAGTATCCTCTACTTGTTTTATCATCTGACATTCTGCTAAGTGATAATGATTCGTAGATTTTTGACTTTTGGACGATAGACAACCGTTCCACTTAAAACCAATTTTATCCTTGTATCATTACCATTAAAATTTGATAGCACATGAGTTCTCTCTACCAAATTTTCTCCAATTGGTTTTCCTGATGTTAAATTTACTAATTGCCAATCCACGTTTTTTTGTACATATGCTTTAACATCTGCAGTGCCAGGTATCAGCGCATCATATGTTATGGTAATCTTAGTGTTAGCTCCTGCTGTAATGCTTCTTGTAACATAATCTCCGAACTCTGAAAGATTACCCAGAACTAGCTGTAACCCAGGATAGAGAACTGGACTTTTTTCTCGCCCTCCTTTTAGGCTTGCTTTTACCGTTAATTCCCCATTTATTCTTTCACGCAGCGCGAGCGGCAAATTATCAGACAAAAAGTTTTCTCTTCCCTCTTCATCTGTCAGAATAAATTCTACATTGGTATCAAATGCTACTTTTTCGACGTTCGTCAAAACAATTAAATCTGATACATTATTTACAGTAACTTTGCCCAGGTCAACAACATAAGAAACTTCACTAAATTTTGCAGCTAGTAGTCGAAACGTTAAATCTAAATTTTGATGTGGAGTCCAGGTGCTTGCATTGCTAGATGACAGTAATACTCCTACTTGATATGGTTGACTTGTTACCCAACGGCTATTTACTGCATCATACTTGCCAAGCTCTGCTATTTTTACTGCAGTATCTGCATCATCAGTAAGTAGTACTATCGCATACTCCTCTCCTGCATGGCAAAACATTGGTGACCATTCTATACGTGTTGCTGTGCCATCTATCTTTATATCTTTTGGCTCAATATAACTTTCAGCAATGACAGTCTGCGAGGGCATTCCCACTGCTGTTTCTCTAATCTGCACAACAACACGTTTTTTGCCTTTATTTATAAACCATAACTCTAGACCTCCTATGTGTCTGCTCTCATTTAAAGTAAATGTTTGCGCTAAAGGATCAACTCTTCTTGCTGCGATAACTCTTCTTCTTTCTTCTATGGTAATTGTTTTTTTACCAGTATAAGTTGCCTCTCCATAGCTTCCTTTATCCCCGTAAAACTGTACTAATTTAGTACCTGCTGGAATGTTTGCTGGCACTTTCACCTTTCCCTTTAATTTTCCCTGGTTGTTAGCTGTGAGCATATTTTTACCTCTTACGCAGTAGGCTGAATGAAGATACCATCGAACTTCACCTCCTTGAGCTTTTCATTTGGCTCAAAACCTTCGATCTCAAAATTCTGTACTGCTTCTCGCATAAATTCAGTTTCATAAGAATTACTTGACAATAGCTCTGTTGTTTCTCTAGTACTAAACACTCTAGTTACTGGACTTTTCCAATTCGTGGTAACCTCTGTCCAGTGGTCAATGTTTTTATTTAGAGTAATTTGTGCCGGGACTGGATCAAAAGCTTGATATGGATTGATCTTTTCTCCTTTGGTCTGTAAAAGCTGCTCCAGTACCGGTTCAAGTTTATAAGGCAAAAGATATCTTTCCCCACCTTTTTCAATATCTGCAACTTCTACATCTATTGGCAGAACTAGCTCTCTATTTACTATTGCTGCAGACTGCGAAATTCCTTGATCGCGCATATCATCATCAAAGAATGAATCAACAAATACTCCTTTTTTGGTGGTAGGTTCTCTTGAATTTGCATCATTGCGTAGACGTTCCTGTGCAACCAGCGCATAAAGATCATTTATTCCTTTTTTCATTGCTTCAAGCTCATTCATCGGTACAGCATGAATAGCATTATTCACTATTTTTACCCCTTCTTTTTCTCCGTTTTTCCACGTCTGATGAATGTAGCAGAGCAAAAGTTGTCCGCTAGGTGCTTTAGGCATTGATGGTCGCCAAGGGTGAGCTATACCTTTTATTCTCCTTACTGCTCCTTTGCTATCGATAGTAATTAAATCATAGCGGGGCATTTTCCAGGTGTAATCAATCAGAACCAAGCTGTTATCAACTGCTCCTTTTACTTTACACCCCTCGTCATTTATATCTTCAGGACTTACATGAGTACGACAGCGGTAAGTTATTTGATAACTACTTCCAGGAGCTGGTTCTTTACCTGGTAATGACCAATCAACGTTTCCTGCGTTTAGTTTGTAATCTATACTGTTTTCATAAATAACATTGCCTTGTTTAACTTGAATAATCTCAAGTACTGCAGAGTCAGGTATCGGATCAATAGCTCCAGAGTATGAACCATGAGTAACAGTAATGGTTTTCTGAACAGTTATATCTACTTTTTTAATTTCACTTATTGGAAAATCATTAACTTTCAGTTCCATTACTCTTTGGCTATTTGGCTGAAAAGTATGTGGTTCTGATTCAACTGATTTTATATCCGGATCTTCATCAAAAGAAACACGAATACTGTGAGGAAGTTCAATCTCATAGCCATCAACATGAGCTTTGCCCTCATTAATCACAAATATTTTTTTTCCTCCTTCTCCCTCTTCCTTTTGCAGGAACATTACTTCAAGGCCATTTACGACGTAGGAACCATTTGCTTCTTTGTCATAACGAGCAAGAGCAGTAGTTACTATGTTTGCTTGTGGAGGTGGTGAATGTTCCATTAATACTCCATTTTCAATGTTATAGATTGGATAAAACTCTCCTTCAGAAAAACGTGGAGAAAGACCTTCTGCTTGATAACCCCAAGTGATAGTAGCTCTAAGCCTTGCAGCTCCTACTTCCTGATAGTTTCTTGTACCAATAGCAGGATCACGAAGGTTTTCATCCTCAAGTTCTGTAATCGTAGATTCTACATAATAAACACCTATGCGAACTGTGGTACTCAGTGGAATAACAAATTCTTCTTTTTCAACTTTTCTAACTGCACCGCGCAGATAGATTTTTCCTGACTCAAGTGTAACTTTACCAGTTTCTCTATCTATAATACAATTGCTTCCCGTTATAACATCACCATCACGAAATATTGCATCACCTATGCCTTTAAGCTTAGAAAGAGCATACTCCTGAGTCTCATTTAATTCTGCAGACTGTAGACCTCTTCCTGCAAGGAACAAACTTTTTTCGTACTCTTTGTCAGGATTAAAGCGGTTATAATAGGCGTTTAAAGTCATTTTATTCTAAAAGGTTACAACAAATGAAAAAGTTTCCCGAGTTGCAGATGTTCTGATAAGTGGTACAGTATGTTCTAAAACTAATAAGATCCCTGGGTCTTCTATATCTTGTGGTTCAAAATACCTCTGTCCTATAGGTAATTCTTCTTTTACTTTAGTACCAACCATAACCCCTAATTCCCGTATAACTTGATTTGCTGCGTTTGTGAAATCGAAAGTAAATTTGAGATAGAGATTATTAGTTGGTACATTTGAGGGCCTAAACCTTCCAGATGGAGTTATAAGTTCACCGTTTTCATCACCTGTGCAGAATAGCACTTCGTCTGCAGTACGTCTGCCAAGTTCATTGAGCAGCTTTTCAGAAGTTATCAGCTCTGGTGGTGTGCTTTCACTATACTCTACAGTAACTTTATCACTTACTGGAATAGAGCTATTTTCCGTAAGTTTTATTACACCAGTACTGCCATTAACTGTATAGTCAATACTTGGCTGATAAGTTGTTTGCCCTGTAAAAAGCTTCACATCTTTAATAGGTTGATGATCAAATTTTATTTCACCCTTAACGAAAGTTTTTTCTACTTTGTGGCTACTTTCCCAACTTGAATCACCTGTTCCCCAAGCAAGATGGATAGATTGCTTTTTGATGCTGGCTGCTATTGCTGCTCTTCCTGACTGTGTGAGTATTGACATTTTTAATTAAGCCCCCATATATTATATATGTACGGTGAGTTCAAAATTCGTCCGCAAAAATCAAAATATTTTTTTATATCAGGAAAATTTTTTAGGAGAATAGCTCAGCTCCACAGCTAAACTTTCCAACACCGCGAGCAAATGGTCCGCTAGGAATGTCAAGCCATTTATCTTCTTTTGAACCAGTAGCCATTCCTTTAACCAACTTCCGTGCTTGTAACAGCTCTTGAACTATACGCTCCATTCTATCTCTTCCTATACTGTGAAACTCCTCAGGTAGTCTATGCCGCTGTTTATACACTCCTGTACTTCCTGTATGGGTAAATGGATGTCCAGAAATTGCTGCTCGTGTAATTGCAGTTATAAGATGCTGCTTTGAATCTTTTTCGTTCATATTTTTTATTCTTAATCTTTCAGTTATGTCCTCTAACAATCCTGTTTCTTCATTTCTTAAATAAGTGCGTAAAGTGCGATCAGCCAAACCGTTTGCTTTAACAATTGCTCCATAAAATAATGCGTTCTGTCTTACAGATTCTCCTATTGATTTAAAAATTGTCAGTTTAGCTGTATCTTCCACAGACCAAAAAGCGTATGAACACCTAACACCATTAACAAGAGCAGATGTACCTCTAATGGCATCACGTGCTTGCTCAACAGTCGATATAGGTTTTTCACTTTTTGGCTTTCTCATATGATGGGCAGTAATTATTGATGCTCCAGTGCTACCTGCTAAATCAGATAATAAAGACATCAAATAATCGCCTACGGCTGGGTCAGTATTTAAATCAGCGTGCACAAATGATGCAAGTGGATCAAATACGATTAATTTTAAGTCTTTTATTTTATTAAGTTGTTTTGTTATCGATTCAAATTCAGGAGAAGTCTCTATAACTTTACCTGAAACACTCTTTATGATTGTAAGTGATCCACTAACATTTGGTAATGGTACAATAAAGAGCCTATCCTTATATTTTAATCTCTCGCATTGCAAATCAAGACGCTCTAAACGGCGATGTATTTCACTCATATCATCTTCTGCTGAGAAAATTACCACAGATCCATGTTCAGTAACTAAAGGACCAAAACCACATGGCTGATCTTTTCTACTCACAACTTTCAGTGCTAAATCAAGCAGAAGCATACCTTTACCAGTATCTCCCATTGCAGCTAGAATAGATGTCACTCCTAAAGGAAATAACCCTTCAACAAGAAACTTTTGCTCCGGTACTGGACCTATAAAACGTTCTACGCTCCATTCTTGAATATTAAGCAATTGCTTAACGATGATTTTTTTCGAGTTATTTTCAATGAATTCAGGAATATTCATCTTTTCTTCTATACCATCAGCTGAATCCCATCCCTTTGGTTTATTCTCCGGTATTTCAAGAAGAGTAAGTGATAAAACACCAAGAAAAGTAAGCTTTTTCACAACTTTCTCAGCATATTGTTTACCTGGTTCATCATTGTCTGGCCAAATAATAACATGCTTGCCCTTAAGTGGTGACCAGTCTGTTTTTTCTATTGGTGCATTTGCTCCTAACATTGCAGTTGTGGCAGTCATACCTTGCTCTATCAGAGCATCTGCACACTTTTCACCTTCAACTAAAATCACCTTATCAGATTTCATGATACCTGGAATATTATATAAAGGCCTGGTCTCTGGTAGAGTAAAACTAGACCTTTTTACATCAAAAGGAAGATATCTTTTTCCTGAATCAGTGTTATAACGATAAACTGTAACAATCACTTGATCACTTTCATCGTAATAGTTCCATGATGCCGTTGGTTGCCCCAGAGTGTTATTTTTTTCCGAATAACCAATCCACTTAGCAATATCTTCTATCGTATCAGTAAATTGATTTTTTCCAGTAACAGCAGCCCAAAGATCAAAAATATCTCCTCCTTCTCCGGTAGAAAAATCGTGCCATAATCCGGTTTTACTGCCAATTAACTCCACTATCATACTTTTCCCTTGATTGCCTTTTAGATCACCTACATAGAACTTATCACCACGAAAAGTTCCTCTTGGCAGTAAATAAGAAAGACATGACCTTATATTTGATAGGAGTTGAGTTCTTAACTGTTCTTTCTTCCCTAATAATTTATAATGTCCATTTCTTTGTGAACAATAAATATCCATACCTACCTGAAGAATTTTTATGTTCTAGCTATAACGTTAGCAGATTTCCAACATCCATTAATCTTATTGATGAATTTTGTTGGTATAGATCTACCGTTTCTAAGTTCATATACTACTTGCAAGATATTTGTACGTTTATTGGGTTGAAATATTACTATTCCAGATGTATAAAAACTTCTTAAAGCATTAGCACCAACAAGAGCTTGAAATGGATTCTTTTCCAATATAGAGGTAGGTACTTTTTTGGTGTGATTTGTGATGATTATTCCAGCCATAGGATTAATCTTGGAACGTAGTTTTTCTATTGCATGCTGCAGACCATAGTTAACGGAATTATAAGGAGAATCAATCACAACTAAATCAAACTTTTCCTCTACCATATTTTTTATTTTTTCTATACCTTCTTCATTTAAGGTCAAATTCATCTTGTTCGTCACAATTAAGTTTTCTGTTGCTAAATGAGGAAGTTTGTTGAGTTGTTGTATACGTTCTCTAATGTAATCATATTCCATTTCGTTTTGTAGATAGAATATTTTTAGCGGTCTTGTAGGCTTCATGCCAAGAAATGATCTTCCTGCTGCCAGATGTACTAATAGAGAAAGAAGAAAATGACTTTTGCCAATCTTTGGAGTACCACCTATGACCAAAAGACCACCTGGTGTCAAAATTCTTGGGCCTATTATATCTTGTGGCATTGGTGATTTGTCATTTAAGTAATGATTTACAGAAAATGCTTTTCCTTCGTTTTGTTTTTCTTGTAATATGGAACTTCTTTCATCTTTACCGTTCAACCATGTTTCAGCAGAATCTATATTACCTTTAACTAAAGTCCAAAGGTCTATTATATTTCCTTTCTTTTCTTCGATCAGGTTATACCAATTTCCTGCATTTTCTCCTTCCATTTCAACTATTATCTTATTTCCATTTCTACTGCCAATATAGAATTTATCTTGGTAAGATTTGCCTTCAGGTAACAAATAAGATAAACAATCTTTGATGTTATTAATTAATAATGATTTTATTTTCAAAGCATTTTTAGATGAAAAATCCATAAAATTCTCCTTGTTTATTCCAAATTTGTTCAACATATTTTTTAGACGTTTAAAGTCAAGATTAGCCAGCTCACAAACAGTTTCAAAAGATCGTGAGCGAATCCATTGACAAGCCTCTTTTTTAAGTTTAGGGTTTTTTCCTGCTGCATCCTGAATAGCTCTAGTAATAACAGCAGCCCACAACTTTCCTTCGTCATACTTCAAAATGGCAACCAATCATCTTGAAAACTTTTTTGTAATTCTGGAGTAATAACTGTAGTAATCCTATTTCTATCTCCGTATGTATTATTAGTTTCAACGCCTACTTTCGCTGTAAACTCTAAATCGTTGAAATCAGCTATAGAGTTGATTTTTCTAGCAGTAACTGCTTTCTCTGAAGTGTCATTTGCATGAATATTTCTGGATGATTCCAAAATACTACGCAGCATAGAACGTCCAGATTCTCCCCAGATGTCTTCTTCACCTTCTGCTTTGCCATTTTTGATACCTATAATCTGAAAAATCTTGCGTTTTGCATATGGACCTTCAGTGACAGTAAATTCAGTGTTTAAATAGATGCTGCCAGTAGTGTAGTTTTTAGTGAACCAATTTTCATAACCTCCAGGCTTTATTGCCATTTTTACCTTGACTATTGTACCTTTCGGTATTAAACTGCTCTGCAGTTTTGCATTATTAAAATCAGTTAAAAAATCTTGTAGCATACGCTCTCCTATAAGTTGACTTTAAAGTGAAAGTTAGCTATTCCATTAGCTGCCAATGACCATTTATCTTATCGACAAGTTTGTTTGGCACGCGTTCACCATTGCGAAGCTCAAATACTATCTGGCGTGCACTGCTTTCTTCATCATGAGCAAACATCACCATACCAGTACTGTAAAATCCACGTAAAGATCCAGCACCACTTAGGCCTTGAAATGGATCTTCTTCGAGCATCTTTTTCGATAATTTTTTTGTATGATGAGTAAGTACAATACAAGCATCTGGATTGACAGCACTGCGTAGCTTTTCAAGAGTCTTTTGCAGAAAAAACAGCATAGCACTATTGTCATTTTCATTTCCATATTCACTGCTAAAGATGTTACGTAATGGATCTATGGCCAAAACATCAGGTTTAAAGCGTTCATTTACAATCTCCTTAATTTCACTTATTTCATCATGATTAAATGATAAGTGCACTTTTGGCGTAATGATTAAGTTGTTAGCAGCTACATTCAAAAGTTCATTATCAAGTTGTTGCAAACGTTCTTTCATATATTCATATTCAATTTCAGTTTGCATGTAGAAAATTTTTAAAGGTCTATTTGAAACCATACCAAGAAAAGGAACACCTGCAGCCATATGAACGAGCCATGAAATCAAAAAGTCACTTTTGCCGATTTTAGGTGGGCCACCCAGTACCAATAAGCCTCTTTTTGTTAAAATTCTTGGTGAGATTATATCCTCTGGTATTGGCGATCGATCGTCCAAGTATTCTTTCACACTGAAAAAAGGAATTTTTTGACCAATAGTTAAAAAGTTTTGTAGCATATAATAACCTCCTATATGTTGGGCGTGACAGGTTGAATTGCAAAAGCTTTAGTTTTAATTTTTTTAAGAAGTTTTCCTAGATGCGGTTCTTCAACCATATTAAGGCAACCACTTCGATCTTTAGCAGGATATCCCCAAGAATTAATCGTCTGACAGACAAATGAACGAACCTCTGTACCATCATCTTTCTTGATTCCAACCATACTGATTACCTCATCAACAATACCTGGAATTTCACTTGCAGTTTTAGCTCCTTCACATTGAGGTAGCCAAGTTGAGCGATTGAAATCATCGAGGTATTGTCCAAGAGTTCCAACTGTAATGATGTCTTTATTTGGAATATGTTGAAACTGATTGAGCCAAGCCATCATTTCTTGAGCAAGTAACCCGTAAGCAGCTCTCATATCTTGTTTTCCTGATCTTTCAGAAAAAGCTTCAGGTTGCATTTTTGCCCACAATAGACATAAACGCGAGGCTACTGTAATACTATCGATAAAAATACATCGATACTTGAGAAACTCTGAAGCAAGCTCTTTGTATTTACTGGATACATGCTCATAGTGTTTTTGGCTATATGCTGAGTCAGATTTTAACGCAGGATTAGGACCACCTATGAGACATGCAATATCTCTTGCCTCATTCCAAGTACGAATACTTACAGAATCCCCTTGCCAATCTTGAACAGCAAGTAAACCTGCCTCAAAATCAAGACAAAGTGTTGGTTCATTTATGGTCTTTAAGAGACTAGTTTTACCTATACCATAAGGACCAAAGATGACCATTTTTATACCTGTTTGAACTTTTAGCCGTTCATTGCTGTTCATTATTTTCATTTTTCTCCCAGTACCTAAATATATATGTACGATGACCTAGGCAATTCGTCCGCAATTTGCAAAAAAAAATTTTGAGCAAATATAATCGAGAGCTTATAACTTCTCTAAAACTGAGAATTTATCGCGTATTCGTTCTAGTGTGCGATAGATAGTTGTCTTTGGTATTTTGGTTATTACAGAAACTTCAGTAATAGTAAATACCTTAAGTAATTGACATAAATTACTATCTTTTTCAGACAAAGTTGAAATTATATTATTTATATCAGTGCGAATTATCGCTTCGATTTCCGAGTTCCTATGATCTGGAATATCGTCGTTTATATCATCAAAAGTTATATTACGTTTTAGACATAACTGATTGCGTAACATATTGCGAGCACAATAATTAGCTAATCTAGCAACGAAAGTACTAAAACTACTTCTTTTCTCATCGTGCTGGTTAAGATATTGCCAAACCTGACAAAAAAGCTCTTGTTCTATATCTTCGAGACTTTCGTTAATAAAACAGCTTTTGGATTTAAGGCGCGAAGCTTGAAATCTCACATGTTTAACAATTGTAGAATCGATTCCTTGATAAGAATTCTTCATAAAAACTCCAAAAGTTTCATGAATAGAGATTTTTACCAAGACTTTGTATGACTAATTTATTATAAAAAAGTAGTAATAATTTTTTTTATCTAAAAGAATAAAATCTTTAAAAGTTAAAATAAGATTTAAACGTTTTGATACACTACTGAAGCTACTTTTTCATAGGTAAAAAACTACCAATTTCGTACCTAATTTCTGAGTTACTAATTAGTATTTCAGAAAGCAGTAATCGTTAAGTTATTGATAATATTGTCTTTTTTATGTTCTATTCCTAAAAGCCGTTTCTAAAGTTAAGTGGCTAAAATCGGCCAGTAAAGAGGGTTTACGGATTACTGAAGTCTTATATATATTATATATATATTTAAATACAGGTAAAATATAATATATGATAATATAATAATATAAATATTGGCGTAATATAAGTTATGTAAAATAGTTATTAAGATAAGTAAAGATGAAAAAAACTCAAATGGCAGGATATGAAATTTTTTTTAATTTTTTTTCAAAATTGCGGACGAATTTGCGAGTCATCGTACATATATATTATACAGGGCATTGAACTTTAATTACACAAAGGAGTTTTTGTACGTCAATCTTAACGCTAGATCTCGGCAAGCAAACCGGCTGGGCAATTCTAACAGATGGAGTAATTGAAAGTGGAAGCAAAAGCTTTCATGGTAGCCGTTTCAGTGGAGGTGGAATGTGTTTTTTAAGTTTTCACAATTGGCTTAATTCTTTGAAACATGAGTTCACTGCAGTGTATTTTGAGGAAGTAAGAAGACATCTAGGAACTGATGCAGCGCATTGCTATGGCGGTTTTCTCGCAGTTCTGTCTGCTTGGTGTGAAGAGAACAATATTCCCTACCAAGGTGTTAATGTTAAAACTATCAAACGCTTTATAGCAGGCAAAGGTAATGCAAGTAAGAGTGAAGTTATTGAAGCTGTAAAGGAAAAAGGTTTTTTGCCTAAAGATGATAATCAAGCAGATGCTTTAGCTTTGATGTTCTATGTTATGGATTTTAGTAAAGATATTAATAAGTCGAAAAATCCATAAAAGTGGGTCCTTTCGGCCAGGCTGGCGGGTTTGGTGGTGCTGACCCCAGGCCTTCTTTAGCGTCAGATATATTTTAAATATTAACTTTTTAATTAGTATAGCAATTATATGAATTTAGCAATCCACTATTATCCTACTCGAAACCCTCACTTTTACCCACAATTTTGAGAGGTCATGATGTGAAGCATAACTATGCTCTCCTTAAGATTTTCATAGCCCCGCCATAGAGTCATAGCCCCTGGTAAATTATCACTTTTTCTATTCATAAATCCACCTAATTTTCCTAACCAAATAATAGCTTGTTTTATGTTTGGAGGTTCTTCTGGCAATGTAGCTACTTTATGCTCACGTATGAAAAGGGCCTTCCACTCTTCGTTGCTTAAAATTTTAGTACAGGTTTCCATGGGATTTGATAAAGCGACTTTTGTTAAATATAAAATTTTAAATGCAATAATGCTCTTTATAGCAATTAATTTCTGTAGCCTTTCCTTTGTAGTTAAACGAGAGCTTTCTATTTTACATCCTGATTTTAAAACCCTGAAATACTCCTCAATTTTCCATCTTAGCTTATACCAATTTATCCTTTCTATAGCATCTAAAGTGCTATTAACTGGTACATTAGTCAGCAAAGTCCAATCAATAGCTTCCAATCCTTCAGGAGGATTTGTTTCTTTTGCACTTACCACATATACAGGGATTTTATCACTTATTTTATGCACTGTGTCTTTTGATCCATAAATTGAAGAAGATCTGATAGGTATATAGCCTTTCATATACTTAACTTCAATATTAGCTTTCCTTGATCTTTGGTTTCCACCTTTATTAACTTCTAGAGAAATTTTCTTCTTTACTGGCAGTTGAGTGATGCGTGTTTGCAAATCTGTTTTTCCAATTTCAGTACAGATAAATCTTCTATTAGTTCGATTACGGATTACATAAAAACTACCTAATGTCTCAGTGATCCATAAAAATTTGAAGATATCTGCCTCTCTATCACCAAGGGTAACAAGTTGTACATTTGCAGGAAGGTTGTTTATGCTTTCTTTGAGAGCTGTTATCCACTTATAACTTTCTTTTTCTTCTATGGAGGTACGGTATTTCCTGTTTGCTTTTTCTTGTGACGTTTCTTTTTCCCTAATAGAACGTGCCCAACATTGTTGAGAAGATAGACCTAAAGGCAATCCGTCTTTGCTGACTATTAAGGCACTGTGCAACAGTAAACCCATTTTATGCTTCGTATAAGCTTTAGAAATACTACCTAGCCTCTTAGTTTTTATATGAGAGTCAAAATCCAAATAACTTGTATCTTGAACTGAAAAAACAAACTGATTTCCTTTCATTCTCTCCATAGTTTCTTTGTAATGGGAAGAATAAATTTCCTTATCCTTAAGCTTTTCATTGCTAAATAATCTGTATGCACCCTTAGCTTCTTTCCATCCACTACAGCTTTGATTAATTGATCCAGACGCCTTACCCTCTATACAATAGCCTGTTTTAATAAGTCTCTTATTAAGTCTTGTATCTCCTAAATTAACGTGTTTTAACTCTCTTTCCAGCCATTTATCCCCTAAGCCATCAGTATATTGCACATTTGTACTTACTTCACTCATTTTAATCCCAAATTTATTTGGTATCCATTTTACTCACTTTTTTATTTGTGGGTAAAAGTGAGCTCGAAACCTAGTTGAATATGAGCGTAATCCACGTAAGAATGATGACGTAGTAAATAGAATGTGTGCTTCAATCAGGGAATTCGGCTTTCGTATACCAATAGTTGCAAAAAGCGATGGCACTGTGGTTGATGGTCATTTAAGACTTAAAGCAGCAAGAAAACTTGGTATGGAAAGTATTCCAGTGGTCTTAAGTGATAATCTAAATGAACCACAAACTAAAGCTTTTCGATTACTGGCAAATCAATCAGCTAATTGGGCAAAGTGGGATGATGAGCTTTTGAAAGTAGAAATTCAAGAGTTAGAAGATTTACAGTTTGATCTTAAAATGACTGGATTTGAATTAGAAAAAGTTCAACATTTCCTTGATGATTTAGATAGTGAAAAAGAAGATCTTTCTGACTTAGCTGGTGATGACAAAAAAGTAGAAATAACAAAACCAGGTGATCTTTGGATTTTAGGTGATCATAGAATCTATTGTGGTGATAGCTCTGTAGTTGAATCATATAAAGCGCTGTTAGATGATAAAATGGCAGACATTACTGTTTGTGATCCTCCGTATAATGTTGATTATGGTGGTAGCCAAGATAAAAAAATATTAAACGATAATCAAGGTGAAAAGTACGAACTTTTTCTCTACGATATCTGTTCCAATATTTTAGCATATACCAAAGGTGCTATTTATATCTGTATATCATCATCAGAGTTTTCAACGTTGCAAAAAGCATTTGAGGAGGCAGGAGGGAAATGGTCAACATTTATAATTTGGGCGAAGAATCACTTTACGCTAGGAAGATCAGATTATCAAAGACAATACGAAGCAATGCTTTATGGATGGAAAAGCGGCAATAAACGTGAGTGGCATGGAGGTAGAAATCAAAGTGATCTATGGTTTTATGATAAGCCAACACATAATACACTACATCCAACGATGAAGCCAGTAGAGCTAATGGAGAGAGCAATAGTAAACAGCAGCAGATCAGGAGACATAGTTCTTGATCCATTTAGCGGTTCTGGAAGTACACTGATTGCATGCGAGAGAACAGGAAGAATCTGCAGAACAATAGAGCTAGATTCAAAGTTTGTAGATGTCACCATAAAACGTTGGCAAGTATACACAGGCAGGGAAGCAATTCTTTCTGAGAATGGTAAAACCTTTTCAGAGATTCAAGAAGAAAATTCGTAAAAAAGAAGCAAAAAAAGTGGAAAAAATCACACAAACAGAATGGGCAAGGGAGATAGGAGTATCAAAGCAATATGTCTGTTATTTAGTAAAAAAAGGAATAGTTGAGTTGGAGGATGGTTTGATCGACCGAGAACAAGCAAATGAAGCGGTGGCAGCAATAAGAGATCCAAGCCAGCCGCTGAGGAGGAAAAATCCAGAAAGTACAAGTAACCTTTCTACGATGTTGCTGAAAACTAGAATAAAAAATGAAATGGAACGTGGTAGATTATTGGAGGCAAAAGCAAAAGCTGAGATTGGTGAACTTGTAGCAGTAGAAGAAGTAAAAAACGAAGCATTTAACGTAGCAAGAGTTGTCCGTAATAATTTGCTTAATATTCCAAATAGGGTTTCAGCGCTGCTTGCATCACTGAGTGACACTGAAAAGATTCATATGGCGCTAACTGAAGAGATTACAAACTCATTACAAGAATTATCTAATATTAAGTTTTAAATAATGTCTGCTAACTTAAGTTTAGAATTAATAAAGTGTCTCATTAATCAACCAGGAGTGGATGTAAATGTTAGAGGATTAAATGGAAAGACACCGCTGCATTATGCAGTAGAAATTAACGAGTTTGGTATGGTTGCACTCTTACTGAACAGGAAAAATATTAATCCACTGATCACTGATGATGATGGTAAAAGTGCGCTCTCTTGTGCAAGAGAAGAAATATTACAAGCACTAATCAATCACAAATACGGATCAGAGGAAGATAGTTTGCTTCACTTAGCTGCGATGTTGAATGAAGCAAATGCTGTAAGGTTTTTACTCGACAAAGGGGTTAATGTTAATGAGCAGAATGCTCTACTACATACAGCATTACACTTAGCAGCAGGAGCTGGAAATGAAGAAATAGTAGAAATTTTAATTAGAGAAGGAAATGCGGATAAGGACATTCTTGATGCGAGAAATCACGCAGCAATTCATTATGCAGTAAACAACAAGAAAATAGGAGTAGTAAAAAAACTAGTAGACCTCGATGCAAATGTAAATAGGACCGGTAGTGGAGAAAATGCAACAAAGTTATCACCTCTTCACAATGCTGTAAGCGTTAGCAATTATGATGAACGAGATTTGTGTTTAGATATTGTAAGGTGTTTAACAAATGCTCCAAACTCCAAGGTCAATTTACAAGATTATGAAAATAAAACACCATTACATTATGCTGAAAGACTTAAAACAATAGAGGTTTTACTAACGCGAGAAGATATAGATCCTTTGATTAGAGATGATAAAGGCAAAACACCATTTTGTTATGCAAGAGAAAGGAATAAACAAGATATAGTGGAAATTTTAATGAGTAGTAAATATGGAGAAGATAAAAACAGTTTACTTCATTTAGCTGCAAAGAAAGGATATGAGGAGTTCCTAGAAGAGATTTTAGAAGAGGGAGTTGAAGTAGATATTTTAAACAATAAAGGAGAATCAGCGATATATCTTGCAGCAATAAATAGACATTTTAATATAGTAAAATTACTGCTAAAGAAAAGAGCAGATGCTACAGATGTTTTTCAGTACGCAATAACAACAAATAACGTAAAACTGATAAAGTTATTAAGCAAAGAAAAAGATATAGTTTTATTTGGAAAAAATGACAACTTTCCAACGTTTCATTTATTGAGCAATAAATATTTTGAAGAAAGGAAAATAGCAGACAAAAAAATAAAGAAATATATCAATATCATCTGTGTTTCTATAACAATATGCGCAATAGCGATAGTAGGAATTTACCCTAACATTATAGCTGCAGTAATGGTGGGAATAGTTGCGCTTACAGCTGCAATAATGATGAGTAATTTGACTCAAAAGTACTTAGAAGAAGCGCTTGAAAAGAAAATGTTTACTGAACTCGAAAGTGAGAAAACAAGTAGTCCTAATTTAAGTGATGTAGAAATATCATCTAGTGATGGTGAAGAGCTAGCAATATGATATACGCCACATCTTTTTCTGAAGGTTTAAAACCAGATCCAGAGCTTAAAGTATCAGAGTGGGCGAATGAGTATCGAGTTTTAGCAGCAACTGCAGCATCAGAGCCAGGTAAATGGAGAACGGAAAGAACTCCTTATTTAAAAGAAATCATGGATTCACTTTCTCCGTCCTCACCGGCAGAAAAAGTAGTATTCATGAAAGGAGCACAGATTGGGGGAACAGAAGCTGGTAACAATTGGATTGGCTATATTATCGATCAAACCCCTGGTCCAATGCTAGTAGTACAGCCGACAGTTGAAATGGGAAAGCGTTGGTCAAAGGGAAGATTTGCACCGTTAATAGAGAGTACGCCATGTTTAAAAAGTAAAGTAAAAGACCCAAGGTCAAGAGATTCAGGCAATACTGTACAAAGTAAGGAATTTCCAGGTGGAATAGTAGTAATAACCGGAGCAAATAGCAGTGTAGCACTGAGATCTATGCCAGTAAAATATCTCTTTCTTGATGAAATAGACGCCTATCCAGGAGATTCAGGAGGTGAAGGAGATCCGGTTTTACTCAGCATAGCTCGTACCAATACATTTGCACGGCGAAAGATTTTTTTAGTATCAACACCAACGATTCATGGAATAAGCAGAATTGAGAAGGAATTTGAAGCAACAGATAAGAGATACTTTTTTGTTCCATGTACGCATTGTAATTACTATCAAGTTTTAAAATGGTCACAAATAAAATGGGAAGATAAAAATCCAAATACAGCACACTATATATGTATAGAATGTGGTGAAAAGATAGAAAATCATCAAAAGACAGAGATGCTTGAACGTGGAGAATGGAGAGCTACTAATCCAATGAAAGGTGAGAAAAAAGGATTTCATCTTTCAAGTCTTTATAGTCCAGTTGGCTGGTATAGTTGGCAACAAGCAGTAGAAGATTTTCTCCATGCAAAAGAAAGTGAACAATTACTGAAGGTTTGGATAAATACTACGCTTGGAGAAACCTGGGTAGATAAAGGAGAAGTACCAGACTGGAAGCAATTATTCAACAGAAGAGAATTTTTTCCCGTAGGCACAGTACCTAAGAGAGAAGTGGTACTTACTGCAGGAGTAGATGTCCAAAAAGATCGTCTAGAGGTGGAAGTTGTAGCATGGGGAAAAAGTCGTGAAAGTTGGTCAATAGACTACCGAGTATTTGAAGGAGATACAGGAAGTAGAGAAGTATGGAAAAAGCTTTCGGAGCTCCTCAATCATCATTTTATTGGTGAAAATGGGCTTGAATATATGATAAGTATGATGGCGGTTGATGCAGGGTATGCAACGCAGGAAGTTTACAACTGGGTGAGAAGTCATCAAGGGTCTGGAAGAGTAATGGCAGTGAAAGGTGTAAATAAAGCACTAGTGCCGCTGAGCAGCCCAAGTAGAGTAGATATAACAGTTGGAGGGCAAAAGCTGAAAAGAGGAATAAAGCTCTGGCCAGTCGGAGTATCGATATTAAAGTCAGAGCTTTTTCAATTACTTAATATTTTAAAAGAAGGTGAAGAAACACCGCCAGGGTATTGTCATTTTCCCGAGTATGCACCTGAGTATTTTAAGCAGCTAACGGCAGAGCAATTAGTCAGCAAAGTAGTAAAAGGATATACCAAACAAGAGTGGCAAAAGGTAAGAGAAAGAAATGAAGTACTAGATTGCCGAATTTATGCAAGAGCAGCATCGATAGCACTGGGAATAGACAGATGGCCAGAGAGTAAATGGAATAGTTTAAGTGAAAAACCGGAAAGTAAAAAATCAAAGAAAATAGTCAAAAGCAAATGGATCAGCAAGTAATAAATGTATAACGAAGATTATTTAATTCAAGTCGAAGAAGCGATAAAGAAGCTGCAAAACGGAGAGCGAGTAGTATCAATTGCATATGGTGATCATGTGGTAAGATATGCAGAAGTAGATATAAATGATTTACTAAACTTAAGACAACGAATTAAAGCTGAGCTAAAGATTGCTGGAGTGGAGCCAAAGAGGAAAATTATTTTTTTAACGAGTAAAGGAATTTTATAAATGCTACTAAAAACCTTCAAACAATTATTCAACAAGCCAAAAATCAAAAGTTCAGCCTGGGATGCAGCAGGCTCAGGAAGAAGATTTTTTCACTTTCAACCAGAGTTAGGAAGTATAAACAATTTGCTGTCTCAAAGCCTTGAAACTTTACGTAGTAGATCACGTGATATGGTGAGAAAAAATCCTTACGCTGCAAATATAATTGATACGATAGTAAGTAACTCTATTGGAACAGGAATAAAACCACAATCAAAAGCAAGAGATGGAGAATTTCGAAAGAAGGTGCAAGAATTATGGCTAAGATGGACAGATGAAGCAGACAGTAGTGGAGTAAGTGATTTTTATGGATTACAAGCTCTAGTATGCAGAAGTATGATAGAGGGAGGAGAATGTTTTGTACGTTTAAGAACGAGAAAGCTGGAAGATAGATTTTCTGTACCACTACAACTGCAAGTACTTGAGTCTGAACATTTAGACAATAAAACAAATCAAACTTTAGCAAATGGTAATGTAATAAGAAACGGGATTGAGTTTAACAAGCTTGGGCAAAGAGAAGCATATTACTTATTTAGAGAACATCCAGGCGAAGGCTCATTTGGAGAATCAGTAAGAGTACCAGCAAATGATGTTTTACATATTTATAGACCACTAAGACCTGGGCAAATTAGAGGAGAGCCATGGCTTTCGAGTATACTGCTAAAGCTCTATGAACTTGATCAATATGATGATGCAGAATTAGTACGAAAAAAGACTGCAGCAATGTTTGCGGGATTTATTACGAGACTTGATCCAGAAGCAAATATCATGGGAGAAGGTGAAGCAAGTGAGCAAGGAGTAGCACTATCTGGCCTGGAACCTGGAACAATGCAGCTTTTAGACCCAGGAGAGGACATAAAATTTTCAGAGCCATCAGATGTTGGAGGAAGTTATGAAGCGTTTATGAGACAGCAACTGAGGGCAATAGCAATAGGTACAGGAATAACATATGAGCAGCTAACAGGAGATTTAACAAGCGTTAATTATTCATCGATTCGGGCAGGGTTGATAGAGTTTCGCAGAAGGTGCGCAATGTTACAGCATAACGTGATAGTGTTCCAGTTTTGTAGACCTATTTGGAATAGATGGCTAGAATTAGCAGTGCTTTGTGGAGAACTGAGTATAGATGAAAAAGTAGTAAAAGCAGCGAAAGAAGAAGTAAAATGGATACCACAGGGATTTGATTGGGTGGATCCACTGAAAGACCAGCAATCGCAGCAAATGGCAGTAAGGAATGGATTTAAGAGTCGATCGGAAGTAGTATCAGAAATGGGTTACGATGTTGAAGAAATAGATCAAGAAATAGCAGAAGATCAAAAACGTGCAAATAGTCTCAACTTAATGTTTGACTCTGATTGTAAAGGATTATGATGCTCTTAGGAAAACCATTAATGCTTGAACCAAGGAGTTTTGAGCTATTGTCATTAAACAATCAAAAACATCCCACGTTTAAAAACATAAAGTACTCCATCAAAAGTAACGTAGAAAGAACTGCAATTATAGCAATACATGGAATCTTGACTAAAAAACCAGGTGCGTTTGATGAAATGCTCGGGATGACATCATATGAGCAAATAGAAGAACAAATCAAACAAGCATTAGCAGATAGTAGCATAGAGACAATTATGCTGGAAATAGATAGCCCCGGAGGAGAGGTAAACGGTATATTTGACCTAGCTGACTTTATTTATGAATCAAGAGCAAAAAAGAGGATAATAGCGATAGCAAATGATGATGCATACTCTGCTGCATATGCTATAGCTTCAAGCGCTGAGAAGGTATTTGTGAGCAGAACTTCTGGTGTTGGCAGTATTGGAGTAATAGCAAGTCATATAGATCAAAGTAGATTTGATGAAAAGCAAGGTATTAAGTACACCACAATCTTTGCTGGTAGTCGAAAGAATGATTTAAACCCACATGAGCCAATGACGTCTGAAAGTCTGGGAAGCTTACAAAAAGAAGTAGACCGACTATATGAAATGTTTTTGCAGCTAATAGCAAGGAACAGAGGTCTTTCAATTGAAAAGATTCGATCAACAGAGGCAGGGCTATATTTTGGGGAGAAAGCAGTAGAAATAGGCCTTGCAGACGGAATGACAATTCTTTCATCTATTAATAAAAACAGGAGTATTACTATGAATGAACAAACTACAAATGACCTAGAAACTGATAATTTAACCAAGTATCGTACTGAAGTTCTTGAATTAATACGTTTATGTAATTTATCGAAGATGCCAGAAAAGATAGGAGAATTTATTGAGCAAAGTGTAAGTGTTGAGCAAGCTAGGGAAGTTTTAATGGAATTACTTGCAGAGAGAACAAAGAAGACAGAGATACTGAGTGCAATACCACAGAATTCAGGAGAAGAATTGATGATGCAGGTAGCGAAAAGTCGTAGGAGTTAAAGTATTTTTATAACCGCCGTATATAGCATTGATAAAAGCGGCGGTAAGCAGTTAAGGAGAGAAATTTATGAGTTGTATAAGCGAACAAAATAATCTGGGTGACTTATTAAAGTATGAAGCATCAAGTCTATATTCAAGAGATCAGATAACAGTAGCAAAAGGGCAGAACCTAAAGCTTGGTACAGTAGTGGCTCTCGATAAAGATAGCATGGTTAAGATAATAAATCCAACTGCCACAGATGGTACACAAACAGCGATAGGTGCAGTAGTAAGTGATGTAAATGCGACAGAAAATGCTAAAGCAGTAATTATTACTCGTTGTGCAATACTAGCAGATCATGCGGTTGTGTGGCCAGCAAATATCACTGAAGAGCAGAAAGCTGCAGCAATAAAGCAACTTGAAGCACGAGGGATCATTGTCCGCAAGGGAATTTAACTAAAATTAATAGGAAAAAAAGGAGAGAAAAAATGCAAAATCCATTTACAAATACAGCATTTAGCATGACGGCACTAACAAATGCGATAAATATATTGCCGATAAATTATGGACGAGTTGAAAATCTAAATTTGTTTCCAAGTAGGTCAGTAAGATTTAGACATATTACCATAGAAGAACACAACGGAGTATTAAGTTTATTACCAACGCAAGTACCAGGAGCGCCAGCAACAGTAGGAAAAAGAGGAAAAAGAAAGGTAAGAACATTTACGATTCCACATATTCCGCATGATGATGTAGTGTTACCAGAGGAAGTACAGGGAATAAGGGCATTTGGATCAGAAAGTGAACTTAAAGCGCTAGCAGACGTAATAACTGACCATTTACAGCTAATGAGAAACAAACATGCAATAACATTAGAGCATTTGCGAATGGGAGCGCTGAAGGGAATAATTTTAGATGCTGATGGGTCAGAATTATTAAATCTGTACAACGAATTTGAAATAACACCAAAAGTAGTAAATTTTGCCCTTGGAACAGCAACAACTGATGTAAAACGTAAGTGTCTGGAAGTATTGCGGCATATAGAAGATAACCTAAGTGGTGAATATATGACTGAAATTCATGCCTTGGTAAGCCCTGAGTTTTTTGATGCACTAACTTCTCATGCAAAAGTAAAAGAAGCATATGAAAGATGGCAAGAAGGAGCAGCACTTCGAAATGATATGAGGTCAGGGTTTACATTTTGTGGCATAACGTTTGAGGAATACAGAGGGCAAGCAACTGACCCTGAAGGAACGGTTAGAAGATTTATTGAGAAAGATACAGGGCACTGTTTTCCACTAGGAACAGCAAGCACGTTTACAACATATTTTGCACCAGCAGACTTTAATGAGACGGTGAATACTCTCGGACAGCCACTCTATGCAAAACAAGAGCCAAGAAGATTTGATAGAGGGACCGATTTACATACGCAGTCAAATCCTCTGCCAATGTGCCACCGCCCGGCCGTTTTGGTCAAGATCGTTGCAGCATAACAATACTGGTAGAGTAACTACAAGGTGGTGAGGCACAGAACGACTCTACCGGTATGCGCTTTCTTAGCATGTAAAGGTTAGTATATCAAAAAGAAATATGCAAGCATCGAACAGACAAAATCTGTCGAATCAGAAAGAAACACACAAATTTAAGTTTTTAGTAATTTTCAAGTATAGTTGTAGAGGGAGCGCCTCTGCAGTTATGATCGACATTTTCAATGGTGCCTAAGTGCCCGTATGCAAGCATGGTCTTGGAAGGAACGGTCAAATCATTGATGGAGTCCATTTAGACTACCTCGGTTAGGAGATTGTACTATCAACCGTTCCAAGCTGAAGCGTTTCCCTGTAACAAATTATATGTAGGAGTTACCATGAAAAAAGCAAAAAGTAAATTAGAAATAGTGAATCCTAATGCAGCAGGAATAGACATTGGTTCAGCTGTACACTATGTGTGTGTACCTGAAGGAGGAGATGAACAACGCGTTCAGAAATTTGGCTGCTTTACTGAAGACCTTCATAACTTAGCACAGTGGTTGAAAAAGTGTAAAGTTACAACAGTAGCTATGGAATCAACAGGAGTATACTGGATTCCTTTATTTCAAATACTTGAGTCATATAAATTCGAGGTAAGATTGGTAAATGCACGGCATGTAAAGAATGTACCTGGTAGGAAGTCTGACGTTTAAGATTGCCAATGGCTCCAACAACTGCATAGCTACGGACTGCTTCATGGATCGTTTAGGCCAGATAATCAGATGTGTGTATTGCGCAGTTACGTGCGGCAGCGCAGAAATCTCACTGAAAGTGCATCTACACATATTCTACGTATGCAGAAGGCATTAATTCAAATGAATATACAATTACACAAGGTTATTAGTCATATTACTGGGATAACTGGTATGAAAATCATTGAAGCTATAATTGAAGGCGAAAGAGATTCTGAAAAATTAGCAGAATTCAGGGACGTGCGAATGAAAAATGATCAGTCTACTATTGCAAAAGCGTTAGCTGGTGACTATAGAGAAGAACACTTATTCACGCTAAAGCAAGAATTTGAACTATATAATATTTATCAAGAAAAAATAGCAGAATGTGATAGAAATATTGAAGCCTATTATAAAACGTTTGAAACAAAGTCTTGTGAAAGCAAACAGCTAAGTAAGCAAAAGAATAAAAATAGCAAAAGTAAGCCAAGCTTTGCTTTGTATGAGGAACTGCAACGAATCACTGGTATGGATTTCACTAAAATTCCTGGATTTGATGTATTAAGTATACAAACCATAATTTCAGAAGTTGGTATAAACCACAGTAAATGGCCAACAGAAAAGCACTTTTCGTCGTGGTTGGGACTCAGTCCTGCTAATAAAGTTACAGGGGAAAAAGTGTTTAATACAAGAACACGTAAAGTCATTAACCGTGCTGCAAATGCTTTGCGAATAGCTGCTCATTCTGTAGGAAAGAGTAAAAGTGCGTTGGGTGCATACTACAGAAGATTGAAAAAACGACTAGGAGCACCAAAAGCAATAACAGCTACTGCAAGAAAAATGGCATGCATATTTTATAGTATGCTCAAATACGGACAGGAATATGTAGAAAAAGGAATGGAATACTATGAAACACGCTATAAAGATAGAATTGTAAAAAATTTGATCAAAAAAGCGAGCGAATTTGGCTACATATTAGTTCAACAAGAAGAGTTAGTTGAGTGAGTTTCTTAGGAGAGAATATTAAGCGATTATTAGAAGATTGTTTTGCCCATTTAGGAGAAGTGGCTTTATATAAATCAAAGGATAAGTCATATATGGTACAGGTGTTAAAGCAAGAGCCAGATAAATTATACGAGATTGGTGAAGGGCAATTTGTAGGAGAAACTTTAGTGTTGGAAATAAGTACATTTGATGTACTGCAGCCAATTGTAGGAGATATTTTTGTTATAGGTGACCGTAAATATAAAGTATATTCTCCACCGCTGCAAGATAATTCAGGAATGGTATGGAAAATTCGAGCGTCAGGAGTATAAATGCGTATTAACACCGGTAGTATTATACAAAGTATAGATGCTGAAAGGAAAAAAGTGGAAAAAGTGACGGTGAGTGCATTAAACAAAACAGCAATATGGCTAAAATCAAAAGCAGCTAAGGAAATTAGTGAGGAAAAGAGAATAAAATTAAGTTTGATAAGAAAGAGATTAAGAATTTTTAAAGCAAAAACAAGCAGATTAGAAGTGTTAATTAGAGCAAATCTCTACGACATTAGAGCATCGATAATTGGCAAAATACAAAAAACAAGAAGAGGATCGAAAGTAGGAAAGCATGAGTTTATAGGAGGATTTGCAGCAGTTATGCCAAAAGGAAATAGCGGTATGTTTAAACGTGAAGGAAGGGCAGCATTGCCAATAAAGGAAGTTAAGTTGCCACTCGAACCTGAGGCTTCAAGGATAATAGGGAATCTTGTTAATTATGAAGTTGAAAAGGTATTTGAAAAATATTTTATACATTACATAAGTTAAATTATATGCATGACAAAGTTCTGGAAAGATTTACATAAAGCAATTTGCAGCACACTGAAGGAAGAAATACTGGCTATACAGACATGTGAAATTTATCCAGCAATAAGGAAAGAATTAGTAGCGCCAGCGGTGTTTGTAGAACTAACAAGTTTAGAACCAGGTAAAGATGCAGGTACTGATGAATTAGCATTGAAAGCCAGGTTTGAGGCGAGGATTGTAGTTGATGGAACAGTAGAGGATTCCTCGGTAGTTGTTAGAACATTAGCTGCTGAGGTTGCGAGAGTAGTAAATAAAAATACTTGGAATGTGGAAAATGTTTCACCAGGAGAATTTATCTCTGCGGAAATTGACGGATTTAGGCCAGAGCTCGATGCATATTTAGTGTGGATGGTTGATTGGAGTCATCAACTTCATTTAGGTAAATCAGTATGGGAAGAGGGGAAAATTAAACCACATACAATAAACGTAGGAAATATAAATGTTGGATCATAGTTTTGCGATTTCAGAGCTGAATAGGAAGCTAGCAAACGTTATTCGTATAGGAATTGTAAAAGAAATAGATTATGAAAAAGCAAAAGTAAGAGTGAAAATAGGAGAATTTTTAACAGATTATTTACCGTGGATAACAAGTAAAGCAGGAAAAGATAGAGATTGGTCTCCGCCAGATATTGATGAACAGGTTATGATATTTTCTCCTCTTGGTGAACTATCATTAGGAGTGGTATTAGAAGGAATATATCAGGAAAAATACCCTGCACCAGAGAATAAAAAAGAAATAAATAGTGTGAAGTTTCAAGATGGAACAAGATTGTTATATGATAAGGAAAAACATCATTTAGAGATTGAAGTAGTAGATAAAATAACACTGAAAGCTGGGGAATCGAGCATAGAAATGACAAAAAGTGGAATAAAACTGAAAGCAGAAAGGATCGACTTAAATTGAACAAAGGAATAGTGAGGTTAGGAGACTACTGTGGAGAAGCTATACCACATTTCTGCATTAGCGGAAGTAATAATGTTTTTGTAAACGGTAAGTCAATGTGTAGACAAGGAGACAGTTTTAGTGAAGAAAGAGCATTAACTGAAGGATCAAAAACAGTGTTTGCAAATGGTCTTGGTGTAGGAAGAGTAGGAGATATAGTTTCATGTGGGTTTAAAGTAATAAAAGGCAGTGAAAGCGTCTTTGCAAAATAGAAATGAAGGGTATGGATGCTAAAACAGGAAAAACGTTAGAAGGAATAGAGCACTTAAAGCAGTCGATAATTGATATACTGACCACTCCTATTAACAGTAGAATAATGAGGAGAGATTATGGCTCAAGATTATTTGAATTAGTGGATAAACCAATCAGTAGAGATTTTACTTTGAAGATCTATGCAGCAACAGCAGAAGCACTGGGGAAATTTGAGAAGAGATTTAAGTTAGAAAAAGTAAAGATTGCTGAAGCTAAAGAAGGAAAAATGACTCTTGTACTTGAAGGTATGTATCTTTCAGAAGGCAAGTTCATAAATATTAGTGGAGTAGTTGTTTAGAAATGCAAACATCTAATATTATTGAAAAACTAAGCTATGAGGAAATATTTTCGAGAATGAAAGAAGAGTTAGTAAATCGAGACACAAGTTTTACAGCATTAGTTGAAAGTGATCCAGCGATAAAGATTCTGGAGGTGGCAGCATGGAGAGAGTTGTTACTCAGAGAAAGAATAAATGAAGCTGTAAAAAGTAATTTACTAAAATTTGCAACGGGAGAAGATCTTGGTAATTTAGCTGAATTTTATGGAGTAGAGAGAGAAAAAGAAGAAGAGGACGAACGATTTAGAAAAAGAATAAAAGCAAAAATAAAAGGCTGGAGTACAGGAGGAAGTAAAGAGTATTATCGTTATCAGGCACTGTCAGCAGATAGTAGAGTAAAAGATGCATTAGTAGAATCACCTATACCAGGGAAAGTACAAATTTCAATCTTATCAACACAATTATCCACAACTGGCATAGTGTCAGAAGAACTACTAGAAATTGTAAAAAAGCAGGTTACTAGAGATGATATAAGGGTTTTAACAGATACGATAACAGTAATTGGTTGCAATATTACGGAAATAGATATTCACAGCAGAATGAGCATGAGTCCTGTAATATCAGAGGAAGAAATCAAGAAGCAGTTTATTAAGAAGTTTGAATTAGCAAAAAGATTAGGGTGGAGTGTAACAAGATCATGGATAGTAGCGAATCTATTTGTAGATGGTGTAGAAAATGTGGAATTGATCGAGCCAAGAGAGGATGTTGTGGTTCTGGGAAATGAATCTGCAAATTTGAAAAATTTAAAGATTGAGTTGAATTAATGTTATTGCCACCAAATGCAACAAAACAGGAAAAAGCGCTAGTAGATGCGATAGATTATAAGGTTGATCCAAGCTGTATTAGAGGATTTAAATTTAGATTGGAAGAAGAAACATTGCCGTGGATAATAGAAGAATATGGTTTAGAAGAAATACTACGCTGGGTAAAAGATAGAAGAAAAGCAGTAGTAGAAGGAGTAAAATTTCAAAGACTGCGAGGAACACCTAAATCACTTAAAATAGCACTCAAGTGGGCAAATATAGAAGACATTACAATCATCGAAGAACCACCCGGTAAACACTTTTTTGAGTTGCAAGTAGGGATAAAAGAGGTACCAAATGACTTCTTCGTAGATGCAGTAGTAGAGCTGGCAAAACTATCACTGCCTGTAAGATCGAGGTTGATGAGGATTTTTAACGATTATTATAATGTGCAGAGATTTATATTGGATGAGAGTTTATTTGGAGATCTTCTTTCTGATTATTCAGGGGTAAAAATAGAAAAAGATGGACCAGTGTTATCATTTGGAAGAGTAAATTTTTTCAGGTCTAGTGGTCCAGTTATTAGGATTATAGAAAACTATCTACGCGATCATTATGAACGAGCTTTAAGCAATGATATATATCGCCTAGATGTAGCAATCCTTGGAAAAACAGAGCCTCACACAAAGAATTATAACGGTATTTATGAAAGAAATCATTTGTGGTACAACTTAAAAGCACTATATCCATTACCACAGAGTTTATTACTCACTTTTACCCACAATTTTGAGAGGTCATGATGTGAAGCATAACTATGCTCTCCTTAAGATTTTCATAGCCCCGCCATAGAGTCATAGCCCCTGGTAAATTATCACTTTTTCTATTCATAAATCCACCTAATTTTCCTAACCAAATAATAGCTTGTTTTATGTTTGGAGGTTCTTCTGGCAATGTAGCTACTTTATGCTCACGTATGAAAAGGGCCTTCCACTCTTCGTTGCTTAAAATTTTAGTACAGGTTTCCATGGGATTTGATAAAGCGACTTTTGTTAAATATAAAATTTTAAATGCAATAATGCTCTTTATAGCAATTAATTTCTGTAGCCTTTCCTTTGTAGTTAAACGAGAGCTTTCTATTTTACATCCTGATTTTAAAACCCTGAAATACTCCTCAATTTTCCATCTTAGCTTATACCAATTTATCCTTTCTATAGCATCTAAAGTGCTATTAACTGGTACATTAGTCAGCAAAGTCCAATCAATAGCTTCCAATCCTTCAGGAGGATTTGTTTCTTTTGCACTTACCACATATACAGGGATTTTATCACTTATTTTATGCACTGTGTCTTTTGATCCATAAATTGAAGAAGATCTGATAGGTATATAGCCTTTCATATACTTAACTTCAATATTAGCTTTCCTTGATCTTTGGTTTCCACCTTTATTAACTTCTAGAGAAATTTTCTTCTTTACTGGCAGTTGAGTGATGCGTGTTTGCAAATCTGTTTTTCCAATTTCAGTACAGATAAATCTTCTATTAGTTCGATTACGGATTACATAAAAACTACCTAATGTCTCAGTGATCCATAAAAATTTGAAGATATCTGCCTCTCTATCACCAAGGGTAACAAGTTGTACATTTGCAGGAAGGTTGTTTATGCTTTCTTTGAGAGCTGTTATCCACTTATAACTTTCTTTTTCTTCTATGGAGGTACGGTATTTCCTGTTTGCTTTTTCTTGTGACGTTTCTTTTTCCCTAATAGAACGTGCCCAACATTGTTGAGAAGATAGACCTAAAGGCAATCCGTCTTTGCTGACTATTAAGGCACTGTGCAACAGTAAACCCATTTTATGCTTCGTATAAGCTTTAGAAATACTACCTAGCCTCTTAGTTTTTATATGAGAGTCAAAATCCAAATAACTTGTATCTTGAACTGAAAAAACAAACTGATTTCCTTTCATTCTCTCCATAGTTTCTTTGTAATGGGAAGAATAAATTTCCTTATCCTTAAGCTTTTCATTGCTAAATAATCTGTATGCACCCTTAGCTTCTTTCCATCCACTACAGCTTTGATTAATTGATCCAGACGCCTTACCCTCTATACAATAGCCTGTTTTAATAAGTCTCTTATTAAGTCTTGTATCTCCTAAATTAACGTGTTTTAACTCTCTTTCCAGCCATTTATCCCCTAAGCCATCAGTATATTGCACATTTGTACTTACTTCACTCATTTTAATCCCAAATTTATTTGGTATCCATTTTACTCACTTTTTTATTTGTGGGTAAAAGTGAGAGTTTATTACCATCGATTAAATTTGCAAAAGCGCAGATAGTATTATCAGACAGTTGGGATTTAGGAGACATAAATACGTGCTTTCCAGTTAGTAGCGTAGAAGAAAGAGGAAATAAATTTGTATTGGGAAGCGATAAACTTTCAGGGCAATATTGGAATTTAAAACACAAGCCAATTTTAGAAAGATTTAGCGTTACTCACAACTATAAAGTAGAAAATTATACAGATCAGAAGGTCAGAAAATATGTTTTAGCAGAACACAACGTTTACTATAAAAACGATTTAGATTCAGAGCAAAAAGACTCAATACACGAATTAGAAAAGCACATTTTAGTATTTTACCCGGGAGTACTGAAGTGGCACGAACATCGACATTTGCACAGAAGTTGGAAAGATAGTCGAATAATATCTCTAATAAGTTAAGCACTTATATTTAGGTCCTCATATATTATATTAATAATAGGTAAAAGTGTATGAAATAAAAAGAAAAGGACTTGCTTTCTCATGCTAAAAAGGACATGACTTGAATAGCAGCAGGTAAATATAAGAAATTTGTCTGGCGCTAGAAAAGCTAATTTTGTGAGGTATGAAATGAGTTTTAGCAAGAGTAAGTTTTTTAAAGAAGTATCAAGTAACGGGTTTAAAAACATTAATAAAAGAAATGAAGAAGGAGAGACGATCTTGCATCAAGCAGTAGAAATCTCCGATTACACAACAGTGAGGTTATTAATAAAAAAAGGGGCAGAGGTAAATGCAAGAGATAAAAATGGTTATACACCACTACACTGTGCAGTATTTGCAAAAAGCTTAGAAAATGTAAAAGTGCTGCTAAGGGAAGGAGCAGAAGTAAATTCCACTCAATATGTCAGTGGATGTACGCCATTGCACTCTGCATGCAAAATAGGAGGAGCAGGAGTTGAAATAATAAAAGAGCTAGTAAAAGCGGGAGCTGAAGTTAATCAACTGAATAAATATGGTGCAACACCAATGTATTACATCTGGGAAAGTGAAAAGTATTCTCTGTGTGATAGCAAAGAAAGTGAAAAGGCAAGCAAATTTTTGAGAGAAAAAGGAGGAGTAATAAAAAATAGAGAACTGACATGCTATGGAATAGAGAGGCTAGTGGGAGAAATAGCAGACATGTTGAATGGGAGTTATTTGCCGGAGTTAAAAATAATAGAGATAGAAGAAATAAGGAAGAGAGACAAATCACTGATAAAGGAAGAATGTAAAAATTTAGCAAGCAAAATAATGAGCCAAGTGAACGAAATGATAGATGAGGTAGCGAAAAGGAAGGTTTAAAAGAGGGATTTAAATTTAAAGAAAAGGTGAGGTGGATTATGTTAAAGCTTGGCAAATTTAATAAGTCAGCAAAAGAATTATTAGAGAACTCATATGAAAATATTTATGAAAGAGACAAGAAGGAAAGAACAGCTCTGCATTATGCAGTAGACGCAAAAACAGTGAAGTTATTAGTTGAAAAAGGAGTGAATGTGAATGCAGCAGATGTGAAAGGATACACAGCACTGCACCTAGCGGTAACGGAGAAACGTCTAGAAATCGTGAGGGAATTGATAAAATCAGGAGCAGACGTAAATGCTGAGGAATATGGAAATAAATGCATACCTCTACACCTTGCGTGCATGGTAGGTGAAAAAGAAATAGTGGAGGAGCTGGTAAAAGCTGGAGGAGAAATAGAGCAAGCGGATAAATTTGGAATGATAGCGATGGATTATGCGAAAAATAGCAAAGAAATAGCCGAGGTATTAAAGAAAGAAACAGAGAAAATGGAAAGTTTGTTAAAAAAATAAGAGTCGTATCAGAAAGCGCAACAGCAGTTGGTAAAGGAAGCAAATTTGAAGGCTGTAGCTGATAAAAGTTGGTCTTTTTCATAAGAGTAAATGGATTGATGGAAAAAAGGAGTGGTAAGGCTCCTTGCACTACAAAAACATTTGCAGGAGAAACTATGAGAAAAAGAACATTAACTTGCCGATACGAGCCAGATGAATTAGCGGAACAACATCTAGCAGACGCCTATGAGCTGTTACTAAGGTATGCGGTAAAAAGAAACAATGAAAAGGAGATAAAGAAAAATGATAACAGTGGCCTTATATGCAAGAGTTTCATCGAAGAGTCAAGCGCAGAACAATACAATAGAGAGTCAAATTGCCGAGCTCAAGCATAGAATTGCTGCAGATAAGCATGAGTTATTGAATGAGTATGAATTTAAGGATGATGGGCTTAGTGGGTGGAGTTTAGAACGTGAAGGTTTAGATGCATTACGTGATAAAGTAGGAGAAGATCAAATTGATAAAATTTATATTCATTCACCTGACCGACTATCAAGAAAATCTGCACATCAAATGATACTACTTGATGAATTTGAAAAAGCAGGAGTAGAAGTAATATTCTTAAATCATAAGACTGAAAATAATCCAGAGTCTAAATTGTTATTGGGAATGCAAGGATTAGTGGCAGAATATGAGTGTACAAAGATTATGGAACGTAGTCGTAGGGGAAAACTCCATAGAGCAAAAAAAGGCTGTGTAAGTGTAATTGGCATTGCACCTTTTGGTTATAATCGTATAAAGCATGTAGATAGAGAAAAGACAAAGTTTGAAATAAATGAAGAGGAAGCAAAAATAGTAAAGCAGATATTCATGTGGGTAGGGCAAGAGAGAATAAGTATAAGGGAAGTGATACGTAGACTAAGAGATAAGTCAATTAGAACAAGAACTGGAAAGAAGGTGTGGTGTCCAATAATAATTTGGAAGGTGTTAAGAAATCCAGCATATAAAGGACAAGCAGCGTTTGGTAAATTAAAGAGGGTTGAAAAAAGAGAAAGAAATAAACAAAAGGTTTCTATCTGTCGCACAGATGAGGACAGCTGGATTTATATACCAGTACCAAAAATAGTTGATGAAGGGTTATTTAATAAAGTACAAAAGCAACTGGATGAAAATAGAAAAAGAGCAAGGATGCAGAGAGAGGGAGGAAAAAAGAAATACCTATTACAAGGTCTAGTTGTGTGTCAAAACTGTGGATATGCGTATAGTGGTGCACAATGTGGAGTTGAGGGAAAAAAGTTTAGCTATTATCGCTGTAGTAGTACTATACGTATTACTGATGGTAGGGAGAAGTGTACTAATAAATTGGTCCGTACAGATATGTTAGAAACAGCTATATGGGAAAAGGTGAAAAATTTACTAAAAAACCCAGAGATAATAAAAAATGAGTATCACCGTAGAATTGCAGAAAATAAAAATGATGAATCATCAGATAAGAAGCTTGCAAGAAGAGAAAATCAAATAAAACAAGGCATCGAAAAGTTAATGGAAGACTATTATAGTCAAGAAAATGTAGGAGATAAAGGATATATAAGTGAGGAAGAATTTAAACAGACGATGAAAAGAATGAGGGAACGCTTAAGAGGGATAGAAGAAGAGAAGAAAAAGGTAGTTGATCAAAAAGCGATAGAGAAGGGAATGAACCTTATCATCAACAGTATAAAGAGTCTTTATTCCAGTGTAAAATCTAATTTGGAACAGCTAGATTGGCAAACTAAGCGTGGCATCATTAAAGCATTAGTAGAACGAATTCAGATTGGTTATGACCAGGTAGAAGTGGCGTTTAGAATAGAAGAACCAGCACAGGATGGAGAGATTTTTAATTTGCAACATTGTACTGGACGTCATGACAATAAGAGTGTTTATCCTTTAGAATTAATTAAGAGAAAATTTTTTCTCGACTTGTTGTATAATTTGATAAAAGTGATCAAAATCTAAGCTTGCACTACCAATCAAAACTCCTAATAAATTTGGAATACTGAGCAAGTTTTCTATATTTTCTGAGCTGACTGAACCACCATATATAATGTGTTTTTTACCAGTACATAATTTTATTATCTCTATCACCTCGGCAATTGCGCCATTATTTGGCACATTTCCTGTTCCTATTGCCCATATCGGTTCGTATGCTATGGTATATTCACCATGTGTTGGCAAACGGTTTTTGCATTGATATTCTATTACTTCTTTTGTTTTTTTATTTTTATAATCTTCTGAGTTTTCACCTACACAGATGATTGGGTGTAAGCCTGATTCTATTGCTGTTTTCGATTTAAGTTTTATTTCACTATCTTTTTCATGAGCCCTTTCAGAATGTCCAAGTATTACGTAACTACATCCTAGTTCCTTCAACATTCCTGCACTAATTTCACCTGTGTAAGAACCGAACTCTTTATGATGGCAATTCTGTCCTCCTATTTTAATATTATTGTTCAACTCTATACTGCTTGGAAATGATGTAAAAGGAGGGCAAATTACTAATTTAGAGGTAATTTCGTTGCTCTTGTTGTTAAGTTTGCCTATAAAGTTAACAAATGAAGAACGTGTTCCATTCATTTTCCAATTTGCTACTATTAAAAAAGACATCAATTTTTCTTATATGAATGAGAGTGCCGGCTGTCGGACTTGAACTGACAACCTACTGATTACAAGTCAGTTGCTCTACCAATTGAGCTAAGCCGGCATTAAATACACTGACAATATACAATTATTGATGAATTTTCGTCAACTAATTTTTAAAATACTGCATACTAAGATCATATGAAAAAATTTTTACTGAAGCCAAAAAAGAGTCTAGGGCAAAATTTTATTTTATCGAATGAGATAATAAAAAGAATAGTTGCCTTAGCTGGTAGCCTGAAAGATTTTAATGTTATTGAAATTGGTCCTGGGTATGGTGCGTTAACAAGAGAAATATTGGCATATAATCCAAAGTTTCTACTTTCTATAGAAAAAGATAGTAGTTTAGTGAAACATCACGAACAATTGCTAAATGAGCATCAGGGAAAATATAGAATTATAGAAGCAGATGCACTTAATGTTGTAGAAAAAGAGCTGGTAGAATGTCCAGTCAAAGTCATTGCTAACTTGCCTTACAATATCTCAGTAGCGTTATTTTTAAAGTGGTTAAATAATATAAAATTTTTTACGAATTTGACGTTAATGTTCCAAAAGGAGGTAGCAGAGCGTATTACAGCAGAACCTAATTCTAAAGATTATGGTTCCCTATCAGTGCTAAGCCAGTTACTATGCGACATAAAAAAGGAATTTGATATTGAACCTAAGGAATTTTTTCCAAGACCAAAAGTATATTCTTCAGTAATTACAGTAAAACCTTTACCCACTCCAAGATTTACAGTAAATTTAGAAACCTTAACAAAGCTAACACGTGCTGTGTTCGCTCAAAGAAGAAAGATGCTGAGAAATAGCTTGCAAAGTATAACTAGTGATGTCTCAACTATTCTTGAGAATGCTAAACTGAGTGGAAACGAACGTCCAGAAAGCTTAACTATTGAGCAGTTCTGTTTGCTAGCAAATAATGTAATTTTGCGATAAATATATTAGGAGCTACATTCCTCTTCTATCCTATTTCGATCTAAAAATAGCTGGAGCCAGGCTAATTTTGCAAAAGCTCTATTGCAATTTCATTAATTGGCGTATAAGCTTTAAATAAAGCATATGAAAAAAATGGAAGCTTGTTATTCGTTTGACGATATACTTCTCTTACCGGCCTATTCTGATGTATTGCCTCGTGATGCAGACACAAGAACTTATCTAACAAATAATATAGAACTAAATATCCCTCTCATATCCTCTGCAATGGACACTGTCACTGAATCAGGCTTTGCAATAGCTATTGCCCAACATGGTGGAATAGGTTGCATACATAAGAATTTATCAATAGATGAACAAGTGTTAGAAGTAAGAAGGGTGAAAAAATATGAAAGCTGGATCGTGTATAACCCAATTACAATTTCCCCAGATAAAACAGTTGCAGAAGCAGTTTCATTAATGAGAGAGTATAATTATTCCGGCATTCCTGTAGTTGATCAACGCAAGTTAGTGGGAATTTTAACTAATCGAGATGTGAGGTTTATTGAAGACCAGAACATGAATATAAAAGTTTCCGAGGTAATGACAAAAGATAAGTTAGTAACAGTTCGAGAGCAGGCAGTAAACAGCGCCTCAGCAATGAAATTGTTGCATGCAAATAGAATAGAGAAGCTTTTGGTTGTTGATGAAAATTCTTGTTGCATAGGTCTAATCACAGTTAAAGACATCGAAAAATACAATAGATATCCAAATTCATGTAAAGACAGTAAAGGTCGACTCAGAGTTGCCGCTGCAATTGGTACTGGTAAAAAAGATGGTATAGAAAGATGTGAAGCTTTGATCGGAGAGGAAGTCGATGTGGTTATTGTAGATACCGCTCACGGTCATTCCGAGAACGTTATCAGCACCATTAAGGAAATAAAAAAGATGTATCCGAATACGCAATTAATCGGCGGAAATATTACAACAAAGGAGGCTGCTGAAGCGTTAATTGATGCTGGTGTTGATGCAGTAAAGGTTGGAATAGGGCCCGGATCAATTTGTACTACCAGAATAGTTACAGGTGTTGGTATGCCGCAATTCTCTGCAATCAAGAATGTTGCAGAGGTTTGTAAAACAAAAAACGTCAGACTAATTGCTGATGGTGGAATAAAATATTCGGGAGATGTTGCAAAAGCTATTGCAGCTGGTGCTGATACTGTGATGATAGGTTCAATCTTTGCTGGCACTGAGGAAAGCCCAGGTGAGATTATCATGTATAAGGGTAGAGCATATAAGGAATATCGAGGAATGGGATCTATTAGTGCAATGAAACGAGGGTCAGCTAGCCGTTATTTTCAAGATTCAAAACTTGATTTAGTCCCACAAGGAGTAGAAGCAAGAGTTCCTTTTAAAGGTCCAGCTTCAGGAGTGATCTGTCAGTTAATTGGTGGGTTGCAAGCTGCAATGGGTTACACTGGCAACCGTAATATAGAAGAGATGAAAAAAAACTGCAAATTTGTCACTATTACTTCATCAGGGTTAAGAGAAAGTCATGCTCATGATATAATCATTACACAGGAAGCTCCAAATTACGCTTACCAAGCATCTAATTTATCATCTGATTCAGAGTAAATACAATCCCCTTTTGAGTGGGTCATTTCAACACTGGTACACAATTGATATTAATATTAAGGTGTCCGTTCAGCAGAGCGGCAAAATAAGGTAGACAAAGCAAGATAATAAAGATAATCATAGGGTAAATATGAGGTAATATGGTAAACCTTTTAGAACTCTGCAAAAATTTACAGCAAAAAATAGAAAAGTTAGAAGCAAAAATAGAAAGATTGGAAAGAGAGAATGAAAGTTTAAAAGCAGAGCATGAGGCTTTAAAGATAGAGAACGCTGAATTAAAGGAAAGGCTAGGTTTAAATTCAAAAAACTCATCAATTCCCAATTCAAAAGAATTATACAAAATGAAAAAGGAAAAGCCAAAAAGCGAAAGAAAGATTGGTGGTCAAGTTGGGCATAAGGGTAATTATCGTGCTAAAATGGAAGCAGATGAGGTGATAAAGATAGAGTTGTCACCTACTTGCGAATGCGGAGGGAAGATTGCAATATGCGAAAAACCTTATATTCATCAGAAAGTAGATCTTCCGGAGATTAAGGCTTATGTAATGGAATATCAGTTGGAACATGGCCGTTGTCAGAGATGCGGAAAAAGAAGAAGTAGCAAGTTACCAGAGGGTGTTACGCCAGATACATTTGGCCCAAGGGTTAAGTCAGTAGTTGCAGCACTCAGTGGGTTTTATAAAAATTCAAAGCGCGAAGTAGCTAGCATCATAAATGATATCTTCAATTTGAACATAAGCGTCGGTAGCATATCAAATAGTGAACATAGAGTTGCTTCAAAATGCAAAAAAATGTATGAGCAGATCGAACAAGAGATAAGTAGGAGTAAAGTTCTACATATTGATGAAACGAGCCATTATAACAAAGGTAAACTCGCTTGGTGTTGGATGTTTGCAAGCAATACGGCAAGTTTTGTGAAGTTGACAGAGTCAAGGGGAATGAAAGTTTTAAAAAATAGTGTATGCTGCAATCGTAATAGCTTGGTAGTAACCGACAGATATGCAGCATACAACTACTTTGCTGATGAAAGAAGGCAAATCTGTTGGGCACACTTAGCAAGGGATTTTGAAAGATTAGCGCATAGTTGGAAATTTGAAGTTAAAGTTCTGGGCTGTTACTTGAGAAATGTAGCCACTGAGTTATTTGCACTGAAAAAAGCTTTACTAAAAAATGAGATAGATGTTTCAAGATTTATTAGACGTGCCAAGAAATTGCGAAAACGTACAAGGTATTATTTGAAGGAAATATCTCGCTTACCTGAAGCAATTGGAGCGTCTCGAGTTGCAAAGAATATTTTGAAATCTGAAAGAATGATGTGGAAATTTTTAGATGACCCAGAAAATACTCCGCTGACAAATAATCACGCTGAACGGCAAATACGGCATTATGTCGTTTATCGCAAAAATTCATATTTTACACAATCAGAACGAGGAAACTCATTCCTTGAGCAAATAATTTCGTTATACTTAACATGGAAACAGAGGAGGCTAAACCCTTTTCACAATCTTCTATCTATCGTTTCTTAAACCACTCTGCTGAACGGATACATATTAAGAGTCAAAAAGATGTCATCTAAATCAGTGCTATAAGTTGGAATAGCAACTTAAGGTAGATTGCCAGCTTAATATATTTTGATAAATCCAAATTATTTTAGCTATAAGAGAGCTTTGCTTTTTTGCTCCATCAGAATTGGCTTACTTTTAGTGATTCATGGAGTTAAAAAAGTCAGCATTGCTCTTTGTTAAAAGTAATTTGTCACGTAAAAACTCCATTGCTTCAACAGATCCCATAGGGTTAAGTATCCTACGCAATACCCATATTTTATTTAGTATGGCCTTATCAACTAATAGCTCTTCCTTCCTTGTTCCGGATTTTGTAATATCAATAGCAGGGAATATACGTTTATCAGCAAGTTTTCTATCTAGTATAATTTCAGCATTACCTGTGCCTTTAAACTCTTCAAAAATAACATCATCCATTTTTGAACCAGTTTCTATAAGGGCTGTAGCGATGATTGTCAAAGAACCACCATTTTCAATATTACGAGCTGCTCCAAAAAAGCGTTTTGGTCTTTGCAGCGCATTTGAATCTACACCACCGGTTAGAACCTTTCCAGACGAAGGAATGACTGCATTATAAGCACGTGCAAGGCGAGTTATAGAATCAAGCAAAATCACTACATCTTTTTTGTGTTCAACCATTCTTTTAGCTTTTTCTATTACTATTTCAGCAAGTTGGACATGACGGTAGGCAGGTTCATCAAATGTAGAGCTTACCACTTCACCCTTTACAGAGCGTATCATATCTGTCACCTCTTCGGGTCTTTCATCTATAAGTAATACTATTAGTTCTATTTCAGGATGATTTGTAGCTATAGAGTGAGCCATTTGCTGAAGCAATATCGTTTTTCCTGTACGAGGTGGAGCAACTATCAATGCTCTTTGTCCTTTTCCAAGAGGTGTAACTATATCTACAGCACGCATGTTTATATCTTTTTTATTATCTCCGCTACTGTTGTTTTCAAGGATGAGGCTTTTTTCAGGATAAAGCGGAAGCAAATTATCAAAATGGACGTACTTTCTTAATTCACTGATTTCAGTAGAGTTTATACTGTGAACCTTAGTTAAAGTAAAATATCTTTCCTTATCACCAGGTGGCCTTATTTCTCCACATGCCATATCTCCTGTACGTAAATTAAACTTCTTTATTTGGCCATTGGAAATATAAACATCATCGGTACTTGGAGCATAATTTGCACTTGATGAACGTAAGAAACCAAAACCATCAGGCAATATTTCCACTACTCCACTTCCTGTGGTTATGCCTCCTTCTTCACTCATTTTCTTCATTAAACTGAATATCATTTCCTGTTTTAGCATCCTGCCATTGCCTTTACCACTAGTTGAAATTTTTCTTTCTTCAGCTAGCTCTAACAATTCTTCTGCTGTTTTCTCTTTCAATTCGCTCAGGTCCAACGTTTTCTTGTTTTTTTCAGCACCTTCACTGGTCATTTGTTTTACTGCGTCAGCATTATGAATTTGTTCGCTTTTTTCAGGTTGACCTACAACCTCTCCTTTTGCTAAGACATCTTCATTGATTGTTGTCATAATCCTCCAAAAATTTTAATTGATGCTTACTAACCTAAAATGTGAGTATAAAACAATAAATTAGGCTGAGCTAGTTTTTAGTGCGTATTTAGACTTAATTATTATTAAACTAGATACTTTACTTATATTATACTGATAAAAACTAACAAGTCAAGTCAATTTAATATTAACAAAGTACAAGAATTTGAGAATCATCAATAGCTATTATTTATATTTTTTAATCTTTGTTTCTTCTCTTCTTCTACTTTCGCTTTTTCTACTTCCGCTTCTAAATTTTCCTGGCTACATAAACCAAGTAGTACAGGATCTTGAGGTTTGATATTGAGTATGTTATGATGAGATCCATCTCTTACCTGCTCAACTGTGTAATTTGTTGTACTAACTAGCTTAGCTATCACATTATTGTTCAAGATAGGAAATTTTTTTACCAAATAATAAATCGCATTAGGTTTATCTCTACGCCTTGCTGTGGAAGCAAAGGCAAGAAAGCTAATCGTCTTTGCCCTTTTTTTCATATTTTTTATAATCAAATTTGGTACACGATTTGGATTTTTTTTGCAATTATCGATTTCTTTTTCAGTAATTATTTCAGAAATAATAGGGTCATACTTTTCAACTTCTATTTCCTCATCAGCTATGTCTTGTACTTTTTCAAGGGATAACTTGCAACATTGTGCTATTTGATCAAAAGTTAAGCTAGTGTTATCAACCAACCAAGCAGCTACTTGCATGAGAAATTGTTCATTTCTATCTTTATTGTCTTTAGAAGATTCCATTGACATCGAAAAAACATCTCCCATTTTAATATTCCTTTACTGTTATAGAAATAAAATATAAACCATTAAAACTAAAAAAGCATTAACTTTGTCATCCAATGGCTTTTTGGTTTATATTTCTTATCTCTTAGAACCTGTTCATAATCTTTTGAGGAGGAAAGAGGTAAAAGCAAATTTGTAGGCTAGTATTAAGTTTACGCTCGCAATTTTTCCAAAGTCGCCTACATTTTTCCAACCAGGCAAAAGATCTCTCACGTTAGCTAGTTGTTACTCTCTAATCCTGAAAATTGGCGTTCTATACTGTCTTAAACGTTTTATAAGCTCGTTTCAGCTTATGTAGGTAAAAACCTAGAAATATTGTGAAGACATAAGGTGCACATAGTGCAAAAAGTTAAAAATAAGACGCCAACTGTATAATACTTTTGTCGTTTAATCTGCACAGATTGAAGATAATAAAATACCTTCAGTCTTATGATAAGGAAAATGGAAAAATGTGTAAAGTAATCTTTTTCACCTCTGTGAGCTACTTGAATTAAAAAAGAAGAGATACTAACCTCTTACATTCAAACTCACATAAATCATGAATTATGCATGTTTCACACGAAGGTTTTTGCGCTTTGCAAACATATCTACCATGCAAAACTAGCCAATGATGAGCATAAAGTAGGTATTTTTTTGGCACTACATTCAAAAGAGACTGCTCTGTTTTAAGTACATCTTTTTCTTTCACAAGTCCAACTCTATTGCTCACTCTAAAAACGTGAGTATCAACTGCCAATGTTGGAATACCAAGCCCTGAATTTAAGAATACATTAGCGCTCTTTCTCCCAACCCCTGGTAAAGATACCAAATCATCGAAATTAGTAGGCACTTTGCTATTGTACCGCTCAATCAATATTTTACTGAGCCCGATTATATTTTTTGCTTTAGAATTATATAAACCAATACTGCTTATGCATTTTCTCAGCTCACTTTGCCCAAGATTCAACATTTTTTCTGGCGTATCAGCGATACTAAATAGCTCCTTTGTAATTTTATTAACACTTATATCGGTCGTCCGCGCTGACAGAACTATTGCAACTAATAACGTAAAATGATTGGTATAATTTAGCTCTATTTTTGGCGCAGGATTTGACTGTTGAAATTTTTCAAATATTAATTCTACTTTTTTTGAGTCCATGCATAGAGCTAAAAGCTTATACTATACTGTTTGCTGTGCAAATTCAATTGCTCGAGGATGAGGTAGTCCTTCAGTATTAACATCAGACATATCAGTTTTTACCTCATCAAAATTCCTTTCAGCAAACTCGCTTGCCACTTCTGCAAAACATTTTCTAACAAGAGGCATGATAATTGGCATTAACAGTTTTCGTGGATCATACCGTCCTAACAGATCAGTCTCCTTTTGCACTCTATCTCTTGGATCCTCTTCTAGTAAATCTTTTGTGTGCTTGTCAGCATATATTTCACAGCCTTTTGAGAAAATAGGAGCTAATGCTTCAATTAATACTGCCAATAACAATAGTGGACCAAGTACAGCTCCACCAACAGTTAATCCATTAGCAATGAAATTTATTGTAACTAAATAAACAGAAAAAGCAGCTAAAGGATAGTTGATAAGAAGTTTACTGCTTAGCTCGATATAGCTCATCTTACTTATGAATTCATCAGTAGAAATTTCTGAATTTTTATACTTTTCCATATAATAATTCACTAATAAACCAGAGGCTCTACTAATAGCGATGTTAAATGCTATGATCCACCATGAAAAATAGCAACCTATAGTAACTGTAGTTAATATAGCTAAAGGCAGAAAACTTATTTTTGGTACTAACATTAGAGCATTTTTGCGCTCTATAAATTTCAATGCTAATGTCTTTTTATCTTCTTCAATTAGGCTTCTCTTTTCTTTTAGAGGAGTAATATAATTGAATAATTGTATGCTTGGCTTTGCTATATATTGATATAACTCTTGCATTAACTTTGCACTTTGTACACTCTTCTGAAAATTATCTAAATTTGGATTTAGCAAAATCCTCTCTATTTGAGCCTGAAGTTCATTATAGCTTTTTAGGTCTTCTCCAAACGAACAATCATTTCTTTTTAGTATAGCAATCAACCCATCAAAATCTTTACCTACAGCTTCTTCCTCACTGATTTTTAGCTCGTTAAACAACTTTCTCCTATAGTGAAACTCTCTTGCCGTTAAACGTCCATTACTTTCAGCACCAACACTGACTTTAACACAAGGATTTCCTGACTCCAAAGGTTCAATGTACTTTTTTAGCTCTTGATAAGCTTTATAAATCTGATCAAATCTATTTTTGTCTCCACCTTTGTCAGGATGGTTTACAAGAATTAACTTCTTATGCTGCTTCTTCAAAATTGCGCTAAGCTCTTCATAATTCTTGTCTACAACTTGCTTAGCTTCTATTTCTAATATGTCGAACAGATTAGCATTATCACGAAACTCCTGATTAGTTAACTTAAAATGTTGACTCATTACTATTCCTCACATAAATATATCATATTTAGTGTTTTACGCAAACACAAAAACATTAAACAATAATCAGGAGAAAAAACCCTCTTTTCCATCATATAAATACAATTTATCCATTCTTACCACGTCAAAGCTATTTTCTTCAAGTTTGATTAGCAAGTTATTCACATCAATATTTGTAATAGCTTGCTTTTCATTATTTGCGATAAACCTGCAGGTTATTTGGTCACTTGAAGATTTTGAGCCTCCTGGCCAAATTGCAAGTCCTTTTGAGTATATTGCTATCATTTTCAGATTACTCGATTCAAATAATCTTACTATTTGATCAAAATTGTTGGATTGGTCCCAAGCAAGCGCTATATCACTACCCACTAGCTTTTTAACTTTGTAATCTTGTTCGTAATGGTCTTGTACTTTATTTATTTTACTATCCAAATCACTGCTAATTATAAGCTCAGGTAATGTTGCAGGTTTCTTTCCTAGATTATCTATAACAGCTTGTGCAAATTCTTTTGTCCCAACTTTCTGCTTGCTCTTTTTCTCCTTATATAAATCAGCAGTGTGTATTCCATCTTCTAAGGTTTTTAACCATGCATTGTAAATTAGCCTTGCAGTACTCACTTGACCGATATAGACCAACATATGCACTGCAGCATTTAAAAGACCAGAAGGATTAGCTATGTTTTTTCCTGCAATATCAGGAGCAGAGCCGTGAACCGCTTCAAACATTGCATATTCATTACCTATATTGCTACTTCCTGCAAGCCCTACAGAACCTGAGGTTTGTGCCACTATATCTGATAATATGTCGCCATATAGATTTTCAGTTACTATAACATCGAAATTCTCGGGTTCTGTGGCAACACGTGCCATTCCAATATCAACTATATAATGTTCCGCCTTTATATCCGGATATTCTTTTGCAATACGATCAAACGCTGCATGAAAAGCGCCGTCAGTCATTTTCATTATGTTGTCTTTAGTCAGGCAAGTTACTTTCTTTCTGTTATGTTTTTTCGCATATTCAAAAGCGTACCTGCATATTTTTTCTGAGCCAGATCTAGTAATAATTTTAGTGCATTGGTACGAGTCACCAGTGAGCCTATGCTCTATTCCGGTGTAAACATCTTCTTCATTTTCGCGTATTACTACGATATCAAACTTACCGAATTTATTTTCTATAACAGGATGATATGAAATGCATGATCTGATATTTGCATATAACCCTAGGTTCTTTCTGAGCGCCACATTTAGGCTTTTGTGCCCTTTGCCTTGAGGAGTTGTCGTCGGAGATTTTAGTAATATCTTTGTCCTTTCAATAGATTCCCAACCACTTGGAGAAATGCCGTGAGACCATTCTTTACTATAAACACACTCTCCTATTTCAATAATATCTACTGAAATCTTTGCTTTCGCTTCACGCAATATCGATAGCACCGCTTCCATAATTTCTGGTCCGATACCATCACCATACGCAACTGTGACTGATGTTGACATAACTTCCTTAACTGTAAATGATTTAATGTTAATTCAAATAATATAGTGGCACAAGCAGCTAGTACTGTACAAGTTGACATATTTACAGTTATTTAATAACATGTTCTTATGTCAGTTAGTAATGCGGGTGGGGTTGTATGGATACTAAAATAAGCTATGCAAGAGTTACGAGACGCATTTTTGCATTTGCGTTTGATCATATTTTATTAACGGCGATAAAGTATTTTATTGGATTTAACGTTGGATGTACCTTAGGTTCTTTAACACCCAATGCGGTTAAAATAATTTCAGACAACGCAACAATTCTTAATGTAACAGCGCTAATATTGGCATTAGCATTTTATGCATTTACGATAATAGAATTCGGCGGAACTCCGGGACAATTATTGCTTCGTATGCATATAAAAGACAAAAATACACTTGAAAAAATCACTATAACACAAACAATAATCAGAACAGGAACTTTTGGAGTGTTATATTTTATAATTTTTTATACAATATTGAGTATTTCTAGTCTATTTATAATTTTACCAATTATTATCATATTGTTTGCAACATTTGATAAGCATAAACAGTTCCTTAATGACAAAATTGCAAAAATTGAGTATTTCTAGTCTATTTATAATTTTACCAATTATTATCATATTGTTTGCAACATTTGATAAGCATAAACAGTTCCTTAATGACAAAATTGCAAAAACAGTAGTGATAGACTATAAACCTAGTTGATGTTTTTCTTTAGTTGTTATCACCAAGGGTGTTATTCCAGCGCGTGACCCACATCTGTACGAACATTGCAATTAGCAGGTATCCGTTCAGCAGAGTGGTTTAAGAAACGATAGATAGAAGATTGTGAAAAGGGTTTAGCCTCCTCTGTTTCCATGTTAAGTATAACGAAATTATTTGCTCAAGGAATGAGTTTCCTCGTTCTGATTGTGTAAAATATGAATTTTTGCGATAAACGACATAATGCCGTATTTGCCGTTCAGCGTGATTATTTGTCAGCGGAGTATTTTCTGGGTCATCTAAAAATTTCCACATCATTCTTTCAGATTTCAAAATATTCTTTGCAACTCGAGACGCTCCAATTGCTTCAGGTAAGCGAGATATTTCCTTCAAATAATACCTTGTACGTTTTCGCAATTTCTTGGCACGTCTAATAAATCTTGAAACATCTATCTCATTTTTTAGTAAAGCTTTTTTCAGTGCAAATAACTCAGTGGCTACATTTCTCAAGTAACAGCCCAGAACTTTAACTTCAAATTTCCAACTATGCGCTAATCTTTCAAAATCCCTTGCTAAGTGTGCCCAACAGATTTGCCTTCTTTCATTAGCAAAGTAGTTGTATGCTGCATATCTGTCGGTTACTACCAAGCTATTACGATTGCAGCATACACTATTTTTTAAAACTTTCATTCCCCTTGACTCTGTCAACTTCACAAAACTTGCCGTATTGCTTGCAAACATCCAACACCAAGCGAGTTTACCTTTGTTATAATGGCTCGTTTCATCAATATGTAGAACTTTACTCCTACTTATCTCTTGTTCGATCTGCTCATACATTTTTTTGCATTTTGAAGCAACTCTATGTTCACTATTTGATATGCTACCGACGCTTATGTTCAAATTGAAGATATCATTTATGATGCTAGCTACTTCGCGCTTTGAATTTTTATAAAACCCACTGAGTGCTGCAACTACTGACTTAACCCTTGGGCCAAATGTATCTGGCGTAACACCCTCTGGTAACTTGCTACTTCTTCTTTTTCCGCATCTCTGACAACGGCCATGTTCCAACTGATATTCCATTACATAAGCCTTAATCTCCGGAAGATCTACTTTCTGATGAATATAAGGTTTTTCGCATATTGCAATCTTCCCTCCGCATTCGCAAGTAGGTGACAACTCTATCTTTATCACCTCATCTGCTTCCATTTTAGCACGATAATTACCCTTATGCCCAACTTGACCACCAATCTTTCTTTCGCTTTTTGGCTTTTCCTTTTTCATTTTGTATAATTCTTTTGAATTGGGAATTGATGAGTTTTTTGAATTTAAACCTAGCCTTTCCTTTAATTCAGCGTTCTCTATCTTTAAAGCCTCATGCTCTGCTTTTAAACTTTCATTCTCTCTTTCCAATCTTTCTATTTTTGCTTCTAACTTTTCTATTTTTTGCTGTAAATTTTTGCAGAGTTCTAAAAGGTTTACCATATTACCTCATATTTACCCTATGATTATCTTTATTATCTTGCTTTGTCTACCTTATTTTGCCGCTCTGCTGAACGGACACATTAGCAGGTAATTTGCATAATAGACGGTGTCATTCCAGTGCTTGACACTGGAATCCAGTTTTCCATATAATCTCATCGAAAACGTTGTAACCACTTTCTATGCTAGTGTGCTTTCATCAACCTGGATCCCAGTGTCAGCTACTTTCATGACAAGAAAAGAAGCACTGGTTTCACATGAATCTGAACAGATATCATGTTTTTCTTTAGTTTACTGCTTACAAAGTGACTTTTTTTGTTTCTGCATGAGCTAAATTAACTACCAATATCATACCTGAAGAACCCACCTGACCATTCTAGAAAATTTAACGCTGAGTACACTTTACTTTTAGCTTCTTCCACAGTATTTCCTTCTCCTACTATATTTAGCACCCTTCCGCCATCGGAAATCCAATTACCACTTTCATCCAACTTAGTACCAGCATGAAAAACTAGCACACCAGGAATGTTTTCAATTTTATCCAATCCTTTAATTACCTCTCCTTTTTGATAATCACCAGGATAGCCTTTACTTGCAACAACTACACAAACTGTAGTTTTGTGATTAAACTCCACCATTTTTGTATTTAACTTGCCTTCTGCAACTGACAACATCAACTTTAACAAATCACAATTTGGATCAAGTCTAGGTAAAATAGATTGTATTTCCGGATCCCCAAACCTAACATTATACTCAAGAAGCTTTGGACTATCTTTGCAAATCATTAAACCAGCAAAGAGTACGCCTTTATAGGATGTTCCCATGTTAGTCAGTGCTTGAATTGTAGGATATATTATTTTTTGGATAATTTTTTGCTCCATCTCCTTACTTATAATCGAAGGTGATGAGTATGACCCCATGCCTCCAGTATTTTGTCCCTCGTTATTTTCACCAACTCTCTTGTAATCTTTTGCACACCCAAGGGTTACTACCTTCAACCCATCAATAAGAGCAAAAAAACTTACTTCCTCTCCAATTAAAAACTCTTCTATGATTATTTCTTCACCTGACTCACCAAGATTTTTCTCCACTAGCATTGAATCTATTGCTGAAAAAGCTTCATTTTCTGTGTGGCATATTATGACGCCTTTCCCTGCTGCAATTCCATTTGCTTTAATTACAAGCGGAAATTTTATTTTATTACTACGGACAAAATTTTTAGCTAACCTTTCATCAATAAAACGCTCATACTTTGCAGTTGGTATACCATACTGTTTACATAGTTCCTTCGTAAAAGACTTTGATGCCTCAAGTTTTGCAGCTGCTTGACTTGGAGCAAAAACATTTATTCCCTCTGCAGCTAAATCATCAGCAAGTCCATTAATTATCGGTTGCTCTGGACCAATAATTACTAGCTCTATATTTTCTTTCTTGCAAAATTGTATAACATCCACTGAATCTTGAATATTTATATTCACAAGAACTCCAAAATTTTCCATGGCCGGGCGACCAGGAGTAACATATAACTTAGTCAAGGTAGGAGACTTCTTTAAAGCCCAAAGTAAAGCATGCTCACGCCCACCAGAACCTATAACCAGAACCTTCATCTTTATTTCCTCGCTTTTCTATATGTCAAAATTATTGTTTGCTTATAACAGTATCATTACTCATGTATCTTTGCAACACGTTTGGTATTGTAACTGACCCATCGGAATTTTGATAGTTCTCCATTATGGCAACAATTGTTCTTCCTATGGCTAAAGCTGAGCCGTTTAAAGTGTGAACGTATTTTTTTGTTTTTCTGTCAGTTTCTAAGAAGTATTTAGTGTTCATTCTTCTTGCCTGGAACGTACCGCAATTTGAGCAGCTTGATATTTCTCTGTACTTATTTTGCTCAGGTAACCATACCTCTATATCATAAGTCTTTTGTGCAGCAAAGCCCATATCACCACTACAAAGCAGCATTATTCTATACGGTAGTTCTAATTTTTTTAATATTTCCTCAGCAGCATTTGTCATGCGTTCAAGCTCATCATTTGACTGGTCTTCAGTTGTGATGCTTACCAACTCCACTTTACCAAATTGGTGTTGCCTTATCATACCTCTTGTATCTCGTCCTGCGCTACCAGCTTCTTTACGAAAACATTCTGAATATGCAGTAAAACGAATAGGCAGTTCTTTTTCTTCTATTATTTTGTCAGCAACTAAATTTGTTAAAACTACTTCACTTGTGGGAATTAATCTTAATTTATCGGTAGTTAAATATGAATCATCAAAAAATTTTGGTAGTTGACCAACATTATACATCGCCCTATCCTTTACTAAAACTGGATGATGCACTTCAGTATAACCAAATTCATTAACATGTGTTTCCAGCATAAAATTTATTAATGCTCGTCCAAGCTTAGCTAACTGTCCTTTTAGTATTGTAAACCTTGATCCAGAAATTTTTGCTGCTTGTTCAAAATCCATCAAGCCTAACCTTTCTCCGAGTTCATAATGAAATTTTGGCATAAAACTAAATTGCCTTTTTTCTCCATATTTTCTGATTTCTACGTTGGAGCTCTCATCTTCACCTATTGGTACATTTTGTGCAGAAATATTTGGTAAGTTAGATAAAATATCCACTAACTTATTTTTTTCTGTTTGCTCCTTGAGGCTGATTGTCTCTATCTCACTTGTGATGCTTTTTGATAACTTTACTTGTTCTTCACATGGGCTTTTGTTCATTTTAAGCCTCTTTATTTCTTCCGTGACCTCGTTTCGTTGCTTATTTAAAGCTTGCAATTTAGTAGTCAGTGATCTTTTTTTATGGTCAATCTCTAATATTTCTTCTGTAGTAAATTCTTTCACCCCTCTGCTTTTTATTGCTTTTTCAAATCCTTTAGGGTTTTTGCGTATATGTTCTATATCATGCATATGTTGTGCTATTACTAACATCATTACTCTACTTCAAAAGCTTTGAATGCTCAATATTTTTACATATAAATGCTAATATTGATTTTACCTTCATAATTTGCTAGAATTGATAAACGTGAAATATAATATGTTAGCCATCATAGAAAGATACAATAAATCTAAAGAGAGTACTCACTTCACTAAACTTAAGGCTAGTGGAAGATTTGCTGTCTACGCTTTTTGTATATATTTGGCGACTACATTTACCATTGGCTGTTTGGGATTAATAATGGGATCTTTCCTCTTAACCTTACCACTTGCTATGCTCATCTCCAACCCTATAGCTTGGATCTTAATGGGAATAGTGCTTGCAGCGACATACAAGATGGTTATTGAACCTTTATTTTACTTGGTAAAAGGTTATGTTGATGAAAAAGGAACTGTAAAGGAAGAAAAGAGTCCAAAAGAGCAAAAATTCACAAGAAGTAAATCACTGGATAGTGGACTAGATACTATATCAAGACAAACAAATGATTCGGATCAGAGGGTACGTAGAAATTCCTATTCTCCATCTACAGATAGTGGTATTGTACCAGGAAGTGAACCTGCCTCAAGTAACAATAGTCGTAGAAATTCTAATGCTTCAGGAGATAGTGGTTTGGGTGGCAAAGAGTTTCATGAAAATTTACAAACTCTTATGCATCAGACAAATAGAGAAAATTACTATTACTGGCTACAAGAACATGATATTTCTCATATTGCAAGAGCTGTATATAACTATTCAGAAAATTCAAGTGGCAATGTAGTTTTTTGTATTCCTGGTGATGTGAGTACTTTAAACTCAAAACTGAAAGAGTATAAAATAGAACAAGGGAACACAAAAAAAATCTTTGCCTCGATTATTAATTTAGGAGGAAATCACTGGGTAACACTGATAGTCACATGTAATGGTAACAGACAATTTAGAGCTTATTATTGTGACTCATTTGGTAATAAATTACCAAATGAGGTTGAAGGAAAGGTAAAAGACGATATAAGTCTTGCTAATGAGATTGCTGAGAAGTGTCTAGTACCCTTAAATAATGAGGTGGGAAGTTTAATACGGAAAAGAGAAAATAATCCAGATAATGCTAGCCTTAAAGAGAAAAAAGATGATGTTGAAAAAACATTAGGTCATGCAAGAGAATATAGAAATAAGTTAGTTAGTAAGCCAATTGATACTAGTTATATAGTGGGCATATTGCAGGAAACCTTAGAGATAGGAAATGATAGCATAAAGAGTTCTGCGGTTGATCAGCAAAAAGATGGCTGTAATTGTGGAGTATTTTCTTTAGAAAATGCTCATAGGATTACGGAAATGCTCAACGAGGATAAATCATTTGATGAAATTGACAGAGAGTTATCAAAGTACAAGCCTAGTCCAGGACAATTGCACGAGAAGAGAAGAGAGTTCGCAAAAGCACTTATGGAGGATGAAGAGTGGAAAGAATCCATTGCTGAAGGTGGAATTTTACATGATACTATACAGCAGCTCATTTCTGAAGATAGTAAGAAAGAGGAGGCACAATCTACCATAAGTTCGATTATTCAAAATGTTACTACAACGTGTGCAAGACGTTTGGGCTTAAGTAATTAATCTATAAAATCTATGTCCCTACAAATAGGAAGTTTGACGATTGATTCTCCAGTTATTTTAGCGCCAATGTCTGGAGTGACTGACTATCCATTTAGGAGTATTGTAAAGAAACTTGGTGCAAGTTTGCTAGTCTCAGAAATGATTGCAAGCAGAGCTATGATCATGCAAACTCGCCAGAGCATGCAAAAAGCAAAAGTCGATGAACTAACCGCTGTACAACTTGCTGGTTGTGAGCCTGATGTTATGGCGGAAGCTGCAAAGTTAAATGAGGGCATGGGTGCAAAAATCATAGATATAAATTTTGGTTGTCCAGTTAAAAAAGTTGTAAACGGTTACGCAGGGTCAGCACTTATGCGTGATGAAAAAAAGGCTGCTGAGATAATAGAAGCTGTAGTCAAGGCAGTGAGTGTGCCAGTTACAGTAAAAATGCGTACTGGATGGAATGACGAAAATCGTAATGCTCCGCGCTTGGCAAAAATTGCAGAAGATTTGGGAGCAAAGATGATTACTGTACATGGAAGGACAAGGGCACAGCTTTATAATGGTCAAGCAGATTGGAAATTCGTTAGAAATGTTAAAGAGCAGGTAAAAATTCCAGTTATAGTAAATGGAGATATTAAGAGTTTGAATGATGTTCAAAGTGCACTTAAAGAATCTGGGGCAGATGGAGTAATGATAGGTCGTGGTGCTTACGGCAAACCTTGGCTGATTAATCAAGCAATAAACTTTTTGAGTGGAAATAAAGTTTCTGAGCCAACAGCCTCAGAGAGATTAAGCATAATAGTATCCGTTCAGCAGAGTGGTTTAAGAAACGATAGATAGAAGATTGTGAAAAGGGTTTAGCCTCCTCTGTTTCCATGTTAAGTATAACGAAATTATTTGCTCAAGGAATGAGTTTCCTCGTTCTGATTGTGTAAAATATGAATTTTTGCGATAAACGACATAATGCCGTATTTGCCGTTCAGCGTGATTATTTGTCAGCGGAGTATTTTCTGGGTCATCTAAAAATTTCCACATCATTCTTTCAGATTTCAAAATATTCTTTGCAACTCGAGACGCTCCAATTGCTTCAGGTAAGCGAGATATTTCCTTCAAATAATACCTTGTACGTTTTCGCAATTTCTTGGCACGTCTAATAAATCTTGAAACATCTATCTCATTTTTTAGTAAAGCTTTTTTCAGTGCAAATAACTCAGTGGCTACATTTCTCAAGTAACAGCCCAGAACTTTAACTTCAAATTTCCAACTATGCGCTAATCTTTCAAAATCCCTTGCTAAGTGTGCCCAACAGATTTGCCTTCTTTCATTAGCAAAGTAGTTGTATGCTGCATATCTGTCGGTTACTACCAAGCTATTACGATTGCAGCATACACTATTTTTTAAAACTTTCATTCCCCTTGACTCTGTCAACTTCACAAAACTTGCCGTATTGCTTGCAAACATCCAACACCAAGCGAGTTTACCTTTGTTATAATGGCTCGTTTCATCAATATGTAGAACTTTACTCCTACTTATCTCTTGTTCGATCTGCTCATACATTTTTTTGCATTTTGAAGCAACTCTATGTTCACTATTTGATATGCTACCGACGCTTATGTTCAAATTGAAGATATCATTTATGATGCTAGCTACTTCGCGCTTTGAATTTTTATAAAACCCACTGAGTGCTGCAACTACTGACTTAACCCTTGGGCCAAATGTATCTGGCGTAACACCCTCTGGTAACTTGCTACTTCTTCTTTTTCCGCATCTCTGACAACGGCCATGTTCCAACTGATATTCCATTACATAAGCCTTAATCTCCGGAAGATCTACTTTCTGATGAATATAAGGTTTTTCGCATATTGCAATCTTCCCTCCGCATTCGCAAGTAGGTGACAACTCTATCTTTATCACCTCATCTGCTTCCATTTTAGCACGATAATTACCCTTATGCCCAACTTGACCACCAATCTTTCTTTCGCTTTTTGGCTTTTCCTTTTTCATTTTGTATAATTCTTTTGAATTGGGAATTGATGAGTTTTTTGAATTTAAACCTAGCCTTTCCTTTAATTCAGCGTTCTCTATCTTTAAAGCCTCATGCTCTGCTTTTAAACTTTCATTCTCTCTTTCCAATCTTTCTATTTTTGCTTCTAACTTTTCTATTTTTTGCTGTAAATTTTTGCAGAGTTCTAAAAGGTTTACCATATTACCTCATATTTACCCTATGATTATCTTTATTATCTTGCTTTGTCTACCTTATTTTGCCGCTCTGCTGAACGGACACGCATAATACTCAAGCATTATGACAGTATTCTTGAGTACTATGGAAGCGATACAGGAATAAAGATGGCCCGCAAACATATAGGATGGTACAGTAGCGGGCTTCAAAACTCATCTGAATTTCGTGTAAGAGTAAATAACATAATAGACAGCACAGAGGTGAAAGAAAATATAATTGATTTTTTTAGTTAAAAACAGATTAAACATACTACCTCATTAGATATATTCAATTTGACTGATCATAGTGCGATGCCACCACACTCTCTTCTTCATCAGAATGTAATTGATAACTATTATCACTCAGCAATTTTTCGTCATAAGTCTCAATATCAAAATATTTTTCATATTTATCTATATTTTCACAAAGCGAAAGTGCTTTCACCTTATTCATAATCAGACCCGTACCAGCAGGAATTAACCTTCCTACTATAACATTTTCTTTTAACCCACTCAAAGGATCACTCTTTCCGCAAAATGCTGCTTCCGTAAGTACTTTTGTTGTTTCTTGGAAAGAGGCAGCAGAAATAAAGGAATTAGTTTCAAGGCTTGCTCTAGTAATTCCCTGCAGAATAGGAAGATAATGAGCAGGTCGTTTTCCAGAGTTATTCATAGCATCATTTTCTCTATCAATTTCCAGCCTGTCGATATTTTCTCCAATTAAGTACATAGTATCACCAGGATCGGTAATTTCTACTTTTTGTAGCATTTGCTTTAAGATCACTTCTAAATGCTTGTTATCTATGCGCACACCTTGCAATCTATAAACTTGCTGTATTTCAGAAATCATATAGTGTGCTAACGCTTCTAACCCAAGCACACGTAGAATATCATGAAGATCAGGATCGCCATCCATCAATAAATCACCTTTACGCACAAAATCACCTTCATTGACTATTACATGCTTACTTCTTGATACTAAATACTCAACTTGAGAAGCTTGCTCATCTACAGGTTTAATTACTACACTGCGTTTTCCTCTACGGTCTTTTTCAGAGAACGTTACATAGCCATCTATTTCACTAACGATAGCATGCTCTTTAGGACGACGTGCTTCAAATAATTCTATAACCTTAGGCAAGCCACCAGTAATATCACGAGTTCTAACTGACTCTCTCGGCGTTCTTGTGATAACATCACCTGCATGAACCTTTTGGCCATCCTGTACATTAAGCACTGCACCAACTGGTATAAAGTAACATGCTTCCACACCACTTGAAAGTGTTATTACTTTTTCATTATCATCAAGCAGTGCAATACGAGGACGTAAATTAGCTACACCAGAGTGCAATTTCCAATCTTTTACTACTCTATTTGATATTCCTGTAGATTCATCCATCACTTCAGTGATTGAAATTCCATCTTTTAAATCCTGGTAAGATATTGTACCACTCTTTTCCGTAATAATAGGTAGTGTATACGGATCCCATTCCGCAACTTTATCACCAATTTTTACTAACTCACCCTCATTTACATAAAGTTTAGCACCATAAGGCACACTGTGCTTCAATTTTTCACTACCAAGGCTATCAATTAAAACGACTTCACAGGAACGGCTTATCACAATTTTATTTCCGTTTTTATCTATAATTATATTACTATTGTTTAGTTTTATTCTAGCATTAATAGAAGCTATAATATTTGAGGATTCAATACCTCTAGTCATTACCCCACCTATATGGAAAGTACGCATCGTTAACTGAGTACCTGGCTCTCCAACAGATTGAGCAGCGATAACACCAACTGCTTCACCTATTGAAACAATTTTACCAGTTGCAAGGTCTCTTCCATAACACAAAGAACACACACCAGGACTTATTTCACAAGTTAAAGGCGATCTAATTTTTATAGCATCAAGACCTGCAATGTTGATTTGCTTTACTTTACCTTCATCAATTAATTCCCCTGCTTTTAATAATAACTCTTTGGTTACTGGGTTATATATATCATTTGCAGCTGTTCTACCCAGTACAACACTCTCTAGAGATGCAACTATAGTACTACCTTCAACTATAGCTCTTACAATAAGGCCATTTTTCGTTTTACAGTCATGTTTTGTAACTATGCAATTTTGAGATACATCAACCAAGCGACGAGTTAAGTATCCAGAGTTTGCAGTTTTAAGTGCAGTATCAGCTAAACCTTTACGCGCACCGTGAGTAGAATTAAAGTATTCAAATACATTTAATCCTTCGCGAAAATTAGAAATTATAGGTGTTTCTATAATTTCACCAGAAGGTTTGGTCATTAACCCTCGCATTCCTGCTAACTGCTTCATCTGGGAAGTAGAACCTCTTGCACCTGAGCTAACCATCATATATATTGAATTGTACTTACTATTTTCATCATACACAGATATCGCTTTTAACATATCATTCGCTATTATATCTGTGCACTTAGACCACTCATCTATAACTTTATTATACCTCTCACTTTTAGTGATTAGTCCGTCTTGATACTGTGCAGAAAATTTCTTAATTTCACCCCTTGTATAATCAACGTGTGTAGCTTTAGTTTCAGGTATGACCATATCGCAACGACTAAAAGAAGTACCAGAAAATGTAGCATACTCAAAGCCAAGTGTCATCAATTTATCAGAAAATACCACTGTAGCACTTTGACCGCAGCTACGATATACTAAATCAACAATACTAGTTATTTCCTTAACTGTTAATACCTGATTTATTAAATCGAAGCTTAGATTCTCATGTTTAGGAAAAATCTGCCATAATATTAAACGTCCAGGAGTTGTACAAATAGTTTTATACTGAATGTTTCCATCGCTATTGATGTATTCCATTTTGTACTTTATATGAGAATGAATATGTAGAGTACCGTTGTTTAAGGAATGCTCAACTTCACAAAAAGAACAGAAAAGTGGTAAATCATCCTCCTTAAGTTGCTGTAAAGTTAGGTAGTATATACCAAGCACTATATCTTTACTAGGAACTATAATCGGTCTTCCATTAGAAGGACTTAAAACGTTATTAATTGACATCATCAACACTCTAGCTTCAAGTTGAGCTTCCAATGAAATTGGCACATGTACCGCCATTTGATCACCATCAAAGTCAGCGTTAAATGCTGTACAAACAAGTGGATGAAGCTGTATTGCTTTACCTTCAATAAGGACTGGCTCAAAAGCCTGAATACCAAGCCTATGTAGCGTAGGCGCTCTATTTAGCAAAACAGGATGCTCTTTTATTACTTCTTCAAGCATATCCCAGACTTCTGGCTTTTCTGCTCTTATTAACTTACTAGCAAATTTAATAGTTGGAGCCATTCCATATATTTTAAGCCTTGAGTAAACAAAAGGCTTGAATAACTCAAGAGCCATTCTTTTCGGTAATCCACACTGATTTAGTTTTAAAGTTGGACCAACAACTATTACAGAACGTCCAGAATAATCTACCCTTTTTCCTAAAAGATTCTGACGGAAACGACCTTGCTTTCCTTTCAGCATATCGCTAATAGACTTTTTATATCCAGTAGCGCCAGCTTTATTTACCAGAGCATTACGACGACTATTATCAAAAAGAGAATCAACTGCCTCTTGTAACATTCTTTTCTCATTACGAATCATAATCTCAGGAGGATTCAAACTTAACAATTTTCTCAATCTATTATTTCTATTAATAATAGTTCTATAATGATGATTTAAATCAGAAACTGCAGGTCGACCACTTTCAAGCGATACCAAGGGACGCAAGTCAGGTGGTAAAATAGGTATAGCTGTAAGTATCATCCACTCAGGTCTGTTTCCAGACTTGATAAAATTTTCAACAATACGTAATCTCTTTATAATTTTCTTTCTTCTCATTTCAGAAGCAACAGACTCTAACTCCTGTCTTAAATTCTTCCTAATTTCATGTAAATCAAGGCGTATTAGCAATTCTCTTATAGCTTCAACACCTTGCATAGCTATAAAGCTATCGACCCCATAGCTATCTTTAGCTTCATTATAAGCTTTCTCACTAATAATTTCACCTTTTTCAAAAGAGGAAACAAGAGGATCTATTACAACATAATTATCACTATATAAAATACTTTCGATATCTCTAAGAGACATATCTAATAATGCTCCAATTCTTGAAGGAAGTGACTTCAAAAACCATATATGAGCAACAGGAGATGCAAGCTCTATATGACCCATTCTTTCTCTTCTTACTTTAGAAGATGTAACTTCTACTCCACATTTTTCGCATATACGGCCCCTATGTCTTCTTTTTTTGTACTTTCCACATAAACATTCATCATCATTGACAGGACCAAAAATTTTAGGACAAAATAATCCACCTTTCTCAACTTTGAATGTACGGTAGTTTGCAGTTGAAACATCTGTTATCTCTCCATAAGACATACGTTTAATACTTTCAGGGCTAGCAATGGAAATGCTAACCTCATTAAAAGATTGTGCGATATTAGTGTAAGATATATCTTCAATTACTATGTCATTTTGCTTCAAATCCACATTAAAACACAAGGAACGCAACTCTTTTATCATGACATTAAAGGATTCAGGAATTCCACATTCAAAGTTACTGTCACCTTTTATTACCGATTCATAAATCTTAACCCTGCCATTAATGTCATCAGACTTCACAGTTAACATTTCCTGCAAAGTGTAAGCAGCACCGTAGGCTTGCAGTGCCCAACATTCCATTTCACCAAAACGCTGACCACCAAAATGAGACTTTCCTCCAAGAGGTTGTTGAGTAACCAAACTATAAGGTCCTACTGAACGCGCATGAATTTTACCATCTACTAAGTGATGCAACTTAAGCATGTACATGTAACCAACTGTAACTTTGCGATCAAACTTCTCACCCGAGCAACCATCATATAATACAACTTGCCCAGAGTTATCCAATCCAGCAAGTTCAAATAGCTTTACTATTTGTTCATCTTTTGGACCTTCAAATACAGGTGCAGTAACAGGAATGCCATCACGCAACTTATACGCAAATTCAATGAGGTGATTATCATTAATATCGCGAATGTTATTACAAATAGATAAATTACTGCCACAACTATAAACCTCAATCAGGAAGTGACGTAAACTACTGTGTGCATCTTTACAAGAGTTGAAATAATTCTCTACTAATGTAGTCAATTCATTATTTAATTCATCCTTATTAGGCGTATCTAAAATAGAAGCCGTTATTTCATCATCATTAATATCCTCAAATTTTTTATTATCAAGATATAATGCTGCAAATTTTTCAAAATCATCATCACTGAGAGATCTAATTGCCTCACAAAAAGCACGTTTGATTTTATTGATCTCATCAAGAATATTGCCTACTTTTTCTCCTAATTTTTTACAAGCCCAACCTACATGCGTTTCCAATATTTGACCTACATTCATTCGCGAAGGAACGCCAAGAGGGTTAAGAATAATATCAATAGGAGTACCATCTTCTAAATAAGGCATATCTTCTACTGGAACAACTCGAGAAATCACACCTTTATTTCCATGTCTACCAGCCATTTTATCCCCTGGCTGCAAACTATGTTTTACAGCAATAAAAACTTTTACTGACATCGACACACCTTGAGGCAGATCATATCCTTCATGCAATTTTTCTACTTTTCGCTTAAAGTTTGCTATCGCATGTGATACTTTTTCATCAAAATCTTTTTTTAAGCTCTCAACTTGCTTAGAAATAGATTGGTTTTTCAATCCTATATCCCACCATCCCTCACGTTCAATAAAATTAATACTTTCTCGATCTTGCGAGCCAGAATTAATAAGAATTTTTCTTAATTCATCATAGAAATATTGATTAATAACATTGATTATATGGTCTCGTTCTTTCTCAAAATCATTTACCTCTTTTTGCTTAATAAGAAACGCCCTTTCGTTTTCTTCTTCCCCTCTGCGTGTAAAGACCTGCACATCAATCACTATCCCTTCAATATCTGGAGATGTATATAAAGAGGAATCCACACAATCAAATGACTTTTCACCAAAAATTGTCATTAACAATTTTGTCTCAGGAGGCAATGAAAGAGAATGCTTAGGTGTAACTTTTCCCACCAAAATATAACCTGGACCAACTCTTGTACCAACCTTTACTATACCACTATCATCCAAGTGATAAAGATTTTCTTCATTAACACCGGGTATGGCACGAGTTATTTTTTCCGACCCTAAAGGAGTGTCATGTACAACACATTCAAATTCTTCTATATGAATAGAAGTAAATAGATCTTTTTTAACAACTTCACTAGAAATAATGATTGAGTCTTCAAAATTATAACCTTGCCAAGACATAAAAGCGACTAGCAAGTTTTGGCCAAGTGCCAATTCACCGTTATTAATAGCAGGACCATCAGCTATCACATCACCTTCCTTAACACAATCACCTACATGCACCAGTGGTTTCTGGTTAATACAAGTATTATGGTTAGAACGCTGAAATTTTCTTAGATGATAAATATCTACATCCAAGTAGTTAATTCCTCCTTTGTCAAAAGCACGTATAACTATAGAGTTACTATCTGAGCTGTCAACTATGCCACCACGTTTTGCTAAAACTACAGCACCAGAGCCAGAAGCTACGAAAGACTCCATGCCAGTAGCAACCAAAGGAGCAGTAGGCTTCAATAAAGGTACAGCTTGACGCTGCATATTTGAACCCATTAACGCTCTATTAGCATCATCATTTTCTAAAAATGGAATTAAAGAAGCAGCAACCGATATTACCTGCTTAGGAGATAAATCAATGTAACTTACTTGATTACTATTTACCATTACAAAGGTACCAGCATACCTACAGTATAACATATCATCAACAAAGCAGTTGTTCTCATCAAGCTTTGCGCTGGTATCGGCTATATAATATAAACCTTCATCTATAGCAGACAGATACTCAATTTGATCAGTAACAACCTTATTAACTACTTTCCTATAAGGACTTTCAATGAACCCATATTTATTAATACGAGCGTATATAGCTAAGCTATTAATTAAGCCTATATTCTGCCCCTCAGGAGTTTCAATAGGGCAAATTCTTCCGTAATGAGTTGGATGAACATCACGCACTTCAAATCCCGCCCTCTCTCTTGTTAAACCACCAGGACCTAACGCTGACAACCTTCTTTTATGTGTTATTTCAGATAATGGATTAGTCTGATCCATAAATTGAGATAATTGGGAAGAGTTGAAAAAATCTCTTAAGACATTGGTTAACACTTTTGGATTTATAAAATCAGATGGAGAGACTTTATCTAAACTAGAAGTAGACATAGAATCAACTACTGCCCGTCCCAATTTTAATAATCCAGTTCTAAATTGATTTTCTATAAACTCTCCAACTGAACGGACTCTTCTATTTGCTAAATGATCAATATCATCTACAGATCCTTGACCATCACGTAACAATACTATTTTTCTTATAATTTCAATAATGTCTTCATGTGTTAAAGTAGTTAAATTTTCCTCATAATTTAACCCAAGGCAAGAATTAAGTTTTAATCTACCAATGTTAGACAAATCATAATATTCCGAACTGAAGAAAAGATTACGAAAAAACTCCTCTACTATCTTTAAAACAGGAACTTCACCAGGACGCAAAACCTTATATATTTCATATAGAGCGTTCTCATAAGACATGTTTTCATCTAAGAAAAGTGTGTTTAATATGTAAGGTCCAACAGAAACATTATCTATGTTCAACACTGATATTTTATCTATAGATAATAATTCAAGCTTTTTTATATCCTCTAATTTTATAGATTCACCAGCAGATAAGACTTTTGTAGAACTAGCACTATCTATTAAATCTTCTGCAAGAAATAAACCACATATAGAATCATAAGGAATTAGATACTCTTTCAATCCGTTATCATATAGATTTTTAGCTAATTTTGAAGTAATACGAACATTAGCTTTAAGTAACACATTGCCTTCAACATTCTTTAAATCAAAAGGAAGCCTCACTCCCTTGAATTTATCAGGGGAAAAAGGTACTCTCCAGCCACTTTTATGTTTTATATACTCTATTTTTTCATAAAATTTATTAAGTATGTCATTATTTGATAAGCCCAAAGCCTTTAATAAAACTGATATTGGCAACTTTCTCTTTCTATCAATACGAAAATACAAATGATCTTTAACATCAAACTCAATATCAAGCCAAGAACCCCTATAAGGAATCACTCTAGCAGAATAGATCAATTTGCCAGAATTGTAAGTTTTTCCCTTATCACTATCAAAAAACACTCCAGGAGATCTATGCATTTGTGAAACGATAACTTTCTCTACGCCATTGATGATGAAAGTACCTTTATCAGTCATCATAGGCAGTTCACAAAAGCGAACCTCCTGCTCTTCAGCAGATTTTATAACAGTTGCAAGCTTAGAATGATCATCATCTTCTTTAATCTCTTGATATTTTTCAAGAGAAACACCATCCTGCATAATAACAAGACGTATAGAAGCAATAACCTGAGCAGAAAAAGTTATACCACGTTTTATACATTCAGACTCACTATACTTAAGATCATCTACCCTACAATTCAAAAATTCGATAGTAGCCCTATGCAAAGGATCAGATATTGGAAAAATTGTATGAAAGATAGCTTCAAGTCTTTCATTACTCTCATTATTAGGAGTAAAGGAATTATATGACCCCTTTTGGACTTTAACCAAATCCAACAAAGAATCTTTTAAATCAATCGACCTGGAATAAGAAACTCTAGGAACAAAAGCACTAGAAGCACACATATAAGAAGAATCAACCATTAAAATACCTTCACTAATTAAAAGAGCTATATCAACATAAAATTAATATACTAACATTTTATTCAAGCTCAACTTTAGTTGCTCCTGCTTCAATAAGTTTTTGCTTTATTTTTTCTGCTTCGTCTTTAGAAACATTAGCAGTCAAATCTTTGGGTAAAGACTCAACTAATTCTTTCGCTTCTTTTAAATTCAATGTAGAATTAACTTCTCTAATAGCTTTAATCACTCCTATTTTTTTGCTTGCATCAATCTCTTTGATTACAACTTTATATTCAGCTTTTTCTTGAGCAACAGGAGCATTAGCATTATCACTAATAGGCACCCCAGCACCAACAGCTCCACCAAGAAAAGAACCACTAGGCAACCCTATTTTTTCTTCTAGAACTTTTACAAGTTCAGAAGCTTCTAATAGATTTAAAGATAATATTTTATCAACCAAATCACTTGTTACATTATTCATACTGACCACCTTATTTAACAACAAATTTATTTTTTAGAACTATAGTAATCCAAAACTCTCATAAGCCTCATAGAAGATGAATTAATAGACAATGCTAACCGAGCAGGAATATCATAAGATATTAAACGCATAATTTTAACACGCAATTCATCCAGAGAGGGAAGCTTAGCCAATTTGTTAACATCTTCCACTGTTAACAATTCATTTATATGAGCCGCACAAATCACAGACATTTTTTCTTTGTTAGCATTAATAAAATCAACTATTAACTTTGCAGCTTCTACTATAGCACTAGAATATATAATAGCAACAGAACCAGAAAATTTACCTGATAAATAAGAAAATTTACCAGTCCTTTCCAAAGCCAAGCAAGCTAGAGTATTTTTAACTACTAACATCCCACCCATTACAGATTTTAGACTATTCCTAAGAATTAATGAATTGCTAACATTCATAGACTTGAAATTTACCAATATTAAGAAATCATTATTTACAAACACATTCATTATGTTTTGTATAAATTCATCCTTATCTTTACGCTTCACAATTTCGCTCCCTTAAATTATATCTTCTACTTTGTTTATTTTATGAGCTTTACCCATAGTTGAATTTAAAAAAACGCTTTTAAAGTAAACTCCTTTCACAGAAGCAGGTTTATTGTCTCTAATTACTTTAAGAAAGGCTTTTAAATTTTCCAGCAAATCATCAATATCAAATTTAATACTTCCTAATTTACCATGAATAACCCCATTTTTATCCGTCCTGAATTTTATTTGACCAGACTTAATGGTTTTAGTAGCTTCCGCAATGTTAGAAGTCACAGTACCAAATTTAGGGTTAGGCATCAGCCCTTTAGCACCCAATACTTTTGCAATAGGAGTGATTTTTGCCATGAAATCAGGAGTAGTGATGCACCAATCAACATTCAACTTTCTACCTTTTTTTATCTCTTCAATTAAATCTTCTCCTCCTGTAATATCAGCACCAGCTTTTTCAGCTTCTAATAAATGTTTATCTTGAGCAAAAACAGCTACTTTAATATTCTTCCCGATACCTTTAGGCAACACTACTGTACCACGCACCTGCTCTTCAGATTTACGTGAATCTACACCTAAATTGACTGCGATATCAACTGATTCATTAAATTTTGCTGAAGCAGACTCAAAAATCTTCTCCAAACACCGCTTAGAATCATCATTATATGTACTCATTTACCTAACCTTCCACAACTTCTATACCCATAGATTTTGCAGTGCCTATAACCATCTTCACTGCTGAATCTTCATTATCCACTTTCATATCAACCATCTTACACTTTGCCACTTTAATGATAGCAGACATAGATAATTTAGCCACTAATTCTTTACCAGAATTACCAGAACCTTTACTTAATTTAGCTTCCTGCTTAAGCAAATAAGCCACAGGCGGACCGCTGACAGTAAAATCATGAGAGCGATCATCCTTTATGGAAATTCTCACTGTTACTAAATCACCTACTTTATAACTAGCGTTAGCAGTGCTAGTAGCTTTATTAAAAGCTTCACAAAATTTAGGAACAGGTATACCACGCGGGCCAAGTACTGAAGCAATTTTCGGTCCTGGAACTTCTTTTCCAGCTTCCATAAGAAAGTTAATCTTAGCAACTACATTACTCATAATTAATCCTCTATTTTCTCTACTTGAGCCAAATCAAGCTCTATTATTGTTGGCTTACCTAAGATTGATACTTCAATATTAATAATTTTTTTCTCATCATTTACCATATCTACCTTACCAGTAAAATTTTGAAAAAGACCATCATTAATTTTTACTTTTTCACCTTTCTCATAACCATAACTCAACTTTTTCGTTTCTTGAGCATTGTAAAGCGCACTACACATTGAGCGAATCTCATTATCCTCAATCACCTTTGGAACATTACCATTTTTCAAAAATCCATAAACCTTAAGAGATTTTGGTATATTATTAATAAAATTTAATACCTCATCGCATAAATTCATGTATAAAAAGACATAACCAGGAAAGGACTTCCTTCGTTTAGCATTTTTTTTAGATTTTAAATCCATCTCACTTAATTCTTCACAAGGAATAAAAACCCTATTAAAATAATTATTAATATTCAATCTCATAGAATTTTCTAATATATATTGGCGCACTTTCTCTTCATAATTAGAGGCAACTCTTAAAATGTACCACTTATATCTATTAAATTCCTTACGTTTTAAAATTACCTCATCATCTGAAATCATCTCAAAATGACCAGACTCATCACCACAAAACCCAGTCATTTGATTCAAAATATTTTTGCTTTCATCACACAGATGCATACATATATATACTTCACATAACTCTTTTATATCAGATTTTACATCACATACTGTCTGATAAGGAATAAACACCTCCTTAAAGTAAACAGTATTGGTTGCCAACTCGCATATATCCTTCTCATACCCGTAATCGACTTTAATGATATACCATTTATACTTATATTCCATAAATAATTCCAAATAAAGTCTTAATTACGTAAAGAGACATAAAATCTACGAAGCAAAAGAAAATCGAAAAGCATAATATAACAGTTATTACAATAAACAAAGATGACAATACCTGCTGTTTTTTTATCCAAGCAATTCTCCTTACTTCTTGCTTTATATCGCAAAAAAAAACATACAGGTTTTTTAACATTTCTACCATAATATTAATGCAGGAGCGATAGGAATTGAACCTACAACCTCTGGTTTTGGAGACCAGCGCTCTACCAATTGAGCTACACTCCTATAATTCAAAGTTTACTCTAAAATTTCCGAAACAACGCCAGAACCAACAGTTCTACCACCTTCTCTTATCGCAAAACGTAATCCTTTATCCATTGCTATTGGTACTTGCAACTCCACTTCTATACTTACATTGTCCCCTGGCATTACCATCTCCTTTCCATCTAGCAATTTTATGCTCCCAGTTACATCCGTTGTCCTTAAATAAAACTGTGGCTGATAATTTGCAAAAAATGGTGTATGCCTCCCTCCTTCTTCTTTCTTCAATATATACACCTCCGCATTAAATTTCTTATGCGGGGTTATTGTCCCTGGTTTTGCCAATACTTGCCCTCTCTCCACTTCTTCTTTCTTTGTTCCTCTTAGTAGTATTCCTACATTGAGTCCTGCACTTCCCTTATCTAGCGACTTCTTAAACATCTCAACACCAGTACATATCGTCTTTTGCGTCGCTTTCAGACCTATTATCTCTATCTCATCCCCCATCTTTATCTCCCCCTTCTCTATTCTTCCTGTTACTACCGTCCCTCGGCCCGGCACTGAAAATACATCTTCTATTGGCAACAAAAACGGCAAATCTACAGGCCTTGGAGGTACTGCCACATACTCATCTAACTTCTCCATCAATTTATCCATTGATTTCTTTCCATACTCACTACTATCATCTTCTAATGCTTTTAACGCAGACCCAACTATCACAGGCACTTCATCACCTGGAAATTTATACTTACTCAGCAACTCTCTCACTTCCATTTCCACCAAATCTATCATATCAGCATCAGCAACATCAGCTTTGTTTATATATACCACGATATATCCAACACCCACTTGTTTTGCCAGCAATATATGCTCTCTCGTTTGTGGCATCGGCCCATCAACCCCTGACACTACCAATATTGCTGCATCCATCTGTGCTGCACCTACTATCATATTCTTTACATAATCAGCATGTCCAGGGCAATCAACGTGTGCATAGTGTCTCTTTTCTGTTTGATATTCAACATGCGCTGTTGCTATTGTTATACCTCTCTTTCTTTCTTCTGGCGCTTTATCTATCTGATCATATGCTACAAAATTACCATAATGCTTTGTTATCGCCGCTGTTAACGTTGTCTTCCCATGATCCACATGTCCTATCGTTCCCACGTTTATATGCGGCTTTCCAAATGCTTCTACTATCGCTGTCATAATTACTAACCTTTAATTATACTTTAACTTTAACTCATCAACCACATATTGTGGCACTTGTTCATAACAAGAAAAATGCATACTATACTGAGCTCTTCCCTGAGATATAGAACGCAAAACATTTATATAACCAAACATATTTGCAAGAGGAACCGAAGCAGTAATTATTTTGCTATTATTACCTAAATCCAGCATATCAACAACACTGCCTCTTCTACTATTTATATCACCCATAACATCACCCATATATTCTTCAGGAGTAATGATTTCCACCTTCATTATAGGTTCTAGCATTTTTGGACCAGCTTTATTTGCCATTTCCTTAAAAGCACCTTTAGCAGCAAGTTCAAAAGCCAAAGGACTAGAATCAACATCATGAAAAGCACCATCAAGAAGAGTAGCCTTAAAATCAATCAATGGAAAGCCGGAAATTATACCACCTTCTTTTATCAACTCTAAGCCATTTTGCACTCCAGGTATATACTCTTTTGGAATAGCACCGCCTACAATTTTACTTTCAAACTGAAAGCCAAAACCAGGCTCAAGAGGTTCGAATTTTATTTTAACTTTAGCAAACTGACCAGCACCACCTGATTGTTTTTTATGAGTGTAATCAATTTCAACAGATTTAGTGATAGTTTCACGATATGCAACTTGAGGCGCACCAACGTTAGCTTCAACATTAAACTCGCGCTTCATTCTATCAATAATAATCTCAAGATGCAGCTCACCCATACCTTTCAATATAGTCTGCCCACTCTCTGCATTTACTGACATCCTTAAAGAAGGATCTTCTGCAACCAATCTATTCAAAGCAACACCTAATTTTTCCTGATCTGAGGTGGTTTTCGGTTCTATAGCAATTTCAATAACAGGATCAGGAAATTCCATACGCTCTAATAGTATAGGAAAATCAGATGAACATAAAGTATCACCAGTAATTGTTTTCTTTAATCCAACTAAGGCAACTATATCACCAACTTTAGCTTCGTTTATATCTTCTCTGTTATTTGCATGCATAAGCAACATTCTACCAATTCCCTCAGTCTCATTCTTTCCAGCATTTAACACAGCAGATTTAGATTTTAACTTACCGGAATAAATACGAATAAACGTCAAGCTACCTACAAATTTATCCGTCATCACTTTAAACGCAAGAGCAACGAATTTCTCTTTTTCTGAAGGTTTGATCTCAATTTTCTTTTCTGAATCTTTAGGATCAGTTCCAATAATTACATCAACATCAATAGGAGAGGGTAAAAAATCAACCACACCATCTAAAAGTGATTGCACGCCTTTGTTTTTAAAAGCTGACCCACATAATACAGGGACAAATTTTCCTTTAATGGTCCCGCTTCTCACACACTTTTTCAACAAATCAATTGGCAGATCGTTAGATTCAAAGTAGGTATTTATCGCCTCATCATCCATTTCAGCTGCAGCATCTAATAAAAGATTTCGATACTCTTGAGCCTTATCAAGCAAATCAGAAGGAATATCTTCATAAGAAAATTTAGCGCCTAATGTTTCTTCTTGCCATATAATAGCTTTCATAGAAATAAGATCGATTATGCCTTTAAAATCTTTCTCACTTCCTATTGGCAACTGAATAACTAAAGGTGATGCGCCAAGCTTCGTTTTTATCATATCGACACATCGATAAAAATTTGCCCCGATTCTATCCATTTTATTAACAAAGCAGATACGAGGAACGTTATATTTATCAGCTTGACGCCAAACTGTCTCAGACTGAGGCTCAACTCCAGCAACTCCATCAAATACAGCAACCGCACCATCCAAAACCCTCAAAGATCTCTCAACTTCAATAGTGAAGTCAACATGACCAGGAGTATCTATTATATTAATCCTATGATCATTCCAAAAACATGTTGTTGCAGCAGAGGTAATTGTAATGCCACGCTCCTTCTCTTGCTCCATCCAATCCATAGAAGCTGCACCATCGTGCACTTCACCAATCCTATTTTGTTTGCCAGTATAAAATAAAATACGCTCTGTTGTGGTGGTCTTGCCAGCATCTATATGAGCCATTATTCCTATATTTCTATACCTAGATATTAAAACTTCCATACCACAATCAATCAGCTAATATTAAAAACGAAGATGAGAAAATGCCTTATTAGCTTCAGCCATTTTATACTTTTCTTCACACATCTTAAATGCACCACCACATTTATTATAAGCATCTAATATTTCAGACTGCAAACAATAAACAGTAGTTCTACCGCTCTTTTTTCGAGCAGCAGAAGTTGCTCTAGCAATCCACCTTAATGCCAAAGAAATTGCTCTATCTTGACGAATTTCAACAGGGACTTGATAAGTTGCACCACCAATACGCCGAGAGCGTACTTCTATAGAAGGGGTAACATTTTCTACTGCTGTTTCAAAAATTGATAAGGCATCTTTGCCTATTTTCTTTTCAGCTAAGGACAAAGCACTATAAGCAATCTTTTCTGCAATAGATTTTTTACCACATTTCATAATTATATTAATAAAACGCATAAGCAAGACACTACCATAACGAGAGTCAGGGCTTGTTCTTTTTTTTGCTTTATTACGACGCGCCATAAATTTTAACCAGATTTCTTTACACCATATTTTGAACGAGCTTTCTTTCGATTTTGCACACCACGTAGATCAAGAGCACCTCTTATTATGTGATAACGCACACCCGGCAAATCCTTAACTCGCCCACCACGTATTAAAACAACAGAATGCTCTTGTAAATTATGACCTTCGCCAGGTATATAAGCCGTCACTTCACCGTATCCACTAATCTTTACTCTAGCTACCTTACGTAGTGCTGAATTAGGCTTTCTAGGAGTTGTAGTATATACCTTAGTGCAAACACCCCTTCTTTGAGGATTGCATTTTCCCAAAGCTGGCACCTTCTTCTTGCGAGTTAACCCTGATCTACCTTTACATATTAATTGATTTATCGTAGGCATATACTGTAAACTTAAAACTCTAAAAACAACTAAGTCTTAGTTATAAAATAATAAACCTCAATAGTCAATATAAAAATAAACATTACTACTCTAATAATCTCAGCCTAATTGCTTTGAAAGCTACTGATAATTATATGCTAAAGCGCATATTGGTTTTAATATTAAGAAATTATCACTTGCTGTGGTCGAATTAATATAGATATGGAACAAGTAATATACTGTGATGGCTATCAAAGAATATGCAGAAAATAATGCTTATAATAGAGCCAAGAGCTTCTAACATTAATGCAAAAATACCAACCGAACTAACCGAATTACCAGTAAAGCCGGATGATTTTTACAATCCTACTCTTGACACTTAGATTTAATGCAGCTACCCTAAGTTCAAAATTCTATACTCAATTTTGCTGTTCTTGCATACAAGGAACACGTTTTTAGAATAATGAAAACAATCAGCGCTTTAATTAAAGAAGGGTCAAAGCTACTATCATCACATAGAATTGAATCACCACATTTGGATTGTGAAATCATCATGCAGTACGTACTTGGAGTAGAAAGATCATTCACAATCATGAATCACATCAATCAGGTACCAAGAAACAAAGAACTTCTATTCTGGAAATTAACAAAAAAAAGAGCAGAAAGATATCCAATATCGCAAATAATAGGTAATCGTGAATTCTGGAGTAAAAATTTTATAGTTAACCAACATGTTCTAGATCCAAGACCAGATAGTGAGACAGTAATTTCAACAGTGTTAAAATATTACCAAAATAAGAAGCAAAAAATAAAAATTGCAGATTTTGGCACAGGCACAGGCTGTTTGTTGATCTCCGTACTTAGTGAGTATGAATATGCTATTGGAGTTGGTTTTGAAAAAAGCCTGGAAGCATACAAAATTACCTGCCAGAACACAAAGAAACATAATCTTCTCAACAGAGCTAAAATATTTCCAAATTCGTGGACAGAATGCAGAGATTTATTTGATCTCATAATAAGCAATCCTCCATATATTAAAAGAAGTAAGTTAAAAGATCTGCAAGCTGAAGTGCAAAAAGAGCCAAGAATTGCTCTTGATGGCGGTATCGATGGATTGAGCTGTTACCTGAGTATTTTTCCAATATTGAAAAAGTGCCTTAAAAAAGATGGGTTTGCGATATTGGAAATAGGCGAAGATCAAAGCAATATTGACAAAATAATACCCTTATATGGACTGGCTTTTCAGGAATACGTATACGACTTGGCTGGAATGAAAAGATGCATTGTTGTAAAGCAAGATAAAGAACATGACTAGTAGAACGCTAGCTTTCTAAGAATCTGTTCATAATCTCAAGAAAGGCATAAAGTAAGAAATAGAGTGTATAAATTAGGATATATGAGGAGTGTATACCCAAGTGACATAAGTCGAGAGAAGTTTGAGATTATTTCACCAGATATGGAGTCTTGTGGAAAAAACAAAACCAAGAAAACTTGATTTGTATGATATATTTTGCGAAGTGTTGTACGCCCTAAAAAGTGGTTATCAGTGGAGGATGCTACCAAAAGAGTTTCCAAAATGGCGCAATTGTTATGATTATTTCAAAAATGGAGTGAAAAAGTAAAAGGAAATAAAAAAAAGTATTTTGGAGTGCATGTTAAAAAAAATAGTTAATGTGGTCCGACAAAACAATGTTTGGAAAGAAAAAATCAGCTTTTGCATAATTGACACTCAGAGTGTAAAGAACGCAGACACTGATGAAGAAAAAGGCTATGACGCTGGTAAAAAAATCTCAGGAATAAAACGCCATATCGCACGAGATATAGATGTTTGCTATTTATTCTTAAGCTTGGGAGTGTTAAATAGCATTTTACTTTTTTTAGTATGTAGAGATTTTCTAGGAATTATTCTATTGAATTCTATGATATTATTTTTTGTAACATTGTTATACATACCATAAGAGTGAACTGACGAAATTTGTAAAGGAGTTTTATGGCTTAGCTACATGGTACTAACACTCAAGTAAATTTTCATCAATGACGCAATTTGCTATGTCTATATCTCACATAGCTTACAACTTGCTTTACTCCTTTTACTTTTCTTGCAATTGCTATTACAGCTTTTAATTCCGCCTTATTTTGAGCTATACCCATCAAATAAACGACTCTATCAACTGTATTAACGCTATAATTAATTGATTTAATATTTCTTTTTCCCAGAAGCCTCGTGCTTATCTCTGCTGTTATCATACCATCTACAGTAACATCTAGCATAGAAGCCATTTTAATTGGTGTGACTCTTATTTCATTTATCACTTCTTTAATCTCTTTTTGCTGCCAAGCTATTTTCTCTGCTGTGAGTTGCTTTTCATGATTATCAACATTTCCAATGAGTAATACTCTTCCTTCACTCACTTTAACTTTTATAGATGAGAACAGTCCGTGTTTTAAGAGTCCCTTATTGATTCTTATTACTATAGTTGTATCATCAATAATGTTTCCCAAGGATTTATCTTGCATTGTTATTGCTGTAGCCGCTGCAGTTGCTGTTACCACTATACCACTCACAAGAGTCGTACAGCCACTCTGTGTAATCAGAAAAATTGCGAGTAAGAAGCTTGCTATTAATCTCATTATTAATTTCCAGAGTTTAGAGCTTTAATTAAAGAATATTAATAAGCTTTTTTTATTGTGTAAATACTATAAATTGAATAAGCCTTGAATATTTCTAAGACAGTACTTATCTCAATAATGTTAGTTAAAGTAATTCAGGCTTAGATTCATAGTGGAGTTAACCAGTATTATAAGTTCAGTCTGTGGTACTAAAATCTAATCTTTAAATTGCATAAGATGACAGAAGTGGTTATCTATAAGTTAATGAAGGGTTCTTGCGGATATGGCGAAATTGGTAGACGTGCCAGGTTTAGGTCCTGGTGAGCTTGCTCGTGGGGGTTCAAGTCCCTCTATCCGCACTTAAAGTCATGTAACTCAGGTTTTAAGAGAAAATTTATAATCACTAAGTACACTTTTGTTTGTATAAGAACCTGTTCTTAAGGATTGTATTTAACTTAAATTCTGGTAAAATGGCTTTATTAAAACATAAATAAAATATTGATAACAGGTTGTAATGTCTAGTAATATAACTCAAAATGCAGTCGAAGCAGATACATTAAGTAATATATATACCTATAAGGAACTTAGTGTAGATAAACTAAAGTATGAGTATGAAATCACAGTTAGTAGTGATTATATAGAACAAAAGATAAACTCTAGATTACAAGAAATAGCGAAGGATGCAAAATTGCCTGGATTTAGATCCGGAAAGATGCCTTACGATCTTGTTGTTACAAATTATAAAAACGAAGCTTTGGAATATGTGATAAAAGATACGATTGACTATTGCTCAAGTGATTTAATGAAAAAAATCGAAGTTAAGTCTCACATCCATCCTAAGGTTGATATTATGTCATTACCAAACCTGGATAAAAAGGATGAAAAAGGCGACTTTCTGTACAAATTATCTTTTGAATCGATGCCAAAAGTGCCAGTAATAGATCTTGATAAAATAAATTTGAAGAAAGTTAAGGCAAAAATCAAAGAGGGAGACATAAAAGAATTTATTGATTCTATAAAAACAAAATTTCCTAACTTTGTCTCTGTTGATGATGCTTCTTATCAAGCAAAAAACGAGGATAAACTGATAATTGACTTTGAAGGGCGAATTAGAAATAAGCTCTTTCAAGGTGGAAGTGGCAAAAATTTTACTGTTAATTTAGGATCTGGAACATTTATAAATGGTTTTGAAGATCAATTAATTGGCATGAAAAAAGGGGAAACAAAAAGCTTTAAGTTGAGATTTCCTGAAGATTACCAGGTAATTTCCCTTGCGGGGCAGGAGGCTGCTTTTTCTGTTCGAGTTAATGATATTCAGATTGCCGAAGATTTGCAAAGTGATAATGAAATAGCTAGGAGAATTGGTTTTGAAGATCATTCTTCGCTAATAAATCATGTAAAAGAAGTAATTGATAATCAGTGTAAAGAAATGGGAGATCTCTTAATTAAGAAAGAGCTATTTGATTGTTTGGATGCTAGTTATAGTTTTGACTTGCCTATAGAAGTAGTAAAACAGGAACAGCAGAGAGTGGAAAGAGAGTTGAATGCTAAAGATGATTCTTGTAAAGAAGCTGAAAGACGTGTAAAGCTTGCAATGCTATTTATGGAGTTCAGTAAAGAACATGAAATATCATTAACTCAAAGTGATATTATGAATGTTATTGTAAATCAATATGTCAGTAAAGATGTATCATTTGACAGAGTATTTAAACATTTTAAATCAGACGGACAATTTCAGGAATTAGTTAGAGGGCAAGCGCTTGAGTATAAAGTGACAGATTATATGATAGAAAAAGCTAGTAAAGAAGAACAGATTGTTTCTGTGAAAGAATTAAAGGAATTATTTGATAATATTTGATAGGAAAAGGTATGACTCTTATACCAATTGTAGTTGAACAAACTAGTCGCGGTGAGCGGGCTTATGACATATATTCAAGGCTAGTAAAAGAAAGAATAATTTTCGTAACTGGCCCTATTGAAGACAACATGGCCAGCGTAATAGTAGCACAGCTTTTATTTTTAGAATCGGAAAATCCTGATAAAGACATTCATATGTATATTAATTCGCCAGGCGGTGTTGTAACTGCTGGTTTATCAATCTACGATACAATGCAGTACATAAGTCCAGACGTTTCAACTTTATGTATAGGTCAAGCTGCATCTATGGGTTCTTTGTTGCTTGCAGCTGGTGCGAAAGGTAAGCGCCACTCTCTACCTCATTCAAGAATTATGATACATCAACCATCTGGTGGTTATCAAGGTCAAGCAACTGATATAGAAATACATGCTAAGGAAATTTTGCGAATTAAGAAAAAGCTAAATCAAATTTATGAAAAACATACTGGGCATTCACTCAAGAAGATTGAAGGAATGATGGAAAGAGATAAATTTTTGGATCCTATAGAAGCAATGAAACTTGGCTTGATTGATAAAGTAATAGCTGAGCGTAAAGATATGAAGATTGAAAATATTAAAGTTAAACAAAAGGTAGTTTAATGGATAACAATAATGATTTACACTACTGTTCTTTTTGTAACAAGGCACAAAACGAAGTAGATAAATTGATTACTAACTCTTCAGATGGTTTAAAGGTGTTCATTTGTAATGAATGCATAGAGTTATCCCATAAAGCAATAAGTCAAAAGAAAGAGAGAGCTTTTAATTCAGATCATATATCTGATATGAAGCTATTACTAAAGAAACCTGAAGATATAAAAAATTTTCTTAGTAAGCATGTTGTAGGTCAGGAACATGCGCAACACGTTTTATCTGTGGCTATGTATAACCATTGTCAATCCATGGTGCAACTTCATTCTATAAGTGATATTGAAATTGAGAAGTCAAATATAATGCTTATTGGCCCTACTGGTTCTGGTAAGACTTTGCTAGCAAAAACACTTGCTAAAGTTTCAGATGTGCCATTTGCTATGGCCGATGCGACAACTTTGACTGAGGCAGGTTATGTAGGTGATGATGTAGAAAGCGTGTTGTCACGTCTATTACAAGCTGCAAATTATGATGTTGCAAAGGCACAGCATGGTATAGTGTTTATCGATGAAATAGACAAGATCACAAGAAAGTCTGAAAGCGCTTCAATAACCCGTGATGTTTCAGGTGAAGGGGTCCAACAAGCTCTACTAAAAATCATGGAAGGTACGGTTGCTTATGTTCCTCCACAAGGAGGGCGAAAACACCCGCAACAAGAGTTTATACAAGTAGACACTAGTAACATACTATTTATTTGTGGAGGAGCTTTTGAAGGCCTAAATAAAATTATTGAGGCAAGAAAAAAGGGAACATCAGTTGGCTTTGGAGCAGATATAAGTCAGTCTAAAGCACAAAAGAAAAAAAATGCTTTACGCGATGCTCAACCTGAGGACTTAATCAAATTCGGTTTGATACCCGAATTTGTAGGACGGGTTCCAATAACTGCTGTTCTAGATGAGCTGGATCACGAGGATTTAATACATGTGTTGACAGAGCCAAGAAATGCGCTAGTAAAACAATATAAAGCATTGCTTGCATTTAGTAAAGTAAACCTTGAGTTTTCAGATGAAGCAATATCAGCTATTGCTAAAAAAGCTATAAGCTATAAAACAGGTGCAAGGATGTTACGTGCTATCTTAGAGTCACTTTTGCTTGATGTTATGTATATATCCGGCAACGGAGGTTTTGAAGGTAGCACTATAACGGTTACTAAGAAAATGGTAGAATTAGGCAAAGCGACGATTAATCATAATAATAAGGGTAGTGTTATAACGGTTAATGATTAATTTGAGGCATATATTATGAGTATTGGACGTGCTGTAAACTTTAATTCTACTGTATTACCAGTATTACCTCTAAGAGATGTAGTAATTTTTCCAAATATAATGTTGCCTTTATTCGTAGGTAGAGAAAAATCTGTTCATGCACTAGAATATGCAATAAGTAGCAGTAGTCACCAAAACGAGATTTTTCTCATAGCACAAAAAGATGGTTCTATTGATAATCCAGAGCCAGAGAATCTTTATGAAGTAGGCGTGTTAGCAAACATTATACAACCATTAATAAAACTGCCTGACAATGCAGTAAAAGTCATGATTCATGGGGTAAGAAGGGGAAGAGTTATAGAATATATTAGCTCTCACACTTTGTTACAGGCCAGAGTAGCGTTAGATGGTCATTATGAGTATGGAGAAAATGAAGATAATATTGATTTAGAAGCTTTAAGGCGTTCTGTTATAGATGCATTCGACAATTGGTGTAAACTAAGCAAGAAAAGTCGACCCGAGATTATTATTGACCCCATTGATCAAGTTAAAGAGGTTAATCAAATTGTAGATATGATAGCTTCGCACTTAAATATAAAGGTATCAGATAAGCAAAACATACTTGAAGTTTATAACCCAAAAGAGCGTTTAAAAAAAGTTTTTGCTCTTATTGAGAGAGAAATAAGTATTTTGAGTGCACAAAACCGCTTGTATAAGACAATTAAATCACAGGTTGAAAGTACTCAAAAAGTTTACTACCTTAATGAGCAATTAAAAGCTATACAGAAAGAATTAGGTGAGTTTGAAAATGGAGATGAAGGGAATATACTCAATGAATTTGAAAAAAAGATAAATGAAACAAAGCTTTCTGAGGAAGCAAAAGAGAAAGCCATAACTGACTTAAAGAGATATAAGAAAATGAATCCCATTTCTCCTGAAGCAACAGTTATATCTAGTTACTTGCATTGGTTGCTTGATTTGCCATGGGGAAAGTACAAAGATGCAAAAATTAACTTAAATGCGGCTAAAAAAATCTTAGATGAAAATCATTATGGCATAGAGAAAGTAAAAGATAGAATAATAGAATTTTTAGCAGTATTAAAGAGAGTAAAAGAGATAAAGGGTCCTATACTTTGCTTAGTTGGACCACCTGGTGTTGGTAAAACTTCTTTAGCTAAGTCTATGGCAAAAGCAGTAGGAAGAGATTTTGTTCGCATATCTCTTGGTGGTATACGTGATGAGTCTGAAATACGAGGACACAGAAAAACTTATATTGGCTCAATGCCTGGTAAAATCATTCAACACATGAAAAAAGCTAATTCATGCAACCCGCTTTTTCTGCTTGATGAAATAGATAAGATGGGTTCTGATTCGCGTGGTGATCCTGCATCTGCATTACTTGAGGTTTTGGATACTGAGCACAATAAACACTTTACGGATCATTACTTGGAAGTTGAATTTGATCTTTCAAGTGTAATGTTTGTAGCTACGGCAAACAGCTTAAATTTGCCACATCCTTTGCGTGATAGGATGGAAATTATACAATTATCTGGATATAGCGAAGATGAGAAGATCAGTATTGCTACGCATCACCTTATTCCAAAATTAAAAAAAGAGCATGGTTTGCATCAGAAGGAGTGGAAAATAACTAATGAAGCATTATACGAGTTGATACGTTTATATACACGTGAGAGCGGCGTGCGAAGCATGGAAAGGGAACTTGCAAAGCTCATGAGAAAAGCAGTTAAAGCAATATTAACTGATAAAAATAAGAAAATATCCGTAGAGGTTGGTAATTTACAAGATTACCTAGGGGTACGTAAGTATACCTTTGGCATTGCAGAAAATGAGAGTTTGGTAGGGGTAGTAACTGGTCTCGCCTATACTGAAACAGGTGGTGATATTTTAATGATAGAGTCAGTCCTAATTCCGGGCAAGGGGGAAATAAAATACACAGGAAAGCTTGGAGAGGTTATGCAAGAGTCTATAAAAGCTGCGTATAGTTATGTGCGATCAAATTGTTTATTTTTCGGTATAAAACCCGAAAAATTTCAAAATAATGATATACATTTGCATGTACCTGAGGGTGCTGTGCCAAAAGATGGTCCCTCTGCTGGCAGTGCAGTATGTACATCTATTGTTTCTCTTATGACAAATATACCAGTTAACAAAAGTGTTGCTATGACAGGTGAAGTAACATTGCGTGGTAGAGTGTTGGCTATTGGGGGTTTGAGAGAAAAATTGCTTGCTGCGCTAAGAGGATCAATCAAAACTGTGATTATACCAAGTGAAAATGAGAAAGATATGCAAGAGATTCCTGCAAATATAAAAGAAGAAATCAATGTAATTTTTGCTGAGAATATTGATGAAGTTATAAAAGTTGCTTTGATGCACCCTATTACTTCAATTGATGATAATAACGAAATTAGTGTGTCTAGCTCCATAGAAAATAAGGATAATACCTTCCCTTCATCAGAAACATTAAAGCACTAAATTGAAAAGGTTTATGCAATTTTCGTTTCTTTTTTTTAACCTCAAAGCTCTGATTTGAATATATAAATTACAAGTAACATATATGGCAATTTCATAAGTTCATTTTTCAAGCATATATTGCAATATCTCACTAGCAATTGCAACATCTTGGCGTGGAGTTTTACCATGTTCTATAAACACTGAGATTGCATAGCGCGGATCATGGTAGGGGCCATAAGCGATAAACAATTTATGACTTTCACCTTTAGAGTTTATCTCTGGTGTTCCGGTTTTGCCAGCAATTTGTATACTGCCTAGTCCTTTTCTATAGTTAGAATTCACCACGTCAAACATAGCTTTTCGAACCACACTAAGATGCTCATGATTCACATCAATATCAAGAAAGTCTTGCCCTGATTTACTCATCTCAATGTGGGGAATTACCTCCTTTCCTGTTGCAACCCTCGCTGCAAGAACCGCAAGCTGTAATGGCGTTGTAAGTAAATACCCTTGTCCTATAACTAAGTTAATGGTATCACCTAAATACCACTCTGAATATAGCTTGCGTGCACGCCAATTCATGTCAGGCAACAATCCCGGAGCTTCTTCCTTAAACATTCCAATTAATGGTCCACTTCCTATACCAAATTTGCTAGCCATTTCTAGTAGAGAATCTACATTTATTTTTTTTCCTATATTATAAAAGTAAGTGTTGCATGAGAGAGCCATTGCCTCATTTAAAGATACATATCCATGAACTTTGCTTTTCATGCAACGAAATTTCCGCTCACCTATCTTCATATATCCCCTACACGAGAATTTTTCTTCTGGTGTTATTATTCCATCTTTTAAACCCGCAAGCGCATCTATTATTTTAAATATTGAACCAGGTGGAATTTGATATGATAATGCACGGTTTACAAGCGGTAACGAAGGAATATTTAAACTTTCCCAAGTTTCATTTGATAATCTGCTAGTGAAAAGATTATTATCGTAAGAAGGTGAGTTATACAATGCTAAAATTTCTCCGTTATTTACATCAATTACCACTGTGGAACCTTGGTGGTCTTTAAATATCTCTGCGATTTTTTTCTGTAAATCAACATCAATTGTCAGCTGTACATCTTGTCCGTCTTGCTGCGGTATGCTAGATAACTCTCTCATGATACGCTTCTTAGAATTTATTTCCTGCTCAGATTTTCCGGTCTTGCCTTTTAATACATGATCATATGTATATTCAATTCCACTAACCCCTGCTTCATTTATGTCTTGCTGTCTTTTTGTATATCCGATTATATGAGAACATATCGAACCAAACGGGTAATAACGTTTATAAAGAGCAGTTATTTTTGTATCTGATGATTTTATCGCATCAGGTTTAATTTCTGATAACATCTGCAAGTCAACTTCCCTAGTAAAGGTTTTCTGCCCATCAAATAAAACAATATACGAAATTTTGTTTACTGCGAGTTCAACGCTATTCCTATCCAAAATCCTGCCTCGTTTAGGCACAATAGTAACAACTTTTATCCTATTATTATTGGATAGCACTTCATATTTTTGTCTATCTCGTACTTGTAAAGTATACAACCTACAACTAAAAATAGCAGAAATAGTAAGCTGAATACCACCTAATATGAATGACCTACGGTTGAAGACCTTGTTTTTTGTCCACATAGAATTCCTTTAGAACGCACTCATCCTCCTTTTATTGGCACATTTCTAGCTTTCACTACATCACAAACCCTTTCTTCCCACTCACTTAAGGTAACAAGTTTGTAACCCGATTTTTTTAGTATTTCAATAATCTGAGGTAAAGCTTCAACTGTATTTGATTTGTTATCGTGATCATGGAACAATATAATCGCTCCATTATGTACATTGCTTAAAACTCTTTCAACCAAAATCTCTGATTTATCACCTTGCCAATCCAGAGAATCGACTGTCCATAATATGGAATACATATTTAATCGATTAGTATTTTCGATCAAATTATCGTTATGACATCCATATGGTGGGCGAAACCATTTTACATTCTGTTCTGTTGCATTTTTAATTGCCACATTTGTCTTTTCCAGTTCTTGCAATTGCTCCTCACTTGAAAGTGATGTCAACTTCCTATGCGACCAAGAATGATTACCTAATTCATGACCTGCTTGATGGATCTTTTCTACTATTTTAGATGTTTTTTTATTTATGCGTTCACCAAGCAAAAAAAATGTCGCTTTTGTTTTATTGCTCTCCAGAATATTAATAATATCTCCTGCTCTATTATAAGATGGTCCATCATCAAACGTAAGTGCAACGAACTTATCTTTGTTATTCAATAATTTCTTTATATTACTTAAATTTCTATATGATAGATCCAAATCACAACTGAGCCCACGATACGGTAAGTTAAAGTTACAATCACTACAAAAAACTGCGCTTGAGCATAGCAAAAGAAAAGCGATTATTCTTATAAACATATATAATCAGCAAAGTGATAGAGTACTACACTTTTTTGCTAAATTAAACCACTTTTAACAGCTACTGTTTACTTCGTTACTTTGTCAATATATTATATTAATAACTTTATATAATATAGTATGATTGCAAATATAAATACCGTTGCTCTTCAGGGAACCAGCACAGTAAATGTTAATGCACAAATTCACATGGCAAATGGTATTCCAGCTTTTAAAGCAACAAGGACAACATTGCGAATTTAGAGTTCAAAAGGGTTATTCCTCGAGAACTACTGCGTCAGAAAGCTGGCGTTGAATTTGTATATAATGTTGACCTTGGAGGTTTTTATGAATAATAATGAGAGAAAAGAAAAATTGGAAACTCGTATTCTATCAAGCAGAGGCAGGTCTTTATTGGATCACGAGCTACTAGAACGTACTCTGTCTGGATATGCAGAAGGAAGAGAAGTGGCAAAAAGGCTAATTGAGCTCTTTAGTAGTTTAGGAAGGGTAATTAATGCTGATTTTCATGAGCTAAAAAACGTTACAGGAATGAATGATGGAGCAATAGCAAATATCTTTTGTCTGAAAGAGATTTTTGATAGGATACTGAAAGGTAAGTTAAAAAAATTGTCAATTCTTGATAATAGAGAAGAGCTACTAAAATACTTTAAAGCAGCAATAGGGCAGTCACGAAAGGAAAGCTTACGAGTGGTATACTTAGATCGAAGTGGTCATTTAATATATGAGTATATTCAAGACTGTGGAACTATAGACAGAGTACCTCTGTATGTGAGGGAAATAATAAAACAGGGATTACTGATTGACGCAGCATCTGTTGCAATTTCACATAATCATCCAAGTGGAGATATAGAGCCATCAAAGGAGGATGAGGATAACACACTTACATTAGCTGCAACCTGTGAAAATGTAGGAATGAAATTAATAGATCATATAATCGTAACACAGAAGAGCCATTTTAGTTTTTATGATAGTGGTTTATTATAGTATGCTATAAATCAAAGAAGGAAAGTTCTCTAGCTTTCCTTCTTTTTTTCTACTTCATAAATTAAAAAATTCAATATAAGCTTGAACAGCTAAAATTAGTAATGAAAGGTGCAATTAGGTAAAAAAGTAAAGGAACTTAGGTTATACTGTGGTTTAACACAAACTGAGTTAGGAAAGAGAATAGGTGTTTCATATAGACAGATACAAAGGTACGAAAATGGTTCAAATTGCATTTTAGCCAGTAGACTGTATGACTTGGCAAAAGCCCTATCGATTAATGTTGCTGATTTCTTTACTGGTATGCATGCTGACTCACATGAAAGTTACGATGAAGAAATACTAAAATTAGTCAAAGGATATAACGAAATTAAGAGCAAAAGGTTACGTAGTGTAGTTTATATATTGGTAAAATCTTTTTCTCAAAGTGATAATACATAGCTAATATTACCTGATACGTAAAATGACCATACAACATCCTATCGATAAGCAAATAGGGGAAAGAATAAGGAAAAGAAGGCTAATGTGTGGTTTTAGCCAAAGGGACTTAGGAAAAAAGCTTGAAATTTCATTTCAGCATATACAAGGATATGAAACTGGAGAGGTAAGGCTTATAGTTGATAGGCTGTATAATTTGGCAGAAGCTTTGTCCGTTGATATGTCATATTTTTTTACCAAAGCCTCTGAAGACTTGCATGATAATGCCTTCCGTAGCGATGTGGGCAGCGAAGAAATATCAAGATTAGTAAGAGAATATAGAAAAATTAAAGATGAAACACTATGTGATATTGTTCATTCAGTGATAAAGGCTCTTGCTAACAAATAATACAAATTTTAAAGTCCAGGTATTTTTTATAATATAAAACACTTCTACAAGCAATCCTAATTAAAGTAAATTATTTATGGTAAATTTGATTAAGTTTTAAAAACTACTTTACTTTGTAAAGGTTAAATTGTTTACTATTTATTTCTGATAGACAAGTGGCTATGTGAAACATAGCCACCAATCAAGAACGTCCTACAGATGTCGTTTTGTTGTCTTTTAATTTATTCACCCAAGAAAAAGTCTCACTGCTTTTAGAACTTTGGTCTCCCCACCTTCCACATCTAGTAAAGCTGCCTTTTTCTACTGCTTCTTTAACAGACATTCCACCAAGCAAACACCCCTGTCCTACGATTTCTCCTATTTTTTGCAACTCATTCCACATTTCTTCATCTTCCACCTCAATTTGTACTTGATTATAGTCTGCTGTGTCATGATATACCATTAAATTTAGCTCTCCTAGGCTAGTATAAAATGTGACTGCAAAACCGCTGTTATCGGATATATCTACGTAATTTCTTTTACCGTCTTTGCCAGTTTTGACTTCAACTTCACCATCACCTATTTTTATGATATTACCGCCAAGATTTAAGTCTCCTTTACTTAAGCCCAAATTTTTTGCACCTTCTACAACTTTGGCAACATCAACTATGCAGCTATGTGAAAATTCCATATAGAAGGTCTTATTATCAATTTCTACATTTTCAACAGTTCCTTCTATAGTAGCGTTCTCTCCAACTTCCCTGAGTTTTTTGAGCCTACTATATATTTGTGGCTCAATTTCTTTTTGCATCTTTTGATGAATTTCAGTTATTTTCTTATCAACTTGTACATTAAAATCTGCTCCATGTAAGGCTAATTTTCTGATTATATCTTCTTGTTTATTTCCTTTGAATTCATCACGATACATCTTAAACATTACAACGTTAGAAAAACTAAAGCCATCTTCATTGGCAGCATTGATTCTTATTCCTAAATCCAAAGCTTCATCGACGATTTTACTTAATTTGTCTATATTTTCAGATGCAATAGCTTTTTCCAAGAATTCATTTAGTTTCATATTTTCATATTCTCTTAGCCTTATCTTGCATAAAGCTGATCGAAATGGATTGAGCTCCTCAGGATATGTTAAGACAGGTAATTTACTAATCTTTTTATTTGCTGTTGGAGCAGCTTTTATAAAATTAGGTAATAACCCTTCTTTTGCTATTCGCTCTACTGCTTTTAACATTTTACTAGACAATTTTTTACCATTTATTTTTTTCATTGTAACCCTCACATTATTTAACTAATATATCGTGATAAATATTATTTAATTGTTAATATTATACGACTTATTGATTTACTGTAGATTATAATAACAAATTTAACGGGCATTTACACTACAAAAACACATCTTGTAAAAATTATTTCAGTTTCAACAAAAATAGGGTATTGTGATTGTAAAGTTGAAAGAAATGGATCTCCTGTCTTACTCCACTGAAAAGTTGAAGAAGCATTGTCAGCTACTTGATGATGAAGAAAAAATAATTCTATATGAGCAGTTGCTAGACAAGGCTAAAGACATACTTGAAAATTCAAGAGATAATGTTTCTGAACTGAAAAAGATCAGTAAAGCTGCTGTAGCAATAGAGGAAACTACCGATAAGCAGTTACTAGAAAAGTTTAATGATGACCACCCGCTAAGAGAAGTGGACATTTTAATCTACTCTCCTCAAGGAAATACTGAATATCTATTCAGCATAGATAACTCGTCGGAGCTTTATGATTTAAAAGAAGATAAGGATAAAGCTCTTTATAATGCAGTAAAATCAAATGATGTTGAGCTTGTAAAAAAGCTGCTAATGATCCTTCTACCTCAAGAAGTAGGTAATTTTGATGTAGAATACTTGGAAGAATTAAAAATATTGCTGTCAGGAATTCACAAAGAATTACAATTATCACAAGATATGAAAAATTATCTTGAGAAGACGATAAAGTTCTATAGTTTTTTATGTAGTAATTTTAGCTTATTAGTTGCAAATCCCACTGACGTAAAAGCCATGATGGATCTATTTGCTGCTCAACCAAATATTGATTACCAAATAGATAAGCTTCTGCTTTCTTTTATTGTGAGAGATGTAGAGGAAGAAAAGTTAAGTTCTGAAATCAGTCACATGATAGAACTTCTCGAGCAGCATGAAAGATTTTCTGAGCTTGAATATAAGGTTAGAAGATTAAGATCAGAGTTTGCAAGTGGTAAAAGCAGATATTCGGCTGAAGTAATACGAAATAGCATTGCAGAACGAGAAAAAGAGATGAGGGAAATTGAGAAAAGGTATATAACGCTACATAATTTAATTAGCAAAAGACAGAAATTATTGAAGCAATTTTTTTGTTGACTGTTTTTCCACTTCATAAAATTTGTTGTAAATTTGAGTAAGGGATAAAAGGTGCAATTAGGTAAAAAAATAAAGGAATTTAGGTTATACTGTGGTTTGACACAAACCGAGTTGGGCAGAAGAATAGGTGTTTCGTATAGACAGATACAAAGGTACGAAAATGGTTCAAATTGTGTTTTGGCCAGTAGATTATATGATTTAGCAAAAGCCCTATCGATCGATGTTGCTGATTTTTTTACTGATATGCACGCCGACTCACATGAAAGTTACGATGAAGAAATACTAAAATTAGTCAAAGGATATAACGAAATTAAGAGCAAAAGGTTGCGTAGTGTAGTTTATACGTTAGTAAAATCTTTTTCTCAAGGTTACAATGAGAGTTAGTATTGCTTTGATATATAAATTAAGATATTAACAAATGATTGTGCAAGCTGAACAACACCCTATTGATAAACAAATAGGTGAAAGAATAAGGAAAAGAAGGCTAATGTGTGGTTTTAGCCAAAGGGACTTAGGAAAAAAGCTTGGAATTTCATTTCAGCATATACAAGGATATGAAACTGGAGAGGTAAGGCTTATAGTTGATAGGCTGTATAATTTGGCAGAAGCTTTGTCAGTTGATATGTCATATTTTTTCACCAAAGCTTCTAAAGACTTGCATGATAATGCCTTTCGTAGCGATGTAGGCAGCGAAGAAATATCAAGATTAGTAAGAGAATATAGAAAAATTAAAGATGAAACATTGCGCGATATTGTTCATTTAGTAATTAAAGCTCTTGCTAATACAGGCTTCAAAGGGGATGTTAAATAAATCATATCCGTCAAGTTAAGAAAATGAGCCCAATATAGTAACCATTTAAGGTAGGTGTCTTATTTATAAAGAATTAATAAATTACTAACTTAATATCTAAAATAGTTTTTTTTATTTCCTTTCTTCCTTATGCCACTTTTTCTTAACTTGACGCGCATGGTCTTCTACACTTTCTCAAGTCTTTTTCCTTCACTTTCCTTACCTGTACCCAAGTTTTTTCTTGTAAATCTATAACTTGAGAGCACATTGACTAACTTGGCCAATATTAAAGAGGTGAGTCAATTACGTGAATTGAAGTTTAAGAGATTATGCAGAAATTAAGGTGAAAAACTTACTTGTCATAGCAAGTTTACATTTTCATAGAGAATTTTTATCACATGTCAAAAAATATATTGACTTAAATGCTTTTATATTTCTTAATGTTAAATTTGTAATATAGGAGGCAAGATGAGTTTAGATTCTGAACTAATTGAAGCGGCAAAACAAGGAAATTCTACTGAGGTTGAAAGTCTTATAGCTAGGGGAGCCAATGTTAATGCTAGGGACAATTTTGAAGGAACTTCCTTACACTGGGCCGCTATAAGGGGTTATTCAGAAATAGTGGAAAAGCTTATAGAAAAAGAGGCTGAGATTAATATTAAGAACAATCATAGCGAAACTCCTTTGTTTCTCGCTGTGTCTTCTAAGAAATGGGATATTGTTAAATTTCTTGTAGGAAAGCGAGCTGATGTTAATATTCAGGGTAGTAATGGTTATTCACCTTTGCATAAGGTTGCTTGGGATCTTGAGGCTAGCTTTGATATAATAGAGCTTTTGGTTAAAAATAATGCTGATATTGAAGCTAAAGATAATATCAATCAGACACCTTTACATATGGCTGCCTACCGTGGTAGACTAGATGTGGTAAAGCTCCTTGTTGAACACGAGGCCAACATTGAAGCTAAAGATAAAGATAATAAAACACCTTTAGACCTAGCTCGTGAAAAAGGTCATACAGATATAGTAAATTTTTTATCGAGAGAAGAAAATTTAAACCAAGAATTATTAACTGCTGCAGCACAGGGAGATCTTGATAAAGTTACAAATCTTATTGAGCAAGGTGCTGAGGTTGAAGCTAAAGATAAAGATAAAGATAATAAGACACCTCTACACTTAGCTGCTGAGGGAGGTTACAAAATTGTAGTAGATTTTCTTCTTAGCAATGGGGCTAACATTGAAGCTAAAGACAATAAAGATGGGTGGACACCACTCCACTATGCTGTAATGAAAGGTCACTCAGAAATTGTTCAGCTTCTTCTTGATCGAGGTGCTAATATTAATTCTAAAGCGTATAATGGTAGAGAGCCTATACATGCCGCTGTTCAATTTAATCAAGCACATCTTGTAAAATTTTTCCTGAAAAAAGGCGTAAATATTAATGTTAAAACGAATGAAGGTTGGACACCTTTACATTATGCTGCAATTCATGGTTGGTCAGACATAGCTGGGATTCTTATTGACAATGGTGCTAACGTAAGAGCTAAAAACAAAGGTAACAAAACACCTTTAGATTTAGCTGATGAATATAATAATACGGAAATAATAAAACTCCTTGTAAGAAAATCAGCTGAATTAGATGAAGTAACACCTTTACATTGGGCTGTGAAACACCGCTCATTAAAAATAGTTAACCTTTTCATAGAAGATGATGTTAACGCTAAAGAAGAAAACCATGGTTGGACTCCTTTACATTTTGCTGCTCAAGAAAACAAAAAAGACATAGCTGAGCTTCTCATTGCAAGAAACGCTACTGTTGATGCTAGAAACTATAGAGGTTGGACACCTTTACATGAGGCTGCAAGTAAAGGCAAGCTAGACGTAGCTAAGCTTTTTGTAAAAGAAAGAGCTAATGTTAATGCTAGAAATAATAAAGGTTGGACTCCTTTGCATGAAGCTGCTAAAAAGGGTAACTCTGATATAGTTGATTTTCTTATCAAAACTAATGGTACTGATATTGAAGCTCAAAGTCGTAATCGCAAAGACACTCCGTTACATGTAGCTGCTGGAGAAGGTAAGCTCGAAGTAGTTAAATTGCTTGTAAACAACACAGCTGATGTTAATGCTAAAAATAAATATGGCAAAAAACCATTGGATATTGCTAAGGACAAAAATCACACAGATGTTATTAATTTTTTAACACCAAAAACCTCTCGTAAACGTCGTGATGTGTCAAATGAGCAAGAATTTTCAGCTGCAAGTGGTTCAACTAGGATAACTTCATGGATAAATGATTATATTGCTTGGATTAAAGATTCTGCAAGTGAGTTTATAGGTAATATTCCTTTTAAAAGCACTACGTCATTGCTTACTAATAATATTCAAGTAGATTATGGCACTTCTCCTAAAAAACAATCAACTTATGAATCTGAAGATAGTACAAAAACAACAATCTCTCAGATTGATTTTAATGGAACAATAGCATTGTTAGATGTCTTTGTGAGGAGATTTACAGGGGAGAAATATCCTTCTTTTCAAGGTGCCTCTCTTTCTCAATTGGAAGTGTTAGGTTATGCATTGAATATTACACAGGCATTTGAAAAAGCTATAGAACAAGCTGCAAAGGGAAGTGGTATATCGATGCATCGACTAAGCATTGATTTTGTAGAAGTACAAGAAGAGATTACTAAGAAAGTCGTAGGTGGTAGATTTGACGAAATTTCTGGGGTTTTAAACTCGTATGTAGAGAAATCTTGTTCTAACGTAAAAGGTGGCAAATTCAGTCCAAAGAAATTTGATAGATTTATCACTGCTTTTAACAATGAGCTACCACAAATACCTTATGAAAAGGAAAGAAGTATTTCATTATCAAGGGCTAATTATATAGAAAATCAGAGCTTTAGCTTGAAAGACAAGAACCCTAGCAATTACTTAGAAGGTGTTTCTGTTCAAGGTAATTTAACTCAAGTTAAAGGTGTTTAGTTTTTTATGGGAATGTTCAAAAAAGTGTGTCAAACCGAGAAATAAAAATAAAATAGAAACAAAAAATAGAGGTTTGATATATGAGTTACAAAATAGAAAATGGAACGACTAGCCTGGTAGATTACAAAGAGCTGGAAGCAAATATACTGTCATCAATAAGGGAAGGTAAACCATTGATGGGGAGAGATGGAGCATTAACACCATTTGTAAAAAGGCTGCTGGAAGCAAGTCTAGAAGGTGAAATAGAGCATCATTTATCCAATGAAAGAGAAGGAAAGAATCGAAGAAACGGAAAGAATGGCAAAACTTTGAAGACGAGTGCAGGTTCATTTGAACTATTGACACCAAGAGATAGAGAGGGAAGTTTCGAACCACAGATAGTGAAAAAAAGGCAAACAAGCTTACATCCAGAACTTGAAACAAAGGTCTTGAACATGTTTGCAAGCGGTGTGGGATACAGGGATATAGCATCCTATGTGGAAGAAATCTATGACCATAAAATATCTGCAGCAGAGATATCTGGAATTACAGATAAATTACTGCCTATAATCAATGAATGGAGGAGTCGTCCCCTACAATCAGTATACCCGATAGTATTTATGGTTTTTTAAGGTCAAAGAGAATGGGCATTGCATAAGTAAATGCATGTATAATATATTAGCAAAATGGCAGAAAAGAAGTACTGGGTTTTTACTTAGCAGAAAGTGAGGGAGCTAACTTCTGGCTAGGTGTATTAAATGACTTAAAAGAGAGAGGAGTAGAAGACATTTTGATAGCTTGTGTTGACGGTCTGAAAAGCTTCCCTACAGCTATAAATAGTGTATTTCCCAATGCTGAGGTACAGTTATGCATTGTGCACCAAATAAGAAATTCACTAAAATACGTATCAAGTAAAGATGTAAAAGTTTTCATGAATGATTTGAAGAAAATATACCATGCTACAAGTAGAGAAATCGCAGAAAATTATTTACTTGAGCTGGAGGAAAAATGGGGTGAAAAGTATCCACTAGTTTTGGCAGAATAATTGGGAAAATTTGTCTAGCTATTTTAAGTATTCAGGGCCAATTAGGCGGCTAATTTATACCACTAATCCTATCGAGGGACTACACAGACAGATTAGAAAATTTACTAAAACCAAAGGTTCTTTTACCAGTACAAATGCCTTGTACAAATTGGTATATTGTGCTATAAAAAAGATAGAGCAAAAATGGGCTATGGCTTTACCTAATTGGGCTTTAACTATATCTCAACTTGACATCTTTTTTCCTGATAGGTTAAAAATTGAGTTGAACTAAAAATTCGGTTTGACACACTTTTTTGAACATTCCCTTTTTTATGGCAGTTCTCTGTAGAGCCTGAAATCAAGCTCTACAATAAAATTTAAGAATTCCACAAGCCTACTAACTTCTATTAAAAGTGTAGTAGGCTTTTTTTACTTACCAGTTAATTTCTGCTCTATAAGGAATGATTACAACTATTTTCTCGATTTTATCAATATCAGCATTGTTAATCTTGAGAGTCCATTCGCTTCCAATTGTAAATGTACCAGCAACTTCAAAAGTGTCTTTTTTCCAGTCATTGTCATTCAACTTTATTTTTTCTACACCTGGTGCTTCAGGTATAATTTTAACGCTTTTGTTTGAATCAATTTTTGGATTTTTGAAGTAGGCAGGAAAGATCTCAGCAGAAGGTTTGAATTTTAATTCGTGAGGTCCACTTTGTGTTTGCTTAAATTTTTTCCATGCTTCAGGGTAAGTTGTACTTAAATTTACCAGTAACATGCCATGATAATGCTTTAATTTTGAAAGGCCTTTAACTTGATCAGCTAATCCTCCGTCATTAAATGCTGTATAATCAATGTGAATTATCACATCAGAAATTTTGTTAGTGTCAAACCTATTGGTAGCTTTCAGTAAACTCAACTGCCAACTTGATATTGCACCAGTGCCTTCAAACGGTAAATAACGCTCATCATTAAAGTTAAGCTCAAATAATCCGCTATCTTGGTCACCCCTTGAGAGAGCAATTTCCTGATTTTGCTGCCAATTTTCTCTTAGGACACCATTTTCTGGCTGGCTAGAACCGCTTTCTCCTAATAAGTATTTTATTGCATCAATGTTAGGTTTAAGTACTACCTTATTACTTGTTTGCTGTAAGCTCGCATGAATATTTTCATAAGGGCCAACTACCGCAGGAATAGTAATTTTTATATTCTTGATCTTACGACAATAATGCCCAGGAAAATCTAGATCAAACAGCTTTTCTGTTAACTCAAACTTACAGCTACCCTTAGTCTTCAGCTCGTGCAGTGCTATAGGATTTATTTGCCCTAAAGAAACTACTTTGCTAATTTCAAGAGTCCTTTTGTTTTCATCATGATAGCCCTTTGCCATTTGTTCAAGTGCAAACTTTAGAACACTACCAGCAAGCGATCCTTCCTTAAAACTATTCCAAGAGTTGTTAGTAATGAATGATTTGTTATTGTTAAGTTCATACTGATAGGTCTTCTCTGCTTGCTTAGCAATTTCCAAGGCTATTTTATAAGCTTGAAAATATATAATTGCTATCTGTCCTTTCATCCAATTATATAGCTCTTGATTAGTAAACTTATTCTTGAAGAACTCTTCTTTTTCTTTAATTTGCTCTATCGATTTTTTATGAGCTTTGAGATCTTGTTCAGCATTGCCTTGATTAATCTTATTTGCTTCTATTTGATAATTAATCTGCTCTGTATCATGAGAAGCCATGATCCTTTGCAGCTCCCAATCTTCAGCACGTCTTTTGTAGCTTTCTCTTGTATAGGCTATCTGTGCCTTTTCATTTAAAATTATTCCTGCTGACTCAGCTATATTTGCCCCTTCTGTAACGGAAAAACCTGGTTGAAAAGCTCCATCCGCAAAACCATATACTGTAGGTATCAAGTGTGCAGCAATAGCTGCTCCTCTTATGCCAGCTATTACAGTTTTTCCATCAACCGCTTCACTAGATAGTGCTATAGCTCCCTTTTCACCAGCTGATAAACCACTATCAATTAAGTTTTTATAATGTGATTCACGATCTTTTGCACTACTTAAACTAACATTAAGTGCTTTTGCCTCTTCTTTTAGAGCTTCTATAGCTTTTTCTTTGATTGATGTAATTAAATTAGCAATTATTCCTTCTTGTTTATTGTAAAGTATAGCAAGTGCTTCGGCATCTCTTTTTTCCAGCACACTTAATAGCTCTGATCCAAACTGGACTACAGTTTCAACTATCGATCTTGCATAAGCAATCATATAATTGAATCGGTAATGTGGTAGCTGATCAATAGATGGCACTGTTATAGAAGAACCACTACCACTTATTGTTTGTATCAATTGTCTTGGATCTATCGGTGCTTGAAACAAAGGCAATTCTAAACGTTTTCCTGTAATATCTAAACAATGCCTTATCTTGTAAAGACGGTCTTCTATTTTGTCCCATAAACCAATAAATTCTTCATTTTCTGGTTTACAGAAATAACAACCATACTTCGATATACCATATGCCTCATGAGCAGGTTGCATTCTAGTCAGTTGTGCATTTGTAGATGGCAATTCTGCTTCTAGCCTACATAAAGTACCACTCTCTTGGTTACTTTTTAATTCTTCAAAGGTCTTAGCTTCAACTATAAATTTTCCTTTCTTGATTGGTTTATGACCAAGAAGATCCCAAGCCCTAACGTAAAGCATAGTAGTCTGGTTTAATGCCTCCCATGACTTTTTAGCAAAAAGCATATCTCCCCAATCAATTAAGTTATCCACATAAGACTTAATTATGTATTTCTCAAACGCAGTTGGACGTTGCTTTGCAATTACATATGGATCAAAAGGATCCTCTTCTAATTCTTTGATAGTTTGAGTATTTCCCAAATCGTTTGTAATGCTTTCTTCATTGCGATTAGTAAACGGCAAAAATCTCCATGCCTGACTTTTATCATTAGTAGGATTTAAAATGTACTGATACCATTCTCGAGCTGCAGAAAAGTTTTGTTCTCCATTTAAATGCCAAGCAATTAGTGTTGGTATGTGAAAAAATATTTCCCAGAGATAAATACTATAAGCACCACTGAAATCCAAAATATCAGGTGGATAATGAACAACAGCATCAGCTGGCTGAAACCTTGTAAAATCAAGCTGTTTTATTTTCTGTGAATCTAAAGTTAAGATTCTTTTTGGTCCTCCAGCATAAGCTTTTTGGCGTAATTTACGAACACTGCCAGTAATGTTTAGCCTTATAAATTCAAACTCAGTATCGGTTAAATCTATTTGTGGAATTCTACTGTCATACTTAAGCTTAATTCCTTCACCATTGACTTCGTAAATTGATCGTTCACTGATTGAAGATAAATCATATTCTTTAGGAAAAAGCAAAAATGACTCACGAACATTTTCACGTTCAAGATTACCTTCGATGATAAACCATCCAGGTTTATTTACTACTTGCTGAGCTGATGATATTTTAAATTTTCCTAATAATTCTATAGTAGATGAATCTGAAGCAGACTCAGCACTGCCTTCCCTATTAGTTGCATTGCTTTTGAAAATGCTTTGAGTAATAAATTTCAGAGAAAGCTTACCTTCTTTCCCTTTTTTACTTTTATCTATGTCATAAAATAACTGACGAGTAGTACTTTTTAATTCTGAGTTGTCTTGAATATCCTCAGAAAATTTAAGCGCCTTTTTACTAGCAATCAAATCTTCATCAAGGATAAATAAACATGGGTTATTCGGTTTGATTTCGCCCATTGAAATTATGACACTTCTTTCTTCTCCTTCTTTAAGATAAAAAGCTGCTACTTTTTTCCAATGTAATTTCTCAACATCTTTAATAGGATCTACTTTAGTATCTGCTTTAGTAGGATCTACTTCAATATTATCTGCTAACTTTTGTGGTGCTGTCCAACTTCCACTTGGTTTCTGAAAAGTGTAGTTGATTGTAACGTGAGCATTTTCAGACAGCGGTGAATCTTTACCACCGCTATACTTTGTCATATTAATTTCTTTCTTTTTGGTTTGCTGTACCCAGAATAAAAATAACCTATGAAATGCATAAATAGGAGTTACAGTTTCCACTGGAATCGATGCTCCTATCTTATCCCAGGCAGTCCAATAAAGAATTTGTTGATTTTTTTCATCAAAAATTGCTGTACGGTAATAATAATTGTACGGCTGAGCAAGTGTACGACCAATTATACATAAAGTATTCTTTTCTCCTCCTGAAGTTTTATCTTCTACTCTTTCAAAACAACTATCTACTATTTTTAAGCTTGTAACTTCTTCAAAGTCTTCAAAATACTTCATGTATGCGTTACTTACTGCCTCGTCTGTGATATTTCCTTGCATTAAGGTATTTTGTAGCGTTTTATATCCTGGAGTTGTAATTCTACGTAAAGTAGGATTTAAGTAATTTTCAGGATACAATTTTATCTTATTACTTGCTTCCCATTCACGGTAGTGAGATAACCATTTCCATTTTTCTTCATTCAATTCTGGTTTAATTTTTACATCTTTTTCCAACTTCATCATAGAGCGGTGAATATAGAGCTGAACACTGTTTAATGCTGCTTTTAAAGGTGAAATTACTGAGCAATCACTCATTTCAACATCTATCAATAAATATGAATATAAATCTCGCATGTTTTTAAGCTCATACTCATGGATCATGTACTTTGCTAGAATATCACGTTTTTGCTCTGCTAAATATTTTTCAGCCTTATCTTTAGCTTCGCTTTTTGCTGATAATTTAAGGTTTTCCGCAGCATCAGCATATTTTTTCCATCCGCTATTGTCACTACCTACTGCCAAATTGTACAAATCCTTTAACGATAACAGAACTTTGCTATTAATTCCTGATTTAGTTACTAAATCCATAAAAGACTTAATTTTTATCAAAGAATCTATAGGGTTTTGTGTTTTAGCAAAACATGGTTTAAGTGCTTCTACCTCTTTTACATCTTCCAATGTATCTTCATTCCAGCCAGTTAGTTGTGCTATTTTCTCTACAACTTTATTTTCGTTGTAATCTGCTCCATTTAGCCAATCTGTATATTGTGGTAAAGTAATTCCACCACTAGAAAATATATCCTTTAAATTCTTGTAGTTCACAAGGGTTTTAATTTGACTTAATGACCATTCCGCCTGTATGCCATAAGTATCTTTTGTGATATTACTTATATCCTCTACTGAAAGTTTTAGCTTTGTAAGTACTTCAATGTTATGAATGAGTTTTGCCAAAACATCTGAAAATGCTTGTGATTTTTGAGGATCTGTAAATTCATGGACTGCAGCCAGCATATCTGGTTGTAAATTACCTATATGCTTATGTATTATGTTATAAAAATTATGTAAATTCTCTTCTTTTATCTTCTGTAATAAATGGTTCAACTCCTTCTTTAGCTGGTCACCTGAATATTTACTTAGTGTATTCTGTATTTGTTCCTTTAATTGCTCATCTGAGAAGCCAACTAACTCATCCTGTATTTGTTTTTTTAATTTCTCATCTGTGTCATTTGGTAGACTAATTAACTCTTGTATTTTTTTTCTTAGCTGCTCACGTAAAAGTATTGAAGAACTATCTAATGAACTCCTTATCTGTTCTACCAATTTCTTATCTGAAAAACTAATCAGCTTATTTAGTTGTTCAGTAGTAATCGAATGATTTTTTAACCAATCATTTAATTCAACCACATTTTCTATGTTGTCTAAATTCAATTTATCAATGTTTAACTGTGTAAATTCTGCAATTGATACACCTATTAACCTTGCCAATGAGACTTGTTTATATACCCTAAAGAGCAACAATTTTCCAGTTTGGCTCGATATGTTATTGTTATATTCAATCAAAGAGGTTAGTTCACTGCTGCTAACACTTAAGATGTTTTGTAGTGCGCTGTAGCCGTTTACACTGTGCTCATTTGCACTGACTACTAGATCTTGAAGTTTAGTGTAGTTTTGACTCAACAAAGATTTAAACTCTGAAAGGTTTTCAAGTTTTTTAGATAAAATATCTGCTTGAGCATACAACTCAACTATTTTAGTCATGGGTTGTTTAAATCTTTCTTGTAGATTTTTTATCCTTGCTATTTGTTTAACGAGGTCTGCATTGATTTCATCTTTACCAACAACAACTAGAACGTCACTAAGCTCTTCAAATGACCAGTTAAGCTTATTTGCAAGGCGAATAAATCGATGTAGAAATCCTAGAGCTTGATTATCAAGACTTTCAATGGTCTGATTAGTGGAATCGATGCTTAGTTTCGCTGGTTTCTTGACTTTGTTATAACTATCAAGCAACAATTTTAATTTGTCGCCTATACCTGTTTGTGCGATGAATTTTTCAACGTTTTTAAGCTCACTTTCACTTATACCATAAACTTCGCCTAAGTTAGAACTTGTAGAAGTAATAAGTTCATATTCTTCTGGAGAAAGGCCTAAAGATTCTGCAACGTTATCAGCTTCTGGTTTTAGTACCCTATATAGGTCAGCTAAAGTAATGCCTTGTTTTTCTAGATAAGCGCGTATACTAATTAAAGGAAAATTAGCTGGTAAATTAAATGGATATTTAGCTGTTGCTAACTTCTGTAGAGCATTGCCACCTAGTTTCTTATCTAGATTTTCTTCCATTATCTTATTGACAATTTCAAGATATAATTTCTCTTTGTTAGTATTGTCGCAATCGAGTTTAATATTGTAGAGATCTGGACGACGTGATTTAAGATCTTTACCGTTTGTTGGCTGCTCAATATATTTTTCAACAGTTTCCATCAATTTCACAAAATAAGCCGCTGGGCTTAAAACTGAACTACAATGATCACAATCATTATAACTGCTTTTAGTATTCAATATACTTTCAACTACTTCTGTCATATTATTCTCCTGTTTGTAAATTTTGTATAATTGCACCGCACTTCTCTGCTGTATCGTGGTCAATATTGCAGACACGTAGTGCTCGATAATGTGGTTCGGTCATTTCTCTGGCGTTTTCTATATAGCGAGAGACGAATTCCCTTCTTGCTAAGGCCTTCAGGTAGATATACTTAGCTTCCTGCTCTGTGATTATATCCTTTACCTTTTCAATAAAGGTACTTTCGCATAAATCTGTAATTTTAAATGCTGAGTCATATAAAAACTCATCATTTTCGTTTTTAAAGCTGAGCAATTTCTCAGCTTCTTCAACGCTTATTCCCATCTTCTCTATGCGAAGGTAAGAATCGTTTTTATTTGTCATAGTTTTTTCTCCTTATTTCAATTCAATAGTGTTTATTTCTCGAAATATCTAAAGTTATGTGTTATAGTTCTTTTTCTAGTTAGCCAGACCTAACTCTACGTGTGCAGCTGCCACATAACTTATCGACTCTAGCTCCTGCTTTTGCGAGTATTGATCTTTTTTCTGCTTTTGGTATATATTTTTTCCATAGCTCTTTAAGTTTTTTTTGTCCTATAATCTTATACTTGCCACTTTTTAAACTATACACATCCACCTTCTTGTTACTTTTCCAAGGCGGATCTACCATTTTCCCTTTTTCCCAAAAAATTACATTATCTTTTACGTTATTCCAGTTTCTATAGATGCGTCTTAGCTCTTGTCCAGTAACGTCTTTTAGAATGCCACCATGGATTTGCTGAGTATCTTCATAGCTGCTGCTTTTGCAACTGATCTTTTTTGTTCTTTTGGTTTATATCCTTCCCATAGTTCTTTAAGAGGTTTCTTTCCTATATTTTCAACCGTGCCATCAGGATTTTTTCTATATGCATCTACAAGATTACTACTTTTCCAAGGAGGAACTACTCTTTGCCCTTTTTTCCGAAAAATTACATTTTGCATGATTTGCTCATTATCTCTATTTCTATAAAGGTACCTTAACTCCTGTCCAGTAATGTCTTTTAGAATGCCACCACGTTCTTGCCGTTTATTTTCAATAGTTTGAACATCAAGACCATGTTCTGGTAATTCGTAGTGTGACACTTTTTGTGGGACTGCACCCAAATTGAGCTTATCAAGAACAAAATGAACCTTTTGAAGTTGTTCTTTAATAGTAAATTCTATACCTGCCTTAGAAGCACGTCCCACCCTTACTATGCATCCCTATTTGTAGTTCTGATTTCTTCATCGGTGGGAAAATCATCGTCTCCGGGGTGCAAATTAGGGTCTTTAGCCACTCCCGGTGCTCTTCTTGGATCGTATTTCGGATGATCCTCAATAAAAGTTCTAAACTGCCTCGCCTCCTTCTTTTCAAATAGGTCTGCTAATTCATTGTAATATTCTGTTTGACCTTGAACTCCAAACATGGCTGTACCTATAAACTGGTTATTCAAGTCATCTATTGTAGTGTTTGCATTAGGTAGAACTGCATTGATGTATGAGTTCCTTGCGTCACTTAAACCGTAAATTTTATCTCCCTTTTCAAATGATTCTTGAAATTCTGTATAATCAATAGCATTTCCACCTTGATTTCTAGCATTCCCACCTTTATCTCTATAAATTACAGGATTACTTCCAATAAACTGATAAAGATTAAGTCCATCAACAGTCCCAGCAGGGTCTGGATTTATCCATCTTAGGAACCAGGTAGCATAATAACGAGCGCCGTAATAATATAGACCTGTACTCTCATCTTTTTCTTTTCCTGAATATCTATATTCTTTTTCAGTTACTTCGCGGGCAGCTTTACCAGCAATCAGCGCTGTCCCACCAAATGGTAGATACTCTTCGTAAGTCATGATTTCAGCATTATCATTTAACTCTAATGCCACTGAATCTAAATGATTACTCAGCTGATAACGACTTTGACTATTTTGAGTTTCATCAGGTGTTCCCTTAGTCCAATAATGATGTAGAGCTACTCTACTTTTATCATCCATCACATCAACGGTATATTTCTCTTTCCTTAAATCACTCTCTTGATAAGTTCTCGTAACTTCAATATCACCAAAGTAAATTTTTTCCACTCGAGTAGAGTTTGTTTCATTATTCTGATAAGTTTCAGTAACTTTTCTGACTCGTTGTCCACTACTGTCATAGACATAATATTCACTATCATTTTTCCCGCTAGGCCTAGTTATAATATCAACATAGGCGATGTTATCGCGGTAATTCCAGTGCAAGTTCTGTGTACCACTGAGCTTCAATAAATTACCCCTTTCATCGTAACTTGCATCTATATCATTCTCATTGACAGGTCTACTATCTATTATCGGCAAACTGTGATTAGATTTATTCGATATGTAAAATTCTTTAGCCATTAACACCTACATGCCTAATTTTCGTAATGTTACTTCCATGTACTCCACGAATCAAATTCTACTTTGTTGAAAAAACCTTTCGCTGTGTCGATACGAATATAGAGGATCGTAATAATAGAGTTTCAGATTCTCTAAGCGAACTAGTGGAATCATTAGTTGTGTTTTCGTGAGTCATGTTTTTCCTCTCCATAGTTGTTTAGGTTTTTAAATAAAATTCATTCATAAAAAAGAAGAGAATTCTCCTCTACTAAAAGTAAAAGACTTCTGATAAATATCTTTAGCTTCTCCCACTGAAATTGGGTTTTTTACCTTATAAATAAAGGTATTCTCAGACAAATCCGTAATTTTAAATGCTGAGTCATATAAAAACTCATCATTTTTATTTTTAAAGCTGAATAATTTTTCAGCTTCTTCAACATTTATTCCCATCTTTTCTAAACGGATTTGAGAATCATTAGTTATATTTTCATTTGTCATAGTTTTTTCTCCTCATTTTAATAGTATTTATTCCTGAGAATATCTAAAGTTACGTGCTATAGTTCCTACGCCTTTTATTAGCCATTCAAATCTAGTTTTAAGTCTGGAGCTAGCATATTTATTACTTATTTTTCTCAAATTTCCTCCTATTGATTTTAATCCATAATTTTTCCACGCTTTTCTCATTTTATCATCTTCCCAAGGAGGATTTACTTTTTTCCCACCTTTCCAAAACACTACATTCTTTTCTATCCACTCTTTATTTCTTTGCCTATAGATAGATCTTAACTCCCCACTTGTAATATTTTTATAATGATAAATTTTTTTATCCAAAACCCGATTTATATCAATTTCATCAAGAACAAAATGGACTTTTTTGCCTCTTGAGGTTTTGAAAACTATTCCAGCCTTACAAGCTCGTGCTATTTGTCTTTCCATCCTTTTTATTGTGTCAAAAGCACTTCCTTTCTTATATTCATTTTCTTTATCCTCATTTTTTAACACTTTTTCGTTAAATTTTTCCTCTGACTTAAGAAATTCTTCATATTCAACAAGATCTTTATCCTTAAGTGGTATAGAGCTTGAGGTTGGACTATATTTCCCTAGAACAGGATCATTATATTTATTTATTATAATTTTTTCTCCAGGATATTTTTTTTTCGCAGAATCAACATAATTTTTCCTCGGAGAGTCTAGTCCGTAGATTAAATCTCCTTTTTTAAAGTCATTTACGAAATCTTTCATATCATCACTAATATTCTCTTCAATCATCCCATCGATATCAACACTATTAGCTGGGTTACCCCCAACAAACTGATAAAGATTGAGTCCATCAACAGTTCCAGCAGGATCAGGATTTATCCACCTAAGAAGCCAGGATGCATAGTAACGAGCACCGTAGTAATATAGACCTGTACTCTCATCTTTTTCTTTTCCTGAGTATCTATATTCTTTTTCCGTTACTTCACGAGCTGTTTTTCCTGCAATAAGTGCTGTGCCACCAAATGGTAGATATTCCTCATATGTAATGATTTCAGCATTATCATTTAATTCCAAAGCCACTGAATCTAAATGATTACTGAGCTGATAACGGTCTTGACTTTTTATTTCCACATTTTCTGGGCTACCTTTAGTCCAATAATGATGGAGAGCTACTCTGCTTTTATTTTCTATTACATGAATGGTGTATTTCTCTTTGCTTAAGTTATTATCTTGATAAGTTCTTGTAACCTCAATATCACCAAAGTAAATTTTTTCTACTCGGGTAAAAATTTTTTCATTATTCTGATAAGTTTCAGTAACTTTTCTGACTCTTTGTCCACTGCTATCATAAACATAGTATTCACTATCATTTTTATCACTAGCCCTAGTTATAATATCAACATAGGCGATGTTATCTCGGTAATTCCAATGTAAATTCTGTGAACCATTTAACTTTAGTAGATTACCGCTTTCATCGTAACTTGCATCTATATCATTCTCATTGACAGGTCTACTATCTATTATCGGCAAACTGTGATTAGATTTATTCGATATGTAAAATTCTTTAGCCATTAACACCTACATGCCTAATTTTCGTAATGTTACTTCCATGTACTCCACGAATCAAATTCTACTTTGTTGAAAAAACCTTTCGCTGTGTCGATACGAATATAGAGGATCGTAATAATAGAGTTTCAGATTCTCTAAGCTAACTAGTGAATCATTAGTTGTGTTTTCGTGAGTCATGTTTTTCCTCTCCATAGTTGTTTAGGTTTTTAAATAAAATTCATTCATAAAAAAGAAGAGAATCCTCCTCTACTAAAAGTAAAAGACTTCTGATAAATATCTTTAGCTTCTCCCACTGAAATTGGGTTTTTTACCTTATAAATAAAGGTATTCTCAGACAAATCCGTAATTTTAAATGCTGAGTCATATAAAAACTCATCATTTTTATTTTTAAAGCTGAATAATTTTTCAGCTTCTTCAACATTTATTCCCATCTTCTCTAGGCGAAGTTGAGAGTCATTTTTATTTGTCATAGTTTTTTCTCCTTATTCAAAATTTTGTGTGCGTAAGTAACTGGCAACTGGAATAAACTTTATTCTGTAACGATAACTATTCAAGTACAAAGGATTCACATAATTTAAGTAAGAAGAATTCAAGGATAAGTGAGGAGGATGTGATAAATGCTCTTCCCATAAATTTTTAGCAGGTATCATTCCTGTTATTTCAAATTTTGCATCACCTGCTCTTTCATATTCGTAGTCTCTTTCATCATTTTCCCAAGGCGGATCTACTACTTTCCCTTCTTTCCAAAAAATCACATTTTGCATGATTTGCTTATTATCTCTATTTTTATAGAGGTACCTTAACTCCTGTCCAGTAATGTCTTTTAGAATGCCACCACGATTTCGTTTTGTAAGATTAATATCGTCACTATCATAGTCACTGCTTGGTAGTGCAAAGGATGAAACTTTTTGTGGAACTGCAGACAATTTGATCTTATCAAGAACAAAATGAACCTTTTTACGTTGTTCTATAGTGGTAAATTTTATACCTGCCTTAGAAGCATGTCCCACCCTTACGTATGCATCCATTGTTGTTTGTATTCCTTTTTCTGTCAATTCTCCATTTTGATCATGGAGTTCGTTTTGTTCTATGCCGTATGTTCCAGGTACTTTTCTTGGATCATATTTTGGATCACTCTCAATAAACTCTTTGAATTTTTTTGCCTCGTCATTTCTAGGAGTCAGCTGTTTCTCGTAATAGATATTTTTATTACCATCTGAAAATAAACCTGTACCTATAAACGAGTTATTCAAGTCATCTATTGTGGTATTTGCGTTAGGGTATAGTGATTTAGCTGCCGTAATGTATGGACCTCTGCTTTTAGTTAAGCCATAAATTTTATCTCCCTCTTGAAATGTGTTAATAAATTCTGTATAATCAACAGCATTTTCACCTTGATTTCTAGCATTCCCACCTTTATCTCTATAAATTGCAGGATTACCCCCAACAAACTGATAAAGATTAGGTCCGTCCACAGTCCCAGCAGGATCAGGATTTATCCATCTTAGGAGCCACGGAGCATAATAACGTGCACCGTAGTAATAGAGACCTGTGCTATCATCTCTTTCTTTCCCTGAATACCTATATTCTTTTTCTGTAACTTCACGGACAGTTTTCCCGGCAATAAGTGCTGTGCCACCAAATGGCAGATACTCTTCATATGTCATGATTTCAGCATTATCGTTCAGTTCTAATGCCACTGAATCTAAATGATTACTCAGCTGATAACGGTCTTGGCTTTCTCTTGTCTCGTCTGAAGTGCCTTTAGTCCAATAATGATGGAGAGCTACTCTACTTTTATCGTCCATTACATGGACAGTATACTTCTCTTTGCTTAAACTATTATTTTGGTAGGTTCTGATAACTTCAATATCACCAAAGTAAATTTTTTCCACTCGAGTAGAGTTTGTTTCATTATTCTGATAAGTTTCAGTAACTTTTCTGACTCGTTGTCCACTACTGTCATAGACATAATATTCACTATCATTTTTCCCGCTAGGCCTAGTTATAATATCAACATAGGCGATGTTATCGCGGTAATTCCAGTGCAAGTTCTGTGTACCACTGAGCTTCAATAAATTACCCCTTTCATCGTAACTTGCATCTATATCATTTTCACTCATAGGCCTAATATCTATTATCGGCAAACAGCGATTAGATTTATTCGATATGTAAAATTCTTTAGCCATTAACACCTACATGCCTAATTTTCGTAATGTTACTGCCATAATCAAAATCATAATATTCAGTGTAATTACTAATCGCATTTTGATTATTTAGATGCGGAATTTGTGTAATAATTCCTTCCTTTCCACTAAGTGCTGGATGTTCTTTGCCAGTTGCTTGAATCAGTCGATAAAGCGAATCATAGTGATAATCAGACTTAGTATCTATGCTTTTGTTATTTGGAAAAATAGTCTTATAAGACTCATCTTCCATTGTAGTAATGTTTCCTATTGGATCATACGTATAGTGAATACTTTGTAATTTCTTTTGTCCTTTTTGACTTTCTAGTTTAGTAAGCTGAAAAGTTTTAGGATCATAGCTATAGCTGGTAACAACACCATTACCATAGGTAATCGATATACGCTGACCTTTAGGATTATAGTTAATATTCGAAACATAGGTTTTAATTGCTTCTTCTCTTTTTTTAAGCTTAATTTGCTTTACTCTCCCTGCTATATCATAAACTGGTATATGAGCATTATTCTGTGGGTCCTTCTTTTCAATTATTTCGCCTAGTGCATTGTACTGAGCGGTGAAAGAAAATATTTCTCGTTCAAGATCTGCATGAGTTGTAGTAATACTTTCAACACCTTTCCAGTCTGCTTCTTGTTTATAATTCTTTCTCAGAATGTAGCTACTTTTTAATGTCTGACCTTTAAAATCATTTTCTTTAATCTCAGTTAGTCCTGCTTGATCATAATGAGCAATTAGTGTTCCATAACGATTTGTTACCTTATCTTGAATGTCTTCAGAGTAAAAGAATCTTTCAACGACATTGCCATTTAAATTTAGGTCCTCATCGGTAATTTTTACCTTTATTGGCCGTTGCAATTTATCATATTCTGTGTAAGTAAGAGATCCTCTGCTATTCCAGCTATATACTGCGCTTCCTGCGACATTTGCTAGACTCCAGATTTCTCCGACATCAACACTGGTGCTTTTTAAAAGCCCTGCCATCGAGTAAACGTGGCGAAAATTTTTTACCTTTTCGTTTTCTTCCTTACCTTGGTTTTGCTCATAAAATCTTGCATCAACACTTTCTAGCTCATTTCCTTGAATATCAAGTTTGACGTGGGATTTTAATTCTACATTGCTTTGTCCATCCTTACTTAAGGTCTCTATCTGCAGAAACTTTCTTCCCAAGCTGTCTAAATGCTCTATCGTTGGTGTATTATAATGCTTTTCTGCTTTGCTGAGTGCATCTTTTTCGTCTCTTAAAGTTATTTTTTCTTCTGCGCTTGCTTTATTCCATTTCCCGGTAAATTCTTTGTAGTATGCTGAATCTTTTACCGTATCATTAAGATCAAAATTTTTAGTACTCCACGAATCAAATTCTACTTTGCTGAAAAAACCTTTTGGCGTATCAATGCGAATATTCCTCAGCAGAGGATCATAATAAAGAGTGTCAGATACTCCCTGATTACGCACACTCTCTTCGAGGTCATAAAAAGGTGAATTACTATAAAAAGGTTCATACTTTTTCACCTCCGTGCCTTTATTGTTATATACAACTCTCCCTGATGCTAGCCATTGTTTACTATCTGAATCTACGAGCATTTTAGTCTCAAGATTTCTACCAAACCCATCTATATGAGTTACAACTTTCCTGATTCTTGTCGAATTTCCTTCTGAAACGTGAGTTTCTCTCTGCAGATTAATCACATGCACAGGTTGGCCATTTCTTCTCCATGCTTCAAGATCATAATAAAAGAAACTTGTCGCATTCTGTAAATAGTGCTCTGGGCCATTTGCTTCTTCTGCTAAGCCTAAAATATCTTCAAAGCTCGAATCCTTTCTAACTTGATATTCGAGTAATGGTTTATCACCTTTCTTTTCCCCGTTTTCGCTGCCATAAACAGAAGTAGCAATTACCACTCCGAGTGGATTTAATATAACTTCTGAAACGTTATCGTTATGCTCAGTGAGCTTTACTGGACTTAATCGTTGATAATCATATTCTGCTGTAGTTTCATAATTTGAGGTTGCAGTTGCTTTAACTATTGTTTTTATTGGCAGCAATGCATACTGATCATAAATAACTGCAGTCTCAGCGCCAAAAACATCAATTACTTTTTCAGGTAAATAGTATTTATCACTACCACAATAGTACTGAGTAGGACTTGGCACCAACCAAAAGTCAGAAGTTTTTTTGTAGCCAAGGTCTTTTAGCATCTGATCAGAGGTTATTTTGCCCGAAAACACTTCTTTGATTTGGCTATCAGAAAATGCCATAGCTTCAGTATGGTGAAGTAGTGCTTGCTGAGTTACAGAACCAAGTGGTAAAGTAGAATTTTGTTCTTTATTCCAAAAATAATTGTGACTTTCACTTAAGATCCTTGCTTGCGGATTTGTATAGTTTAAGTTTTCTTCAAATTTTATCGTATTTTGTAGAGATCTCTCTACGTGTGTCCTTAATTCACTAATGTTAACATAGCTATCTGTTAAGCCCCCAATCTCAAAAGCTTGTGATTTATAAAGAGCTCCAAGCAAGTAAAATTCTTTAGTGTTATTAATGTAAAAGTTATGTTCTAAAGTAGCATGTAACTTTTGCTGCTCTGAGTAATTATTTGGCTGATTTCGGCGAGGGTAAGTAATACTTGCTGATTTAGTGACATTACCATATTCATCTACTTCTAAAACAAAGTCATGCTGAATACGTGGATCACAGCAGTTTCTTTCATAATGATAGCTAATAGTTTCCTGTAAATTAACAAAGAATATTCCGTATTTAAATCTAGAGTCTTTATTAGTATTATCTTTACTCGATCTTAGTAGTTTTACTGCAGCGCTGGATTCAGTGACTGAATATGGATGCTGGTAAAGATCCGGCCTATCTAAACCATACACTTCTTGTCTTAGCACTTGCCCTTGAATCCCGCGGTATGCTTCTCTTATATCTTCTATTGAGATAATCTTTTCATCTAATACTTGTGGTGTTATTTTTAACTCTTTACCGTCTCCTTGGTAAAATTCCTTTCTATAACTCTCAACTAAATCTCCTGCTTTTTTATAAGCTCCAGTGTGATACCAAGTCTTGGTATAAATAGGAGCAACATAATGTTTTTTTTCACTCTGATCAACTGTAGTAAAATCTTCAGTATCCCAAGTTTCTACAAAACCAAATCCACGGAACTCTTTCTCCGCACTATCATAAAAACCATGATGATAGCTATATTTGTTGGTAAGTTTACTTCCTACTATATTGTCTATGGTTTCTATTTTTTCAATTACTTGTACTGGGAACGGCAGACTTGTTACCCACGGGCGATTTTCTTTTCTATCCTCTAAATAAAACTTAGTAGAAGCTGCATAATGAAGACGGGTAATGTTACCCATATTATTATCTATTTGCTTCAGTAAGTGCGGTTTTACTCCATTGTAAAAGTCATAGTACAAATGCTGTAATTTTAAATTTTGATCAAGGTAACTAATAAGCAAACAGTTAGTTCCATTGCCAAGAATATCAGCAAATTCAATATGGCTAATATGATTATAATCAACTGGTAATTTTAAAGTTACTGGCTTACTAAATGAATTACCACTATTGTTATAATAGATATCTAAACTATTATGGTTAGCATAGACTAAATCAGTAGTACCAGAACCATCAATATCAGCAAAGTATAAACGTTTGACATTGAACCCATCCCTAAAATATGGAGCATTTTTAAATACAACTTTTTCACCAAATTTACCATAGCCAAGATTTGGCCAACATTCTACTTTGCCATTTTCTATTTTAACTAAATGACTTTTGCCATCACCAAACATATCAACGAAGCGTACTAAAGTACTCTCTAAACTGGCACGTTGATTTGGCAAGTCTTTTGGCGCTTTACTGTAAATAGCTTCTTTGTATCCTTTTTTTCCCTTTGATGGATATACTCTGACGCTTTCTCCTTCAAATACTACGATATCAGTTCTTCCATCTCCGGTGACGTCTATCATCTCTTGAATTTCGCTGCTCAAGTTGATTACTTGCGATTCAAGAGGCTTAAATTCACTCCATTTACCATCAAAATCATGGTAACCTTGAAAACCACTTTCATTTACATAAAGCTGCAATTCACCGTTACCTTCTAGGCTCATTAGTGAATAAGTAGTTTTTCGGAGTAATGATGGAAAACGCTCGAGTAGTTTAGCTTGAGCAAACTCTCCATTACCATTTGGTCTAAAATAAAGGATTGTGTTGCCATCGTTATATAATATCCCTTCAATACCTTCTTGATATAAATCAACCGATTGAAATCTTCGATCATTTAAATACCCAGGAAAGTTTTTGTTTATTCCTTCTATTTTTACTGGCTTAAAAGAGTTTTTATTATTTCTATTGTGAAGGTCTAAAAAATTTCCTTTTTCTTTGATTTTCCAATTTGAGTTTTCTTCAGAGACTTCTGAATCTTGCTCTGAAAAGACAAAATCTTGTTCTTTTAAAATCTGCAAAAGCTCTTTAGATGGTTTGTTGCCATCTTTAAGTCCGACAGATGAAACTGTTGCAATGTAGGTAGAATCATCATTGGTATGAGAAAAAACTAAAGTTGGTGTTGATTTGCTAAACCTTTTTTCTCCTCTCTCATAATAGCCAACTTGTTTTACCGCTCTTAAATACGTAATCGTTGGTTTTTCATCGTAATCAAAGTACGTTCCATTGACTAGCTTTGGCTCTTTACCAAATCGATGGTAAATCCTTATCGCTCGGCATAAGAGTTCAGTTCTAATCGCAAACCCTGTAATGTGTGAGGTAAACGAATCTTGACGGAGAACTGCATTTCTTTCTTCGCTATATTTTTTATCTATAGGACTGGCAAAGTCATTTTCGCCATAATCAAATAAAACTTCAAAGTGATTATAGTTTAATTCTTCATTATGGCCATAAGTAATCCGATCAATTACTCTGCCACTACCTTGTTTTTCTGTACTTGAGCGATAATGATAAAATATTTTATTTCCATATACATCGCTTAATTCCTCAAGTAACCATTTTGCTATGCATCTATTACTCTTTGGATCATAAATTTGTGCTTGTTCATTCTTACCATAAATAGCAATGCTGCCATCTTTACTAGTAACTTGCCAATGAATAGTGCTATCACTTTTACTTATTAAACGCTCTATTTTTGCAAATAGTCCTTCAACACGTGGCTGATAATAAGTAATATCATATTCGCTATTACTTGTTTGATTAATCGCAACCAAGTCATCTGCTCCACTGAGGACAAAAATATCTTCATCATCATAAGTTGGAATTTTTTTGGATGTTTTTCTGATAATACTTGCTATTGAAACATTAAACCCTATACCAAATACTCCGTTACCACTTCCAGAGCTGTAATTAACGCTTAAAGAAGGTGAGAAATTACGACAAGTTGGTAGCGCAATTGGTATTGAGAAAGATCCAGTACCAGTGAATGAGTTAGCCTCAAAAGCTTCACTGATTCCTTTTATCGCTCCTCCGCCTTTTGGCAGCTCAATCTTTTTGGCCTCAATAGTAGACTTTTGTGAAGTAGATTCCATATGATTTATTTGCGTGAAAACGCGCTTTTATGTTATATATATACAAGATTGGTAAAAAAAACGTCCAAATTATTTTTTAAAATTCTATCTTTTTCAAAAAAGCTTTGAATTTTATAACTCTCTCGTAAGAAAAAAGTTTTTTCATAAACTTATATTATTTTGATAGCACATCAATTACTCTTTGATGACTTTCTATCATTGCCTTTGCTTCTTGCTGCAAACATTTAATATTTTGAGGTGTTATATCATCCATTTCAGCTGATGCTACTTTCAATTGTGATTGTATTCGCATATATTTATCATCTATTACTTGTTCTAGTTGATAATCAACACAATCCAATCCAGAGGCGAACATCACATTCAGTAGTGGCTTGACCCAACCTATTTTTCCAAATCTTCTTGAATTAACATACTCTATGCTCCTATCTGTTCTGCCAGTACCTATTGATACCAGTACAATATCATCATTTGGAAATAACCTCTTAGCACTTGCATATGCACAAGCAGCTGGATTATTGGCAAACACTCCGCCATCTATCAACACTCTCTCTGTTTGACTAATTTTTAGACGTTTTGGTGTGAAGTACGTTGGAGCAGCTGTTGTAGCTCTGAGTGCATCTTTTAACTTAATGTTTTCTTCTTTCCAACTTTTAAAGAAAAATTCACAACTATTGTGAATGTCATAACTTGTATCTTGTAAAAAGCATCTAGTGTTTTAAGCTTAAGCATTAGGTGGAGAAGGGAAGAACTCTGAGTCATAACTTAGATATAAAATCTGTTGACCAGATAAGAGTCCCCCTTCTCAAAAGTATAGGCTGGACGGTATCGTAGAAAGACCTCAATGGTTCTAATTCTGTATTCACAAGGTAAGCCTTACTTTTCATTTTAAAATAGTAACGTATGGAGTTATATATGATCAACAACTTTCTTGGTATAGATGTTTCAAAAGAACGCTTTGACGTTTTTCTTTCGTTTATAAGTAAAAAAGGAAAACGTGAAACTAGAAAAAGGAAATTTAAAAACGATGATTCTGGATTTCAAGGCCTAGCAAACTTTCTACAAAAACATAACATAGAAGAGGTAAAAGCCTGTATGGAAGCTACTGGTTGCTATAGTGAAGCTTTGGCTGAATTTCTCCACAATGCCGGATATTTCGTTAGTGTTGTAAATCCTTATTGCATAAAATCTTATGCAAGGAGTAAGTTGAAACGACAAAAGAATGACCAGTCTGATGCAGAGATTATTGCAGATTATTGTCAAAGACAGGAACCTTCTCGTTGGACACCACCTTCTCCTGAAAAGAAAAAATTAAAACATCTTTATCGTTGCTCAGATGCATTAAAAGATGAGTTAACACTAGCAAATAATCATTTAGAAAAAAAAGAGAGACTTCCTGAAGAAGTTGTAAATGCTTGGGAAAGCCTTGCAATGAACATAGAACAATCAACAGAAACAATAAAAAACTCCGTACGTGAACTATTAAATCAACACAAAGAATTGTTGGAAAATTTTCAACTTCTATTGACTATTCCAGGCATAGGAGAAGAATCAGCAATAGCTATTTTAGCTGAAATTCCTGATATAAAAACTTTTATAAATGCCAGGCAATTGGCAGCATATGCTGGAACTATACCACAAAATATAACATCAGGCTCATCTGTACATGCCAAGCCCAGATTAAGTAAAACCGGTTCACGCATATTACGTAAGGCAACGTACTTTCCTGCTATAGTAGCTAAAAATCACAATCCTATCATTATGACTTTTTGTGAGAAGTTAAAAGAGAAAGGCAAGCATAATATGGCCATTGTGGGAGCTGCAATGCGTAAATTACTCCATATAGTTTTTGGTGTTTTAAGTTCAAGGAAGGCTTTTAATCCAGATCATATCAAGAACTATAGAGTTAGGAGGTTTACTGAAGCTTAAAAGGAAACGTCCAAAAATGCGAGTTCTAGATTAAAAGGTTAAAGTTTATGATACTACTGTACAGAATTTATCTATTGCTTTTTGATTACATTCAATCATCATTTGTGCTTCTTTTTTTAAACACTTGATATTTTCGTATGTTGTATTGTCCATCTCCGTTGATGCTACTTTTAGCTGCGATTGAATTCTGATATAGCTATTGTTAATAATCTGGTCTAGCTGATAATTTACACAATCTAGTCCAGAGGCAAACATTACGTTTATCAATGGCTTAATCCAGGATATTTTGCCAAGTCTTTTCGATCTGAGGTATTTAATGGAATGAGACGATCTGCCAGTGCCGATGGACAGAAGTACTACATCATCGTTAGGAAATAGCTTTCTGCTGCTTGCATAGCTACATGCTGCTGGATTATTGGCAAAAACTCCTCCATCTATTAATACCATTTCCTTTTGGTTGATTTTTAAATATTTAGGTGCAAAGTAAGTAGGTGCTGCAGTTGCTGCTCTTAATACATCCCTTAATTTAATAAAATTTCTATCCTCTTTCCAGCTTTTGAAGAAAAATGGGCAATTATTGTGAATATCGTAACTCGTAATCAACACATTACTTAAAGTGTTTTTAAGGATATCATCGCCAAAATATTTATGAAGTACATGTTCAATATTTTTACTGGGGTATTGTGCACCGTTAATCCAAGAAAATATTGATCTTCTTAGAAATGAAGACTTAAAAATATAAGGTCCGTACTCCTGATAAAGATTAACCAAGTCATCAGCTGAATATTGTAGCTTTCCTTTGCTATCTTTTTTACATAATCCTGCTACAATAGTACCACCAGTTGAAGTACCCACCAATAAATCAAAAATTTGAGAAATAGGTTTACCCGTTTTTTGCTCTATTCTGGATAATATCATTGCTGGAATAATTCCTCTTATTCCACCACCATCAATTGAGAGAATATATTTTGTCATTTGTACTAAACTTTAGATGTTCTTGAGTATCTTTATTACCTGGTTACAATTGCTGCTTGTTTTATAAGAGACAGATTCGCTGAACGTATAACTGATGCACTGCCTCTCACATTGACTTTAACAGAGTTGCTTAGTAACTTTGTAAAACAATTCTCATAAAATAAGAAGGCACAGTAAAAAATTAGTGTAACTATTTATAAGTACGCCACACAAACTGAAAGTACTTATAAATAGTTACACTAGTTTATAGAAGGTATCAGCCTAAATTAAAACTTTTTGTTATTTTTTATTCTTTTTAGCTAAATAATTTGTTGACAATAAAGACGGTATCTGGTGAGCAGTAGATTACTCGCAACATCAGCCATAGTGCTTTCACCGAAGTATTTATTGAGAATAAATTCCATATTTTTATATGAGTACTGAGAACCACTCAGCCAAGAAGCGATTGATCTTCTCCAAAATGATGCTTGAAAGATATATGCTCCATACTCTTGGTAAAGTTCAACCAAATCATTGGCAAAGTATTGAGGGTTTCTCCGTTCATCTTTTTTACATAACCCGGCTACAATAATCCCACCGGTTGAGGTGCCTGCCATTAAATCAAAAATCTGGGAAATTGGCTTTTTTGTTCTAGATTCAATTTCTGCTAGAATAATCGCAGGAATTATTCCTCTAATTCCTCCTCCATCAACCGATAAAATGTACTTTGTCATTTTTGTCTCTGCTCAAGCTCGTTAACTTCTTCAGCAAGGTTTTTGACCCTTTCTTCAAGACGATAGATGATTTCTGTAGTCCTTTGATTTTGCTCTATAAATTTATCATGCATGTGCACTCTTAAGTCGAGCTTGGCCAGCCACCAGATCAATGCTATTGTTTGTATCACCATAGTAGCAATTACTGCTACAGGGATCTTTCCTGTGTTTGTCATCTTTTTTAAAGGAAAAGTTGTATATATACATATACAAGATTCATCAAAAATACGTCCAAAAAATCTTTTCTAAAATAAAGTTAATTAGTTGCACTAAACAAGCGATGTAAATAATATAATCAACATGAAATCTAGCCTTTTTTGGAAATTGTTAACAAGTTCAATAACACCAATAATATGCGTTATTGTTCTGTATCAGCACTTTAGTACAGACCAATTATCAAAAGATGTGCCAATAAAAAGTAAGGCAAGTGGCAATGATCTGGAAACATTATCTACTGCAGCTGAAAAATGTAATTTAGATACTGTAAGATCCTTAATAAAAAATGTAGTAGATATCAATGCTACTCATCATTTTGGTGCAACATCATTACACTATGCTACAAGCGGAGGCTGTTTAGAAGTCGTAAAATTTCTAATTGAAGAAGGCATTGATGTAAATACTACTGATGCTTTTAGCTGGACAGCTCTGCACTATGCTGCACGAAAAGGACATCTGGAAATTGCTAAATTTCTACTGAAAAATGGAGCAAATCCTTCTGCTAAAAACAAAGATAAAAAAACTCCTTTAGATCTTGCTGTAGAGGAATTAAACAATAATAAAGAAGATATCTATGAGGAAATTATCAATTTACTTTCCAACTATCAATTATTCCCGTAACAATAGTACGATAGCCAAGGTTATCAATTACATGCTCAGCCCTATTTATTATCCATTTACCATAAACTCCTTTGCGAAATCCAGAAAGATTAATCTTTGCTTCAGCAAATAATTCAGGATTTCCTGGCATTGTGACATTGAGTGTTGCTGCATTACTCATCAGCTGATTCAACTTCGCAGATGCTGCACTTTGTGCCAAATCACTACTTGCATAAATATCTCGCAAAATATAGCTTGGTTCTTGATCACCTACTTTTTCCGTTATTGTCTCTGCTTTTTCATAATCATACCAGTAAGCAATAGCCGAGCCATATTGATTACGCTCATTAAATTTTACTTTCCAATTTGTAATATCTCTAGGTGTTAAAGTAATAGTGCTTAAAGTTTTTCCGGTAACTGATTTTGCTTTTCCTTTTGAAACAAACAGTAAATATCCTCCTGCAGGTTTTGCTATTGCTCCATAAATTTGAGCAAGCCTGGTTAAAAAATGCATATCGCTCTCTGCAGTTTGATCAATATGTGATATCATGATATTTACAAACTCTGCAGCAACTTTAGCTTGATAGCCATGTTTGTCTGCAATCTTTTTTACCAAATCATTTAAGGTGATTTGATGCCACTCATTAAACACTTGTTCCTTTAATGACTCTTTTAGATCCGCTGCATGACTTTTAATCTTTAGTGATTGTGGCGGGCCTTGTAGCGTAATTTCATTTACTATATAATCTCCCATTGGCACAATGCCAGTTTCCTTATACCCGAGTAAAATATTTAGCTTTGCCCCAGTTCTAGGAATCTCAAATAATGAATCACGGTCATCAAGATGAATTACAGCAGTATCACTTATTACTCCTGCTTCATCAGTAATATGCATTGATACCAATCGACTTTTCACCAATTCAGTGATGGAAATGCCCTCTACTGAAATACTAAAGTCTGGTGTCATTTTAATCCCATAGTTTTACTACTTGCTTTTGTGTCTCTTTTTGAATAACAGGAAGTTGAATGATTAATCCTGCAGGAAGACTTTTATACTCTGCAAGTCCAGGATTAGCTCTTAACACAATCTCAACTGCTTCTGAGCTGAATCCATAGTAGTTCCAGCAGATTAAATCTAACATATCATTTTCCTTAGTTTTGTAGTACATCATTGTCAGCTGCAGTAAAGTCAGTAGTGTTATTTTGTGATGATAAATTGCTATAATGTTTTAAACTTAAATGAAACTCAATCTTTCTTGGTTCACCATTTGGAAAAAAATATTTCTGCGTTTCTTCTATTTTCACAATAACAAAATGGCCTAAAATGTTACCTTGGCCATCAATAAGTAAAAGAGGTTTCGATGAATTTCGCATATTATTTATTTGCTTCAGCCCTCCTGAATAGATTACTCCTGCAAGCTCAACAATGTCCTCTCCAGGACCAATACTTTGAAGCAATGGCTTTTCCCCAATACGCTCAAGTGCAGGCCAGCGATATTCACTTCTGCGTGTAAAGCCTTGCTCAATTAATGAAAATCTATATGGACCAAAAGATAACATAATTTAATTTATATCGTAAAGTGCGCCACTAAATTGCTCTCTAATTCGCTCCATTACTTCATCAGCAATGCTACGTGTATCTTGCCCAGGGGTTGAATGAATATTAATACTGAAGTGATTATTTTGAGTTTTATTCTCTATAGCTTTACTGTGTGCCGCAATGGGGTACTTAAGAGAATCACTTATAACGTTATTTACAGACTTAACTTCTAGTTTAGACTCATTTCTTTTATTCCACAGATTACTGATTGTTCTAAAGGGCTGAGTAATATTATTCCAAAATTTTCCTACCCAATCAGAAAAAGACTTCCATACAATTTTCACTGATTCCCAGATAGTAACAAAAAAGTTCTTTACTGCTTGCCATTTGGTAATTATCAAAGTTGCAGCAACAGCAATACCACCAATAATCAGCCCCATAGGGTTGCTCATCACAGCAATTGTTAATGCTTTAAATCCAGCAATAATTGCTGGAAAAACTGCAGAAGTAGAATAAAGACCTATTTTTACCAAAGTAATAACAGATCCAAACATTCTCCAAGTAGATAAAAGAGCGAATAAAGAACCTTTTACAAAAGTCCAAGCATAGCCAAGAGATATAGCTGCTATTTTAATGCTAATCAACGCTGTAGTAGTACTCATGATTACTGTAGTCAATACTGGATATTCCTTGGCATAAAGTGCTACTTGTGTAGTTGCTGACCTCAGAAGATTAACAGTAAAATTTAAAGGTGGTAATAATACAGAACCAAGATTCATTCCTACTTCTGCTATTGAATTCTTAAGTAGCTGAAGATTATTTGCTGTAGTATTTGCTCTATTTTCAAACTCTCTTTGCATTGAGCCCTTATATTCCCCGTTTATTAATCGTAAAGATTTTTTGTACTCGTCAAGACTACCAATGAGTAGTGCTATATCGTCTTGATATTCAAGACCAAAGAGATCAAAAAGAACGCTAGAACGTTCTTGCTTACCTAGTTTTGCAATTGTTTCTAAAAACTTAACTAATGTGCCTTGTGCATTCTTGCCAATTGCTTTTTCAAATTCCTTAGCATTTATTTTTAGCTGCTGAAAAGCTTTTTGAAAATTGCCACCTTGCTTACTTGCTGTTTGCAACTTACTGAGCATCGCATTAATTGCTGTACCTGCTTTTTCGGGGGTCTTACCAAGACTAATGAAGCTACTTGCTAAAGCTCCCGCTTCTACTGCAGTTAAGCCAAATTGCCTTGCTGTACCACCGATTCTGTTTAATGCAGGAACAATGTCTTTAGCTTTTGCTGCAGTGTTATCAGAGATATGGTTTATTGCATCACCAATGCCTTTCATTTCACCAATTTCAATTTGATAAATATTAGAAAGTTTAGCAATAGCGTCTCCTGCTTCTTCTGCTGACATATCAAATGCAGTTGCCATTTTGGCCACAGTGTCTGTAAAAGTCGTAAGATCTTTAGCTTTAATACCAAGTTGACCACCACTTGCAGTAATTTGCGCAAGTTCTGCCGCAGATAGCGGAATTGTACGCGACATTTCCTTTAATGTTTCCCCAAGTTTTGTTAAGCCATTTACATCTGTATCTTCAAACTTTACAACTTTCTTTACATCAGCCATGGCACTCTCAAAACTAATTGCAGCCTTAAGTGGTGCTGCAAGGGTGAGGCCAAGTGCCACAGCATCCATCATTTGAGCTTTGAAATTTGCTCTTTGTGCTAAAACTCCTTTACGTTTTTGCATTACGGAATTTAAAGCTGTATAGTTATTTTTAAGCTTTTCAATAGAAGAGCCAAGTTTAACTTGATCTCCAATAAGAGATTTTATATCTCTACCACTTTTACTGAACTCCGTGCGTAAATGCTCACTTTTACCCACAAATAAAAAAGTGAGTAAAATGGATACCAAATAAATTTGGGATTAAAATGAGTGAAGTAAGTACAAATGTGCAATATACTGATGGCTTAGGGGATAAATGGCTGGAAAGAGAGTTAAAACACGTTAATTTAGGAGATACAAGACTTAATAAGAGACTTATTAAAACAGGCTATTGTATAGAGGGTAAGGCGTCTGGATCAATTAATCAAAGCTGTAGTGGATGGAAAGAAGCTAAGGGTGCATACAGATTATTTAGCAATGAAAAGCTTAAGGATAAGGAAATTTATTCTTCCCATTACAAAGAAACTATGGAGAGAATGAAAGGAAATCAGTTTGTTTTTTCAGTTCAAGATACAAGTTATTTGGATTTTGACTCTCATATAAAAACTAAGAGGCTAGGTAGTATTTCTAAAGCTTATACGAAGCATAAAATGGGTTTACTGTTGCACAGTGCCTTAATAGTCAGCAAAGACGGATTGCCTTTAGGTCTATCTTCTCAACAATGTTGGGCACGTTCTATTAGGGAAAAAGAAACGTCACAAGAAAAAGCAAACAGGAAATACCGTACCTCCATAGAAGAAAAAGAAAGTTATAAGTGGATAACAGCTCTCAAAGAAAGCATAAACAACCTTCCTGCAAATGTACAACTTGTTACCCTTGGTGATAGAGAGGCAGATATCTTCAAATTTTTATGGATCACTGAGACATTAGGTAGTTTTTATGTAATCCGTAATCGAACTAATAGAAGATTTATCTGTACTGAAATTGGAAAAACAGATTTGCAAACACGCATCACTCAACTGCCAGTAAAGAAGAAAATTTCTCTAGAAGTTAATAAAGGTGGAAACCAAAGATCAAGGAAAGCTAATATTGAAGTTAAGTATATGAAAGGCTATATACCTATCAGATCTTCTTCAATTTATGGATCAAAAGACACAGTGCATAAAATAAGTGATAAAATCCCTGTATATGTGGTAAGTGCAAAAGAAACAAATCCTCCTGAAGGATTGGAAGCTATTGATTGGACTTTGCTGACTAATGTACCAGTTAATAGCACTTTAGATGCTATAGAAAGGATAAATTGGTATAAGCTAAGATGGAAAATTGAGGAGTATTTCAGGGTTTTAAAATCAGGATGTAAAATAGAAAGCTCTCGTTTAACTACAAAGGAAAGGCTACAGAAATTAATTGCTATAAAGAGCATTATTGCATTTAAAATTTTATATTTAACAAAAGTCGCTTTATCAAATCCCATGGAAACCTGTACTAAAATTTTAAGCAACGAAGAGTGGAAGGCCCTTTTCATACGTGAGCATAAAGTAGCTACATTGCCAGAAGAACCTCCAAACATAAAACAAGCTATTATTTGGTTAGGAAAATTAGGTGGATTTATGAATAGAAAAAGTGATAATTTACCAGGGGCTATGACTCTATGGCGGGGCTATGAAAATCTTAAGGAGAGCATAGTTATGCTTCACATCATGACCTCTCAAAATTGTGGGTAAAAGTGAGGCGTAAATGGTGGAGAGCACTTCTTTTTTGTAAATAAGCTGTTTTAGCTTTCAGTGCTGCAGTTTTAGACCTTGTAAACTCGTTTTGCAGGCTCTTACTTGGTGCTCCTGTATTTTTTATCTGCTGAGCAAGAGATTTTGTTTTTATTTCTAGTTCATTCCAAGAACGCCTAGCAAGCAGAGCATCGTGGCTTAATTGTTTAAACTTGGATACTGATTTACTTGATGATTCAAGTTGTTTTATCGTACTACCAATACGAGAAAGTTGCTTCGTGCTACCTGCTATCGTACTATTAAAACTGCTTTGCAGTGTTGCTCCAATTACTATAGAAATTGCCTTCATTTGTATAATTTTCCGCTACTTTCAAACCAAGTAATAAATTCTTCAATATCCATATCAAGCCACTGATTGATTCCACCACCAACCATTGAGCTAAGTGATAATATGCTCAACCTCAATTCTTCTGCTGAGACAAAAAACCTTGTAACGCTTCTTGAATCTTATTGTAGTCTGCTAAATCAAATTCTTCTACTGCTTCTCTTGAAATACTTGCAAGATTTGCAATCAGTGCTACTTCTTTCTCTGCATCGCTATTACCCATACGTTCAACAGCTAAACGATCTCGAACTTTTGGACGGCGTAGAGTTAGCTCTGAAACTAAAATTCCATCGATTTTTATTGGTTCAGTTAATTTAATTTTTTGCATTGTTTTACCCTTTTAGTTAAATTCCTAAAGCTGTGCGCATAGAAGTCATTTGATCAACACCATCGATCTTGCGAATCATATTCTCAGCGTCAATTTCAATCAATTCTCTGCCATCAATGGTAAGCTTATAATAGTTAGCAGCAATTATACATTTTAGTGTTGCTTTTTCAGCAGCCTTCCAGTTACCAAAATCAAGTTCCTTAAAGAGCCCTCTTAAGTTAATTACTACTGATTCGGCATCACTACTTCCCTGCAAACCTCCTCTTAAAGTAAGAGAGACTGCATTATTGTTTATCAATCCGAAAAGTCTAAAGAGCTCAGAGTCATATTCAGCAAAAGTGAGCTCTGCTTCAAGTTTTTCCATACCAATATCAATGCTAACTGGTATATCCATTCCACCTCCGCGATATTCCTCAGTTTTAATTGCAAGTTTTGGTAAGCTAATTTCATCAATACGCCCTGCATAGCCTCGGCCATCAACAAAGGCAGTAAAATTCTTTAAAATTTTTGGTAGCATTATATTAACTCCTCAATGTAATCATTAATTAAATGTGAGCGGAAAGTAATCTGCTCAGCAGGATAAGGTGGAGTGAAGTTGAAATCAAAGTAGACTTTACCATCGGCGATACTTGCTGCAGTATTTAAATCTGGGTTTGCATAACATTTTCCTCCAAGAATAGCACCAACTGCTTTTAAATGTGCAAGGTAAGCATTTACACCTTCAATTACATCATCCAAATATGTACGAGTAATGTTTCGATCAACTGCCCAAAGGTGTGCACGAAGAAGACTATCATTAATTAAATCTGCTGTTCTTCTTACTGATAAAAACTTCCACTTTGAATCGCTTGAACACGTTCTATTTCCCCAAAGTCTATATCCCTTTTGATGAATAATGGTTGCAATTTCGTTTTCGTTTAAATGATTAGCCCTACAACTTGCATCACCAAGTGTAAAATCAACAGGTCTTGCAGTACCAACAATACCATTAATCTCCTGATTTGAAGGTGACCACCAAAACCCATGTTCATTATCAATTTTAGCAATCAGTCCTGCAACAAATGGACTAGCAGGTAAAATTTTCTCCTTTTCATTAAATACCTTAACCCAAGGATCAACAACGTAAACACGAGGACTGCCAACACTTTTTCTCCACTTTATTGCTTCTTCACCATTAGTATTTGGTCCATCTGCTACTATTATGCTTCTCAGCTTTTCTGCTATAGGAATTAATGCTGCAACCACTGGATTTTTGCCATCTTCTGGTAATGGATGAGTAAACTGAGGTGCAATCAGTATTCTTGGGGCAACATGAACTATACTTTCACTGCTGAGGAATGCCTCTATCCCTTGATACTCTCCAGTCTCTTTATCAACTCCACCGATTATACTTTGAATAGTTTCACTTTCTTTGAGCTTTGGATCACTTTCTTTAACTCGAATAACTACTACTGTTGCACCGATTTGGGAAAATATTCCATTTACTGCAGAAGGTAAACTGCCACTCTTTCCAAGCTTTGCTGCTTCCTTTAAACTTCCTGCTATCAGTACTGGCTTATTCAGTGGAAATTTTTGTCCATCAGCTTCAGGTGCAGTACCAATTACACCTATCACTGATGATTTAGCTGTACGTACTGTTTTTGCCCCTGAGGTAACCTCAATAACATTTACTCCGTGCAAAAATTCTTTAGCCATTTCTTTGCATCTTTTGTTTAAAATCGTTTAGTAAGTTCTCTAGCTCTCCTTCGCTTTTGGCTTCTTCAATTTTTCTCTTGGCTAAATCTTCAAGCTCTTCACATTTAATTATTGCTTTTACTGCTTTTTTTGCCTTTTCCTCAATTATTTTTGCCATTTCAATAACTGTAATACAACGTACTTTTGCTAAAGGCTCTATAATTTCTACATCTTTTTCATCTTGGTCTGCTAGAATGCTTTTTGCGGCTTTTTCTTGTATTTGATACGATTTAGCTTTTTGGTAAGAATTTCCAGCGTATTCGTTAGTATAGTTATCATAATAAGCACGAAGATTAGAAAGTGCAGAAAACTTCGCATTTTGTAGTAACTCCAATTCAATATCTTCTTGACTCCGCTGAGCAATTTCTCCTCCTTCTGTTAGACAATAACTTTTTTGCCAGTCGAAATTCTTTGGCGCTTCATACCAATCATTTCCAGTTGGCTTACTTTCAAGCGTTGTTGTTTCTACTTGTTTGTGGTTTTCAAATCTAATATAAATTGGCATTGGTTTTCTCCGTTTTTAATTCCAAATTTTATGAGTGGCATCTAATCCTGGGCATTGCCACGCTCTTAGTGTTCTCTCTACGTCCACCTCAAGTCCTGTGGTGAGAAAATTGCTACGTATGTTATAAATTCCCCACTGAATAAATTGACCATAGGTATATACATTACCTGAGAGCACACCTTCACTAACTTTTGTTCTGGAATATAGATAAGATGATGTATAAAGTAATGTTGCAACTGTTTTTCCTGCTGGAATCTCCACATTACCAGATCCAGCTAATTTGCTATCAGAACTCGTGTATTGGTAAACATTTTTCCATACTATTTTTGAAATACTTGATTTATTAGAATTAGTATTATCTGGTGTTCCCACAAATAGTCCTGCACCCCCATACTCCGTACTAGAGTATGATGATCCAACAAATTCTATTGTTTTATTTATGTTCACATTGGTTGTATTTTTTACAAATACTACTCCAAGTGCAGCATATGGGTAATAGTATATCTCATCATAACTACCCGAAAAACTTTTTGTGCATAACTCTCCGTAAATAAATGTTCCTTTACTTCCCTCTATAAAACTTAGTTGTCTTGGCCGATAAAAACTAACATAGCTTGTATCGTACGTGTGAGTACCTGCAAGTAGTTGCAGCATATAGTCTGTTTTTGTTATATCACCGCTCCACTCTCCAAGCTCTGTTGTAAAAGTTCCGTGGCCAAAGTAATTATTTTTTCTGCCAAGCACACCAAATAAGAAAGGTAATGACCCTGATTCAACCATGTTGCGCTTTCTTATTTCATTTATAAGAGACGCTTTTAACTGTTCATCCCGAGTTTTTACCTCATTAGAGATGTTTTTAATTCGAGTTTCTATTTCTCCTATAATTGATGAGCCAGGTGGTACATTATTAACAGCACGAAAATCTTCTACTAAACCTTTAAGACCATCTTTATGACTGTTACTAATGCTATTTATTGCTGCAATATTGGCATTCTTTCTCGTATCAAGTAGCGATATGTGCGAATCTGATGATGCTTTTAAAGTATTTAAGGAATTATCCCTAAGCTTGTTGATTTCATTAACAGACTCTGTTTTTACTGCAGTTATTGCTGATATTGAGTTTGTTTTATTGCTGTTTATATCATTTAGGTGTTTTTTTGCACTATCAAGAAGTTCTTTTAGCTTACCATCTGTCATCTGTACAATTTCAGAAACTGAACTTTTATCGACTATTGATTCCAATGCTTTAGCAAGATATGCTAATTGATCTGGAGTACTGTTTGCTACTAAATCCTTAAGTCTTTTTTGTAGTGCGTCAATTATTTCTTTTATTTTAGCCATTTGCACAATATTAGAAATAGCTTTTTTATCTGCTATCAATTCCAGAGATTTTGCAAGATATGCCAGTTGATCAGGTGTGCTGTTTGCTGCTAAATCCTTTATCCTTTGGTATATTGCTTCCTTCATTCCCAAAAATTCAAAAAAGTTTCAAATCTAAATCGTTTAAAATTATTTTTTAGTTGATTATGCTCATCTTCTCTTTCGGTAATATCTTCATCTATTTTCTCAATTGTGGTACGGATACGAACAACATCTTGCACAGCAATGTTTTCTGGATGAGGCAAAGAGTATCCTCTACTTGTTTTATCATCTGACATTCTGCTACGTGACAATGATTCGTAGATTTTTGACTTTTGGACGATAGACAACCGTTCCACTTAAAACTAATTTTATCCTTGTTTCATTGGCATTAAAATTTGATAGCACGTGAGTTCTCTCCACCCAATTTTCTCCGATTGGTTTTCCTGCTGTTAAATCTACTAATTGCCATCCTTTAGCGCTTTGTTCCACATATGATTTTACATCTGCAGTACCAGGTATTAATGCATCATACGTTATGGTAATTTTAGTGTTAGCTCCTGCGGTAATGCTCCTCGTGACATAATCTCCTTCTTCCCCTATATTTCCCAGAACTAGCTGTAACCCAGGATATAGCACTGGACTTTTTTCTTTTGACCCTTTTAAATTTGCCTTTACTGTTAACTCTCCAGATAGTCTTTCACGCAGCGCGAGCGGCAAATTATCAGACAAAAAATTTTCTCTTCCCTCTTCATCTGTTAAGATAAATTCTACATTGGTATCAAATGCTACTTTTTCGACGTTCGTCAAAACAATTAAATCTGATACATTATTTACAGTAACTTTGCCCAGATCAACAACATGAGAAACTTCACTAAATTTTGCAGCTAGTAATCGAAACGTTAAATCTAAATTTTGATGTGGAGTCCACGTACTTGCATTGCTAGACGACAGTAATACTCCTACTTGATATGGCTGACTTGTTACCCAACGGCTATTTACTGCATCATATTTGCCAAGTTCTGCTATTTTGACTGTTGTCTCTGAATCATCAGTAAGCAGTACTATTGCATACTCCTCTCCTGCATGGCAAAACACTGGCGACCATTCTATACGTGTTGCTGTGCCATCTACTTTTATATCTTTTGGCTCAATATAGCTTTCAGCAATGACAGTTTGTGAGGGCATTCCCACTGATGTTTCGCGAATTTGTACAACAACACGTTTTTTGCCTTTATTAAAAAACCATAGTTCTACACCTCCTATGTGCCTACTCTCATTTAGAGTAAATGTTTGTGCTAAAGGATCAACTCTTCTTGCTGCGATCACTCTTCTTCTTTCCTCTATGGTAATAGTTTTTTTACCAGTATAAGTTGCTTCTCCATAACTGCCTTTATCACCGAAGAACTGTACTAATTTAGTACCTGCTGGAATATTTGCTGGTACTTTCACTTTTCCCTTTAATTTCCCCTGGTTGTTAGCTCTTTTTTCCACCTTTTTTGCCTTCTATGCTATTGGTTGAATACTTAGGCCATCAAATTTTACTTCCTTAAGCTTTTCATCTGGCTCAAAACCTTCAATTTCAAAATTCTGTACTGCTTCTCTCATAAATTCAGCTTCGTATGTTCTGCTTGACAATACCTCTGTGGTTTCCGTAATATTAAAAACTCTTGTCACTGGACTTTTCCAATTTGTGGTAGCCTCGGTCCAGTGATCAATGTTTTTATTTAGAGTAACTTTTGCGGTTACTTTATCAAAAGCTTGATATGGATTAATTTTTTCACTTTTAGTCTGTAAAAGCTGTTCCAATACCGGCTCAAGTTCATACGGCAAAAGATATCTTTCCCTACCTTTTTCAATATCTGCAACTTCTACATCTATTGGCAGAACTAGCTCTCTATTTACTATCGCTGCAGACTGCGAAATTCCTTGATCACGCATATCATCATCAAAGAATGAATCAACAAACACTCCTTTTTTGGTGGTAGGTTCTCTTGAATTTGCATCACTGCGTAGACGTTCCTGTGCAACCAGCGCATAAAGATCATTTATTCCTTTTTTCATTGCTTCAAGCTCATTCATCGGTACAGCATGAATAGCATTATTCACTATTTTTACCCCTTCTTTTTCTCCGTTTTTCCATGTTTGGTGAATGTAGCAGAGCAAAAGTTGTCCGCTAGGCGCTTTAGGCATTGATGGTCTCCAAGGGTGAGCTATACCTTTTATTCTCCTTACCACCCCTTTGCTATCGATAGTAATTAAATCAAAGCGGGGCATTTTCCAGGTGTAATCAATCAGAACCAAGCTGTTATCAACGGCACCTCTTACTTTACATCCCTCTTCACTTATATCTTCAGGGCTTACATGAGTGCGACAGCGATAGGTTATTAGGTAACTACTTCCAGGAGCTGGCTCTTTACCTGGTAATGACCAATCGACGTTTCCTGCGTTTAACTTATAGTCTATACTATTTTCATAAATAACATTGCCTTGTTTAACTTGAATAATCTCAAGTACTGCAGAGTCAGGTATTGGATCAACAGCTCCTGAGTATGAACCGTGAGTAATGGTAATGGTTTTTTGAACAGTTATATCTACTTTTTTAATTTCACTTATTGGAAAATCATTAACCTTCAGTTCCATTACCCTTTGGCTATTTGGCTGAAAAGTATGTGGTTCTGATTCAACTGATTTTATATCCGGATCTTGATCAAAAGAAACTCGAATACTGTGAGGAAGTTCAATCTCATAGCCATCAACATGAGCTTTGCCCTCATTAATCACAAATATTTCTTTTCCACCTTCTTTATGTAGAAACATTACCTCTAGGCCATTTACAACGTAGGAACCATTTGCTTCTTTGTCATAACGAGCAAGAGCTGTGGTTACTATATTTGCTTGTGGAGGTGGTGAATGTTCTATTAATACTCCATTTTCAATGTTATAGATTGGATAAAACTCTCCTGCAGAAAAACGTGGAGAAAGACCTTCAGATTGATAACTCCAAGTGGTGGAAACTTTAAGCCTTGCAGCGCCTACTTCCTGATAATTTCTTGTACCAACTGCAGGATCACGAAGATTTTCGTCCTCAAGTTCTGTAATCGTAGATTCTACGTAATAAACACCGATACGAACTGTTGTACTCAGTGGAATAACAAACTCTTTTGCCTCTACCTTTCTCACCGCTCCACGCAGATAGATTTTTCCTGATTCAAGTGTAACTTTACCAGTTTCTCTATCTATAATACAATTGCTTCCTATTATAACATCACCATCACGAAATATTGCATCGCCTATGCCTTTAAGCTTAGAGAGAGCATACTCCTGAGTCTCGTTTAGTTCTGCAGATTGCAAACCTCTTCCAGCAAGAAATAAGCTTTTTTCGTATTCTTTGTCAGGATTAAAGCGGTTATAATAGGCGTTTAAAGTCATTTTATGCTAGAAAAATTCAAAAAGTTACAACAAATGAAAAAGTTTCCCGAGTTGCAGATGTTCTGATAAGTGGTACGGTGTGTTCTAAAACTAACAAAATTCCAGGATTTTCCACGTCTTTTGGCTCGAAATATCTCTGCCCAGATGACACTTTTTCCTTTACCTTTGTACCAACCATAACCCCGAGCTCCCTTATTACTTGATTTGCTGCATCCGTGAAATCGAAAGTAAATTTGAGATAAAGATTATTAGTTGGTACATCAGAAGGCTTAAACCTTCCAGATGGAGTTACAAGTTCTCCATTCTCATCACCAGTGCAAAAGAGCACCTCATCAACAACACGACGTCCAACTTCCTTTAGCAATTGTGTAGAAGTAATAAGTTCCGGTGGTGTTCCTTGAGTATACCCTATAGTGATTACGCTATCTGCTATAATTGCACTATTTTTCACACGTTCAATCGTACCTTCGCTGCTGTCAACTGTGTAATCTATGCTTGACTGATAGATTGTTTGCCCTGTATAAACTTTTACATCTTTAATAGTGTGGTGATCTAAGGTTATTTTTCCGTCAGCTGCAAAAGTTTTTTCAACTTTATAGCTGCTTTCCCAAGTAGAATCTCCAGATCCCCAAGCAAGATGTATAGCTTGTTCCTTAATACTTGCAGCAATAGCTGCTCTACCTGATTGTGTAAGTATTGACATATACGATTATGCGATTGATATTATATATATACAAGATTCATAGAAAAAACGTCCAATTTTCTTGCAATAATAGGCTCAAAATTTTTCCAAGGGCGATTTAAGTGGCGATGTTCATGCCAAGTGACTATACCTGGGTAAAATGTTGTTACGTAATTTTCTAGCTCATGAATAGGGTCTTTCTGTTTTAAATCTGAGTCATTTTGATAATCAACATGATATTCTCTTAAACTAGACTCTATTATTCTTTGATCAGTAAAATTCTTCGCTTCATAGTAATAAGATATACTAAATCGCTCTAAAATTGATGTGCGTTGAAAATTCCAAATCTGCTCAGAGAGTTTATCTTCACTTAAGTAAAATGTACGCTCTATTTCTTCATAAGCAGTTGATGCAAAACAAGCATTTATATCCCCTAAGTTCCAACTACCTGACAATACTATCAACGCTTTAGCAAACTTAATTTCTGGCAACAAACTCTGTGGTAGAGGATATAGTGCTTTTAAGTTATACCACTGATGACTTCTTTCATATATACCGTTGTAATTCTTCGTGTGAGGCTCTGTTTCTGATAATATTGCGACATCTAACCTATATAAATCATTACTGTAGCTTCTATCATAATGTGATCTAAAAGTGCCAAATTTAAATCTTGGATTTCCTATTTTCAGTTCAAATGAGTTTTTTCTTCCAAACGATAACACTGGCCCTTCTTTTGCTATTTTTATACCTGAGTAATCTGAAAGAAGATCTCCAAAAATACTTTCATCTAATATAAACCGCTGAGCATTGTAATAGTCATTGAATATTCGCATTAATCGAGATCTTGCCGGTGCAGAAAGTTTTGCCAAAGCAATTACACTATCGACAAAAAAATCATTAGGAACATCAGTGATGCCAATTTGAAATTCAGCAAAATGCTCTCCTGGTGGTTCTTCTTGAATAGTAATATTATCAATGTTTGCCCACTTAAGTGCCATCTTCAGTGACTCTGGTGTACCGCGCAAACGTTGAAATTTTATTCCGTTTTCCTTAGCTAAGCTATAATCTACTTTATGCTCTGGTAGTTGGGATAAAATTTCTTCTAGGCCATACTCAGCTACTAGCCACGGTAACATTTCTGTCTTAGGATTAAATTTAAATCCCCGTAGAGATTTTGTATCAAGAGAATAATTAATTACATCTGTAAGTATTTGCTCTTGCTTTAATGAATTTGGAGGAAGTATCACCATTGTTTACCTAACTTTCAAACCACGTAAAGTAACGCATTCATTATCTTGCACGATGATGTCTTCTATCGGCTCTGTAAGCTCTATATTCTGCACAACTTCTGCAAAGAGATGGGCAATAATCCATGATCTGGTAACATTCCACCCTAAACCTTTAGTAGACTCAAAATCTTTGACAAATTGTTCTTTTGCAGCTTCAATCACATCTCTTGATGCAGTAGGATAAATATGCACTTTAGCATGAATAGTAATTGGAATAATACTACAGCCAATAACTGTAAGCGTATCTGTTAATACACGAATATCATCACGAACAACGTGACTTCTGACGACCTTTAGCAATTCTTCCGAAGGTACACCATCATTTTCTGTGGAAAGTATTGAAATCTGTACACTTCCTGGTATCGGCGATACCACTTGTGCATCTTTTACTCTTGTGTCAGCAGACAACGCATGATAGCGATAATGCTCTTTACTCCCTGCTGTTGACCAACCAACAATTTTGGCTTTTACCCGCTTCCTTAAGGATTCATCATTCTCTGACTCCTTTCTCAGCACACCATAAAATTCAGCCAAGTGATCAAGGTCATTACCTCTTGCAAAAGCAAGTAAATTTGCCTGTGCTGCATCATTAATCCTTTGCCTAAGCAAAAGTTCACGCCAGGCTGCTACTTCCAAGATCTTCATTGCTGGATCACTTTCAGTTAACGCAGAAAAATTTGCATTCCGACGCACTAATTCTTCTTTCATTCGCGAAAAGATTTCCTCAAATTTTAATGTTTCAACAATATTTGGTGTTTTCATTCTACTGCCTTATACTATAATACCATCAAGGCGGATCAGCTTTCCATTTGGCAGATAGATTCCCTCTAAAATGAGAGTTACTTTACCTTCTTTTATTTCTGTTATTTGTACACGTTTAAGCTTAAATCGACGCTCCCACTTTTCTAATGCTTCTGCAACTGCTGCATAAAGTTCTTGTGCAAAACCAGGTACAATTGGATGATCAATCAGCTCAAATAACCTTGATCCGTAATCTCGGCGCATAACACGAGTGCCAATTGGCGTAGTTAAAATATCAACTATTGATTGTTTTAAATGCTCTATACCACTTATTGTTTTACCAGTTTCAGAACTCATACCACGCATATTATTTACCCTGCAAAAACGTTATCACTCCCTTCTTCTGCTATTGCTACACAGGAAATTAGGTCACCAGTACGAGCAATGGCTTTGCCATTTACAAACACTGCTTTCGACCCTTGTGTCATTACTTTTCCTTCACTAAAATTATCTCCTTGCCTACAGACAGGTCTTCCGTTTATAAATACATCTCTGCTTCCACTTATACAAAAATGCAGCAACGCTCCTTCACAGTGATCTCCTAGGCGTATAACTGATTTATTCATTCCTTTCCCTAATTTAGATTTACTCTTTTTGCTTTTAGTTTTATTTCGCTCTTTGTTATCTCTACACTTGATTCCCCAACATTCAGTGTTATCTTGTCTACTACTTCAATCTCTAAATGATGTTTCTCTTTATCATACGTAAATCTTGTCCCATCTTGAAATTTTACACTATTTACTTCCTTTTTATTCTCTGGAGGAGGGTATTTTTCCTGATATATTGCCGGTAACACCACCCCCAAAGACAATTCTCCCAATGGTGATAATACTATTACCTGTTCATCAATATTTGGTGGTGACCAACTTTCAGCTCTATTTGTTATCCATGGAAGAAAATCTGTTACAAGTTCACCTATTTTAACTTTTACTTTAGCTTTTTCATAATCTATTTTTTCGACAATGCCTATACGGACAATGTTGGCCAATTTCCTCCGCAATTCTGAAATTGCAAAATTACTTTCCAACATTCACATCGATTAAACGAGGTTTTATTTTACTCACTTCCCAAATCGATCGCCCTACATGCAATTCGTGCGCCCAGTCTACCATCCACACTAAATATGCATCGAGCTCTGGCCTAAAATCATCTCCTCCTCCTGATATAAATTCTCCTGGTGAAACATTTTTCACGTTCCAAGTATTTTTATTTACTACTCTGGCAACCTCAGCAGCTAATGATCTGACAATAATAGAGGCATTTTCTATTGTGCTATCGATCACTATTCGTGCCTCAAATTTTGCTCTCAGCGCTAGCTCCTCTGTTCCTGGATCTTTTCCTTGCTCTAGACTTGACAATTCTATAAATACCGCTGGAGCTGCTAACTCTTTCCTTATTGCTGGATAAACCTCACAAGTTTGAATTGCTGGTATCTCTGCCTTTAGCGTATTACAGATTGCCTCATGTAAATTAGTCCAAAATGCCGTCATAAAATAACTTATGTGTAAAATATTTTTCAAATATCCTTTCAACTTCATAATTAACAAGATTTTCTATTATCCTTGAAGCCTCAGGTTCAAGTGGTAGTTTAACCTCCTGTATCGGTAGTGCTGTTCTTCCTACACGTTTAAAAATACCACGATAGCCTCTTGGCATCGTTGCCATAAATGCATCATTAAATGCTGTTCTTATTTTTGCTTGTTTTATATTTATATCATACAGATATGCTCTAATTAAAACCTTCAAAGTGCTTTTCCTTGCCTTGATAATTCTTAGTCTTTTTCTAATTACTTTTAGCCTAATTTGCTTTTCTTCACTGATTTCTCGGACAGCCTGAGATTTTAACCATAATGCCGTTTTGTTTAGCGCTCTTACCGCTGCCAATTCTATTTTGGCTTTGTTAGCATCAATGTTGTGAATAATTCTCTCAATATTTTCATTAACCTCAATGTTAAACATCATTCTCTCCAAGTACTGTACATTTTATATTCCATACTATTCCTGAATTATCTCGCAGTGGTGGAGAATATACTTTATATTTACGACCATCAATAACAAAAATATCTCCCACCATTGGCCTCAGTACATCAAAAACATTTACCTCAAGAAAAAGCATCTCTCCCACAAATTGTCCTTCACCAATCTCGTATAATTTATCTGGCTGTTGCTTTAGTACTTGTACCATATATGACTTATCCTTTGATTCATACAAAGCTACTTTTCCTAAATGAGCAAAACAATCTTTAAATAATCTCTTAATATTCTCTTGCACATTTCTCCGCTATATACTAACATTTATATGCTAAGAAGAGGTAAAGCATTCTTCTGCCTCACACCGCTTTATATTTGCTCTACCTATGTTGCAACGATCTTGACTAGTATTGCTGGACGGTGGCACATTGGCAGAGGGTTTGACTGCGTATGCAAATCAGTCCCTCTATCAAATCTTCTTGGCTCTTGTTTTGCATAGAGTGGCTGTCCAAGAGTATTCACTGTTTCATTAAAATCTGCTGGTGCAAAATATGTTGTAAATGTGCTTGCTGTTCCTACTGGAAAACAGTGCCCCGTATCCCTTTCTATAAATCTTCTCACGGTTCCTTCAGGATCAGTTGCTTGTCCTCTATATTCCTCAAACGTTATTCCACAGAACGTAAATCCTGACCTCATATCATTTCTTAGCGCTGCTCCTTCTTGCCATCTCTCATATGCTTCTTTCACTTTAGCATGAGAAGTAAGTGCATCAAAAAACTCAGGGCTTACTAAAGCATGAATTCCTGTCATATATTCACCACTTAAGTTGTCCTCAATATGCCGCAATACTTCCAAACATTTTCTCTTTACATCTGTTGTTGCTGTTCCCAGGGCAAAATTTACTACTTTTGGCGTGATTTCAAATTCGTTGTACAGATTTAATAATTCTGACCCGTCAGCATCTAAAATTATTCCTTTCAGCGCTCCCATTCGCAAATGCTCTAATGTTATTGCATGTTTGTTCCTCATCAATTGCAAATGATCGGTTATTACATCTGCCAGCGCTTTAAGTTCACTCTCTGATCCAAATGCCCTTATTCCTTGCACTTCTTCTGGCAGTACTACATCATCATGTGGAATATGTGGAATCGTAAATGTTCTTACTTTTCTTTTTCCTCTTTTTCCTACTGTTGCTGGTGCTCCTGGTATTTGTGTTGGTAATAAACTTAATACTCCGTTGTGTTCTTCTATGGTAATATGTCTAAATCTTACTGACCTACTTGGAAATAAATTTAAATTTTCAACCCGTCCATAATTTATCGGCAATATATTCATCGCATTAGTTAGTGCCGTCATACTAAATGCTGTATTTGTAAATGGATTTTGCATTTTTTCTTTTCCCCCTTTGTGTTTTTTATTGTTTAATATAGCTTTAGACTGCTTTACGGATAATGATCCCTCGTGTTTCAAGTTGCTTTATTGCTGCATTTTTCTGCTCTTCAGTGATATTTGCTGGCCATACAACTGCATGATCTGCTAGCATTGCACCGCGAGCAATAATTACTCCTTTAGCATTTTCCTTTGCGTTTACATCACTTGAAATTACTCCTATTGCCGTTTGTGTGCCATCGGTTGCTGTTAGATTTAAGACCCTAATAAAACCATCTTCAGTCTTTTTAGCAACTACTGCACCAAGCTTGAGATTCTGTCCTTTGGCAACAGTTATTTGATCTCGTGAATATAAATTTGATGCTTCATATTTTAGAAGATCACCAAGGTTATTTTGTTCTGTTATACTACTCATTTTGCTTTTCTCCTTTTGTTATATATTTTAAATGCCTACGACTTTTCGCTACCTGCATCATCAACTCTTCTCCTGAATTCTGTGGTATTGTACTTATTATCTCTGTCTTCTTTGTTCTTTCTGCAAGTAATTCCATTAAAACTTCCCTTGCTTGCTCAACACTTACACTCTGCTCAATAAATTCTCCTATTTTCTCTGGCATCTTTGATATATTACATAAACGTATTAATTCAAGAACTTCAGTACGATACTTAGTTAAATTATTAGTTTCTTCTTTTAGGTCAGTTATAGTTTGTTCGTTCATAGTAATACTCCTGTTTTTATTAATATATTTAAACTCTGAAAGAATTGTCATTCCGTCTGCAAGGCCTATTTCTACTGCTTTCTCCCCAAAATATAGCCCTGCCTCTGTTGATCGAATCTTTTCAATTGAAAGACCTCTGTTCCTTGCTATTAGCTGCAAAAACATTTCATATAGTCGATCTACTTCTTTTTGTAAGCTTTCCAGACTTTCAGACGTCATTGGCTCATGTGGGTTTAAATCATTCTTTCGACTACCAGCAAAGATTGTGGTGTACTTAATACCTTGCTTTTCATCAAATCTACTTTGATCTATATGACTTGCTATTACTCCAATACTGCCAACACCAGAAGTTCTGCTCACAAATACCTTTTCAGCGCTAGAAGCTATAGCGTACGCTGCAGAATATGCATCATCATTTGCTATTGCCACAATTCTCTTTTTTGCTCTTGATTCGTAAATAAAATCAGCCAGGTCAAATATACCGTTTACCTCTCCTCCTGGGCTATCTATTTCCAGTATAATTGTCTCTATGCTACTATCTGCTAATGCTTGTGTAATTTGTACTTCTATTTGCTCATATGATGTCATCCCGAGCATTTCATCAAACGCACCTGGTTTTTTAGTCAAGATTCCATGAATTGGTATAATTGCAGTTCTTTCTACGTTACTTTTGATGGAGTGCTTTATGTTTTTAAACGTGGGATGTTTTTGATTGTTCAATAACAATAGCTCAAAACTTCTTGGCTCAAGCATTAATGGTTTTCCTAAGAGCATCATAATCCTTTACAATCAGAGTCAAACATTAAGTTGAGACTATTTGCACGCTTTTGATCTTCTGCTATTTCCTGGTCAATTTCTTCTACATCATAACCCATTTCTGATACTACTTCCGATCGACTCTTAAATCCATTTCTTACTGCCATTTGCTGTGCTTGCTGATCTTTCAGTGGATCCACCCAATCAAATCCCTGTGGTATCCATTTTACTTCTTCTTTCGCTGCTTTTACTACTTTTTCATCTATACTCAGTTCTCCACAAAGCACTGCTAATTCTAGCCATCTATTCCAAATAGGTCTACAAAACTGGAACACTATCACGTTATGCTGTAACATTGCGCACCTTCTGCGAAACTCTATCAACCCTGCCCGAATGGATGAATAATTAACGCTTGTTAAATCTCCTGTTAGCTGCTCATATGTTATTCCTGTGCCTATTGCTATTGCCCTCAGTTGCTGTCTCATGAATGCTTCATAACTTCCTCCAACATCAGACGGCTCTGAAAATTTTATGTCCTCTCCTGGGTCTAAAGCTGCATTGTTCCTGGCTCTAAACCTGATAATGCTACTCCTTGCTCATTCGCTTCACCTTCTCCTAAAATATTTGCCTCAGGATCAAGTCTTGTAATAAACCCTGCAAACATTGCTGCTGTCTTTTTTCTCACTAATTCTGCATCATCGTATTGATCAAGCTCATAAAGTTTCAGAAGTATACTCGAAAGCCATGGCTCCCCTCTAATTTGCCCAGGTCTTAATGGTCTATAGATATGTAAAACATCGTTTGCTGGTACTCTCACTGACTCTCCAAACGAACCTTCTCCTGGATGTTCTCTAAATAAGTAATATGCCTCTCTTTGCCCAAGCTTGTTAAACTCAATCCCGTTTCTTATTACATTACCATTTCCTAAAGTTTGATTTGTTTTATTATCTAAATGTTCAGACTCAAGTACTTGCAGTTGTAATGGCACAGAAAATCTATCTTCCAGCTTTCTCGTTCTTAAACGTACAAAACATTCTCCTCCCTCTATCATACTTCTGCATACTAGAGCTTGTAATCCATAAAAATCACTTACTCCGTTACTATCTGCTTCATCTGTCCATTTTAGCCATAATTCTTGCACTTTCTTTCGAAATTCTGCATTCTTTGCTTTTGATTGCGGTTTTATTCCTGTTCCAATAGAGTTACTTACTATTGTATCAATGATATTTGCTGCATATGGATTTTTTCTCACCATATCACGTGATCTACTACGTAAAGTTTCAAGGCTTTGAGACAGCAAATTGTTTATACTTCCTAACTCTGGTTGAAAGTGAAAAAATCTTCTTCCTGAGCCTGCTGCATCCCACGCTGAGCTTTTTATCTTTGGTTTGTTAAATAATTGCTTGAAGGTTTTTAGCAGCATTTATAAAATTCCTTTACTCGTTGAAAAAACAATTTTCCTCTTTGGCCTCATGCCTGCAACTTTTAACCCCGCTTTTATTCGTTGCCTGAGCTCCAATAAATCCTTTATTTGAACTTCCCCGTACCTCACAACATGGTCACCATATGCAATTGAGACAACTCTTTCTCCGCTTTGCAGTTTTTGAATTGCTTTCTCAACTTGAGTTAAATATTTTTCACTGTACATTTTGATTACCAAGCCACTTACTCTGTCTTACTTTTTTAGGCTTTTTGCTTTCCATTTTTCCACTTAAACTATTCCATTTACTCTCTGGCCATCTGTCTATTCCCAGTGCTATCGATGCAGCTCTTGCGTAAATTCGGCAATCTAGTACTTCATTTCTTTCTCTTACCTTTTGCCACTCTTGTTTGGTGTATCCTTTTACTACCTTGCTGACTAATTGCTCTGCCGTTAGCTGCTTAAAATATTCAGGTGCATACTCAGGAAAATGACAGTATCCTGCTGGCACTTTTTCTTTTTCCCCGTTTTTTAAAACATTAAGTAGCTGAAAAAGCTCTGACTTTAATATCGATACTCCTACTGGCCACAGCTTTATTCCTCTCTTTAGCTTTTGACCACCAACTGTTATATCTACTCTACTTGGGCTGCTAAGTGGTACTAGTGCTTTATTTACACCTTTTACTGCCATTACTCTTCCAGAGCCTTGATGACCTCTTACCCAATTGTATACTTCTTGTGTCGCATACCCAGCATCAACCGCCATCATACTTATCATATATTCAAGACCATTTTCACCAATAAAATGATGATTTAAGAGCTCAGAGAGTTTTCTCCATACTTCTCCACCCCCAGTATCTCCTTCAAATACTTGGTAGTCTATTGACCAACTTTCACGGCTTTTTCCCCAGGCTACAACTTCTACTTCTAAACAATCTTTTTGGACATCAACACCTGCTGTGAGAACTACTTCGCCTTTTGGTACTGTACCAATCTGAAAAAATTCTCTCCTGTTAAATAATTGCTTCCAGTCTGGTACTTCTCCTTTATCTACCCAAGTTTCTCCTAAAGTGGTATTTATCCAAACTTTTAGTAATTGTTCACTCTCTTTTGCATGGAGAAAATCCTCTACTGCTTGTTGCCAACTATACCAGCCTACTGGACTATACAAACTCGATAAATGAAACCCTTTTTTTTCACCTTTTATTGGATTGGTAGGCCTCCACTCTCCTCTAGCTAGCATCTCTGTTTTTTGATGATTTTCTATTTTGCCGTTACACTCTATACACACATAGTGCGCTGTATTTGGATTTTTATCTTTCCACTTTATTTGTGGCCATTTCAGCACCTGATAGTGATCACAATGTGGACAAGGTACAAAAAAGTATCGTTTATCTGAACTCTCAAACTCTCTCTCTATTCTGCTTATTCCGTGAACCGTTGGCGTTGAAACCAAGAATATTTTTCGCCGCGTAAATGTATTAGTTCGAGCAATGCTGAGCAAAACTGGATCTCCTTCTCCTCCTGAATCCCCTGGATACGCATCTACTTCATCAAGAAAAAGATATTTTACCGGCATAGATCTCAGTCCTACACTGCTGTTTGCTCCAGTTATTACTACTATTCCACCTGGAAATTCCTTACTTTGCACAGTATTCCCTGAATCTCTTGACCTTGGGTCTTTTACTTTATTTTTTAAACATGGCGTACTTTCAATCAGTGGCGCAAATCTTCCCTTTGACCAACGCTTTCCCATTTCGACTGTTGGCTGCACAACTAACATTGGACCTGGTGTTTGATCGATAATATAGCCAATCCAATTGTTACCTGCTTCTGTTCCCCCAATCTGCGCTCCTTTCATGAATACTACTTTTTCTGCTGGTGAGGACGGAGAAAGTGAATCCATGATTTCTTTTAAATAAGGAGTTCTTTCCGTTCTCCATTTCCCTGGCTCTGATGCTGCAGTTGCTGCTAAAACTCGATACTCATTCGCCCACTCTGATACTTTAAGCTGGGGATCTGGTCTTAAACCTTCAGAAAAAGCTCTAGCGTATATCATTGTCTGCATCTACTCATAACTGGTTCTATCTCGACATCATTAACAATAGAACTACACTCCTCCATCTCCATAAACATCTTTTTCTGAAATTCCTTTTCTATATATCTTTTGCTCATCTCACTTATCATTATTGCTATAACAAGAGCAAATATCCCTGTTATTGTTGCAAAAATGATTGCACTGCTTATTGTTGTTGCTGTTAAACCTATATATGCTGCCATTGCTACTGCACTTACTGAGGTAAAAACACAGATCACATTGTTGTATTTTCTTACTTTTGCATCTCTATGTTCTATACACCTATAATAAACTGGTACAGACTTGCCTATCTCGTCTGGTAATTTGATGCTCTTTTCTTTAAATAAAGTTTTTAGCAACTCTAAATTATTTGACTTGATTGCTAAGTGCAGAACAGGTGTATAATTTGCTCCTTTTTTCAGCAATAACTTTACTACATGTAAATGCCCTTTTTCCGCAGCAAGGTAAATCGGTGATAAACCTTTATTATTTACAATATCAATATCGATTTCTTCTTTTAAAATTGTATCTACAATCTCAATTTCTCCTCTTTGTGCAGCTAAATGTAGTAGACTACTCTTTTCAGAACCGTATTTATTACTTATCAAAGCCTTCTTTATCTCAGGTTTAGCGTAATCAAATGGTGTCTTGCCGCTATCGTCTTTTACCAGAGGGTCTATATCTTCTCGCGTTAGTAAAACCTCTATTGTTTTAAGTCTTTCAGCGTAATGTAGTGGCGTTTTATTTTCGTAATCTTGTAAATTGACTTGAGCATTAGGCTCCTTTATTAAGCATTTGAGGATATCAAGACATAAGTCTCTTTCATCGTAATTAGTATTACTTACAGCTATATGCACAGGTGATAATTTCATCGAGTTTTGTCCTACACGTGCGCTATTTACATCTGCTCCTAGCTCCAGTAATAACTTTACTATCTCCAATTTTTTGTTGTTAACTGCATAGTGCATTGGTGTCTGATTTCGTGCATCAAAAACCTCGATTTCAGCTTTTCCTTCTCTTATCAAAATCTTTACAACTTCTGCATGTCCTATCCCTGCTGCTAGATGTAATGGCGTATGATGCAAAGCATTTCGTACATTAACGTCAATACCTTTTCCTATCAAATATCTCACTGCATTAACTTCACCTATCATTGCAGCTAAATGAAGTAAGCTATCTTGTTCTGACCCGTACTTGTTATTAATTAGCGCTTGTAATATTTCTGCTTTTTTCCCTTCTTTGGCGTAATCAAGAGATGTTTTACCTTCATTATCTTCCACAAAAGGATTAATATTCTTCTTCGTGAGTAACAAATCCACCATGCTTAATTCATCAAATTCTATAGCGCAATGTAGTGGGGTTTTTCCGTTTAACCCTCTGACATTAACATCTAATCCAGGTTGATTGATTAAACACTTTATTAACTCTAAACTTAAGTTATCAGCCATTTTGTATTCAAAATCTTTTTATATTTTAAATTTAGCGTTAGATAATTCTTCAAGTGAGTTTGTAATCTCTTCAGTTAGCGCCATATGAATCTTTTCAGTCTCACTCAGTGATGCAAGCAGCGCTGAAACTCTATTTGGAATATTAAGCAAATTATTACGGACAACTCTTGCTACATTAAATGCTTCAGTTTTTACCTCTTCAATTGACACAAATTTGCCTACTTCAGCTTTCACTTTAGCTTCCAAAAGTTTACCACGCTCCGTTTCATTTTTTATTCGCGTTTTTAGCAATATCGTTGAAAGTTTTTCTCCATTCTCTTTTCTTCTCAGTGGTTGACTTGGATCACGAACAGCTTTCAGAGCTTCATTTGCTTGCTCTCGGTCAATGAGTCCATCTTCCAGTTCAACAATTCCTTTCTTCGCTAAAGAACAAACATATTGCCTCGAAAACCCTTTTTCTCTTGCCCATTCTGCTTGAGTAATTCTCACCATTTTTCTCCTTTTTTGGCACTGATCAGCTATAACTGCACAAGTAGTCAACATTTAAAATATCTCTGACGCTAAAGAAGGCCTGGGGTTGGGACCACCAAACCCTCCATTCTGGCCGAAAGGACCCACTTTTTATGATATTTTTAATACACTAAAATCTTTACTAAAATTCATAACATAGAACATTAAAGCTAAAGAATCTGCTTCATTATCATCTGTTGGACAAAAACCCTTTTCCTGTACTGCCTCAATGACATCAGCTTTACTTGCATTGCCTTTGCCTGTTATAAAGCGTTTGATAGTTTTCACAGATACACCTTTGTATGGCACATGATGTTCTTCACACCAAGCAGAAAGGTGTGCTAAAAACCCTCCATAGATATGTGCAGCATCAGTTCCTAAGTGTCTTCTCACTTCTTCAAAGTACACAACTTCAATACCTGGAAATTTATACTTAAGTGAATTAAGCCAATTGCGAAAATTTAAAAACTGCACTCCACCACCACTAAACCTGCTAACATGAAAACTTTTACTTCCACTTTGTACTATTCCATCATGTAAAATAGTCCAGCCAGTTTGTTTGCCAAGATCTAGTGTGAGCATTTCCTTTCAATTGTCAGATATACAAGATTCGAAAAAATTACGTCCAAAAAATCTTTAATTTTTGAAATTCAACAACTATCCGCTCACATGAAAACTCTTACTTCCACCTTGCGCTATTCCACCATGTAAAATAGTCCAGCCAGTTTACTTGCCAAGCCTTTCAATCGTCAGGTACATATATATACAAGATTTGAAAAATTTTTGTCCAAAAAATCTTCAAATTTTAAGGAATTTTTTTTATAATTCTCGAATTTGAAGACCTTTCAAACGGCTTTCTCTACTTTTAGAGGTTTTTATTATTCTAATCTCATATTTTATATGTTTTGATATATATGTATATTTTTATATATGTATTATATATATATATTATATATAAGGGTTTTAGGAAGCTAGAGTCCTCCATATTGGCGAACTTCAGATATGCCGTTCCTAGGAACGGTTTTAGGAACGCATGGTGAAAACCCGCCATACAGGCTAACTCTAGATTCCTGATTCCTAATTCCTGATTTAGGAAGCCAGTAATTAGGAACGGAACTTACAGTTGTAGAGGTATGTTTTTTAGTTATATTTTTCTTAAAATTTTAAGCTATTTTTTTAGTAGTGAAATCCTAGGTGATTTTGAATTTTAAAATGTGAGATTTTTATATATTTTATTATATTCTTAATATAACTTAAAGCCTCCTGGTTTATGCAGTTTCCTTTTTTAACTGTCTTTAAAAAACATTGAAATCCATTCAAAATAGGTTCCAAAAACCTGAACTGTATTATTTTAAATTGCATCAGTATTATTCTCAAAAAAAAATAACAGAATATCAATAGATTAAAAATCGCATCAGTATTATTTATTTTTGCTTCTGTCCTACATAACGGCATTAATAACTCTCATCCTTAAAAGCATCAATTTGTTTTTAAGGAAAGTTATGAAATTACAAAACTACCATATAGTTATTAAAAATGTAAAATATCAAGCTTATAGACTGAAACTTGCTAAGTGCTTTATTAATGAAGCTCACGAAGATCTTGAGCAAGAACTCTTCTGTGAAATTTGGCCATGTCTTGATCAATATGATGAAGATAAAAGTAGCTTTAACACTTTCGTAGCAAGATTAACTGAAAACAAAGCTATTAACTTGCTAAAGAAACAGCGATGTGCAAAACGCGATATCAATAACTATATTAGTATCGATGTAACAGAGCTACTTGAGAGTGAAATAACAAAACGCATTGATGTAGACTACATGATCTCGGTTTTACCAAAGGAATGGCAAAATATATGTGAGCAACTTAAATTTTTTAACTTACATGAAGTTGCCAAAATGAACCACGTTTCAAGAACCACTTTAAACAATATTATCAAGAAGATACGTGCTAAACTTTCTCCTATTTACTACAAAGGCAAAAAGAAAAATTGAACAAAATTTTTACCTTTCTTGTATATATATACATCGTAGCATGGATAAATAATGGTTCTTAAAATTTTGAATAATAGTGAAAGATTGAAAGTAACACCAAGTGTAAAAATGGTCATCTTTGGTCCTTATGGTATTGGTAAAACAAGTCTCCTAAAGACCATAGATGAACCAACACTTTGTCTTGATTTTGAAGCAGGACTTCTTGCCGTTCAAGACTGGCAAGGAGATTCAATAAGTGTTCGCACTTGGAATGAAGCCAGGGATATTGCTTGTATTCTTGGAGGACCTAATTCTACTGTGAGACCTGATCAGCCGTATAGCCAAAAACACTATGAATATGTGTGTAGTAAAGAAAAAGACACTGCTCAGAAACTTTTCAGATATCAATGCATTTTTTTCGACAGTCTGTCGTTTGCTTCAACACTATGTTTAACATGGGCACAGTCACAGCCAGATATTTTTTCTGAAAAAACAGGCAAGCCGAATGGTCTTGCAGTATTTGGTAAACTTGGTCAAGAAATGATAGATTGGCTAATTCAACTTCAACACATAAAAGATAAAGACATTATCTTAACCGCTGGTCTTGAAAAGAATCTGGATGAGTTTAATCGTCCAATTTGGAGTATTCAATGTGAAGGTAACAAAACCACCAATGCAATTCCAGGTATTGTTGATGAAGTAATTAGTATGGTTGGTATAAAACAGAAGGATGGAACTGAGAAACGCTCTTTTGTTTGCCACACTTTAAATCCCTGGGGATACCCAGCTAAGGATCGTAGTGGACGTCTGAGTATGGTTGAAGAACCACACTTAGGTAAGCTGCTTACAAAGATTAAAAGCAAGTTTTAAAATTTAAACATGGAGAATGATATATGTTAGAAGACCTGTTAACTGACTTTAACACTGTAAAACCGCAAAGTAGGTTAATACCTAAAGGTACAATAGTAAAGGTAAAGATGACAATCAAGCCCGGAGGTTATGAGCATTGGTTCACCAAAAGCCCCACTACTGGTAGCATTTATTTAAATACAGAATTTACCGTTATTGAAGATCTGTACGCAAAGCACAAGATTTATCAGATAATTGGTATTAAAAGTAGTAAAGCAGAAGATACTTGGGGAGAAATGGGTCGCTCTATGCTTCGCAGTATTCTAGAATCGGCACGCGACATTCATCCACATGATAACTCAGAAGGTGCAATCCTTGCTCGTAAGCTAAATTCAGTTGCAGAATTAAATGGCTTAGAGTTTACAGTAAAGGTAGGTGTTATAACTGATGAATATGGAGAAAAGAACAAAATTGCTTCAATAGTTACTCCGGAATACCGTAAAAATTATGAAATTGACAGAATACCATTTTGAAGTACGACGAGGAAAAGCTTTGGTCTGCTGTCGTTACTAGAGGTATTCAGGACTCAGTAGGAAAAAACCCAAAGCTAAGAGAAGAAGCAATTAATTGGCTGAATTCAAAATCTTTTGAAACTGTTTGTGAGCTAGCTAATCTCAACTTTAAACGTATAAAAAATATGTATGGGAGTTTTATGTCTAAAAAGCAAGAAAAGATAAAAGCATTATTAATCGATAATATCAAGGAGTGCCTTTCTTACCTACTTCCAAATGGTGAGTTTTACCGAGAAAAAACTTATATTGGAGACTTAAATGGAAATACAATTACAGTTAAAATAGTAGGTAAGGAAGCTGGTGATTGGCGTAATTTTACTGAAGGAACTGGTGGTGATATTATTGATCTTTGGATTTTAATTAAGGGTGATATATATTCTGCTAGAAAGTGGCTCAATAAAAAATCAAAGAGTGGAGAAAAAAAAGGGGGGAAAAGAGAAGAAAAAATATTTTCTGTAAAGCAGTACTTAAATGATCAATCACCAATACCAGAAGACATAATAGCTCCACGAATTCTCACTCCAGGTGGTCTTTTAGTCATTGGTGGTACGCCAAAGGTTGGCAAAAGTTATTTTCTTCTCTCTTTGCTTGCACATCTTGCAGCAGGAGTGTCGTTTCTTAAGATGAAATCAGCAAGGCCACTAAAAATAATCTATCTGCAAAATGAGATGGAGTACAATTACATCAGGGAACGAATACAACAAATCATAACCAATCAAAGGCTGCCAAATCTAGCAGAAGAAAACTTGATTGTTACTACAAAGATGAGATTAACTTTAAACGATGAAGGTATAGAGAGAATAAAAGAGATCATAGGAGAAAAATTTAAAACAATAGACCTTATCGTCTTGGATTCTCTTGACTATAAAAATATGTTTTCTGGCCTGCAAAGCAGAGTAGAAAAACTACGTTCTATAATTAATCCTATGGCTGGAATCATTATTACACGTCACACCAGAAAAGTATCGACAGCTACACTCGCAAAAAGCCCTTTTCAAGCTTTAATTGGTGCTAATGCTTTAAGAAGCTTTTATACATCTGGTATTGTAATGTTTCAACCAAGTAAACGTGCAAATGTCTTGCAAGTAGTATATGAACTAAGAAACGGTAAATCAATACCAGCAAAATTCATTAGCAGAGTAAATGGGCGTTGGCAGAACTCTAAAGTTATAGCTACGGCTTAATTTGTCTGCAAAAACGTGGTAGAGCTAAAAACTCAGCTTCTGCAAAACATCAGATCTTGTCTTTTTCACCTACTACCAAGAGGAACATTTCGTGGCGATAAGTTTTATGTAGGTGATGTACAGGGTAACAAAGGCAAAAGCACTGTAATAGAGTTAACAGGTGAAAGAGCCGGATTATGGAAAGATTTTGCAACAGGAGAAGGTGGTGATATTATTGACCTTTGGGCAACAATACACGGGAAGAATGCAAAAACAGAATTTCCTGAAGTAATGCTCTCAATAAGTGAATGGCTTGGCATCAAAGAAAAAAATAATATTAGAGATCTAGAACAATACCTGACTTGTAGTTGGAACTACTACGATGAAAATAACCAATTGATTGTAATAGTCTACCGTTATGATCCTCCTTTAGAGAAAAAACAATTTAAACCATTTGATGTTAAAAAACAAAGATTCAAAGAGCCAGAGATAAGGCCACTCTACAACATTCTGGGTATTTTAAGGTCCGATAAAGTTGTTCTTGTAGAAGGAGAAAAATGCGCAGAAGCACTTATAGAGAAAGGAATTACAGCTACAACTGCGATGTTTGGAGCAAATGCGCCTATTGATAGAACAGATTGGACTCCGCTAAAAGGTAAACATATTATCATTTGGCCAGACAACGATGAAGCAGGTAATAAATATGCCAAAAACGCTGAAAAGAAGCTTTTAGAACTTGGTGTTGCATCACTTGCTACGCTTAAGATTCCACCGAATAAACCAAGGAGTTGGGATGCTGCTGATTGTCTGTTAGAGGGAATAAATGTTTCGGAATTTATTGAAAAAAACTCAAGAAAAATAATTATTAAACCACCACTTGATATTTTCAGCTGGAGTGTAGAGCGTTTTGTAGGTCCAGTACCAAAGCAAAGATTCTTGGTTGAAGGATTATTTCCTTTGGGTGTAACCTCCATTTTGGCTGCAATGGGTGATACTGGTAAAGGTATGCTACTTCTTGACCTAGCCCTCAAGGTTGCGGGTAGCATAGATCAGGTATGCGGATTTGGTCCACTTGTTACTGAACATGGATCTGTGGTGGTATTTTCTGCAGAAGATGATACAAATGAAATACATCGTCGCTTAGAACGACTTGATCCCAAATGTGAAAGATTAAAATATAAAGATAGGCTATTTATTGTACCACTGCCAAATATAGGAGGATCTTTTGCCATACTTAAGAATGTTCGCGGTAAAGTTGTAGAAATATCTCCAGAATTTGAGTCGGTAATGAAGCAGCTGAGCAAAATAAAGGATTTAAAGCTCATTATATTTGATCCCCTTGCTTCTTTCATTCATGCAGATTTAAATGCTGACCCAGCAGTAGGGGATTATCTCATGTGTTTATTATCTGATTTAGCATGTAGCACTGGAGCTTCAATAATTACTGCACATCATATGAGAAAGCTGAAGGGAGAAAAGCCTATATCAACAGTAGAGCAAGCACGAGATGCTATTCGAGGTACTTCTGCTCTCGTAAATGGAGTCAGGTGTTCTTTTGCTTTTTGGCCTGTTGAAGATATGACTAAACCAATGATTTTTAGGTCAATTGGAAAAATCCCAAGACAAAATGCACTATTTTATGGAGCTGTTGTTAAAGCAAATGGCCTGGCTGATCGTACCATACGCACTTACCTAAGAAATGAAGAAACAGGGCTATTGGAAGACATTACTGAACAATTAAAAGCTCAAAATATTAGCGATAAAGATCTTAAAATATATCTTATTGATTCAATTGCGCGAGCTGCTATTTCAGGACATCCATTTACTCATACAGGAAGTGCAGGAATACATAAACAACGACATAGATTGCCTGAAGTTTTTCATAGTATGGGAAGGGATAGACTAGAGCGTATAGTGCAAGAGCTTTTACAAGCAAAGCAAATAGTTAAAGGAATGGCTAATGGTTCAAAAGAAGATAAATGGCTTGATGTAAAAACAGGACCATTTGCACGTGGAGTTGGAAAATTTACTCATGGAGCTGAAAATTTTTAAAATCAGGAAATTCTATTTTTTTATAGTCAAAGTAAAAGGGTTAATACGATAACCATATGATGATCTTTGCCAACCAAGGGTTTGTATTACATCATCACGTTCAATATTTAATCCTAATTTCTCAGCAAGTGCAGATTTGATTGTTCTTTGCATCTTATTTAATGGTTTTCTGATTTGATGTTCTAAATCTGCTTCTAAACTAAGTCCCAAGAGTTTTTCTAACTGATTAATATTGAGAAGTGTATGTTTTTCAGGTGGTAACTCTTTCTCACAGTCATGTAAAAATTGCTTGAACAATATTCGAAAAATATTAAGGCATGATGCAGCTTTTTTATTTATAACTTCAATACTATTAACATATACCATACCTTTAACTACTTGTAACTCCAAAAGTTTTGTTGGTATAATTGGTTCAACACGTTTAAGCGAAATATATGAAGCTGGTAAAACTTGCAAAGAAGTATTTTCTACCACCTCTGGTACTCCTCTTTTATCTGCCTCTTGGAATATCTCAGTTACAGTCTTAAGCTGACAAAACAGTTTCACCATTGGCACTACATATAGATTCAGCAATAGATTTGGTATATCTTTTTTTAGAGTGATGAGAACCGTCGGATGGACTCTAAGTTTATCTATAGTTAAAAATATCGCATCAGTACAAAAATCAAGGATTATTAGATTTACAATACGACCTTGATTACAAATATAATAAACTCCTTTTTCCACTTTTTCCCACATAAGTCTTGAATCATTCAACTTTGTTTCAAACCAGTCTACGATTCTCTCTGTATTTAAATATATGGATAAGAGATGAAATCTCTGTTTTTGATAAGTATTAGGCAAAATATGACGAGAGCAGTTTTCACAAATAGCGTCATCACATGCTTCATCAAAGTCTGGATCAATGAAAATCTCATTGCTACAACTTGGATCAATTACATTTGGCCAATCAAGATAATCTTCTTCACAAGAGCAAACAATATAATACCTTTCTTGCATTTGTATCCATCCAAGATCAAATAAGTATCTTGCTGCTTTAATGTGATTTTGACTTGGATTGACCCAAGAACTATTTGAACTTAAAAGATCAGCAATTTGCTCGTGAAAGGATTTTAAGACCATAAGATTGTTCCATATGTTTCTTTAGCTCCTCTCTTTCTTTTTTATTGAGCGGATGCTCTGAATAATAAATTTCCCCACTTGCTTTGAAAGAAAATGTTACCTTTTTGCTTTGAAACATTACTTTAGCTGATTGAATAGATTGTAGTATGTTGCCAATAGCTGGCTTTAAAATATGTAACTCTGGTGCAATAGGATCATATGGCTTTACACTCAAAGTAAGATATGTATTACTATTTTTAAAATAATCTGACTTAAAATTTAACTCAAATATACAAATATTAGGATCAGAACCCTCTATACATGCTTGAAGAAATTTGTGCACTTGTAGTGGAAAGTTCTTATCTTGTATATTTACAAAAGTACATTCGCAGTCGAAATAGCAACTTACAATGCTATTTGCTATTTCCACAGCTTTATTAGTATTTTTAGCACAGAGATTAACCTTTGTACCATCAAGCGAAAAATCTAAAATCATCCACTCAGGTTTATGACCATGAACAACTTTGTTTGAATTAAGCAGTAAATCCATGTCACTTCCTCGGCGTACAAACATATATATTCTATCTTGGTGATGAAAAAAACCCTGCAATTGGTTATCATCCCTAAGTATCTGCTCTACAGTTTCTTGTGACACAAATGCCTTAAATGAAGTATTTATTTGTCTTGGTGGTTTCTGTAGAGCAAATGATACGAAACCTTTCTTTTGCACTTTATCAAAGTGATGGACAGATTTTAGAAGTTCACAATTTATGTGAAATAGTAAAAACAATAAGGATCTTTTATCATACTTGGTATTATTTTTTATCAGATACGACCTCATTAACTCTTGAGTCAGGGCAAATCTTGCTACTTCACTGACTGTAGCCTCAAGTTTTGTACGATCAAAGTAGCTAATGAGATAATAGTTAAAAAGAGAGCCAGAGTAACTAGTAAGTATCTTGCGTTTTTGTTGAGTGGATCTGTCATCGTAGTCTCCATCTTGAAAAAGTTGTCCATTTAAATGATTTTTAAAGCAATGCTGAAAAATAATGCTCAGTTGTTTACCAGAAAGGGAATCTAACCAAGACTGACGTATATTAGAATCCTGAAAACGATCTAATAAAAGGTTAACAGGAACTTCTAAGTCGCTCTCCCAGAATTCGTAACTTGGATGAATATTCATAACAGATTAAATAAGCCATATTATACATAATATGACAATTCAAGAAAAGATTTTTTGGACATAATTTTTTCAAATCTTGTATATTTAATTAAGGAGAATTTGTGTGAACTAGATAGCTTCCTTAAATAAGGTACGCATTGGTTTAGTTTAAAATGGTAAAAGTTTTCTTTTAGCTGGTGATAAGAATTCTCCCAACCTATCAGAAAATTCACAGGAAGAAAAACATGCAAAAAGGGGAATTAACTATTAATTGCCGTTATGAACCTCACAGATTGGCGAGTACATATTTGGCAAATGCTTATGAACAATTATTGAAATATAAAATAAAGGAGGTGAAAGAAAATGACAATAGTAAGCTTGTATGCAAGAGTTTCATCAAGACAACAAGCACAAGAGAATACGATAGAGAGTCAGATTGTAGAATTGGAGCGTCGCATTAGTAGCGATGGATATGAATTGTTAGATGAACATAGGTTTGTTGATAATGGCTACAGTGGATCAAACTTAGAACGTCCTGGCTTAGAGAGTTTACGTGATAGAGTAGCAGAAGGTAAGATAGATAAGATATATATTCATTCACCTGATCGGCTATCACGGAAATTTTCATATCAAATGATCTTACTCGAAGAGTTTAAAAAGGCTGGATCTGAAATAGTATTTTTGAATCATAAGTTTGATGATAATCCGGATTCCCATTTATTTCTACAGATTCAGGGAGCAATAGCAGAGTATGAACGTGCAAAGATTATGGAACGAAACCGTAGAGGTAAACTTCATGCGGCCAAAGCTGGGTGTATAAGTGTGATGGGTAGGGCGCCTTACGGTTATCGCTACATAGCAAAACATGTAGGTGAAGGAAGTGCTCAATTTGAGGTTGATGAAGAAGAGGCAAATATAGTGCGTAAAATATTTAGTCGGGTTGGCCAAGAAAGAGCAAGCATAGGAGAAGTTGTACATGAACTGAATAAGATACCGGTAATAACACGAACAGGAAAAAGGTATTGGAAAAGGAGCACTATTTGGAACATGTTAAAAAATCCTGCTTATATAGGACAAGCAGCTTATGGTAAAACTAAGACATGCTCAAAACCACAAGTAAAAAAGTCAAAAAAAGGAACTTGTGGTAAACTTAAAAGTGGTCGCTTTAATAGTGATAAAGAGAACTGGACTTATATTCCAGTACCAAAAATAATCAATGAAAATTTATTTGATTCAGTGCAAACACAATTAGCTGAAAATAGACAAAGAGCAAGAGTACGACAAAGAAGAGAAACATATTTATTACAAGGTTTAATGGTATGCCAACGTTGTCAATATACTTATTGTGGTACAAACCACGTTCATAAAAAGTCGACATATTATTACTATCGTTGCTCTGGTACAAACTCTAGCAAATTTAATGGCAATAAAATCTGCGATAATAAATCAATACGCACTGATATATTAGATGGAGTTATATGGGAAGAAGTCAAGAGTATCTTGAAAGAGCCAGATAGGATTGCAAATGAATATCAACGTAGATTGTCAGAGAACAAAAAGCCTTTACATAATCAAACACGTGAAAAGCAAGAAAGTAAGCTAAGATTAAGTATCAAAAAATTTATTGATAGCTATGCCAAAGGGTTTATAAGCCAAGAAGAATTTGAACCAAGAATCACAACAATGAAACAGCATTTGAAAGAAATTGAAGAAGAGAAAGAAAGAACGCTTGATCAAAAAAAACTACAACAAGAATTGAGCCTTGTTACAGATAGCTTGAAAAACTTTTCCTCAAGTGTTGAATCAAAGCTTGATCAAGTGGATTGGCAGACTAAGCAAAATATTATTAGAATGTTAATTCATCAAATTGAAATCAATCACAATCACTTGTATATAGTATTTCGCATAAAAAGTCTTGCAAATTTTGATCAAAATAGCCATAATAGAATTATGCAATGTTGTACTAGCAGTCAATATTGTTGGACTGCCGGATAAAACTGTTGCAGAATCCAGAGAGCGTATCAGAGCAGCGTTAAATTCAATCAATCTTCTGTTACCTCCAAAAAGAATCACAGTTAATCTTTCCCCTGCGGATTTGCTTAAAGAAGGTAGTCATTATGACTTAGCTATTGCTGTTGGATTACTTGTTGTAATGAATGTGATACCAGTTGAAAAAGTTCAGTCTTATATAATTATGGGCGAGCTTGCACTAGACAGCAGAGTCATACCAATCTCAGGAGTACTTCCAACAGCAATCAATGCAAAACAGGCAAATAAAGGAGTAATTTGCCCAAGGGGAAATGGAGTAGAAGCTTTATGGGTAAAGAATGTTTCTATTCTAGCTATAGAGAAATTAACCGATATTATCAGACATTTTAAGGGTGAGCAGTTAATTCAGCCGGTAACTTTTAACTATAGCGCTGCACCCAAAGAAAAAAATTCAGTTCCAGATATAAAGGATATTAAAGGTCAAGTTGTTGCAAAAAGAGCAGCTGAAATTGCAGCAGCAGGTGGACACAATATGCTCCTTGTTGGACCTCCTGGTACTGGAAAGTCAATGCTTGCTAAGCGATTTATAGGGCTATTACCCGATTTGACTGAACAAGAGATGATTGATGTTAATATTATCTCTAGCATAACAAAAGCCGGTAACGAAACATTTAAAGTAACTCGTCCCTTTCGTGAACCTCATCATTCATGCTCCATGCCAGCGATGATAGGAGGAGGAAAAAATGCAAAGCCTGGGGAAATCACCATGGCTCACAATGGTGTGTTATTTCTTGATGAGCTACCTGAATTTCCAAGGCTTGTACTTGATTCTCTACGTCAACCACTTGAAGATAGAAAAGTTACTATTGCACGTGCAAATGCTCACATTACTTATCCAGCTAATTTTCAACTTATAGCTGCAATGAATCCCTGCAGGTGCGGTTATTTAGGTGATGCAAGTAGATCGTGCAACAAAGCTCCAAAATGCGGCACAGATTATAGAAATAAAATATCAGGACCATTGCTTGATAGAATAGACATATGCATTGAAGTGCCAAACGTTAGCATACTTTCTCCTGAAATCTCTGTGGAGGGAGAAAGTACCGAGGTTATAAGAGAAAGGGTGATAGCAGCGAGAAAAATTCAAACTGAGCGTTATAGTAAATTTAATATTCGTTGCAATGCAGAAGTCAGTGGTGAAGCATTAAATAAATTCACTGAACCAGATCAGGAAGGGTTAGAATTGCTAAAATACGTATTGAAAGAAAATTATATTTCTAATCGAGGCTACACACGCGTATTAAGAGTCGCAAGAACCATTGCAGATCTTGTAAAAAGTGAAGAGGTAAAGAAAGCACACATTGCAGAAGCGCTGAATTACAGAATAAGAATATATAAATAAGTTAATTGACTTGACAGACAACTTTTTTTTGCCATATACTACCATTAGTTAAATTTTAATATTTTAGGAGTAGAATTATGCCAAAAGTTGAAACAATAAAAAAGAAAGCTGAAGAAGTTTATAATCAAGGCTACAATTTTGTAAAAGGACATAAAAAGGGAACAATTTTTATTTCTTTAGCAGTTATAGCAGTAGCTTCACTTACAGCTGCTTATTTTTTAAGTCCAGCTTATGCAACTTTTGTTGGTACAGTTGGAACAAAAGCTGCAACACTTGTTAGTCCTGCTATTACTGCAATATCTGCATTTGCAGTTGCTCATCCACTCATTGCTAGTTTGGTAGTTCTTGCTGCATTAGCAGCTTTAATAACTGCACCTGTGCTTGCATATAAAAACAGTAATAAGGCAAGCAAATTTGAGGAAGTGAAACAAGATATGTCTAATGCTCTTAAGAAAGATTCTAAAGGCAATGTTAACTTAGAAAACAATCAAGTTGAAATTGCTGAAGGTAATGAACCAAAAGGACTTCTTACTAGAGCTTGTGTAACCCCTGGAATTGTACCATTACAACAACCTAATCAGTAGTTTTACAAAGTAAAGGGATAGGCTTCTATCCCTTTTTCACAATTTTTTTTTGCATTCTAAGTAGTGCTGTTTGAAAGCCTGCAATTATTATACCTACTGATTAACAATGTTAAGAATAAGTAAATCTTGTTTACTGTTTGCGTATGTCAAAATGAAAAATGTTTGCATATTGTTAAAAAAGCAGTAACTTGTTATCAAGTGAATTCACTAATATTTGAGTAATTTAAATGTCAATTGACCTTAGTTTACCAGAATTACCCATATTGCACCCAAGGATTACCGTTGTGGGAGTGGGTGGTGCTGGTGGAAATGCTGTAAACAACATGATTCAATCCAATTTACAAGGAGTAAATTTTGTTGTAGCAAATACCGATGCTCAAGCGTTAGAGAAGTCATTGTGTGATAAAAAAATTCAACTTGGTATTAACTTAACTAAGGGCCTTGGTGCTGGTGCTTTGCCTGATGTTGGTAAAGGTGCAGCAGAAGAATCAATTGATGAAATTATGGAGCATATAAAAGATAGCCATATGCTCTTTATCACAGCAGGGATGGGTGGTGGTACTGGAACAGGTGCTGCACCGGTAATTGCAAAAGCAGCCAGAGAAGCAAGAGCGGTAGTTAAAGATAAAGGAGCAAAAGAAAAAAAGATACTGACTGTTGGAGTTGTAACTAAGCCGTTCGGTTTTGAAGGTGTGCGACGTATGCGCATTGCAGAGCTTGGACTTGAAGAGTTGCAAAAATACGTAGATACACTTATTGTCATTCCCAATCAAAATTTATTTAGAATTGCTAACGAGAAAACTACATTTGCTGACGCATTTCAACTCGCCGATAATGTTCTACATATTGGCATAAGAGGAGTAACTGATTTGATGATCATGCCAGGACTGATTAATCTTGATTTTGCTGATATAGAAACAGTAATGAGTGAGATGGGTAAAGCAATGATTGGTACTGGAGAGGCAGAAGGAGAAGATAGGGCAATTAGTGCTGCAGAGGCTGCGATATCTAATCCATTGCTTGATAATGTATCAATGAAAGGTGCGCAAGGAATATTGATTAATATTACTGGTGGTGGAGATATGACTCTATTTGAAGTTGATGCTGCAGCCAATAGAGTGCGTGAAGAAGTGGATGAAAATGCAAATATAATATTTGGTGCCACTTTTGATCAGGCGATGGAGGGAAGAGTTAGAGTTTCTGTTCTTGCAACTGGCATTGATAGCTGTAACAACAATTCATCTGTTAATCAAAACAAGATCCCAGCAGAGGAAAAAAATTTTAAATGGCCTTATAATCAAATTCCAATATTAGAAACAAAAGAATATGCTTCAACTGAGCAAACAAATGAAAGAGTTAAGTGGGGTAGCAATGTTTATGATATACCAGCTTATTTAAGAAGAAAAAAATAATGCAATTTTGGCTACTCAAGTCAGAACCAAGTGAATACTCGTGGCAAAAAATGGGAAAGGAGCAGGTGACGCAGTGGAATGGTGTATGCAATTATCAAGCTCAAAATTACATGAGAGCTATGAAATTAGGCGATCTTGCATTTTTTTATCATACAGGTAAAGAGAGAGTTATACTTGGAATAGTTGAAGTATTAAAGGAGTATTATCATGTTTATAATTCCAAATTTGGACTAGTGAATGTAAAATTTTTGAAACCTTTAAGTAACCAAGTGACGTTAAACAGTATAAAACAAAACCCACTTTTGAAAAATATGGTTATATTAAAACAATCACGTTTATCAGTTTCTCCGGTTTTAGAGACTGAGTGGAATGAAATAATAAGGATGAGTGATGTGTAATACCTGTTGCCAAACAATATTACCTCAGCACACAACATACAGCTGTATGAGTGTTTGTTTCGAAGTAGCCGATTTTTCATCAAACACAAAGCAGTGCTTGACACTGGAATCCAGCTGTAATGCAACCACATTAAAAATGTTGTGTTTTAATATAGCTTTTATATTCACTCACCTAATGTCTGATCAGAATTCCTGGATCCCAGTGTCGGAGCACTGGGATGACATACTTCTAGTGTACAATATTCGTATAGTTGTGTGTATGATACGATGGTCTATAATTCTTCTTTTTTGGGTTCCAATGTCAAGTGATGGGATAATGTCCTTTCTGGTGCTTTATTCATGTTAGAAGTAAATATTCTTGATAAGAGGTGGCATAGTATTACGAAGGACCCACAGAGTTTTGTATTAAATATTATTAACGCTTCTCTAAAAGAATTAAAAATAGATCATTATAAACCAAATATATCAATAGCTCTCGCTGATGATAACTTGCTACATCAACTTAATCTTAAGTTTAGAGAAATAGATAAGCCAACTAATGTACTATCATTTCCATGCGAACAGTTATCTAGTGAATGTGATCTAGGAGACATAGCAATTGCAGTAGATACAATAGAAAGAGAGTCTCATGAGTACTGTATATCTATCCTCACTCACACTGCACACATGTTAGTTCATGGATTGCTGCATTTACTTGGCTATGATCATCAAAAAGAAGATGAAGAAATTATAATGAAAAGTTTAGAGAGCAAGATTTTAGCTTTGCTTGAATTTGAAAAGGAAAAGTATGGTAGATAATACCAAAATATGTTATTTACAAAAAAGGGGTTTTAGCTGTAAAAGGTAAGCAATATGGTTCAGTTTTCTTTACCAAAAAATTCTAAAGTTAATAAAAAGGGCAAGATTTATCCTACTCCTACTGGAGCAAAAAATATTAGAAGATTTCAAATTTATCGTTGGTCTGCTGATGATGATAAAAATCCAAGAATAGACACATTTTTTATCGATATGGATAATTGTGGCCCTATGGTACTTGATGTATTAATAAAAATAAAGGATGAAATAGATTCAACCTTAACTTTTAGACGCTCTTGCAGAGAAGGAATATGCGGATCTTGTGCAATGAATATTGATGGTACCAACACTCTTGCATGCACTAAATCTATACATGATATAAAAGGTGAAGTAAAAATATATCCACTACCTCATATGTATATAGTAAAGGATCTAGTTCCAGATCTAAGCCAATTTTATGAGCAATACAAATCGATTAAACCTTGGTTACAAACAGATAAATCTGCCTTACAAAATAAAGAATACTTTCAATCTCCTGAAGATAGAAAAAAATTGGATGGTCTGTCTGATTGTATACTATGTGCTTGCTGTTCGACTGGTTGCCCAAGCTATTGGTGGAATGGTGATAAATTTTTAGGGCCAGCGGTATTACTGCAAGCTTATAGATGGATTGCTGACAGTCGTGATAATAAGAAAGAAGAAAGACTTGCTTCTTTAAACGACCCATTTAAGTTGTATCGTTGTCATACAATAATGAATTGTACAAAAACCTGCCCGAAAGGGCTTAACCCAGCAAAAGCGATAGCGAAAGTAAAACAGCTTATGGTAGAGAGAGAAGGAATTTGAGTGTTATTTCTGGCACTCTTCGTAAGAAAATAGTAGACCCTCTGAAGCATAGGGTATTGTTAATACTCTAAACGTTCTTCCATTCATGAAATGTATTGTTTCACCATATGATTCCAGTAATCTTTTAAACAACTCATGTCTTTGATTATTAATAGTTTGAAAATCCTTTTTTCCTAAAAGCTTTTTAGATTCAAATAGGTGAAGCATAATCTCGTGATAAGTTGGATAAGACTCCAAAAATTTTGGATCAAACTGAAAAGTTTTTATAAAAGCATTATTATAAAATTTTAGCTTTTGATTCTTACTATATATCGCTACAGCAATCGATAGCTTCTCAAGCAAACTTTCTTGTGCAGCTAAACAATTGCTTAGCTCAGTATGTAATTTTTTTTCATCACTAATATCTTTTCCATACATTACTATGCTATTAGAATTTTGCACTGGAACTTCAACAAAATTAAAAACCTTAGGTTCGTTCTTGTAAGTTATTACACACTCTCCTGGTTTTACGTTATAGGAGCCACTCGCAACAGTAAATTTTTTAGAGCTGCCTATATATTTATCATAAAATAAGTTATAAAACCTTACTTTTTTATTCTTATTGTGCTTCAGTATTGGAAATGGTAAAGAGTCAAAAATTTTTTTATAGTTCTCCAATTCTCGCATAAGCTTACTATTTTCTAACTCAAGTTCATTAGCTTTTATCTTATAATCGGAGATATTCCTTATCCATAACAACACACCAATCACATTATTAGAATAATCTATTATGCTTTTACCATAACATGTGCAATAAACCTCACTGTCTTTTGACTTTAAATCTAGAGTAAAAGATTTATTTATTTCCTTTGCCTCAGCAAAACTTTTAATTAAGCTTTCTGATTGCTCAAAAAAATTTACAAACTCATTAAATGAATAAAAAACAGTATTAAGCAAAATTAGTAAATTGGGAGAAAATTTTTCTATACGTTTTTTTGCGTCCCAAATATAAAATCCATCATTCACAGTATCTATTAAATTATTTATGATAACATTTTGATGTTGTAAGTCCTTAATTTTATTACTAATTTTTAATTTAGAATATGAGAAAAAGAAGAATACTAGAATTAGTAGTAAAACTATTTCATACAAAAAAAACATAGTATTCTAAAACAAATATAAAAATTTGTAACCTCTCAGCAAAGAGATTGTACTGAAGAGGTATATAAGTGAAGATTGCCCAATACCCTAAAGCCTAATCTCTTATAAAGGTTTACAGAAGGTTTCATGCAATGTGCTACTATGTATTTGCACTCAAATTGCCTAGCTATCTTTATTCTTTCTAGAACCATTTGAGTTCCTATTCCACGACCCCTGTAAATTGGTAAAACTCCATCGCTATAAAAACCAGCTATGCTGTCTTGAATATAAAGACCGCATGTTCCAACAATTTCGTTATTTAGCATTACAAGAAAAAATCTTAACCTTGAGCTCTTATCATCATAATTCGATAATTGGCGAAAAAATGTGCTAACAATACTAATTCTATGATAAAAAATTTTAGAAGTGTGTAAATCTAATTGCTCTAAGAGCTCACTACTATTTACAACATTGAACTTCAAATTTGGAACAGCATCATCAGGCAAAAAATAATCTTTTATATTGAGTAAAACTTTTTTTGGTGTGCTAACGTGTTTTATTTCGCATTTTTCTAAAATACCCCCTATTTTTATACGTGGACTTATTATCCATGTTGCTTCTATATTTCGTGCTTTTAGATAATCTAGAGTTCTGCATATGGAAAGCTCAGTACATTGATCTTCACAAAACACAAAATTAAATAACGATTCTCTGGTACCATTTACTGTAAATATAACATTATCAAATTCGTCATGTATTTCCCACTTGGACAAATTCGTTGCATAAAGTATATAATCCTTTAGGTTCTGAATAATTAAGCTTGAATAACAAATTTTTTTATTCTGCATAAACCAACAATAAACAATAAAAGGCTCCTATAAAAACAAAGGCTAAAATTGCAGCTACAACATCATCTAGCATAATACCTAAAGGACCTTTTGTATTTTTATCAATCAAATTTATAGGCCACACTTTTATTATATCAAAAAACCTAAAGGAGAAAAAGCACACCAACAATACAGAGCTATTCATTTCTTGTTCTAATAATATTGAAACTAGAAGTACTGTCAGCAATTGACCAACTACTTCATCAATTACTACCTCTTTTGGATCATGCGGAGCTTTGTAATGTTGTATATAATTGCCTGTAGACCATAATCCAACTAAGAATAAAAAAAAAATAATTGCTGTACCTAAAATTCTGTCATTGAGTAATATAGGAACAATTGGGTAAGCAGCCAAGCTGCCTATAGTACCTGGCATGTGTTTTACCGTGCCAGATAGCCACCATGTTGATATTAATTTATATAAAAATTTCACAATATACCGAAATATAAAACTAATTTACAAGAACAGAAATAGTATCTTCTATAGAAGTATTTTCATATAGCAATCTATAGATCGCTTCACATATGGGCATTTTTATCTTTAGCTTTTCTGCTAAATCAAATGCAGACTTAGCAGTGTTAAAACCTTCAATTACCGACTTACCTTCTGATAAAATCTGCTGAGCACTAGAACCATTACTATTAGCTACTTTAGATCCAAAAGATAGATTTCTTGAATTTAATGATGTGCATGTCACAACCAAATCGCCTAAGCATGCTGGTCCAAGTAGTGTATTTATATCTACATTGCCGTCACCAACTTTTGCTGAGTATAAAGCCTTAATTTCACTCATACTTTTCGTAATTAATGCTGCATGAGCATTAAACCCAAACCTACCTAGAACAACCCCACATGCTATAGCAAAAACATTCTTTAACGCTGCACAAACTTGTATTCCTATAACATCGCTACTAAGGTACAATTTAATATTTTCTTGCTGTAGCTCTGATACTAATTTTGAACCTAATACTTCATTTTGACATGCAAGAACCATCGAATATGGTAATTTTCTTGCAACTTCTATAGCAAAGCTAGGACCAGAAAAAACAGCAAGAGGATTATTAGGTAAAACTTCATTGACTACTTCACTAGGTAATTTTAATGTAGATTTTTCTATTCCCTTACAAGCCAAAATTATTGCTACATTTTTTTTTAGGTTACAATCATTCAATTGATGACATATCTCCCTTAGAGACTGAGTGGGAACAGCTAGAATTATTACTGAAGCATTAACTGCATCTTCAATAGCTAATTTTACTGATACATTATCAGAAATTGGACAATCAGGTAGCTTGTCACTTTCTCTTTTCTCTTTAATTGATTTAAATATGGCCTTATTGCGAGTCCACAAAATTACATTTTTCTTACTACTTAATGAAATCGCAATTGCTGTACCCCATGCGCCAGCACCTAAAACTGATATTACCACTCAATATTCCTGAAAGTATTACTTATAATTTAAAACTGTAGAATAAGTAAATTAAAAATATAACATAAAAGTATAAAATAGTTTAAATATCTATTAACCTAAGTATTCTTTTAATAAAAATAGCTTCTATTCAATATTTACTAAAAATAGTGTTATTATAGTATATCTATTGTATTTTAGATCTATTTGTATAATTTTGGAACGACACATTAACTATTAATTAATAAGTGTAATTTCTATTATTCATTAATAAAAATTTGATTTGTTACTTTCCTTGGTTATATATATTACTAAAATTATAAATTATTTATGGGGTGTAAAATATGCGTATATTATTAATTGAAGATGATCAAGTAAGTGCAAGGACTGTAGTTAATGCCTTAACTTCTGATGGACATTTTTGCGACGTTGTTACTTCTGCACAAGATTATAACAATAATATGGTTTCCTCGGGTGGAGACTGTTACGATCTAGTTATTCTAGATATACACCTGCCTGGTGATATTGATGGATATGATATACTGTTAAGATTAAGAAGTGCAAAAATCAAAGTTCCTGTTTTAATACTTTCGTGTATCTCCGCTGCCAACCATAAAGCTAAAGGACTTGGGTATGGTGCCGACGATTACTTAACCAAGCCATTTCACAAGAGCGAATTATTAGCTCGAATTAAGGCCATAGTCCGACGTACTAAAGGCCATCCCGAATCAGTGATAAAGATTGGTAATATGAATATCAATTTTGATCACAGGATTGTTGAGGTAAAAGGCAAAACAGTTCACCTTACTAACAAAGAGTATTCCATGATAGAATTGCTGGCATTGCGTAAAGGAGCAGTATTGACAAAAGAAATGTTTTTAAACCATCTTTACAATGGCTTGGACGAACCTTCAGACAACAAAATAGTTGATGTTTTTATGTGTAAATTACGTAAAAAACTTGAAAGTGCAAATGATGGAATAAGCCACATAGAAACCGTTTGGGGTAGAGGATATGTTCTAAAAGAGTATGTTGACGATGAAGAATACTCTAGTGTTAATATAAGCGAAAGCAGTAGTGACTATCAAGCAGAACAAGTGAAGGACAACGCATGAAATGCTTTATTCACCCATTCATTGAAGCAACAAAATAGGTAGATGAAATAAGATAAAAACCAATCGTAAAAGTGAGGTAACATGGTTAGTCTTTTAGAACTTTACAAAGACTTGCAGCAAAAAATAGAAAAGTTGGAAGCTAAGCTAAAAAGTTATAGGTAAGAAAATAAGGTTTTAGAGATAGAGAATGACGAGTTAAAGGAAAAGCTCGGTTAAAATTCAAGCTTTGTTAAGTTCAAAAGGAAATAAAAAAAGAGATAAGCCAAGAAGTAAAAGGAATATAGGTGGTCAAATTGAGCGTACAGGATATGTGAAATGTTTGATACATTTACATAGTATGGCTGACATTCATGCATTGCCTAGGTGAAATATAAGCCGAGTTCTGTTTATGTAGCTATTTATCTGGAGTAAATGTTACCATTTACTTCATGCGATTTACCCGAGTAGATATGAGAAAAACATAAAATCTACTTCTATTTAATCTTGCTCCTAGTGTTGGTTACTTGACTACCAATGTTGCCATTGTTATGGTGCGCTCTTACCACACCTTTTCACCCTTACCTAATAATATTTTAGGCGGTAATTTTCTGCAGCCCTATAACTGGAGTTACCTCCGGCGGGCGTTACCCGTCACTACCTTTTCTTGGAGCTCGGACTTTCCTCTGCTGTGTTTATCACACAACAGCAGCTACTTATTTCACCTAGAAATTATACTTTAACATTAAAATCACAAAAGCAAAAGAAAATTTCCTAACAGTCTACATACTAAAAACATTCAGACAAATAGCTAAAGGTGATATTCCGGTACATCATCGCTATCCCAAGATAAGCTTTTTTCACTTTTAGACTCTAGCTCAGTCAGTCAAGATCCTGGTCCACCGCTTGAAGACGATGAGCTACTTCTTGACCGACTACTACTCTCCACCGATATACTGTTTAGCACTGTTTCAGATTGATCCATAGTTCGCATAGATATATGTCTCATTCTGTTATTAGCGATAAAAATTTCTTCATCGCTATTGCCACTTGAAGATGATCGCCTTCTATCATTGAAATTAGTTAGTTCTAACACAGGAGCAGCATTACGACCCTTAACATATTTGTATGCTATGAATCCTATAATTCCAGCAATACTTATTATCGCTCCAACCAAAGACCCACCTATCATTCCTGCCCTATTAGACTCTATAGCAAGCTGAGTGGGCTGTGGTGAAGGAGTAGTTTGAGGAAGTAAAGTTGTAGTGAACAGAGGAATTGTTACCTTTGTTCCAGTATTTGATATAGTGGACACTGTTTGTATAGTTTTCTCTGAGTTTGTTGTTGGCGCATTAGTTGGCATTGTAGTAATCATAGTTGCTTGTGAAGTCGCAATAGTTTCAGCTACTGTTGTTGGTTCTGATGACGTACTCATCTTAGTTGTTAATTCTGTTAAAGGCTTACTCATCGTAGTACTGCTTGCTGTAAAAGTTGACTCAACAGTCGCTGCTGTAGATTTTACAGTACTTGTCTCAGTTTCCGAAGGCACACTAGTTGACGTTTTAGCAACCGTGGTCGTTTGTGAAGTAGAAGTTGTTTTTGCTACTGTTGTTGGCCCCACTGTTACTGTACTTGTTTGAATTGTTGACTCTGTTGAAGGCCTACTCGTTGTAGAAGTAGGTGCAGTGGTAGTTGATGCTACTGTTGTTGACTCCACTGTTACTGTACTTGCCTGAGTTGTTGACTCTGTTGAAGATTTACTCATTGTGGAAGTTGGTACAATGATAGTTGATGCTTCTGTTGTTAATTTGGTAGTCTTTACAGTGTCGGTTTCTGTTGTGCTAGTAATTGCAGCAGTCGTCGTTTTCTTAGAAGTCACAACCGTCTCTGTAACAGTTATAGGAGCCACAGTACTGCTGGAAATAATACTAGGCATCAATTGGCCGTTAATGATATTAACAAAATCACTGAGAGCTTTGATACTGCTTGTCGGTATTATCGTTGCTTCAGAAGATTTTCCAGAGCTCTCTCTATTAAAAGTTATAATACTCTCTCCACTTACCGCAGTGACGATAAAACCTCCTTGGCCATTGTCTTTAACGTACAATTGTTCTATAGGATCTTCACATTCACAAACAGTAAAATTTGATTTTGGTCCTTTCTTAGCAAGGCTTACTAAATGCAATTCTTGCGTATTAGAAGATTGTTTTTTTGCAAGAAAAGCAACCTGATCATCGCCTTCAGTTTGTTTCACATACTGTAAAAAGCTTATTTCATATTCTCTGGAAAGAGATAGTGCTTTATTATCTATCTGACATCTCTTACTAAGCAAACATTCATCTTTCTTTCCACTTTTTAGATCCTCAACCACTTTGGCCATATCGAACTTAAAAATATTTGTTCTTACCTCTTGATTTTCAATACTATTTTTTCCCACTTGCGAATAAAGCATCGTATTTTCATCTAGTACTAATTGCCCTGGATTATTAAACTTGAATAATTTTCTTTCTATGATGCCGTTTGCTCCAGATAAAGCTTTAAATTTTCCATTCGTGTCTGATTGTAAATACCAAGAAACTAAAGCTTGATCCTTTAAATTATGAGCAACTACAACAACATTACCATTACCAACTTTCACTGCTTTTGGTTGAAAGTAGCTATTGCCTTTATTTGCATCATTATGGTTATTAATGTTTTTTTGTAATTTTACTTTTCCTGAATGCTCAACTAAGGGAGCATTCGTTGAATGCTTGATTTCGTAAGTGTTGAATGTTAAGCCTTTGATGCACTTTCTTTCTTTGTTAGTTTCTTCTGTAGGAAAGATAACTCCAACTTTATCTACTTCAGCTGAATTTTCTATTAGTGCGGGAGATAATTGGCCCTTAAATTCATTTGCTACGTTGACACCTGTATCACACTCGTATGTTTTTGATTGATATAATGGACTAATAAGTAACTTTACTCTACTGCTTCCATTGCCGTTATCTTGATAGCTGAGTCCATAAGTAACTCCATTTCCTTCAATCAACCCTACGTTTACTGGGTTAAAACCTCACTTTTACCCACAAATAAAAAAGTGAGTAAAATGGATACCAAATAAATTTGGGATTAAAATGAGTGAAGTAAGTACAAATGTGCAATATACTGATGGCTTAGGGGATAAATGGCTGGAAAGAGAGTTAAAACACGTTAATTTAGGAGATACAAGACTTAATAAGAGACTTATTAAAACAGGCTATTGTATAGAGGGTAAGGCGTCTGGATCAATTAATCAAAGCTGTAGTGGATGGAAAGAAGCTAAGGGTGCATACAGATTATTTAGCAATGAAAAGCTTAAGGATAAGGAAATTTATTCTTCCCATTACAAAGAAACTATGGAGAGAATGAAAGGAAATCAGTTTGTTTTTTCAGTTCAAGATACAAGTTATTTGGATTTTGACTCTCATATAAAAACTAAGAGGCTAGGTAGTATTTCTAAAGCTTATACGAAGCATAAAATGGGTTTACTGTTGCACAGTGCCTTAATAGTCAGCAAAGACGGATTGCCTTTAGGTCTATCTTCTCAACAATGTTGGGCACGTTCTATTAGGGAAAAAGAAACGTCACAAGAAAAAGCAAACAGGAAATACCGTACCTCCATAGAAGAAAAAGAAAGTTATAAGTGGATAACAGCTCTCAAAGAAAGCATAAACAACCTTCCTGCAAATGTACAACTTGTTACCCTTGGTGATAGAGAGGCAGATATCTTCAAATTTTTATGGATCACTGAGACATTAGGTAGTTTTTATGTAATCCGTAATCGAACTAATAGAAGATTTATCTGTACTGAAATTGGAAAAACAGATTTGCAAACACGCATCACTCAACTGCCAGTAAAGAAGAAAATTTCTCTAGAAGTTAATAAAGGTGGAAACCAAAGATCAAGGAAAGCTAATATTGAAGTTAAGTATATGAAAGGCTATATACCTATCAGATCTTCTTCAATTTATGGATCAAAAGACACAGTGCATAAAATAAGTGATAAAATCCCTGTATATGTGGTAAGTGCAAAAGAAACAAATCCTCCTGAAGGATTGGAAGCTATTGATTGGACTTTGCTGACTAATGTACCAGTTAATAGCACTTTAGATGCTATAGAAAGGATAAATTGGTATAAGCTAAGATGGAAAATTGAGGAGTATTTCAGGGTTTTAAAATCAGGATGTAAAATAGAAAGCTCTCGTTTAACTACAAAGGAAAGGCTACAGAAATTAATTGCTATAAAGAGCATTATTGCATTTAAAATTTTATATTTAACAAAAGTCGCTTTATCAAATCCCATGGAAACCTGTACTAAAATTTTAAGCAACGAAGAGTGGAAGGCCCTTTTCATACGTGAGCATAAAGTAGCTACATTGCCAGAAGAACCTCCAAACATAAAACAAGCTATTATTTGGTTAGGAAAATTAGGTGGATTTATGAATAGAAAAAGTGATAATTTACCAGGGGCTATGACTCTATGGCGGGGCTATGAAAATCTTAAGGAGAGCATAGTTATGCTTCACATCATGACCTCTCAAAATTGTGGGTAAAAGTGAGGGTTCAGTTCAGGTGAGTATGGAGGTAAATAAATTATAGTAATATTTTCTGGAATTTTTAGACTTTTTGACTTATGCCAACTGGCACAATCCATGATAAGAAAGGCCTCTTTGTTTCCCAAGCTTTTCGACATCTGTTCTAAAAATATGTTCATACAGTCGGTATTTACATATGGAAAAAGTAAGCTACAGTCCTCTCCGCTCCTGTAATTTACTGCGCTGTAAAGATAGAAATTTTCCCTACCAATTTTTACTTTAATTTGTGTTCTTGATCCCTTTTTAAACCATCCGTGCCCAACTTTCGAGTGTGTTCCAAATCGCGATTCATCGAAGAAAAATATCTCCTTTTTTGGGTTCTTCTGTACAATTTTATTGAGATTTTTTTTTGTACTCTTCTTGCTTGTTTTTGTCTTGTTTATGGTGCACTGGACGTGGCGTGATGTAAGAAAACTTCATCTTTTGTACTTCACTGTGTACTGTAGATTTACTAATATTTAAAGCAAATTCTTTCTGGATTTTTAACCTTACTTCCTTGATAGTAATGTTTGGATTTTTCTCCACCCACATCTCGATTTGCTTGCGTTGACTCTGGTTTAATATACTTTTTTTTCGCCGTTCAGGTGGGACAAACAATCTTTCTACCCTTCCAAATTTTAAATGTTTTATCCATTCTTTCAGCGCAGTTCTTGAGATACACCATACCCTTGCTACCTCTGATATACTATATTTTTTCGCTGCAATTACAGCCTGTAATTTTTTTGAAACATATGCGTTATTTCTCACCTTTTTTAACATTTCTTTTGCCAAGTTTACAACTTTTTCATCTAATAATTTTGACCTTAGTGCCATTCTTAACCTCAATGATTATACCTGCTTGAGTATAACTTCATCACACATATTGTCTATTTGTTTGTTTTGTAACTGGAGTTGGTATCAGTTTTCTGAATCCCAGTATTGGAATAACAAGAAAGAGGGCGCTGGGATGACACCATTTGCTGTCTTCAAAATGAATGTTAATACACCTAGGATGTTTAAACCTTAATTCTGTTTTGGTGTTAAGCAAGGTATCTAGATACCTTGCTAAATAAAAAATTGGAAAAAAAGGAAGAAGAGACTTCTTCCTTCTACTTAACTACACTGTTGCGCCTAACTCTGAAGAAACTTCTGATTGTACATCAACTTCATTTAGCTTCTTACCAGGACTTGACGTTGCTTGTGCAATAGCCTCCTTTAACTCATCACAAGGCTTCAACACTTCATATATAATGCCACCAGCAACAAGTCCTGTGAGTACAGCAGCAGCCACAGCTATCCCAGCCATAGCACCTACTGATAATGATACACCAATAAAATATGCAGAAGTAACTATTATCGCAGCTACAACAGATGCAATAACAAATATACCAACACCCGAGATTATTGCTAGCATAATTGCTTCTTTAGTAAGTTCTTTATCTAGAGTTTTGTTATCACGATTATCTAATAAAGGATCAGCACCTGCTTTTAATAGAGCTCTTACTATCTTTTTATGATGTCCCCGAGCAGCAACGGACAAAGGAGTGTGTCCATATTCATTTGGAAGATTATAATACTAGGGTTCTTATCTAATATAGCCTCTACTATCTCCATTTTGCCTTTCTCAGCAGCAAGATATAAAGGAGCGCTTTCACTGCTATCTCGCAAATTAACATCTATACCTTTTACTGCTAATAGAGCGTTTACTATATTTTCATCACCTTTTCTAATAGCCAAATGTAAAGGAGTGCTTCCACTTTTATCTGGCAAATTAACACTAGCCCCCTTATTTAATAGAGCTTTTACTATTTTTTCGTCACCTTTTTCAATAGCCAAATGTAAAGGAGCTTTTCCATATACATCTTTCAAATCAACACTAGCCCCCTTATTTAATAGAGCTTTTACTATTTTTTCGTCACCTTTTTCAATAGCCAAATGTAAAGGAGCTTTTCCATATACATCTTTCAAATCAACACGAGCCCCCTTATTTAATAGAGCTTCTACTATTTTTTCATTACCTTTTTCAATAGCCAAATGTAAAAGGGTTTTGTCCAATTGATATTGGAAATTAACATTTATTCCGTCTACTGCTAATAGAGCTTTTACTACATTTTCTTGATTATCTAGAAATGCTGTACTTAATAATGTTGATTTTTTTTTGTCAGAATAACCATTATGAATAAATTTATAATTTATATCAAAATTTTTGTTGCTCCATTCTTCATAAGTAGATGAGCATCTTTCTTTTATTTGCCCTTTTATTTTTTCAACTATGTTATTACCATTCAAATCATTTTCACGATTTACTATACTTAATATCTGTTTCAACAATTCTAAATACATATCAAACTCTCCTATAAAAATAATAATATACTTTAATTATTATATACTTAAGTAATAAAGTCAAGAATTTTATTAACTATCATAAACACTCAAGCAAGAAAAAGGGGCTTTTGTGCGAGCGTTATTAATCTTCAGTTTAATAGGATAAGATTCGTCAACATTTCTGTAAGTACCTTCTATACAGAATAGTTGCCACCAATAAAGCCTAAACTTACTAAATACATTTCTGTAGATTCAGATCTACTTGACTTTGGTTTGAAGTATCTTACTGTTTTAAACATTTTTTTTAGCTCATTGCAGAAATCTTTATCAGACTCTCCTTGAAAAATTTTTACTACAAATTTGCCATCATGATTCAAAAAATGCTTTGCAAAATTGAGCGCTGCTTCGCATAAAAGCATAATTCTGATATGATCTAACGATTTTAAACCGCAAGATTCTGGTGCCATATCAGATAAAATTACATCAAATTTGTGATCCTTGAATTTTTCTCTTAAAATTTCAAGTTCGCTGATAATATCACACTGTATACACTCTACTCCACTAATTGCGTTTATTGGTTTTATGTCAACAGCAATCACACTCGCTCCTTTCTTAGATGCAACTTGTGACCATCCACCAGGAAAAGCGCCAAGATCAATAATTTTTTGCCCTTGTTGGAGTAGTTTAAATTTATCGTCTATTTCTATTAACTTATATGCCGAGCGCGATCTATAACCGTCCTTATTGGTTTTTTGCACATACTGATCATTCAAATGGCGATGTAGCCATCTTGTTGAAGATAACTTTCTACCTCTAGCTGTTTTTACTCTGGTCTTTATACTAATAACCTACTTATTATTGATTATATCTTTGAGCTCTTTTTCAACTACTTCTTTTACCAATGCATGTAGATACTTATTCAGCCACTCTGAAAGCTGAGGTTTTAAAAGAGATACAACTAATTCTTCAACAGTAAGATCCGCTCTTTTTTGTTGTTTATGCCGTAGTTCGCTTTGCATCTTTTCAAGCAATGTTTTAATTTCCTCCATATTTTCTTTTAAAACTAAATGCTCGTTACTTTGTTCTTGATAGCTCACTTTGTTATTACTCATTTGGATATTATCATACAAATTTTTCTCTTCTGAGTTGTAACTATTAAATTGGTTATTCATTTTCTCACTTTGACAATCATTCTCTTCTTCACTATTTTCTTTTTCTTCGATGTCTTCTGGGTACTCCTCTTCAAGGCATAGTACATCATCATCTTCATCGATTACTTCTGCTTTATCAACACTTGCATTTTTACCCGATATAGCTTTTTTTATATCTTCTAGGATATCTTTTACAGATTGATTATCGCTCATACCATTAAATTTAAAGGTTTATACTATTTATCATAAAAAGCAAGTTGTAAACACTAATTACATAATTGCTTTTTGCTCCAACCAGATCGGAGCGTGCTTTAAATAATGCATCTTCAGTGTCCAAAAGGTCAGATGTACTCTTTAAACTTAAGTTTACCTCTTGCTTAACTCCTTCCAATGCTAAAGCTGCTGCTTTTTCCGCTTCTTGACTTGCTTTAATAATAGCTTTTGCTGTCAGCACGTTATTCCAAGCATTTACAACTGCTCCTTCTATATTTTTTACCGTTTCATAATAATCGTAGGTAGATTTTTTTGCATCCATTTTAGCTTTACTGACACCAAAAGCATTCGCTCCTTTTTTAAAGATTGGAACATCAAGAGTAAAAACTATATGAACATTTTCTAATAGCTTGTCTAATTTTACACCATCTTTCCCAAAATTTTTGTTTGCTCTTAGATTTAAAGAAGGAAGCCACTTGGAACTTTCAGCGATCACTTCCATTCCGGCTGCTCTTTTTTGATAAACTGCTGCTTTTAGAGATAAATTATTGGTTTTTGCTAATTGTAAACATTCATTTAGCTCTGGGACAGAAGGTAGTTTATCATTAGCTTCAGAAAGTTCATCAGCATCTTCGCCAATCAAATGATAATAAGCAATATTTGCCAATTTTAATTTACCTTCAGCATCAACTCTTTCGGATATAGAAGACGAAAATTTTGCTTTTGCTAGCAAAACTTCAGCATTAGTAACTTCTCCAAGGGAAAAGCGTTTTTTCATAGCTGACAAATGTTCTAAAGAAACGCGTTCTCTATGTTCTCTCAGTTTTAATATTTCTACCTTTTGTAAAACATTAACATATGCTTTCACAGCATTAAGTGCAAGCTCTTGTTTTGACTGCTGAAATTGCATTTTTGCTGCTTTGAGAAGATTACTTGATCGACTGAATGTAGCAAAGGTGCCACCACCATCTATTATTCTTTGACTTAATATTAGATCCTTTCCAGAGTTTTCCAGGCTAAAACTACTATCGAAATTATATTGTAAATTAATGTCAGGTAAAAATCCAGCTAACCCAGAAGATTTATAATATTTTTCTGCGCTTTTATATTGGTAAAATTGAGACTTTATTTTTGAGCTATTTTTGATAGCTTTGCTTATAGCCTCTTCCAAATCGATTGCATAGCAATCTATAGCACTAAAAGCGATTACAAATATAATAATCAATCGAAACATTTTGCTTTCTAGAATATTATTAAAATTATTAGCATAAATTACTTTAATAATCAATAACTAATGTTGTTGACACTATCAAGCAACTTAGTATATCATAATCTACTGTTATGTATTGATATATGAAAACTTTTTTCTTAAAAGAGAAACAAGTCGATAAAAAATGGCTTGTTATAGATGCAGAAGGATTAGTAGTAGGAAGGCTTGCAGCGTTTGTAGCAGCGCTATTGCGTGGAAAGCATAAGCCTGAATACACACCTCATATGGATTGTGGAGATAATGTAATTATTGTTAATGCAGAAAAGGTACATTTTACCGGAAAGAAACTTAAAGATAAAATCTACTATAGGCATACAGGTTATTCTGGTGGTTTAAAGAAAACTACTCCAGATAATATTTTAAATGGCAAATTCCCTGAGCGTGTGATAAAAATGGCAGTAAAAAGAATGCTTGATGATGGTCCTATGGCACGTAGACGGTTTGAAAATTTGTATGTTTATTCTGGTTCAGAACATAAGCATCAAGGACAGCAACCTGAAAAAATAGATTTTGCCTCTTTAAATCGTAAAAATAAGAAATAATGGAGCAAAAAGTGAAAATAAATAATAATGATCAGCCAAAAAAGGCAATGATTGACTCACTTGGTCGTTCATATGCCACAGGTCGAAGGAAAGAATCTGTAGCAAGAGTATGGATAAAGCCAGGAAGTGGAAAATTTAGTGTTAATAAAAAAGATGATTTAATTTCTTATTTTAAAAGAGAATCAGTGTGTCAAATGATTAAAGCGCCATTCATAGTAACTTCTATGTTAGATAGGTATGATGTGTTTGCAACTGTAAAAGGTGGAGGACTATCTGGCCAAGCAGGTGCCTTAGCTCATGGAATAAGCAGAGCTTTAAGTAGTATAAGTCAAGATCTACACTCTATATTACGTAAGGGTGGATTCCTAACTAGAGATTCACGTGTTGTTGAGCGTAAGAAATATGGTCAACATAAAGCTCGGAAAAAATGTCAGTTTTCTAAGAGATAATTGTTTCATAATGGTATTTTTTTGTAAATATTATACAAGTTCTTACAAGGGTTTATGACATTTTCTCTTTTTATGACGAATTTAGTTGACTATTGGCATTAGCATAATATGCTGTTTATGTAATTTTTCAATATTAAGGTAATTTATGAGTAAAGAAGATATAGTAAACCAACTGAGTCAAGAGTGCTCTAGTCAAGGTATAGATATAACAAAAGCTAGTTTGGGTAAGCTTCATGATATTTTTATGGAAACAATCAAGAACGATCTAAATCGTAAAGGTGAAATACGTTTGCATGGAATAGGGACATTCTCTACTGCTATAAGTAAGGAAAGACAATGCCGTAATCCTCAAAATGGTGAGATTATGACCGTTCCTGAAAAGAAAAGAGTAAGGTTTAAAGCAAGTCAAGCTCTTTCAAGTACTTTAAATACCAAAGAGAAAGTATAAGCTACTTAGATATTGTCATTTTCATCTTTTTAGTTACACTATGTAAGCCATGAAATATAGCCTCGCTGATTAAAGAATGGCCTATATTAAGAGCTGAGATGTGAGGTATCTCTTTTATTCTTTTAGCATGTTTATAATTTATGCCATGCCCTGCGTGGCATTCTATTCCTAGCTTATTAATGTATTCTGCAGAGTTAGTAATAAGTTTTAATTTTTCTTCTGATGGATTATCACAGTAATCCCCTGTGTGAATTTCTATTATGTCAGGCTTTCTTTCTAGCTTCTCAAGATATTTTAGTTGATTAATATTTGGATCGATAAACAGTGAGACTTTTATGTCAAAGCTATGCATTTCCTCTATTATACCAGAAAGTTTACTGTGCATATTCACGATATTCAGGCCACCTTCGGTTGTTAATTCTTCTCTTTTTTCTGGTACTATACAAATCGAATAGGGTTTTACTTCTTTTGCTATTTTGAGCATTTCTTCCGTAGCTGCGATTTCAAGATTTAACTCAGTGCTAATGTTTTGTTTTAGATTGAATACATCCTCATCTCTGATATGCCTTCTGTCTTCTCGTAAGTGTACGGTGATAAAATCTGCTCCAGCATCAATAGCTATTTTTGCTGCTTTTAATGGATCTGGATAAGAAGCTCCACGTGCGTTGCGAAGGGTTGCAACGTGATCAATATTAACGCCCAATTTCACAATTTACCTCAAAAATTATTTATAAATTATACATATTATTAGATCTTATGCATGTCATTGTTTAATGCCATAGCTGAAAGACGGAGCTAGCAGTTATACCAATTCTCATTGTTGGCAAGTCAAATAAGAAACATTCAAAATTGTTTGATTGTGGAAGTGGAAAGAGAAGTAATAAATTTGCATACACTTGCCCTTTTTTACAGTTAATCTAGTTTATAGAACTACTCGTGGTAATCCAAACAAGATTTTTTCTCATAATCAAGTTATAGTAAACGGGGAAAATTTTTCGCATCTAAAAAATTTTAGATTTAGGATTGAAATTAATAAGTGGAGTGATTATGTAATGCATGTATTAGTAAAAGGAGGTACAACATGAGTAATATAGTTCATTTAAATAAAAACAATAATCGTGATAATTTTAGTGTAAGAGGGTTACAAAGAGCCGTTGATGACATATTTGATAGCTTCTTTACAGGATGGAACCCAGAGCTTTCCAAAAGAGGCAGTAGTCTACTACCAGTTTGTGATTTTTATGAAACAAAGGAAAGCTATTGCCTATCATTAGAGTTACCAGGTATTCCTAAAGAAAGCATAGACATTAGTATATCTGGCGATAACTTAATAGTGAAGGGTGAAAAAACATGTAATAATGAATCAAAAGATAAGCAGTTTTACCATAAAGAAAGGTACTATGGTTCTTTCTATAGATCTATTCAACTTCCAACAAATGTAGAGCAAGATAAGGTATCTGCCAACTTTTTAGATGGAGTATTGCATGTAACCATACCTAAATCAGAGAAACACATCAAGAAAATTGATGTAAAGTAACCAGTAAGTAATAGCAGGCTTCTGACCTTGAGGCTTGCTATTTTAATATCTGTTCAGCAGAGTGGCAAAATAAGGTAAACGAGAAAAGACAACTAAATGAGTGTCATGAAAGTAGCTGATGCTGGCTCCCTTATGAAGGTGTCATCTTAGCACCCAGACACTGATTTTTTAATTGAAAATGTTGTCTTGTTTGTGATAAATTTTGCTCGATGCCAGTGTCGAGCACTGGCATGACATTATAGAAGCTGGAATTACAGTGTCAGCTACTTGAATGACAATATTTGCTGTGTAATTTACCTTAAAAAATGAATATTCCTACAGCTACGTGTAAGCTACTTTCATGATACTCATTTACTTGTCTTTTTTGCCACTTTGCTGAACAGATATGTAAAATATTAACTTAGCAATACAAAAAATTATCTATAGATTAGACACACCATTAGATCTTATGCATAGTCATTTTTTAATTCCATAGCTGAGACGGAGCCTGCTCCCCTTATCATGAAACTGAAGTCTATATGGTACCACAGTATAATGATATAATAAAATATGAAAAAAATACCAATAAAAAAAGGCAAAAAAAGCCCGTATTAACTTTAACAATTTAAAATGATTTAATGTGAAAACCATAGGCGCCAATTGTTTTTTTAACTTAAAAATAAAAGTCAAGTATCAGGAATTCTAGACATAAACCCTCCTATATGAATAAAGAGCTAGCAAAAATAAACTTATATATTTTTTGCTGAAATTTGATTATTTGGTGAAAAAACCTGCAGGTGAAGATAGATTTTGGATCCTAAAAAATCTTCATTCTCCACTATAATGAAGCTACTAGAGTCTGTCAAGCAATTTTTTATTTAAATTGCTTGCAATCTTTTTATACACTCATCTTTACCAAGAATTACCATGATATCGATGATTCCAGGCGCATCCATTATTCCAGTTATTGGGGCGCGTAATGAGTGGTATATATCGCTCATTTTTATATTATGTAATTTTGAAAATTCCTTAATCTGAGAAGATAAAAAATTCTTATTCCAATCTTCACTACCTACACTCGAAAGAAATGATGCAAGTAACTTAATTACATTGAGGTTAGATTTGACAATTTGCTGAGCTTCTTCACTAAAATCAACTTGAATATAAAATTTTGCTAAGTCCAATAATTCGGTCAGATAGTTTGCTCTTTTTTTCAGCTCTGTCAGTCCCTGCAGTAAATAGCCCTTTTTTTTGTCAGTTAGAGTATTTTCTCTAAGCATTAGAGTCAGAATATCTTCATTGCTCATATTACTAATATAGTGGTTATTCAAATGCTCCAGTTTTTTGAAATCGAGCCGTGCAGGTGAGCGACCGATGCTTTCTAAATTAAACCACTCTATTGCTTGCTCATCGCTAATAATCTCATCGTTGCCATGACTCCAGCCAAGTCTTAGCAAGTAATTACGCATTGCCTGTGGCAATATTCCCATCTTTTCATAATCGCAAACACTTGTTGCACCATGTCTTTTAGATAGCTTATTCCCATCTTCTCCATGAATAAGCGGTACATGTGCAAAGCGTGGGACATCAAAATCAAGAGCCTGATATATTAGTAATTGTTTGAAGGTATTAGTGAGATGATCAGAGCCACGTATAATATCGGTTATTCCGGCATCATGGTCATCAACCACTACAGCAAAAATATATGTTGGAGTATTGTCAGAGCGCAAGATTACTATGTCATCAAGCTGATCGCTACTTATTGTAACTTGGCCGTATATTTTATCGTCAACAACAATATCTTCTGAGTCTGGCACTTTGAAACGGACAACAGGGTTTGCGCTTGATGTCGAATGAGTACACTTATGCTTATATATTTTTCCTTCTTCTCTTGCTCTTGCCTTCTTTTCTGCAACTTCATCTTCAGGGCAGTAACAGTGATACGCCCTACCCTTTTCAACTAAAAGATTTGCAACTTCAATATGTCTAGCTATTCTTCTCGATTGGTATATTATTTCTCCATCATAGTTTATTCCAAGCCATTTTAGCCCATCCATTATTGCATCAATTGCTTCTTGTGTTGAACGTTTTCTGTCAGTGTCTTCAATCCTTAGCAAAAACTCCCCACCATGACGCTTTGCATAGAGCCAATTAAATAACGCAGTACGAGCTCCTCCAATATGTAAAAATCCTGTTGGTGATGGAGCGAATCTAGTGACTATACCTGGCATATTTGTCTATTGTGATAACGTAACCGATGATAACTAAAATTTGCACTTGCAACAACGTGGAACTATAGTAAATTTGAAAGATCAATTTACATTTATTTTTAACAAACTGCATTGTATAATTTAATATTAGTGAATGCAGTGAGGTGTATATATGGATAATTTATTTGAAATTGCAAGAAAAGGGAATGTGGATAAATTTGTCGATTCTTGCAAGGAAAGAGTTGCTTGTGTAGCTAAGCATAGAATTGATGAAAATGGAAACCCATTTCATATAGCAGCAAGTAAAGGGTTTCTATTATCTGCGTTACAGGGGATCATAAAGTATTTAGAAAAAGATACTGAGAGCAAAGTCAAGAAAGCAAAAGAAGCTAAAGATTGGGAAAAAGTAAAAAGATTAGAAAAGGAATTTAAGAATAACAAGAAATATATTAAGGAAGCACTCCTCGATAAAAGCTATATTAAGGATAATAAGGCAGTATCACCTCTTTACTTCTTGGATCCTTCAGAGCAGAAGGAAGTTAAGCAAATTGCAGATATAAAATGTGGCTTTATATGTAATAAGAAGTTTCATATATGCTTATATATAGTAGGAGCTATAGTGTGTGCTACCGCTATGTGTGTATCTTTGTATCTTCTATTTTCGGCTTCTCAATCTCTTGCATTGGCTTCAATAGCGACAATAGCTTCTGGAGGGTCTTCATATCTGTTATTTAAGGCATGTAACGAGGTATATGGCCTCTATAACGAAAGTACTATAGTGACAGATCCTAATGTTATGCAACTTTTAGAGGGTGGTTTAGCCCCAACATGAAGTACTTGCAAGGAATAATATAGAAATTTACTTTCTTAACTTAAGAAAGTATACTGATAAGATGATAAGAAAGAAGTATAGTAAAATTTTAATAGCAAATAGAGGAGAGATTGCTTGCAGGATAATCAAAACTGCGCGCAAGATGGGTATATCTTGTGTATGCGTATATTCAGATGCAGATGTAAATTCTGTGCATGTAAGGCAAGCAGATGAGTCGAAGTACATTGGTCCTTCACCTTCTTGCCTGAGTTATTTAAATATTGAAAAAATATGCGAGGTGGCAGTTGAAACAGGTGCTGAAGCGGTTCATCCTGGCTATGGGTTTTTAGCAGAAAATCCAGATTTTCCCCGTGCTCTGGAAAAACATAACATAGATTTCATTGGTCCAAGTGCAGAAACAATAGAAGTTACAGCCAATAAAATAACAGCAAAAGAAGAGGCAAGAAAAGCTGGAGTAAATGTAGTGCCAGGATATATGGGTAAGATCGAAGATGCTGACCACGCATCCATGGTTGCTGAAGAAATTGGTTTTCCCGTTATGCTCAAAGCTGCATCAGGTGGTGGTGGCAAAGGAATGCGAATTGTACATTCCAAAAAAGAAATTGAACTAGCATTTACATCAGCAACAAATGAAGCAGAGAAAAGTTTTAAAGATGGCAGTATTTTTATAGAGAAATATATAGAGCTGCCAAGACACATTGAAATACAAATCATAGCAGATAAATATGGCAATATAGTGTGTCTTGGAGAGAGGGAATGCTCGATACAAAGGAATAACCAGAAAATAATGGAAGAAACTCCAAGTCCATTTATTAGTGAAGAAGTAAGACAAAAAATGTATGCCCAATGTGTTTCTTTGGCAAAGCAAGTTGGTTATTTTTCAGCAGGTACTGTCGAGTTTGTTGTAGATAAAGACCAAAACTTCTATTTTCTTGAGGTAAATACGAGATTACAAGTTGAGCATCCAGTAACAGAATTTATAACTGGAATAGACATAGTAGAAGAAATGATTAGAACTTCCTGTGGAGAAAAATTGAGATTCAATCAGGATGATATTAAACTTACTGGTTCTGCAATAGAAAGTAGAATTTGTGCTGAAGACCCATCAAAGAAATTTTTTCCTTCCAGCGGAAGAATCAAATATTACGACAAACCAGATGAAAATGGTCATGTAAGAATAGATGATGGAGTAGCTAGCGGTTCAGAAATCAGCATGTTCTACGACTCAATGATTGCAAAAATTATAACCTATGGAAAAGATAGAATAGAGGCGATCAGCAGAATGCAAAAAGCTTTGTCTGAGTGCTATATAGGGGAAGTAATAAACAACATAGAATTTCTAGAATCCATCTTCCATAATCCAAATTTTATTGCAGCAAAACTCCACACAAGATTCATTCCAGACCATTATCCCAGTGGGTTTCAAGGCGATTTTATCACAGAGGAATATATTAAAATATTTATTTTTGCTGCACTGTATGTTCATTTAGAAAATGAGGGAAAGTATTACAGTAAGTCAATAGATGAAGCATTCATAGTGAAAATAGACGATAATGAGTACTCCGTAAATGCAAAATATCAAGATAACACATTAACAACAGTATATAACCACAATAAATACTCTGTGGTAGGTAAGTGGAAACCAAGTTACAGGTTGTTATATATAACAATTAATGATGATACCAATATAGCACTTAAAATAGAAAGGCAAGGCAGCAAATACTTTATAAGACACGCAGGTATGAAAGCTAAATGTTGTGTATTGAAACCTCATGTAGCTAAACTAAGCAAATTAATGCTAAACAACAAAACAGAAGGGATTTCAGTAGACACTGTGAAATCTCCAATATCTGGTTTATTAGTTAAATTACACGTAAATGCTGGAGATCAGGTAGAAATAGGACAACCTCTCTTTGTTGTGGAGGCAATGAAAATGGAAAATATCATATGTGCTGAATCAGAAATGGTGATAAAAAATATCCCTGTTACAGAGGGGAAAAATGTACAGGCTGGTGATTTGGTATTAGATCTGCTTTCTTAAATAACACAAGAAATATAAACCTGACCCAAATAAGATAAATGAAAACATTTGATGGGCTATGGCAATGGCCATTGGTATATGCAGCAACAAAGTGACTACTCCTAAAATTACCTGAATAATGACGGAGAGTAGCATAATATATGCTGGTTTTACACTAGCATTTTTTATTGTGAGTATTGCTGTCAGAACTAATATCAGCAATGCCAATGCCCGGTGTATGAATTGCACTGTTACTCTATTTTCAAAGATATTTAGCCAAGCAGGCTGTAAGTAAAATAAATCTTCCGGAACAATTTGTCCATCCATTAGTGGAAAGGTATTATAAATTAAGCCAGCATTTAATCCCGCAACAAATGCACCGAAGATTATTTGTATTGTAACTAGGATTAAAATTATCCATATGTAACATGTAATGTTGCTATTAATTTTAATTATCTGTTTTGGTTTGATTTGGTAATCAAAAAATTGATATGACAATAATGCAAAAATAACCAATGCAAGCAGTAAGTGAAGTGCGAGCTTATAGTGACTAACATGAGGATTAGATACCAAACCGCTTTTTACCATATACCAACCAGCAAAAGCTTGTAAAATTCCAAATAATAGTGCTGTAGATAACCTTATTACTGCATTTTTAGGTATTCTTTTTTTTAGTGTAAAGTATATAAATGGTAAAATAAAAACTAAACCTGTCAGCCTTGCAATCAACCTATGCACATACTCTATTAAGTATATGGTGCGGAACTCTTCCATACTCATACCATAGTTAAATGCTTTATATTCAGGTGTAGCTTCATATTTTGATTTTTCTTTTAGCCAGTCTTGTTCACTCAGCGGTGGCAATGTTCCGGTGATGGGTTTCCATTCCGTGATTGACAATCCTGCTTTTGAAAGTCTGGTAAATCCACCAATTCCCACCATGCAAATCACCATGAGAGAGCAGAGAAAAAGCCAAATAGCTACAGGTTTTGCTTCCATAATCCATGCTGAGTTTTATTCCATTGCTGAGGGTGAATAACAAATTCCCACAAAGCGAGAAGAGCTGCAACGCTATGTAGTAGACTATAGACGGGAAAAAATATTGATACTATATAAAAATAAAAAGGCATTTTTTGTTGTCTGATAGCTATTATCAAAAAAATCAAGTTAATACCGTATACTATTATAAAATAATATAAGAATAATTCATTCAAAATTTGAGTCAGCACCAATGAAAGTAACAAAAAAGGAGTCGTGAAAAATATAAAAGCTGAGGAACCAACAAAAAGGTTTAATAGCAAAACTCCCTTAAGCCCAGTGTGCTTAAAAAGTAATTTTATATTTTTTAAATGAACGATATAAGTTTGCATATAACCTTTAATCCAGCGTGCTCTTTGTTTGATCCAAGCAAACACAGTAGTTGGTGATTCTTCCAATGTTTCTGAATCAATAATCCTGGTTTTATATCCCATTTGCGCAAGTCTCAAACCAAGGTCAGCGTCTTCAGTGACATTGTAAGCATCCCAAAAAAGCACTTTCTTTAAAATTTCCACTGAAAAATGGTTACTGCTACCACCCAAAGGTATTGGCATGTTCATTTTTTGAAATCCAGGCAAAAAATATTGAAACCAGTTCATATACTCGAGAGAAAAGAATTTTGTAAGAAAATTGCAACCAAAGTTATAGTAATTTAATTTCGCCTGTACACAAGCCAACTTTTCGTCGCCCTTATTAAATTCAATTAGTGCTTTTTTTAACTGCAACGGATCTGGCTTGTCATCTGCATCATATATTACCACATACTTTCCTCTAGCAAAGCTCATAGCATAATTGCATGACTTAGCTTTTGTTCTAGGCAGAGAATGAGGCACTTTTATTACTTCAAAATACTGTGGTAAAGTGCATTTTTCTATAGCTGCCAACATTTCTTGATCATCGCTCTCTATCACAAGCTTTACATCTAATTTTGATTTTGGATAATCCAAACTTTCAATGCTCTTAATCAATTGCTTTATAACCGCATTCTCTTTAAAAGCAGGCAATAAAATAGTATATATAGGTTCATTCATCTTATCATAATCTGCTTTTTGGTTAGAAATTTTACGCAAGCCAAAAATTTTAGTTACAAATTTGAATAAAGAACTAGAACATCCGATTATAAATATCAACACCAAAGCAAAATATGCATATTTTTTTGTCAGTGTTAAAGTCGAAATCATAACAAAGAAAGAGGAAAAAAAGATTGAACTGAGCCTAATGCTTTTAGCTGAAAAATTAGGATTCTTATAATATAAGTAGTTACTTGCGAATTCTGAAATACCAAAGTGTGAGTTAAGAAGATTTAAAATCTGTTTGCTATCTACTTTTATCAATACATATTCAATACCGTAATGAGATTCGACCCAAAGGTTGATATCTTGGCTTATGTCTTCAACCATAAAAAAAGTAGTATCATTTAATTTTTGCCAAGGAATTATATTAAACCTATAGTAGAAAAGTTTCTCTTGTTCTTTGCATAAACTAGAATCAAATTTAATTTTTTCTACATTATCAGTTTGAAGTACAGGCATTAAACTTAATGCAACTTTTTGCTCAAGTCACGTGAAAACGAAGATAAAACCTCACTACTACGCTTATCATCTTTACGTTCATGCATTATTTTTTTTACAGCATCAGCAGCTATACTCGCTGTGTTAGCTTGTAAATCCCCAAGAGCTTTTTCAACTTGGTCAGTAACTTTCTTCAAATTAGAATGGGCATTTTCATCTAACGTTTGATCGAGTTGCTGTCTATTATGCTTAATAATACTATTAGCCTTATCAAGTGCTTCATTCATCATTTTGTTAACTTCTGCATCTAATTTTTTGTATTTTTCAGAAGATTTTTTGTAATACTCCAACATATCTTTTCTGAATTTTTCAGTTTCTTCACTTGAAAACTTGCTTTTGTTACGTTTATTGTTAAGCGCGTTTTTTATTACCTTCCTTAGCAATTTATATGAGAGGATAAAACCTACTAAAAAAGCAAGGCTTATAACTAGTAATGTAGACATAAAAACCCTAAAATTCTTTTGACACCAAGTCAGCAACAAATTCCTCTTCAATCTCAGAATTAGTTAACTTAGTATAGTAAATCAAAGCAATACTAGTAGCCATTTGTTTTAATTCACTAATATACTTAGATTTAAATTGTACTACCTTTTCTTCAACAAGTTTAATCATCTTCTTGTCTTCCTCTTCCAATATATCCTTAACATTCGCTCTCATTTCTTCTACTTGAGCAAATGCATCATCTATGATTTTTTTTGCCCGTACTCTAGCTTGATTTAAAGCTGCATTATACTTGGCAATTTGCTCTTCTGTAAGTCTTAAAAGGTGAATAGAACTATTAAATGAATCTAACACTTCTTTACTTCTAGTGCTTATTATTTCATCTAACTTCGGTAAAAACAAACAACTCACTACAAAAAAAAGTGAAGAGAAAAAAATTAAAAACCAAAAAATTTGAGAAGAGAAAGTTGAAACATCAAGCTGTGGCATCTGTTAAGCAGCAAATATTAATAACATTGCAAGTACAAACGCAAGCAACCCCATGATTTCAACCATGGCAGCACCAATATAAACGTAACTTTTCATTTTACCTTCTGACTCAGGATTTCTCGCAATCCCATTTAACATAGCAGAGAAGATATTAGCTATACCTAAACCAGCACCGAGCATTCCAAATACAGCCAAACCAATTGCTATAAATTTTAAAGCCACTAAATCCATATATTACCTTTAACTATTTCTTTATAATATAATTGTAAAATATTCTGCAAGGAAGTCAATTACTTTACTGCATCTGACAAATATACACATGTTAATATAGTAAATATATAAGCTTGCAAAACTGCAACAAATACTTCAAATCCTATTAGTGCAATTATAAACAAAAAAGGTGCAGGTGTAAAAAATATGTTCATATTTATGACGAATCCTGCTATCACTTTGATGATTGTATGACCCGCAATCATATTTGCTGCAAGCCTTATTGATAAACTAATCGGTCTTACTAAATAAGCAAATAATTTAATAATGATGATTATAGGTGCAAGCCACGAAGGAGTTCCTTTTGGTAGCAATATGCGTAAAAATTCTACTCCTCTTTCTTTAAACCCAACAATCGTTATATAAGTAAAAACCACCATTGATAAAGCGAAGGTAACTATCACATGACTTGTAACTGTGAAACTATAAGGAAGAACACCAACTAAATTACACGATAAAATGAAAATAAATACTGTAAATATCAAAGGAATGTGCTCCAAACCTTTGCTTCCAGTGTTACTTTCTATTATTGAAACAACAAAATCATATACATATTCAACTGCAGCTTGCAAATATCCTGGTATTACTGCACCTTTTCTTATTCCAAGGAGCAAAAACAGTACCATTAATATCACCGAGATCATCATAAAAAGAGATGAGTTGGTAAAGTTTATGTCATACCCAAATAATTTTGGTAGTTCTATTATTGTATATACTTTAAATTGTTCTAGCGGATTTAACGCCATTTTGACCCTGTATACTTAAACTGCAGCAGTAAATAAAGTATAAATTTTATAAAATAAAGTCAAGAATTAAGATAAGGAGCTCTGTATTATTATAGCATTAACATATTAACAAAATATACAATTAAAATGCAAATTATAGTCAGCTACCAATCTTATTCTAAATTCTTGACTTAACATCTTATTTTAACTATAATTTAGTTTTAATATGAGGCAATTATGAACGAAATAGATTTTACTAATCCACCTTTAAATTTAGAACAGGAATGTGGTAACGGGTACATCAAGTTTACAGATTATTCTTCTAACTCAGACACTGGTCTTTTCCACATGGCAGGTGAAATGCTAAATGAAAGCCATGATGTTATAGGAAATTTCACTGGTGATGCTTACATTTATAATTTCCATATAGATGATCACAATATGAACATTCAACTCTGCATGGAAATGGACTGCAAAGGTGATATAAAGAAAATTCTTTCTTTGTAGAAAGAGTAGGCTTCTCTGTTGTTTCTTGCAATATAGAAGCCACTTATTACAACAAACTTTAAAAACATCACATTTTACATTACTATGAATTTTTGTTTCTTGTTAGATAGATGAAATTCACATTATCTTGGTTATTAGAGTACTTAGAAACCAATGCTAGTTTAGAGGAAATTACTGATAAATTAACTCACATAGGGTTGGAAGTAGAGAATGTGATCGACAATTCCAGATTGGCCGGGTTTGTTGTTGCAGAAGTATTAGAAGTCGCACCTCATCCAAATGCTGATAAATTAAAATTATGTAGAGTAAATGATGGAAGTAAAGTTCTGCAGATAGTCTGCGGAGCAAAAAATGTTAAAGAAGGCATGAAGACTGTACTTGCATCTCTTGGTAGCACATTGCCAGAAAGCAACTTTACAATTAAGCCTACAAAAATAAGAGGAGTGCTAAGTGAAGGGATGCTCTGCTCTGCCTCTGAGCTTTCGCTGACTCAAGATGAAAGTGAAGGAATAATCGAGCTTTCTGATGATTATAAAACAGGAGATAAATTTTTCAATTGCGATCCTGTAATTGACATAAACATCACTCCAAACCGTGGAGATTGCTTAGGTGTTTATGGAATAGCACGTGATCTAGCAGCAACTGGAATTGGAACGTTAAAGACTTTAATCATTCCACAACTTACCGCTTCTATGAACTCACTAATAAACGTCAAAGTCATCGATGGGGAGAGTTTTATTAGTGGAGTATATATCACTAATGTAAAAAATAAAGAGAGTCCAAAATGGCTAAAAGATAGTCTGGAATCGATAGGAATGCGCTCCATTTCTGCAATAGTTGATATTACTAATTACATCATGATATCCTTTAATCGCCCAATGCATACATATAATGCAAAAAAAATAGAAGGAGAGCTCACAGTACGTAAAGCAAACGATGGAGAAAAATTTATTGGTTTAAATGATAAAGAATACTCATTGAACAAAGACATAAGCGTTATTTCTGATGATAAAAACGTTCAGGCAATTGCTGGAATTATGGGCAGTAAGTACAGTGAATGCACTCTTGAAACTACTGATATCTTTTTAGAGTCTGCTTGGTTTGACCCCATCTCCATCACTAAATCTTCAAGGCAGCTAGGCATCTCCACAGACTCAAGTTACAGATTTGCACGTTCAATTGACCCTGAATTTACCCTTGATGGACTCAATCTTGCAGCCAAAATGATTTTGGATTTATGTGGCGGAGAAGTGTCAAGCATAGTGTCTGCTGGCAATTTGAATAAGGCTTATACCAAGATAAATTTTGATTATCAGAATGCAAACAAACTTGGAAGTGTATCTGCATCACCTAATGAGGTATTCGATATTTTAACAAAGCTAGGGTTTAGTATCGATAAAAAAACCGAAGGTAATTGGAATATACAAGTACCAAGCTGGAGACCGGACGTAACCATACCTGCTGACTTAGTTGAAGAGGTAGTAAGAATATACGGCTATGATAAAATAAAGGAAGAGCAACTAGCAGAAGACGTTACAGTAGAAGAAGAGACACAAGATGATTTGCGCATTTTAATGACAAGCAGAGGGTTTCATGAAGTGATAACTTGGTCTTTTATGAGTGAATCAACAGCTAAGAAGTTTGGTTACTTGAATAAATTATTTATTATCGACAACCCATTTAATAATGACTTTAATATAATGAGACCAAGCATCATACCAAATTTGTTAAAAGTTACTGCAGATAATACTGCCCATGGTACACCTGATTTTGCAATTTTTGAAATTGGGCCAATTTATAATAACGAAGCTCAATCTAAGTACGTTTTAAGTGGAATTAGATCAGGAAATAATTCGCCGAAAAACCACTATAACACTGATAGAAAAATAGATATTTTTGACGCAAAGGCTGACCTCATAACAGCTTTGGAACTTTTTAATGTCAATTGTGATAATTTAGCAATAGAGAGAGCAGAAAAAGAATATTATCACCCAGGAAAATCAGGCTCCTTATCTTTTAGAAGTAAAATAGTTGGTTATTTTGGAGAATTGCATCCGAGTATATTGGATTTTTTTAACATTAAACAAAAAATTGTAGGCTTTGAGTTGATATTAGAAAATATCGAAAATTTACCTATAAGTAGAAAAAAATTTATCGATTATAAATATCAAAGTGTAAAACGCGACTTTGCATTTATTGTAAATAAAGATGTAGCAGCAGGCAGTATAATCAATATGGTGAAAAAAAGCTCAGAGCTCATCACAGAAGTTTTGATATTTGATGTATATCATGGAAACAATATAGAATCGAATAAGATGTCTATAGCATTTTCAGTTACTTTCTGCTCTCCAACTCACACTTTAACTGAAGAGGAAATCCAAAAAGAATCAAATATGATAGTCAACTTAGTGTGTGAAAATACTGAAGGAACTTTGAGAGCTCATTATTAGTGTCCGTTCAGCAGAGCGGCAAAATAAGGTAGACAAAGCAAGATAATAAAGATAATCATAGGGTAAATATGAGGTAATATGGTAAACCTTTTAGAACTCTGCAAAAATTTACAGCAAAAAATAGAAAAGTTAGAAGCAAAAATAGAAAGATTGGAAAGAGAGAATGAAAGTTTAAAAGCAGAGCATGAGGCTTTAAAGATAGAGAACGCTGAATTAAAGGAAAGGCTAGGTTTAAATTCAAAAAACTCATCAATTCCCAATTCAAAAGAATTATACAAAATGAAAAAGGAAAAGCCAAAAAGCGAAAGAAAGATTGGTGGTCAAGTTGGGCATAAGGGTAATTATCGTGCTAAAATGGAAGCAGATGAGGTGATAAAGATAGAGTTGTCACCTACTTGCGAATGCGGAGGGAAGATTGCAATATGCGAAAAACCTTATATTCATCAGAAAGTAGATCTTCCGGAGATTAAGGCTTATGTAATGGAATATCAGTTGGAACATGGCCGTTGTCAGAGATGCGGAAAAAGAAGAAGTAGCAAGTTACCAGAGGGTGTTACGCCAGATACATTTGGCCCAAGGGTTAAGTCAGTAGTTGCAGCACTCAGTGGGTTTTATAAAAATTCAAAGCGCGAAGTAGCTAGCATCATAAATGATATCTTCAATTTGAACATAAGCGTCGGTAGCATATCAAATAGTGAACATAGAGTTGCTTCAAAATGCAAAAAAATGTATGAGCAGATCGAACAAGAGATAAGTAGGAGTAAAGTTCTACATATTGATGAAACGAGCCATTATAACAAAGGTAAACTCGCTTGGTGTTGGATGTTTGCAAGCAATACGGCAAGTTTTGTGAAGTTGACAGAGTCAAGGGGAATGAAAGTTTTAAAAAATAGTGTATGCTGCAATCGTAATAGCTTGGTAGTAACCGACAGATATGCAGCATACAACTACTTTGCTGATGAAAGAAGGCAAATCTGTTGGGCACACTTAGCAAGGGATTTTGAAAGATTAGCGCATAGTTGGAAATTTGAAGTTAAAGTTCTGGGCTGTTACTTGAGAAATGTAGCCACTGAGTTATTTGCACTGAAAAAAGCTTTACTAAAAAATGAGATAGATGTTTCAAGATTTATTAGACGTGCCAAGAAATTGCGAAAACGTACAAGGTATTATTTGAAGGAAATATCTCGCTTACCTGAAGCAATTGGAGCGTCTCGAGTTGCAAAGAATATTTTGAAATCTGAAAGAATGATGTGGAAATTTTTAGATGACCCAGAAAATACTCCGCTGACAAATAATCACGCTGAACGGCAAATACGGCATTATGTCGTTTATCGCAAAAATTCATATTTTACACAATCAGAACGAGGAAACTCATTCCTTGAGCAAATAATTTCGTTATACTTAACATGGAAACAGAGGAGGCTAAACCCTTTTCACAATCTTCTATCTATCGTTTCTTAAACCACTCTGCTGAACGGATACCATTATTAAGCCGTAATCGCCGTTTCCTGATTTTGCTGTGTCACGTTTACTTCATCCAATTTATTCCCTATCTTGAATTCAATATCCTTGAAAAACCTATCCCACATTCCATGCAAATGCTCTTCTACTTTAGGCCATACATCATTTTTAAATGTCGTTCCATCATCAGAAAATAAATTACCCAAAAAAACTCCTACTTCCTCATAACTTGATTGAAAATGTTGAAGAAATGTTTCTACTTCCTTATGAGTATCATGTGCCACACTCAACGCTTTTCCTTCTGTGCTCTTATCCCCACGCATTGCAACGGCAAGACCTGTTTGAATATATCCCAAGCCTGTCCTAATAGCTTTTATAGGCTGCAGCCATGAACTCTTATCACTTTTTGGTACATTATTTACTATATTTTCCACCAACCTATTTATTAAAGGAGACAATAAATCTTGACAAAAATGTTTGATATTGTCTTTTGTCTTAATCACAGGACTTTTTATGCACTTTTCTGCCAAATAGTACTCAAGTTCTGCTCTCTCTAGTAACTTCTTAATTGCTTCTTCATCAAAAATTTCATGCTCGAATGCTTTAAGTAAATCATCTTCTATTATTGCAAACTTTATTTTTTCGCGAGATTCCAGTTCTTCTCTATAATCATTTTTTGTTTCTTCATTTATCAATAATCCTTCTTTTTCTAATTTTAACTGTTCTAATGCTTTTAGAATTTCTTTGTTATTTTCTAAGTGCTTCTGTATTAGCTTTGTATTTGGATGCTTTTCTCCTTTTCTCTTTCGCTCATCTTCTAAGTACTTATTTAAATCCTCACTTTCTTCTATTACTTCTATTACTTCTCTTAACGATATAGGTTGATCTAAGCATTCTGCAATTTTCACTCGGTGCACATTAATCCTCTGTACTAAATCCGGCTCCTTTTCCTCTAACAGCTTACATGAATTCTCTATACCCTTTGCTTGACTTTTAAACAAATCTTGCGTTTTACGTTTCGTTATTTCTAAATACATCTTTGCTATAAAATCATTCACTTTACCTGAAGCTTCTTCTAAACTTTCCCCATTCAAAGGAACTTTTATCTCCTCTTCTAAATCTCGAAACTGGTCTATTAAGCTTAGTATTCCTAACAGGCTTAACTCACCCTTTGCTTTTCTCATTACTGATTTTACTAGCCTTCGCTCAACTTCTTGATCACCATACTCGAACTTAAAAAGACCTTCTAATTTCCTTTTTAAATCATTGTCTGTTAAGTTATTTTTTCCTTCATCATATATTGCTTTCAATTTTTCATGTATCCTAATATATCTTTCCTGTCCTTCTTTTTTTAAACACTCAATCTCTCTTTTAGTGTTATCTAGAGCTTTCTTCGTTTCTTGAGGATATATATCCTTATAAACATCAATGATTGTACTCTTAGCTATTTTCCCTTCTTCTTTAAGTCGTTCCCACTCTGCTTTAAATACAGGAAGTGCATCATCACTTATATCTCTTGTTATCCCACCTACTTTTCCCAATGCTTCTAATCGATCATCTTCATCAGCTAAATCAAGTGCCTCTTTATTTTTCAGTTTTTTTATATCTCCTATTATCATCTCTTTCTCATTTGGTAATTCCTTACCTTGACTTTCTAATTTCTGTTTCACTAAAGTATTTTTTATCTCATCCTCCAGTGAAAAATCTTCTCCCCGTCTATTTTGCTGAAACTTAATTGCTTGTATGAAGGCAACTTGATAAGCATTTTCTATCAAATGAGTTGTCAATTGATGGCCTATACTATCTACAACTTTCAGCCTGAATTCGTTCAACAATTCCTTCAGTTTATCATGTGTAATATCTTTCTTTTCTAGCTTCATCAGCTCTTCCATAGTTCTTGCGCATTCTTGAATCGAAGTTGCAAGCACACTCTTGATTTTATTACGCAAGGGCTTAAGACCATTTTTTAAATTGATGTTAGTTGACAATTTCAGTACAATATTGCGCTCTGAATCCCGCGTTACACTAAACCACTGATTATTTTCATTATCGCATAAATCTCTAAGTAATTGTTTAAATTGCAGTGGAAACTTTATTTCCATATCATATGCAATGCTTGACTCAGAAACCTCCATTTCATGAAAAGATACCTCTATATTTTGGTGCTTATTAGAATACTGCCCCATACTTATTCTAAGAGCAGCAACTAAAGAGTGAGATAACTCTCTATTTAAAAGATAAAAAGTAGCCAAAGCAACTGTTGCAGGAACGATTAAGGCTACAAGCACAGTCACATTAACAAAAATTGCCATTGCAGCAAGAGCGCCATATGCCAATCTTTTTGGCACACCTGTTTCACTCTTTTTTGTCTTATCTTCCACTACACCTTCTTGTGTCTTGCTATTTGCTTTAAATCTACTGTATATGACTAACCCCAGTGCAGTAAAAGCAATATAAGGGAGCATTAAAACTGACAGAGCTAAATTTAATATTTTCTTCTCTGGGCAAGCTCTGTTTATCTCTTTCAATATTTCGCTTGACATATTATACCAGGAGGTAAAAAAGTCAGAATTATAATCTTTATAATGAAATATACTGAGCGGAACATTAAAAGCAGCTATTTGTTTAATTAACCAATCCTGCTTACTTACAGCATCAAAAAACTCTTCTTCCTCTTCTGAATTAGCAAGACCTAAATCATTCCCTTCTTCTACATTAGAAACATCTTCCATAGCATCAAAAAACTCTTCTTCCTCTTCCAAAGCAACATTGGAAATAGATTCTACTTTACCTAAACCATCACTATTGTTATTTAAATCAATAACTTCTCTATGACCATCTGCAACAACTTGATTCATATCACCACCCTACTTAAAGCAATTTAAGTATAGCATAAACATTACTAACTTTGCAACTTTATTAACTTAATACCAACTGTCAAACCTTGGTATTCCTTAGAATAGAAATCGGCCTCGATCTCTTTATTAGTGTCCAAAGATAAGGCAAGGGTCTGATCTTTTATATATTCAACCCATGTATTTATTGCTTCCTTAATTTTCTCATCTTCTGCTTTGATTATTACTCTGATTCTATCTGATATATAAAAATCAGCCTGTTTTCTAGTTTCTTGAATAAGCCTCACAATATCTCTTGCCAGCCCTTCTAGAATTAGTTCATTATTTAATTCAGTATTTAGAATAACAACTCCTTTGTTATTATCAAACACAGCAGAATATTCACTGTTTGCTTTTAATAATAGTTCATATTCACCTTTTTCCATAGTATAGCTCTCTGTTTCATCTCCCAAAAATATCTGTTCGTTTTCAACTTGCTTCCACTTTCCTTCCTTAACGTATTGAACTAGTTTCTTGATTTTGTCTGGAACTTTTCTTCCAAGCACAGGAAAATTTAATTTTAACTCTAGTGATGCAACCTCTTTCAATTCACTTACTATTTCTAGTTCTTTTACATTCACCTCATCTCTTACCATCTCTTGATATTCATCTTCAAGAAAATTGCAGGAAGACTTATGATAAATAGTCATGCTACCAAGTGGCTGCCTTATACGTATGTTAAACATGTTTCTAATAGAGAGTGCAGCATTACATATTTCCCTTACCAAATCCATCTTGGCAATGAGTTCACTATTATATCTATCTAATTGTGGAAAATCAGCCAAATGAACAGATGTTTCTTTATACTTCAGCCCCTGCCATATAGTCTCTGTTATAAGTGGCAACAAAGGAGCTGCAGCCCGTAGTATGTAATAAAAAACTGTGTATAGAACATTATAAGCGTCGGTTTTATCTTGATCTAAGTCACTTTTCCAAAAACGCTCGCGACTGCGACGAATATACCAATTATTTAGCACTTCAAAAAAATCTGTCAAGATTTTGCAAGCTTCCTGAGAGTTATAGTTGTTCATAGAAGCTCGCATACCTTCCACAGCTTCAAAACATTTTGAAATCATGTAGCAATCAATAGTATTCTGATAATCCCTACAAATCTCAGCTTTAATTCCATCTGCATTTGCATACATAGTAAAAAAGTGATAACTGTTCCAAATAGGTTTTATTACGTTTTTCAGAACATCACGCACTAAATTTCCTTCTTTGTCGAGTAGTAAATTACCACCGCAGACAATGGAACCAGACAGCATAAGAAAACGCAGCGCATCAGAACCATATTTGTCAAACACTTCCATTGGGTCCGCATAATTATTCAGACGTTTGGATAATTTCTGCCCTTTCACATCAAGAACCACACCGTGGCATATGCAGTTCTTAAATGGCTCACTGTCAAATAAAGCAGTGGAAAGCACAAAAAGCGTATAGAACCATCCTCTTGTTTGTGCTATATATTCAGTGATAAAATCCGCAGGGAAATTTTTCTCGAACCATTCTTTATTTTCAAACGGATAGTGAACTTGCGCGAACGGCATCGAGCCAGACTCAAACCAACAATCAAACACATCAGGCACACGACGCATAACTGATTTTCCTGTTGGATCATCAGGATTTGGTCTCGTCAAAGTATCGATAAACGGTCTGTGCAAGTCATCTATCTTAACATTAAAGTCTCGCTCTAGTTCTGCTATTGAGCCATACACATCCACTCTTGGATATTTTGCATCGTCTGATTTCCACACAGGAATTGGAGTACCCCAGAATCGATTGCGTGAAATAGACCAGTCGTGCGCTCCTTCAAGCCATTTTCCAAATTGACCATCTCTTATATGATTTGGCATCCAATTAACTCTCTTATTTAGCTCTGTCATTCTTCCCTTAAACTTTGTCACAGCAACATACCAAGAAGGCATAGTGCGGTAGATTAAAGGAGTGTCAGTTCTCCAGCAGTGTGGATAATTGTGAATATATTGCTCAGTTTTAAACCAGCTCCCCTGCCTTTTTAATTTCTTGATTACTGTATCATTGGCATCAAAAACATGAACTCCTGCCAAATCTGAAACTTCAGTAGTAAATTTTCCAGCGTTATCAACTGGACAAACAGCTCGAATATCATGGCTTTGGCAAAGGTAAAAATCTTCTTCACCAAATCCAGGAGCAGTGTGCACAACACCAGTACCATCTTCTCCTGTAACATAATCAGCAATGAAAACACGGAACGCATTCTTTGTATCTTTAAAGTAATCAAACAGTGGTTTATAGGAAAGACCTGCAAGATCACTCGCTTTAAGTTTTGTATTACAGTTTTCATATTGAATATTGCTTTGTTCACAGTGGCTGACAAATTTCTCTAAATAACTTTCAGCAAAGATGCAGACTTCACCATTTACTAACACCATACAATACTCAATATCCTCCCCTACTGCCAGTGCAAGATTGCTCGGCAACGTCCAAGGCGTTGTAGTCCAAGCAAGTAATCTACATTTTTGTTTAAATTGCTTTGGATTTTCTAAAAGTTCAAAAGCAACAGTTACAGCTTTGCTAATTTTTTCTCTATATGCATTATCAAGCCTTGTTTCAAAATTAGAGAGTGGAGTTTCGCACGCCCAGCTATAGGGAACAACGCGTATTGATTCATACACCAGACCTTTATCATAAAGCTGCTTAAATGCCCACATGACCGACTCCATGAATGACTTATCCATAGTCTTATAGTCATTGTGAAAATCTACCCATCTTGCTTGTCTATTTACATACTTCTCCCATTCTGATGAAAATTTCATCACAGAAGTACGGCAATGATTATTGAATTTTTCAATGCCAAACTTCTCTATCTCAGTTCTGCCAGATATTCCAAGCTCCTTTTCTGCACCCATCTCAGCCGGTAGCCCATGGCAATCCCAACCAAATCTACGTTCAACCCTTTTTTGCAGCATAGTTTGATATCTTGCAAATGCATCTTTTATAAAACCGGTAAGTAAGTGTCCGTAATGCGGAAGTCCATTTGCAAATGGAGGCCCATCATAAAACACAAAACAATTATCCTTGGAACGTTTCTCGACTGACTGCTCAAAAATTTTATTTTCCTGCCAAAATTTTATGATTTCCTTTTCTAGCAATGAAAAATCAGGACTGCTGCTTGTATCAGGATAATACTTCATATTCATTTTAACTGGATAAAATCAAAGAATATAGAGCTTTCTGGAAAATTACAAATCCAAAAACTCTGTTTTTATAAACATTGATAGGTGTTGACATTATTATACAGCATATTAATAAATCAGACTTATTTACTTAAGTTAAAGATGAATAAAGACAATAACAGTTGGCCTTATCAGAAATTTCACAATGCTAACAAAAATAATAGTAAAAGCAGCGTTATTTGGAGATCGCTTTCTTATGAATATAATAATTCTGGAAAGGTTGAAAAAGTACACTATCAGTGGGAAAAGAAAAAAAATCCCGCAAATCTATTATATCAAGTCTCATATGATTGCGTAACAGAGAGTTGTAGTCCTTTAAGGATTAAATCTAGATAGCTTATAAACTTATAAAAACACACAAAGTGCTTCTACATGAGACCATGGGAGCACTTTTCTCTAATTAGGCAGCGCATCCCAACAAACTATTTTGCCGAGCTTCCAATATCCTTACATTTACTATTTTATCTTTGTATTTATCGTCAGGATCATCAACGCATACTGATTGCATGTATGGGCTTTTACCAATAATTTGATTTTGGTGTTTACCTTTTTTATCACTGAATAGAACAGGAATAGTTTTTCCTATCATACTCTGATTAAATTCAAGTTGTTGCTTGCTAATTAATTCCTGTAAACGAAGAAGACGCTCTGTTTTAACCTCTTCTGGTACTTGATCTTTTCTTTCCGCCCCTGGCGTTCCTGGCCTTGGGCTATATTTAAAACTATAAGCCTGAGCGTACTTTACTTTTTCTACTAACTTCATAGTTTCCTCAAAATCTTTTTCAGTTTCTCCAGGAAAACCAACAATAAAATCAGAAGAAAATTCGATTTCAGGTTTCAATTTGCGCAATCTGTCTATTATTCCCAAATATTCCTCTGCCGTGTGTTTTCTATTCATTGCATGCAATATTTTATTCGAACCTGACTGCACAGGTAGGTGAACAAACGGCATGAGTTTTGATTCCTCCGCATGTACCAAGTAGAGAGATTCGTGCATATCTCTTGGATGAGAAGTTGTGTAGCGGATTCTTTCTAGCTTTTCAATTTTAGCAATGTGACTAATTAATTTTCCTAAATCCCACACCTCTCCTTCGCACTCTCCATGATAAGCATTAACATTTTGACCGAGCAAATTGATTTCCCTTGCCCCATTTGCAACTAACTTCAATGTTTCACGGAATATTTCATTTACTGGTCGTGAATACTCAGCCCCGCGTGTATATGGTACCACACAAAACGTACAAAATTTATCACAACCTTCTTGTATGGCAAGAAACGCAGAAGACCCCTGGCTATTGCCATAGCATTCATCTGGCAATTTATCAAACTTCGCAACTTCTGGAAAATCAGTATTTATTACATGACCTTTACTTCTGCTTGCTTTGACTATTAACTCCGGTAAAGCAGAAATACTCTGCGGACCAACAACAATATCAACAAAAGGAGCCCTTCTGAACACTTCTTCTCCCTCTGCTTGCGCTACACATCCAGCCACCACTATGGTCATTTCCTTATTTTTTTGTGATGAATGGATTCTTCCAAGCTCTGAGTAAAGCTTTTCTGCTGCCTTTTCTCTAATATGACAAGTATTTAATATCACCAAATCAGCTTGTTCTGCATCACTAACAACGTTGAACCCTAAAGGCTTAACTATATTCTCCATTAAAATGGAGTCATAAACGTTCATCTGACAGCCGTAAGTTTTAATATATAGGCCTTTCATATTTAAAATTCTTCACACAAATTCTAGCAAATTATACGAAAAACTGAATTCTAGTACAACAGCCAATAAAGATTGCTTGACAAACCTTCTCGCTTTCCTTACTCTAACAGTAGAGGTATTTTAAGAGCTCAAAAATCTATCTTCGTCTGCAGACTTTTCAGTCAATTTTTCAAAAAAAAACGTAGTGTATCTTCTTCAGCACGTGTTCAAATTCTGTTGTATATGCGCTGCATTTTCTTTCTAATCTTTCAGGAGGATTTTATGTCCAGAATTCCAGATACTTAACCTTTATTCTTAAGCTAAAAACCGATTGGTACCTATGGTTTTTATAAAGAAAGTGCAAAAAATACTTTAAAGAATATGAAATAAAGGTAGAAAAGGTTTGAGTAACCAAAAACTGTTTCCAGGCATAAATTTGTCATGTATACCAAAAAGTAATTACACTAATATAATATTCACACTTATATGCTAATATAGATATAATACTAATTAAAGAGCATGTTATGCAAGAAGAAGTATCAGATTTTACAGATGCTCTTTGTCAAAATAAATGTGATTCCTTTCGAGTGACACTCTCCTATATCTTTCTTTAGGTTATACAGAAGTCTAACACAATTATAGAACAAGCGTAAAAGTTCTGGTAAAGTAGTTTTATTTACAAAAAATATGCTACTTGATATTGAAAAACGCAGCATAACAAATGCACTGTGGAAGTTACAAGAAGCAGATCAAAGGGAGATTTTTACTCTTATACAGAGATTTGAGTTGCCAGAAATATTAGCAAGAATATTAGTTGCTCGTGGTGTTAACATAGAAAATGCACATGACTTCTTACACCCACTAATCAGATCGCTATTACCAGATCCCTTTCACCTCCTTGATATGGATAAAGCTGTTTCTCACATAATAAAAGCAATAAACAATAATGAGAATATTGCAATATTTGGTGATTACGATGTTGATGGTGCAACGTCATCAGCATTGATTAATAGGTACCTAAGAGCGATTGGAACACGCTCTATAATCTATATTCCAGATCGTGTTGATGAGGGCTATGGATTGAACACAGATGCTTTATTACAACTTAAAAAGAATGGTATTGATTTATGTATTTCTGTTGATTGCGGTACGCTTGCATATCAACCAATAGAAGATGCAAAAGTCTTTGGACTTGATATTATAGTTGTCGACCATCACCTTGGAACAGAAAAATTACCAAGTGCTGTAGCAGTTGTTAATCCCAACCGCCTTGATGAGAGCTCTCCTTATAATAACTTAGCAGCAGTTGGAGTGTCATTTCTGCTAATTGTTGCTCTTAACAGAATCCTACGTGAGCAAGGATTTTTTACCAACAAAAAAGAACCAGATTTATTTGATCTACTGGATTTGGTTGCTCTTGGAACTGTTTGCGATGTTATGCAGATTACAGGCCTAAATAGGGCTTTTGTTTTACAAGGATTAAAAGTTATGTCAGCAAGAAAAAATGTTGGCTTACGTGTTTTGTTTGACGCTTTGGGAATCCTTGAAAAACCAAGTGTTTCACGATTAGGGTTTAGTATTGGGCCATGTATAAATGCCGGAGGAAGAATTGGAGAAGCATCGCTCGGTGCAAGGTTGCTTTCCACCGATGATGATGATGATGCACATTCAATCGCGCTAAAACTAATAGATTTGAATAATGCAAGAAAAATGCTAGAAAATGAGGCTATTTTGGAAGCCACAACACAAGCGGAAAATTTTGCCCACTTAGGTGTAAATTTTATAATGGTAAGTGGTAATTGGCACCAGGGAATAATTGGTATCATTGCATCAAGACTAAAAGAGCAGTTTCACTTACCAACGATAGTGATATCTTTAAACAATGGAATAGGAAAAGCAAGCTGTAGGTCAATTTCTGGAGTAGATATTGGTGCTGCGGTTCTTTCTGCAAAATTTACCAACCTAATCATTGAAGGTGGTGGTCACAGTATGGCAGCAGGATTTTCGATTGAAGAAGATAAAATAAGTGATCTACATGATTTTTTTACTGAAAGATTTGCAAACTCCACAAACGATAAAACTATAAAAGCTGATGGTATAGTAACAGCTAAAGCAATAAACTTATCCCTTTGGAATCAACTGCAGCGCTTAGAGCCATTTGGAGCTGGCAATCCTGAACCAAGATTCATCATTCAAGGAGCAAAGATAAGAAAGCCGGAAGTTATAGGAGTTGACCATATAAAATGTTTTATTGCTGACGATAATGTTATGGTCAAAGCTATTGCGTTTCGCTGTGCAAATACTGAGCTCGGCTCTGCTATTATGCAGGGTAATGTTAAAGCCATTTTGGGTAAAATCTCTATGAATTACTGGAATGGCAATGAATTTATACAATTTATGATAGAAGATGTCTTAACCATTAGTTAAGTGTGTCCGTTCAGCAGAGCGGCAAAATAAGGTAGACAAAGCAAGATAATAAAGATAATCATAGGGTAAATATGAGGTAATATGGTAAACCTTTTAGAACTCTGCAAAAATTTACAGCAAAAAATAGAAAAGTTAGAAGCAAAAATAGAAAGATTGGAAAGAGAGAATGAAAGTTTAAAAGCAGAGCATGAGGCTTTAAAGATAGAGAACGCTGAATTAAAGGAAAGGCTAGGTTTAAATTCAAAAAACTCATCAATTCCCAATTCAAAAGAATTATACAAAATGAAAAAGGAAAAGCCAAAAAGCGAAAGAAAGATTGGTGGTCAAGTTGGGCATAAGGGTAATTATCGTGCTAAAATGGAAGCAGATGAGGTGATAAAGATAGAGTTGTCACCTACTTGCGAATGCGGAGGGAAGATTGCAATATGCGAAAAACCTTATATTCATCAGAAAGTAGATCTTCCGGAGATTAAGGCTTATGTAATGGAATATCAGTTGGAACATGGCCGTTGTCAGAGATGCGGAAAAAGAAGAAGTAGCAAGTTACCAGAGGGTGTTACGCCAGATACATTTGGCCCAAGGGTTAAGTCAGTAGTTGCAGCACTCAGTGGGTTTTATAAAAATTCAAAGCGCGAAGTAGCTAGCATCATAAATGATATCTTCAATTTGAACATAAGCGTCGGTAGCATATCAAATAGTGAACATAGAGTTGCTTCAAAATGCAAAAAAATGTATGAGCAGATCGAACAAGAGATAAGTAGGAGTAAAGTTCTACATATTGATGAAACGAGCCATTATAACAAAGGTAAACTCGCTTGGTGTTGGATGTTTGCAAGCAATACGGCAAGTTTTGTGAAGTTGACAGAGTCAAGGGGAATGAAAGTTTTAAAAAATAGTGTATGCTGCAATCGTAATAGCTTGGTAGTAACCGACAGATATGCAGCATACAACTACTTTGCTGATGAAAGAAGGCAAATCTGTTGGGCACACTTAGCAAGGGATTTTGAAAGATTAGCGCATAGTTGGAAATTTGAAGTTAAAGTTCTGGGCTGTTACTTGAGAAATGTAGCCACTGAGTTATTTGCACTGAAAAAAGCTTTACTAAAAAATGAGATAGATGTTTCAAGATTTATTAGACGTGCCAAGAAATTGCGAAAACGTACAAGGTATTATTTGAAGGAAATATCTCGCTTACCTGAAGCAATTGGAGCGTCTCGAGTTGCAAAGAATATTTTGAAATCTGAAAGAATGATGTGGAAATTTTTAGATGACCCAGAAAATACTCCGCTGACAAATAATCACGCTGAACGGCAAATACGGCATTATGTCGTTTATCGCAAAAATTCATATTTTACACAATCAGAACGAGGAAACTCATTCCTTGAGCAAATAATTTCGTTATACTTAACATGGAAACAGAGGAGGCTAAACCCTTTTCACAATCTTCTATCTATCGTTTCTTAAACCACTCTGCTGAACGGATACATAATTTCGTTATACTTAACATGGAAACAGAGGAGGCTAAACCCTTTTCACAATCTTCTATCTATCGTTTCTTAAACCACTCTGCTGAACGGATACAGTTAAGTTACTATTTTAAAATAATTACCTATCAATCTCACCAAAGACTATGTCGAGTGAACCGATAATTGCTGCAATGTCAGCAAGCATGTGTCCTTTTGCCATGAAATCTAAGGCCTGTAAATGCGCAAAGCCAGGTGCTCTTATTCGACATCTATAAGGTCTATTGGTACCATCTGAAACTATATATACTCCAAACTCACCTTTTGGCGCTTCAACAGCCACATATGCCTCACCTTCTGGCACATGATATCCTTCTGAATAAAGCTTAAAATGATGAATCATAGCCTCCATAGATTCTTTCATTTCTGCTCTTGGCGGTGGAGAAATTTTTCTATCTTCAGTTTTTATTGGCCCTTTAGGAATTTTCTCTATGCATTGCTTCACCAAGCTAATAGATTGCCTAATCTCCGCCATTCTTACTAAATAACGGTCATAACAGTCACCATTTTGGCCGATAGGTATATCAAAATCTAACTGATCATATATCTCATATGGCTGGCTTTTCCGCAGATCCCAAGCAAGCCCAGCAGCACGGAGCATTGGTCCACTAAAGCCCCAATCAAGCGCCTGTTTTATTGATATTTCACTAATTCCTACAGTGCGTTGCTTCCATATCCTATTTTCCGTTAAAAGTTCATCAACATCATCTATATACTTTGGAAATTGCTCTATAAATTTTGCAATATCTTCAATCAAACCTTCTGGGATATCTGCTGCAAGTCCACCTGGCCTTATATAAGCTGCGTGAAATCTTGCACCTGAGGCCCTTTCATAGAACTCGAGTATTTTTTCTCTCTCTTCAAAGAGCCATAAAAGAGGAGTCATCGCCCCAACATCAAGTGCTTGGGAAGAGATATTTAGTAAATGATTTAGTATTCTTGTCAGCTCACAAAATAGAACACGCAAATATTTTGCCCTAATCGGAACTTCGCACTGCAATAATTTCTCTACACATAACGAATATGCATGCTCTTGTGACATTGGTGACACATAATCAAGGCGGTCAAAATAAGGCAGAGCTTGAAGATACGTTTTATGTTCTATTAACTTCTCAGTGCCACGGTGCAAAAGCCCAATATGGGGATCTGCCCTCTCGATCACTTCACCATCCATCTCTAAAACAAGACGTAACACCCCGTGTGCAGCTGGGTGCTGAGGGCCAAAATTTAGCATCATTGTCTTTAGATCAGGCATGCTTTGGTAGCTTAAGGTATTGGAATTGTATAGGGTAAAATGTGCTTAAAGTCAATAGGCTTCTTGTACAAGCTATAACTCATCGTTACAATAGAAAAACTCCTTAAAAGTTCACCATCTCCTCATGATCTGATAGACAATATTTATTTGAACTACAATTATTGCACTTATGTTGATCAAGGCAGCGAAATTATGTATAGATAATTTTGATTGAGAAATAGTTTTTCTACTATATAAATTCTACTTTAGAGTAATCAAAATTAATGAAAGACAATAAATATAGTTTAGGTTTAAGGATCATTCATTGGTTAATGTCTGCTTTTATTATTGGCATGCTTTGTTCTGGGCTGTACATGAAAAGTTTGCCGATTAGCAGTGAAATTAAATTCAGCATATACGCTGTTCATAAGGCTTGTGGTATCACCGTTCTTGGATTAATTATAGTACGTATATTTTTTCGCGTCTTTACTTATGTTCCGCCATTACCAGCCAATTTTTCTCGATTTGTAATCAATGCGAGCAAAACGATACACTTTGGTTTATATGCTTTGATGGTGCTAATGCCACTATCTGGTTATGTCATGTCTTCTGCTTCTAGCAAAGAGATCAAATATTTTTTCCATATCCCTTTATTAATTAACCATAATGAAGATCTAGCTAGTGCAGCTAATCAGTTACACTCGATACTTGCATATTTTATGATACTCTTTATAGCCTTGCATATAATTGGTGCTTTAAAACACACATTTATAGATAAACAAAACATTTTTAAACGTATGATATAGGTTGTATGTTAAGTAGCCTCTGGAAAAAAGGAACAAATTTTCTCGGTAGTGAGTTTGCCATAATGGGTGGTGCTATGAGCTGGGTTTCAGAGAGAAATTTGGTTTCAGCAATCTCAAATGCTGGTGGATTTGGCGTGATTGCTTGCGGTGCAATGTTTCCAGACTTACTGAAAAAAGAAATCATAGAGACACAGAAATTAACTAACAAACCATTTGGTGTAAATCTAATTACTATGCACCCAAAGTTGAGTGAGTTGATAGATGTGTGCATTGAAACGAAAGTAAGCCATATAGTGCTTGCCGGTGGACTACCAACGAAGCCTAATATAGAAAAAATCAAGAGTGCGGGCATTGAAGTTATGTGTTTTGCACCAGCATTAAGCCTCGCGAAAAGGTTAGTAAAAATGGGAGTAGATGCGTTAATAATAGAAGGTATGGAAGCAGGAGGACATATCGGTCCTGTTAGCACTTCTGTTCTCGCACAAGAGATATTACCTCATTTTAAAAATGAGAAAACACCGGTGTTTGTTGCAGGTGGAATAGGAAGAGGCGAAATGATAGTGAACTACCTAGAAATGGGAGCAAGTGGCTGTCAAATAGGTACATTATTTGTCTGCACGAATGAGTCAATCGCTCACAAAAATTTTAAAGAAGTATTCATCAAATCAGCTGCGCGTAATGCTGTATCTTCTGTGCAGATTAGTGCTGATTTCCCTGTAATTCCAGTAAGGGCTATAGTTAACAAAGCAAGTGACGATTTTATGGAGCATCAAAGAGACATTATTGATAAATATCAAAATGGAGAAATCTCAAAAGAAGATGGGCAGCTTGAAATAGAAAAGTTCTGGGCTGGAGCTTTAAGAAGGGCAGTAATTGATGGAGATGTTGAAACAGGATCTTTAATGGCCGGTCAAAGTGTTGGCATGGTTGATAGAGAAAAGCCTGTAAAAGAAGTGATAGATATGTTAGTTCAACAGGCAAGCAATTATGTTGAAATGTAAAATCAGTAATCAGCAAAGAAAATAGTTAGCAAATTGCTATAATTATCCGCAATAAGGCATAACTGCCCAGTTTTAATGTAAAATTAACGCTAAAGAGGTATTCATACATTTTGTTATGTATGGAGAAATGTTATGCTAAGTCGTTTTGCAAAACATCAGAAGAGTGAAGATATTAATCAACAATTGTACAATGCTATATACAAAAAGGTCACAAAAAAAACACATAATCATGGAAATCTAAAAAAGGGAGATGGAACTATCGCAAAATGCATAGAGTTGTTTAACAAAGGAGCTGATCCCAACGTATTAATTGAATTAGAAAAGTCATTGAGAAAACAAGAAGAATATTATAAATATTATATTGACAACTTCCTTCCAGCATTGAAAACAAAAGTGATAGAGTCAGAGGAATTAATGAAATCTTCAGTACTTAACAATGAAGAAAAATCATCACAAAGATCACCAACAAGAAGAGGAAAAATATTAGAAATAATTTTAGAGATTACAGGGATTACTAATAAAAGTAGTGACAAAGATCATTCTAGTAGCACTATTCAAAATCAGAAAAGTCTTAGAAGTAATCAAGCAAATAGACAAAATAATACTATGGAACTATTTAACAAACAAATTCTTTCTGGTGAAGTTGAAATTCCCAAAAATTCAGGTATTAATCCTCTGGAAAAGGATTCTTTAGCTAAGGGTGTAAGTGGAAAAGGAATCTCTGGAACATATAATTCCTTGAGAAGTTTAGATAGTTATGATGCTTCAACAATTCTTACATCAAAACAATCGCAAGCAAGAAAGAAGATCACACAATCACAATTGAATAGTCAATCTGATCTTTCGATTGATAGTAAAGATTTAAAAAATGAAAAGCCTAATATAACTGTGAATGCTGTAGAAGTGCCAAGTGGTGCAAATACTTCTAAACTCAGTAGTAGTAGTAGTGATTTAGATAGTCGAATAAATTCATCTAGCTTGGCATCAAGTAGCAGAAGGAACAGCTTAACTTCAGTAACAAGCATTTCATCTGAGGAAAGTGTACACTTAAAATTAAACCCTGCTGAGGAAGATAATAGTTTGCAACTAGAAGATGAAGGAAAAACAAAATTAGCACATCCGAACAAAACAAGGCCCAAAGGCCCAAGCGGAAGAAGATCCCCTTCTAAACATTATAAGAAGACTGAAGAAGGGCCTCATTGTGTGATCTCAGTGACAGGCAGTAAGGTAAAAGATACAATGCAATCCAATAATTATGAAAATAATAGTAAAATCAAAAACAAAAATCTTCACGTCGCACTTGTAACAAGTTCTGCTCTCTTAGCAATAGGGTGCATTTTTGCAGGAGCAATGACATCAGGATTAGTAGGAGCAGGACTGTTTGTGGTGGCTGCAGTGTTTGCTACAGCTGCTGCTGCTGCTGCTGAATTTTGTTCAAATATTCTGTCAAGTAAATTGATATCCATTAGTGTGAGTCCTCTTGTTGATAATAAAGGGCTAACACAGTGATAAAAGTTAAATATGAGTTACTTATGGTGAGCAAGTGAATTCGGTTCTTGCCTATTGATGTAAAAATTGTTACAGTTAAGGAGTATCTTAAAGGTATTTAGCTGATGCGTATTCAATTGGGTAGAGTTTTTGCTATTGTAGCCCTGTTAAGTTTTATCTTCATGTCATGTTCTAGCAAAGCAAGTGATGAATTGAAAAATATACCAGGAACGTTGAAAGAACTTATTTCTTCATTTTCAGTTAAAGATACTATGGAAAATATGAATCCTTCGACAATTATAGGGTTATGTATAGCTACAGTGATACTTGCAGTAGTGTTCAGAGGTCTAATTTTCTTCATGATACTGTTTGGTGTACTGATCATGATGTTTGGGAGTACAGAAAAAGCAACAGATTACTTGAAAGAAAAATTCAACTTTGCAAAAGATATAAAATTACAGCCCGACAGCGAAAAAAAAGATAAAAATTAAGATAGTATTTTTATGTTTTTTAATTATCTTTTTATTGAATACACATAATGTTGTATGCAACCAAAAGTACCGGCCACTAGCTCTAATTCTGAAAAAAAGAACAATTTAGCGTTACTAGAAAGTATTAATTTAGATTTTATCCCTTATGCTTGCCACTACGATGAAGAAACTATACTAACAAAACAGGGGGAATTGTTAAAAATAATCAAGTTAGAAGACTATTCTTCAGTTGATAACTATGGTGATCTTAGAACTGAAATTAGAAAAAGTATATCAAAAAATATCCAGAGTTTATATTTTACAGTTTGGATTCACACTGTCCGTAAGCGCAATAAACTGAGCTTACAGTGGAATAAAACTGCAGACTTTTCCGATCAGCTACACTCAACGTGGTTTAATAAACTAGTTGATAGTAAACTACAGTATATAAATGAGTTATACATTGTGGTGTTACTTAGTGATTTTGGCAAACATATTAATAATGCATTTTTTTTTGGCAGGATAAAGAATAGGCACAAGTTATTTTTACAAAAAAATCATCAAGAATTACAAAAAATAACTGACCTGATTCAAAAAGATTTAGAACCTTTTGGAGCTAAAAAACTGGGCCTTAGGTCTAGTGAAGGCAAAATATATTCTCAAATGATGGAATTTCTCCATTACATTATTACATTAACGCACAAAGATTATCCAATATGTGAAAGGGATCTATCGCAGCATGTTAAAAATTTAAAAGTAGCTTTTGGTTTCAATAAATTTCAAACATCGTTTGAAGGTCAACAGAAGTTTGGTTCTATTTTTTGCATAAAGGAATATCGAGAAATCCCCTTAGAAAATATAGATAGGTGTTTGCAACTTGACTCTGAGCTTATCATCACAGAAATAATAATATTTACTAGTAATAATAAAGCAGTAAAAGAATTTAAAAAACAAATTAATATACTGCAAATCAGTGAGGACAATACCTTACTTCAAAACTCAGGAATAAATGAAATAATAGAGCTTGAAAAAATTTCTGCTATGGATTTTTGTCAACAGAAAATTATTGTTACAATCTTTGCAGATGATAAGAATAGGTTAGCTAAAAATATCAGCGATTTATCCTCTGTAATGTCGTTAATCGGGTTGATGATGTTTAGAACTGATCTGCACATGGAAAATCATTTTTGGGCACAGCTTCCTGGAAACTTTGCTTTTGTTACACAACCAAAAAATATATTAGAAAAATATGCTTGCAGCTTTGCTATGTTGCATGATTTTACATCAGGTACGTTAAAAGGAGGAAGATGGAAAGAAGCAGTAACAGTTTTTTTTTCAAAAAAAGGCAGTCCTTACTTTTTTAACTTTCATGGAAAGAAAAATAATGGTCATACCACAATACTTGGAGCTCCAAATTCAGGTAGAACCTCACTGATCAATTTCTTACTTTCGGAATCAAGAAAATTTAACCCTAGGATTGTTATATTGGATAATACTGGAAAATCAATAATATTTACTAAAGCAGTAAGCGGCCAATATTACATAATTGATCCAAAATATAAAGATAAAAGTCTAAAATTTAACCCACTGAACATTGAAGATAGTGCTTCTAATCGCAATATGCTTGTTGAATTGATCAAAAGGATGGTTGCAGATGCAAGTTTGGTAGACGTAGAAGAAAAGACAAAAAAAATTGTAGATTCTATATTTGCTATACCAAGAGAATCGCGATCTATTTCTCAAATTTCTGAAGTGCTTTTACTTCTTGGAGGCAAAATAAGTAAATGGTGTGGTGAAGGTGAATTTGCTTACTTATTCCAAGATGGTGATGAGTCAGATATTGACTGGGGAACAAAAACTATATCCCTCAATACTGCAAATCTCACTAAGCAAAAAGAATGTATGTCCGTGATACTTTACTATTTCTTATACTCTTTCGAAGCAAAATGTGATGGCTCACCTGCAATACTTGTTTTGGATGAAGCATGGGAGATAAGTAATATTTTTCCTACAGAGGGAGAGTTTGACGACTGGATGCAAAGAATGACAAAGTTAAATGTTGTAGTAATTCTAAGTACTGAAAACTTAAACCTAGCATTTGCTAGCAAGTTTACTCAATATTTAGATAAGCATGTCGATACGAGAATCCTGATGCCGAACATAAATGCAAACAGGTTATACATGAAAGCATTTTCTCTGTCGAAAGAGGAACTGAATGTCATTTTGCAAACACCAACACAGGAAGGTTTATTTTTGATAAAGCAATACAAAGGTTTAGTAACTTTAAATCTAGATTTGAAGAATATGAAAGAAATACATGTACTTTCAGCTAATAAAGAGACTATAAAGTATATGTATGAAGCAATAAAGGAAAAAGGCGAAAAAGTGAGTAAGTGGTTACCGGCGTTCTATGAAAAATGTAAAGCTTAATTTTTTATTGATATTCTCCTTGATATTTTGTCTTTCTTATCAAGGATATGCTGATTGTCCGCCTCTTGTAGAGAGTAATACTACACTTGAAGCTGGAGGCAAAAAAGCTTTGGAGGGTTTTTTAGCAATTTTTACTTTTGGTACTAAAGGTAGTTTTAAAGTTGATGAAAAGCTATACCAATATATTACAGTAAGACAAGTAAAAGACCAAGGAATTGATGGTTATTTTAATCCAAAGATTAAGGTCTGCGACTACGAAGGGAACGACAACTGTTATATATTATCCAGTGGAACATCTTGCCACAAAATATATGGCACACAAGCCACAGGTGCTGGAGTTTCTGCAGCAGCTTTTATCGATTGGGAAGGAGATAGAATGTTAGCTGATGGAACAATTAAGACAGATAACAGTAAAGAAATCAAAGAAGGAATTGCGAAACGCCTTGAATGGGAATGGGCAGATGGTGTTACTGATGAAGAAAAAGTAAAATTTGTTAATGCCCCTAAAATATGCGCTTGTAGTCAAAAGGGGGCTTGTATGTCAGGAATTTCTTCATGGGGCTCTAGAGTATTTTCTGGGGAAAATATTTTTCGTCCTGGAGAGATGGAAAAAGCTTGTGATACATGCTATCAAACAAAAGTAAAGTGTGCCCCTGTGCAACTTGCACCTGGCCCACCTCCATTTTGTGAACAACTTGCGATGTCACCACCACAAGTTAGAATTGTTCCTATAACAAATGAAGAAAATGATTATTTCCATCCAAGAGTTGGAGTCATTATTGGTGAGCTGAAAGAAAGAAGAGAGCTACCTTTTCCACGCGTTATTTCAAGTAATAAAAACATTCAAAGTGCTACATACTCTATTCCAGATAAAGATACCCACCATCACTTTAAAACTTATAGAAAAAAAGGTCAGCTCTGCGCTGAATACTATGGTACTGAGGAAGAAGAGTCCGAAAGAAAATTACAATTTCCTGCTCGCTGCTTCCCAGCGCCACCTGCTCCAAAGATTGAAGAAGTGAGCATACCAAAGCCTAATGAGGGTAAAGGCGAAAATACGCTAAAAGTAAAAATGAAGATGAGTGAGAACGTTTGTACTTATGACGCACGTGGAACTCACAGTAATGGCATCTGTACTTTTTATGTTAATAAAAATTCTCCTACATATGTTGGCCATCTACCTTTAAAAGTAGTAAAGCCAGCAATAGTGGCAAAAACAACTGATAGCAGTAACAGTAAAAGCGACATCGATAGCGTAATAGAAGGTATATTAAAAAATAATTCGCAATTTGAAGTTCTAGAAAAATATGGATATGTTCCCGATATTGAAACAGAATGTAAAGAGCTTCAGAATGGTAAGTGCAAACTAGATGGCTCAGGATATCCAAAAGTAGAAATAAAATATAAAGAAAATTCTAAAAGTAAAATGCTCTGCCTTTCTGGGTGGCAACCAGAACCAGAGGAGTTTGTTCTTAAAAAAGAAAGTAAGCTAATATCGCTAAAATCAATGGGGGCAAGATACAATAAATACAATACTGTTTATTCAAAGGAGTCTGATCAGCTTTATTATTTTCCCTGTAACGAAACAATTGAGGTTTTAGCAAAGTCACAAGATGCACTGAATGAAATAATATTTAATAAAAAAGGATATATTTCCATTCCTGCTGAAAATAAGTCTAGAGATAACTGCATAGCAAAAGAGGATAAAGAGGTAGATACAAAACAAAATTGTGACAAATGCAAAATAGTATATGAGTTAACAGATGGAAAGTATGAAGAAAAAAACTGTAATCACGGTGATGATGGTTGCCTCTGCTTTGATGGAGTATGTAGTCGCTCAACACAGTATGTAGATAAGAATGATAAACTATTTTACTTAAGATATGAAGAAGTGGATTGCAAGGATAAGGATGGTAAAACAGTAAAAAACGAGAAAGGTGAAATACAAAAGTGCACACAATTAAAAAATCAACCGATTAAAGCAAATAGAACAGAAGTCTTTTATGCTGATAAATTGTGTAGGTTCGATTTAGAGGGTTTAAAAAAGAGATTACGTGAAATAATAATAGCACAATTGAAACATAAGAAGCAGATTATTGAAAACAGGGATCAAAAACTTTATGAGCTTGGAGATGGCTATACAGATGATCTGTCAATGTATGATTACGTTGAAATAGAAGCATGGGGAGGTGGTGAAGCTGGTCATATAGCTGATAAAGCTCAGTCTACTGTAAGTAGACTAGGAATGCCAGGTGATTACATTAAAGCTAAACTAAAAATCAACCCCAATTATCCCTATATTAAAGTAAAAGTGACAGAAGGAGGTGGTGGACAAGAAGATGATGAATCTAACAAGGATGGGGGACCAACTTTAATAAAAATGTGCAGAGACTCTTCAGAAACAATTTGTAAAGATTTAATTACTGTTGCAGGCGGAGGTACATACAGAACCTATGGGGGAAAGAATTACAAAGATACAATAATTCATGAACAAAGTTTAAAATTAAAAGAAGAAATTAAGAAAGGGGACAAGCTAAACTCTAGTAAAGATAATAAAATAGCATATATAGAAAATGGTGAGATTGGGTATAAAGATGTAACAAAATGTAGTAAAAACTACGTGAATAAAACATATGGTGCTGGTGGTTGTATCAACGAAAGCAGCAAAAGTTATAGCAAGGGCGCTCCTGGTTACGCAAACATTAAACCTATATTTGATGAAATTAATAAAGAAAGAGTAAAAAAAATAGATGATGCTATTGAAAAAATGATACAAAATCCAGATGACATCACAGGTATTGATGATTCCTTAATAAATAAACTTGATCAAAAGATTATTGATACAATTAAAGAAGAAATTAGAAAAGAATTGTTAGGATTATAGTCAAAGGACCCTGATGGTTGCAAATGGGGTAAAGGTATCCGTTCAGCAGAGTGGTTTAAGAAACGATAGATAGAAGATTGTGAAAAGGGTTTAGCCTCCTCTGTTTCCATGTTAAGTATAACGAAATTATTTGCTCAAGGAATGAGTTTCCTCGTTCTGATTGTGTAAAATATGAATTTTTGCGATAAACGACATAATGCCGTATTTGCCGTTCAGCGTGATTATTTGTCAGCGGAGTATTTTCTGGGTCATCTAAAAATTTCCACATCATTCTTTCAGATTTCAAAATATTCTTTGCAACTCGAGACGCTCCAATTGCTTCAGGTAAGCGAGATATTTCCTTCAAATAATACCTTGTACGTTTTCGCAATTTCTTGGCACGTCTAATAAATCTTGAAACATCTATCTCATTTTTTAGTAAAGCTTTTTTCAGTGCAAATAACTCAGTGGCTACATTTCTCAAGTAACAGCCCAGAACTTTAACTTCAAATTTCCAACTATGCGCTAATCTTTCAAAATCCCTTGCTAAGTGTGCCCAACAGATTTGCCTTCTTTCATCAGCAAAGTAGTTGTATGCTGCATATCTGTCGGTTACTACCAAGCTATTACGATTGCAGCATACACTATTTTTTAAAACTTTCATTCCCCTTGACTCTGTCAACTTCACAAAACTTGCCGTATTGCTTGCAAACATCCAACACCAAGCGAGTTTACCTTTGTTATAATGGCTCGTTTCATCAATATGTAGAACTTTACTCCTACTTATCTCTTGTTCGATCTGCTCATACATTTTTTTGCATTTTGAAGCAACTCTATGTTCACTATTTGATATGCTACCGACGCTTATGTTCAAATTGAAGATATCATTTATGATGCTAGCTACTTCGCGCTTTGAATTTTTATAAAACCCACTGAGTGCTGCAACTACTGACTTAACCCTTGGGCCAAATGTATCTGGCGTAACACCCTCTGGTAACTTGCTACTTCTTCTTTTTCCGCATCTCTGACAACGGCCATGTTCCAACTGATATTCCATTACATAAGCCTTAATCTCCGGAAGATCTACTTTCTGATGAATATAAGGTTTTTCGCATATTGCAATCTTCCCTCCGCATTCGCAAGTAGGTGACAACTCTATCTTTATCACCTCATCTGCTTCCATTTTAGCACGATAATTACCCTTATGCCCAACTTGACCACCAATCTTTCTTTCGCTTTTTGGCTTTTCCTTTTTCATTTTGTATAATTCTTTTGAATTGGGAATTGATGAGTTTTTTGAATTTAAACCTAGCCTTTCCTTTAATTCAGCGTTCTCTATCTTTAAAGCCTCATGCTCTGCTTTTAAACTTTCATTCTCTCTTTCCAATCTTTCTATTTTTGCTTCTAACTTTTCTATTTTTTGCTGTAAATTTTTGCAGAGTTCTAAAAGGTTTACCATATTACCTCATATTTACCCTATGATTATCTTTATTATCTTGCTTTGTCTACCTTATTTTGCCGCTCTGCTGAACGGACACGGGTAAAGTTGAATTGTATCCGTTCAGCAGAGTGGTTTAAGAAACGATAGATAGAAGATTGTGAAAAGGGTTTAGCCTCCTCTGTTTCCATGTTAAGTATAACGAAATTATTTGCTCAAGGAATGAGTTTCCTCGTTCTGATTGTGTAAAATATGAATTTTTGCGATAAACGACATAATGCCGTATTTGCCGTTCAGCGTGATTATTTGTCAGCGGAGTATTTTCTGGGTCATCTAAAAATTTCCACATCATTCTTTCAGATTTCAAAATATTCTTTGCAACTCGAGACGCTCCAATTGCTTCAGGTAAGCGAGATATTTCCTTCAAATAATACCTTGTACGTTTTCGCAATTTCTTGGCACGTCTAATAAATCTTGAAACATCTATCTCATTTTTTAGTAAAGCTTTTTTCAGTGCAAATAACTCAGTGGCTACATTTCTCAAGTAACAGCCCAGAACTTTAACTTCAAATTTCCAACTATGCGCTAATCTTTCAAAATCCCTTGCTAAGTGTGCCCAACAGATTTGCCTTCTTTCATCAGCAAAGTAGTTGTATGCTGCATATCTGTCGGTTACTACCAAGCTATTACGATTGCAGCATACACTATTTTTTAAAACTTTCATTCCCCTTGACTCTGTCAACTTCACAAAACTTGCCGTATTGCTTGCAAACATCCAACACCAAGCGAGTTTACCTTTGTTATAATGGCTCGTTTCATCAATATGTAGAACTTTACTCCTACTTATCTCTTGTTCGATCTGCTCATACATTTTTTTGCATTTTGAAGCAACTCTATGTTCACTATTTGATATGCTACCGACGCTTATGTTCAAATTGAAGATATCATTTATGATGCTAGCTACTTCGCGCTTTGAATTTTTATAAAACCCACTGAGTGCTGCAACTACTGACTTAACCCTTGGGCCAAATGTATCTGGCGTAACACCCTCTGGTAACTTGCTACTTCTTCTTTTTCCGCATCTCTGACAACGGCCATGTTCCAACTGATATTCCATTACATAAGCCTTAATCTCCGGAAGATCTACTTTCTGATGAATATAAGGTTTTTCGCATATTGCAATCTTCCCTCCGCATTCGCAAGTAGGTGACAACTCTATCTTTATCACCTCATCTGCTTCCATTTTAGCACGATAATTACCCTTATGCCCAACTTGACCACCAATCTTTCTTTCGCTTTTTGGCTTTTCCTTTTTCATTTTGTATAATTCTTTTGAATTGGGAATTGATGAGTTTTTTGAATTTAAACCTAGCCTTTCCTTTAATTCAGCGTTCTCTATCTTTAAAGCCTCATGCTCTGCTTTTAAACTTTCATTCTCTCTTTCCAATCTTTCTATTTTTGCTTCTAACTTTTCTATTTTTTGCTGTAAATTTTTGCAGAGTTCTAAAAGGTTTACCATATTACCTCATATTTACCCTATGATTATCTTTATTATCTTGCTTTGTCTACCTTATTTTGCCGCTCTGCTGAACGGACACGTTGAATTTACATCACTGAGAGTATCTGTTCAGATGCATGTCAAACCAGTGTTTCTTTTCTTGTATCTCAGTTCCCATAATGTCATCCCAGTGCGTGACACCCATTTCTTTCTAGTGCTTCCTTCCTTGTCATCACAGCTTCCATAATGTCATTCCAGTGCTTGACACTGGAATCCATGTAAATTTAACTGGACGCCAATGTCACAAACTAGTTTTCTCATCTATCTTATTTTGCTACTCTGCTGAACAGATACGTCAATTTCATCTACTGATGAGCTAGGTTTGTTGTTCTTCACATGTTGTGACAAAAGCTCCTTAACTCCTTTTTTCACAAGAAGTACTGAATTTGTATCCTTTTCAAGCATAAAAACTGTAGAGTTTTCAATTATCTCAGCTATTTGTAAAGGAGTATCTCCTGAATGGTTTTTAATATTAGCATCAGCTCCTTTTGCTAATAGTAATCTTGCTATTTCTTTGCGGCCTGTTATAGCTGCTATATGTAGAGGTGTATTGCCAATCTTATCGCCAATATTGACATTTATTCCTTCTATACTAAGTAATAACTCAACTATTTTCTTATGGCCATTCTTGATAGCTACACTTAAAGGATCTCTATCGACATTACAGCCATTGACCTTTGCACCATTATCAAGAAGCAACTTGACTACTGCTTCATGCCCATTCTGAGCAGCTAGATACAAGGGTGTGACATTATTTTTTTTATCTACTATGTTAACATCAGCATTTTTTGTGCTAATTAATAGTTCAACTATTTCAGTATGTCCGTTCTGAGAGGCTAAGTACAGAGCTGTTATACCAAATTCATTGTCTTTAGCATCAATCTCAATTTCTTGAGTATTAAGTAACACCTTTACAACTTCTACAAGTCCATTTTGAGCAGCAATATGTAAAGGTGTCTTACCATCAGTACAGTCTTTTATATTGGGATCAGCTCCCGCTTTAATTAACTCCTCTACTATAGCTTTGCTTTTAGCTACAACAGCAAAGTGTAAAACTGTACTGCCTTTAGTAGTTCTTGCATGAATATTAGCTTCTTTACTGATTAGTAACTTTACTACGTCTAAATGTCCTGAATAAACAGCAAAATGCAAGGCTGTAAATCCTTTTTTATCCTTGATATTGATATCAGTTTTTACATTAAGTAATAACCTAACTTCATTTATGTTACCATTATAAGCGGCTTGATGTAATAGAATATTTTCAACCGGGAGCGATTGATTGCTGAACATATTTACCTCTATATAATAGTATGCCTAGTGGTACTACATCAAAACAAGGAACATTCAAGAAAAATTTTTGCATCTGGCAATCTATTTTCTCTATTCTAATATATACAAACTCTTTAAACCCACCTTGTAATCAGGATAAACTAGAGAGACACCAAGGTCTTTTTTAATTTTAGTATTGCTTACTTTTTTTGACCCTAAATAAAAACCCCGTGCGTAATTTGGTACGGAAGAAATCTCAACTGGCTCTGGAGGGCTAATATTGAGAAGCTCGGCTGCATACGTGACCACTTCAGATTGCGTAGCAGGTAAATCATCTGCACAATTGTATATCTCATAAGGCTTTATATTTTGCATGGAAGAAAATAAAATATTCGATATATCTTCAACATGAACACGAGAAAAAATTTTTTTCACATTTCTTGCTTTGCCAAGCTGCAGGTCAATTAGCGCATTTCTACCAGGACCATATATCCCAGCCAAACGAAAAATATGTACAGGCAATTTGCTACTTAGCCACTTCTTTTCAGACTCAAGGCGCTTTTCTCCTCTAATTTCTATAGGCTTTGTTTCAGATTCCTCATTCACCCAATTACCACAGTGGTCACCATAAACATTAGTTGCAGACAGATAACCAAGCCATTTAATACTCTCCAGACAATGACCGTATCTCTCCATAACATCATCGCCGTCTGGAGGAATAGAAACTAAAACATGCGTTACGCTTTTAAGCAGATCTTGATCAACCTTTTCATAATCAAAAAGTTGTATATCTTTATTTCTTGATGTACCGTTAACTTTCCAGCCTAAATTTAGCAATTTTTTCGATAGAAATTTAGCTACATATCCGTAACCAAAGCAAAACAAGTGCATGGAAATTAATTTCCAAAATTCTTCTTGATAAACTCAACCCCTAACCTTATTCCTTCTTCATTAATAATATGGCCTAATCCATGAATTGGGTATCCTTGAGCGTTTACTCCATTTTCTTTCAGAGCTTTAACCGCTAAATCAAGGGAAGAAAAAGGTACCACATCATCAGCGTCACCATGAATAATACATATGTTAGGTTTTGATTTGATCTCCGGTGCAGTTTTTGAAGGCGAAAGAAATCTACCAGAATACGCAACAACTGACGCATAAGACTGAAGCCGGGTAAGAGCCACATGTATTGCAAGCATTGCCCCTTGAGAAAATCCAACTAAAGAAAGCTGAGTATCTTTTAAATTAAGCTCCTTTAATTTTGTATCAATAAAATGATTTACAATTGATGCAGCATTTTTCACCCCATTATATAGTGCTTCTTCACTACGATCCTCTAAACTAAACCACTGATAACCATCACCTATTTCCCTCTCAAACGGAGCATTCGGTACCACAAAACATGAATCGGGTAAAAATTTGCTCATAACTTTAGCAAGGTGAGCGAAATTATCGCCACTTGAACCCCAACCATGAAAAAAAATAATCAAATTTTTCTTATTTCCATTTGGACAAATTTCTTGGCTTTGTAGTTCAATCATCTCTTCATCCCTTTATGTTTATATTTAACTTTATGGTAATACTAAATTTGAGGAACAAGACCTCACTACTGCTATAGCTCTTTGATATGAATAAATACTACTTAGCTTCAACTTTCTCTATCAATTTCTTGACCAAGCCTCTCAATCTTCTGCTGGAATCATCAAGCTCTTGAATTTGTGAAACATCTTTTCTCATGAGCTCTTTGTGATTACTCTTTATGTAATCATACATTTCCTTCATCTGAGCAATCATCTTGTTGATATCCATACCACCCATATCAGGTATCATGCTAGGCATATTTCCTTCTAGCATACCGCCAGCCATAAGTTGCTGAGACATTTGCATGAATGGCTTTAAGGTCTGTTGAAGCAAATTAGGGTCGCTTGCCAATTTTTCTATTTGCTCTTTGCAAGTATCCATGTACTGCTTCATAAATTCATCATCTTGCATTTTATCTGTCATAATTACACCTATTTGAAACTAATATTATATATTGTTTTTAATTAAAAACAATACAAGAACAACTATATTAATACTTGATTAAATGACAAATTAACTATTTTAAAGGTTCACATACTCTCTTTAACCATTCCTTATCTTTTATGCCATTTTCTATATTTTTATAAACAAATTGGTGATAGCTATTTATCCATTTAACTTCATCTTCAGTAAGCATTTGTATATCTATTAGCTTTTTATCATAAGGAACAGAGGTCAATTGTTTAAAGCTTAAAAAGACGTTTTCTCGCCTTTCAATATACATCAGATTCTCAATTCTTATTCCATACTTTCCTGGAATATAATAACCAGGCTCGTTAGAAAGTATCATGCCTGGAATGAGTTCCACTTTATTTCCTCTTGATATTGCTTGCGGTCCTTCGTGTACCGAAAGGTAACTTCCTACTCCATGTCCTGTACCGTGCATGTAATCCATTCCAAATTTCCATAAATGTATACGCGCTAATATGTCCAATTCTCCACCAGTAGTGCCAGAAGGAAAGACCGCACTTGCTATCGCAATGTGAGCTTTTAGTACTATTGTGTAGTGAGCTCGTTGCTCATTGGTTGGACTACCAACTGCTATAGTTCTTGTAATATCGGTTGTACCATCAAGGTACTGACCACCAGAATCGATCAAATATAGTCCATCTTTTTTAATAGCTTTATTTGTCTTATTGCTTGCACGATAATGAATGATTGCTCCATTCTCGTTGAATGCTGAAATTGTTGGAAAACTCGATTGCTTAAACAAATTCTGCTCTTTTCTGTATTCTAAAACTTTTTCTTCAGCTTCAAGCTCAGTAATTTCACTGTCAATATTGTTTTCAAGCCAATATAGAAAATTTATAACTGCTACTCCATCTTTGATGTGCGCACTTATAGCTCCAGTTATTTCAGTTTGATTTTTTACTGCTTTGTGAATCAAACAAGGATCCTCCTTCTCAATTATCTGCTTATTTTCTATTAGACCTCTTTCATTACTTATTGTCATCCCAGTGCTTGACACTGGGATCCATGCTTTTTTATTTCTGGTCAAGCACTGGAATGACACCGAAGCTGATTTTTCATTTAAATAATGGTTATACAAGGGATCTATTGCATTCATAATGCTCATTGGAGTCGTGCTTGGATCTATCACCACCAAATTTAACTTATGTAGTGAATTTTCTAGCTCACTAATATCAAAAACATTTATATGGTTATCAAAATTTGCTTCTATAGTTGAATGTTCTTTATCTTGAATAAATAAATCAACATTGCCGTTTTTATAAAGTATTGCACGACCCAATATACAAGGAGTATATTCAGAACTTTCATTTCTTAAATTTAATAACCACGAAATTGAATTTGGATCAGTCAGAAGCACTGCTTCAGCCTCTATGTTTTTAGCTACTCTTTCACATTTATCCTTACCACTCTCACCAGATACATGTGAGACTATTGTTTGTGCTTTATGACTACTATCTTTTTTAATTAAGTATGGTACTAGTTTACAAATGCCTTCATATTTTCTTATGTCCTTCATAGTAAAATATTGCGGATAGTAACCCAGTGAGGTAGTCAATGTTAAGTTTGCTTTTACCCATTTGTGTGGATCCTCTTCTTGTATATTATATACTCGAAAACTGCCCTGATCGAGCTGACTGCGAGCTTGTGTGATATAGCGTCCATCTGTAAAAAATGGGCACTTATTACTCTTTGTAACGATAAGTAGCCCATTTGTTCCCGTGAAGCCACATAACTCTGCTAACTCTTTTGAATATTCATTTAAATACTCGTCTTTAGTATGCAACATAAATGCATCAACATTTATTTCGTGCATAAAAGAGCGAAATTCTTCGATTTTTGACATGTTACGCAGAATTAGCAGCTATTTTCGTTTTCTTATTCCTAAGGTACACTAATATGCTAACTATCGCTGCTGGAGTGATACCTTGTATTTGCTTCGCAATACCAATTGTTGCTGGCTTTATTGACTGCAACTTTTCTATCACTTCAGTTGACAAGCCTTTAATCTGTGAGTAGTTGAAATTAGTTGGAATTTGAGTATTAACTTCCTCTTGTAGAAACTTCATATCGGCTTCTTGTCTTACTAAATAAGGCTTGTATTTTGCTTCAATTGCAACTGCTTCATATATTTCATTCTTGGCTATGCTATCAGTTATAGTGTTATTCCAGCACATGACGCTGGAATCTACATTTTTTTCAGTGTCAACTGCATCCATTCTATCATCATTCAAGTACTGGATCCCAGTGTCAGCTACTTGGATGACAGGAAGAGGTGCTTTGGTGTTATGCAAGTAGCTGACACTGGAATCCATGTTTAACTCTGGCCATATTTCTCGTAATTTATTCCAGTCAATATTTGGATAACCGAGCAAATTTAATGCTGTTTTTCTTATTCCATCATAAGATATTTTAATGCCATAGGACCTGAGCTGCTCAGGAGTAATTGTTAGGCTCTCTAATTTCTCCTCAAGTTGCTTAATGGATTTAAGTTTACCCTGCAAAACAGAGTATCTCTCATGCGACACAAGAGAGATGTCATAACCTTTTTGTGTCAATCTTCTATCTGCATTATCTGACCTGATTGCCAGTCTATATTCTGCACGCGAGGTGAATAATCTGTAAGGCTCAGCAATTCCCTTAGTGACCAAGTCGTCTATCATTACACCGATATATGAGTCTGTACGATGAAGAACAAAACTTTTTTGAGATAAAGAGAATGCTGCATTGATTCCGGCAATAATTCCCTGCCCGGCTGCTTCTTCATATCCAGTGGTACCATTAATTTGACCAGCAAAATATAGTCCTTTAACTTTCTTAGTTTCGAGAGTATGAAATAGCTCTCGTGGATCGATATAATCGTATTCAACTGCATATCCAGGTCTTAATATTTCTGCATTTTCAAGCCCTTTTATACTCTTTATCATTTCATACTGCACTTCGATGGGCAATGAATTTGAAATTCCATTTGGATATATAGTGTTATCATCAATCCCTTCTGGTTCTAGAAATATTTGGTGATTATTTTTTTCTGCAAATTTTTTAACTTTAGTTTCAATTGATGGGCAGTATCTTGGTGCAATAACGTTATCTAAATATGAAGAAGCTGATCTGTGAAGATTCTCTCGAATTACTTTGTGTGTATGTTCATTAGTATGAGTAATAAAACATGAAACCTGAGGCTGGTTAATTTTCTCTGTAAGATAAGAAAATGGTGTAGGTGGATTGTCACCCACTTGTTCTTGTAATACCGACCAGTTTATAGTGCCACGATCAAGCCTCGGTGGAGTTCCGGTACGTAATCTGCCCAGTTTAAAATCATACTTCTTTAGCGTATTTGCAAGCTCTATTGCAGGTTTATCTCCCATTCTTCCAGAAGGAGTTGTTTGCTCTCCTATATGAATCACACCACGTAAAAAAGTCCCTGTAGTCAAAACAACTCTGCTTGTCAGTATACGTTCACCTGAGTCTGTTATTACAGCTTTTATATAAGATTCTCCATTGCTATCACTTTCGATAAGAAAATCGTCAACTGACTCTTCTTTTACTGTCAAGTTGTTATAATTTAGAATAATTTCCTGTATTGCTTTTTTGTATAATTTTCGGTCTGCCTGTGCACGTGGGCCCCATACCGCTGCGCCTCTGCTGCCATTTAAAACGACCGAGTGTATGCTTGCTCGGTCGATAGCTCTCCCCATTATTCCATCAAGGGCGTCTACTTCTCTAACTACAACACCCTTTGCAACTCCTCCAATTGCTGGATTACAAGACATCTCTCCTATAGTTGAAATTTTGTGAGTTATAAGTAGTGTGTTTGCACCAAGGCGAGCTGCAGCTGTAGCTGCTTCACACCCGGCATGACCGCCACCTACTACCACTACATCGTACTTATGCATTTTCTTGAGTAATTCCTACTCTATAATATTCCAACTATCAGTGATTGATGTCAAATTTTACAGATTACAACATTGCACACTAACTTAGCTCAAACTGCCGTCTCTCTCGCAGAAAAAACTTTTTCAACTTTGGGAAAGATGATACTTTTATTAACTTCTTCTTCCGGAAAGGTAATACATTCATCTACTTCTTCTTCCTGAGATATTTTGACATATGTAGAATCTGTAATCGAAATTGCACTTACTGCAGATTTAATTGCTGTTTCATCTACACAATGCACTATAGCTACAGTTGCAAAAAGCCCTAAAATCGGTGCTATCAGCCCTATCATTCCACTTATTAATGTAAATCCTATTTTTGGATTAGGAAAAATAGCAGCTATGCTTCCAGCAAGTGTAACTCCAATTGCAGCGCTTGTAGATATCATCAAACTCAAAAAATTTGCTACTTTTCCATGATCCTCCTCAATAGGATCTCTTTTGCAAAACTTATATAGCAAACATCCTACGTGAAAAATCGCAATCAATGCTGGAGCTATACAACCAGCAATTCCACCTATGGCTAAAGGTGATGAAGTGTCAAAACTTAACCACCAAGCTAATACTCCTAGTGCTGACACTATACTATAAGCTAACAAACAAATATACATACAATCCCTCTCACTAATTAATAGGCATCATTTTTACTCTAAATCGCAAACTTCCCCTCCGCCATCTAAATACTAAAGCAACAAGGAATGCTAACGGACGTGCAAAAATATCTAATGTTTATATTTATGTAAAGTGGAAATTTTTAGTGGGGCGAGCGACCAGGATTGAACTGGCGACATTCAGTACCACAAACTGACGCTCTACCAACTGAGCTACGCCCGCCAAGGTATAAAATTTCTAACACACAAGCATAAATAGTCAATTAATTATTTAAGCTACCTACTTTTGCATAGAGTTTTAAGTTTAGCGAATAAACATTTTCATTTATGCTTTTAGCATTATAGTTAATCGTATTGAAATCGTGATATGTTTAAAAGTATTTTCACATTTAGTTTTTTTACAGCTATTTCAAGAATTTTAGGGCTAATAAGAGATGTATTGATTGCTACAGTTATTGGTGCAACTTCTCTTGCAGATATATTCTTTTCCTCGTTTCGCTTTGCTAATTTATTTCGATCGTTTTTTGCAGAGGGAGCATTTACTACCTCATTCATACCATTATACTCTGCAGAGTCATATGATAATAAAAAGGCATTTAATTTCGCAAGTAGTGTAATATCCATTACGTTTATTATTCTAGTAATTTTTTGCCTTATCACACAAACCTTCTTCCCTTACATGATCAAAATCTTCACTCCTGGATTTGACCAAAATAAATTTACCTTTACTGTAACTTTGTCGAAAATTATGATGCCCTACATAATCTTCGTGTCAATCGCATCACTTATTGGTGGAATGTTGCAAGTAAAACAGCATTTTGCTTCAACAGCTATTTCACCAATCATTTTGAACCTCTGTTTAATCATCAGTTTGTTTTTACCTTACATTGAAACACCGGCTCATAACCTTTCTATAGCTGTCCTGATTGGAGGGATTTTGCAGCTACTTTTAATAATATTTAGTGCATACAAATTAAAGGCTTTCTTTTCTTTTAGTTTAGAATTAAGTAACGAAGTAAAATTATTTTTTAAACGTGTGATACCTGCAATTATCAACAATTGTGTAATACAAATAAGTGTATGGATTGACACAATCATGGCGAGTTTTATACCAAATGCAGTTTCTTATATATATTATGCCGATAGACTAAATCAACTACCGCAAGGAGTAATTGGCACTGCAATTGGTACAGTACTTCTTCCTCTGATTTCAAAACGAATAAATGATACTGAGAATATAGTCAAAATACAGAACAAGGCCCTTAATATAGGGTTAATATTAATTATGCCAATAACTGCTGCTTTTATCATTATTCCTGACATAATTTTACTTACGCTTTTTTCTTACGGCCGATTTGATTATTATGCAGTGCAGCAAACTGTTCCTACATTAGTAGCATTTTCTCTTTCTTTACCCGCATTTATTATAAATAAAGTATTGCTACCCACATTCTTTGCTAGGGGAAAGCTAAAAATACCAACTATGTTCTCATTAACGTGCCTTGGAATTAATGTAATACTAAATCTCATATTAATGAACAAATACCAACATATAGGAATTGCTATTGCTACTTCCATTTCCACTTGGATAAATTCTATTTTATTGATTAATTATTTAACAATAAATAAGATGTATAAGATTAGCCAAGCATTATTACTAAATATTGTAAAAATTCTCACTGCAACATTGGTTATGTCAATAGTTCTTTATCTCTCTAATTACTTATCAGCAGGGTTGTTTTTCGATAGAGGGCTAGCTCATATTGTTTATTTAGTAACTTTAATAGCTTTGAGTGTTATTATTTATTCTAGCACTCTTTACCTAATTTTTAGAGGAAATTTGAATAATTTGAAATATGTATAAATTACACCCTTTGTATTGCTATATGTCATTTCAGCTACTATTCCAATATCCACTCCTTTCATCCCATAACCTATTCCTGTCATCCCAGCACCTATTCCTGTCATCCCAGTGCTTGACACTGGGATCCAGAAATTTTGTTGATTATATAATCTGGAAAACCTTATTTAAGTCACGCTGGATCACAGTGTCACACACACAACTGTATGAGTGTTGTGGTTTGAGAGCAATTTCCACTGGGAACCCAGTGCTCATCAGACCAGCTTCTCATGTAAAAATGCTGTGTTTTAACATAAGAATAGCTACTTTTTTGCTAATTAACTTAATGTCTAATCAAATTTCCTGGATCCCAGACTGGGATGACAAGAAGAGAAGGGATGCTGGAATGAGAGGTCTATTATGAAACTTTCTTTATACGCCATATCATCAATCTTGTTTCTATTAATTCTCATGCACGTTGCTGCAACTTTTAAGGATTGGAGTGGCTACAGAGAATATATCGTAAAAGAGTTAGAGAAGACGTATGATGCTAAAGTACATGTTGGAGGAAAAATTGAAGTTTCGCTCATTACTCCAAAACTTACTATTTACAATGTATATGTACAATATAACAAAAACAAGGAACAAAAATTATCAGATTTAATTAGTGCAAAAGAAATTGAAATAAGGCCATCGTTGTTTTCATTTTCATTGCAACCAAAGTCAATCTCATTTTTGGGCATGAAAAGCAACAAAGAAAATTTACTTAATATTATAAATACGAAAGCCAATGATAATATAGTTGATATATTAATAAAGGACAGCCAAATAAGTTTTAACGCCGATACTATTAACATCAAGGAAGTTGCTATAAAAAAAAATAAGCAGTTTTTTGGTGAAGTACAGATTGGTGACAACAATTACGATTTTTCTGGAAAGGTTAATGTCACAAAAAATAATGTACACATTAGTGTTGATTCAAATTTTGCAAATTTGCTATTTAAAGGTAATAGAAATCAACAGGGTAATTTAATACTGACAATCAATAACAGTTCCGGTTCTGTGAGCAATTTAGCAAAAATCATTAATCTTAGCTTCCTTTCTTATGTGATTCCCAGCGAAAATATTGAGATATCATCCAATATCAATCTCAATGAAAGCGAGTTTACGGCAACTGATTTAAAAATTGAGTCCAAAAGCATGCAAGGCACTGGTATAATACAAAATGATAGAAAAAGTGATCATACTAATATCAATATTAGTTTTAGTAAAGTCGACCTAAAAAACGGCTCACACAAAACAACAGATATGAAGGGTCTTTTAGAATCTTTTAGAGAGGTTGTGCCAAAGAACCTGAGCTTGGATTTTAATATGGAAGCTTCAAATATTCAATATCAAAACAGGATATTGGACAAATTTCATGCTACGCTAAAATTTGCTAATGGCGAAATAAACGTTGATACTCTTCTTCAATTTCCTGGAACCAATAATATATCTCGCTTATCAGGAAGAGTTTCAAACAATGGCAACTTGTCTGAATTTAATGGTGATATATTGATAAAGGGTGAGTCGTTCATCTCACATATTTTACCTTCTATCAAGATGCAAGAAAGAGAGAAAAGTCAATTTACAGCAAGTTCTAAACTATATTTAGCACCTAGAATATTATCTCTTTCAGATATCAGATTGCTAAATAACAAAGAATCTTGGCAAGGATCAATTAAGGTAAATCACACAAAAAAACACAATATGATCGATAGCAAATTTAGCATACATAACATTAATATAGATAAATATGATTATTCATTATTCAGCAAAGTGCAATGGCTGAAAAATCTTAAATATGATGTAAATATAAGAACTAGTGTTAAAGATTCTATATTCAATGGCACAAAAATTGAAGATTTGGATTTTTCATTAAAAATACAAGAGAACAAGCTAGTTGCAGATAAAATAAAGTTATTCGGAGAAGATTTCGACATTACCGGTAGTGTAAAAATATTAGTGGATCAAAAATACACTAAGCCTTTATTAGACGTAAACCTTACAGGTAATAAATTTAATGGAAATATCTTTAAATTACCAAAACTATTAGAGGTAAAAAGAAACTCAAGAAATGAAATAAATCAAATTCAATGGTCAACAAAGCAGCTTAATTTTTTAGATGAGAAAGGAGATTTTGATGCAAACGTGGAAATCAAAACTACAGAATTTAAAATTGGGCAAAACGTCTTAAAAGATTTTAACTTGGATACAGTGATAAGAAACAACACTATCACTATCAAACAGATAAGTTACATACTAGAACATGGACAAATGTTTTTTCAGGGTTATCTAAAAGCAGGCTCAATTCACACAAAATTTTCTATTGCAAATTTGGACACCAAGGAAGTTATAGGAGTTAATAACATAAATGGCAAGATAAGCTTAAGTGGTGAAATCAAAACTCAAGGGACAAGCTTTGATGATTGGGCTAGTAACTTATCAGGAAATGTAAACTTTCAAGCACAGAAAATAGAGTTTACAAATGTGGATTTTAATTCATTCATCACTAAGTTGTTAAGCAGTAAGAATAAACCTGAAATTTCCAAGCTTGCTTACGTTGATATATATAATGGCAGTACGCTTTTTGAAAATATTAATGGAAAAGTAAGTATTAACAGTGGTGTATGTTCAACTAGTTCACAGTTTAGTATCGATCAAGCATCAGGTTCTATCTCTTCTAATTTAATCTTATCTAATTTCTCCTTAATTTCTATATTCAGACTCTTTTTCATACTACCAAATCATAATAGTCCTCTTTATATCGAGGCACACTTAGATGGCCCTATTTGGTGCCCTAAGATGAGTTTTGATGTAGACCAAATTTACAACACCTTAGTTAGCAAGAAAAATAGTTAACTCATTTAGATGTAGGATTTAAGGGACCATCTATCTTTAAGTTAGACCTTAGTAAAAGATGTTCTACTCTCACCAATGATAAGACTGATTGATTGTTTGTACATTCTCAATGCTTGCGTCGCTGCAGCTTGTGCTTGGACTCTCTGTCTCTCCAAGCAATAACTGTGTTATCTCCGTGTAGCCTTCACAAACAGACAAATGCAAAGGAGTAAAACCAGAATTGTCCACTGCATTAACATTTGCTCCGTTTTTAAGCAATAATTTCATTTCCTCTAAGCGGTTTCCGCAAGCAGCATAATGTAAGGGAGTAGCGTCATTATGATCTACTGCATTAACACTCGCTCCGTTTTTAAGCAATAATTTCATTTCCTCTAAGCGGTTTCCGCAAGCAGCATAATGTAAGGGAGTAGCACCCTTATGATCTGCTGCATTAACATTCGCTTTGCATGTCGATAACAATTCTATATGAGGAAGAGTAAATCGAGAATTACTTACTGAATTTCCTTGTTCTTGATACATAAAATACCCCCAGTTTATTACAGCTTAGTATAAATATCTACACTATATAAATATCAATTCAACTTATCACCACCGGGTAACGGTGGCAAGCCAAAAGCTTCTCTTTTTTCATTGAGCGTCATGAAGCTTGCGTTTTGCACGTATTTCCACATCTTTTGTCTTTTCTCCATTAGAATTTCTATCGCGTCTTTATCATATGACAAACATAAATCTTTACCAAACTTGGGCACTAGCCAAGAATTCAGGTGACAGATAATATTTTCTAGCGTTGGTAAAATCGTCTGTTCCCAAAGGGAAAGACGTGCTTCGATCAAATTGCTATAAGTATTATCACCTGGTATGCCAAGCAACTGCGGCGGAACGCCAAAAGCCAGTGCAATATCACGAGCTGAGCTGTGTTTAGACTCAATAAAATCCATATCTCTCGGTGATAAGCTCATCTCCTTCCACTCTAGGCCCCCTTCAAGTAATATTGGTCTTCCAGCGTTAACAGGACCTGAATAATGATCGTTTATCTGTGCTTTTAAGCGTTGATATTGCTCTTGACTTAAGTTTCCACCACTTCCATCCTTTTCTGATTTTACAACTATTGCACCACTTGGTCTTGCTCCATTTTGCAGCATTGCCTGATTCCAAGCACCAGCCTGATTATGCTGATCTATACTATATGCAGCTGCCTCAATTGGTGAAAGTCCATACCAATCATTCAAAGGGTTAAAGGTTTTAAGATGCAGTACTGTTGAACGCCCAGTCAATTTATCAACTTTAAAGTCATAACTGTTGTTATTTACGGTATAACGATAGGCATAAGGAACGTTACTTCTCCCCGGAACAATTTCAACTCTATCAGGGCGCAGAAGATAAAGCTCCACTGGTGGTTTTTTACTGTTTTGCGGCTCAATCATCAATATATAAGAATTGCCATTAACTAATCGATAAGTTACAATCCCCTCAATAAATTCTGATTTTGATGTCATTGGATTAGGAGAATAAAGTAACTTCAGTAACGGATGTGCTTTTAGTTGCGATTTTCCCTGGTCAGTAAGCTGGCAGAGAGTAAAAGGTACCGAAGATGCAGCACTTGCGATCATATTAATTGCTCGAAAGGCAATAACATTTTTTATGTAACCTTCCTCAGCAAAACTTACATAATCACGCCTACTCCAACTTGGTTCCATCATTAGTTGCAAAGCAGAGTATTCACTGCTTTTCTTTCTTTGAAAAATGTTAAAATTCATATGTGCCTCCTGAAAAATTAAATTTGTTAAAAGATTAAAATTATAGTTGAATTATATCAATTGGTGTTACAAGAATGATATCATCTGAGTAGCTGACACTAGTTCGTTTGCGATAGTGCCATTCAAGTAGCCCATATTTGTCATCCAAGTAGCTTGACACTAGGATCCATCTTTTTATACAATTTAGTCAAATACGTTCCTTTTAGCGTAAAACAGCTATGCTTACCAGTTCAGTGTGCTATCTACAATCAAATTTCTGGATTCCAGACTGGAATGACATTGATAGACCTAAAGAAATTGAATATGACAGAATGGCTAATCTCTAACCAATTTACTGATTATAACCATGCTATAAAATTCATGGAAGCAAAAATTCAACAAATTTACAATAATTTATCTGACGAGCTAGTATGGCTGCTCCAGCACCCTCCACTTTATACTGCAGGAATCGGTGCAACAGATGATGACATTATTGAAAAATTGTTTCCTGTCTATAAAACAGGCAGGGGCGGTAAATATACATATCACGGTCCAGGGCAGCGTATTATATACTTAATGCTAAATCTTAAAAAAAGAAACAAATGTGACATAAAACTATATATCAGAGACCTAAGTAATTGGATCATAAATGTTTTAAAACACTTTAATATACTTGGGGAATTTAAGGAAGATAGAATAGGCATTTGGGTGAACAACAACGGAGTAGAAGAAAAAATAGCAGCTTTTGGCATTCGCTTGAGAAAATGGGTAACTTATCATGGCATAGCACTTAATGTCTCTCCAAACCTTTCCCACTATAAGAGTATTATTCCTTGTGGACTAAAAGATTACGGCGTTACATCAATGGAAAAACTAGGAGTAAAAGTTTCTCTTTGCGAATTAGATGATATATTAAAGCAAGAGTTTCATAAGATATTTTAATGTATTCCTTTATTCTTTATTTTCTATGCCTTTTACTCACTAATCCTGCAAATCAAGTTGATATTATTGCTCCTTCTTCGAAAGGAAAAGAATCAGATCTGCCTACTATAAGAGAATACGTAAAAACTTTGGGTTTTAATCCTCACATTTCGGAGAAAATATACAGTAATGACAACCCATTTTATTCTAACTCTGATGAGTTTAGAGCGAATGATTTGGTTAATGCGCTCACTGATGATAGCAAAATAATTTGGTGTATCAGAGGAGGAGAAGGGGCTTCTCGGCTAATTCCCTATCTAGAAAAGTTACCCAATGATAAAAAAGAAAGAATTGCTCAAAACAAAAAAATTCTTATAGGCTATAGTGATATCACTGCTTTACATATTTATCTGCAAGTTAAATATGATTGGCAAACTCTTCACGGCACCATGTTAGAAATGATAGTAAATAACTCCGTTGCTGAAAGTTCTGTTGAAAAATTAAAAGAATTAATTCTTAACCAACACAACTCTATCAGATTTGACAACTTAAAGATGATAAATAATGGAGTTAGACTAAAAAATGGCAGATTAGAGTCTAAAATCATCGGTGGTAATATGACTTTGGTTGAAAATAGCATAGGAACTGCCTGGCAAATAAACGCAAAAAACAAAATTCTATTTTTAGAAGACATAAAAGTTTATCCATATTCAATTGAGCGAAGTTTAGATCACCTAAAACAAGCTCATATTTTTGATGGAGTAGATGCAGTAATATTCGGTGACTTTGTTAACTGTTATAATGATAATCTTGTTGAAATTGTAAAAGAAAGGTTTGCAAAAAGTGTCAACTTTCCAGTATTTACAATGAAAGGAGTAGGCCATGGACATATAAATGACCCTTTACCTCTCAACACTCACACTATCATCAGCATTCAAAACGAGAAGGAGTTTATGGATGTGCAACAGTTATACAAGTAGCTTTATCTCACACTCCTTTCATTCCAGCACCTTCGTTGTCATCCTAGTATCCCCCCTTGTCATCCCAGTGCCTAGACACTGGAATCCAGATCAAGTACGGCTATTATCCAAATAACCCTTCGTTGTTATTCAAGCAGCCCCTTCATTGTCATCCCAGTGCCCAGACACTGGGATCCAGGAACCTGCGTCACGCGCTCTACTATGAAGGAATGCTAGTAACTCCCTGCTGTCCATTTATTAAGGCGGCAGATGATTTCTCTGCTCCATCAACTTTAGTACTAGGCTTTAACAATTCATATGTAGCACAACCAACTACCAGTGCTGCTGCTGTAACTGCAACCACTGCTATAACTATAGGTATCAACCGAGCTGTAATTGTTCCAGTTGTAAAAAGTGCCACTGCTATGGCAGTGCCTAATAATGTAGTTACTCCACTAGCAATCATTGCCTTATTACGTGCTTTCACAATCATTGCCTTATTATTATGTTCTTCCACAAAAGAACGTCCTCCTGCGTCTAATAGAGCTTTTACTAAGTCTTGATTCTTAGCATAATCTAAAGGAGTCTTTCCATATAAATCTACTGCATTAACATTTGTTCCTTCTTGTAATAAAATCCCTACTATACCTACGCGACCATTCTTAGCATCATTATGTAAAAAAAGAGGTTCGTCTACATCAAAATCTGCTCCTCTTCCGAATAAAGCCTCTTTTATCTTTGTGTGATCATTAAAAGCAGCATAGTGCAAAGCAGTGCGATTCAACCCATCTTTCGCATTAACATCTGCTCCTTTTGAGGTTAAAAACTCTACTATCTCTTTGCGACCATACAAAGCAGCATGGTGCAAAGCAGTGCGCTCAAAACGATCTTTCGCATTAACATCTGCTTCTTTTGAGATTAAAAACTCTACTATCTCTTTGCGACCACACAAAGCAGCATAGTGCAAAGCAGTGCGATTCAACCCATCTTTCGCATTAACATCTGCTCCTGCTCCGAGTAAAACCCCTACTGTATTTGTGTAACCATTCTGAGCAGCTATAATTAATAACTTCTGCTTTTCGCATAGGAGAATATCAAATTCATGATTTACATCAAATTCATCTTTCTTCCACTCTTGATATAGACCTTGATCCTGTTTCTTTAGTTCTTCTTGTATTTTCTTAATTATATTATTGAGATTTAAATCTTTCTCAGCCTCAATCGTCCTCAGTACTTTTTCCAGTGATTCATATTCTCCTGTCATGATTTTACCTTCAATATTAAAAGAGTTATTTAATTATTACATAATTATGATAAAAAGTCAATTAAAACAAGCTAATAACTGGGATTGTGAATAGTAAATTAGATTCAAGTAGCCTCTTTGGTGTTATTTCAGTGTTAGACCTTTTCATATCCCTACGAGCAAATTAATGTTATCCTTTTATTGCTAATCTAAAGTTTTTTATGTTCATACACTTGCGTGTTCATAGCGTTTATTCTCTGCTTGAGAGTTCGGTTAAAATTGAGGAGCTGATTGGTCTTTGTTTGCAGAACAAAATGCCGGCAGTTGCAGTTACTGATTCAGGCAACTTATTTGGCTCACTTGAGTTTGCAGAATATGCGGCAAATAAGGGAATACAGCTAATAATAGGATGCAATATTATCGTTCGACACTTAGAACAAAATTTATCAATACTCCTACTTGCAAAAAATGAACAAGGGTACACTAATTTAGTCACCTTGGTGAGTGAGTCTTTTAAAAAGTGCAAGAATAACAGCGATATTCCTTACGTTGATTTTGATGAGCTATTAAATTTAAGTTCAGGCCTAATCGCCTTAACTGGTGGATATGACGGCATATTGGCTCAACTGTTATTGAAGCAAGATAAAGAAACGATAAAAAGACTGCTCTCAGCATTCGATGGTCATTTATATGTTGAATTGCAGCGTCATGGGCTGAATAAAGAGCTAGAGCTTGAAGAAGCTTTAATAGATTTTGCTTATCAGCGCAATATACCACTAGTTGCAACGAATGATGTGTTTTTTCCAAATAAGTCTGACTATGAGGCTTATGACATATTAACGTGCATATCGGAGGGCAGTTATGCTCTCGAGAATAACAGAAAGAAGTTAACTACCGAGCATTACTTCAAATCTGTGGCAGAAATGGAGGAACTGTTCAGCGACATTCCCGAAGCAATTCATAACACTTTAGTGATAGCTAAGCGGTGCTCTTACATGCCAAGAAGCAGGCAGCCTATCTTGCCTAAATTTCCTTGTCGAGAAAATAAAACTGAGAATGAAGAACTGAGGGAGCAGGCAGTTGCAGGATTAGAATTCCGCATTGCAAATGAAACGGACATAGACCTTAAACAATACTACGATCGGCTGAATTACGAACTAAGCGTAATAACTTCGATGAACTACGCTGGCTACTTTTTGATAGTTTCTGATTTCATTCGTTGGAGCAAAGCAAATGGCATTCCAGTTGGACCGGGAAGAGGTTCTGGTGCTGGATCGATTGTTGCTTGGAGCTTACAAATTACAGATCTTGATCCAATAAAGTTTGGTCTGATCTTTGAAAGATTTTTAAATCCTGATCGTGTATCGATGCCTGACTTTGATATCGATTTCTGCCAAGAGAAAAGGGACCTGGTTATTGATTATGTTCAGAAAAAGTACGGTTATGTTGCTCAAATAATCACTTTTGGAAAATTGCAAGCAAGGGCAGTATTGCGTGATGTTGGTAGAGTATTGCAAATGCCTTACTCTCAAGTGGATAAAATATCTAAAATGGTTCCATTTAATCCAGTAAATCCTGTAACTTTATCGCAAGCGATAGAGCTTGATCAAAACCTACAGAAAGAACGAGATAGTGATGAGGTAATTGCAAAGCTTCTTGATATATCACTAAAGCTCGAAGGAATATATCGTCACGTTTCAACTCATGCTGCTGGAATTGTAATATGCGATCAAAAATTAGAAAATTTTGTTCCCGTCTATTATGATCCAAATTCGGCTCTGCCAATCACTCAATACAGCATGAAATATGTAGAGAAAGCTGGGTTAATAAAATTTGATTTTCTTGGACTTGGTACGCTAACACTAATAGATCATGTATGTCGTTTAATTAATCGTGATGAAAAAAAATTTGATATTTCCTCGGTTTCTTTGATTGATCAAAGAACCTATGAAATGCTCTCAAGAGGTGATTCAATCGGAGTGTTTCAGCTTGAAAGTTCGGGAATGAGAGAAGCTTTAATCAAACTAAAGCCAGACTGCATTGAAGATATCATCGCTTTAATTTCTCTTTATCGCCCAGGGCCTATGGATAACATTCCAACTTATGTTGCAAGAAAGCATGGACTTGAAAAGCCAGATTACATTCATCCATTGCTTGAGAAGGTGTTAAAAGAAACATTCGGAGTAATAATCTACCAAGAACAGGTAATGGAAATAGCGCGTATTCTCTCTGGATATAGCCTCGCAGAAGCAGATTTACTCAGACGTGCCATGGGTAAGAAAATTAAGGCAGAGATGGATAAACAACGTGAACTTTTTGTTCAAGGAGCAACAAAAAACGGTGTTGATTACGACAGGGCAAGTTATATTTTTGATCTTGTTGCAAAATTTGCTGGTTATGGATTTAATAAATCCCACGCTGCAGCATATGCGATTATATCTTACCAAACAGCTTACCTTAAGGCTAACTACCCGCTAGAATTTTTTACGGCCTTGATGAATCTCAATATTGATGATAGAGACAAACTGAATTTGTTTTATCATGCTGCAAAATTCAGTGGAGTTGCTGTTCTTTCGCCTGATATCAGCAAATCTAAGGCTGAATTTTCAATAGAGGGTGAGCACATACGCTACGGAATTGCTGCTTTGCGTAATGTTGGTTTTGCTATAGCAGAAGGAATAGTAAATGCACCTTATAAGGACATATGGGAATTTATTCAAAATTCTGGTCATATGATAAATAAGAGGGCGCTAGAAAGCTTAATTAAATCTGGAGCTTTCGATAGTGTGCACCAAAATAGAAAGCAGTTATACGAGTCAATAGACACATTGATTTACTTTGCAAATAAAAATAGGCAGTCAAATCAAGCTGTTTTATTTGGCAATCTTGATGTCCTCAAGCCAAAACTCGAGGATGTGGAAGATTTTAATGAAGAGGAAAAATTAGAGCATGAGTTGTTTTCACTAGGGTTTTATTTAACTAATCACCCGCTTAAAAAATTTAAAACTCTTTTGAAAAAATTAAATATTGGGTTTATCGGAGAGAGTAAGACGATAAAAACTGCTGGTGTAATATTAAATGTGCGTATGAGAACCTCAGAACGTGGAAGATTTGTTATCCTAACACTTTCTGATCCCCACAATGTTTCTGAAATAGCATTCTACAATAATGAAATAATAGAAGAAAAAAGGAATCTATTTTCACCTGGAGCATTTGTGATAATTGATCTTGAAATTTCAGAAAACACAACGAGACTATCAGGAAAGGACATATCTGAATTTACAGAAAAGGTTACTTCTCTAATGAAAGGATTAGTTTTAACTGCTGTATGTGCAGACTCGCAAAAAGTTGCTGAGGAGTTGAATTCAGTGTTAAAAAATGGAGGCAAAACCAAAATAATGCTAAAGTTTCTTCTCAAAAAACATAAAGTCAGCATCTTGTTGCCAGGTACATATTCAATCACCCCCCAAGCTATTTATGAAATATCTCACTTAAGTTGGATTGAAGGCGTAGAAATTAATACAAATAACTTGCTTATATAAAAAAGTTTTATATAATAAAGTGTTTAATTGATATTAAAGGAAGATATAGTGAATCTCTATGAATTTACTTTTATAGCACAACCGAACTTATTGCAGCAAGAAGTAGAAGAAATGGTCCAAGAATTGGCTATTTTGTTGAAAAATATTAAAGCAGATGTTATTTCTCAGGAGGTTAAAGGTCTCATAGAAAGAGAACATAGCACAGTTACAAAACAAGAGCTAGAGGCAAGTACTGAAAGCATTAAAAAAAGTCTGATTGTTTACTCTGATTTTTTTGAAACTCTGACAAAAATTTTATGGGTTGAATTGGAAGAAGATTTTTCAAATTTAAAAGAAATAAAGTCAAGAATCGATAAAGAATTGAAAAATGAACTAAGTGATACGGGAATAAAACAAAATTTTATGGACCTTCCAGGAGCTAACACTAAAAGTGCATTTATCTATAATGTAGTAAATGCTTTTAAGGAAAATATTTCACAACATCTAATAAAGCCCCTTCAAGAGGTTTTAAAAAGTTTTAAAATAGTAGACTCAAATCAATTGAGTAAAACGCTGGAAGTGCTTTTGAAAAATATTGAAGCTTCAGGATTGATAAAATATGAATATTGGGGTCTATTGGATTTTGCATACCCAATAAATAAGATGAAAAGTGGTCATTACTGTATGATGTGTATAAGTTTTACTTCAAGCATTATGGATGAATTTGAGCGTAGAGTAAAACTGAATGAGAATATTATTCGCCACTTGTCTGTACGGGTTAATGAGTTTTTTAAAGGTAAATCTTACATGCTGGATAAACAAATTGAGGAGAAAAGTGCATAATGATGAAAAGACGAAATAGTTTTAATAATTCTTACGTGTCTGTAAATAACAGAACTGGCTTTAGGCGTCCTAAGGTCTGTCCTCTTACTGCATCTAAAGATGAGGACATAGACTATAAGAATATAGATTTATTGTCCAAATTCACCTCTGACTATGGTAGAATATTACCTAGAAGGTTAACAGGTGTGTGCGCAAGAAAACAAAGAAAGTTGCGCTTAGCAATTATAAGAGCACGCTTTTTAGCTCTTGCTCCTTACTGTACTAAAAAAGTTAGGTAATTTATGTTAATAATTTTAAAGGAAAATATAACAACTTTAGGTAAGCTTGGTGAAGTTGTCAAAGTTAAGCCAGGTTATGCACGTAATTTTCTTTTTCCACAAAAAAAGGCGATGAAAGCCACTAAGGAAAATTTAATAAAGTTAGAGGAACAGCGTTTATTATTGGAAGAAGAAAATATCAAAAAATTAAATGCAGCAAAAGTGCTTGCATCATCACTGCATGATAAATTTATTATATTAATAAAGCAAGCTTCAGAGGATGGAAAGATTTTTGGCTCTGTAACCACACGTGAAATTGCAAAAACTTTATTACAAGAAGGATATGATATAAGTCATCATAGTTTATCTTTTGGTGGAATAAGTATCAAAAATTTGGGCGAGTATCAAGTAAATATAGAATTACATAGTAAAGTGATAGTTCCAATTACTATATACGTTGTAAGATCTGAAAAAGATGCACATGAATTGAGGCAAGTAAAGTTGCAAAATCAGAAATCTGAGCAACAAGAGGCAGAGCAAGATGCGAGTAAAGAAGCTACTGATGGTGATGATAGCTGATCAAAGATGATCCCTTGTTATAGTCGTAAAGAAATGTCTTCCATTGCTAAGCTGGTATCATCCCAGCGCTCCCCTCATGTCATCCCAGTGCGTGACACTGGGATCCAGTTTATTTCATCATGGACATTATTTTATGCTTCTAGAATCCGTTGTCCATTGAATAATTTGCAAATACTTTTATATCTGGATTCCAGTGTCATGCACTGGAATGACACCATTATTGGAATAAATCAAAAATGATCCCACGCTATAGCCGCAAAGAAATGTCTTCCATTTGGGAAGAAAAAAATAAGTTTAATATATGGCTCAAAATAGAAAAATTAGCGTGTGAAGCTCAAGCAGAGTTAAGAGTGATTCCAAATAGTGTTGCTCAGAAGCTCTCTGATGTTATTGAATTTGATATTGAACGTATTAACGAAATTGAATCCATTGTAAAACATGATGTTATAGCTTTTTTAACATATGTTGCTGAAGAAGCGGGAGTTGATGTTCGTTATCTTCATTATGGAATGACAAGTTCTGACGTTTTAGATACATGCCTTGCGGTTCAGTTAAAGGAATCATGTGATATTTTGCTCGAAAATTTAAAAAATATACTTGCAGCACTGAAAAAAAAGGCTGAGGACTATAAAAATATTGTTTGTGTTGGGCGCAGTCATGGAATGCATGCAGAATCAACAACTCTTGGATTAAAATTTGCTAGATTTTATGCTGAATTTAAACGCAATTATCAGAGATTAATTAGCGCGAAAACAGAGATCTCGATTTGTAAAATATCAGGTGCAGTAGGTAATTTTTCAAATGTTGATCCGTTTGTTGAAGAGTATGTAGCGAAAGAAATGGGACTTATACCTGAAACCATATCGTCTCAAGTCATTCCTCGTGATAGACACGCAATATTCTTTTCAGTTTTAGGAGTGATTGCAAGTTCAATAGAGAATATTGCCGTTGAAATACGTCACTTGCAAAGAACTGAAGTTGGAGAAATTTCTGAGTATTTTTCCACTGGTCAGAAGGGAAGTTCTGCTATGCCGCATAAGTGTAATCCTATTTTAAGTGAGAATTTGACTGGGCTCTCACGCTTAATACGCAGCTATGTTTTTCCTGCATTAGAAAATGTTGCATTATGGCACGAACGAGATATATCGCACTCGTCTGTGGAAAGATGCATTGCTCCTGATGCTTGTATAGCAATGGATTTTGCTTTAGTACGATTAACAGATTTGATAGATAAATTGGTGATCAATAAGGAAAACATTGAAAAGAACTTAAATTCTTCAAAAGGCTTGGTTTTTTCACAACGAGTATTACTCGAGTTGGTAAATAGTGGTTTGGCGAGGGAAGAGGCATATAAAATTGTTCAGAATAATGCAATGAAAGTAAAGCAAGATAACAGTGATTTTCTGTTCGAATTGAAACAAGATAAATCCTTGCATGGAATTATTGACTCTGAAAAACTTGAGTCTTTGTTTGATTTGAAGTATTATATGAAACATATAGATTACATATATAGCAAGGTTTTTAATTAGGCTGAGTAGCTCAGTGGTAGAGCAGGAGGATCATAATCTCTTGGTCGGGGGTTCAAATCCCTCCTCAGCCACTCAAGCTAAGCTATGGTTTGGCGATAGCAGCGCACTTGACAAAATAACGTGATTCATTGTCAATTAACTGAAGTTTTTTTTCAGTTGTTCATATAGTACATGGAATAATGTATGTGAAGTGATAAAGATACAACATTTGTTGTATCTATTCAGGGGAATGGCTAATGGTATCCGTTCAAGAAAGTGGTAAGGTAGATGAGAAAAGACAACTAAATGAATTTCATCCGAGTAGCTGACACTGGCATCTATATAAAGACAATCTAATGCACTCATTTAAAGTGAAGTTTTCTGGATCCCAGTGTCTAGGCACTGGGATAACAAGAAAAGAGTTGACTTGAATGACACCGAATAGGTACTGGGACAGAGGCTACTTGAATAATATTTTACCATGTCATTCCAGCACTTGATGCTGGAATCCAGAAGTTTTTTGAGCACAAAAGTCATGCTAAGTTTTTGTTGTTAAGAAAGGCTGGATAGCTACTTGCATGACACCATTTGTTACTGTGTTTTTGTCTATCTTATTTTGCTACCCTACTGAACGAATACACAAAATCTAACTTTTTTCTATACAACCAGCCAGGTCAAGAAAGGTGAATCTATCTCTTGTTGCAAATGTAAGATTGACTACCTTGCAATATTGCTCTTTGTTCCAATTAAGATGCTCCGGTAAGTACGGAATTGATAGATCTTCAAATACTTTCTGCAGGTGTTTTGCAGATAGTAAATTTTGCTTAATTAAACTAGAAATATTACTCCATTCTTTGCAAATAATCTCTTGAATTTTTTGCTGCATCATTTGCTTCTGCTTTAGAATTTTTATAAATTCGGTATTACCAAAGCACTGAGTTATATGTTTTACATCTAAAGTGATCGGTTTGGTAATCGGGTTTCGTATTGACAATATCTCCTCTTGCAAGTTAGCCATGGTAATCGTTGTCACAGCAATTTTTTCCCCATGTAACGAGGAGGAATAATCCTGTGTTACCATCTCAATTGCATGAGCTATCATATGTTCTCCTTGACTTGCAGAGTAACTGCCTTTTGACATCACCATTCCGAGTCCTGAAATCAATAAGGCTTCCATAAGTAATAAAACTACTCTTTTATCTTTTTTAGCAAGTGCCAAGTGTTCTCTGAGCAAAATTTCCTCCAGATTGCGAACAAGTTTAAAGGGGAGTTCATTATATTCTGTGCCAAGTAATAGATGAGATAATAGCCAATCGGCTTGTACTGTTGAACGGCAGATGAAATCTGCAAATCCACTTAATGTGAGGCGTGGTGGTGCGTTGGCAATTATATCGGTATCAATGTATATTGCCTTTGGAAGATGTGCTCCGAACGATTTTTTATATCCATCAACTAATATTGAAGCGTTTGCAGAGCTATATCCATTCATGGAAGCAGCTGTTGGAAAGGATATGTAGTCTTTGCCTTCTAAATAGCTTGCGTACTTACAGATATCATTAACAGTGCCACTGCCAAATGCAACCATTAAGTCACTATCTTTTGCTTTATTTCTAACTAGGTTTACAGCTTGGAGAGAAGCAGCTCTGTTCAGTCTATTTGGTGTCATCCAAGTAGCGTGACACTGCGATCGATCATAGTCACGCGCTGGAATGACAGGTGTGGCTGGAATAATTAAATGAGAAACTTTATTAAGTATGTTTTTGTTTAAAAGTTTTGCTGTATTTTCATCTGCAATCAGAAAAATGTCATTTCCATATTGTCTACATATTTCATAGATATTATCAGCAAGTACTGTTACTTCCCTAATAAGAACTTGTTCTGTGTGCTGTAATATTTGTTTTAAATATCGCATAGAATGTTTACAATACGGTAATGTTAGTATTTCAAGATTGATATGAAGATTGACCCTGTAGAACTAACTAAGAAATTAATTTCTTTTAAAAGTATAACACCAAAAGACGATGGGGCAATAGAGCATATAGCAGCCATTCTCAAGAAAAGTGGTTTTGAATGTGAGATTTTAGAGTTTGGTGATAAAGTTAAAAATCTTTATGCGAAATATATAAATGGAGTACCAAACTTGTGTTTTGCTGGACATGTTGATGTTGTACCACCAGGTGAGTTAAAAGATTGGATATCTGATCCATTTAAGCCAGAAATTAGAGATGGAATGCTATATGGAAGAGGAGCAGCTGATATGAAAAGTGGAATAGCCGCATTTATTGCTGCTATGGTAGATTCAGTTGCAGGTAAGTTTCGATTCAGTGGTTCAATCAGTGCATTGATTACCAGTGCTGAAGAAAGCGCGGAAGAACATGGAACAAAGGAAGTTTTGGAATGGATGAAAAGTAAGCAAAAAAAGATAGATTTTTGTATAGTTGGAGAACCAACGAGTAGTGAGAAATTAGGTGATACCATAAAAATAGGTAGAAGAGGTTCTGCAACATTTAAATTGATTTGCCATGGTAAACAAGGGCACGTTGCCTACCCAGATCTAGCAGATAATCCAATATATAAAATGGTATCGATACTAAGTAAGATAAAAGATACCACTTTTGATACTGGTAATAAATACTTTCAGCCTTCACATTGCGAAATTACTACTATCGACGTTGGAAATAATACTAATAATCTAATACCTAGTTCAATAGCAGCAGGTTTTAATGTTCGATATAACAATACACAAACACCAGACGTTTTATATAAGATGATTGATGCAATATGCACCAATGTGACTAACGATTATAAACTTTCTATGCAGAACAGCAGGGACGTTTTTCTCTCTAATCCTGACAGAAATACTGATATTATGCTTGATGCGATAAATAAAATTACCGGTATTGATGCTGTGCTGAGCACAAGTGGTGGCACATCTGATGCTGCGTTTATTAAGGATATTTGTCCAGTAATTGAATTTGGTATGATCAACAAAACCGCACATCAGGTAAATGAATGCGTATCAATAGACGATATACATAAATTAACAGCTATATATAAGGAGTTTATAAAAAATTATTTTTACCCCACTAATAAAATATTAAACCAGATCAATGTAATTGGTAATACGCCTGATGGTCCATTATTAGCTTGAGGTGCAGTTGCATAGAGAAGAAAACTTACTAGACACATTTTACCAGCCCCTTATTATAATATTAAGGGTATTTTTGACTCAAAACTTGTCTTTGATCTGTGCAAGCTCAATAACAAAAACTCAGTAAAAAGCTTATTGGCGAAAATTATCTGTTCAGCAGAGTGACAAAATAAGATAGACAAAAAGGGTATAAGAACAAATAGTGTCATGCAACACTGGTGTTTTGTACACAAAACGTTGTAAAGCGCTTTTGTCAACCTGGATCCCAGCTCGGATAACAAGAAAAGAAGCACTGGTTTCACATAGATCTGAATAGATATAATTTCTTAAACATTTATAGCTCACATAAAACCCGGTCTGACTGTCATAAAGGCTACTCATTGCAGCAGACAACTTTCGCACTACTTCAAATTCTAATTTTCAACTTAAAGAGGTACATAATGTCAAATAACTTCAATTTCAAAGAATTTTTTCACCATCACGAAGCAAATAGCACTTTAGATGATATACAAAGGTACTGCATACTGTGGCAATCAGTGATATCACAGGCAATGATTGATGCAGCAAGTAACTGTAAAAAAACAGAAAGCTTGGTAGAGAAACGTAAAGCAATTTCCTGGCTATCAGACTTCAGTCAAGATTTTGTTGAAACATGTATACTGGCTGATTGCGATCCGTTATACGTAAAAAACAAAATACAGCCAATTCTAAAAAAGATAAAGCCCTTTTAATGAGGTTTACCCCTCTCACCAAGAAAAATATCATTTAATCTTTTTTCTATAGCTTCATCTATATCTTGGATTAATAGCTGCTTTATCATATTCACTTTCCGTTCTGCCTCTTGAAGATTATTGTTACCGTAACTGTTCTTATTACTATAACCATAACTACTGCCATTTGGTTTATTACTCATTTTTCTTCTTGTTCTGAGTATCTGAACTATCTTCTCCTTGAAAAAAGACTTCCAGCCTGTGCCAGAAAATAATTTGTAGAGAAAATGCGGAGTAAGAAACGCTACTAATATTCTAATAGAAACTCCATAACCCAAATCATCTCTATTTTCATAATACCATTTTAAATATTGATACAAATGGTAAAATGCATTTTTGAAAGAGCTAAACTCTACAGTATACCAAAAACCATTGGTGAGAAACATAAGCATAATGCTCGATGTATAAAGATACAGAGTGAAAAGAAATAGCTTGACAACTATATCTTTCAAGCTGCCCAGTATATAATTAAATAACCTTAATTTATAAAAAAGTGATATCATTTCACGCACACTTTAATAAAGCTGGGGTGGAAGGATTCGAACCTTCGCGTGACGGTATCAAAAACCGCTGCCTTACCACTTGGCTACACCCCAATATTGTTTATATCAATAACATTATTAACCCAATTAGTAAAAGATTTATTCGCTTTTCCTATGGGTATTATCACAACGGCTGGTTGATCATAAGAATGCATTGCCTCGATTTTTTCTACAATCTTATCAGCCTGATCATTCCTACTCTTCATAATTGTCACCACTTCACAATTACTATTAATTTTACCTTCCCATAAATACAGAGAATTTACTTCAGGAAATATATTTACACACACAATTAACTTCTTGTTTAACAATTCTTCAGAAATAGCCTTAGCCTCTTTCAAGTTTGAGAAAGTTATATAGACTAAAACTAAATTGCTCATTAACCGCTACATAAATGCATTTTTACTATACTCTACTTAGATTTATTCATCAAGAGAAAATAGGAGAGACCTCTTCAGTGCTTGACACACAGAAATTGAAGATGTCATTTAGTAGCTCTCCCCTTGTCATCCCAGTAGTTCTCCTCTTGTCATCCCAGTGCGTGACACTGGGATGGCTTTGTTGCATCGCTCAAGTGAAAAGAACTGGCAGTTACTGACAAAATTCATTATAAATAGCCATTTAACTGTTGAAGAAAAAATATGCCACAAAAAATGAGAGTCAGTAACTGCCATGAATATAACAAATTTCTCCAAGAAAGAGGAAGCATTTTTTGTTATATCAATGACGCCATAGAAAATTGGTACGAGAATTGTCCAAAAATGCAGGGCGGCAACTATATTTATAGTGATAAAGTTGTGATTTTAGTGCATATAATCGTCAGTTTCTTTAGAATTGGTTTAAGACAAACAGTCGGGTTTATAAAAGGGTATTTGCAACAAAAATGAATTTTGTCAGTATAGCCCTTCTCATAATAGTCCAAAAAGAGTAAGATATGGATTGATAGTAGTGGAAGGTAAGGATGCCAGTAGCATATAGTTATGACTTAAGAAAAAAGGTAATGGAAGCATTGGATGAAGGAGAGAGTGGAGAAACTGTTGCCAAGAGATTTAAGATCGGAAAAACAACTTTATATGAGTGGAAGAAAAGACGTGAGAAAACGGGAGATTTTCAATCAAAAAAGCTTGGAAGCGTGGCATAAAATTACCGACTGGAATGCATTTGCCGAATTTGCAAATGAGCAAGGTGGCAAAACTCAGTCAGAGATGCTGGGGCAATATTAGTAGACAAACAATTCATCGAGCACTTAAAAATATAGGATTCACAAGAAAAAAAAGACCTACGGATATAAAGAAAGAAATGAAGAAAAGCGAGCTCAATTTTCAAAGGTTATAGCAACAAAAGAACCTAAAGAATTAGTGTATATAGATGAGTCTGGACACTGAACCTATGGGTATTGCCAGAAAGGACAGCGGTTTTATGCCCTAAAATCTGGGAAGAAAACTCAACGAATTAGCATGGTTGCAGCCTTAAGTGGAAGAAAAATAATTGCTCCGTTAACCTTTGAAGGCCACTGCAATATGGATATCTTTAATAAATGGTTTGAGCAGTTTCTGACACCGATTTTGAAACCTGGACAAACTGTTATCCTTGATAATGCTACTTTTCATAAGTCTAATAAGATTTGCTAAAGGAGTTGGCGCAGAAATTTTATATCTACCGCCTTATTCTCCCGATTTTAACCCTCACTTTTACCCACAATTTTGAGAGGTCATGATGTGAAGCATAACTATGCTCTCCTTAAGATTTTCATAGCCCCGCCATAGAGTCATAGCCCCTGGTAAATTATCACTTTTTCTATTCATAAATCCACCTAATTTTCCTAACCAAATAATAGCTTGTTTTATGTTTGGAGGTTCTTCTGGCAATGTAGCTACTTTATGCTCACGTATGAAAAGGGCCTTCCACTCTTCGTTGCTTAAAATTTTAGTACAGGTTTCCATGGGATTTGATAAAGCGACTTTTGTTAAATATAAAATTTTAAATGCAATAATGCTCTTTATAGCAATTAATTTCTGTAGCCTTTCCTTTGTAGTTAAACGAGAGCTTTCTATTTTACATCCTGATTTTAAAACCCTGAAATACTCCTCAATTTTCCATCTTAGCTTATACCAATTTATCCTTTCTATAGCATCTAAAGTGCTATTAACTGGTACATTAGTCAGCAAAGTCCAATCAATAGCTTCCAATCCTTCAGGAGGATTTGTTTCTTTTGCACTTACCACATATACAGGGATTTTATCACTTATTTTATGCACTGTGTCTTTTGATCCATAAATTGAAGAAGATCTGATAGGTATATAGCCTTTCATATACTTAACTTCAATATTAGCTTTCCTTGATCTTTGGTTTCCACCTTTATTAACTTCTAGAGAAATTTTCTTCTTTACTGGCAGTTGAGTGATGCGTGTTTGCAAATCTGTTTTTCCAATTTCAGTACAGATAAATCTTCTATTAGTTCGATTACGGATTACATAAAAACTACCTAATGTCTCAGTGATCCATAAAAATTTGAAGATATCTGCCTCTCTATCACCAAGGGTAACAAGTTGTACATTTGCAGGAAGGTTGTTTATGCTTTCTTTGAGAGCTGTTATCCACTTATAACTTTCTTTTTCTTCTATGGAGGTACGGTATTTCCTGTTTGCTTTTTCTTGTGACGTTTCTTTTTCCCTAATAGAACGTGCCCAACATTGTTGAGAAGATAGACCTAAAGGCAATCCGTCTTTGCTGACTATTAAGGCACTGTGCAACAGTAAACCCATTTTATGCTTCGTATAAGCTTTAGAAATACTACCTAGCCTCTTAGTTTTTATATGAGAGTCAAAATCCAAATAACTTGTATCTTGAACTGAAAAAACAAACTGATTTCCTTTCATTCTCTCCATAGTTTCTTTGTAATGGGAAGAATAAATTTCCTTATCCTTAAGCTTTTCATTGCTAAATAATCTGTATGCACCCTTAGCTTCTTTCCATCCACTACAGCTTTGATTAATTGATCCAGACGCCTTACCCTCTATACAATAGCCTGTTTTAATAAGTCTCTTATTAAGTCTTGTATCTCCTAAATTAACGTGTTTTAACTCTCTTTCCAGCCATTTATCCCCTAAGCCATCAGTATATTGCACATTTGTACTTACTTCACTCATTTTAATCCCAAATTTATTTGGTATCCATTTTACTCACTTTTTTATTTGTGGGTAAAAGTGAGATTTTAACAAAATTGAGCATCATTGGTTTGCTATAAAAAACAGAGCTAGGAAAAACATCCCTCTATTCACATCTTTTCGTCATGCTGTTGATTCCGCTTTTCTATAAGCTTTTCGGACTATTATGAAAAGAGCTATATTAAGCTATATAACTCAAAATCTTGATAAAATGCAGAAAAGTTTTTTTAATTTCAGCTCCATCCTCGAAGAGTTAGAAAATAACTTTAAGCAAGTTAGTCAGAATTTTTCTGACGCAAAGGAACAAGTTTTAAATTTAGCTGTCAACTCTGAAAATTTGGCAGGCAAGTTTCTTAATTATCACCCGAATATGTGCATAGTATAAAATTAGCTTGATAGACTTCAAGAGCTTTGCCTATGAAGTCAGTGTGCTTCTTGAAATGCAATATACTTTTATTACTTTAATTATGAAAATCCGTTAAGCCTTCTTGCCAATTACTACAATATTTTCACTTGGAAAAAAGTAGTCAGGTATAGCCATGTTCTTTGGTGCAGGACCGCCAATTACTCGGCCTGATGTGTCATAATATGAACCGTGACAAGGGCAGAACCAACCGTTGCCGTCTTTTGTAGCGTGATCAACTGGTACACATCCAAGATGGGTGCATATTCCAATCATAATTAACCATTCATCTTTTCCTTTGTATACTCTTTTTTCATCTGATTCAGGATCTCTCAAATTTTCTGCATTTATGGCTCTTGCAGCCTCAATCTCTTGTTTTGTGCGCTTGCGGATAAATACTGGCTTACCTTGCCATTTTACCTTTTTTCCTTGTCCTTCTTGAATATCAGATAGATTAACCTCAACCGTAGACATCGCTAAAACCTCAGCAGAAGGATTCATAGACTTAACCAATGGCCAAAGACCGCTTGCAGCTCCTATACCTGCCATGGCACACGTAGTTAATGTGATAAAATCTCTTCTACTCTTATTTTTGGCAAAATCTTTAACAAGAGATGTTTTTTTATTCTTCTCATTCGTCAATGATTTTTTATTTTTAGTTAACTTCTTATCCATCAATCTCTACTTGAACATAGACATATATTTTAATTTAAATATTATAGATTAATCAATAGAAATTTGCACTATTTGTTTAACCTTTGCTATACAGTTAAGAAGAAACAGAGTTGTCAATTTCGGAAATACTATCTTCAGTGGAATCGGGATCCTCAATTTTCGCTACTGACACCACCTTTTCTCTACTCTCTGTTTTAAACAGAGTGACTCCTTGAGTGCTACGTCCTGCAATTCTGATATCATTTACTGAAATACGAATTAACTTTCCTTTATCTGTAATAAGCATGATATTATCACCCTGTTCAACTGGAAAGCTAGCAACAACATTACCGTTTCTGTCGGTAGTAAGGATATTTGTAATACCAACACCACCTCTATTTGTTACCCTATACTCGTACGCAGAAGTTCTTTTACCAAAGCCATTTTCAGTAATAGTTAATATGAACTCCTCATTCATTGCAAGTTTTAAGAACAGTTTGTTATCTATTCCTAAATCATTCAAAGTCTTTTCCAATTTAGAATCAATGGAGTTATTAATTGCAGTCCCCAGTCTTTTTGCAAGTGGAACTTTTAAGTAAAGTTCTTTTGTTTCTGTTGCTACACCTATCCCATTTAATATGGTCATAGATATCACGCTGTCATTCTTTGCAAGTTTGATACCTCTTACGCCATCTGAATTGCGACTTTTAAATTGACGCACATCACTTACAACAAATCTGATACTTTTGCCGAATCTTGTTGAAAGAAAAACATGATCAATTTCATTGCATACTTTAACTGATATTAACTTATCTCCTTCATCGAGCTTGATTGCTATTTTTCCATTGCTTGGAATATAGTGAAAATCTGCTAAAGAGTTGCGCCTTATGTTCCCATGAGCAGTAGCAAAAACTATGTTTTGATTTTCGTCATTTTCACTTGGTAATGGCATTATATTAGTTATAGTTTCACCATCGCTAAGCGGGAATATATTAACAAGTGCTCTTCCACGTGCAGTTGGCTCTGCAATAGGTAACTTATAAACTTTTAATCTATAGACTCGGCCAATATTAGAAAAGAATAAAAGGCTAGTGTGGGTATTCCCAACAAATAATTTTGTGGTTACATCCTCTTCTTTTAATCCTTGTCCTAGCTTTCCTTTTCCACCACGACGCTGAGTTCTATAATGAGAAAGCTTCACACGCTTGATATAACCATTCATAGTTACGGTTATCACCATATCCTCTTGTGGAATTAGATCTTCAGCTTCAATGTCCGTATCTGATTCCTCTATTGAAGTTTTTCGCGGCACAGTAAATCTGTTCTTTATTTCTTGTAGATTGTTTTTTATTTCTTTCATCAACTTCTCTCCTGAGCCAAGAAAAGCGATATATTCTTTTATCAGGTTGATCATTGAACTTAGCTCAGCTTCTAATTTGTCTTTTTCAAGGCCTGTTAAACGTTGCAATTTCATGTCAAGAATAGCTTTCGTTTGCAGCTCAGTTAATCTATACACTCCGTCTTTCAAAAAGCTTGTGCTGTCTGAGATTAATCCAATAATTGTGTTTATCTCAGCTGAAGTTTTCCATTCTTTATTTAAAAGTTCTCTACTTGCTTCCGCAGGATCTTTTGCACCACGGATGATTTTTATCACTTCATCTATGCTCAAGACCGCAATGTAGAGCCCTATGTATATATGAGCTTTTTCCCTCGTTTTTCTTAGACGAAACTCTGTTCTCCTGATTAATACTTCTTTTCTAAAATCAATAAAAGCAGCTATAATTTCTTTCAACGACATCAAAGCAGGCCTGTTGTTGTTGAGGACTAAAGTGTTAACACTAAAACTACTTCTTAGTGGAGTTAGTCCCAATATTTGATTAAGTATAAAACTTGCTTCAGCATTTCTTCTGAGGTCAATTACTACCCTAATACCAGACTTATCAGATTCATCCCTAATTTCTGTTATGCCATCAATTCTTTTTTCTTTTACAAGCTCACCTATCTTCTCAATTAATTTTACTTTATTTACCTGGTAAGGTATTTCATCAATCACTATTGCTTGCCTATCTTGTGACAGGTCTTCCATGTGAGTCTTGCCTTGCACAACAATTGATCCACGACCCGTTGCAAATGCTGATCTTATTCCAGACCTTCCAAGAATCGTTCCCCCAGTTGGGAAATCCGGTCCTGGCATCACTTCAAGTAACTCATCCAAAGTAACTTCAGGATTATCTATATATAACATACAAGCATCTATTATTTCTCCAAGGTTGTGAGAAGGAATATTGGTTGCCATACCAACTGCAACACCGCTTGCACCATTTACCAATAGATTCGGAAATTCTGCAGGCAGTACAACAGGCTCTGTTTCATTTCCATCATAGTTTGGCCTAAAATCAACTGTATCTTCGTCAATATCATTTAGTAAAAAATGCGACACTCTGTGGAGCCTTGCTTCTGTATATCGCATTGAAGCTGGCGGATCTCCATCTATCGAACCAAAGTTACCTTGCCCATCAATAAGTGGTAAAAGAAGAGAAAAATCTTGAGCCATCCTGACCAAGGAGTCATAGATAGCCATGTCACCATGTGGGTGATATTTTCCCATTACATCCCCGACTATACGAGCTGCTTTTTTATACGGTTTACCGGCATCGAACCCAGCCCTCGACATTGCGTATAATATGCGCCTATGAACAGGTTTAAATCCATCTCGCACATCAGGTATAGCTCGACTTATGATCACACTCATTGCGTAGGAGAGATAAGAATCCTCTAGCTCTTTCACTATTGAAACTGGTACTATGTTGTCTTGCATTTTCTATACTTTGATTGAAATAATTGTAATATTAATATTCAACTAGGCTAATGGGCAATGACAGACTTGAACTGCCGACCTCCTCGGTGTAAACGAGATGCTCTACCAGCTGAGCTAATTGCCCCTCTAGATATAATTCTATAGTTCAATGTTGTTGTTGTAAACAAAAATAGCGATACAAGCAACTCTTATGGAATCGCTGGGTGCGCACTATGGAGTTGTATAAATTTTAGCCTTGCTACTACCTTGTATAAAGGTATTCTTTCACTTGCATTTTTTGACATGTTCAACAACTTTGAATAACATGCTGTGGCATTTTTAAAATCTGAGAGCTTATCTAGAATAACAGCTAAATTATAGGTATAAAAAATATTGTTTTGATCTAAAGAAATTGCTGCTTTCATATATTCTTTAGCTTTTACGTAATCCCCTTTTTTCATATAGATCAAACCTAAATTTGCTGATAAAGGGGCGCTATTTCTGAGTGTATCATACAATTTCAACATTTCACTCAATGCTAAATTAGGATCATATTGTGAGATTATCGTCAGAAAATTCTTTAATACATAAGGGTTGCTAGGATATTCTTTTAACAGTCTTGTGTAAATCTCTACAGCTTTTTTAAATTCTTTGTTAGCGTAATAGATATTCCCTAGTCCAATTAAAGCACTTTCATGATAAGGAAATTTTGCGATAATCTGATTGAGGAGAGAAGTAGCTGTTTCACTATCTCCTAACTCAAAGGAATCTTTTGCTTTTTTTAAAATAGAGTATATGTCAAAATTCTTGCCAGAATTCTGCGAAATTTTGATATTAAATTTGTCACTTTTTCTCTCGATAACATCAAGATCTTTATATTTTTTATCAGCTTTTATATGCTTGACAACACTATCAAAGACCTTCTGTATCTCCAAATTTTCACTAGCATAGGTAACAGAAGACCTCCATAAAATCACAACGCAAATTAACATGCAGACAAACATAGATCCTAGTGTTGTGGCATTGGCTGCAGCGCGTAACCAGTAAATCTTATTTCTTTGAACTATACGCAACACATTACAAATTCATAAATGCTAAATTACTTATCTAATATAATAATAAAGATATTATTAATTGGCAGATACTATTTAGAATGAGTTAAAAGAGCACTTCTACAGATTCCATATGGTTGCCAATTACACTCCTTACATGCGTAGTCAAATTTCTCTAAAGACATTTTCTTTCTAATTCTTTTTACTGCTTTACTCCAGGTCAAAATCTCGCCAATTTTTATTCCTAAAATTTCCATATGCCTTCTATCTAGCTCTAAAACTTTAGCTTGTGTGGTACATTTACCTTGTTTAGTCTGGTTTGGGCAAACACTACAAATAGTGTCAAGATTATCAACTACTTCGATTTTAGTATTAGGATCACTAATTACTTTACTTCCTATCTTTTTGTAATTTTCTACAAAGCTCTGAGAATATCCATACCCTTGAAATGCAAGAGTGCACATAAAATGATGAGGACGAAACCTTATCACTTTTTCAAATACTGCAAAGCTGCTACAAGTAGAAAAATTTTTACCAAACCAGGAAGGATGAATGGTAAAACACCTACCATTATTGCTTGTTTCAGACCCACGTAAATAGTAAGCCAACTAATACCACAAATAAAGATTACGACTGTACCCGCCAGACAACTTAAAGAATTACACATAAATGATTTATATTTAGAGTTCAGTAATTCATTTACTCTGCTCATTACTACAACAGCAACTAAACAGCCAATCAAATATCCACCTGTTGGCCCGAGAAAAATGTGATGACCACCAGAAAAATTCGCAAAAACAGGAAATCCTGCTGCACCAAGTGATAGATATGTAAGCACAGAATAGAATGCTGTTCTGCGGTTAAATTTAAGCCCAATAAGCATTACTCCTAAAGTTTGCAATGTGATAGGCACAGGCTGCAATGGTATGCTTATTTGAGCCATCAAGAATAAAAGTAAAACGCAAGACAATATTTCAGCCAGTGTTGATCTGCTGCTAGATTGTGTTATAAACATACTTTCCCAATAAAAATAACTTATTAAATGTCATATATGTGTATGAGAGGTTTTGCAATTTAAATTTTGCTCATATTGTGCTACAATGAATTATTTATGCACTATTAAATTAAAAATGATGAGTAAACAAGATCTATTATCGTTGATGAAAGCAAGACACAGCGGACGTTCATACGATCCTACAAGAGCAATATCTCAGGAAGACATGGATATTTTAATGGAAGCTGTAAGGCTGACTCCCTCATGTTTTGGTGATGAACCCTGGAGATACGTAATATGCAACAAACAGAACAATCAAAGCGCATGGGAAAAGCTGCTAAATTGCCTTGATGAATCTAATCAAAAGTGGGCAAAAGATGCACAAATACTAATTATATCTCTAAGCGCTAAGAATTTCCGTAAATCTGACAAAGGTGAAAATTTTTGGGCTAATCACGATACTGGTGCAGCAAATTATGCACTTATGCTACAGGCTGCAGCTATGAACTTAATGGCTCATCAAATGGGTGGATTTGATAGAGATAAAATAGTAGAAAAATTCAACATATCCGATGATTTTAATGTAATGTCAGTGATAGCGGTTGGTTACGAAGAAGATGGCGCTGAAACAAGTAAGAAGAAAAGAAGACCAATAGAAGAAATATTTTTTTATGATGAGTGGCCAAAAACTAGTTAACTTACTTTGACCACCCCTCTCTCAATACCTTAAAAATAGGATTATCTGGTAAGTATAGCTCTTTTCATAATAGTCCAAACGAGGTAAAATAAGGTTTTATAGTAGTGAAGGTAAGGATGCCAGCAGCATATAGTTATAAAAAAAGCAATGGAAGCACTAGAAGAAGGAGAAAGCAGGGAAACGGTGGCAGCAAGATTTAAAATTGGAAGAACTACGTTATGGGAGTGGCAGCAAAGAAGAAAAGAAACAGGAGATTTTCAGTCAAAAAAACTTGGAAATGGAGGTTATAATCACAAAATTACTGACTGGAATAAATTTACTGAATTTGCTAAAAAATATGGTGGTATCGGAAATGGCTAAGCTTTGGAGCAATGTTAGTATCCCAACGATCCATCGAGCTCTTAAAAAAATTGGACTCACACGCAAAAAAAGACATATGGATACAAAGAAAGAAACGAAGAAAAACGCGCTGAATTTTTGAAAATTATAGCAACAAAAGAACCTCAAAACTTAGTTTATATAGATGAGTCTGGACACCGAGTTATGGATATTGCCAGAAGGGACAGAGGTTTTATGCTCTAAAATCTGGTAAAAAAATTCAACGAATCAGTATGATTGCAGCCTTAAACGGCAGAAAAATAGTTGTTCCGTTAACATTTGAAGGCCACTGTAATATGGATATCTTTAATAAATGGTTTGAGCAGTTTCTGACACCGATTTTGAAACCTGGACAAACTGTTATCCTTGATAATGCTACTTTTCATAAGTCTAATAAGATTTGCTAAAGGAGTTGGCGCAGAAATTTTATATCTACCGCCTTATTCTCCCGATTTTAACACTCACTTTTACCCACAATTTTGAGAGGTCATGATGTGAAGCATAACTATGCTCTCCTTAAGATTTTCATAGCCCCGCCATAGAGTCATAGCCCCTGGTAAATTATCACTTTTTCTATTCATAAATCCACCTAATTTTCCTAACCAAATAATAGCTTGTTTTATGTTTGGAGGTTCTTCTGGCAATGTAGCTACTTTATGCTCACGTATGAAAAGGGCCTTCCACTCTTCGTTGCTTAAAATTTTAGTACAGGTTTCCATGGGATTTGATAAAGCGACTTTTGTTAAATATAAAATTTTAAATGCAATAATGCTCTTTATAGCAATTAATTTCTGTAGCCTTTCCTTTGTAGTTAAACGAGAGCTTTCTATTTTACATCCTGATTTTAAAACCCTGAAATACTCCTCAATTTTCCATCTTAGCTTATACCAATTTATCCTTTCTATAGCATCTAAAGTGCTATTAACTGGTACATTAGTCAGCAAAGTCCAATCAATAGCTTCCAATCCTTCAGGAGGATTTGTTTCTTTTGCACTTACCACATATACAGGGATTTTATCACTTATTTTATGCACTGTGTCTTTTGATCCATAAATTGAAGAAGATCTGATAGGTATATAGCCTTTCATATACTTAACTTCAATATTAGCTTTCCTTGATCTTTGGTTTCCACCTTTATTAACTTCTAGAGAAATTTTCTTCTTTACTGGCAGTTGAGTGATGCGTGTTTGCAAATCTGTTTTTCCAATTTCAGTACAGATAAATCTTCTATTAGTTCGATTACGGATTACATAAAAACTACCTAATGTCTCAGTGATCCATAAAAATTTGAAGATATCTGCCTCTCTATCACCCTCACTTTTACCCACAAATAAAAAAGTGAGTAAAATGGATACCAAATAAATTTGGGATTAAAATGAGTGAAGTAAGTACAAATGTGCAATATACTGATGGCTTAGGGGATAAATGGCTGGAAAGAGAGTTAAAACACGTTAATTTAGGAGATACAAGACTTAATAAGAGACTTATTAAAACAGGCTATTGTATAGAGGGTAAGGCGTCTGGATCAATTAATCAAAGCTGTAGTGGATGGAAAGAAGCTAAGGGTGCATACAGATTATTTAGCAATGAAAAGCTTAAGGATAAGGAAATTTATTCTTCCCATTACAAAGAAACTATGGAGAGAATGAAAGGAAATCAGTTTGTTTTTTCAGTTCAAGATACAAGTTATTTGGATTTTGACTCTCATATAAAAACTAAGAGGCTAGGTAGTATTTCTAAAGCTTATACGAAGCATAAAATGGGTTTACTGTTGCACAGTGCCTTAATAGTCAGCAAAGACGGATTGCCTTTAGGTCTATCTTCTCAACAATGTTGGGCACGTTCTATTAGGGAAAAAGAAACGTCACAAGAAAAAGCAAACAGGAAATACCGTACCTCCATAGAAGAAAAAGAAAGTTATAAGTGGATAACAGCTCTCAAAGAAAGCATAAACAACCTTCCTGCAAATGTACAACTTGTTACCCTTGGTGATAGAGAGGCAGATATCTTCAAATTTTTATGGATCACTGAGACATTAGGTAGTTTTTATGTAATCCGTAATCGAACTAATAGAAGATTTATCTGTACTGAAATTGGAAAAACAGATTTGCAAACACGCATCACTCAACTGCCAGTAAAGAAGAAAATTTCTCTAGAAGTTAATAAAGGTGGAAACCAAAGATCAAGGAAAGCTAATATTGAAGTTAAGTATATGAAAGGCTATATACCTATCAGATCTTCTTCAATTTATGGATCAAAAGACACAGTGCATAAAATAAGTGATAAAATCCCTGTATATGTGGTAAGTGCAAAAGAAACAAATCCTCCTGAAGGATTGGAAGCTATTGATTGGACTTTGCTGACTAATGTACCAGTTAATAGCACTTTAGATGCTATAGAAAGGATAAATTGGTATAAGCTAAGATGGAAAATTGAGGAGTATTTCAGGGTTTTAAAATCAGGATGTAAAATAGAAAGCTCTCGTTTAACTACAAAGGAAAGGCTACAGAAATTAATTGCTATAAAGAGCATTATTGCATTTAAAATTTTATATTTAACAAAAGTCGCTTTATCAAATCCCATGGAAACCTGTACTAAAATTTTAAGCAACGAAGAGTGGAAGGCCCTTTTCATACGTGAGCATAAAGTAGCTACATTGCCAGAAGAACCTCCAAACATAAAACAAGCTATTATTTGGTTAGGAAAATTAGGTGGATTTATGAATAGAAAAAGTGATAATTTACCAGGGGCTATGACTCTATGGCGGGGCTATGAAAATCTTAAGGAGAGCATAGTTATGCTTCACATCATGACCTCTCAAAATTGTGGGTAAAAGTGAGGGTTAAAACCTATCGCTTCTTTAACTTTCAGTGTAGTTGTATTAACTCTAAATAATCTACTTAATATAGACATAATTATATTTAAAATTTTAATAAAACGCTATTATGATTATTTCTATATGTAACGTCAATAAAATTTTAACTAAAATTAAGAAATTAATTTTTAAGTACTCTAAGATAATACGCTAATAAACCCAGATTTCCCATAGACAATATGTTTCCTTTGAAACCATATAATAAATTTAGCAGCTTGTTGACAACAGAAATTCCTTTACAAATCCCCCAAATACCCTTACCATGACATCAAAGGTATTTATGACTCAAAACTTGTTTTGATCTGCAGGCTCAATGACAAAATTCAGTAAAAAACTCAGAGTATTTATTGGCGAATTACATAAAATTATAGCGGCTTTTTTTATTTTTTCTACATTCAGCCAAATCGCGCTTATTTTAAGCGTTAGCACATTATTACGGCGCCAATTTACATTATAAAACTCACTACTAGGGGATTCTTTTGCCTTTTTTCCATCTAGTTAATTTCTTAATGTTTATAATCCCGCTACGTGTTAGTGATATAACTATACAAGAAGTAGTAGAAAGCTAGCTTGCATTAGCTTTATTTGTTATAATTACATTCGGTTTTATAAAGTGAGGAGTAAATATGCCAGAAGTTACTGGGGAAGATTCTAATAAGGAAAGTAGAATAGAAAACGAGCTACAACAGGATTATGAATATGAATTGATTAAAAGTTTATTCATGTTTCCTGATAGGCGTCATTTGGTAGATATTGCTGAAGCTACAAAAGGCTCGTTTGATAATTTAATGTGTGCGTGGCTTGTTACAACTGAGTTGACAGACAGTCAAGAAGAGTTAGATGAGGAATTGCTATCTATTTTTAGTGCAATGAGATCTTTGAGTGCAGGAGATAGTTACCGACAACTTCAAAAGTTTTTATTAAATAATAAAGATAATCAAAATCTAAAAACCGTTCTTAATTGTGAAAGGGGAGAGTCTAGTTCGACGATATTGCACATAATATCAAGTATGGCTTGGGCAAGAAAACAATATGATTGTGCCGTAAGTTTGCTTTTAGAAGCAGGAGCTGACCCTAATACCAAGAATGATAAAGGAAGGACACCATTACACTATGCTACTGGACCTTATAGTATAGCTGCTCTCTTAGAAAAGGGAGCTGACCTTAATGCAGAAGATAATGAAAAAAAAACGCCTTTGCATCATGTTGCTAGTGTTGGTTGTTCTGAAGGCGTAGTTTTACTCTTATAGAAAGGAGCTATTTCTGATCAAGGTGATAAACAAGGAAAAACTCCTCTGCAAGTTGCACGTGATAATCATCATGAACATATTGAAAAGTACTTTGTGACTTATAAGCGAGAGAAGTTGAGTGATAAGTTACGCTCTATAATGGAAACAAAAGACTGGTTCGAAGATGGTTCAGGTTACGTTTTAACTAAGAGACAGGGGGGCTTGAGAAGAAAGTTGTTGGATATAGTAAATAACTCAGAAGGTGATTCAGTTGTTGAAGATCTACAAGAATTCTTAGATGATTTTGGGAATGATCAAGATCTAAGAATGGTTTTGAATCTTCGAAGTAATGAAGGAGAGTTGCAGGTGCATCAACATGCTAAAAATCTTGATTCTTTTGCTCGTTCAGGTACTGATGAAAGAGCAAATAAATTTGAAGTAAAAAGATTACTTTTGAAAGCAGATGCAATCAATTTACAATGGTCAAGTTATGATGAGAAGGAGTATTATTCTAGGGATTTATGGAGTAATTTACCGCCGAATCGACAGATAAAGCTAAAAGAATTTTTAGATAAAGTTTCTAAAGCTCAAAATATGGATGAACTAGAAGGAGTTGTAAATGAGGCTATTCTCTCAGGAGGAAGGATTAATAGACGATTTTCTCAAGATAAGAAGCGTAATTTTACAGATTGTGTTATGGAAAGGATTGGTGAGTTAGGAAAGAATCCTGAAGTTGCAAGCAAGATAGTATGCAAGTTGGTATCAATAGGGGCAGTGTTATATAATAAAGATAATATGAAAGTAATTGATACACTAGAATCTGAATTTAAAGAGCACAAAGAAAATATGATAGAAGCTTATCTAGATTATCTAGAGAGTACCCTAGATTTTATGGAAGTTATAAAAGGAGCAGTTATTAATGGTATGGTAAAGAATGCAAAAATAGATAACACTACTTTATACTCGGAATATTCCGAAGATAGTATAATAAATGTTGCAAGGCTCACAGAAAAAGCTAGTGAGTTAAGGCGAGCTCAGGGAAACATAGACTATGAAAGAGATATAATAAAGATTGGTAAAAGTGAGGTAGCAATTATAACAAAGAATGGTATAAGGAATTACACCAATCTTGCGGACGATAGTGATATAGTGTTGACTTTCCCTACCACTAAGGGAGAGTTAGACGTTAGGTTATATCCTGATAAGCAAAATAAAGACTGGATAAAGGTAGAAGTAAGAGATCAAGAGAGGTTGAAAGAATTAAAAGATTGTGGAGAAGAAATAGGAAAAAATTGCTTATTTGGTGGTTACTCAGTTTACAATGCTATTGAACGTGGGTACTTTGAAAGGCCTGCAGGAATTTTCCAGGGAGAAAGATTACAAAGTGGTGAAAAAGTTTCTCATGTAGATCAATTACAAAGTAAAAAAAATAATAAGGTACGTCAAATTGGATTATACTAAGCTTGGTTTACAGTAGGTCTTAGATTATGCAAGAAGTCTAATTGCAATTGTTAACTCTTCAAGTATAATTTGTTGAGATTTACATGAACCTTATTAGATGAAAGAGAAAGAAGAGCAGTTTAGTTTTACACCAGACAATCTTAGCAAAGCAAAAAAGTCTATAGAGATGTATCCTAAAGGTAGAGAAGGAAGCGCTGTTATGCCTTTACTGTATCTAGTACAAGAACAATGCGGATGGGTTTCTGAATCTGCCATGCGCTACGTTGCTGACATGCTTCATATTCCACATATTCGCGTATATGAAGTGGCAAATTTTTACACCATGTATAATTTAAAGCCAGTAGGTAAATATCTAATACAAGTTTGTAGAACAACTCCTTGCTGGTTATGTAATAGCGAAGAAGTGTTAAATACCTTTAAAAAGAAACTAGGAATCAATATCGGTGAAACCACTAAAGATAATCTATTTACTTTAAAGGAAGTTGAATGTCTTGGTGCATGTGTTAATGCCCCTGTTGTACAGATCAATAACGATTTTTATGAAAACCTCACTCCTGAAAAAGTGGAAAATATCATAGCAGAACTTTCAAGTAAATAGATGGAAAAGTTCTCGTTTAGGATAACCAAGCAATCAGGTTCTGCAAGAGTTGGAACGATCAAAACTCCAAATGGAAGTATAGAAACACCAGCATTTATATTTTGTGCAACCAAAGCTGCTATTAAAGCTGCAGATATCGAGAGAATCAGAGAAGCAGGTACTCAGATAATACTTTCCAACACCTATCACCTAATGCTCCAACCGGGAGAGGATACTGTGGCAAAGCTTGGTGGCTTGCACAAGATGATGGGATGGAGTGGGCCAATGCTCACTGATTCTGGTGGATACCAGATATTTAGTTTAGGACACGGATCAGTTTCAGAAGAGATAAAGGGAGTAAGACAGAAACAAAAAACTCTGATCAAAATTAACGAGGATGGGGCAATTTTTCGTTCTTACATAAATGGTAAAACTTATTGTCTAACTCCTGAAAAGTCGATACAAATTCAACAAAAATTAGGTGCAGATTTAATCTTAGTTTTAGATGAATGTACTCCATTTCACGTCAGCAAGGAGTACACAAGGAAATCGATGCTCATGAGCCATAGATGGGCTGAACGTTCTTTAAATGAATTTGAAAAAAATAATAATGGCAAACAGGTGCTTTATGGAATTAGTCAAGGCGGAGTGTATCAAGATTTGCGTAGAGAAAGTTGTGATTTTATCAACGATTTGCCATTTTTTGGTCAAGCAATAGGTGGATCACTTGGTCAAAGTAAAGAGCAGATGTATGATGTAGTTTCCTTTACTATGGAACATTTAAAAAAAGATAGGCCTACTCATTTGCTTGGTATTGGTGGAATTGTAGACATTTTTCGTGGAGTAGAGCTTGGAGTTGATACATTTGATTGCGTGCATCCAACTCGCCTCGCAAGACATGGTGGCGCGCTTGTTAAAGTAAAAAATAGAGATTCTATTTCTTCAAAGTGCAAAGAGCATATTAATTTGCGAAATCAACGATTCGAACTAGATGATAACCCAATTGAGAGTGATTGTTTGTGCTTTACCTGCAGAAAACATTCAAGAGCTTATATACACCATCTACTGAAAGCTAAAGAGTTGCTGGCTTATACACTCGTTACCATTCACAATGTTTTCTTCATGAATAAGTTGATGGAATCAATAAGACAAGCAATATTGAATGATAGGCTAGATCAGGAAAAAAATAATTGGATTAGTGAAATACCGCTGCATTGTGAATTATATACCTAGTTCATATTTTGCACATGTGCGTTGCATTTTTTAATCTTCTTTAAAAACTTGACAGTACATTATATATACGGATATACTAGAAATATAATTTTTGTGAGGCATTTATGGTTAAAAATAAAGAAAAACATCAAATAGCGTTTTGCGTTTCAGCCTTTACACTCTTAGCTGGTTTATCATTAATCGCAACTGGAATTGCAGTGGGTACCGTACCTGCTATAGCTTCTTGTTTAGTGATAGGAGGAATTTTAACTGCCTTGTCTATTGTGCAATCAGTAGAAAGCTATTTATTTTTACAAAACAGCGAAAAAACTTTCAATAAAATGATTAGTGGTATATGCGATGAACCAGAAAGCAAACTTTTTATAGAAAGGATTTTGCAACCATTCATTGAACTTTTTAGTGAGCATAAGCAACATAATTAAAGTACACTAAGCATAGAAACCACTTTATCGTAACTTGGCAATGAATTAATTTCTCCAATCGCAGCTAAAGTAATTCTTTCATGCTGAGATAGCAATTCTTCTGCTGCTTTTTTTATATCGTAAATAGTAACAGCACTAATTTTTTCTATTAATTCGTTTTTACTGATGTATTTATTATAGTTACCGTAGTAGTGTCCTAACGTTTCAGCACGCGAGCTAACACTTTCGCGTGACATTAAAATTTGAGATTTTACTCGTTCTTTTACTCTATTTACTTCTTCTTCCTTTAAATCATCTGTAGACAATTTCTTCAACTCTGTCGTTATAGCTTTCAAAAGCTTATCTAGATTACTGCTATCTGTACCAGCAAAAATCGAAAGCATTCCTGTATCAGCATAGCTAGAGTTGAATGAGTAAATGGAATAAGCAAGCCCCTGCTTTTCTCTTACTTCCTGAAACAGGCGTGATGACATGCCACTTCCCAGTATGGCATCAAGAACTTTGAATGTGTGATATCTATTATCATCACGAGAAACACTAGGTAGACCAATTAATAAATGTACTTGATCTAATTTACGATGTTCTAAATACTCACCACCGGTATAACTTGCATTCTCGCTTTTTTTCAGCTCTTTTGAATGAATCTTTGAGAGAAAGTCTTTGATTAATTGAACAACCTCCTCATGTTCAACATTTCCTGCAACAGCAAATATAATGTTCTCGCCAAAGTAATGCTCATTTATGTAGTTATCTAGATTAGCTCGAGTAAAAGATTTGACAGTATCTTGCGTACCCAAGATTGACCTACCAAATGGTTGATCTTTAAAAGCTGCTTCAAAATACTTATCAAAAATGATATCGCTCGGTGAATCATTAGTTTGAAAAATCTCTTGTATTACAACACCCTTTTCGCGTTCCAATTCATCCTCTGGAAATGTAGAATTCATTAATATATCTATTAATATATCAATGCCAGTCTTTATATCTTTTTTAAGAACCTTTGCGTAATAACTTGTACTTTCTCTACCGGTGCAAGCATTGAAAGCTCCACCTATGTCGTCAAAAGCTTTTGCAATTTCAAAAGCAGTTCTTGTCTTTGTTCCTTTGAAAGCCATGTGCTCTAGGAAATGAGATATTCCATTTTGACTTGCACTTTCAGCTCTACTGCCAACACCAACTCGTATATTTAAAGCTACGGAATCAACTTCATGCACTCGCTCAGTTATTATGCGCAGACCATTATCTAGTTTTGTTACTTGTGGTATATTCATCTTATATATTCTTCTTTAAATTCTCTTCTACAAAATCCCAATTGATCAAATGATCAAGAAAAACTTTTATGTAGTCAATTCTGCGATTTTGGCAATCCAAATAGTATGCATGCTCCCATACATCCATAGTAAGTAGTGGCACTTGGCCATAAATTAGCGGTAGATCCGCATTTGGAGTTTTAGTGATTTTGAGTTTTCCTTTTTCAAGCACTAACCACACCCATCCACTACCAAATTGGCTTACTCCATAATTTGAAAATTCTTCACAAAATTTGTCAAAGCCACCGATATCATCTTGAATTTTTTTTGCTAGAAGACCATCATCTTTAGGTTTACCACCACCATTTTTTTTCATTGAATTCCAATAAAAAGTGTGATTCCAAACTTGTGCTACATTGTTAAAAATAGGAACTGTATTATTATTTCCATGAACTTTCGTTACTAATTCCTCAATTTCCATATGTTGATAATCTGTGTTTTCAACCAGTTCGTTGAGTTTATTTAAATATCCCTTATGGTGCTTATCATAATGAAAATTCAATGTATTTGCAGATATGTAAGGTTCTAAAGCTGCCTTATCATATGGCAGCTCAGGTAAAGTAAAACTCATGCTGACCTCTTTATTTTCGATGGTATGGTAATATGTGCTTTTGCGCAACAGATAATTTAGTTAGGTAGTGATTGCATTTATTCTAAAACAAGCGATATTAGTAAGATAATTATGTTTTTATTTTAGAGGGGTAATATGTTAAATTTATATGATAATTTTAAGAAATATGCTAAGTTTGGAGATGTTCCTACCAAAAGTGTTGGATGTAACAAAATTCCACAAAATAGTTTCTATAAATCCGTTTACCTTATCAACAGTGTTGTTGGGCCAGTGAAAAATGTAGCTCTTGGTAGTTACCAAAATCCTTCTATGATTCAGACTACTACTTTTGCGTTAGCTAGTGTAATTCTGCAACCTTTATATCTAGCATTGGCGTATTTGTCATACTGGCCGGCAAAAGGATTAGCGAAAGTAGTAGATAGTTTTGATCTTAAGCGTAACACAAAATCGTTCATAGATTATTCATCCATGTTGTCACGTAAGACATGGGACCATAGTAGGGCATTATCTAAATTTGTTAACACAGTTTTGAGTTATGTTGTTAGTGCTGTTATTTGGGCTGCTGCGCTCGTTGTTACGCCACTCGTTTGGACTATTGATAAAGTGGCAAGTAAATTTAGTGATGCAAAAAGTGAAGGTGTTGGTAGTCCTTCTTTGTCAAAATAGATAGCCTACCAAGTGCATGTGAAACCATTGTATCTGTGTGGCAAAATAAAGTAGACGAGATAAAGACACCTATAGAAGCAAGAGGATGTCATGCAAGTAGCTGACACTGGAATCCCGATACAATGTTGAACACTTTTTTTTGCCTTTCGAGAGTAAGTTCTTTCAATCGAAACACTATATGTACGTTATCATCGTCAATTTCAATGCGTTGAACTAACTTTCTTAGTGTCCGTTCAGCAGAGCGGCAAAATAAGGTAGACAAAGCAAGATAATAAAGATAATCATAGGGTAAATATGAGGTAATATGGTAAACCTTTTAGAACTCTGCAAAAATTTACAGCAAAAAATAGAAAAGTTAGAAGCAAAAATAGAAAGATTGGAAAGAGAGAATGAAAGTTTAAAAGCAGAGCATGAGGCTTTAAAGATAGAGAACGCTGAATTAAAGGAAAGGCTAGGTTTAAATTCAAAAAACTCATCAATTCCCAATTCAAAAGAATTATACAAAATGAAAAAGGAAAAGCCAAAAAGCGAAAGAAAGATTGGTGGTCAAGTTGGGCATAAGGGTAATTATCGTGCTAAAATGGAAGCAGATGAGGTGATAAAGATAGAGTTGTCACCTACTTGCGAATGCGGAGGGAAGATTGCAATATGCGAAAAACCTTATATTCATCAGAAAGTAGATCTTCCGGAGATTAAGGCTTATGTAATGGAATATCAGTTGGAACATGGCCGTTGTCAGAGATGCGGAAAAAGAAGAAGTAGCAAGTTACCAGAGGGTGTTACGCCAGATACATTTGGCCCAAGGGTTAAGTCAGTAGTTGCAGCACTCAGTGGGTTTTATAAAAATTCAAAGCGCGAAGTAGCTAGCATCATAAATGATATCTTCAATTTGAACATAAGCGTCGGTAGCATATCAAATAGTGAACATAGAGTTGCTTCAAAATGCAAAAAAATGTATGAGCAGATCGAACAAGAGATAAGTAGGAGTAAAGTTCTACATATTGATGAAACGAGCCATTATAACAAAGGTAAACTCGCTTGGTGTTGGATGTTTGCAAGCAATACGGCAAGTTTTGTGAAGTTGACAGAGTCAAGGGGAATGAAAGTTTTAAAAAATAGTGTATGCTGCAATCGTAATAGCTTGGTAGTAACCGACAGATATGCAGCATACAACTACTTTGCTGATGAAAGAAGGCAAATCTGTTGGGCACACTTAGCAAGGGATTTTGAAAGATTAGCGCATAGTTGGAAATTTGAAGTTAAAGTTCTGGGCTGTTACTTGAGAAATGTAGCCACTGAGTTATTTGCACTGAAAAAAGCTTTACTAAAAAATGAGATAGATGTTTCAAGATTTATTAGACGTGCCAAGAAATTGCGAAAACGTACAAGGTATTATTTGAAGGAAATATCTCGCTTACCTGAAGCAATTGGAGCGTCTCGAGTTGCAAAGAATATTTTGAAATCTGAAAGAATGATGTGGAAATTTTTAGATGACCCAGAAAATACTCCGCTGACAAATAATCACGCTGAACGGCAAATACGGCATTATGTCGTTTATCGCAAAAATTCATATTTTACACAATCAGAACGAGGAAACTCATTCCTTGAGCAAATAATTTCGTTATACTTAACATGGAAACAGAGGAGGCTAAACCCTTTTCACAATCTTCTATCTATCGTTTCTTAAACCACTCTGCTGAACGGATACCTTTCTTATTATATCAAGTTTAGTTTCATAGTCTGCTTGATTAAGCTCTCTCAGAGGAAAAACTTTCTACACTGTTTGTGATAAAATCTAATTCTCTCTGTAGCCTCTTTTCATCGATAGCTTCTTCCCTTTGATCTCTGATTCCTTTAACTCCTTTTCCATGCTCTCAACTTCTAAGTCATACTTTTCCTTCGTTATATGACCCCTTGCATATACATAAGCTAATTTTTCTATACCTTGTTCTATTTTACTTGCACGCTTTTCAAGTTAATCCTTTGCTTGCGTACTTTCATGTTTTACGAGTCTGAGCTGATATTCCTTAGTCATTGCCTCTGGTTCTTTGAGTACCATCTTCATTTCTTTCCATACTGCTTCTTCTAGTATATCAACTCGTATTGATTTGCTGTTACACACCCTATTCCCACCAAAACGAATTGATTTTTTCTTTCAGTCCTCGGAAAAATCTTACTTAGCTTAGCTATAGATGTTTACAAAAGAAATTCAAGTGAGTGAAGAAAGAAAAATTATTTTTGCAATACCGTAGGTACGCTCCACAATTATATTGAAGTTTTTATTGCACTCAAAACCTTCATTTTTCCTCATTTCTAGAATTATTAACGCATTATCATTTAACCAGCCTGAGTGAGCTAACTCGTCTAAAGTTGAGTTAACCAGATTGATATTATAAGGTGGATCCATAAAAACTATATCGCACTTTGAAATAGGTCTTGGTAATCCGTTAGCATTGCAACAAATTAACGTGATATCGCTCGTAATTCCAAAATCTTCTGCTGTTTTTTTAGGCAGTTGCAAATTGTAATAATCTGAATCTACCATGAATGCATGTTTAGCACCTCGAGAAAGTGCTTCAAATGAAAAAGAGCCACTTCCGCAGAATAAATCAAGTACATTTAGGTTATAAATAGGTTTTCTTGAAGAAAGTATACTAAATATTGCTTCTCGGACACTACTCATAGTGGGCCGTGCAGCTAAATTCTTGCCTGTAGTTATTTTTCTTCCACGATATTTACCCGCAATAACACGTAACATATAAAACAAGTTCGAAGTTAACTAATTATTTATAATACACATTTAATGTCAACATAGCTTCAGCAGTCTAATAGAAAGAAGGTTGCTTGTGGAGGAACGCAAGATCAATCGCTTTTCTTTGATTTATTTTCTATACTGATTGCACGACCAATCTCGTCTTGTAAATCATCATGGTTGTTTTTTTCATCATGACCCATCCCTTCAATTCTACTTTCTAACTCTAACTTAATTAAAGTATTGATTTTCTCTATACTATCGAGGAAATTGTGACACTCTTCATCACTATATTCCTCACCAGATGCTTTTTTTTCTATAAATAGACTTTTGAACCCTATTAGATCAGAACTCTGATCGGCATTCAACACAATATTTCTCTCTATAAAACTAAGATCTGATAGTAACAAACTAACCTCTAATAGATCTTCACTTTCAATGTTTGCAAGATTATCAAGATCGTCTAAAATAGAGAACATCTTAAGCTCCTTCTGTGCAATTTCTTTGTCTTCTTTGTCAAATTCTGACGATAGCCCTTTATCATCTATAAGTCTCTCATTCAGAGCTTTATTTAGCTTTGAAAGACTAACATCACCTTGCTTAGTGCTATCTAGTAACAAATCTACCCTCGCTCTGCGCGCATTTAAAACATCATTGTAATCGTTTAACTTGATATTACCATCTTCGTCTTGCTGAAGACCATAATAACTTAGTCCTTTAAAATTAAGATTCCTCGTCATTATCACCTCTGCTATCAGCTCTTTCACTACCCTCACGTTCTCTGTCTTCTCCAAAAAGTGATGAGGTATCATAACTTTTGTCTTCCTGATCTCTTTCTTCTTTTTTTCTAGCTCTCTCAGCACGTTTTTCTATCGCTTCTGGAGTATTCATCTCAAAAAGTGATAAAGGACTGTAAACCTCATTTTGCTTTCTTCTTCCTTCTCTTTCAGTACGCTTTTCCATACCTTCAAAAACAGACCCAAAATCATCAACATCATTCTGATCTCTTTCTTCTTTTTTTCTAGCTCTTTCGGCACGTCTTTCTATAGCTTCTGTAGTGTTTTTTAAATTTTCTGGTTCCGTGCCTAAATTTCGTGTCACTTCATTTGATTGATCAGGCTTATCTTCTTCTGTTGGCTGATCATGCTGTAGTTGATTAGGCTTGTCTTCTTGTTCTGTGCTTAGTTCTCGTACTACCTTATCTGGCTGACCTCCCCCTCGTAGTCGAAGAGGGTCGCCTTCTTCTAGTGGCTGATCATGGTTATCTCTTACTAGTTCCGTGCCTAACTCTCGTTCTACCTTATTTGATTGATCAGGATTGTCTTTTTCTGGTTCTCTCTTACGGCCGATAGTGTAATCATGAAGCTTCTCAAGAAATTCCCGTCTATATGTTTTTGCTCTATAGAGTAGATTATGCTGGTAACCATCCTTTTCTCCTGTAGCAGGGTTAATTCCTATAGAGTCGAGACCATGTTCCCAAGTAAACTTCATAGCATCTTCTATTGTATAGCCCAAATGTGATCCTACATATCCTTTATAATATTCTAAATATTTATCAATTCTTCTATGTGCAATATCTTCTTTATCAATTCCAAACGCCCTGTAGATTTTTTCCTCAAGCTTATCAACATCATTTTTAGGTGATGTTGCAAATTTTGTTGCTTCAATAGTAGCACCTACAAGCTTACGTGGCACATTAATAGCATATTTCAGCACACCCCCAACTCCTGGTATTCTACCTAGCAAATTAGCTGTACCTCCAGCTAATCTGTCCGGTACATGAGTAGCCCAATTACCTAAAGACTCTAGCCCTCCACCAATTTTATCTTGCATCTGTTGTTTTAATCCCTGCATTAAACCAGTCACAGGTGATGCTTGATACATACTAGATATATTGTAAACACCAAACCCACCACCGGCAATGCTTGAGCCCATCTGTTGTACAAACTCCTTCAAAGAAAACATCAAAAACGAAAGCAAGAACAATACAAAGATCTCTCCTGCGTTGATTAAATAACCTCTCTGTATGTCTTGCACCCTTTGGTAATCACTATTTTCTTTATAATTTTTGCAATCCTCACAATCTTTACATTTCTGACAGTATTCACTGTTGGGATCCTTATATAAATCATGAAGTTTCAGTATTCTACAACCTTGTTTTTTTATCGCACTCCGCACTAAAGATCTTATTTCATTAATTATTTCCCTATAACTATTGCATTTATTTATATCTTGACAGTAGCGTTTTATTATTTCACTAACATCACCTATCCTTTTCTCTATATTGTTGATCAGTAATATAATGTCAGCCCTCTCTGATGCATGAGATAAACTATTTGTTAAGCGTACTAGATCTTTTGCACTACAGCCATTACTAACTATCATATCACTTTCCGCAATATAGTGGTCTGCTGGATTATCTTTAGTTCCAGGAATTGGATTAAAGAAAGGATAATCTATATAACGAAAACCTTTATTAATGTAATCTGGTGGAAGAGGGATATATCCAGCGCCACCAGTAAACTTTACTGTACCACCTATTCTGCTTAGTTTTTCTATACCTTCTATATTCTTATCTACGTTCAATGGAGAAGCCTCTCCAATAGCATAAGGTACAAAAATTTGCCCTGGAGTCCAGCTAAAGTATTCTTTATCAATTATACAAAAACCACCAAATACCCATTTTGGAGCACATAACTTTATTTCAAGCCATTTATTATAGCACACAGTAAAGCCTAACTGTTTATAAAAGGTATTCATTATCATCGCAGCAAGTAATGACAGCAGGGTAAATATCATAATTGATTGCAAACAGAAACTAATACAGAATTTTATCCAACCCTCAAATAGACTTTTCAGTGGTGAAAATAAAATAGAGATTAGGAATAGCGGCATTATAGCTACAAGAAAAGCTATACCCATAAAACCAGAAAGGAATATTATGTAAGCATACATACACAGCAGGAAATATAAGACAATCCCTACAAAAATTGCCGGTATCATAAGGAGACTTGCCCACATTTGATAATGTAAAAATGCTGCAAACTTTTTCCAAACAGAGTAAGCAAAAAACTTATTAAACATATCCTCCATGAAGCTAAACAATTTAGCTTCATTTCCTTGAGCAACGTTTGAATTACCTCCGGTGTTCATGTTGGGAGCAAAATTAGTAATTATGCTTATCAATTGTTCAAGACCTTTAACAAATAAAACAAGAAAATGATCATAGAAAAATCTAAAACTTCCAGGAGATATAAGCACTATTACTAGAGTGATTTTCATCATTCTGATGAGCATATCATGCTTAGTTTCTCTTATCATTCCAAAAAGATAAAGAAGCGATGAAATCACTATAAATAGAACAAGCAAGGAAAGAACAAAATTGTGAAAGCTCGTACTTTTTTCAGCTATATTTTGAAATATCGCTTGTGCAGCTGCAGGATCATTGCTATCAAAATGCTTTTTACAATTTTCGTTAATCAATAATACACATTTTAGATAGTTATAAACGTAATCAAAAAATCCAAAGTTACTTGGTTTCTGCACTCCGCTCAAAAATTCAAAAGAGTAGCCACCTGCATTATCTAGATAATATCTATCTAATATCTTTACATATATTTTCCATCCTTTTTCTAACCTCACCGTATTACAATTCCTGTCCTGTAATATGGTGTTATCTCTGTCTAAAGTAAAAAGACCGCTCCCATTTTCTGCCATGGAGTTGTAACCTAGATGTACAGTAGGATATTGAGGATCGCGCATTAACTTTAGATTTTCGTTAGGATCACCTTTCCCCGTTTTAAACAAAAGATAAGCACCATGACCGTTGGTAAACCAACATGGAGCACCACGTGATACTGTATTTGCGCTATCATCTTCATTAATGCACTTGCACTTTACAGTGCAACTTGCTTTAGGCTTACTTGAAAATTTTTGTATGCTAGGTTTATAATCATTACAAACTAAGTGAAAGTCAGGCAGACTGTTGTCACCTTCCCCTCTTTCAAATTTGGTTGCATATTTTAACTGCTCCAAACTTTCCAAACTATAACTACTTTGAGATTTCTTCTTATTACTATTGCTCCAAGATGTCCATGCACCATCTACTCGTACTACTAAACTATCTCCATTGGTTTCAAGGCCGGTATCCTTCCACTTCACTACTTGATTAGGGTGAAAACCATAATTAATTTCTCCAGTATTAGGATCAATAATTTCTCTATCTTCTGGAACAAAAGCATCATGATCTCTTGAAAAATGAGCACCAATTGCAATGGGTTCAGGACCAAAATAATCAGCAGATATACATCTTGGAAAAGGCATATCATTCTTACTACAACCTGTAACCAGAACACAGATTACCAAAATTAATAACCTAAACCAACATTTGCCTAAGCGTGATTGCATACCTAAACTTTTTCCAATACAGAATAAATTTCTAAAACCTTACTTCAAATATCTTTTTAATTAGTTACTCCATATATCTCATCAATCTTCCTTGACTTGTCCTTTTGTTTTATCAGAATCCTTTTGCTTATCTGGCTGGCTTAGTGTTTCAGATTTGCTCATTTCTCTGCCAGCACTCCCTTTCCCATCTGCTTGCTTTGGTGTATCAGGCAATTTAGCTTCAATTTTGCTACGATCTTTACTCATTCCCTGCTTGATGTTATGTATCATATTTTGGGTTCTATCATCAAGGCCAACAGTTGACAGCATAGCTTGTGATGCGCTCCTAGAAATATGACTAACACTTTGAGCAACTCCATAACCAGAGCTGAACAACGCCTGCGCCATAGTTTCTGATATAGAAACAAAAGCTTCCATTGCACTAGCAATGATGAGATATATAAATGCCTGGATTAGATCTATAGGTAATGCTGCAAAGTGCCCACCAGCCCTTTCTCCAGTACTGAACGCAACATCAACACTAGTACCAGGACTATACCCAAGAGGTAATATTGATTTCATAAGACACAGATCATACGATAAAAAATTTACACTAATTAAGCATTGATAGCATGCAGAAAAATTTGTGAGGTTGTATAGAACTGAATACATTAACTGGTTTAAAAGAGACAAGGATGAAAATAAAATGACTGGTTGCAATGAAACATGAGCCAGCGTTTTTATCCAATTATCAAATAATGTTTTAGTTTGTTGAAATAGAATAAATACGATAAATAAAGGTGCTAATGACAATAAAAATGCCACTAAAACAGTAGATATTACATACTTAAACGTAGCACTAATAATGCATCTTAAAAACATAAAAGTAGCATAAAGTATTGCCAAAAATGCAATAAAGCCAAAAGGTCCTGATAGCATTAAAGACAAAAATTTCAGCCATGTTTCTCCTGTAAATAATACTCCCGCTGTTAAATCTAAGAATGCAAATTTTTTACCTCCTTCTCCTATATAGCCAGAAAAACTATCAACTAAATAAATGCTACCATCAACAAAAAGCCCAGACAAAGTTGTACCAAAGAATTCCCAACTTCTATCACTAAAAGCAAAAGCTATAAATGCTATTTTGAATATTCTTATAATAAAATCGAATTTACTTAATTGTATTGTTCCAAGCATATAGCCAACAACAGTAAATATAACGTATAGAATAAGCAAAGCTCTTATTCCTTGTAGAAGCCCCTTTCTATATCCTTCATATGGAATTTTAATTCCGTCTTCACCCCCGTCTGTTATGAAATCAAAAATCTTGTTTACAGTTGATGAAATAAAATCGTTTATTTTTCTTTTTAAAAATAAATTTACTGTGTATTTGTTATCTTCATAATATTTGCCTTCTTTGTCCGTAATATCATCTTTCTTTACGTTTTCTACATTAATACCAAAGTATATCTTTTTAGACTCTTTATCCTTTAAATGACTTCCATCTATTATGTAATAGTCTACATTATCCTCTGTTATTTTATCTAATTTCTTTACTTTTTTGAAATTATTAGTCTTTCGAGCAGATGGATCTTCTGGCGGGCTATCACCCAAGTACATATACAGTTTTTCACCACTATCGAAGTTACATGATCTAGTCACTGCAACATGATATCCACCTCTATGAAGAAAGTAATTGCCATTGCTTGCTATAGCAAGCATCACACTACTACCAGGTATTATATCTTTTTCATCTATTTTATAATCATGATTTAATTTCAAAGAAAAATGTTCAAAATTATCACCAATTTGCGAACACACATTATCCCCTTTTGCACCCTTTCTCTCTGGAAAACATTGAATACCTTTAGCAGTATTCTGATTATTAAGATCGCCAACTTTTGCAACAAGAGCCTCAGCCCAAGAAATATCTTCTCTGTCCTCTTTGAAGTTTAATTTAGAATTTGATATTAAATTAATGTCAATCTGCTTAGAATCCCTCTTATTTTCTTCAATCTCTTTTAGTTCATCCTCAATACGTTTAAGGTGAGAATACATGTCACATGTATTTCTTTTATCATACTTCTCATACCTTATAGAAGAGACGCAATTCTCCCCTATACCTTTTGCGTTGTAACATATATTTTGATAGTAACAATTAAGCTCATAAGAGCTGTACTTGCTTATCTCATTAAAATCACATTTTTTCCCATTACATAATTTATCCAGTCCTATTTTAGTTCGTCGTAAATCTAACAATGCACCATTTATCCATGAATTTTGAATATAATCCTTATTAAAATGTACCTTATTATCATATGGAGTGTAGCCATTACCAACTAGCACTCTTCTTTCTTCTATGTTCTCTTTATTAATCTTAGGAAATTCTACTTTAGTCCTCTTACCACTTTCTCCACAAAAGAACGTTCCTCCATTGAGCATGTCTTTTATTGTAGCTTTGTCTTTTTTATCATTTTCTTCAGCTCTATAGCAATTGTCATCAAAGCTGATACCTTTCCCTTCCGGATTGTCATAATTAATCGTTATCTCTCTGGGAACTAAGCTAAAGCTTAACTTATCACCAGGATTTGCTTTAATTCCAGTATCTACATAACGTCTATTGCTATAGAATTCATTATTTCCAAAGCCTATATCCCCACATATTTCTCGTTCATCAAGACTAGCATTATCAATTAACTTATTACTGTAATTTGGTATTAAATCATTAGCACAAAATACAGCGGGCACAAGTACTCTCTTTGGATTTTTCCCTTCTTTAAGAGGACAAAAATTTACTGACCCACCAAGAGTAAATTTGATTTTCTCATCCTTGCTAATTACTTGACCAGAATCAACCCAATGAATTTTAACTCCTTCGCCAGCTTCACGAACTGGAACATCTATACTGACACTAGTATTTCTGCTCTGCAGCCCAGGTTCAACACAATCCATTGTGCAGCCAGTAATTACAAGACATAGTATCAATAATAATGATTTTCTGCTCATCATTGATTTCCTGTGTTTGTCGGTATTTTAGGTGCTGATCTTTGAGCTGATTGTGGTATTTGAGGTCTTCGACTTGGTGTACCAGATTGCTGACCTGCTCTTCTTTGGATACTTTGTTCATCTAAACCTACTGTTCCCATTAAGCTTTGCTGATATTGCCTTCCTGGTTCGCTTGCCACATAAACACCAAACAACGAATCAGATATTGTTGAAGATGCCTCAACTAAAGCTTTCATAGCATGTCCCAAAATCACAAAAGCCATCATAGCGGTGATATTAGGTGCATGTTTGGAAGCATAACCATAAATAATACAAGGATTAAAAATCTTTAAGTTAAGATTAAGTATACATGTAGGGCAGACCTCAAAATTAAAGACCGAATACACAATATAATCCATAACCTGGCTTATTAATGATATAAAAATTAAAAGCACTACCGGATGAATTGCAAATCTTGCTAAATTTTTGACCCAATTGTGAAACATCTGTCTAGTATATCCAAATAGAAGGCAAATAATAAAAAGAGGCGCCAAGGAAAGCAATAATGCAACTATTGCTATAGATGTGATAAAAGAAAATAAGGCGTTAAACATCGATAAGCTCACTGTTATCAAACCCCAAATCACCAAGCAAAACGATACAATACCCAAAGGACCAGAGAATATAAGAGATACTATTAGTAACACTGAGTGTGCTGATAAAAACCTATTGAGCGGTAAATCAAGAAATTCGAAAACATTTGATGTTGTACCTCTGAAATTTGCTATTTCTATTAACTGTTTTGGAGCATTAACAAAAATAGAAAATGCATTGTTATAAAAAAAACTCCAACTGTTATCGTTCAGCAATTGGGTAATAACTCCTATCTTTACACATATAATTAAAAATTCATATGTAGAAGCATGAGACAATCCAAAAAAGTAATAAAGGGTATATAAAGTTATATATAACACTAATAACGACACTATTGTGGATCTGATAGTCTTTGTTCTATTTGACGCTACAAAACTTTGATAAAGAGACTTCACGGGACTAGATTCAGAGTGATTCCATTCTGAATTTTTATAACTGGAACCAAAAAATGCAATTTTTACTTTTTCATCAAAAAAATTATATATCGCACTAAAAGTTTTCGTAGGTGGCTCTTTAGTTGTGAGGTTAATGCTAAACTGACCTTCATTTTTGTAATCGCAACCATGGTCTCTTATTCCGTAATATATGGTGCCTATTTTGTCTTTTAGCTTTTCTTTTAAGCCTTCCATATATTGAGTATTATAAACTTTGCTAATGTCTATAGGTATATCTCCCTGAGTTTCACCAGGGTTATACTCAGGAGATTTACCAGAAACGCTTATATATAAGTTGTTTTTTAGACTATGGTTCTTCGTTACTCTTATATTGAAACCACCCTTGCCTTTAGTATTAAAGGTGAAAGTTAATTTCTCACCTTGGGGGTGATTTTTCTTTATTTCATAATCATAATTAGTACGTATATTGCCTCGCTCATGTTCAAGTTCTTCTTTCTCCATTGACACTACTAACGATGGAATATAAGTCTTTATCCTCTTCATTTTCTTTTTTCTTATATCATCCACAGCTCCCTTGGTATTTTTTTCTGTATTTACTTTATCCTTTTCACCATCTGAACTATCGCTGTGTCCTTTAGCTATGTTGCTATCATCTAACACTCCCATTATACCATCTACAGCCTTCTTGATAGCTTCTTCCTTACTTACTTTTCCAACAGCTAGTTCGTTGGCAAGATTTTTAGCTACATTACGTTTATTGCCATCTATAGTATTAGATTCAATTTGCACACAATCTTGACTGGCATAATAACATGTATTCTCACACGCAAGATTTAAAAGGTACGTATCTATCTCAACTTTCTGACTGCTTGAAAGCCTCCTGCAGTCTATATTTTCTCCTTGTTTTATAGAATTAATGATATTTTCAATCTCCTTTTCATCTTGATCAGATTTTACAAAACTTGGATTCCAGTATTCTTTTCCATTCAACCATTTTGCGTTACCTATGATATATTTATTAGGGCATATTTCACCTTGACAATTCTCTTGATTTAAAACATGTGCAAAATACTCCGTCTCTCCTTCACCGCAACTCTCGTCAATTTTTTTATAGGTGACCGTGCCATTATCGTTTTTACACATTTTACTTCCAACAACACTAAAGCTTATCGCATCGCCAGCTTTAAGCGCAAACGGTAATGTAACGTTTCTTACTCCAGGTTCAATTGCAAAATCTTTATATTGCGAACAAAAATTAACCTTATCAGGTATTATATTAATCTCTGTTACTTTTATTTTATCCGAAATATAGACTCCAGAATCAACCCATTTCTGCTCTGTTGACACTATATCCAATTTCTCACGCAAGCCTGATGAATCTTCTGGCTTAATACACCCGCACCCAGATAATAAAAAGAGTATCACAAAACTTATGCATAGCTTAACCAAGTTTTGGTTGCTCAAATGTTCAAACATCTGTTACTCACCTGCGCTCACTCTCCACCTGGTTTTATAGATTCACTAGAGGAAGATCCCGATCCCTTATTATCATCTCCACCTCCTCCAATAGCCCCTCTTGCCTTATTTACAGCCGCAGCAGCAACTTGACCAGCACCTCCAGCAGCAGCTTTGGCAGCAGATAAAGCTTTATTCACCATTTGTGCAGGAGTGCTACCTGAACCAAGTGCTGCCCTGTGATTACCAGCAAGCTCAGCAGCCATGCCGGGAAGAACGTTTAAAAAGTGGTAAAAGAGGAATAATACTAAACACAATTTTAATAATTCTCCGATTAGAGAGCTGCCAAACTCCATGTATGTAAAGTCGAATAGACCAAGTATGCTGCTCTTTTTAAAGCTATAATTTTGCATCATACATGCGAGAGTAGTTTCATTTTTATCACATTCCCCATCTTTCAATTTAAACCACTGTTTTTTCTTACTATATGAGATTTCTGCTTGTTTCTTTTCATATGACTTGTCTGGTTGTTCATTTTTATATGACTCGTCCAGTTTAAAATTTAAATTTTTAAAATAGATTTTATCACATGCTATGAACATAAAGGATAAAAACGCAAAAAGGATAACCGGGTATAAGCTATAGGTAATCAACTCTTTCACCCAGCCGTCAAAATATCCTTTGGTGTGTTGGAATAAAACCATAGGAATAAACAAAGGTGATAGAATAACAATTACACTTAAAGCAACTAGAGATAAAATAAATACATAGCACATCCACAAAATAACCATCATCAGCAAAATGGCCATAAATATACAGACAAGAGCTACTAAAATTTGTCCACCAGCGAAAATAATACCAATCACCGAACCTGCAACTAACAAGACAGGAGCAGCGCCAAGCAAAACCGCTAACGTTGCAACACCTCCAGTACCAATTTTGCCACCAATTCCATCTAAAGGGGCACCTAAATAAAATAAAATTCTGCAATCAAGCCTATCCCAAGGTGCAAGATAACTGTAGGATACCTTCTGCCCTGCACGATCGTATTCATAATCTTTACCTGCCTCATAATTACATATATTTTTACTCTCAGATGAAGCTTTAAGCACTATTTCTGATAAGCCGTTCGAAAGTTTTGTTAATTCCCCGTAATAATGAGACATAGTGCTACCTGTCGTAAAGTAAATCACTAAAGCGAATTTAATGATCAACATGTACATTTCTTGCGGACTACGCACTCCACCAGACATAACTTTTATAGAGAACAATATCAAAGCTAAAATTAAGATAGCAGTAACAGTGTTCTTCAGTCTTTTTTGTGCTACAGACAAAAAACTACCCTTAGCATGTCCATTTTTGTCTGTAAGTAAGTTACCACTTGAATCAATACCTGCCACTAAATTATCTAACGATTCCTTAATGCATTGCACTATCATAGAAGTTATAGGAATAGGAGATAATGACTTACTTCCCGCTTGATTGTAGCAAGCTTCAGAGACATACGAGCTAAAACAGCTTTTATTGTCATAACCTACAAAAATTTTTCCTTCTTTTTCTTTTTTCCTGATAAGAGCTTTATAATCGTCATCCCTGTTCCTTTCTTCACCACCTGTACCATCTTTATTTTTGAATAATATCACAGATTGTTCACACATAGGAGCAATCGGATCAGGTGGTAATTCCGTGCATCCTATATCAATTCCTTGCGGCCAAGCAGTTCCAGCTGCCCTAACTTCAGCCAATTCCACACATAACCTACCCATTTTTCTCACTGCCCTGAACGTTGATCCATATATGTCTTCGCTCTGTCCTGCTTTGAGAACTTTACATTTCAGCTCACCATCGACCGTCGGGGACCATGACCCATCTACATATCCAGTATCTTTTTCCCTTACATCAAAGTCTATGTATCCAGGTTTTTCTCTGGAATCAAAGTCTTTCTTGTTAAAAAGATTACCAAAAGTTAAAGGATTTCGATGACATATTTCTATATATTCACTGTATTGCACACCGTTTTTTGGCCAGTAGTAGTGTTCCCTATCAACATTCACAACATCCCAATCAGTAAAGTTTAAAATATCTTTCTCTGTTTGTTTTCCATCTTTTCCTGATCTTTTCTGTAATGCAGAAAAATATTCATCTTCTGTTCGATAATTTTTATCTGTATCACCACTATAACCTGTATCTTTTAGTTTAAAATTTTTATATCTCCCATCATTATCGTATGCAACTGGATGCCTAACAAAACTATGCTGACAAACAATAAGTCCCCCAACTGCCTTCCAGACTCCAACAATTGCAGCTATCATTCCAACGATAACAAGAGCAGTAAATAAACCAGCAGAAGAGACAATCAAAACAATACCAGTAAATATTGCACCAATAGCAATTGCTATCCCAGCAACTGCTGCAGATGTTTCAAACGCCTTACAGTCAGGATTAGAGGCATGGCTAAAGCTACCAGTAGAATTAAATCTGCTAACAAATTCCGTTTTGTCAGTACCACTTACTGTATCTGCAAACACTGGATACGAGAGCAAAAAATCTATATTTAACAAAAATATCGCAACTAACAGTAATGACAGTTTAGTTTTAAACATTTTTCACCTTTTGATAAAACACAGGCAACCACATCTTTGGATCATCTCCGACTTCTTTCAGTATATCATATAACAATAGAACACTTTCCGCACGTCCAGATAACACGTTGACCACATCATCCAAATCTTTCAGATCTATTCTAGCTACTACAGCATTAACTCCCTGCTTTACTAAAAAGAATCTAGTACTTGGATCTGTGTGTTTGATCAGTATGTACTCACGTTCAGTTAACATAAAAACATCTCGATAGACACTAGTAGCTTTCAGATTTGGCAAAAAAATTTGTGTTGCTGTCTGCTGTACAAGCGTATCACTAATAGCACTTTTACTTGCATCTTCAACACTCTGAGTAGCAAAAACTACAAAAGCATTTAACTTTCTCAGCACTTTCAACCAGTCTTTTATCTTAGGTGCAAAAACTGGATTATCTATTAACGCCCATGCTTCATCAAGAACAATAATAGATGGAGTGCCATCAAGCGATATACTAATCCTATGAAACAAATAAATCAAGACCGGCCCAAGAGCAACAGGATCTTTTAGCAAGCTAGCCATTTCAAAGCCAAACACTCTTGCTTTTGAAAAATCTAGCAAATCTTCTTTATTGTCAAATATTGCAGCATGAGAGCCATCATCATGCCACATAGATATTGCTCCAGCTAGAGTATCAGGACCCGCAAGTCCTAAAAATGGTACAAGATTTCTCAAAAATCTGTCTTCTTTTTTTAATTTAAAATTTCCCTCAATTGCATCATTAATTCTAGCAATATCTTCTGAAGTGAATTTATCGTTGTACACTAAAATTAAAGATTTTATCCATTCCATCAAAAATGTTTTATTATCAGGAGTATCGTCAAGTTGCAGAGGATTAAAATTTGTCTTAGTTCTTGGTTCTATTATAGTATAGATACCACCAAGTGCTCTTAAAAAAATTTCTGCACCGCGATCTTTATCAAAAAAGAATATTCTTGGAGAAAATTTCATTGCTTGAGCACATAAAAAATTCATTAAAACAGTTTTGCCAGCACCTGTTGGCCCAATTATCATAGTATGTCCAACATCCCTTATATGAAAGTTGAAGAAAAATGGAGTGCCAGATGTTGTATCAAAAACTGTAACAGCATCTCCCCAGTGGTTATTGAATTTTTTACCAGTAGGATAATTATGTTGAGATGCAAAACCGGCCAAATTAAGACTACTTATTGTACCTTTTCTTACTATATAATCAAAATTACCAGGAATTTGCGCCCAAAATGCTGGTTCTAGATTAACCCTCTCACGAACAGGATAAACACCACAATTAGAAAGCTCCGATTCAACCAATGATAAAGCATTGTCCAATGATTTAGGGCTTTTTTCTATACATAAGATAGTTAAATGGTGTTCACCAAACGCAATTTTACCACTCATTGCATCATCAAGCGCATGAGAAATTTCTGCTATTTGAGAAATAGCTTTATCTGCAGATTGTATCATACGATTTTGCTGTATCTGCATTTTCGCAATTGCCATTTGCCTATTTGTAAATTGAAAAGACTGCGTGATAATAAATTCATAAGGAAGTTGTAAAAAAGAATCAAGCATTCCTGCGGAAGTATTATTTCCATATTCTTTGATACTAACTATTCCAGCATATTTACTTTCATTATGAGTCACAACCTGTATCATCTTATGGCCAAAAAATAACCTATGAACTGGTAAGTATCTTGATATTTCAGTTTTTAGTGGAAAAAGCGTATTTGTAACAAAGCCACAATTTACAATTCTAGACAGAAACTCCATTATTTCACAAAACAGCCCGTTTGGAGTTTCTTTTACTCCAAGGACTTTAGGCGAATAATTCCTAAGGCTTGTTACTATACGATTTGTCGTTTCCTCTAAATCTTCATAGGTATCACGCATATCACTTTCCCAAGCATGTTTTGAAGTTACATGTCCAAATTTTTTCAGTAGATGTGATAAAAATTCTACTCCCTTTGTATCTGCCCTACGAATAATCGTAATGTATAAATCATTAATAAAAGATTGCCTAGTTGCGTGTTTTTCTCTCCATTTTAGATTTACATGGTTAGCAAAAAAATTTGGTAAACTCTGGTTTGCAAATTCATCAGAAAAGATATTCTTCTTACGCCTGATGGTATGAAAGTACAAACTAAATGCTGGAGATGAAATGCTTCTTAGCATCTGATTTCTGATATTATTTTGTATCACCAAGTCTTCATCATCGGCCGTTTCAAACGCAAAGCCATTTAATTTTATAAATTTAACTAACCAATTCTGCTTTGTTATCAAGGTTGTACTATTCCAATAGCAAGAATAAGGTATAAATTCGGCAGCGTGAACCTCTCTACTTAGAATAGATTTATTCTTTGATTGAATAGCTCTAAATCTCAACATTGCATAACATCAAGTAATGTCATAAGAATTGGCTCCATGATAAAACCGATTTAAACATTTGGAACATTTTCCCAACTTTACCATAAATAACTCAATAAACAACGGTTCCTTTGCAGAAGCTATATAGCCAAGTCCATGTATACCTGGTAACATCAGGAGAATTACTCTAAGATCATTTGTATTAATGAAAATTAGCATGCAAATTAGAACGTTTAATATTGCAAACATATAACTCACACCAAAGAGCATTGCAGGTCTTGTAAGACCTTTAAATAATTGATTCGTTTGTATGCTGCCAGTAGACATATCTTTAACCTTCTAATAAGAGCTCTAACACTAATACTACATCATTAATTAAAAATCTATTGAAATGAATAGCACTTTAGGTAAGATAATTAATTTAAATTCAATGATTATAAGCTGGCCATTTCAAGAAGCAGAAAAAATACTACAAGAATTCCCTAATAAAAAAGAGATAATATTTGAGACTGGTTATGGTCCATCGGGTTTACCACATATTGGTACTTTTGGGGAAGTTTTTCGTACCACAGTTATTGCAAACGCTCTAAAAAAAATAGCTCCTAGTATAAAAACCAAAATCATTGCAGTTTCCGACGATATGGATGGTTTGCGAAAAATACCAGATAATGTACCAAATCAGGAAATGCTAAGAGAGAATCTGAACAAGCCATTAACCATGATACCTGACCCATTTGGCACTCATGAGAGTTATGGTCATCACATGAATTCGTTGTTGTGTAAATTTCTTGATTTGTTTGGATTTGAATACGAATTTAGGAGTGCAACAGAGTGTTATAAATCTGGCGTTTACGATGAAAAACTTTTACTCCTGCTGAAAAATTATGATAAAGTGATGGAAGTAATGCTTCCATCATTTCGGGAAGAAAGGCAGCAGACTTACAGTCCATTCTTGCCGATATGCACAAAAACTTCCCAAGTTTTACAAGTTCCAGTAATTGAAACAAATACAGATAAAGGAACAATCACGTATGAAGACCCAAACGGGGAAAAAATAGAAGTTCCAGTGACAAAAGGAAAATGTAAACTGCAATGGAAACCTGATTGGGGGATGAGGTGGGCTGCATTCGGAGTTAATTACGAAGCTCATGGAAAGGATTTGACTCCATCTGCTGTGCTTTCAAGTCAAATATGTAAAATACTTGGAGAAAAGCCACCGCTTTTGTTTTGCTATGAGTTATTTCTTGATAAAGAAGGAAAGAAGATATCAAAATCAAAAGGAAATGGTATTTCAATTGAGGAGTGGCTAACTTATGCACCCACAGAGAGTTTAGCGTTATACATCTTTCAGAGTCCTAAAAAAGCTAAACGTTTATATTTTGATGTGATACCAAAATCAACTGATGAATATTTAGAGTTTGCTAAGCGTTACAATGAGAGTGAAGAAAAGGATGTAAATAGCCCTGTATGGCACATCCACCAGGGTAAAGTTCCAAACGTAGAAACTTCAGGCATAAATTTTTCGTTACTTTTAAACCTGGCAGCAGCTTGTAATGCTGAAAATAAAGAGATTCTTTGGGGTTTTATATCAACTTATGCACCAAACGTTACACCAGAAAGCAACAAAATGCTAGATAGGCTTTCGGATTTTGCAGTTAGGTATTATCACGACTTTATCAAGCCAACAAAAGCGTATAAAGCTTCAAACGAAAAAGAGAAAGAAGCGTTGCTAGATTTAAAGAACAACCTACATTCCCTGCCTATTACAGCCACTGCTGAAGAGATTCAATCTCAGGTTTTCTCCATCGGAAAAAAACATAATTACAATAACTTACGCGATTGGTTTCAGTTTTTGTATGAAACATTACTTGGACAAAAAACCGGTCCTAGAATGGGATCTTTTATCAAGCTTTATGGAATAGATAATACAATCTCTCTTATAGAAAGTGCTACTGAACGTACACTTTAGAGTTTACCTTCTTTCATTTGAGCCCTCTAGTTTTATTACTTGACAAACCTTCCCACTTTCCTTATTATACCAATAAAGGTGTTTATCCTTGTTTTTGGGCTCAACGACAAAATTCAGTAAAAAACTCAGATATTTATTGGCAAATTACATAAAATTATAGCAGCTTTTTTTATTTTTTCTACATTCAGCCAAATCGCGCTTGTTAGCACATTATCAATTTACATTATTAAAACTCGCTATACGGGGATTCTTTTGTCTTTTTTTATTTAGTAAATTTCTTAATATTTGTAGCTAAAGTAATTTTAGAGAGCCAGCGCGTGACCAACCTGGTCATACCAACTCCACTTACTAGACGAACAAATAAGGAATATTACAAACTTGTTTAACCGTAGCAGGGGAAAGACTAACAATAAAATTACATAAAACATCTTCAAGTAGACCGATAGTATCATAGATTTTGTTGCGTAAAATGTTCTGTTTTATATATTGCCAAAACCTCTCTACTGGGTTCAGTTCTCACTTTTACCCACAATTTTGAGAGGTCATGATGTGAAGCATAACTATGCTCTCCTTAAGATTTTCATAGCCCCGCCATAGAGTCATAGCCCCTGGTAAATTATCACTTTTTCTATTCATAAATCCACCTAATTTTCCTAACCAAATAATAGCTTGTTTTATGTTTGGAGGTTCTTCTGGCAATGTAGCTACTTTATGCTCACGTATGAAAAGGGCCTTCCACTCTTCGTTGCTTAAAATTTTAGTACAGGTTTCCATGGGATTTGATAAAGCGACTTTTGTTAAATATAAAATTTTAAATGCAATAATGCTCTTTATAGCAATTAATTTCTGTAGCCTTTCCTTTGTAGTTAAACGAGAGCTTTCTATTTTACATCCTGATTTTAAAACCCTGAAATACTCCTCAATTTTCCATCTTAGCTTATACCAATTTATCCTTTCTATAGCATCTAAAGTGCTATTAACTGGTACATTAGTCAGCAAAGTCCAATCAATAGCTTCCAATCCTTCAGGAGGATTTGTTTCTTTTGCACTTACCACATATACAGGGATTTTATCACTTATTTTATGCACTGTGTCTTTTGATCCATAAATTGAAGAAGATCTGATAGGTATATAGCCTTTCATATACTTAACTTCAATATTAGCTTTCCTTGATCTTTGGTTTCCACCTTTATTAACTTCTAGAGAAATTTTCTTCTTTACTGGCAGTTGAGTGATGCGTGTTTGCAAATCTGTTTTTCCAATTTCAGTACAGATAAATCTTCTATTAGTTCGATTACGGATTACATAAAAACTACCTAATGTCTCAGTGATCCATAAAAATTTGAAGATATCTGCCTCTCTATCACCAAGGGTAACAAGTTGTACATTTGCAGGAAGGTTGTTTATGCTTTCTTTGAGAGCTGTTATCCACTTATAACTTTCTTTTTCTTCTATGGAGGTACGGTATTTCCTGTTTGCTTTTTCTTGTGACGTTTCTTTTTCCCTAATAGAACGTGCCCAACATTGTTGAGAAGATAGACCTAAAGGCAATCCGTCTTTGCTGACTATTAAGGCACTGTGCAACAGTAAACCCATTTTATGCTTCGTATAAGCTTTAGAAATACTACCTAGCCTCTTAGTTTTTATATGAGAGTCAAAATCCAAATAACTTGTATCTTGAACTGAAAAAACAAACTGATTTCCTTTCATTCTCTCCATAGTTTCTTTGTAATGGGAAGAATAAATTTCCTTATCCTTAAGCTTTTCATTGCTAAATAATCTGTATGCACCCTTAGCTTCTTTCCATCCACTACAGCTTTGATTAATTGATCCAGACGCCTTACCCTCTATACAATAGCCTGTTTTAATAAGTCTCTTATTAAGTCTTGTATCTCCTAAATTAACGTGTTTTAACTCTCTTTCCAGCCATTTATCCCCTAAGCCATCAGTATATTGCACATTTGTACTTACTTCACTCATTTTAATCCCAAATTTATTTGGTATCCATTTTACTCACTTTTTTATTTGTGGGTAAAAGTGAGGGTTCAGTTCAGGTGAGTATGGAGGTAAATAAATTATAGTAATATTTTCTGGAATTTTTAGACTTTTTGACTTATGCCAACTGGCACAATCCATGATAAGAAAGGCCTCTTTGTTTCCCAAGCTTTTCGACATCTGTTCTAAAAATATGTTCATACAGTCGGTATTTACATATGGAAAAAGTAAGCTACAGTCCTCTCCGCTCCTGTAATTTACTGCGCTGTAAAGATAGAAATTTTCCCTACCAATTTTTACTTTAATTTGTGTTCTTGATCCCTTTTTAAACCATCCGTGCCCAACTTTCGAGTGTGTTCCAAATCGCGATTCATCGAAGAAAAATATCTCCTTTTTTGGGTTCTTCTGTACAATTTTATTGAGATTTTTTTTTGTACTCTTCTTGCTTGTTTTTGTCTTGTTTATGGTGCACTGGACGTGGCGTGATGTAAGAAAACTTCATCTTTTGTACTTCACTGTGTACTGTAGATTTACTAATATTTAAAGCAAATTCTTTCTGGATTTTTAACCTTACTTCCTTGATAGTAATGTTTGGATTTTTCTCCACCCACATCTCGATTTGCTTGCGTTGACTCTGGTTTAATATACTTTTTTTTCGCCGTTCAGGTGGGACAAACAATCTTTCTACCCTTCCAAATTTTAAATGTTTTATCCATTCTTTCAGCGCAGTTCTTGAGATACACCATACCCTTGCTACCTCTGATATACTATATTTTTTCGCTGCAATTACAGCCTGTAATTTTTTTGAAACATATGCGTTATTTCTCACCTTTTTTAACATTTCTTTTGCCAAGTTTACAACTTTTTCATCTAATAATTTTGACCTTAGTGCCATTCTTAACCTCAATGATTATACCTGCTTGAGTATAACTTCATCACACATATTGTCTATTTGTTTGTTTTGTAACTGGAGTTGGTATTACTAGTTGATGTCTGCTTTTTTGCAGAACATTGGTCAGGCTGTGATATAGAAGGTTGGTTAAATGTTGTTTTGGGCTTATTAAAAGAAGATCGTGCTGAAGATCGTGCTGAAGAAGGGCCAAAGCCACTATCTTTAGCCGAAGCATCATCCCCACCTTTACCTTCACCATAGTAGTCGGGCCTAAGGAATTTGCTTGAGTTTTTAGCATGTGATTTACCTATAACTGAATTCTTAGGTGAATCACCAAAACCACTATCTGCACTTGTATCTGCACTTGGTCCATCCGTCCCTACTTTTTCTTCAGAAGGGGCAAGAGTTTGTGGTTTCATAGCTGGCACACGCGCAGGATCAATGGACAGTTTATAATCCTCATTGATTACAGAGCTCTCTATGATCTTATCCATCACGCAGTAAGCAATGTCTCGGTTAAAAAAGTCTATTGCATATATTCGTCCGTCACCATATGTTGGCAGACCTCTTTCTGCAATATCATCTTTTACATCACGCAATACTTTTGTACCACCAAACACCTTATTATTAATATGATCAACTTCTTTTTCATTTAAAAACTCTATGTAATTATCATAATCAATAACAGGAGCCAAAATTGAATACTCATCTTCACTTTCTTTATGGGAAGTATGCCACATAGAATCAATTGGTAGGTGCGGTAGTGCCTTACAAATTAAATCAACAATTGCGAACTTCAGAGTTTTATTCATTTCATCCTCGGTATTTGGATTATCATCCTCGGTATTTGGAGTATCAAAACAACGGCATGTCAGAGATACTATATGCTTTACTATGTCTTTAACAAGCTTAGGATTATCAAAAATGCTTTTCTTTAGATATACATAATTTCCTTTCTCTTCTAAAAAATCCTTAGTTTTTTTAGGACCATTTTCATAACCTGTTATCCTCGATGAGAGCAAATCTACAAAAGAACGTTGCAAATTTCTATCAACACACTCCGCACCATATAGATAAGATCCCTTATCAAAGACTTCATCAATTATATTATAATCTACATACTTTTCTATCTCCTTCTCTATATCATTTGGTAGCTCCTCAAAACCTAGTTCCGATTTTTTGTCTTCTTTTTTTTGCTCTTTAATAAGATCTGTTGCAAATCGCGCGATTTCATTGGCTAGTAAAAACTTTAGATTAGAAACCACCTCTTTCCTCATTGGCACCAAAAATTTATTACCTTCAGGCAATTTCTTTTGGTAAGAGTTAAAAGGAAAAAACTCTGTATAAAAACAATCATCACTAATAGTGTCATCAGAATGCCTTTTTTTCCTGTCATCCCAGTCTGGGATGGCTTTGTTGCATCACACTTTATGAGATGGTGATTTATGGTAAATTCATGTAACTATCTCAAATTTAGCCATACCAATATCAGTGAATTTATTAAGCAAATAGCATTTAGTTCTTTTTCTCGATTTATCTCAGATTTATTCCTAAAACTAAATCCGAATATTTGCTTTAATCTTGAGAAAAATCCTTCTATATAAGATCTTTTCCCATAATTTACTTCTTTTTCCATTCTTTCATGCCATCTTCACCGTATAATTTTATTAACCTAATAGCAGCATTTCTGTCAGACATATAATCTATTTTTGAATGTTCTGCTGCATCCTTTTTTGGTAGAACTTTTGTCTTTATATCGTATTTCTTACACAATTTATAAAGTTTTTGCCTATCGTATGCCCTATCTGCATATAATGCTTTTATTTTGTGCTGAAAATTAACTTCTTCAAGCAAATCGCAAGTGGTCAGAGTAGACGCCATTACTGTATCTTGCAGCTATAGCTTTTTTACTATTCACACTTAACATAACATGTAACTTTCTTACTTGCTCGTAGCTTCGGTACTTTCTATCTGCACTGTTTTCCTTACTGTGGCCAGGAGTGTTACTGTAAATTTGTGCTATCTATGATAATTTCAATATTTTCCATGTTGCTTTTATCAATCCTGCAATCATTTATCTTAATATTAAGTTTTTTTTGATGCTTGTGAATAGCTGCAAATTTTTTCCTATTTGTTGCAGATATCCTTTTATAAACCCGACTGTTTGTCTTAAACCAATTCTAAAGAAACTGACGATTATATGCACTAAAATCACAACTTTATCACTATAAATATAGTTGCCGCCCTGCATTTTTGGACAATTCTCGTACCAATTTTCTATGGCGTCATTGATATAACAAAAAATGCTTCCTCTTTCTTGGAGAAATTTGTTATATTCATGGCAGTTACTGACTCTCATTTTTTGTGGCATATTTTTTCTTCAACAGTTAAATGGCTATTTATAATGAATTTTGTCAGTAACTGCCAGTTCTTTTCACTTGAGCGATGCAACAAAGCCATCCCAGTGTCACGCACTGAAATGACACCCTTCCGGTGGGGATTGCTCTCAGACTACAATGTTCGTACAGTTGTACTGGGATTCAAGTATAAAAATATTTGGAAATTATACAATGGACAATGGATTCTAGGAGTATATGTTAAACATAATGAAATAAGCTGGATTCCAATGTCACGTACTGGAATGACAACATATAGGTATTGGAATAACAAAAGAGGAATATTATGATTTTATATCATTTTCCTCTTTGTCCGTTTTCACGAAAAGTTAGAGCTCTTCTCAAGGAAAAAAAGCTGAGTTGTGATTTGGTATATGAAAATCCATGGGAAAAGCGGAATGAATTCATGGAGATCAATCCAATCGGACAAGTACCAGTATTAATAGATAATAACTTTGTAATAGCGGATAGTAATGCCATTTGTGAATATATAGAAGAGACTTACAATAGCGACGTCAAATTACTTGGTTCATCCACTATTATTAAGTCTAAAATACGCGCTTTAATCAATTGGTTCGATAGCAAATTTTACAATGAAGTTACTAAGTATATTATGAATGAAAAAGTAATTACTAACCGCAGCCCTGACTCTAGATTTCTTCATGCAGCTCAGAATAACCTGCCTTGCCATATGGAATACATCGAACACTTAATTAACAAGAACGTTTGGCTTGCAACCGATAAGTTCACTTTAGCCGATATTACTTTAGCATCACATATTTCTATAATAGACTACGTAAATAGTTTCCCATGGGAAAAAAGTAAGATTTTAAAAGAATGGTACTCCATTGTTAAATCAAGGCCTTGTTTTCGCGAAATATTATTAGAGAGAGTTTTTGGCTTAACTCCCCCTAGACATTACGCTGACCTTGATTTTTAACTTGCGTGAGTTTTAAAGCTACAGTCATTCCTTCGTCAGTAGGAATCAATATGGAGAAATATTTTTTTTCATCTGACAATCTATCGTTAAACTCTCTCATAGCACGCCATGACTTTTCTGATACTTCTTTTGGAGGAGATTCTAAAAATACTGTATCAAATAATAGAGTGTTATCTGCAACGATTAGCCCATCTTGTTTAATGTATGACTCTGCCCAATCTAAATACTTAGGATAACTACTTTTGTCAGCATCGATGAATATCATGTCAAATGGTGCCTTTGCTGATAATTCATTAATTTTTTCCAGTGCATCACCTTCTATTAGAGTAATTTTATCACTTAGATTAAAAGCACTAAAATTTTTTTTTGCTATTCTTGAGTGTTGAGGATTATTTTCTATTGTATATATATGACCATCTTTCGGTAAAGCTTTTACCATACAAATTGACGAATAACCATATAACGTGCCAATTTCAACTATGCTTTTAACTTTATGGATTTTGATAAATAAATTTAATAATTTTCCTTCTTCAGGAGTGATTTGAATACGTTGTTTCTTATCAAGAGTACAATGTTCTTCTATTTTTTTATACTCTTTTGCAAATAAGCTTCTTATGTACAACGATTTTCTGCTAAAGTTATGACGCATTAAGTTTTATAATATAAACTAAGGAGGTTTAATCTATATAAGATTTATAAATATAACAATAGAGTTAAGAATAATAAAATTTTTTTATTTTAAGTTGTTATTTTATAAAGTAAAATTTTAAGTGACAAAGATTATTATATATTTTACTATGGTTAACTAGTATAATAACCAATTGTTATACTAGAATTAAGGGATCGTTTATTTACATCTCTCTTAAAATGTAATTTTTATAATCAATTAGAGGGGGTTATATGTCTTATAACATTGCTAACGAAGTTGAAACGTTAAGCAAGAAATCTAATAATAATGAAGGAGTGAAATTACTGCACAATCCAGCTTATCGCGAGAAGTACAAAGAACGCTTTAACGAAGCTCAGAAAAAAGTTATGGATATGGTCCAATTTTATGATGGAACGATAGTATTAATAGAGAATAAAATTGCTATGTATTATTATGCTTGGCACAGTAAAAAAAGAGAGTTTGAGCGTAAAAAGCAACAAACAGTATCAAAAAATACTGATTCAGCATAGGGTTTTTATATGGTAAGCTAAAGTGTTATTACTTCACTATAGCTTTTCCATATAACTCATCTATTACATTAGTGAAATATTCCAGCTCTCTATATCCTTCATGTTTAATTTTATTATTCTCTACATATGATTTATTATTGTTAAGCTTGACGATAAATACTGGAGTAGCTGTTATACCAAGTTTATTAATTGCAAGTGATTTATCATTTATAATTTTGTCCATCATCTTTTTATCATTAATGCATTGGTTAAATACATCTTGCTTCAAATTGCTTAGTGCAGCAATTTTTTGTAGTATAGTTAAATCACTAAAATTAGAGTAGTTCCACGAGTCTATTGCATTAAACACAGCTTTGTTAAAATTAAAATAGTCTTCTTCTTTTTCATAGCAATAACTTAGCATTGCAGCTTTTAATCCTCTGTAATCTAGAGGAAAATGACGGAATATGTATAACATCTTACCTGTATCTATATACTTCTCTTTGATTTTAGGAAAAACTTTCTTATGAAAAAGAGAACAGTGATAACAAGTGAGCGAAGCATATTCTATCATTAAAATTGGTGCTTTTGGATCACCTAATAATTTATCATCAGGCAGTAGTGACAGTAGTTCTTTTGATGTTATTTCATCAGTTTTTTGAGTGTTGGGTAAGTTTTGTTCAATAGCTGCATAAGAACTAACACTTATAAAAATAAGTAAGAACAATAATCTAAAAATCATTACAATGGAAACACTTAACTTATTAAAGAATTTATGCATTTATATAAATAATGTCAAGATAACTTTTTCTCGGCAACACTTTCTACTCTGTCTTTAAATGCAGCAATTATTTTACTTTGTGTGTATTTATAAACTGAGTTTAATAAGGTGGAAAACAAATTGGATTTAAATTCAAACTTTATATAGAACTCTACCATAGTTTTACTTTCATCTATAGGAGTGAATTTCCATTCGTTGTATAAATGTTTAAATATTCCATTTGACGACACAGCTTTTATCCAACTTTTATTTGCTCCATTTGGAGAAAGAAAGGTCACTTCTGATGTGTAACTTCCTTTAATGCCATGAAAAGCTGCAAGGAGGTCCACAATCATTTGGCTATCAGTTTTTTCTTTTATATAAACAGCTTTGCACCAAGGAACAAAATCAGGATACTTCTCAACGTCAATTACAACTTGAAATATCTCATGAGATGAACAGAAAAAAACACCTTGTTCTTTGTATTGGTGTAACATAAACCTAAATAATGGAAAAGGGATCCATATCTACCGTCAGTCTTAGTAGATTCCTGAGACCTAAAGTTAAGGTGGGCATCACGTACTAATTTCAATGAAATTAACAGAGGCAATTCCCTTGATCAGAAATTATCGCTCGGGAAATTTAACTTAACTCATAACGCATAGCACAGACCCCTAAATTAATTATAGATTATTTATATAGAGTATGTCTATAGATATATTAAAACTAGCGATCATTATTTTGCCTTTGTTAAATTTTGCATTTTAAGTATCATAGCTAATAAATATATCTTATGAATCTTATTAAGTTCTTAACCATTTTTATTGTAATCTCCTCAAGTGCTTACGCGAATTGTATAGGGCACAAAACTTTTGTGCTTGCCATGAAGCAGCAAGTAGACAACACGTCTATGAAAGGGAATAGAAAAAATCTAGAACATGTACAAGAAGAACTTCTGAAAATTATTCAGAATAATGTTGACCTCAAAGGAATATCTCGATTTGTCATAGGGAAATATTGGAATTTATCTACTCAGAAAGAAAAAGAAGAGTTTCTAAAAGAATATGAAGTATATCTCGCGCGCTTGTGCGCTAAAATTTTGTATAAATACATAAATAATAGTGAAATGATCATAATGAGTACAAAAGCAGTTGACGATGAAACTTGTCTGATAGGAACAAGATTTTCTTATGGTGATGAGGAATTTACAAACATTGACTTTAAAGTGACTAAAAATGACAATTCTTTCTTAATAAACGATGTTGTAATGAGTGGGATAAGTATTGCTATTAATCAACGTTCTCAATTTAGTGAAAAAATCGACACGCACGGCATGGCAAGTGTAATAGATGAATTAAAATGTAACAATAATCTATGATATACATGCCTCATTGGCCTAAGCCGCTTGGCAGTAGACCAAAGGATTTTTCTCTTGATCGCATAAAAAGCTCTCTCAATAGATTAGGCAATCCTGAGAAAAAAATACCGCCAATAATTCACATAGCTGGCACTAATGGCAAAGGATCGACACTATCATTTCTAAGATATATAATGCAAGCAGCAGGGTATAAAGTTCATACCTACACTTCTCCACATTTAGTGAATTTTAATGAAAGAATAGTTATTGCAGGCAATGATATCGATGATAGTGAATTACATAACTCACTAGAAGAATGCCGTATAGCAGTCGCAGAACAACCCATCACTCTATTTGAAGCCGCAACGACTGCAGCCTTCTTAGCTTTTTCTCGTCATAAAGCTGATATTACTTTAGTTGAAGTGGGTCTGGGTGGAAGGCTTGATGCAACAAATGTTATAGATAATCCAATTCTAACGATCATCACTTCAATTGCCCTTGACCATACAGAATATCTTGGTCCTACCGTAGAAACCATAGCAGGTGAAAAGGCTGGAATAATGAAACCTAATGTTCCTTGCGTAATAGCACCACAAGAAAAATCTATAATGAACACGCTAGAGCATCATGCAATAAATAAGAAATCTCCTCTGTATAGAGGAGGACTTGAATGGAATTGCGAAAAACAGAATAACAGAATGGTCTTTCAATCGGCTATTCAATCAATAGAATTTTCTTTGCCATCTTTAAAGGGTGAACACCAAATAATCAATGCAGGAAACGCCATTGCAGCATGTAGCATTTTGAGTGGAAAATATGGATTTGATATTGGAGAAGAGGACATTGCTTCAGGTTTACAGAGCACTTATTGGCCTGCGCGGCTAGAGTCTATAAAAGAAGGTAATTTAATTTCTTTATTACCAAAAGATTGGCAATTATTTCTAGATGGTGCACACAACAATGATGGTGCCAGAGTGTTAGCTAGGTGGGTAAAAGACAATTTTGCTGAAGGTGTTTATATGATCTTTGGTGTCACTCGTAACAGAAACGTCGCAGAGTTCTTAGAGCACTTAAAGCCATACATCAAACTACTATGCGCCGTTTGTGTTAAATCTGAACCTAAAGCAACAAGTACAGATTTAATCAGAGAAGGAGCTAATAATATAGGAGTAAATGCTATTGAATGTGAATCAATCGGTGATGCAATATCAAATCACATACTAAAAGCCTCTATTCAAAACGTCAAAACCATACTAATTTGTGGCTCGTTATTTTTAGCCAGAGATTTGAGTATGGAGAATAATCAACCTACTTGATGAGCCGAGACGTTAAAAGCACCATCAGGATTTACAATGCTGCTTGGCTTTTCGGTTGATGCTCCTATAGGTACATTTTGTTCATCACCTATTCCTTCAGTTTTTACAAGATTTACAACTTTTCTCTAGTAGATTTCACTTGCTAAGTGTAGTAATAAACTACAACCTAGTACTGTAGCAAATCCAATGAGTATTTTACTGTCTACGCAACTAGATTGATACTGTAACACCAAACCTGCTATTAATAAAATAGGAGGGAGATAACTCGAACATTGGGAAGTAAAAATGTATCCGTTCAGCAGAGTGGTTTAAGAAACGATAGATAGAAGATTGTGAAAAGGGTTTAGCCTCCTCTGTTTCCATGTTAAGTATAACGAAATTATTTGCTCAAGGAATGAGTTTCCTCGTTCTGATTGTGTAAAATATGAATTTTTGCGATAAACGACATAATGCCGTATTTGCCGTTCAGCGTGATTATTTGTCAGCGGAGTATTTTCTGGGTCATCTAAAAATTTCCACATCATTCTTTCAGATTTCAAAATATTCTTTGCAACTCGAGACGCTCCAATTGCTTCAGGTAAGCGAGATATTTCCTTCAAATAATACCTTGTACGTTTTCGCAATTTCTTGGCACGTCTAATAAATCTTGAAACATCTATCTCATTTTTTAGTAAAGCTTTTTTCAGTGCAAATAACTCAGTGGCTACATTTCTCAAGTAACAGCCCAGAACTTTAACTTCAAATTTCCAACTATGCGCTAATCTTTCAAAATCCCTTGCTAAGTGTGCCCAACAGATTTGCCTTCTTTCATTAGCAAAGTAGTTGTATGCTGCATATCTGTCGGTTACTACCAAGCTATTACGATTGCAGCATACACTATTTTTTAAAACTTTCATTCCCCTTGACTCTGTCAACTTCACAAAACTTGCCGTATTGCTTGCAAACATCCAACACCAAGCGAGTTTACCTTTGTTATAATGGCTCGTTTCATCAATATGTAGAACTTTACTCCTACTTATCTCTTGTTCGATCTGCTCATACATTTTTTTGCATTTTGAAGCAACTCTATGTTCACTATTTGATATGCTACCGACGCTTATGTTCAAATTGAAGATATCATTTATGATGCTAGCTACTTCGCGCTTTGAATTTTTATAAAACCCACTGAGTGCTGCAACTACTGACTTAACCCTTGGGCCAAATGTATCTGGCGTAACACCCTCTGGTAACTTGCTACTTCTTCTTTTTCCGCATCTCTGACAACGGCCATGTTCCAACTGATATTCCATTACATAAGCCTTAATCTCCGGAAGATCTACTTTCTGATGAATATAAGGTTTTTCGCATATTGCAATCTTCCCTCCGCATTCGCAAGTAGGTGACAACTCTATCTTTATCACCTCATCTGCTTCCATTTTAGCACGATAATTACCCTTATGCCCAACTTGACCACCAATCTTTCTTTCGCTTTTTGGCTTTTCCTTTTTCATTTTGTATAATTCTTTTGAATTGGGAATTGATGAGTTTTTTGAATTTAAACCTAGCCTTTCCTTTAATTCAGCGTTCTCTATCTTTAAAGCCTCATGCTCTGCTTTTAAACTTTCATTCTCTCTTTCCAATCTTTCTATTTTTGCTTCTAACTTTTCTATTTTTTGCTGTAAATTTTTGCAGAGTTCTAAAAGGTTTACCATATTACCTCATATTTACCCTATGATTATCTTTATTATCTTGCTTTGTCTACCTTATTTTGCCGCTCTGCTGAACGGACACGTAAAAATGAAATATTTAAATCTTTTACTTTTTAATATTTCTTCCCATCTCTCTTCTTGATCTAAATTTTCACTTTGTTCCCGTTGAGAATTTTGCAAATCTACAATTTCTTTCATTAAAGGTGATATCAAATAAATAGATAAGAAAAAAGTTGTAACAAATGTTATTAGGCTCGCACTAAACAAAATGCCAGGTGTATCAGTAAAATTAGCAGCCTTATATAGCTTACACCCCAAGTAAATATACGACACTAATGACGAGATGAACAGTAGGAAGCTTACTAAACTAAAAACAACATAATACTTTGTATGCTTATCATTCTGACCTTGCTAAATTGATTGTAAATACCTTTTCCATTCCTCAGGAATGATTAATCCCTGATTCTTTCCACTTAGTGGTTTAATATATTGCAAAAGTGCTGCTTTATTTCTGTTAAGGGCCTGTATTTTTTCATCGCTACCTCCTGGTTTATCTGGGTGACACTTTATTGATAACCTTCTATAATTTTTGCTATTATATTAGATATTTCTAAGAAGTTACGACCTTCTACTTCTTGCACTTGAATGCCTATCTCTTTAAATAAACTTTCATTATAATCATATTCTCTTTTTCTTAGCTTATAGCCCATGTCTCCACCTCATAAATTAACTAACTATTAATACTTTATAATATATAAATTTCCAAATCATTTCATTCATGCTTATTGTATGAATTATTTCTTTCACGACTACCATGACAAGTGTATGAAAGTTATCATTTAGTGCATAATAGTGCTTCAATGTTTAGGGTTACAGTTTTCATTGGTCATTTGAGTTACTCAAATCCAATTCATGCCAGTTCTATCTATCCTGTCATTTAAGTAGCCCTTTTTGTGTAATCCCAGTACCCTCTCTTTGATGTCATCCAAGTAGCTTACACTGGCTTTCCGTAATCTCAAAAAACGTTGTGTTTTAGCATAATTTTGTGCTCAATATGCTTGTTTATAGTAAAAATTTCTGGATTTCAGCATCAAATGCTGGAATATGGGTATCATTCAAGTAGCCCTTTGTTGTCATCCCAGTGCTCCGACACTGGGATCCAGGAACCAGCGTCACGCGCTGGCTCTCTAAAATTACTTTAGCTACAAATATTAAGAAATTTACTAAATAAAAAAAAGACAAAAAACCCCCCGTATAGCGAGTTTTAATAATGTAAATTGATAATGTGCTAACGCTTAAAATAAGCGCGATTTGGCTGAATGTAGAAAAAATTTAAAAGACATGCAGCCGCTATAATTTTTATGTAATTTGCCAATAAATGTCTGAGTTTTTTACTGAATTTTGTTATTAAATCCGCGGAGATTAAAAACAAGGATAAATACTCTTACTTTCATAGTAAGGGGGATGGCGTAATTTGTCAAGTTAAATAAGCTAATTTATTAACATGTGATAATTAGACAGCTATCGTGGATTAAATGTTCAAATGACTACTAGATTTTAGATTATTACTTTCATCTATTTGCGGCTGACTAATCATAGTACAAACGAAATTGGTTGCCATAAAGGTACAGCCTAGAATAAAAAAAGCAGTAGAAATGAAAGGAATAATAGGAGATTCGAGAGGCAATATATATATTATTCCTCCTATTAAAAATGAAACGCTAGATGCAATATCAAGACAGATCTTCATTAGTTTCTCTTGCCGAGGAACGAGTTGCTTATTAAGGTCACGCTGCCTGAAATGATCAGTTAATGACCATACATTTAAGACAAGAGAAAGTGCACTTAGTATAGTGCTGGCAATAGTAAAATACAAGCTTAAGGCAGAAATATTCAAAGCTAATGCTGCTATGTACCCACTCAAAGAAGCAATAGATAATGCAGTAACTAAGCGTTTTGAATAAGTTCTTATTTTCTTTCTGTAAACAAGCCTCTCTTTGTCGCAACTCATAAACTTAAGTATAGTAAATATGTTATATTATAGCATTAATTAACTCAAAAATCAATATAGAGTGCCCGAGAGAAGACTTGAACTTCCACAACTTAAAAAGTTACTAGCACCTGAAGCTAGCGCGTCTACCAATTCCGCCACCCGGGCTTTTTGTGATTTACTATGTTAAAATTAAATAATATACTTAAACAATTTTTAGCTCAAAGGTAATGCCAAATCTAGATCAAATATTTTTTGCTCAGAACAATGTTAATATTAATAATGTATATAAAATAGTCAACAACGCTTTGAGCAATAGTGATGGTGGTGAGCTATTTTTAGAGTTTTGCCAATCAGAGTCCCTGGTTTTTGATGATAACATATTGAAACACATGGATTTGAATATCAGAAGGGGATTTGGGTTAAGGTCCTTTTGTGAGGATAGTACGTCTTTTGTTTGCTCTTCTGAAATTAGCGAAAAGGAAATTAGTAACGCTGCTTCTATAGTGAAAAACTCAGTATCTTTAAACAAAACAAATTCAATAAACTTAAATGAGGGAACAAGAGAGCTGTATTCAAAGATTAATCCCATAAATGAAATGGATCTGAACTCAAAGATTAAACTACTCAATGAGGTTAATGAGTATGTAAGGTCCAAGAATAACTACGTGAAGCAAGTAAAAATAACTCTAAGTGGAGAATGGCAAGTTGTACAAATAATAAAGGGTGATCACAGGTTAAGCGATATTAGGCCTTTGGTACGTTTTAATGTATTAGTCATCCTAGAGAAAAATGGCCGAGCTGAGAAAGGCTCTTCAGGGCACGGTGGAAGAGACTCTTATAGTAAGTTTGTTTCTGAGAAGAAGTGGAAAGAAGTTGCAAATCAAGCGTTAGAGCAAGCGCTGGTAAATCTTGAGGCAATTCCAGCTCCGGCTGGAGAGATGACAGTTGTTTTAGGTTCAGGTTGGCCAGGAATATTATTGCATGAAGCTGTAGGTCATGGACTTGAAGGTGATTTTAACCGTAAAGGAATCTCGGCATTTTCAAATTCTATGGGTAAACAAGTGGCAGCCAGTAACATTACTGTAATTGATGATGGAACTCTACCTAATTTGCGTGGTTCTATTAGCATAGACGATGAAGGTACTTTACCTGGCTATAATGTGCTTATAGAAGATGGAATTCTAAAAGGATATATGCAAGATCATATGAACGCTAAACTCATGGGTGTAAGCCCAACTGGTAATGGTAGAAGAGAAAGTTACAAAGAAGTTACCATGCCACGCATGACAAACACCTATATGTTGCCAGGAAAATATACACCAGAAGAAATAATATCCAGTGTAAAGAGAGGCCTATATGCAGTAAATTTTGGTGGTGGACAAGTTGATATAACATCAGGAAAATTTGTTTTCTCATCTTCGGAAGCTTACCTAATAAAAAATGGTAAAATTACACAACCAGTCAAAGGAGCAACGCTAATTGGTGATGGGCCAACAGTGCTAAAAAAAGTATCAATGATTGGTAATGATCTAAAGTTAGATCCTGGTGTTGGTACGTGCTCAAAAGACGGACAAAATGTGCCTGTTGGAGTTGGTCAGCCAACACTCAAGGTCGATGCAATAACTGTTGGTGGAACTGAATATGTAGATAAGGGCTAAGCGAACTCAGCTCATGCTGTACAATTATATTGTAACCATTATTCAAGTAGCTCATATAGATGCAAAAACTACTTAACAAATCTCTCTGCCTTCCTTGCTATAACGTGTATAACAATCTCACAAAAAATAATATCATAGAATTCAATAGGTGATCTTTAAAAAATCCTTAAGGAAAGTAAAATACTGTTTAAATAGGCCGATATAGATGGTTTTACGATATAATAAAATTATTATAAACAAGAACTTATAAACTCTAGCAAATGAATTTGTGAGTTTAGTGGTGTTAGGAATACCTGGCTCTTTTATGTGGATTGACATTCTCAATAACCTGCTCTAGAGATAGATTATATAATTTTGACAAGGTTCTTGGCATGTGATATTTTTCTCGAATATAGGTAATGGTATAAATGACTTTATATCTATATCCAGCTCTAGGGGAAGATCTTCAATGTTTACGTCCATCCCTGATAAAGGATATTCTATGTCCATGTGCAGCTTTGGGGGATAGTTCTACTTTGAAGATTTCTTTCACTTTTACTATTGCGACTCCCGATTGGCTTTGTTGCATCACACTTTATGAGATGGTGATTTATGGTAAATTCATGTAACTATCTCAAATTTAGCCACACCAATATCAGTGAATTTATTAAGCAAATAGCATTTAGTTCTTTTTCTCGATTTATCTCAGATTTATTCCTAAAACTAAATCCGAATATTTGCTTTAATCTTGAGAAAAACCCTTCAATATAAGATCTTTTTCCATAAATTGCTTCCTTTTTCCACTCTTTTACACCATCTTGTCCATATAATTTTATTAACCTAATAGCAGCATTTCTGTCAGACATATAATCTATTTCTGGATGTTCTGCCGCATTGTTTATTGGTGGAATTTTTGTCTTTATATCATATTCGTTACACAACTTATAAAACTTGTGCCTATCACATGCTCTATCTGCATATAGTGCTTTTATGGCATGCTGAAAATCAACTTCTTTTAGCAAATCACAAGTGATCAGAGTAGACACCGTTACTGTATTTTACAGCTATGGCTTTTTTGTTGTTTATATTCAACATTACGTGCAATTTTCTCGTTTGCTCATAGCCACTCTGTCAGTGCTATTTTCCTTGCTGTGTGTTGTTGTATATACTAATTCCTGTACTGTCTATAGCAATTTCGATATCTTCTATATTATTTTCTGCAATCATTTATCTTAATATTAAGTTTTTTTTGATGCTTGTGAATAGCTGCAAATCTCTTCCTATTTGTTGCAGATATCCTTTTACAAACCCTACCGTTTGTCTTAAGCCAATTCTAAAAAGATTAACGATTATATGCACTAAAATCACAACTTTATCACTATAAATATAGTTGCCGCCCTGCATTTTTGGACAATTCTCGTACCAATTTTCTATGGCGTCATTGATATAACAAAAAATGCTTCCTCTTTCTTGGAGAAATTTGTTATATTCATGGCAGTTACTGACTCTCATTTTTTGTGGCATATTTTTTCTTCAACAGTTAAATGGCTATTTATAATGAATTTTGTCAGTAACTGCCAGTTCTTTTCACTTGAGCGATGCAACAAAGCCATCCTATGGTCAAGCCATAGGATGACAGGAGAAGGAAACACTGGGATGAAAGCAAATGAAACCACTGGAACGTTTATTTTTGAAAGTAAGTTGCATAGTAGATGATGTCATTCCAGTACTTGATACTGGAATCTAGGAATTTTGATTCTAAATTAGGTATTGGTATGGCTAAATTTGAAATCATTACATAAATTTGTCGTAAACCATCACTGCTTAAGGTGCTATGCAACAAAGCCATCCCAGTGTCGAAGCACTGGGATGACAGGATAAGGAAACGCTGGAATAAAAATAGAAGATCTAATTCCTTATATCAATTAATTCTCATCCACCTTTTATGTTACATAAACTCATCACTTTTATAGAACATCTCATTAAAATCATTCAAAATTCCAAAATCTTGATTTTTAATAAATAGATGCCCATCTGCAATATAGGACTCAGCAAGAGTAAATGGTTCATCATGATGCTGTGATGCTGGCCTAACAATTTCATTGTACAAAACCATTACTTGCTCATAATTGTATCCACTACCATCATGATATTTACCACGTATAGTGTCATAAAAATTTCTTACATCATCATACGTAACTTGCAGTTCTACCTTATATTTCCCTATTTCAACAGCCTCACCCACTTTGATTTTTAAAGGATGTTGTGATTCTTCTTTCACATTATCTATAACAATTGTTTCCTCTTGCTTCTCTTCGTCTCCTCTTATCGATCTTTTACTCCTTTCTTCACTCGCAGGTTGATCTGCTGGCATTTGGTCTATATCGTTAGATTCTTCTTCTTGCATAGTAATTTTTTTGAGATAGCTAAGCATATCCTTTCCAGCTTTTTCCCAAGTTGCAGCTTCTTTTGAAAGCTCACGATAATAAGAATCATTATCGCCTTTGCTATCTATTACATCTCTTGCTAGTCCTTTCTCTTCTGCCCATGACTCAGCATGTTCAACAAGTGTCCTGCCATCTTTGCCTACAACGTCAACGTCAGCTTTGTTTTTTATTAGATATTCTATTGTATCTAACTTTCCATGCCTCACTGCATGAACTAAAGGTGTCCAACCATCATTATCCTGAGCATTAATATTCGCACCTTTTTCAACTAACTGCTCTATCATCTTCTTATTCCCAAGATCAACAGCAAGATGCAAAGGTGTTAAGCCGTAGCTATCCTGAATATCAATATCCGCATTATGCTCTATGAGATATTTAACTACTTCCATATTTTTCATGTGCATGGCAAAATGTAGTGGAGATTTACCAGAGCTAATATCACGGGTATCAACATCTATACCACGATCTATTAAGTATTTAGCAATTTCCGTATGTTTTAGCTCAATTGCATAGTGCAGCAGTGTTTGAGCTGACGTGTTTTTGATACCAAGATCTGCGCCATGCTCAATTAAACTCTTAACTATTTCCGAATTCCCTAGCTTAATAGCAGCAAGTAACGGAAAAGTATAATAACTTTTACTATTAGAATCTGCGTTATGATCTAATAGATACTTCACTATTTCTGTATTACCTGAATAAATAGCACTGTATAATGGTGTTTGGGAATAAGCATCTTGAATATTAGGATTTGCACCACGATCTATTAAGTATTTAGCTATCTCTATATTTCCAGACTCAATAGCATAGTGTAAAGGTGTCTTATAATACACATATTTAGTATTAGTTTTCTGATAATAATTGTCATGAACATTAAGATTTGCTCCATGATCAATAAGATATTTTGCTACTTCCGTATTTCCTGACTGAATGGCATAATGTAGTGGCGTTTGTCCATTATGGTCTCTTGTATCAATATATGAATTGTGTTTTAGTAGCGTTGCTACTTTGCTTAAATCTCCCAATGAAGCAGCAAAATGTAAACTAGTCGCACCTGTTACCTTATTTATCTCGTTTACTTTTCCTATAGTATTTTCTACATTATTGTCATCAATATTCACCTTTAAGAAAGGCTGTTTATTATACTTCATAACTTTTGTTGTAACAGCTTTTCCTTGTTCGTCTTCACTCGCTTTTTTAGCAGGTTGCATAGAATCTTCTCTACTGACACTTGATTTAGATTCTATCTTGGTTTTATCACCACTTACATTATGTACTGGGCTATAACCATATAGACCCTTGCCTGCACTTTGTTGGCTTGTTGAACTTTCAACACTGTTAGATTCAACAACATTATATTCCATATGTTGTTCACCACTCAGCTCAGCCTTAACCCATTGTTTAAATTCTTGATCATAACCTTTCAGCTCAGCCAAAAAATCCTCAAATAATTTATTACCTTGAGACCTATTTGCACCAGATTTAGAAAGGCTCTTGAGCAAATTATCAATCATATCTGGGTGTTTATCTTCAAGAAATTTGATCACTTGTTCAGCATCCGAATGATAATGTTCCCCTTTATTACTCCAAATATTATTGCGCAATATTTCATCTGGTTTGAGACCTTTATTCTTTATTGCAATCAAGGCCTCTTTATCTCCGTGGTCATTGACATGCCGACCATCTTCTAAACTTGCCATATAGTTAGCAACCCCTTCATGCATAGCCTTAGATAAGACATCACCTGTACCATAATAGGAATTAATGATAGTTAAGGCGTGTCCCAATTCGTGTTTCAAAGTTTTACACGAGTCATCAAATTGGTCTTGTAGATAAAAATAAACATGAATTTCTGAGCCACGCCCTTGAACTGTTAAGCCAGAAGCGCCTTTATAGTTAACGTTCAACTCCTTAAGATAATTTTCGTAGTCACTCTTTGTATTAAATACGAAAACATTAACTTTATTTGGTATGTTGTGCCAAAGCTGAGAATTATTAATGCCAAATGCTGAATCAAAATCTTTTATAGTACTCTCGATGGCATTTTTTACACTACTCAATTTGCTCTGAGTTAATTCCTCATCATCATATTTTATATTTATTTGAAGCTTGTGTTCGCCAAAAGTCATAACTTCACTATCTGGCACAAGATCTGCCACAATTTTATCGCCACTTTTTACATCCATCCACTGCTTAAATTCTTTTTCAACTTCTGAGTTATTCAAAAGATGCTTGAATTTTGATATCGCTTCTACTCTATCGAAGGACATCTCAGTAAGCAATTGCTTTATGAATTGAGGATGTTTTTCTTGTAGGAATGTCACTAAGCAATCTGATATTCTATAGTCGTTAGACATACTTGCTATTTTATATGGTGTATCATGCCCAGATTCATGCATTTTATTGTATGCTTCTTTTGTATAATGCATATCGCGAGTGCTTTCTTTTTTAGCTGCATCATAGCTCCACATGAAAAGCTTCATACCGGTACGTAAAACTTCAGGTACTGTATCCATATTACCGGTAGAGTACTCAAGAAATGCATCGCTCATTTTTTCCATTAAAATTTTAGATTTTGCACAAAGTAAGCCATTTACATCTCCAACAATAAAAGTCTTTGCTATCGTGCCGTCAGCTTCGTGTGCTCTTACTGTTCCACCACCCCATAATTCTCTATGGTCCTTACCACCTGAAAGTTCCTTGATGTGAGCTTTGTAATCATCGTAATTTTTCAGCACATAAAGCTGCAATTTTACTGGACCAGAATGAACGCTTTTTTGTGAATAGAAATTATCAGACCAGGCTCCGTAAGCATCTTTTACAGTTTGTTTTATATACTCAGGGGTATAACTAGCTAATCCCCCATATTTTACTTCTATTGTAAGCTGATCGTTTATTACTATACTTTCTTTATTTGGAAATAATTTTTTAATCAAAGTTTGTGATTTATCATATTCAGAATTTGTTTTAAATTTCATATCCACCTCTTAAAAATTTTCACTATAAATAAGTCTTGAGAAAAATGCGTTAACTGTAGATTCAGCCTTTACCTTGTTTTTGCACAACTGCTGAGATAGTTGATCATCGCTGAAAAGCCGATTCTTAGTATTGAGATATTTAGCATAGCTTCTAGAATTAAATTCAGGGATTGAGTAGAAACCGCTTTCAAGTTCAAGATAAGAGCTGCTATTCAGAACAAAAAATAAATCGCTCTGGTCAAGCAGTATGTCATAACCAGAGCTCGTGCAATGTAAGTATTCATTGCTTTCATACTCTGCTATGTAGTATTTACTTGCATCAAGATCACCATTAAGCTGTAAAATTGCCGCTGAACGTCCATTCCCAATACTATGGCCTTTTATTACTTTAAGTACTTTAATCTCATCATTTTCTATGAGTTCTCTTAACTTTTCATTCTTTTGATTTAATTCTTCCTCTGCTTTTCTTCTGTCTTCTTCTAATTTTGTTTCTTTTTCAACAAGCTCATTTTGTATTTGCAAAAACATATCTTGAATGGTTAAGCCATTTAGAAAGTAATCCAATACACTTGACACAAACGGCTGCAATTCACCATTATCTTCAAAGCTCTTTTCCTGCTTTTTGTCATATTGAGTGGGATTATAGATTGCATACAGAGGATAAAAACCATAATTCACCTCGTCGAATGATAACTCTATCGAAAATCCGCTCTGATCAAGTGGAAGTTTAGTAGCTAAATATCTACCATTATCATCTCTGACATATAGCTCATTTATACCATAGTGACCACTATATTTGTTGTAATAAATATAAAAATTCTCAGGATTAAGATTAAAGTAATCATCTAAATTGTTAGGTTTACCGAGCTTTTCACGTAGAAAACTCTTGCTCTTATCTGTAAGTTTGATGCGTGTAGAGAAGTAACACCGATCTATTCGGTCACCTTTTTCTATTTCAAAGTCTAGGACTATTTTATCGCTAAACATACAGAATTTCCTCACATTTCCAATATTTATGATTATAAATTGTGTACTATGAAAAAAGCATTAAGGCTTCTTTATGTATCTAAAAACAGCGCTAACTTATGACAAGAACAGTTGACGTATTACTGCCACTTCCAATTGATCAGCTATTTTCATATGCAGTTGAGGAAGATACTGAAGTTTCAATTGGAGATTACGTAGTGGTGCCGTTTGGCAGAAAGCGTTTGATTGGAATAATTTGGAAATATAGTGACGAGAGTGATCAGAAATTAAAATTTGTTGAGCAAAAGATTGATTTACCGAGTATTAGACCAAAACTGATCGAATTTGCAGAGTGGGTTGCGCAGTATAATGTAATACCTATTGGTATGCTTGCGAAAGTGATAATGGGGGGAGTGCTAAAAGTAAATCAAATAAATAAACTAGTTTATGCTGAACAAAAGCAGGAAATAAGCAAAATAGACTACCAATTAAACCCTGAACAGCAAGTAGCTCGCGATAAAGTAATAAGTAATTTGAATGAGTATTCAGTGACTTTACTTGACGGTGAAACCGGGTCTGGGAAAACGGAAGTTTATCTCTCTGTAATTTCACAGTTAATTAAGAATCATAGTATTTACGAACATTGTCTATCCTTCTCCTGTAATTCCAGTGTTTCCTTCTCCTGTCATCCCAGTGCCTACTTTTTTTGCAATTCCAATGCTCTCTTCTCTTGTCATCCCAGTGCTCCGACACTGGGATCCAGTTTTTCATATAATCTCATCACAAACGTTTATTTTAATTTAAGACCAATACCTAATTTAGAATCAAAATTCCTGGATAAACACCGGAATGACACCTTTGTATTTAAGGCAAAACCCACTGTAACACTTAGCATACTGCCTTTGCCAAGCACTGGAATGACAACAGAAGGAGGTAATGCACAAGTCCTTATCCTTCTGCCAGAAATTGTCCTAACTTCACAATTGGTAAATCGTGTTCGCAGTCAGACATCTGGCAATATAGCTGAGTGGCATTCAGGACTTACTCCCAAAGCTCGCCGAAATAATTGGCTTAGTATTGCAAATGGAAGTGCGCAGATCATTATTGGGGCAAGGTCAGCACTTTTTTTACCTTATAAAAACCTAAAATTGATCATCATTGATGAAGAGCATGACTCATCCTTTAAACAAGAACAGGGAATTATATATAATGCTCGAGATATGGCAATTATCTTAGCCAAAATTGAGAACATTCCAATAATTTTATCATCAGCTACTCCGCTGCTTGAAACAATTTATCACGTTAAAAAAGGGAATTACAATCATGTAAAGCTAACCGAACGATTCGGTGGTGCGGAGTTACCGCATATAAAAGTAGTGAATAATAAGCAATGGATTTCCAATGAGCTTTTCGAAGGGATAAAACAAACCATAGAGAAAAAACAGCAAGTTATGCTCTTTCTAAACCGCAGGGGATACGCGCAACTTGCAGTTTGTAAAAAGTGTGGATACAAAATTTCCTGCTCAAATTGCTCTGTCTGGCTTACATACCACAAAAAGAAGAACGTCCTTTTGTGTCACCATTGTTCTTATCAATCAAAACTTCCAGAAAAATGCTCCAATTGTCAAAGTGAGCAGTCATTGCTTCTTTATGGTGTGGGAATTGAAAGGTTAGTTGAAGAAATAGTGAAATTAATACCAAATGCAAAAACTGCGATTATCAGCAGCGATCAGAAGTCGCTTGGTAGCGTCATTGACTCAGTGCTTAAGGAAGAGGTGAATATTATAATCGGTACACAAGTGATTGCCAAAGGGCATAATTTCCCTAAGTTAACTTTGGTTGGAGTGATAAATGCAGATTTAGGACTTGAAAATTCTGATCTTAGGGCAGCAGAAAAGACGTATCAATTATTGCATCAAGTTGCGGGTAGATCTGGGAGGTTCAACGAAAAAGGAACGGTAATAGTGCAAACTAATAATCCTGAAAGTTTGATAATAAAAGCATTGCAGCAGCAAAAAAGGGATTTGTTTTATGAAGTTGAACTTGAGTCAAGACGCAAAGCTAAAATGCCACCATTTAGTAGATTAATAGCGCTTATAGTTTGCGGTAAGGATCAATTTGCAACGCAGAAAGCAGCAAGTGAGATAACAAGCTTTTTGCATGATCAATGTTCAGCTACTATTCCTTCTGCGTTGTCATTCCAGTGCGTGACTAGAAAAAAAGAACTCGAAATTTTTGGCCCATCACCAGCAGCAATAAATTTCTTAAATAATAAATATCGGTATAGAGTGCTACTCAAAATACACAATAAACATAGTTTATCTATAAAGAAAAAGCTAAAATATTGGATTAAAAATTACAACTTGAATTCAAATATTGCAGTAACAATAGATGTTGATCCTGTGAGTTTTTTTTGATGTTATTTGAATTTATTTGACATTCACAGAATTAATTATATTAATTTTTTAATCAATGATTTGACTTTTATTAGAGTTTATTATATTATTGATATAACTAGAATAAGGAGATGGTATGAATACTTTACTTGAAATCGTCTGTAGGCCAGGGATAAAGCATAAAGAAAAAACTAGAGAATTGAAGGCATTTCTTAATAAAAATATCGAAATACCTATTGATAAGGAGTTATTTAAATCAGCTTTATCTATAGAGGATACTGTAGATATAAGAAAAAAGATGGTGTATCTTATTTTGCAACACTGCATTGTATACGATAGTACAAGGTCTAAGAAAGCAGAGATATTGTCATTTAAAAACGTGATGAAGATTTTAGATAAAGCGGTGAATAGATCTGTTACTCCTCAGTATTTCTACAAATTGATCAATTTTCAAGATCAAGATCGAGAGACGTTATTACACCAAGCTGTTAGAAATAATAACACTGGTGCTATAAGAGCCCTTTTGGAACATGTTACAAATCCTTTGATAGAGAATGTAAATAAGCAAATTCCATTAGATTTAGCTCAAGGAAATACAAGAGAAGTACTCATTGAATGTATGAAAAACCAAGCTAAATTGAAAAAAGGAGATGCTAGATGTAATAGTTTGATTGGCATTGTACCTGGAGTTTTTCTTGGCATTGGACTCGGTGTTGGTGGTGCTTTAGTCCCTTCAATGACTATTATATTATGCGCACTCGCAGTATCTGCTCTTGTTGCTGGAATAGCAGTTGGACTGTCTATATATTTCCTAAGTCAAGACTATAAACAGGCTAAATCGATAGAAAAAGCTGTTAACCCTCAACTCTCTTTTGTCAAGCATGAAAAGGCTTATACAAATGAAGCAATGCTATAAGAATAATAACTGTGAGTTTTTTAACATTAGATTTCTTGCATAATCAAGTGTGATCCCAGTGTCAGCTACTTGTATAACAAGAAAGAAGGCACTGGTCTCACATGCATCTAAACGGATACATAACCTTTCATTCACAATTCATCTTTGAATAGCCTAATTTCCTTTAGCTATGAAATAGAGCAAATTGATTTTTTATTAGTTTATGTCTGCTTTTTTGCAGAACATTGGTCAGGCTGTGATATAGAAGGTTGGTTAAATGTTGTTTTGGGCTTATTAAGAGAAGATCGTGCTGAAGATCGTGCTGAAGATCGTGCTGAAGAAGGGCCAAAGCCACTATCTTTAGCCGAAGCATCATCCCCACCTTTACCTTCACCATAGTAGTCGGGCCTAAGGAATTTGCTCGAGTTTCCATTATGTGATTTACCTATAACTGAATTCTTAGGTGAATCACCAAAACCACTATCTGCACTTGTATCTGCACTTGGTCCATCCGTCCCTACTTTTTCTTCAAGAGTTTGTGGTTTCATAGCTGGCACACGTGCAGGATCAATGGATAGCTTATATTTAACTTTATCTTTAACTTTATATTCGCTGATTAAAGAGCTCTCTGTGATCTTATCCATCACACAGTAAGCAATGTCTGGGTTAGCAAAATCTATTCCATACACTCCTTTACTGCCCAATAGCGATTTCTGTGAAGTCCGACCTTCAAAGCTATTTAATATATACATACCAAACATATTATTAACGTGATTCACTTCTTCTCTTGTTAAATATCCCTCCTCATTATTATAACTTACAATAGGAATTAAAATTGAATCTTCGTCACTGTTCAAGTAAGAGTCACGCAATATACGATCAACTGGTATGTTTGCTTTAAGAAACAAATTAACCACTGCAAATTTCAGCATGTCACTAACTCCAATCTCGCCTTTTGGAGTATCAAAACAACGACACATCAAGGATGCTCTATGTTTTACTATGTCTTGAACAAACTTAAGATCATCAAAAACGCCTTTCTTTAAATATACATCATTCCCCTTCTCTTCTAAAAAACCCTTAAATCTTTTAGGACTATTTTCATAACTTTCCATTCTCGATGAGAATGATTTTACAAAAGAGTCTTTTAATTCTCGATCATCAAAGCCCTTACAGTATAAATAATATTTTCTTTCAAAACCCACATCGTATAAATTGTTTTCCACATAATCTGGACCTTTAGGATGATCGTCTATAATACTCTCTATTGTGAATCTTATAAGTTCATTAGCTAGCAAATATTTTAGATTACAAACTACCTCTTTTTCAATTGGCACTGAAAACCTATGTCTGCTACTATCTGTAGTCCATTTTCCTTGATTAAAGTTAAAAGGAAAAGAGTCTGTATAAAAAAGATCATTGGCAGCCCTTTCACTTCCACAAAACTTTTCTACTATACTCTCTCTCATATTTTTCAAGTACTCTCTACGCTGATCAATATTCATATTTTTATCAAATGAGAGAACAACATGATCTTTTTCTATAGTGAGATTAGTAATAGCAGTATTATCAGAAAGAAGAACACTATTAAACGCTTTTACTAATTCTCGATTTATTTTACTTTTATTAGGCATAACGCCACCCCCCTAAACTAATATAATTATTTACTGCTGCTCTGACCACTAGATTGATTTTTCTTTCTTTCCTCTTCACGTCTAATCATGTCTCTAAAGTCATCTATTTTCTTTGGATCTATTTTACTCAGATCAATCTTTATTCTCCCTGAATCAGGTACTTTTTTATTTGGATCATTATTGCCATGCATATCAACCTCTAAATTAAATTATTATGTAATGAGTATATTAAGAATCAATTATTAGCACAAGCAGTTTTTTAACATAAATTTTATTCACCATTTTTATACTCCTGGATTCCAGACTGGGATGACAAGAGAAGAAGTACTGGAATAACAACTTTTTAAATTAAGTTTTCTGGATCCCAGTGTCAGCTACTTGGATGACAAGAGAGAGAGCTACTTGTCCGCCATGTCATTCCAGCACTTGATGCTGGAATCCAGATGAAAAACCAGTGTCACGCACTGGGATGACAAGAGAGAGCTACTTAGATGACATTCCGCCATGTCATTCCAGCACTTGATGCTGGAATCCAGATAAAAAACCAGTCTGGAATGAAAAAAAGAGAGAGAACCTTTACACACCTCTCTCTTTGACTGAAGAAGCATGGTTTTCAACTTTTACGTCCTCAGTTAATCCTCCTGGCAGTTCCATAGAAGCATTAGACTTTTGCTTACTACCATTAGAAGATCCTTTTCTTTTAAATCTCATCCCATGAGCATCATTCGATGTGTTTCTTTTAACTCTCCTGTGTCGCTCTGGAGCAGGTGGACAGACAGCTAATTTTGGTTTTTCAGTTTTCTCTTCTTTTGCTTCTTTCTTTTCTTTATTCATTTTTTCCAGTTTTTGTACTTCACTATTTTTGTGACTTATAACAGGTTTAGGTAGAGTGTCTACTAATTTTTCTATAGGCTTTGGTAAAATAGCACGTTCTTGCTTGTCTAGAACAATTGGCATTGGAACTTGAGATGAAAAATTAAATAGGGAAATTGGTATGATTTCATTCACTTTTGTTTCTATTTCTTGACGAACTTCTTTTGATTCTGTTTTTTCTGCTTTTTTGTCTCTTTTTTCCTCAGTTACATCTTGCTCTACTACTGCTGCTAAATCAACTGCAAAAATTTCTGCAAACATTGCAATGACTGAGCCCACGAGAAAAGTTTGAAGCTTCAATTTTAAATTTTGCAACGCTTGCAAACGTTCGAGTATTGCTATTTCTTCTTCAGGAGATAACTCACCGCTGAGTAATTTCTCCTGCAATTCTTTTATCTCTTTGTCTAGCCTTTTATCCCAACTTAAATCTAAATCTTTTTTGAAGATCTTTTTAACTAATTCCTTAAGCTTATCACGCAAAAACTTAATTATCGAAAGAAGCAGATTTTTCTCTTTCTTCTCCTTGAGCATTTTGTAGACTTTCGGATCTACATTTACTTCAAAAAGATTAAAGAGGGATTCAAAGAAATTTGCGAATACCCCTTGATTATTATCAGTAAAGTAATCCTCATTATCTTGTATCTGTAGCTCTACTTGAGATAATGTTTCATCAATGCAACTCGCAGCCTGACGCTCAAGCTCTATTCTCTTGAGCTCAGCTTTCCTAGCAAGCTCCTCCATGAATCCTTTTAATTCATTGAGCTTCTGCTCTGCAGAGAGATCTTGCTCTCTGATTCGATTAATGTAGATTGAGCTACCGTCCTCTTCGTTGTTATTGATTAAAAAATTTTTCATTGCTTTTTCTCCATTAATTGAATTACTGTTTCTATAATTGTTTAGAAAGCTTTTTACCATTTTATCTTAAGTCTATAAAATACAATAACTCAATCTTACAATATGAAGTATTTAATAAGTATTAATCTTAAAAAATATCAATAAATTATTGATATTTTTACATTCATACTATATACAGCCTAGCATATATTACGTAATTTTTCAAGAACATATTCACTATAACAGAAGACTTTCTTATTTGCCTCTAAAACACCTGCAAATCATATAATAAAAGAATATTATAATGTTTAATGTAATACTATACAATGTTATAAAATATAGTATAATACTAGCATACCACTGAATTAATGCTGAGATATTCCCTTGCTTGATCAGTTAAAACACGTCCTCTTGGTGTGCGCTTTACGAAACTGACCTTGATTAAATAAGGTTCTACTGTTTCTTCAATATTGCCAACATCTTCAGATAGTGCAATAGATATGGTGTCAATTCCAACAGGTCCTGAGGTGTTAAACAAAAATCTCAGATAATCCATATCTAATTTATTTAGTCCCATTTTATCTATACCCAATTTTGATAGTGCAGAACCGGCAATTTCACAGGTAATTTTTTTATCATCTTTTACTTCAACAAAATCTCTTATTCTTCTGAGTAATCTCAAAGCAATTCTTGGAGTACCACGGGCGCGGCAGGCAATTTCCTGCACAGCATCCTTTTCGATTTCAGCACAAAGAACTCTTGCACCTCTTTTTATAATATCAACCAGTTCCTCAAAAGAATAAAACTCAAGATGCAGGGGAATACCAAAACGATCCCTCAGCGGTGCAGAAAGCAGTCCAAGCCGTGTTGTTGCCCCAATCAGTGTAAATGGTGGTAAATCTATTCTTAAAGTTCTGGTAGATGGGCCCTCACCTACTAGTATATCTAGGCAAAAATCTTCCATAGCAGTATATAAAACTTCCTCAATGCTACGATTTAATCTATGGATCTCATCGATAAATAGAACATCTTTTGCATTTAAAGTAGTGAGCACTGCAGCTAAGTCCCCAGCTTTACTAAGCAATGGACCAGAAGTTGCACGAAAGCTAACCCTTAACTCCTTAGAGACAATTTGTGCTAAAGTTGTTTTACCAAGCCCTGGAGGACCATAGAGCAATACGTGATCCAAAGCTTCAGCTCTCGTCTGTGCAGCATTTATAAACACTTTTAAATTTTGTATTAAGTCTTTTTGCCCGACAAAATCATCAAGTTGCTCAGGCCGGATATTTAAATTACGTACATCTTCAGAGTATTCCTTACTACATGATATTGACTTCATATTGTTTTAAGCGCCATACGAATAATATCTTTAGTGTCCAAGTTTGGTGATTCATCTTCTATTTTTTTTATTGTATCATAAGCTTTTGTTCTTTCATATCCAAGATTGATCAAAGCTGAAAGAGCATCTTCACTAATTGAGTGAAAATGATTGTTATTTATCTCTAATTTACTTACTTTGCCATTCAGCTCAGTAATAATTCGATTTATGAGTTTCAGGCCAAGTCCACTCACCTTAAGTGCTAGTTTATCCTCACTTATAATTGCCAAAAACAGTTGCTCTGGAGTTAATTTGCTCAAAATTGACATTGCGGTTTTATAGCTGACACCGCTCACTTTAACTAATAAACGCAGACACTGCTGTTCTTCTTTACTTATAAAGCCATATAGCTGAGTAACGTTTTCTCTGCTATTTGCATAAGTGTCGATAAGTAATTTTACTCTACTTCCAATTGAACAAGCACTTAAAGTTTTGGCTGAAAGATATACTATGTAGCCAACATCATTCACATTCAGGATTATGTGATCGCTACACACCTCATCAACTATTCCTCTTAGATTTCCTATCATTTCTAGTACTTTATAAAATTCAGTTTAAATGCTCCTGAATCTTAGGTCAAGCAAACGAACATTATAGAAGTAGTTCCAGTTTCAATCATTGCAGACAAGTTTGCAGGAAATCTATTTTAATATGTTATTCCAGATCATTATGTAATTGAACCACAAGTTACTCCGATAGAAATAGAATTGCAGTCTCCTAACTTAGCTAAGTAATAGAAATTTCTATCTTTGGTGAAATAAAGGTAATTGTTTACTGTTTGCGAAAATATTTGCATAATTTAAGTAACATTACTTGATAAGAATTAACTATGGAGCTTAATAAGATTGCAGCATCGATTTTACTTTCTGGATTAATAATTATGATAGTTAGTAATGTAGTTGATATGCTATACAACCCAGAGGATTATAAAATTGAACACCAAACAATAGTAGCAGCCAGCAATGAGCCTCAACAAAAGATTGAACAAGTGGCACTTGATATTGGAGAGCTCATGCAGAATGCTAGCTTTGAAAAAGGCAAGTCAGCAGCAAAAAAATGTATAGCTTGTCATAGTTTTGAGAAAGGTGGAATGAATAAAGTGGGGCCAAACTTATGGAACGTGGTTGGAAATAAAAAGGCCCATCTTGGCAGCTCATTCAATTACTCAAAAGCACTACTTGAAAAAGGTGGGAAATGGGAGTATGAGGAGTTATTTGCTTTTTTAAAAAATCCAAAAGCCTACATAAAAGGTACACGTATGGCATTTGCAGGCATTTCCAATCCACAAGAGATTGCAGATCTAGTCAGCTATTTGCGTTCGATGAGCGATAGTCCGGTTGCCTTGCCAAAGTAGTATGAATTATTGTAAATTACTCGATGGAAGTAATGGCCATATAGCATATCGAAAGCTACAAGGAAAGAAGGCTTCTATAGTTTTTTTTAGTGGTTTTGCATCCAATATGGATGGAACTAAAGCAACTGCCGTTTACAAATTTTGCCAAGAAAATGATATAGCACTTGTGCTCTTTGATTATTTTGGCCATGGTAATTCAAGCGGTGATTTTGCTGATTATACAATAAGTGATTGGCAAAAAAATTGTGCTAAAGTGATAAGTGAATTAACTAGCAATAAACAAATAATTATAGGTTCAAGTATGGGAGGATGGCTGATGCTGCTCACTGCTCTTCAATTTCCAGAAAAAATTGCAGCATTAATCGGCATATCGTCTGCTCCTGATTTTACTGAAGATTTGATATTCAAGCAATTGTCAGGCAAGCAAAAAGAAGAACTAGGTTCTAAAGGTGTAATAGATTTTACTTCGGAGCATTGTGCATACAAAATAACTAAAAATCTGATCGAAGACGGTAGAAAGAACCTTCTTTTAAACAGAGAAGCAATAGATATAAACTGTCCTGTGCGCTTATTGCATAGCATTAATGATAAAGATGTTCCTTATCAAACTTCATTGAATTTAGCTGAAAAAATTAAGTCAACAGACGTTGAAGTACACTTAATAAAATCAGCAGAACACAACATGTCTGATAATCATTCACTGAAAATTTTATTTAAGACCATCAGAGAATTTTTGCCAGGAGAAATATATAATTGAAGTAATTCAGATGTGTTTGTCGTAAGAGCTGCAGTTATAGCTTCAACAGTAGGCACTATTCTTGATCACCTCAACATTTTCTCTTGGCAATTCTTTAATAAATCGAGAAGTGCGCATTGGTTGCCACTGATTATTAATTTCCCTCCTATCTGCACATGAAATGATCAACCTTTCTTTTGCTCTAGTTATGCCAACATATGCAAGTCTTCTCTCTTCTTCTAAAGCTTTACCATTTTTATCTTCAAAAGATCTTTGATGAGGAAATAATCCTTCTTCCCAACCAGGTAAAAACACGCACGGGAATTCAAGCCCTTTAGCCGCATGAAGAGTCATAACATATAAAGTGTCATCGCTATTCATATTATCCACTTCCATCACCAAACTAATATGCTCCAAGAAGGTTATAGTGCTGTCAAAATTCTTCAAAGATGAAATGAGCTCTTTAACATTTTCTATTCGCGCTAAACCCGTCACTCCTTCATTCTCAAGCATTTCCATATATCCTGATTGATTTGCTACGATTTTAACAAATTCATGCAGTGGTTTTACGCTTACTATTTCTTCCCAAGCTTTAATTTTATTTAAAAAATCATTTAGTGAGAGTTTAATTCTTTCGGTTACTTGATCACTATTAACCAATATTTTTGCTGCCTCAAAAAAAGAAATTTTGTTATCCTGAGCAGTCGTGTATATTTTCTTTAGAGTTGTAGCTCCTATGCTTCTTTTTGGACGATTTACGATCCTTTCAAAAGCGAGATCATCATTATTATTTGTAACAAGCCTCAAATATGCAATTATATCCCTTACTTCTTGACGTTCGTAGAATTTTACGCCACTTATAATCCTATAGGGAATTGAATATTTTATAAAATACTCTTCGAGCACTCTAGTTTGAAAAGTCGCTCTTACGAGCACTGCAATGTCACTAAATCTGTATTTATTGAGCTTTAATATCTGTTCGCTTATGAACCTTGCTTCAGCTTTCCCGTCCCATAATTTTATTAGATTTACCTTTTCCCCTTCAATGTTTGTTGTCCACAACTTTTTTTCTAAGCGAGTCTTATTGTGATTGATAACATATGATGCAGTTGCAAGTATGTGGAATGTTGACCTGTAGTTACACTCCAGTTTAACGGTTTTTGCATTTTTAAAATCATCGGAAAATTTCAAAATATTTTCAACTTCTGCACCACGCCAACTGTATATCGATTGATCGTCATCTCCTACACAACAAATATTTGAGTGCTCTTTTGCAAGGTATTTTAGCCAAAGATATTGTATTGCATTTGTATCTTGATATTCATCTACCATAATATATTTAAACTTGTTTTGGTAGTAGGACAGAACCTCGGTCTTTTGATTAAAAAGTTGTATGTTATATAACAATAAGTCACCAAAATCAACAGAGTTAAGAAATTTCAACCTTTCCTGATATTGGTGATAGACTTTGAGTGCAGTCACGTATACTTGCCTAAATGATTGAACATCTTCCACTTCAGACGGCAATAAACACTTCTCTTTCCATTGCTGAATAATATTCATAATGGTCTTACATTTTTCTGATAGGTAATCAGGGCTGATTTCATTAATAATATTTTTTATTACCTGTAATTGATCATCCACACCAATGATTGTGAAATTGGAATTTAAGCCAACAATTTCAGCATGATAACGTAAAATTTTTGCTGCAATTGCGTGGAAGGTGCCAAGCCATGGTATATTTGTGCCCGTAAGTTCAAGCACTCTTGATATCATTTCATTTGCTGCTTTGTTCGTGAATGTAACTGCTAAGATCTCATCGGAGTAAGCGTAGCCATTTCGAATTATGTGCGCTATTCTTGAAGTGATCGTTCTTGTTTTTCCCGTTCCGGCTCCTGCCAGTATTAAAACTGGTCCATCTATGTTAGTTACAGCTGATTGTTGTTCTGGATTTAGCAGCGAGAGATAATCGTTCATTGTAGCCCTATAAATTATAGCTGCAGTAAGTTAATCTTACTACTTGCGCTCTGTAAAGTTTTTGTTGCTTGCTTCCAGTTTATTTCAAACAGTAGGTGCCTGGATTGACAAATGTTAAAATTTTAGGTAATATTGAAATATATACTAATAATAGTAAATAGATAATAAATATGTTTGCTAATTTAAATGGTCAAGAACAATTACAACAAAGAAAAGTGCGTTTTGCAGACCACAATGAGCTATCAGAAGATAAATCTGAATATGACTGGTATGGCTGGATCGATCACTTGATATCTCTGGAGTTTCACAAGGCTATAGAGGAGTTAGAAAAAGAGATCAGTGAGTTAGAAAAAGAACTCGAAGAATTAGAGGATAAAAATAAAAAGAGGTTAAAAAGTGATACGGAAACAGACCTCAAATTTATCAAATACCTAACTAAGCATTTTAATAATCCTGAAGAGATTATAAAGGAGTTAAAATCGTATGTTGATGAGGATAAATCTAGAGCGTCAAATAGGATGAAAAGTCATATTGTATTGGTCAGATATTTTGCTGAAAAGGTGCAAATAAAAATGACTGAAGAAACCAACGAATTTATAAAAGGCATTAAAATTAAATACGAGAAAAAAACAAGAACTAAAAGATTGCGTAAAAAAAACCCTCAATCTCTTTATGCTACTTCAGATAAAAATACAGCTAAACAATATGACGAAGAGGCTTACGATAATAAGCTAAAAGAATTAAGGAATTTAATTATTCATTCAAAAAATAACTTTAATCATGATATCCATGTAAGTCTGCTTATTAGAGTCAATAATGGTATTGTAGGTGATATTTGGGATAAACCTAATAAACTAGGAAAATCTAGTCATGAATGGAAGCTGATACATTGTGTAAAAGAATTGCTAAAGATTAACCATGGAAATTTTAAACAAATATTGGGTAGCATTGAAGATCTCATGGAACCATCATTAAAGCAATATAAAGAGCTAAGCCCTCCTATCAACATAACACAAGATCAAAATCTTAAAACAACAGCACTTGCAGAAGTAAGTTTGCAGTCTAAGGAATCTTTTCCAGGCGATACTGAGAATGATTTACAAGGCACCCAACCTACACCAGGAGGCTGTAAACCACTAAAGCGTGAAGGAACAGAAGGATTAGCTGTTCCTTCAGCTGGCACTAAAATAGATATGAATAGTGGCCAATTACAAACAACCTCTCACGAACTGCAAAACCCTTATGATAATGCAGGTATGTATAGCGCTTTAGGTGTTGCTGTTGTCGGTTTTATAGCAATTGGAGTGATGTTATGTGCTACAGGTAATCCAGTTCTTGGAGGAGTCTTTATAGCAGTCCCTGTAATTAGTGCATTAATACTTGGTATTGCAAAAATTTATGAAGAAGTCAGTAAAAAGAAGGAAAAAAAGCCAGAAATAGATACATTGACCGCCTTGAGAGAAGTGCTTACCCCTCAATGGTTAAGTAAGGGTAGAGTTTCAAATATTTAATATGATATTGACTTTATTGTAATAGTGCTTTAATTAGGTAAGTAGCGTTGAAAGTAGTACGTTAATGCCTTTTTTCTTTTATTTTTTTGCAATTCTTAGCATTTTATCTGCTGTATGCGTAATTAGTGTAAGAAATCCTGTGCATGCAGTATTATTTTTAATTTTCACCTTCGTTAATTCTGCAGTTCTTTTTATTCTCCTTGGAGCTGAATTCATCGCTATGATGATGCTGATAGTATACATCGGTGCAGTTGCAGTGTTATTCCTCTTTGTAGTCATGATGCTCGATATTGACTACATAAGATTGCATCAGGGTTTTGCAAAGCATTTCACTCTTGGTGCTATATTATGTGTTGTGTTTTTTCTAATCATCAGCTTTGTAATTCGCAGTTCAGAACCGAATATAAGCAATGTTATAAACTATAATAACAATAACGTGAAAGCTATCGGTAATTTGCTCTACACTGACTACATGTACGCTTTTCATCTTTCTGGTATTCTGCTGCTTGTTGCAATTGTTGGTGCAATTGCTCTTACTTTGCAGGAAAAGAAAAAAGGAGTTAGAAAACAGAACGTGTTAAAGCAATTGACACAATCTTCATCTGTAAAATTGATTAAGGCTAAATTTGGAAAAGGAGTAGAATGGAAATAGGATTAAATCATTTTTTGATAGTTGCTGCTATTTTGTTCACTATTGGCGTGTGTGGTATTTTCATTAACCGTAAGAGCATAATCAATATACTGTTATCAATAGAAATATTATTGCTGGCGATTAACATCAATTTAGTTGCTTTTTCTGCCTTTATGAATGATATAGTTGGGCAAATTTTTGTGATGTTTGTGTTGACTGTTGCGGCAGCAGAGTCAGGAGTTGCGCTTGCAATATTGGTTGTATATTATAGAAGCCGTGGCAATATAGACGTTGAACAAGCAAATTTAATGAAAGAATGAAAGTATGATGGATATACTGAAATTAATAGTATTTCTGCCACTTTTTGGTTCATTCTTTGGAGCATTTTTTAGAAAAAGTCAGTTAGTTACAACGGCAGGGATTGGAATATCTGCAGTTTTATCTTGGTATGTTTTTCTCACCTTCTCTGAAAATTATCACTTGAGTTTATTTCCTCTATTTTCATTAAGTGTATTAAAAGTAAATTGGGCAATTAGTGTGGATGCTCTCTCATCCTTAATGCTTATTGTTATTACCACCGTTTCACTGATAGTACATCTCTACTCTATCGGTTATATGGAGCATGATAAGGGGAAGTCGAGGTTTTTTTCTTACCTATCGCTATTTACGTTTTGCATGATTGTGCTGGTTGTAAGCGATAATTTCGTGCAGCTTTTTTTTGGCTGGGAAGGGGTTGGCCTGTGTTCTTATTTACTCATAGGATTTTGGTTCCAAAAATATTCTGCAAATAATGCAGCAATTAAAGCATTTGTTGTGAATAGGGTAGGAGACTTTGCACTATTGATTGGAATCTTTCTTATTTATTATACATTTCACTCTTTGAATTTTACTGAAGTTTTTGATACAACTGATCTTCTTGGCACGCAGAACATTAGAGCATTCTGCTGTGAATTCAAAGTAACTCATATAATATGCATATTACTTTTTATTGGCTGTATGGGTAAATCTGCACAGCTTGGTTTACATGTTTGGTTGCCAGATGCAATGGAAGGGCCAACCCCTGTTTCTGCACTCATTCACGCAGCAACGATGGTAACAGCAGGTATATTTTTAGTAGCAAAATGTTCTCCATTATTTGAGCTATCAAATGTGGCACGAGAATTAATAGTTATTGTTGGGGCACTTACTGCTTTCTTTGCAGCTACGGTTGCGATTACTCAGAACGATATAAAAAAAATAATTGCTTATTCAACCTGCAGTCAACTTGGTTATATGTTCATGGCATGTGGGCTTTCTGCTTACAATGTTGCTATTTTTCATTTAATGACACACGCTTTTTTTAAAGCTCTACTATTTCTTGGTGCTGGCAATGTGATTCATGCAATGCATCATGAGCAAAACATTCAGAAAATGGGAAATTGCTGGAAGAAAATCCCTTGCACTTATACTCTCATGTGGATTGGATCTCTTGCGCTTTCTGGAATATTTCCATTTGCAGGTTTTTACTCAAAGGATTTGATAATTGAACATGCTTATAGCACGGATAGCTTTGCTTTTGTAATAAGCTTAGTTGTTGCATTCTTCACAGCGTTTTACTCTTGGAGGTTATTGCTTATTGTGTTCCACAGCCAAAAACAAAGTAAAATTAATATACATGAGGCACCAAAGATTATGCTTATACCATTACTGATACTTGCTTTTGGATCAGTATTTTCTGGAATATGGGGAGCAAATATTTTGAACATAACTAGTAATGCGTTTTGGAAATCAAGTTTAGTGATGATTGATGAGCATGGGGTTCATAATTTCTTTATAAAACTACTGCCAACCTTAGCAAGCCTAAGTGGAATAGCACTTGCGTACCTAATTTACCAATATCAAGTAATTAGGCAAATTAAGAGTAAATTTTTACTTAAGTTTTTGCAGAATAAATGGTACTTTGATGAGGTGTATGAGTTTGTTATAATTGCACCGATAAGGTTTATATCTAGGCTTCTATGGAAGTTTGATGTTAAGGCTATTGATTCATTTGGACCAAATGGTGTTGTAAGGTTGGTTAATGAATGTTCAAAAAGTTCTATAAAGTTACAAACTGGTTATATATTTGATTATGCATTTATTATGTTTGTTACTTTAATAATCGGTGCTTTGTATATTATTGGAATTAAATAAAAAGTGTTGTTACTTATTATATTCTTGCTTCCACTGATAGGGGCATTGATTTTATCCTCGATCAGGATTAATCATCAATCTATATACCTAAGATTCCTTGCCCTATTTTTTGTTGTACTTCCATTTTTACTTAGCATTGTAGCTTGTATAGAATTTGATTATAACGATGCGGACTTTCAGTTTGTCAGCTATCCAGTAAGAGATATTGGAATAGGAGTGGATGGAATATCGTTGCTTTTCCTTCTGCTTACAACTTTCTTGTTTGTTATTTGTATGCTCTATAATTGCAAAATGAGTTATACGACCCTAAAAGCCTATATGGCATTATTTCTACTGCTTGAGAGTTTTGTAGTCGGTTTTTTCGTTTCACTGAATGCTATAAGCTTTTATGTGTTTTTTGAAGCTGTCTTAATACCAATGTTCTTTATTATTGGCATTTGGGGAGGGAAGCAAAGGATATATGCGACGTTTAAGTTATTTCTTTATACATTAACTGGCTCATTATTATTTCTACTGGGGTTAGTATACATCTATAGTGTTTTTGGAACGTTTAGTATACAAAAATTAGCTACATTAGTGCCAAGCCTTGATCTTGAAGTGCAGTCATTGCTGTGGATTGCATTTTTTATTTCTTTTGCAATAAAAGTACCGATGTTTCCATTTCACACTTGGCTTCCTGATGCACATGTGCAATCACCAACTTCTGGATCTGTGATTTTAGCTGGCTTGCTTATTAAAATGGGGGGATATGGATTTTTAAGATTTTCTATTCCAATGCTTCCTCAGGCAAGTTTGTATTTTTCAAATTTCGTTGTTGTGCTGAGCATTATTGCGGTGATATATGCTTCTCTAGTTGCGTTTGCTCAAGATGATATAAAGAAGTTAATAGCTTATTCTTCAATAGCACATATGGGGATCGTTACCGCTGGCCTCTTTTCATTTTGTGAGGAAGGAGTACTGGGTAGCATATTTCAAATGATTAGTCATGGCCTTATTTCTGCTGCTTTATTTTTGTGTGTTGGAATGCTATATACTCGAACTGGGACTTTGGAGATTGCAAAATATTTTGGCATAGTAAACACAATGCCAAAATTTGGTTTTATGTTCATTTTATTTTCAATGGCTTCAATAGGGCTACCTGGAACATCTGGATTCATAGGTGAGTTTTTGGCTATGGTTGGAATGTTTAAGAGCATAGGGTTTTTTACAGGATTTATCGCACTTGGCACTATTTTAAGCGCAGTTTATATGCTGAATTTATGTAAGCAAATAATATGGGGGGTTAGCTATTCTAAATTATTAAATAATCGCTTGGATAGCATAGAATTTTCTGTCTTAATTCTGCTTGCAGTGTTTGTTATTTTGCTTGGATTCTACCCAACCCTTGCACTGAATTATTTGAAGCCATGTATGGCAAATTTGTTAGTCAAATATAATGCGCTATGAATTATATACAGATATTGCCGGAAACGTTCTCTATTATCTCCTCGTTAGTGTTGCTACTGCTTGGAATTATATTTAACCGCCGAACTATCAACTTATTAGCACTTGGCTGCACAGTGGTAACTTTGATTATTTTAATTATTTCGGCAGAAAACAATGAAATTTTTCTCTTTAATTCGTTGTTAAAACTCAATTTATACATCAGGTCAGCCCAAGGGTTAATTCTCAGCACAGGAATTTTAATACTTTTGATGCTGAATTTATCAAAATATGACTATAAATATGAATTTTCAATACTGATTCTTTTTGCGCTATTTGGCATGATAACTTTGGTTTCAGCAAATAGTCTGATTTCTTTTTATTTAGCTTTTGAGTTGATGAGTATATCTTTGTATGTTCTTGCGAGCTTTAATAAAGATTCAGCTTATTCATGTGAAGCAGGAGTGAAATATTTTACACTTAGTGCACTATCTTCCTGCATTATGCTATATGGAATGTCGCTGCTTTATGGATATACAGGACAAGTCAATTTCTCTGAGCTCGGTTCATTCTTGCAAAACCATCAGATAACTTATGGAATAGTTTTTGGGTTAGTTTTTATCCTTATTGGTTTGTGTTTCAAGCTTGCTATTGCTCCTTTTCATATGTGGGCTCCAGATGTCTATCAAGGTGCACCTACCATAGTAACTGCGTTTTTTTCTACGGCCCCAAAAGCTGCACTTGTAACATTTTTAATTCGATTGATGAATGAAGAGTTAGTAAATGTAAAAAGTTATGTTCAGCCTATTTTCTTATACGTTTCAGCATTGTCTGTGCTTATCTCAGCTTTTGGGGCCTTGCGTCAGCAAAACTTAAAAAGGCTGTTTGCTTACAGTTCAATTGGTCACATTGGTTTTATATTTGCTTCACTTTCTATTTTTACACAAGCAGGAACAGATAGTGCCTTAATGTATTTGGTGATATATATCATCACAAGCATAGGGCTATTCTCATATCTCGTACAAATTGACGATGATGATTGTGATATTGCAAATTTATCTGGTATAGGAAAAAAGCAACCAATTTTAGCATTCCATCTTTCTATACTATTACTCTCGATGTCGGGAATACCTCCACTTGCAGGTTTTATCGCTAAATTTTTTATATTCAAAAGTTTAATAAATTCTGGCTTTATCAGCCTGTCTTTGATTCTTGTAACAGCGAGTGTGATATCATGCTACTATTATTTAAATATCATGAAAGTTATGTATTTTGATAAAGCTAGTGGTAATAAGGTTGCTTATTCTAAGAGTCTATTCATTATCACTTCAGTGGCTTCACTGATCAACCTCGTTCTTTTCTTGTACGCAGAAGATCTTTACTCATTGATTAATTCATTGACAAATTAACAATTTAGTGTTTATAATTAGTGATTAATTAATATTTTGTGGTGAAAAATGAGTAAAAGAAAAACTGTTTTGAAATTTTCAATTGCCGCTCTCTTGCTAGGAGGATCGAGCACTGTAGCTGTTTTATATTTTCCTTATGTTGCTTTAGCAATTAAATTTGGTATTGTAATCTCTACAGCTCCTCTGGCAATTTTTGCCATTTCTGTAGTTGCTGCATTAGTTTCAGTAATTACATTAGCAGCATTTACTATTTCCGCCATACGCAGTAAGGGTAAATCTAATAAGGTTAGTAGCGAACCAAGAAGTAAAAATGAAGAAGAAGGAGAAAGTCTAGTACAAGAAAAAGAGCAAGCTGTGCCTATTCTTACGCCACCGTTGCTTTCGCAAGAGCCTGAAAAGTCGGTTATTCCTATTCCACAACAACCACCAGTTGATGATCCAGTGAAAGAAACAGAAACACCGCAACCTGAAAACGTTATGGTTAAAGGTGCTGATCAGCAAGCTAACCAAACAGAGGAATCGTTGCCATCATATCCAGAAACTAACTCGCCTCTGAATAGCATGAATCAATTTGAATCATTTCCTAGCTTGTCATCGATAATCATGGGTGCGCACAACAATTTGGAAGATGGTAGTAATTCCATCAAAAATTATCAAGAAAATATGTCACTTCCACCGAATCTGCCAGAGCAATCTCTAACTTCACAGCAACTTTCCCTAGCGCTTAGAGCTATATTAGATGATTCGAATTCGCTCTTGAAATTTAAGGCTGCATTTGAGGAATTTCAAAAAACAAGACAGAATAATTTACGTAGATCCAAATCACTTCCAAATCTGAATGTGATATTACCGATGAGTTTAAGTGAGGTGAAATCGAAGTGGAGAGAAACACAAGCTAGTATGACAGATAGTTATATTTCTTGGGGCAGTGACTTTGAGAGCTCAATACAAGAACCAGATAGGCTACAAGCAAGTTTAGGAAGTGACAATTCATCAGTGCAGTCCTTTCAACCAAAGAAGAAGCTTTTATATGATGTAAATAAAAAAAATTTTGATAGCGTTGGTTATCAAGTAAATTCTAGACCTTCTGAGAATGCAGGGGAAGCTCCTAATGACAAACGGGAATTTCCACTTACTGAAACAAATGTTAACAGCGGTCCTGAAGCAATGCCCTATGACGTAAATGAAAATAGGGCTTCATATAGCAGTATGCAATCACCTGTATTATCAAGTTCTGCTAGCCGTGGCAACAGTTTTTCTGGATAAGAGAGTTTTTTGATAGAATTAAGAAAATGATCCCTGAAACATTTGAGGGCTTTCATATTCATCATTACAAAGAAGTTTCAAGCACTAACGAAGAAGCATTGGGTTTAATTGAGAAAGGGATATCAAATGAAACTGTCATTATTGCTGATAAACAAACAGAAGGTAGGGGACGCACTGGAAAAAGCTGGATTTCTCCAGAGGGTAATCTCTATGCGAGTTTGATAATTAACCAAGAAAAGGATGTCAGCAAATTGACAGAATTGACTTTTGTGACTGCTCTTGCTGTTGGAAATACTTTATTATCGTTAAATTTCTTGAATAATCAAACCCACTGCGGTGTCATTCCAGTGCGTGACACTGGAATCCATACTTTTTCTTCTGGATCCCAGTGTCAAAGCACTGGGATGACAAGAGATCAATTCATAAACGATCTCAATCTTCAACATAAATGGCCAAATGACATTCTAATCGATGGCAAGAAAATAAGCGGAATATTGCTTGAAAAAAAATCCAATTCAAATTGGCTCATTATAGGAATTGGAATTAATGTCAATCATGCGCCACTTCCAGGCACAACGTGCATTAGCAATTACGGTGAATCTGTGTCTAACATGGATCTGTTAAAGGAATTAATAATAAATTTTAATAAGCTAAGAAAGCAATGGCTATTTGATGGGTTTTATGCTATAAGAGAAATGTGGTTAAAAAAAGCATTCAAAATGAATGAGCAAATCAGTGTAAAGTTAGCTGACAAATTGTATGAAGGAATTTTTGCTGATATAGATAAAAGTGGTAAATTGTTGTTGCAGCAAAAGGATGGAAGCTTAATTTATTTTGATGCAGGTGAGTTATTTATTGGCAGTGCATTATGAATACATATGTAATTTTTGCTTACCTTATTAGTTTCATACTGATTGGTGGAAATTTGATTTTTACCGTTTCTTGCTATACTAAAAGTAAAAAAATTCTAGAAAGCCTGAAAGATAATAATGAAGAAGAAACATAAGCGATTACTTATAACTTCAGGAATTTTCTGCTTTTTAAGTTGTGCAGTTTTTTTTATTTTAACAACGCTCAAAGAAAATATCTCATTTTTCTATACAGTAAGTGAGGCAATAGTTTTACCAAATAATCAAAAGCCAATCCGTGTTGGTGGAATGGTTGTTGAAAATAGCGTGATACGGAGCGAAAGCGAAGTGATTTTTCAAATGACAGATTTTAACAAAAGCGTTGTGGTGAAATATCAGGGAATACTTCCACCAATGTTTTCAGAAAAAAGTGGTGTTGTTGTGCAAGGTAAAATGTTTGATAATAGTACTTTTCTTGCAGATACGGTGTTTGCAAAACATGATGAGAACTATAAGCCGAAAGTCCTAAAATAGATTTCCTAATTCAGTTGTATTGAAATGGTATGTGAAAGAAAGCAACAGCCTGCTAGCAAGCTGTTACTTTCCTAACTACCACAATATATCAGAGTGAGCTGGTGCTTCCCATTCTACGTTATTATGGTCAATTATTGCTGCTTTTAATCCTTCAACTTCGCCCCTTAGGTGATCAAGTTCTTCTGCCCATGTTCTATATTCTTTATTATTATCAATAAATCCATCCTGCTGAATTAACTTATTCAAATGAGATAAACCATTAGCCAATGCTTTACTCATATCAAGAGACTCTTCTCGAAGTTGTAATATGTTGTTCATAAGTGAGGCATTTAAGTCAACAACAAACTTCTTATTTAAATCGCAGACTAACTTATCCATAACTTGATAGACGTAATGAATTGTTGCAATTTTATCTGCAATGTCCTCAAAGTTTGTGGGCTTAACTTCAACTTCTATATTGTCTATTTCTTTAAACTTGAAACCGCTCATTTGGTTTATTGCTTCAAAGTTATTTTCGCTTTCTTGTTTACTGTTGTTACTCATGTTAGCTCCATAAAATTTTAAAATCAACTCAGCCATATTGAAATGGTATGTGGAGAAAGTAATAGCCTAGAGACTATTACTCTTTCCAGTTTAACCCCAATCTGGTTCATTAGTGGTATTGTCTTCTAATTCTTTTACTCTTGTCTGTAAGTTATTCAGGCTCTGTACTAAACCACTATCTACATTACCAACGTCTTCAATCAGTTTTTTGACTTTTTCTTGTTCTCCATGCAAGTTAGTATTTACTTGCACAACAAGTCCGTCATTCATACTTTCAATCAGTTTATCAATAACATTATGAGTATAACCAACTGTCGCTTTTGTACCTTTACTCGTTTCATAATTTATCGGTTTTGCAAGGGTAACTTTACTTATAATTTTTGGTTCATTGGCCATATAAACTACCTCATTAAAATTTAAAATTTCAAACAAAATCAACTATAGAAATATAAAAAGCTCTTTTCAAACCCATAAATATTTAGCTCAACAATACTTCGTATCCAGTCTGAAAGTACTCTTCCATTACCATTAGTTCAGCATTGGCGTTTTGAAGAGGGCCCTCCCATTCAGGTTTATCAGTAGAATCTCCAAGTTTCTTAATCAGCTCAAGGATTTCCTTTTGTTTTTCATTTTGTTTTTCATTTTGTTCATCAAACTTCTCCTGAAATGCATCAATAATAGCTTTAGATTGATCTTTACTGCTAAGATCGCCAATCACAGATATGACTTTCTCATGAGGCAGTTTGTGAATGATGTCTTTAAGCTCTTCTGCATCTACGTTATCCAAAAGTTCTTTAAACTGCTCACGAGACATATTATGAGCAAAAGCTTGAAGTTTTTCTGGTTTGTCAACTAAAGACTTAATAACCATCTGAATCTTATTAGGATCAGTTAAATCTCGAGCTACTATTGCAAGTTTCTCGTGGTCTAGCTTATTAATTAAATCATGTAATGTATCTTCTTCTAAAGTTTTTACTAAGATTGGAAGTTTACTTTTCAACGCTTCGTCCAAAATAGTGTTTATCATTTTCTCATTTGCATTTTTTATTAGTTCTACAAACTGGTCATCCTTCATTGTCTTGACCGCTATCTCGAACTGATCCATTTTAAGGTGAGGGAAAATTTGTTTTACTTGATCTGGATTTAAGTCTCTAACTAGAGCTTCAAGCTGAGCATCATTTAAAATAGGAACAATTATTTGTAACTTTTCTGGATTTAGTTCCTGAGCGAGGGTTTGTAATTGGTGATTGGTTAGATGATCCACTAAAGCTCGAAATTGTCCATCTGTTAAGTTCTCTGCTAAAACCTGTAGTTGTTTATTTGTTAAGCTCTTTGCTAAAATCTGTAATTTCTCATTATTAAGAATATCGGCAAGAGTCTCTAACTGATTTCCTGTTAAGTTCTTAAAAAAAGTTTTGGCGAACTCACTTGATATTAGTACACTCTTTGGTATCTTAGACGATGTTATATCTTCTATCAACTTTGCTGTATCATGGTGTGGCATACTGTATTGTAATATCTTGTTGTCAGGTGAATCGATTATGTTTCCTTCCTTATCTGAAAAATAATATTTATCGTCACCAAGACCTGATTCCTCCCATGTTAAATATTTGTACTTCAATTCTTCACCTACAAAATTATGATAACCAGTTTTATCTCCTATGCCCCAATTTAATGATAGTTTAACTAATCTATCATTGTCATATGCAAATGAATTACTGTTCTCGGAATAACCAGGTGTACCACGGTGAACATATCGATTTTGTTTTTCTTCTACGCAGTACATTACTCCGTTCTGAAGAAAACTGTTACATAATCTTATAGATAACTCTAGGTTATTGTCTTCTTCACTGAGTGGTGTAAGCTTGACTTTTTTCATAGATTGAGGATTTTTAATGTTAGAATACACTTCATATTCACTAGATCCGCATGAAAATTGCTGTCCAGGTACCATCTTAAAGACATGTTTTTTTCCACTCATAAGTATTATCTAATAAATTTAATTATAGCTATTCTAGCATTTAATGATTAATTTATAATTAAATTAGCATGTATTGGAGTCATAATAACAAATATCACTAGAATAAAACCCCGATAGAATAAATAGGCTGGCTTTATGGTATGTTGAAACCTATATTGGTGGGGGTAAGCGTACTTTTCGAACTCGCTCTCTCGAATATTATACAAAATGAGTAAAGTGAGTAAATAAAAGAATTTAATTTGTACTTAATGACATCTCAATTCAACCACTATGGATTAAAATCCAAAGATTGAAAGAGAGCGTAGAATGCTAACTTTCAACTTACCAAATTTATCTTCTTTTTTAGAGTGATTTTCAATATGATTTTTTATCATTACAAAGTAGCCTACTAACCATAACTCAGTATCTTTTTCTCAGCTCTGGAAAGTTTTGCTGGAACTTTTTCCTTTTATTAACTGCACTAACTTACTAATACTGAAGTATGGGGTACAGAAACGTATACATGTTGACGTAACTCTACCTCTGATAATTTCTACTTCCACATACTTCTTGTACAACTTCTTTAGTTTTCTGACCAATATCTCCAACTCATAATGGATATCGATATTTTGTTATCCACACTATGTGATATATATACAGAGTGACTGCTTTTTCTATAATATTCCACATTCTTTCAAATTTTTCACCTTAAGATTATATTCTTGAAAGGATAGTCCAGGGTTTTTCTCCCAAATTTGGGAGAATAAAGAAAAATTGAGATGATTTACAGCAAAAACGAAATTAGAACAAAGCCCTTCTACAAGGAAGCTCAAAAACTTCAACAAAATACCATAATATTCAAAAATCCTTTGTTTTTCTGATGTATCTAATTACTATACAAAAGCTTTAGGTAATATAGGGGGTGTGTATGCTGAGGACACAACATCGAATAAGTAATCTAAAAAAAGAGATTAATTCAGAAATCATTGATCGGTTGAAAGAGCAGCTGAATAAGCAACAAAACAGTAAATCTTTTCAATTTAAAAATAGAATAAGACGTCAATATAATCCTGATGATACTAACATTGCTAAATTGTTTCTGGCGATACGTGAGCATAGAACGGATAATCCTCAGCTAAATAAGATTAGTGAAATTGAAGGGTTACTTACTCAAGTACAAAATATTAATGATATTGATCTCAATGATGATGGTAATACACCACTACATGTTGCTGTAAGCAAAAATCATCAAGACATTGTTGAACTTCTTTTGAATGTGTCTGGTATAGACCCAAATATTAAAAATAATCAAGGTAAAACTCCACTAGATATTGCTAAGCAACAAAATAAGGGAGAGATTATTAGGACTCTAGAAGAACATTTAAAAAAATTTTCTGATCAAGTAAAAAGACTTTCTGCACAGGAGGAGGAAGTACATGAAAAGCTAAGAAAGTTTGTTGAAGATTTTGTTTTTATTTATGAACGCTCTTTATCAGAGTACTATGAGAGACTAGAAAATCAAAGAGGAAAGCAAGGTAAATGGGCTGATTTTGTTAATATGATAATATATATAGGAAAAGGTGGAACAGAACAAGGAGAAGCGGAATCAAAAGTAATTCCTCTTATTGGAATTAACATTCTTCGAGCAACAATATCCAGCATTGGTAGTAGTTATAATAGAGCAGAGCTTAAAAAGCTGATAGATCAATTGTATATATTTAAAAAGGATCCAATCAAAGTCAGGGAAGAGTTAGTAAAATCTGGTATTGAGATTTTTCAAAGTTTTGAGAGCCAATTTATACAAGTAACAGCAGAAGGAAGTTGGCAGAGAGCAATGACAAAATTAGCAGAAGATGCTGTGAGTAGAGTGGTTGATTACTATAGAAAAAATACTGAAAAAGAGCTTTGTGCTTCCTCAATTACTGAGGGTATTATTTTTGGAGAATCAAAAAGATATAAACAAACCTACACTGGTGTTCCTCATATTAAGCTAGGACATACTTTAGAAAGTAAAAACTCGAATTCATGGAGTACTGCAGAACTATTTGATAAAGCGGGATTAGTAACAATAAAGAGTGACGGTAGTGCTGATAAATACTATAGGAGAATAGATGGAAAGAGTGATACTAGCAAATATGGCTATCGTCTTCTTTTTAAATGGGAATTGGAAAGTAAAATAAAAAAATTAGCTAGAGAATACATTGAAGAAAATCCTTCTAGGGAGGAGTATAGGTATATTTTAAAGTTATACCAACTCCAGTTACAAAACAAACAAATAGACAATATGTGTGATGAAGTTATACTCAAGCAGGTATAATCATTGAGGTTAAGAATGGCACTAAGGTCAAAATTATTAGATGAAAAAGTTGTAAACTTGGCAAAAGAAATGTTAAAAAAGGTGAGAAATAACGCATATGTTTCAAAAAAATTACAGGCTGTAATTGCAGCGAAAAAATATAGTATATCAGAGGTAGCAAGGGTATGGTGTATCTCAAGAACTGCGCTGAAAGAATGGATAAAACATTTAAAATTTGGAAGGGTAGAAAGATTGTTTGTCCCACCTGAACGGCGAAAAAAAAGTATATTAAACCAGAGTCAACGCAAGCAAATCGAGATGTGGGTGGAGAAAAATCCAAACATTACTATCAAGGAAGTAAGGTTAAAAATCCAGAAAGAATTTGCTTTAAATATTAGTAAATCTACAGTACACAGTGAAGTACAAAAGATGAAGTTTTCTTACATCACGCCACGTCCAGTGCACCATAAACAAGACAAAAACAAGCAAGAAGAGTACAAAAAAAAATCTCAATAAAATTGTACAGAAGAACCCAAAAAAGGAGATATTTTTCTTCGATGAATCGCGATTTGGAACACACTCGAAAGTTGGGCACGGATGGTTTAAAAAGGGATCAAGAACACAAATTAAAGTAAAAATTGGTAGGGAAAATTTCTATCTTTACAGCGCAGTAAATTACAGGAGCGGAGAGGACTGTAGCTTACTTTTTCCATATGTAAATACCGACTGTATGAACATATTTTTAGAACAGATGTCGAAAAGCTTGGGAAACAAAGAGGCCTTTCTTATCATGGATTGTGCCAGTTGGCATAAGTCAAAAAGTCTAAAAATTCCAGAAAATATTACTATAATTTATTTACCTCCATACTCACCTGAACTGAACCCTCACTTTTACCCACAAATAAAAAAGTGAGTAAAATGGATACCAAATAAATTTGGGATTAAAATGAGTGAAGTAAGTACAAATGTGCAATATACTGATGGCTTAGGGGATAAATGGCTGGAAAGAGAGTTAAAACACGTTAATTTAGGAGATACAAGACTTAATAAGAGACTTATTAAAACAGGCTATTGTATAGAGGGTAAGGCGTCTGGATCAATTAATCAAAGCTGTAGTGGATGGAAAGAAGCTAAGGGTGCATACAGATTATTTAGCAATGAAAAGCTTAAGGATAAGGAAATTTATTCTTCCCATTACAAAGAAACTATGGAGAGAATGAAAGGAAATCAGTTTGTTTTTTCAGTTCAAGATACAAGTTATTTGGATTTTGACTCTCATATAAAAACTAAGAGGCTAGGTAGTATTTCTAAAGCTTATACGAAGCATAAAATGGGTTTACTGTTGCACAGTGCCTTAATAGTCAGCAAAGACGGATTGCCTTTAGGTCTATCTTCTCAACAATGTTGGGCACGTTCTATTAGGGAAAAAGAAACGTCACAAGAAAAAGCAAACAGGAAATACCGTACCTCCATAGAAGAAAAAGAAAGTTATAAGTGGATAACAGCTCTCAAAGAAAGCATAAACAACCTTCCTGCAAATGTACAACTTGTTACCCTTGGTGATAGACTCACTTTTACCCACAATTTTGAGAGGTCATGATGTGAAGCATAACTATGCTCTCCTTAAGATTTTCATAGCCCCGCCATAGAGTCATAGCCCCTGGTAAATTATCACTTTTTCTATTCATAAATCCACCTAATTTTCCTAACCAAATAATAGCTTGTTTTATGTTTGGAGGTTCTTCTGGCAATGTAGCTACTTTATGCTCACGTATGAAAAGGGCCTTCCACTCTTCGTTGCTTAAAATTTTAGTACAGGTTTCCATGGGATTTGATAAAGCGACTTTTGTTAAATATAAAATTTTAAATGCAATAATGCTCTTTATAGCAATTAATTTCTGTAGCCTTTCCTTTGTAGTTAAACGAGAGCTTTCTATTTTACATCCTGATTTTAAAACCCTGAAATACTCCTCAATTTTCCATCTTAGCTTATACCAATTTATCCTTTCTATAGCATCTAAAGTGCTATTAACTGGTACATTAGTCAGCAAAGTCCAATCAATAGCTTCCAATCCTTCAGGAGGATTTGTTTCTTTTGCACTTACCACATATACAGGGATTTTATCACTTATTTTATGCACTGTGTCTTTTGATCCATAAATTGAAGAAGATCTGATAGGTATATAGCCTTTCATATACTTAACTTCAATATTAGCTTTCCTTGATCTTTGGTTTCCACCTTTATTAACTTCTAGAGAAATTTTCTTCTTTACTGGCAGTTGAGTGATGCGTGTTTGCAAATCTGTTTTTCCAATTTCAGTACAGATAAATCTTCTATTAGTTCGATTACGGATTACATAAAAACTACCTAATGTCTCAGTGATCCATAAAAATTTGAAGATATCTGCCTCTCTATCACCAAGGGTAACAAGTTGTACATTTGCAGGAAGGTTGTTTATGCTTTCTTTGAGAGCTGTTATCCACTTATAACTTTCTTTTTCTTCTATGGAGGTACGGTATTTCCTGTTTGCTTTTTCTTGTGACGTTTCTTTTTCCCTAATAGAACGTGCCCAACATTGTTGAGAAGATAGACCTAAAGGCAATCCGTCTTTGCTGACTATTAAGGCACTGTGCAACAGTAAACCCATTTTATGCTTCGTATAAGCTTTAGAAATACTACCTAGCCTCTTAGTTTTTATATGAGAGTCAAAATCCAAATAACTTGTATCTTGAACTGAAAAAACAAACTGATTTCCTTTCATTCTCTCCATAGTTTCTTTGTAATGGGAAGAATAAATTTCCTTATCCTTAAGCTTTTCATTGCTAAATAATCTGTATGCACCCTTAGCTTCTTTCCATCCACTACAGCTTTGATTAATTGATCCAGACGCCTTACCCTCTATACAATAGCCTGTTTTAATAAGTCTCTTATTAAGTCTTGTATCTCCTAAATTAACGTGTTTTAACTCTCTTTCCAGCCATTTATCCCCTAAGCCATCAGTATATTGCACATTTGTACTTACTTCACTCATTTTAATCCCAAATTTATTTGGTATCCATTTTACTCACTTTTTTATTTGTGGGTAAAAGTGAGAACTGAACCCAGTAGAGAGGTTTTGGCAATATATAAAACAGAACATTTTACGCAACAAAATCTATGATACTATCGGTCTACTTGAAGATGTTTTATGTAATTTTATTGTTAGTCTTTCCCCTGCTACGGTTAAACAAGTTTGTAATATTCCTTATTTGTTCGTCTAGTAAGTGGAGTTGGTATAAAAAATCAATTTGCTGTATTTTATAGCTAAAGAAAATTAGACTATTTGAGGACGAATTGTGAATGAAAGTTTATTTGCCAAGGTATAGCTGCCTTGGCCTACAAATCTTGGTTTCTTTATCGTTTACCATTTCATACCACTGGGCAACCCAACCAGTGGTTCTTGCAAGTGCAAAAATGGGTGTAAACATACTTGAAGGGATACCGATAGCATTCATTATTATACCTGAGTAAAAATCAACATTTGGATACAACTTACGTGTAATAAAATACTCATCCTTTAAAGCTATTTCTTCAAGTTTTTTTGCAATTTCAAGTAATTTATTGTTTTGCTCTAGTTTGCTTAAAATCTCATGACAAGCATCCTTTAATATAAGCGCGCGCGGATCATAGTTTTTATAAACACGATGTCCAAATCCCATTAGCTTAAATGGATCTTTATCATCTTTAGCTTTCTCAATGAATCTATCTACATCTCCACTTTGCTCTATCTCTTTTAGCATATTTATAACTGCCTCATTAGCTCCACCGTGTGCTGGACCCCAAAGTGTAGCAACTCCTGCAGACAGGCTTGCAAATAGATTAGAACCAGCTGACCCTACCAATCTGACAGCTGCTGTAGAAGCATTCTGTTCATGATCAGCATGAAGAGTAAATATTTTATCCAGAGCTTTTACAAAAAGGGTATTATTAATAGCACTGCCAAATATCATATTTAAGAAATTCTCACTATAACTTAATTTATTATTAGCATTTATGAATTCCTGATTGTTGATATGTCTATAAATCATTGCAACAATTGCAGGAACTTTTGCTATTGCAGAAATTCCAAAATCTAAATCTTCACCATTGACATTGTTGCCATGCATTTCATGGTAAGACGCTGACAAATTTGCAAAACATGCAACTAAAATCGACATAGGGTGAGCAGTTTTTGGAAATGCTTTGATTACATTTGTAACTTGCTCTGATACTTTGGATGATTCTTGTATTTTGAGAAGAAATTTTTTGTGTTGCTCTGAACTGGGTAATTCACCATAGAGCAATAAATAAATCACAGCAGTAAAATTATTATTCTCTGCCAAATCAGCTATATTATGTCCCCTATATTTAAGAACTCCTTCATCTCCATCAATGAATGTAATTGTAGAAGAGCATGAAGCTGTAGAAACAAACCCTGGATCGTAAGTGAATAATCCTGTCTTCTTATATAAATCCTTGATATTTAACACGCCAGGACCTACTGTTCCATTTAATACGGGTAGATCAATTTTTGACCCATTACTTAGTTCCAATAATGCTTTTTTATCCATCACTTAAGCTACTTAATTTTATACAGAATATACAAACTGAAGAGTATATATTAATACAGCTAACTTTACATTAACCGTATTAAGCGGTCATCAATGCTTTTACTTTTGCATTTAAGCGACTTATTTTACGCGCAGCGGTATTCCTATGAATGACACCTTTATTTACACATTTATGTAAATTGGATTCAGCATTCCGAAATGCCAAGACAACATTCTCTTTATCACCAGACTTGATTATATCAACTAATCTTCTAATAGCAGTACGAGTTTTGCTTTTTCGCATCTTATTTACTAAAGTACGCTTTGCTATTACCTTCATCATTTTTTTAGCACTCTTATGATTTGCCATATATTAATACCTGTACTTTTCTTTTAATTATAAAGTCTTTTTGTTAATTTGCAATATCAGTTTTTTCTGCAATTAATCTACTACTTCTCTCTTCAATGATTTTTTCTAAACTTTGCAAGAATTCATTTTTGTTTAACCCGGGATATATGGGAGGTAATATTTCTATTACCGCCTTTCCGGGATTCTTTCTCAGAGAAAGTATGCTTTTTGGCCAAAACAAACCAGTGTTTAAAGCAATCGGTAATACAGGAACAGATAATACGCTATATAAAGCAGCGATACCTGGTTGATATTTTATATTTTGGTTTATAGTCGTTCTTGTGCCTTCAGGAAATATTATTATGCCTCTATTTTCTTTTATACGCATTTTTGCTAATTTCATGATATGACGCACAGAACTAATACCATCTGAGCGGTTAATAAAAATCATTTTTAATGCCATGAGATGCAAACCAATGAATGGAATCCATTTCAATTCACGTTTTAAAATAAAAACTGCTTTTCTAAAGAGTAGTATAAAAATAAATGTTTCAAATGGAGATTGGTGTTTAGATGCAATTATAAAAGGTTGCTTAGGAATGTTTTCCATTCCCCTCACTTCATATTTAATGCCACATAATAAACGCAACATGAATAATACAACTCTCACCGAGCAAACAAGGAAAATGGTTATTACACACTCAGGAAAGAAAATTACAGGGAGAGTAATTAAAGTATAGAATACTTCCCATAATATAAGGAGTAAATTAAATAATAAACTTGCAATCACAAACACACGTAAACTTATTTGAATTTAACTTTACTACAAAACTAAAAGCAATAAGTTTAATTATTGATCATCTGAGTAATAGGATGAGAATCAGCTAATTTGTCCTTTAACTTTTCGTTAGCAATATGAGTATATATTTGTGTTGTAGAAAGATTAGTATGGCCAAGAATTTTTTGTATCAGCACAATATTTGCTCCGCTATTCAGTAGATGGGTAGCAAGAGAATGCCTAATCACATGTGGAGAGATTTTATTTTCATCAATATCGCACTTTCTTGCTAATTCCTTTATTAATTGACCAACTCTTTGCCTTGTAATTGGTTTATTAGGTTTATCACCTGGGAATAGCCAATCAGATTTTTTGTTGTTAGGGAGCAGATTGTCACGAACTGATAAATAATCTTTAAGGCTTTGCAATGCTTGCTCATTAAAAAAGATTTGCCTTTCTCTGCCACTTTTTCCCTTTATTATTATGTAGCCTTCCTTACCATTACTGTTTACTAAATGTGATACTTCACATAACTTCATATTGATTAGTTCAGAAACACGCATCCCGGAAGAGTAAAGAATATCTAAAATTGCACATAGCCTTTTACTGCTTATCTCTTTATTCGATCCGCTTGCTGATTTTTTTACTGTTTCCATGAGCAAAAATATTTCTTGAACACTTAAATACTTAGGCAAAGGACGGGAAACCTTTGGATTTCTTAATTCATTATCATTAGCCGGTGCTGGATTAAAATCTATTATTCCATCATTAAATAGGCACTTATAGAAATTTTTGATAGCAGATATTTTTCTTGATATAGAGCTAGTTTTATATTTCTTTTGTGTACGTAAAAAGTTTACATAATCTTTAATATTAGCTTTACTTGCACCAACTAAGGTAGTGCCTCCTTCTAATAAAAATTTTTCAAGTTGGTGTAAATCTGAACGATAACTTTCCAAAGTATTTTGTGTAGAGGATTTTTCGGAAACCAAAGTATCTCTGTAATACGTTATGTAAAGATCCTCTTTTTTATTTTGTGGTTGTTTATTTTTCATTATCAGCTCCTATATTTATTTCTTTGACTATAATTTGATTAAAAGTATTTTTTGTATTTTTTATAAGAAAATATGAGATAAATAAAACATTTATCAATAAAGTAAGTACTACAAACCTTTGTTTTAACCTTTTTTTTAAATTTGATCTTATTTTTACCATATTTCAATTATAACATCAAATCTATAAAAAACATCCTGTAAAGTAAGTTTTACTATCATATAAAATATCCCTTAGCTATGTCTGTTTATGCTTATTACATCATAGTATTTATTATAATTTTAACATAAAGAGATAGTGATTTCAACTTCATTATTGTATGGGTATTAATAAATCTTTAATATATATAACAAATGTCTTGCAGCAGAAGGAATCACTTGGGACTTTTTTTTAATAAAGTGTTAATAAAAGGAATGGTTACATTTGATCCTATGGATTCACTATCTATTTTTTCTATAATTTTATTAATGCTGTGGAAAGAACGTTCTATTCTTGCTAGAATATAATTAATCACTTTTAAATCAATTTTTAACTGTTTATCTGAAAATCGTTTTATTAGCATAATTCTTAATAATTCCTCGCTTGCAGGCAAAATTTTTACGCTGGTAGTTGACAATATTCGGGAGCTTAAATCTCTTAGTTTGAAGTTAAGCTTTTTTGGTGAAATTGAAGAAGTGATTAGCAGTCTCTTATCATTTTCTTTCATATAATTATAACAATGTAACAACATTTCCTCATCTTTAATGTTTTGTACATCCTCTAAAATAAACGCATCGCTATACCTCATTTCGCTTACAAAATTATTCACATTGATAAAAATTGCATTGTTTATTGATTGCCAAATATGAGCAAGGTGAGTTTTTCCAGAGCTGTTAGGTCCAAAAAGAATCAGGCATTTCCAAGATAAATCGTTAACTATTGAGTTATATACGTGCTTATTTTCGTCTAAGGTGATATAGTTTTGCCAGCAATAATCAACTTGATTATTGCTAAATAAATTTAATTGCACGTAAAGCCTCTTACATTACTACTTTTTGATAATAATTTTTGCATAAAAATTTACTTGCATCTCTCAAATGTATCAGAGGTCCTTTTTCTTTTTATCGTGAACTAATTAGCCATTTTTATAAAGCTCACTTTCAAAATATTTATTGATTGCATATTCTACTAATACACTGAACATTCCTATTATTGGAATAAAAAATAATATACCTATAAACCCAAAATATGAGGTGCATATGACAACTCCTAAAATAATGATAGTTGGATGTATATGAACTTTTTTTCCTATTAATAAAGGCACTAATATGCTTGAGTCTATTAATTGACCAACACTAAATAATAGCAAGACAGCAGTACTTTCAAACCATCCACTAAATTGAGTAATGGCGCTCAAAAATCCGATAATAGTGTATAATAATGGCCCTATATAGGGTATAAATGTTAATGTTCCTGATAAAATTCCAATAGCTACAGAATGCTTCAGCCCAATTATGCTAAGGCCCACGGAGTAAAAGATCATCATGACTATACATACGTTTAACTGTCCCTTTAGGTAATTAGATATAATGAAATCTACTTTGGAAAAATAACCTGCAGCTTTTTCTCTGTAAAGAATGGGAATTAGTTTATTAGCCTTTTCTACAATTGCAGGCCAATCACGTAATACATAAAAAAACACCACAAGCGTAATAGCTATTAATGATACCATGTAAATCAAATTAAAGCTTGAATTTAGCACTTGAATTATAAGATTACTGCCCATGCTAAGAGCATTTATAAAATAAGATATATAATCACTGTAATTTTCTACTAGATTTTTAGACAAGTGATCAAATAAACTATCTTCAGTTTTTATATTAAGAAATTCTAGCACAGAAGGAATCACTTTAAGCTTTAATGAAGGTATCTTATTCACTAAGAAATTTAATATTAAAGTAATTTGAAAATATATAATAGGTAAAACAAATGTGATAACTAATATAAAAGCTATCAATAAGGTAAGTATTATAAAAACTACAGAACATGAACGTGGTATTCTATATTTTTCAAACTTGGTTACTAGCGGGTTAAATAGATGTGCAACAAAAACAGATATTAGACACGGAACAATCATAGGACGCATCAAAAATAATGCCCCTATTATGAAAAGCAGTACACAACAAATAGTTATATGACGTTTTTGCATGTGTTTAGAATAGTTAATTTACCGAAAAATATACAGTTTTTTGTAAGTACTATCTATTCATTATTTTATTAGGCATGAGATCAGCCAAATTTTCACTCAATTGCCAACTAGATAAAACTCCGTTATGCGGGTTATCTGTAAAGCCTCTCAGATTAACGATCTTAATCGAATTTCTATTTAACAATAGATCATCTACTGCCTTTGCCAATTGTACAGGATATGGTATTAAGGTGTCTCTTTCATGATTAATGACTACTATTGGTATATTATCATTTTGTAGCTTTTGTATATTGCTTACTATATCAAAATCTAAATTTAGGACCTTAAGCATCTTTTTCAATAAGCATGAGGGCAGTACACTTAAAATTTTTGCTTGAGGAATTGGAAAATGCTTTATTGCATTATGAAAAGAGCTGAAAGTGCTAGTAAAAATAACGCCTCCAAGTTTAATATTTTTGTCTGTAAAATATTTTAATACTTCTGATGCAACTGCTCCTCCAAAGGAATGGCCGAAAAGTATGATGTTTTCAGGTTTTACACCCTTGTCCATTAATTCATTGATTTTTTTTATCGAAGACTGAGATAAGCTTTTATTCTTATTTATAAATGGAATCATGAGTATTGATATAGACAAAAAAGTGCAAATCAAAGCTGCTAATATTGCTGAATTCGCTGTCCTAGACGTCATTGGGTTGGTAAATAATATCAGAGCGGGTGATAATATGGATATTCCTAAAAATAAGAAACTAGCTATTGCGTAAGTTATATAGTTTTGAAATGCAATTGGGTATTTATGTGCATGAGTGTAGAAATTAGACCTATGGAGATATGTAGATCTATCTTGTATATACCTGGACGCATTTTTATAATTATCACCTATTCCATGAAAAAATATAAGATGTATCTCATTTTCTTTGTTATACTTAGCAACGTGCATTATTTTCCTCTAGCATATATTACACCTAGTAAAAGAATATTCTTTTTTGAGAATTGGATCAACTTTTTTAAAATGCTAGATAACTTGTATTAACACCGAAAATGGTAAGCATGCACACTAACAGACTTGAGAAATACAAGATAGCAGCATTAATAGTTGCAGCAGGAGTAAGCAGTAGATGCAATGCCAAAATCCCTAAACAGTATATAAAATTGGCAGGTAAGTCTGTTTTATTTCACACAATTAGGAAATTCTTAGCTAATCAGTACATAAGTTACATAAGAGTGGTAGTGAATGAAAGTCAAAAAGATTTCTATAAAGAAGTTACGTCATCAACTATAGATACTAAATTGCTGAGTCCAGTATGTGGAGGAAAAAGCAGGCAGAGTTCAGTTAAACTTGGACTGGAGAGTTTGCAAAAGATCAATCCAGATTTTGTTATTATACATGACGCTTGTAGGCCTTTTGTATCAAATATTCTAATAAACAACTTGATTGAATCTATGATTAATGGTCAATATACAGGAGTAGTTCCAGCAATAGAAGTCGAGGATACTATATCGTTGGTGAGTAATAATTTCATTGAATCTACGATTTCAAGAGAAAAACTTAGAGCCATGCAAACTCCTCAAATTTTTAATTTCAGAGAATTATTATCGTGCCATCAATCAGTCAAAGAATTTACTGATGATTCATCACTAATGGTGGAGCATAAAAAACATGTTGCGATTATTGAAGGTGAGAAAAAGAATTTTAAGTTAACTACAAAAGAGGATATCAATATGGCAAAACTTCTCTTTGGAGAGCCAAAATTCCGTGTCGGAACCGGTTATGATATACATAAATTTGTTAAAATTCAAAATGATGCTAAGAGCTTTATAAAAATTTGCGGTGTGGAAATTGAGCATAATATGGCAATAGAGGCACATTCCGATGGTGATGTTGCAATACATGCAATCGTTGATGCAATACTCGGAGCACTAGGATGTGGAGATATAGGAGAACATTTTCCTCCTAATTCCTCTAAATGGAAGGATTGCAATTCATCTCATTTTCTTGACTTTGCTGCTAAAAAAGCACAGGAAAAAGGATATAGCGTGTCTAATTTAGATATTACTATAGTTTGTGAAGAGCCTAAAATATCGCCTTACAAAGCAGGAATGAAGGAATTCATATCAAAAATATTAGAAATTAATGGTGAATTCGTAAATATCAAAGCAACCACAGCGGAAAAATTAGGTTCTATTGGAAGAAATGAGGGAATAGCAACGTATGCTTCTGTGCTATTGCGTGCAAATTTTTATTGAAGGTAGAAACGAAATAACTTACTTGACAAACTCCACCATTTCACTTCCATTGCAAGGAAAGTGGGAAGGTTTGTCAAGAAATTTCTATGAGCTACTTTCGACATTAATAGCTGATTCAAGTCTTCTATTCAAAATTTTCAATATAAAATCCAATTCATTTGAGTTGTTATAACGTATCATGACTTTACCCTTAGAATTACTGTCATTAATTTTGATCTTTAAACCAAGTTGAGAAGATATAGCCCCTTCTAGTGCTGCCATATCTTGATTTTTAGTATATTTATGCTCTTTTTGATCGTTATTTTGTTGTAAGTCTTTTATCAATTTTTCAGTTTGTCTAACGCTCAGGCCCTGAGAAACTATTCTTTCTGCAAGACTTTCCGCATTTTCAACATTAATCAATGCCCTTGCATGGCCCATAGACAATTTTTTCTCGTTGATCATTGTTATCACTCCATTAGGGAGTGATAACATTCGAGTCATATTGGTTATGTGACTGCGGCTTTTGCCTAAAGTTGAAGCTAGTTCTTCGTGTGTATAGGAGAATTCATCTATTAGTTTCCTATACGCTTCACCTTCTTCTATTGGATTAATGTCTTGCCTCTGTATGTTCTCAATTATCGATACTTCTAAGCATTCCTTGTCATTTAAATCTTTTATGATGACTGGCACACTATCAAGATTTGCAATTTTACTTGCCCGCCAACGACGTTCCCCTGCTACTATTTCATAATCGTCATCATTTGGATCTTTGCGCACCACAATAGGCTGTATAATGCCATTTTTCTCTATCGAACTTGCAAGTCCTTTCAATGACTCTTCATCAAAATATTTTCTCGGCTGAAATTTGCTCGGATGCAGTAATGAAACGGATAACCGATCTTCCTTATTATCATAATTATCGCCTATGAGGCCGGCAAGACCCCTACCTAAGCGCCTATTATCCTTCACGCCGCACCCTCACTTACCAGCTTTTTCTCTTTACAGATGCTCATGTGTTTCTTTAAAATTTCTTTTGCCAAACTTATATATGCTTGCGCACCAGGACACTTAAAATCATATACAATAGCGGGTTTTCCATGAGAAGGCGCTTCTGATAACCGTACGTTACGTGGAATAATGGTCTCATACAATGGGATGATAGTTTTATATACTTTATCATTTAAATACTGGCAAATATCATTTTTTATCTGCTCACTAAGTTTGTTGCGTCTGTCATACATTGTGAGCAATATTCCTTCTATTGACAGGAAAGGGTTTAGGTTATTTCTTTTTATCAGCTCTACAGTCTTAACTAAATGGCTCAATCCTTCCAGAGCGAAAAATTCACACTGAAGAGGAACAATAATAGAGTTAGCAGCGGTCAAAGCATTGATAGTAAGCAGACCAAGTGATGGAGGGCAGTCGATGATTATGTACTCATAATTATCACGTACTTTCTCTAGCGTATCTTTTAGTACGAATTTTCCCTGCTCAAGTTGTGATAGCTCAATTTCTGCAGCTGATAAGTCAACCACTGATGAAATCAGCGATAGATTTGGAATTTCCTTTATATTGAAAATTGCCGATTCCACCAATTCACTTTCGCTGCTCAGCAGTATTTTATATATATTTTTTTCTTCCCTGCTACGATAAGAAATCCCAAGTCCTGTACTAGCATTTCCTTGAGGGTCAAGATCTACCAGTAAAGTACTTTTTCCCACAGCAGCAAAGGCTGTTGATAAATTTATACTAGTTGTAGTTTTACCAACTCCACCCTTTTGATTTACTATTGCAATGATCTTGCTCACGCCTTTTATCTTATGTATAAAATAACTCTATTGTATATATGCAAGAAATTTTTGCATTAGAAAAATTTTTTTGTTGCCAATCATGCTCAAAGTAAACTGCCTTTTTTTGTCTTGTGTAACACACTTTGAACCTTATTTCCTAACTCATTCAGAGTAAATGGTTTGGGTAAAAAATGGAAGTCTTCTATATTGATTTCATCGCTCTTTAAAAAAGCATCCTCTGTATACCCAGAAATAAAAATAACTTTGATGTTTGGCCTATGTATCAATGTTTCTTTAACTATTTCTGGACCACTCACCTCTGGCATGATTACATCAGTGATTATTAGATCTATGTGTTGATTTTTTTTTCTAATGATCTCTAGTGCCTCGCTGCCTATACTCGCTTCTATTACATTAAATCCTTTTCTTGTAAGAGCCTTAGCAGTAAATTCCCTTACTGAATCTTCATCTTCAATTAATAAAATTATACCATTACCTTTAATCTCTACCGGTTTCTCTATTTCTTTACTATCTTCCTCTTTATCATTTTCATCCGATATGTAAACTATGGGCAAAAATATGCTAAATTTAGTTCCATGATTCACTTTGCTAGCAACATAGATGTATCCTTCGGTTTGTTTAATAATGCCATATACAGTAGAGAGGCCAAGACCTGTACCAGAAGTAATATCTTTGGTAGAAAAAAATGGATCAAATGCCTTTTCAATTATATCACTCGTCATTCCACATCCAGTATCAATCACTTCAATCACAACATAATTCCCATGTTCAATCGTTTCCTTATCTGGAGAAAACATATCCTGAGGTGTAGAATTTAATGAATCAACCTTTTGATTAAAGGTTCGTATAGTTAACTCTCCCCCCTTTTCCATAGCAGCACCAGCATTAACTGCTAAGTTAAGCATAACTTGCTCTAATTGTCCTTGGTCAGCCCTAACAGCACCCAAATCGCTACCATAATAAATATTAAATTTTATATTTTCACCTATTAATCTTTTGATCATTTCATAAAGATTAGCTATCGTACCATTTACATTAATAATCTTTGGCTGCAAAGTCTGTCTTCTTGAAAAAGCAAGCAGTTGTCTTACTAAATTTGACCCACGTTTTGCATTTTGCTGTATCTGTATTATATCTCCAAAAGATGGATCGCTAGCTGAGTGCTGGAGTAAAAGCAAATCACAAAATCCTATTATTCCGGTTAATATATTATTGAAATCATGTGCAATACCACCTGCTAATTGCCCTATAGCTTGCACCTTTTGATAATGCTCAAGTTTTATCTCTAGTTTTTTACGTTCAGTATTATCAATAAAATAACAAAGTATGAACATCACTTTATTATGAAGAAACTTATTAAAATATATTTTCATGTTATTACCGCCATTGAGCTGCACATCAAAGGACGCATTATTTATCCTATTACTTGAAAAATATTCACGCACTTTCATATGATAACCATCTGATATCAATGCAAAGATAGAACCATTATTTGACCCCGCAAGTTTTACTAATGCTATATTTTTCTTTATAAAATTGCCATTTATGTCGCATTGTGCAATAGCAATTGACGAATTTGTAAAACAAGGGTGTAGTTGATAATCAACAATATTTGATTCAGTTGGTGTTATAAAGCCGTGTATATAGCTATGATTGTATTTATCACAAAATATAGCAGTACTCATATAAGCCTTAAATGGAGCACCGCTTATAGTAAAAAACATAATTTCATTTTTGGTTATTGTATCGTCATACTTAGATTGAGATATAAAATCATTGATTGAGCTACCTTTTTCCAATTTTTTTAGTTCAAACATGTCTAAAAATCTTTTATTTACAGATAAGATACCTCCTTTTGTATTTGCAACGTAAGTTGCTATATTGTGTTTCTCTATCAACTCTTCATATACCTGCTCTTTGTTTACCTGTGTTGCCTTCAGTACAAAATACCCATTCGGTCTTGCTATTGGGGCTAATGATAAATTTAAAGTCTTATTACTATTTATAGCAATTTGTGGATTATCCGGTATTGGTTCAGAGAGCAAAAGAAAGTTAGATATTCTACTCTTCTTGCTTAAGGAAATGCATACTTTTACAGAAGTGTTATTTCTTAACGCATGATAGAGTGATTTTCTGTCTTTTTCTGACACATCTCCTGCTTCAAGAATTTTATCTAGCGTAACATCATCGTTTATGTGATCTTTAAACCTTTCGTAGAACCTCGCATCAGCATAAATAATACCCTCATCTTTATGTAAAATGAGACAAAACTCTGTATTATGATTCAGCGCATTTGCAAATATTGCATTTTGAAACTCTATGATATTAAGTAGATACTTGTAACGTTTTATATTATATGCCACAAAGAGAGTCATTAGAATGCTAATTAATAAATTAATCTCTATATTAACATGCTGACTATATACATTAGAAAAATAGAGTACTGATATTGCTATTGGAGGTAAGAACATAATGACTGCCATCACAATAATTGACATCCCATAATTTCTTAGTATGAAGTCAACTCTGTTCTCTTTTTTGTTATCTATGTATCTTTTACTCATTATTATTGCTTGGCATCCTTGCACATATAAAAATATATTCTACTATATTGATTGAATTATTATAGATTTATTAACATCCTTGATGGGTAGTTACTATCCCAATCTAATTAATTCCTGTAAATATAGAGTACAATAATATTAATAAGCCAACAGAAGGCATTATGGAAAAACAAAAGACACAAGCATTTGAATGGTTCTGCGCACTGAGAAACAAGATCACCGAATCTTTCTTATCAATTGAGTTACAGTCATTCACAGAACCAAAAATCGAAAAAAGAAAGTGGAACCGACCAGGTGGAGGAAGTGGTGAATCTACAATTATCTTTGGTAATATTTTTGAAAAAGTTGGAGTAAACGTTTCAAGAGTATACGGAAAGCTCGCAGACTCAGCCATTAATGAAATTCCTGGTGCAAGTGAAAGCAATGGAGAGTTTTGGGCAAGCGGTATATCTTTAGTGTCTCACATGCAATCTCCCCTTATCCCTGCAGCACATATGAACACAAGGCTGATATATACCTCAAAACAATGGTTTGGTGGAGGAATGGACTTTACTCCAATTTATAAAGATGAGGGAGATTGCAAGTATATTCACGAATCAATTAAAGCAACTTGCGATGAGTTCAACATCGAATATTATCCGAAATTTAAAAAGCAATGTGATGATTACTTTTTTTTACAACATAGAAAAGAGCCACGTGGTATTGGTGGAATTTTTTATGACAATCTAACTTCTGGCAACTGGAAAAATGATTTTGAGTTCACAAAAGCAGTAGGTGAAGCCTTTTTAGAAATTTACTTACACATCATACACAAACATATGCAAAAATCTTGGACAAAAGAACAACGAGAAGAACAATTGATAAAACGTGGCAGATATGTGGAGTTCAATCTTCTTTATGATCGTGGTACAAGGTTTGGTTTAATGACTAATGGTAACCCCGATGCAATTATGATGTCGATGCCGCCTCTTGTCAAGTGGGTGTGAAAAGCGGTTATTAATATAAAATAAATCGTTATAGTTTAAAATTGTACCACAATGGTGAGCTTTTATATAGAGGGGTACAATCATGGGTATAGTAGATAGTTTTTTAATTAAATCCGCTAGAAATAGCAATATAAGAGGCGTGAGGCTAGCTTTAAGTCTTCATAATATAGTAAACAGCTTTGAAAAACTCTTTTCTAGAATTAATCCTTTTAGGAACAAGGGGTCATTTGACTTGAATAATGATCAAACTTTAAATCGAGCTTTAGAGTATGCAGTAACAAATCTTGATCATAATGTAATGACGTTACTTATTAGTGCTGGAGGAAATATTAATGAAATAAATAATAGTATAGGAAATGTAATCCTTCAATACAAAATAGCATCAGAAGCTATGCAGTACGGAGATAAGGACAGTCTCAAAGATCGTAAAGAAAAATGTTGTTTAGTGCTTGGTGAGCTAATAAAAAAAGAAAGAAAAGAAATACTGGAGATTTTGAAACAAACGGAAAGTTGTGACAAGCTTAAAGAGGAAGTAGAGCTAAAATTTAAGGCCAACTCACCTAAAAAACCTCCTAGAATTTTTGAGCATGATGATATTTTACTTTTAAAAGAGCCCATTTATGATGAGGTATATGACGCTAAGGTTAGTAACTCATTAGAAGAGTTGAGCGTATCGGAAGAATCCATTTATGCTGAAGTATATGATTTGCATAAAAGATCTACTGAAAATTTATCATTGAAAGATAGTGGTTATTCTAGTATATCAGGAGAACCTATTTATGAAGATGTAGATGATTTCTCAGAGCAAAAAAAGCCCACTAGCTTAAATCCTCACTTTTACCCACAAATAAAAAAGTGAGTAAAATGGATACCAAATAAATTTGGGATTAAAATGAGTGAAGTAAGTACAAATGTGCAATATACTGATGGCTTAGGGGATAAATGGCTGGAAAGAGAGTTAAAACACGTTAATTTAGGAGATACAAGACTTAATAAGAGACTTATTAAAACAGGCTATTGTATAGAGGGTAAGGCGTCTGGATCAATTAATCAAAGCTGTAGTGGATGGAAAGAAGCTAAGGGTGCATACAGATTATTTAGCAATGAAAAGCTTAAGGATAAGGAAATTTATTCTTCCCATTACAAAGAAACTATGGAGAGAATGAAAGGAAATCAGTTTGTTTTTTCAGTTCAAGATACAAGTTATTTGGATTTTGACTCTCATATAAAAACTAAGAGGCTAGGTAGTATTTCTAAAGCTTATACGAAGCATAAAATGGGTTTACTGTTGCACAGTGCCTTAATAGTCAGCAAAGACGGATTGCCTTTAGGTCTATCTTCTCAACAATGTTGGGCACGTTCTATTAGGGAAAAAGAAACGTCACAAGAAAAAGCAAACAGGAAATACCGTACCTCCATAGAAGAAAAAGAAAGTTATAAGTGGATAACAGCTCTCAAAGAAAGCATAAACAACCTTCCTGCAAATGTACAACTTGTTACCCTTGGTGATAGAGAGGCAGATATCTTCAAATTTTTATGGATCACTGAGACATTAGGTAGTTTTTATGTAATCCGTAATCGAACTAATAGAAGATTTATCTGTACTGAAATTGGAAAAACAGATTTGCAAACACGCATCACTCAACTGCCAGTAAAGAAGAAAATTTCTCTAGAAGTTAATAAAGGTGGAAACCAAAGATCAAGGAAAGCTAATATTGAAGTTAAGTATATGAAAGGCTATATACCTATCAGATCTTCTTCAATTTATGGATCAAAAGACACAGTGCATAAAATAAGTGATAAAATCCCTGTATATGTGGTAAGTGCAAAAGAAACAAATCCTCCTGAAGGATTGGAAGCTATTGATTGGACTTTGCTGACTAATGTACCAGTTAATAGCACTTTAGATGCTATAGAAAGGATAAATTGGTATAAGCTAAGATGGAAAATTGAGGAGTATTTCAGGGTTTTAAAATCAGGATGTAAAATAGAAAGCTCTCGTTTAACTACAAAGGAAAGGCTACAGAAATTAATTGCTATAAAGAGCATTATTGCATTTAAAATTTTATATTTAACAAAAGTCGCTTTATCAAATCCCATGGAAACCTGTACTAAAATTTTAAGCAACGAAGAGTGGAAGGCCCTTTTCATACGTGAGCATAAAGTAGCTACATTGCCAGAAGAACCTCCAAACATAAAACAAGCTATTATTTGGTTAGGAAAATTAGGTGGATTTATGAATAGAAAAAGTGATAATTTACCAGGGGCTATGACTCTATGGCGGGGCTATGAAAATCTTAAGGAGAGCATAGTTATGCTTCACATCATGACCTCTCAAAATTGTGGGTAAAAGTGAGGCTTAAATCATAAAGAGCAACCAGAGCCTATTTATGCTAAAGTAGATTTATCGAAAAAGAGATCAGAAAGACAAGCAAAACATATAAAAGATAATTCTGGGACTTATCATGGATTAGTGCAGGATAAAGTGAATAATTTGCAAGTAAAACTAAATGAGCAAAGTGCTAATAAGCCAGCGAGTCAGCAAATCAAGACCAAGGCTGGCTTTAACGTAAAAGAAATAAGGCAAAATTTTGAGCGTAGAGATTCTGGATACGATTCTGGCTATGATTCAGATACAAAAGTTGAACAAAAATTAGATTTAGGATCTAAAGCTCCTAAATCTGAGATAGGTTCAGTAAGCATTGAACATGGGGTAATAGGAGGCTGTCGATATAAAATCACTGATATATCACTCTAACTGTGTGATTCAAAATAATTGAATTGACTTTATATGTATAATCGATATAACTCAGTTAGATTCAAGTCGACTCTTTCGTCTAGTGGTTAGGACACCACCCTTTCACGGTGGTAACACGGGTTCAAATCCCGTAAGAGTCACTCAAACAGAATGCAAATAACTAAAGTTTTGAATGAAAAAAATTAGGCTTTATGTTGAAGAAGCTTTATCACAAAATGTAAGTTTGGCTCTTCATCCACGACAAAGTCACTATATTTACAATGTAATGCGGCTTAAGAAGCATGATAACATCTATCTTTTTAATGGAAAGGATGGAGAATGGTTAGGAGAAGTAGTGAATATATCAAGTAAATCGACAAAAATTATAATAAAAGAACGCACTAAACAACAACAACATGAAAAAAATCTATATTTGTATTGTGCTCTGGTAAAAAGCGGCGCCTTAAGCAACATAGTAAGACAAGCAACTGAAATGGGAGTAACCTGCATTCAATTTATTTCAACAGAACGTACAGTAGTAAAAAACATTAACCTAAGTAGAGCGAAATTACAGGCAATTGAAGCTGCGGAACAATCCGGTAGGACAAGTATACCACAGATTTTTCTTCCTATTAATTTTTGTGAATTATCCGATTCCCAGAATAAAAATTTTGTTTTGTGTGATGAAACAGGTGAAGGACAACCTCCTAATAAAGTTCTAAAAGGCAAGAAAAACGTTGCTATTATTGTTGGCCCCGAAGGTGGTTTTTCATCTTACGAACTTGATTCTGCCAATAAATTTTGTCAGAAACTGAGTCTAGGAAAAAGAATTTTGAGAGTTGATACTGCTGTAGTTGCTGCATTAACCTTCACCAATTGGTATAGCTAGATTTTTTAATATGGCTAGTGCAACTTGACACTCTATATAAAGAAATCTGCATTATATTTTTCCTAAAAGAAATAAATGAAACTTGCATTTTTCCGAACTATCGATACTCTTAGTAAAGAAGTCGGGGCGTAGCGCAGCCTGGTAGCGCATTTGGTTTGGGACCAAAGGGTCGGGAGTTCAAATCTCTCCGCCCCGAGATTAGAAAAATTACAAGAGCACTGTAACCTAAAAGCAATTTTTATCAGCAAGTAAATGATTGACAGCAGAATGAAGCTTTTTTCATATAAATCACTGCATATCATATTCTATCGCTCAAGTTTATAAAATAATTGACAATGTTAATTTTCTAATTTATAAATGGATTTTGAAGTGATTACCGAAGGAGGTATAGAGTTTGATTGAAGTATCAGTCCATTATGGTGATGTAGATAGAGCTCTTCCAGTGTTGAGAAAAATAATTCAAAAGGAAGGAAGAGGGCTCAAAATGAAAAAAAAATATCACGAAAAGAAATCAGAGAAAACAGCTAAAAAAAAAGCTGAAGCAAGGAAAAAGAGGTATCAGCAAGAATGCAGAAGACAGCGTTATGGTTGGTAGTTTTTACTAAGGTTAATAATTAGTTATCTTATGAATATTCATGAATATCAAGCAAAGGAAATTTTACACAAGTTTAATGTCCCGGTACCAAAGGGTTTTGTTGCTACATCTGCAGAAGGAGTAGAAACTCAAATAAATCAACTAAAATCTGACGTGTTTGTGGTTAAAGCTCAGATTCATGCAGGTGGTAGGGGTAAGGCTGGTGGCGTAAAGCTAGCAAAGTCAACTAAAGAAGCTCAACAACTTGTAAAGGACATGCTTGGCATAACTTTAGTTACTCATCAAACAGGGCCTAGTGGACAGCAGGTAAGAAGAGTATACATTGAGGAAGGTTCAAGCATTAAAAAAGAGTACTATTTGAGTCTAGTAGTTGATCCAAAGCTCAGTAGGTTAGTATTTATATTTTCCTCAGAAGGTGGAATGGATATTGAAGAAGTGGCAAAAAATTCTCCTACAAAAATTGTGAAATTTGATATTGACCCTGCTACTGGTTTTACAAATCTTGATAACAGTAAACTTGCCAATAATTTTAATTTGAATTCAGAACAAATAGAAAGAATAACAAATATTGCAAAAAATATATATGATGCGTTTATTACAACTGATGCAAGCCAAATAGAAATTAACCCACTAGTTGAAACAAATTCCGGGGATTTTGTTGCACTTGATGCTAAAATTAATTTTGATGACAACGCTTTATATCGTCATCCAGAAATCATGCAGCTTCGTGATTATGATGAAGAAGTTAAAGAAGAGATAGAAGCTTCAAAACATGGACTTAGTTACATCAAAATGGATGGCAATATTGGTTGCATGGTGAACGGTGCAGGTCTTGCTATGGCAACAATGGATATAATAAAGTACTATGGAGCAGAGCCTGCTAACTTTCTAGATGTTGGTGGTGGAGCAAGTAAGGAAACTGTCACTGAAGCATTTAAAATTATATTATCTGATAGTAATGTACAAGGAATTTTGGTTAATATATTTGGCGGTATAATGCGTTGTGATATCATTGCAAATGGAATAGTTGAAGCTGCAAAAGAAATAGATATTAAGGTCCCTTTAGTGGTTAGATTATCAGGCACTAACTTTAAAGAAGGAAAAAGAATTTTAGAAGAGTCAGGGCTAAATATTATTGCTGCAGACGAACTTGACGAGGCTGCACAGAAAATAGTACAAGAGGTGAAGTAGAGTATGTCTGTTTTAGTAAATAAAGATACAAGATTAATATGCCAGGGCTTTACTGGTGCACAAGGTACATTTCATTCAGAACAAGCAATTAGCTATGGAACCAAAATGGTTGGCGGTGTAACTCCTAGCAAGGGTGGAAGCACTCACCTTAATTTACCAGTTTTTAATACCGTAGCAGAAGCTAAAGAAAAAACTGATGTGAATGCTACTGTGATATATGTACCTGCTAAATTTGCAGCTGATGCAATACTTGAGGCAATAGATGCAGAGATAGAATTAATAGTTTGCATCACAGAGGGCATTCCTATACTTGACATGGTAAAGGTAAAGCACGCTCTCGCTGGTTCAAACAGTCGATTGATTGGCCCAAACTGTCCAGGGGTTATTACACCCGAAGAATGCAAAATAGGAATTATGCCAGGACATATTCACAGACGTGGACATATAGGAATTATGTCTCGTTCTGGAACTTTAACTTATGAAGCGGTAGCACAAACAACCGCTGTTGGTCTTGGTCAGTCAACATGTATAGGAATTGGAGGGGATCCTGTTCATGGTATGACGTTTGTTGACTGTATGGAGCTCTTTTTAAAAGATGACGATACTCATGGTATTGTAGTTATTGGTGAAATAGGTGGAAACGAAGAAGAGGATGTATCACATTTTGTGAAAACAGAAAAAACTAAAAAGCCAATCGTTGGTTTTGTAGCAGGTCAAACAGCACCTCCAGGAAGACGTATGGGGCACGCTGGGGCTATTATCTCCTCTAGTGGCGGAAGTGCTGGTGCAAAGTTAGAGGTTATGCGCAGTGCTGGGATTGCGATTGCAGAAACCCCTGCTGTGATTGGTAAAAAGGTGTTAGAAGTAATGAGTGTCAGTGCCTAGCCTAGGTCATAAAAACCCTATATCCCCAGTCATCAGTATATTTTTTGACCACTCAATCAGTAACTGACCTCCTGGTAAATGCACTGAAGTTTGTTTAGTAGCCAAACACTTACGAAGTATAGATGCAACAAATGCTGCACAAGCCGCACTACCACATGAAGCAGTAATACCTGTTCCTCTTTCCCAAACTCTTAAGTTTATTTCTCCAGATTTTTCTATTTGTGCAATACTAACATTTGTTTTCTGAGGAAATAATTCGTGATTTTCTAGCTTTGGTCCTAAATTCTGCAATGGTATTTCGCTTATGTTATCAACAAAAAAAACTATATGAGGGTTACCAATATTTACTGCAACTGGCTCTTTCAGCATTTCAAGCTCTATAGGTAGATAAAGGGGATCGCATTCACAAGAAAGAGGAATTTCATTCCATTTAAGCAGTGGTTTACCCATATTGACCTTTATTGATTTATCACCTACTTTAAAACATTCTAAGATACGATTATTTATCAGCTCAATAGTGATATATTCAGTACCTTTTTCTAACATTATCAAATATCCAACACAGCGTGCTGCGTTTCCACACATTTCAGCTCGACTACCGTCAGCATTGTAGATATGCATAAAGCAGTTTGCAGCATTAGACATTGTTATAATTATCACTTGATCACAACTGCCTTGATCAGCAATTTGTCTATAATTCCAGTCTAAATTATTTGCTGAACGTGAGTCTATGATAACAAAACTATTGCCAGTACCATGCATCTTTACAAACGGGATCTTGTCTGTTAGGTTACTTACCATTATAGCAAAATTATATAAGTGAAAATTTTTCTTCTAATTACAGCTGTTTTGTATTCTATAGTTTTCTGTAATGTGAGTGCTAAGTCAATACCGGAGAACAGCAAAATGCTCTTTTGGCAAACTGGAGTTAGAAAGGGAGCAAATGTTTTCAATAGAAAAGTTGATAGTGACTTAATCAAAGCAGCAAAGGAATACAAAATTGGTTTTATTCGTCTTGCTCCTGACAAATTTGAAACTACGCAACGTGACTTCCTCTTAGGCAATGCAGACAATTATCCGGGCCTGATTTCCAAAGACCTGAAAGTTCTGAAAGATGTTTTAGATGCTTTTCATCAACAAAAAATACCAGTAGTGTTAACGATGCTTAGCTTACCTGGATCTAGATGGAAGCAAAATAATAACGATAAAGATGATTTACGTTTATGGTCAGATCAAGCTTTTCAAAAACAAGCAGCAAAATTTTGGCAAGATCTTGCAAGAGAACTTAAGGACCATCCTGCCATTGTTGGATATAATATCTTAAATGAACCACATCCAGAAAGGCTTTATAATACTAACAATTCTGCCATTCATAATGTAGAACAAAGTCGAATTCAGAAAGATTTATTTAGGTTTTATAGCAGCATGGTATATAGCATCCGCCGAATTGACCTAAAAACCCCTATCATACTGGACAGCGCCGGACAGATAAAACCTGTCAAACCAAAAAGAAACTTCCTAGCTGAGTGTATAGCAAATTTTATGTATAATTTTGTAGAGAAGAGCTTTTTGCAGTTATAGCCGAACTGTGCAATGGTGCCTTAAGTGCCCGTAGGACAGCGTGGCTTTGGAGGAGCGGTCGAACCACTGATGGAGCCTTTTGGGCTACCTCGATTAGAAGAATGTATAACTCAACCGTCCCAAGCTTAAGCACTTCTCAATTATGGATTATTATATAATTGAGATTAAAAATGGCAAAGTTCAAAAGTAAATTAGAGATCTAATGCAGCAGGAATCGATGTTGGCTCGGCTGTACATTATGTATGTGTACCCGAAGGAAGCGATGAACAACGTATACAAAAATTTAGCTGCTTTACGTAAGATCTCTACAACATAGCAAAATGGTTGAAAAAATGTAAAGTTAATACAGTAGCCATGGAGTCAACAGGAGTGTACTGGATTCCTTTGTTTCAAGTACTTGAATCACACGGATTTGAAGTAAAACTGGTAAACGCAAAACATGTTAAAAATGTACCTGGGAGAAAATCAGATGTGCAAATGGATTCAACAACTACACAGTTACGGGTTACTCCAAGGGTCATTTAGGCCAGATGATCAAATGTGTGTATTGCGTAGTTATGTTCGGCAACGTAAAAATTTAATTGAAAATGCTTCTACACATACTTTGCGTATGCAAAAAGTGCTAACACAAATGAATATTCAACTACATAAAGTTATAAGCGATACAACTGGTGTAACTGGAATGCAAATTATTAAAGCAATAATAGATGGTGAGAATAATCCTGAAAAATTGGCTGAACTAAGAGATGGACGAATAAAAAGTGATAAATCTGTTATTGCAAAAGCATTAGCAGGAAACTATAGAAAAGAACACCTATTTACATTAAAGCAAGAATTTGAGCTATATAATATTTATCAGGAAAAAGTAGCAGAATGTGACAGGAGCATTTAAGAATATTATAAAACATTTGAGACAAAGTCTGATGAGAGTAAAAAGTTAGGTGAAGAGAAAAATAAGCACAGAAAAAGTAAACCAAACTTTGCTTTGCATGAAGAATTATATCGAGTAACTGGTATAGATTTTACCAAAATTCCTGGATTGGATATACTATAGCTCTTTTCATAATAGTCCGAAAAGCTTATAGAAAAGCGGAATCAACAGCATGACGAAAAGATGTGAATAGAGGGATGTTTTTCCTAGCTCTGTTTTTTATAGCAAACCAATGATGCTCAATTTTGTTAAAATCTCACTTTTACCCACAAATAAAAAAGTGAGTAAAATGGATACCAAATAAATTTGGGATTAAAATGAGTGAAGTAAGTACAAATGTGCAATATACTGATGGCTTAGGGGATAAATGGCTGGAAAGAGAGTTAAAACACGTTAATTTAGGAGATACAAGACTTAATAAGAGACTTATTAAAACAGGCTATTGTATAGAGGGTAAGGCGTCTGGATCAATTAATCAAAGCTGTAGTGGATGGAAAGAAGCTAAGGGTGCATACAGATTATTTAGCAATGAAAAGCTTAAGGATAAGGAAATTTATTCTTCCCATTACAAAGAAACTATGGAGAGAATGAAAGGAAATCAGTTTGTTTTTTCAGTTCAAGATACAAGTTATTTGGATTTTGACTCTCATATAAAAACTAAGAGGCTAGGTAGTATTTCTAAAGCTTATACGAAGCATAAAATGGGTTTACTGTTGCACAGTGCCTTAATAGTCAGCAAAGACGGATTGCCTTTAGGTCTATCTTCTCAACAATGTTGGGCACGTTCTATTAGGGAAAAAGAAACGTCACAAGAAAAAGCAAACAGGAAATACCGTACCTCCATAGAAGAAAAAGAAAGTTATAAGTGGATAACAGCTCTCAAAGAAAGCATAAACAACCTTCCTGCAAATGTACAACTTGTTACCCTTGGTGATAGAGAGGCAGATATCTTCAAATTTTTATGGATCACTGAGACATTAGGTAGTTTTTATGTAATCCGTAATCGAACTAATAGAAGATTTATCTGTACTGAAATTGGAAAAACAGATTTGCAAACACGCATCACTCAACTGCCAGTAAAGAAGAAAATTTCTCTAGAAGTTAATAAAGGTGGAAACCAAAGATCAAGGAAAGCTAATATTGAAGTTAAGTATATGAAAGGCTATATACCTATCAGATCTTCTTCAATTTATGGATCAAAAGACACAGTGCATAAAATAAGTGATAAAATCCCTGTATATGTGGTAAGTGCAAAAGAAACAAATCCTCCTGAAGGATTGGAAGCTATTGATTGGACTTTGCTGACTAATGTACCAGTTAATAGCACTTTAGATGCTATAGAAAGGATAAATTGGTATAAGCTAAGATGGAAAATTGAGGAGTATTTCAGGGTTTTAAAATCAGGATGTAAAATAGAAAGCTCTCGTTTAACTACAAAGGAAAGGCTACAGAAATTAATTGCTATAAAGAGCATTATTGCATTTAAAATTTTATATTTAACAAAAGTCGCTTTATCAAATCCCATGGAAACCTGTACTAAAATTTTAAGCAACGAAGAGTGGAAGGCCCTTTTCATACGTGAGCATAAAGTAGCTACATTGCCAGAAGAACCTCCAAACATAAAACAAGCTATTATTTGGTTAGGAAAATTAGGTGGATTTATGAATAGAAAAAGTGATAATTTACCAGGGGCTATGACTCTATGGCGGGGCTATGAAAATCTTAAGGAGAGCATAGTTATGCTTCACATCATGACCTCTCAAAATTGTGGGTAAAAGTGAGAACTGAACCCAGTAGAGAGGTTTTGGCAATATATAAAACAGAACATTTTACGCAACAAAATCTATGATACTATCGGTCTACTTGAAGATGTTTTATGTAATTTTATTGTTAGTCTTTCCCCTGCTACGGTTAAACAAGTTTGTAATATTCCTTATTTGTTCGTCTAGTAAGTGGAGTTGGTATTAGATGAGGGAAAATGGAAAGATGAATTATTGGATGAGCTTAATAAGCAAGATCCGAAGTTAGTCGAAGAGAGGTTACTAAGCAAATTCAAAGGAGAAATGGAACAGGAAGCTGAAAAAAACTTCAATGAATTAGAGGATTATATAGGTAAGAATTTTAATGAGTTATCAGGTTACATAGAAAGTAATCAAAATGAGATTAAGGGAGTCTTTGATGAATTAATGAGTCAATATCAGGAAGCCAGTAGGCAACGTCACAAGATAGCAGATTCTATTGTAGAAGGAAGGAAAGAAAGTGAAAAAAGTTTCGAGAAAATAGATAAAAAGCTTGATAAGATATATGATGCAGTTGTAGCAAGAGAGCAAGTAAGAGAGCCTATTTGGTTTAATGTGAAAAAGCCAGTAATTTTGTTTGCTGGAAGAAGGGAAGAGTTAATTGACCTACATAATAAGATACAACGTAGTTCAGAAAAAGTAACAGTAATATCACAAATAACCTCAATTAGCGGTTTAGGAGGAATAGGAAAAACTGAGTTAGCTAGACAATATGTTCAAGAATATAGTAAAGATTGTTATGACAACGTTATATGGATCAATGCTGAAAGTGAGATAGCTCTTGTTGAATCATTTACTCGATTAGCGAAGAATAAACTAAGAATTGATATAAAAGATGAGAATGGAAAAGAAAAGGATATAAAAGCTCTCATAGAAGAGGTTTATGAATTTTTCAGTAATAGTAAAAGCTTGTTTATTTTTGATGATGCCGAGAAAAGTAATTATTTGAATAAGTTTTTACCAATTCATGATTCATTACCGGGTGGTAATGGACCTTATATTTTAATTACTTCTCGTAATCGAGAGTGGGAAAGGGGGATAGAAGTTATTAATCTAAACGAATTAAAGTCAGAAGAAGCGATAGAATTTGTAAAAAAGGGCTTTAGTATAGAAGATGAATCTCAAAATGAAAAGATAAAAGCTTTGGTAGAGAAATTACAACACTTTCCTTTAGCTATACAGCAAGCAATATCATATATTGAAGATCAAAGAGTTACTAGAAAATTTGATATAGATGATTACCTAAAGGAATATGAGAAAAAAGCGAAAGATTTGCTTGATTCTGTATTATTCAGGGGAATTGATAATAACTATGCAAAAACAACTTTCACAACTTGGAAGATTACAACCGATAAGATAGCAAGCAATGAAAAGTATGGAAATTTAGCTTTAAGGATTCTTGATGTTATCTCTTATCTTGCACCTGACAATATTAGTAGAGAATTCTTTTTAGATTTGACAGGAAATAATGAAGAGGAATTAAGGTCAGCTGTTCGTTTACTTATAAAATATTCTATGGTGAGTGGCGAGCAAAAGCAAAGTGTGTTGAGTACCCATAAATTAGTTCAAGAAGTGACAAGAATAGCGTTGGTAGAGAAAGGTAAGAATAAGGAAGTTATGAAAGAGACTTTCGAGCTACTCAGAGCAAGTTTTCCTTATAATGGTGATAAATTAGAAGACTATTTAAAGAAACGAGAATTATTACCGCACTTAGAGGCATTTTTATCGAATATAGATAATTGGTTAAAAAAGAACCCTCAAGATAAAGAAAAAATAGAAGAGGATTACCTTGAGGATTTATTGATATTGATGGATGATGGGTATTTTAACTTGAATAATCCTAAAAGAGAAAAGGAGTTGCTAGAAAGGGTGCTACCTATTTTAGAGAAGCATTATGGAGAAGAGCATTTAAAAGTAGCTCGAACATTAGTAAATCTAAGTATCAATTATGTAGCTTTAGGTGATCATCAAAAAGCGAAAAGGTTGATAGAGAGGGGTTTAAAAATTGAAAGGAAACATCACGGAGAAAACCATTTTGGAGTAGCTAAAGTATTAGTAAACTTGAGTGTCACTTATCAAGCTTTAGGTGATTATGAAGAAGCAAAAGAGTTACTAGAAAAGGCTTTACCTATTTTAGAGAATAATTATGGAGAAGAGCATTTTGAAGTAGCTATGGCTCTAGTAAATCTTAGTACCGCTTATGGAGCTTTAGGTGATTATCAAAAAGCAAAAGATTTGCTAGAAAAGGCTTTACCTATTTTAGAGAATCATTATAGAGAAGATTACTTTCAAGTAGCTAAAATATTAATAAGTATGAGTGTCACTTATTACGTTGTAGGTGATAATCAAAGAGCAAAAGAGTTACTAGAAAGGGCTTTGCCTATTTTAGAGAATCATTATGGAGAAGAGCATTTTCACGTAGCTATGGCTCTAGCAAATCTTGTTGTTTCTTACGGAATTTTGGGTGATGCTCAAAAAATAAAAGATTTGCTGGAAAATGTGTTACCTATTTTAGAGAAACATTATGGGGAAGATCATGTTGAAGTAGCTATAGCTCTAGCAAATCTTAGTAATGCTTACGAAACTTTAGGTGATTATCAAAAAGCAAAAGAGTTACTAGAAAAGGCTTTACCTATTTTAGAGAATAATTATGGAGAAGAGCATTTTTACGTAGCTATTGTTCTAGCAAACCTTGGTAACTCTTATGAAACTTTAGGTAATTATGAAAGAGCAAAAGATTTACTAGAAAGGGCTTTGCCTATATTTAAAAAGCATTACGGAGAAGATAACTTTGAAGTAGCTAAAACATTAGTAAACCTGAGCATCCCTTATGGAGCTTTAGGTGATTATCAAAAAGTAAAAGAGTTGCTAGAAAGGGCTTTGCCTATATTTAAAAAGTATTATAGAGAAAATCATGTTGAAGTAGCTATGGTCTTAGAAAATTTAAGTGGTGCTGAGAAAGCTTTAGGTAATCATGAAAGAGCAAAAGAGTTACTAGAAAGGGCGTCTGCAATATATCAAAAAGGTAAAGTTGAAGAATGTTTACCAAGTACAAGTTCAGGAAGAAGAAAAAGAGAAGTAAAGATCGGGGAATGTGAGCTTTCTTGGGAAGATGTAGATAAATTTAACACAGAAAAAGATGAGAAAAGAGATTTTAGTAAAATTAAAATAGACAGTGAAAAGTTCGTTAATTATATTAAAGATCTACCAGAGGAAAAGCATTCTCAGCTAATTGAGCTAGCAGATAAAGTTCAAATTACAGGTAGGTTTCGTGATTTGATTAATAAGCTTACCAGTAATCAGAAGGTCATGAATCATTTAAATAGAGTAAAGAAAATCTCTAGCATAACTATGCATGGAATGATGGCTAAAAATATTTTAGCTGACTTTTTAAACAGAGATTATCAGGGTGTAGCAATTAATGTTGGTTTTATAGCAGGTGGTCAAGGGTTTGCTAAAGTTGCTGAAGTTGCATCTCGTAAAGGATTAAATTTGCTCTCAGAAGAAAAGGTATTACTTGGTAGGTCTTTAAGAGTTGCATCACCTTTTCTTGCTCGAGGTACTTCTGCCTTTATTATTTATGATTTAGTAAATCAGGTAAAAGCATTTAAAAATGGTACAGAAGGAGCATTGGTTGGCGTAGTAGGAGATAGCATTTACCTGGGAGTTGACGCTGCAGAGATTGGGATTGAAGTTGCTGAAGGTTTTGAAGTATTAGAAGGAGTTTCATCTATTACTGGACCTATTGGAGCAGGAGTTGGCACTGCAGTATTTATTTACACTGATATTTATATGGCAGTAAAGAGAGTTGATAAAATTGATGAAATTATTCACTTAACTAGAGGAGAAAAATTTATTGAAGGATTGCGTGCATTTATAGGTATGCGACCTGAACAATATGTAGAAAAGTTAATGGAAGAAAAACAACTTTATAACCAATTAGTTAAGCAAGGATTTGAGTATTTAAGGAAGAATCGTGCTATTCAAAGCTATGTATTCCCTACTGATCGATCAGTTGTGGGTTCTTGTCGTAAAGTGCTGCACACAACATCACTTGGGATTAGACATTATTATACTGAAGAGTGCACAACTAAATTTGAGATAGATTTAGACAGTACAGTACTGCTTGACAGAAAAAGAAATGATATAAAATGGAGTAAAGAAAGACCGGATGATCCAAGTGGTGGAAAATTATTTTGTTTACCAAAAGGAGATTATCATCCTGCTCCAAGTTATGGCTCATATTTATGTAAAAATGCAATTGGTTTATCTAATAACAAAACAGAAGGGTATACTCTAATTAATTTAGGAGAAGGTGAAGATTATGCAAAAGGATTTAAGGATAGCCCAAACATATTTATAGTGAATGATGGATCTAAGAGATACTATGGAGGAAATAAGAATGATATCTTTGTTTTGCAGGGAGATCTGATAGAAGGGTCTTTGTACGGAGAGGATGGAATTGATACCTTAGATCTGACTGAATTTGCTCAAGAAGCTGTAAGTGTGAATGTGTATTTAAATACAAATATTGGCACTATTATGTACAATAGATATGGTTATTCTGGATTTCAAATTAATTCAGTAGAAAGAGTGCTTGGTAGAAAAGCTAAGGCAGATCATATATTTAGTGCATGTGAAACTAAATTCTTGGATGGTAATGGTGGTAAGGAAGATCAACTTGATTATTTGGAAATAAAAGATAATAACTGTGTCTATGATATACAAGTAATAGTTAGAAATTACACTGAAGTAAATAATCTAGCACTCAAAGGTAACTTTAACTATATTGTACCATTTCAAAAAGGTAGTGCATCTGTTAAATTACTTGCTAATTTCGAAAATAACCATAGGTTTATATTCGACTACTTGCTTGCTGATATTCAGAGTATTGATATTAAAGATCACAATAGTATAAAGTTCAATTTTTTTCCAAAAGTTGTAGATGGCAGCTTTAGTATAGCTATCTCATATAACATAATGAACAATATAATCTATCAATTAAAAGACAGTGCTGAAATAAAAGTAGGTAAGGAAAGAAACTTGTATGCAATACAGAATACTAATAAAACTATTGATGAAATTATAGAAAGTTACCCAGCTATAGCGAATAAACTCAATATGACTATCGCTGTGCAATCAGGTGGTGAATCTATACTTGTTGGCCGTGGGAAATTTGAGGCACTTCACAATCACCCAATCCATAACAGTCACTTAATTGGAAATGGTGGTGAGAATATATACGTAATTACTATAGCTTCAGGTGAGAAAAGATATGAACATAGTATTTCTTCTATACCAGAAGTAAACATCTATAATTTTGATGAAGGAAGTTCCATAGATACATTAGATTTACGTAACGTGGTAAAAATAATACAAGATGATTTGAAAATACATATTAATCTGCCAAGAATTTTTCAAGATGGAAATGATTTGCTAGTTAAGTTAGAAACAGAAATGGGACAAAGTTTTTTATTAGAAGTGCTAACAGTAAGATTAAAAGACGGTTTGGATTGGTATGAAAATCTTCATATTATCTCAGATAGTGCGCCTATGAAAATAAGTTCTGAATTAGAATTAAAACCACTACCTTTGATCTTTGACAAAGATAAAGAAATTATTGTGGTAACCGATCAAGATGTGGAGAAAGATGCTGAGCTTATCACGCCTAGAAAAGGAGGAAACAATACGTTTGTTCGTAGTAATGGTCATGATCTAATAATAACTAATGCTTTTGATTCGACTATTACTAAAGATGATTTTTGCAGTATTACACTTAGTAAATTCTATAAAACACCTAAAATGAAAACGTTATCAATAAAATTTACTGATAAAGAGATAGTATTAAAAGATCATGAGAAGGAAATAAGTGCTGCAAGATACTTGGATATTGTAAAAAGAGAGTATAAGGATCAAGTGTACGATGATGTGTTTACAGAAGTCATGTTATCTGATCAACCTCATAGACATAGGCAGCACATTAGAAACCGTAGAAGTGAGTACACAATGAGTAGTGGTACAAGACGACCATCTTCATGGATAAATGATTTATTTGGTTGGGTAAAAAGCTCTATAGGTGGGTTATTAGATTCCAAATCAAGTACTACAACTAAAAGTCCAATCTCACAAGTAGATGCAAAAATGGATGTAAATACGATAATGTTACTTGATGTGCTTGTAAGAAAGTTTACGGGTAAACAATATATACCTGCAGTAGATCAATCTATACCTTTATTAGAAGCAAGAGGTTATGCACTAAATATTACACATAGATTTGAGAAAGTGTTAAATAAAACTGCTATTAAGTCAGGAATATCAGTGACAAATCTAAACTTTGATCCCATGGCAGTGCAATCAGCTATAATTGAAAAAATAATAAATGGAAAAATAACAAATAGAAGATTTTCTGAAATAGCAGAAACCCTATATTCATTTGGAAAAGAAGCATGTCCAGAATTTAAACAAACTGATAAGTTTCTAGATCATTTAAAGAGTAACTTAGAAGAAGTTTTAGCTAAGGAAGAAATTATGATACTACAGCAGAAAGTAGAAAAGCCTTCTAAAGTTTTAGGTCAGAAAGTTTCAAGGAAAGTAGAGTTATCTAAAAAGCCTGATACATTCTTAAATGGAACATCAGTAGTTAAAGGAATAAGCAGAGGGATAAATTGAGGGAACTATGAGGTCTTTTCTGCCTGTAACTGTTTGATATCATCGAAAGAAAGACCGGGAGTGTTAAATAAAGTGTGTCAAACCGAAAAGTAAAATATTACAATTAATATAAAACGGAGGTTTTACACATGAGTGAAAAAATGGCAAATAAATATGTTGGATTAGTAGACTATCAAGAACTAGAGTCAAATATTCTGTCATCTATACGAGAAGGTAGGCCACTTACCGGAAGAGATGGAGCGCTAACACCATTGATAAAGAAGCTGCTAGAGGCAAGTTTAGAAGGTGAAATGGAAAGCCATTTATCAAATAATAGGAACGAAGAAAATAATCGCAGAAACGGCAAAAATTCAAAAACTTTACGAACAAGTTCCGGATCATTCGAGCTGCTAACACCAAGAGACAGAGAAGGAAGCTTTGAGCCACAAATAGTCAAAAAAAGGCAAACAAGCCTACATTCTGAACTTGAAACAAAGATTTTGAGCATGTTTGCCAGCGGTATGGGATATAGAGACATAATGTCACACGTCGAAGAAATTTATGACAACAAGATATCGGTTGCTGAAATATCCAGTATTACTGATAAATTATTGCCAGTGATTAACGAATGGCGCAGTCGTCCTTTACAGGCAGTTTATCCGATAGTTTTTATGGATGGAATGTTCTTTAAAGTAAAAGAGGACGGACGCTGTGTAAGCAAGTGCATGTATAATATATTAGCAGAATGGCAGAAAAGAGGTGTTAGGCTTCTATTTAGCTGAAAGTGAAGGAGCGAACTTCTGGTTAGGTGTACTAAACGACCTCAAGGAAAGAGGTGTAGAAGATATCCTAATAGCCTGTGTTAAAAAGCTTTCCTACAGCTATAAACAGCGTCTTTCCTAATACAGAAGTACAACTATGTATAGTGCATCAGATACGTAATTCATTGAAGTATGTGGCTAGCAAAGATACAAAGAGCTTTTTAAGTGATTTGAGGAAGGTATATCAAGCACCAAGCAAGGAAATTGCTGAGAATTATCTACTAGAACTGGATGAAAAATGGGGTGCAAAGTACCCTATGGTTATAAAATCGTGGCAGAATAATTGGGAAAATTTGTCTAGTTATTTCAAGTATTCTGATCCAATGAGGAGAGTAATTTACACCACTAATCCGATAGAGGGACTACACAGGCAAATTAGAAAATTCACCAAGACCAAAGGCTCATTTACCAGCACAAATGCCTTGTATAAACAGGTATATTGTGCTATAAAAAAGGTGGAAGAAAAGTGGACGATGCCTGTACGTGATTGGGCATTAACTATGTCACAGCTTGATATTTTCTTTCCTGGTAGATTGAAAATTGAGTTGAGTTGAAAATGTGGTTTGACACACTTTATTTAACACTCCCTCGGTGTCAGAAACTGCTCAAACCATTTATTAAAGATATCCATATTGCAGTGGCCTTCAAAGGTTAACGGAGCAATTATTTTTCTTCCACTTAAGGCTGCAACCATGCTAATTCGTTGAGTTTTCTTCCCAGATTTTAGGGCATAAAACCGCTGTCCTTTCTGGCAATACCCATAGGTTCAGTGTCCAGACTCATCTATATACACTAATTCTTTAGGTTCTTTTGTTGCTATAACCTTTGAAAATTGAGCTCGCTTTTCTTCATTTCTTTCTTTATATCCGTAGGTCTTTTTTTCTTGTGAATCCTATATTTTTAAGTGCTCGATGAATTGTTTGTCTACTAATATTGCCCCAGCATCTCTGACTGAGTTTTGCCACCTTGCTCATTTGCAAATTCGGCAAATGCATTCCAGTCGGTAATTTTATGCCACGCTTCCAGGCTTTTTTGACTGAAAATCTCCCGTTTTCTCACGTCTTTTCTTCCACTCATATAAAGTTGTTTTTCCGATCTTAAATCTCTTGGCAACAGTTTCTCCACTCTCTCCTTCATCCAATGCTTCCATTACCTTTTTTCTTAAGTCATAACTATTTGCTACTGGCATCCTTACCTTCCACTACTATCAATCCATCTTACTCTTTTTGGACTATTATGAGAAGGGCTATACTATCAGAAAGAGGGAGACTATGCTACTCCTTTCTATCCACTTTTTTGAGCAATCCACTTCTACATCTAACACACATCTCAGTGATTATAATATCCAATTTTTGATCATGTTTTTCTACAGGTAAATTTTTACAATATTGCTTCTCATAGGCTACACCTATAAATATTTTTCCAAGTGGCCGTAATTTTTTTATCATTTCATCATACCAACCACCGCCAAAACCTAACCTATTAAAATGATCATCAAAAGCAACAATAGGGGTAATGATTGTGTCGGGAATTATATCTTCATCTGCTTTATTCCATTCCTCAAATTTTAATAACTTATTTTTATTAGGAATTGCTACTTTATATCCTAAATCGAGTAAATGATGCATCAAAGGCACAACATTAATTTCTCCGTCTGTTGGAATGTACGCTGCTATTGTTTTACCTTTAACGCAACTTAAGTTTTTGTTAAAGAGATTAATAAGAGAATTTGCTGCATAACTAGAATAACTTTCATCAACATCTTTTCTTATGGTTCTATATTGCTTCCTTAGTTCCTCTTTGTGCTGTTTAGTGTCTTTGAACATGTTCTATCCATTTTGCAGTGAGCTTTTCTTGTAAACTATTTTGCTTCAAGCGCTCACTTAAAAAATCAAAGTCAACAAGCTCCATATCCTGGTCTTGATTACTGCAACTATAAACAAAACTTATTTCTCCTGTTTCCTTATTTATGTGTTGCTGAATACATTGAGCGCAGATTTCTTTCATCATGCACTGCATAGGAGAGTTAACTGATGATATTGCTATGTGTTTTGGTTTCAGATATGGCTTTAAAATTGTTTTTCTAGCTTCATTTACAGCTTTCATCATTTTATCAGAACCAATAGTGATGATTTTATCTATAGTGTTTAAACTAATAGTAATTTTACCTAACTTTCCTTGCTGATATGAGCTTATTGCATTAACTATATTACCATGAAAGGATTTATCCTGATCTCTACTTGTTTCTATCAATCCTTCTTCACATGCCCAAATTACTGCACTTGATGCACGTTCTATCAGTGCTCGTTTAAATACATCACTTAATTTTTTATAGCCAGCGAAATATAAAACCTTATGATTGTTTTCAAGACATGCCTTCCCTATCGAAAATAACACTGCATTTCCAACCCCACCGCCAATGAGCATTATATTATTCATAAACTTTTTATGGAGTAGAAAACCTCTCTAACTTCAATTAAACTGATAACTAACAGCTGCATTTTTTCGCATATTATCCAATAACAGGTTGCTTTGTATCATAATCTTTTGTTGATACATTTCCTGTTTGATTGCTTCTATATCCATTGCATTATTTTTGATATCACATAACATCATCAACTTTGCAGTGCTATTTTCTCTTAATTCTACTATTTCATTCATATTTGTTTTACTAAATAAAATCTGTAAATCAGGATTTAAATTTCGCATTTTTATTTCAAACTCTTTTACGCTTGGCAACTTGAAATCATCTGCTAACTTGTCAAAATTTAAACAACTGACCTTTTGCTCCTTAAAATTAGAGAGTAAACTTTCTGAACCTTCAACTACAACCTGTTTCAGTTTTAAAGTACTTTTCAGCATTGTATGATTAAGCTGTACTTTATCTATGACTTTTATAACAGAGTAACCTTCGCTTAAACTAACCGGACCTGCTACATCACTGATTTCTAATCCTTCCAAAACGTCCTTGAGTTTACCTTTTAGCTGACTTAAATTAACGGTTGCTTTGCTCATCTTTATTGAAGATTCTGGATTATTACTGCTACGTAATTGTTTTATTAAATCTTCAGCCATCTTCTGATCAGGAATTACAAACTCCTGAAATGTAATAAGGTAGTCAGGTTTCTCTTTTTGTTTTCTTACATCGTCCACTTCTTTATCGCTGATATTGACAAGTGGCACAATTCCTACTTCAATAATCTTGTTCCACAGTAGCTGACACTTTACTTGTTTTTTTAGGGTATTGAGATCTATATTATGCTTTTTTACGTATTGATCAACTTCATCAGCCTCAAGTTTTAAACTTTGAGTTAAGAATAACGTGACAGCATTATTTAACTCCTCGTTACTCAATTCTATATTCATCTTCTGTGCTTCGCTGACAATGATAATTTCGTCTATTAACTGTCTTAGAATTTGAGATTTTACCTCTTTTTGATTAATCTTCTGAGTGCCAAGCAATGAATTTATGAAGTTTATACGTCTTTCGATATCTAAATTTGAAATTGGCTCACCATTTACATCTGCAACAATTTCAATCTCAGTTGCAAGTAACCTAAGCGGCAGCATTATTAATATCAAAATTAGTATTTTATGCATATAAAATTATTTAGCTAATAACTAATTCTATAATAAATACTGAATAAACGCTAGCTAACTTTTTAATAATTAAAAAAGAGGATGAAATTACTGTAATGAATACCTAAACAATAATATACGGAAGGAGAGGGATTCGAACCCTCGATACGACTTTTCAATCGTATAACGGTTTAGCAAACCGCCGCCTTCAGCCGCTCGGCCACCCTTCCAAATTATTACTATAATATCAAGACCTTTACTGCCTGTCTAATGCTTTTAACCGCAACATAAAAAACAACAATATTTTTCTGAGCAGCTCTAATGCAAACTAATTTCTACTTTTTTCAATGATTTTTTTTGCTTTTTCCACATCAGCCCATTCTCCAACTGTTACCGTTTTTCCCTTTTCTAAATCTTTATAATGAGAAAAGAAATGAGCAATTTTATCTAGTAGATTTTTAGGTAAGTCAGAATAGTTCTTTATATTGTCATAATAGCTATCAACACTGGAGATAGGTACAGCTAATATTTTTTCATCCTCTCCTTTTTCATCTTTGGTAAGTAATGCACCTACTGGACGCACCGATATCAAAACTCCAGGCGCTAAAGGAAATTGAGTTAGCACCAAAACATCCGCAGGGTCACCATCACCTGCGCAGGTATTTGGTACAAATCCATAATTGCAAGGATAAGTCATTGAGGTAGACAAAAATCTGTCAACTTGTAATAATCCGAGCTCTTTATTAAATTCATACTTTACGGGTTCAGCATTTGCGCCTATTTCAATTACTACATTTATTTCATCTGGTTTTGTTGTTATTTTGCTTAAATCCATGGATTACCTCGTTATTCAAGAGAAGATATTATATAGCATACACTTTAAAAGTGCTACATTTATCATTCATAAGTAGAGGTTTATGGTTGCATAGGACCATTTGTAAAACCATTAATAGTTGCACTGTTGAACGTTGAATGTGGCGGTTCTTGAGGTGATTTCAGTAGTTGAAATAAAGCATATACTACTACAATAGTCAGTACTGCAGCAATTATTAGATTAGTTTGTGGGCTCATTGAGTTAAACAAATTTTGCTCCATAAAGAAATAATCGGTAGCATATAATCCAACAGACAATACAAACATACCTAAAGCTAATTTACAAAATGTGTTTTTATGATTTTTGTTTTTTTTGTTACTGATAGTAGAGTTTAGTCTGCATTCACTTTGTGGCACTGAGTAATACGTATTCTCAGGGTTTGTTACTAATTGTTCAAATGCATCACTATTTTGGTTTTTTAGTAGTTGCTCTAGAGTACGTTTGATATTTTTAGGATATAGAGAATCTTGACTGTCTTGCTCTCTTGCAGCTGTAAATGTCCCGTTCAATTCACTTATACCTCTATAATTAAGTGTATACTTGGTGAATCCATTTCTATACGGTAACTCAATTTTTCTTAATACGTTTATTAACTGTAAGATGTAACTGTAATACAGTGGTGTGTTGATTACTCTAGCTTTCTCATTAATATATTGATTGAGTGATAAAATATCTCCATTTCCAGTACATGTAGAAAATATACCATAACTAGAAAATAGTAATGCTATGTCTTTATCTATTTTTATACTGTGAATCGAGTAATAATGATTTATTACCTCTTTACATAAGCTAAACTCTTTATCAAATTCATTTGCATAGCTTATTTTGAGTAACTTTTTAACATTATTGAGTACTTGTTTCTCAAAGTCATCATTATTGTTAAATAGAGCTTCACCTTTCGGATTTGCTAGAATATTAAAAAGCTTTAGTTTTTTTTGATCTTCTGTCAATTCTACTTGATCTACAATTTCCCTTAGCAGTTTCTTCGAAGTGTCACAAAGAGTAGGTATTTTTTTACTTTCAACTGCAGCATATATTTTATCAATTACTTCTTGAGTATTGAACTGAGCATTTTCTGCAAGAACTCTATAAGCTTGAACATAAATTAAAAACAATCCTTGTAGACTAAATTTTAAGTTAAAATATTTATCTAATGGCTCTTGTTCTTTTTTATTAATGAATTCGGATAGACCTATATGATTTCTGCAATCCATGCAATGATGTAAGTCAGCATGTTGAAAACTGCCCAAACGAATAAATGCGGCCTCTAGTAAATTGCCCTTACCAACAATTTTTATTAACTCTTCAACTTCTTTAACCATCCCTCTAGTCCACAATATAATAATTATCTTTATAGTATAAAGAATATAGGATAAAACAGCAATAAATTTTATTGTATGTTTAAATTCTGCATTAAAAAATTAAACCACCAAGTTAGGAGCATATCCAACCTCCACCTATAACTTGTTCGCCCTTATATGCTACACAGGCTTGACCTGGACTGATGCCAAAGTAATCGTCGTTTAAAATTACACAGGCTTTGTTCTTTTCGTCAGTTGAATATATTGTCGCTAAGCTTCCTGCATGTGATGACCTAAGCTTCACAGTTACTTCCATGCCTTCTTTTGGTTGTTCTAACCAATTTAACTCTTTGACCAATATCTTTTTTTGCATGAGCGCATTGATTGGACCCACTACAACCTCATTATTTTCTGTATTAATTCTTATTACATAAAGAGGCTCACTGTGTGCAATGCAGAGGCCTCTTCTCTGGCCCACTGTAAAATTTACTATGCCGCTGTGCTCACCTAGAACTTTTCCATGAATATCTACTATTTTACCTTTCTGTACAGATTGTGGAGCTAATTTAGCTATTGTTTTACTATAGCTTTCGGAAACAAAGCATATATCTTGACTATCCGGCTTTTCAGAGATTTGTAAGCTAAAATATTTTGCTAATTTTCTTATATCACTTTTATAGAACTCACCTAGTGGAAATCGCAAAAGCTTTAACTGCTCCTCAGTTGTAGCAAACAAAAAATAACTTTGATCTTTACTTTTATCAATACTTCTGCACAACTTTACCTCACCATTTTCTTCTAATCTTCTTACGTAATGTCCTGTTACGAGCACATCCGCACCAAGATTTTTTGTGACTTGCAATAGATCACGGAATTTTACTGTTTGGTTACATCTTACACATGGTATGGGGGTTTCCCCACGCATATAGGTATTTGCAAAATCCTCTATTACTTCCTTTTTGAATATTTCCTCGTAGTTTAAAATATAGTGGGGAAAGCCAACACTTTCAGCCACGTATTTGGCATCATAAATATCCTGTCCAGCACAGCATGCACCCTTTCTCGCATTACCATCACTGCCATAGAGCTGAAGAGTCACACCTATCACTTCGTACCCAAGGTTATACAGCAGTGCTGCAGCAACGGAGCTATCAACTCCCCCGGACATTGCAACAATAGCCTTAGTTTGATGCGGAGCTTTATCTTTTAATAAAGGTTCAATTTCAAATTCTTTTAGCATATAATTTATAAACACAAACCTGGTGTCAAGCACTGGAATCCAGTTTCTATTACACAATTTCATCGAAACAGCGTACTTATTTGTAGTCAAGTTCCAGTGTCAAGCGCTGGGATGACACCCCTTCCTGCTGGAAGTCGCCTTTAAATTACTTGGTGCGTGACACTGGGATCTCATTTATATTACATAATTCCATCAAAACAATTCGATAAACTGCCTTCAAAAACAATTTAATCTTGCTTGAATAAAACATGGCCAAAATAGTCCATGTTTTCAAGTACTTTTCCGCTACCCAGGGCAACACAACAAAGTGGATCATCTGCAACACGAACTGGTAATTTTGTTGTTTCACTAATAACTTTACTCAAGTTGCGCAATAACCCACCTCCACCAGATAAAATTATTCCTCTATCAACTATATCAGAAGAAAGTTCAGGTGGAGTACTCTCCAGTGCAGTTCTAATAGCAGAAATTATCTGATGTACAGGCTCTATTAGGCTCTCTGCAACTTGATATTCTGATAAAAGCATTTCTTTTGGCATACCACTCACTAAATCCCTGCCTTTAATTATCATTCCCTCTTTGTTGTTTTCAACTGGCAGACTGGCTGAACCGACGTTTTTCTTAATTTTTTCAGCAGTTGTTTCGCCAATCAATAACTTATGATTTTCACGAATGTATGACTTTATTGCCTCATCCATAATATCGCCACCTACTCTGGCAGAACGTGAATAAACAATTCCACCTAAAGAAATAATTGCAACTTCAGTTGTACCACCTCCTATGTCAACAATCATAGAACCTTCAGGTTCGGTAACTGGAAGTCCAGCCCCAATTGCTGCAGCCATTGGTTCTTCAATTAAGAATACTTCATTTGCACCAGCACTTTCTGCTGCATCTTGTATAGCACGCCTTTCAACTGGGGTAGATCCAGATGGAACACATATGATAATATTAGGCTTATTAACAGTGAATCTTGTGTTTGCGCTGCGTATGAAATATTTTAACATTTCTTCCGCGCTTTTAAAATCAGCAATAACTCCGTCTTTCAAGGGCCTTATCGCTTCTATTTCTCCAGGTGTTTTTCCGAGCATCATCTTAGCTTTTTTGCCAAAAGCATAAGGAACGTAACTTCCTTTTTCTTTTACTCTTGCTACAACTGAGGGTTCATCAAGCACTATCCCCTGACTTTTCTGATAAACTAAAGTATTTGCAGTACCAAGATCTATAGCAATATCGCTAGCAAATAAACCTTTGAAAGTAAAAAAATTTCTGATTAAATTCTGAACAAAACTCATACACAACTCAAGAAAACCATTTATTGAGACAAATTATACTTTTCAGATAAGTAACTAGTGTAGCACTCAATATCTAAATCCCTACCTGTTACCTTTTTTAGCTGTTCCAAAAAGCCATAATTTGCACTATATACATTTTTAGAGAACCAATCGATAAGTAAACTGAAATCTCCTTTTACTATAGAATCTAAAAATTCGTAATGATTTTTCTTAATGAAAGAAAAAAACTGCACAGCAGCGATTAACGCTATGACTTTAATAGGAAAGTAGCCTATAACACCACTTATCCAATACTCATCTTGAAAATAAGTGTCTAGCTCATTTTTAGCTTTTACTGAAATCTTGTAATGCTTCATACCTTCCAACCATTTATCGTGTAGATCTTTAACTTCTAACGTACCATTTATTAGATCTTGTTCTAATTTAGTTCTTAGCATAATGTGAGCCAATAAACTAAATTCATCCGCATTCTTCAAAAAAGATGAAAGATTTACTTTATTGAAAATCAAATACAAATTTTCAACACTACTATTAATTTTGCCTTTTGTAGAAAGTTTCTCCTTTATGTGTGGTTGAATGAACTCAATAAATTCTCTGGATGTTCCAATGATCCTTTCCATGAATAACCCTTGAGTTTCATACATAATATGTTTCGTAATTGAGCTCTTTATAGAATTTTGCGCTAAACATTTTTGATGAATTGCATAACCAGTATGCCGTAAAAGTAAAAATAAACCATAACAAAGGTCAGATTCATCATAATCGATAGGATCGTAATAAGAAATGGAAATCTCATTTGGTGTAACACTCATTTGCTGTAAGAATAAGGAACCAAGTTCAATCTGTCTCTGAACCGTAACTTTTTGTATATTAGTAACCTTATCCTTCTTCTGCTTTTGAGTTACTTTCTCTACATTTTCACTAAAAAATTTACCTAGCTTAGGAAATATTTCCTTTATGTTCTTTTCTGTGATATTAGAGTCATAGTCAGCAAGCAATGACTCATAGTTTGAGCGCTTTAATTGCTGCGATTTTATAGAAGCTGCTTCACGAGTAAGCTTAATTAGGTTAGTAAAGCATTCTTTCAGCTTTTCTAAGTTACTAATTTCAGAATTAGTTAGCCTCCATAAGTTTTGGCATTCAATCTTAGCTTTGGACAAAGATTTTACTAAATCAACAGGAATAGCACTGCTGCTTTTGTGTATCCCCTCTATTAACTTTAGCTGCTGAATATTAGCACTCTTTTTATTCCTAAGAGCATTCGCTAATGATTCCTTTATTGCATCATGAGAGATAATTTCATGTCTGATTTCCTCTAGAAGACACATTTGTTCAACTTTGTCCTCTACATTCAATTGGCTTTTGCTTAGTAGTTTTAGTGTGTTTTCGATATTCCTTACCTTATGTAATACTTCCTCTAAAAACTTATAAGATCTCATTTTTATTCATTGCTTTGAAACATCTGCTTAATATCGTAATAGATTAATAATAAAGTTAAAAGTATATTTGCTTAAAGTACAATAAAAAATTGTATTTTTATTCTTTTATTGTACTTCATTGCTAAGAATTGAGCATCTTATCAGAAAATTAATTATAAGATTGTAAAGAAAACATTTAGTATTTTATTTCCCTTGACTCTATTCTAGTATAGAGGGATTATTAGTACTAAAATTAAAATTACGCACTATATTTTAAATTTATGGAGGTTTAGTGATGTGGAGTAGACTGATTATAATGTGTTGTTTTTGTTTACTGCTTACTGGTGTAAGTTCTTGCCCTAAAAAAGGAGTAAATACGACAAATAAAATGAATGCTGTTGTTAAGCAGATAGGTGATAAAAGAGTTTTCTTTGGTTATGATGAATCTAGTATCAGTGAAGTGAGTGCAGATGCATTACTTGACGTGATGGAAGTGTTACAAAATAATCCTGACGCAAAGGTCACTTTAACTGGTCATACTGACAATCGTGGTTCTCACGAGTATAATCTTGCACTAGGAGCTAGAAGAGCAGATGCAGCTAAAAAATTTATGGTCAGCTGTACACCTTATCTAGAAAATAGAATAAAAACTGCTTCTAAAGGTGAAACTGAGCCTTTGGTTAATGTAAAAGATGATTCTAGAAATTCTAAATATGAAAAAGAGCATGCTAAAAATCGTAGAGTGGAATTTTCATTTTCTGGAATAAAGAAGTAGTTTCTTGCATTAAAACCTGGATCCCAGTGTCAAGCACTGGGATGACAAAAGAGAGCAATTCCGCTGCTTGTTAGCGGGATCTATATATACCACAAATAAGTCGCTGTATGACGTAGAGACTATCTGGCCATCAAGGAACATAATGAAATTAGAGTTATTATTTCAAAATATAGCTAATAGTTTTGCTTTCCATAACCAAATCGCAGTTGCAGTATCAGGTGGTGTAGATAGTATAGTCTTACTGCATTTAATGACTAACTGGGCAAAAAAAAACAAGCTTTCACTTCCTATAGCATTAACAGTAAATCATGGGTTACGTTCAGAGTCTCAAAAAGAAGCTGATTTTGTTATAAGTTATGCAAAAGAACTTGGAGCAAAGGAATCGTTCATATTAAATTGGGAGAAGCAAAATATTAAAGGTAATATTCAGTTACAGGCACGAAAAGCACGATATAAGTTACTAGCAGAGTGGTGTAAAAACAATAATGTTAAATGTTTGCTCGTTGCTCATCACAAAGATGATCAAGCAGAAACGTTCTTATTAAGATTGGAGCGAGGTAGTGGAGTAGATGGATTATCATCAATGGATTACAAATCTTTCTTAAATGGTATTTATATATTTAGGCCGTTGTTAAATTTTAGTCGTAGTGAAATAGAAAAGTACGCTAATCTTCACCGGTTAAAATGGATCGAAGATAGAAGCAATTATGACTTAAAATACAGACGAACTTTATACCGTAACTTACTTAAAGCAAGTGACAATCAAGAGATTTTAACAGAGCGAATATGCCTCACAGCCCTTCATATGAAAAGAGCTGCAAAAGCGTTGATGCACTACACACGCCTTGCACTTAATGACTGCGTTAATATTCATGATCTTGGTTATATTGAAATTAAACTAGATGAACTTTATAAACTGCCAGAGGAAATAGCTTTAAGGCTTCTTCTTTATTCTATAATGGCAATTGTCAACAAGCACTATAAACCAAGGTGCCGTAGCCTTATCGCAATATTTAATAGAATATTGCAACAAAATAGTGATGTTAATTGCACACTCTATGGATGCAAAATAAGAAAATATGGAGAAAGTATTTTGATAATGAGAGAATCGTCAAATATACAGGAAATTACTGTACACTTACCATTAAATGGTTCTATTGAATGGGATAACAGGTTTAGCTGCACAATATTTGGAGATCAGGAGTGTTCAGTAACTATTGCTCCGCTAAAAAAAACACAAAAAATCCCTGAATTTCTAAAAAATTATGATTATTGCTCTGAAGTTTACTATTCTTTGCCTACAGTACAAAAAGATGGAAAGATGCTTGCTTATCCATGTATAAAACATGATAGCAAGCATATTGGTGATGATGAGATTAAATATTTTATCACTAGCATAATAAAGGAAAATTTGCTAAAGTTAATTGATGTTTAATTAAGGATTACAATGAGTGGGGCAAGGTTTTTTAAATTTGTTTTATTATGTCTAACAATCGCTGCTTTTATTTATCTTATGTATGTTCTTTTTTTTTAATTAAAGCTGCTGCAGCCACTATATCCTTCATGCCTATTATTATAACATCTGCTGTAGTGACATGTTCAGTAATATGCATTGCAGCTGTATTAGGTTTTGTTATCTATTTAATGACACCATCTAAAGTAATAGAAGTTGAGCAAAGTAAGCAAGAAGTAACGTTTAACGATGTTATAGTATCAGATGAAGTAAAAGAAGAGTTACGAATGATTTGTGATATTATATCACAAGAGACAAAAATAATGTTTGAAAAAGTTGGCTTTAAGCCACCACAAGGTTACCTTTTACACGGTCCACCAGGAAATGGTAAAACACTTCTTGCTCGCGCTGTTGCAGGTGAAGCTAAGCTTCCGTTTTTTTCCACTTCCGGAGCTATTATTGCTGGTCAATTTGTTAATCAAGGTGCACACAATATACAAGAACTTTTTCAAACAGCAAGAAAAAAGGCTCCTTGTGTAATTTTTATAGATGAGATAGATTCTATCGGTTCAGAACGTATTGACTCTAGGAGCCAATCTAATAGAGCTATAAACGAGGACCATAACAAAACTTTAAACCAATTATTGATTGAAATGGATGGTTTTAATGTTAGCAAGGGTATAATAGTAATTGCTGCAACTAATCGTCGTGAAGTTTTAGATGAAGCGCTTCTTAGGCCTGGCCGTTTTTCTAAGCATATCTATATTCGCCTACCAGAATTGGGCTCACGAGAAAAGATATTAGATCTTTATATGAAGAATGTGCCAGTTGGATCAGATCTAAACCTTAAAGAAATTGCAGAAAAAACTGAAGGCTATTCAGGTGCTGAGTTATCTAATTTAGTAAATGAGGCCAAGCATAATACTGTAAGGCGTACTCAAGAGCAAAAAATGGAAGAACCTGTTGTTAGCATGGGTGATTTTACAAAAGCACTTGAAGAGTTTAATAGTACACATAAAAAATTCAAGAATAGAAAAGCGAGCAATACAGGTAATAATGTAATAAGTGCATTACTACAACCTGCTGTAGAAAATTATATGCAGCAGCATCTTACCAGTACATAACACATATACTTATTGCAGTGAAAAACAATTTTTTAAATTTGTAATTATTTTTCTAAAGTTTACTACTCTTTTCCAACAGTGAAAAAAATGGAAAGGTGGTTGCTTATCCTGATGTAAATTACAACGGAGAAATACGGTGATGATAAGATTCGATGCATTATTAATAGCACGATAGAACAAAATTTGGTAAGCTTGATTAGTATTTAATTAGAAATGTAAATGAAAAAATTTTTAGAAGGCTTATTGATCTGGTTAGTGATTATTGTTCTTATTTCAGTTGCTTATATTCAATTTAGCGGAAGTATAGGTAAGAGTAAAACAACCATACCTTTTTCAGAATTTTTAACTAGACTAGAAGATAATGATATAGAAAATATTACAATAAGAAACCAAAGTATCGAAGGGAAGTTTAGGGATGGGTCAGCCTTTAACTCAAGTGGTGTTATATATAGTGACTTAATAAAAAGTTTGCATGATAGGAAAGTGAAGTTCTCCTTTTCAATTGGAGACTCTGCAATAGGTATAATTGGTGGATTACTTATTCAATGGGTTCCGACCCTTATCTTTATCGGTTTATTACTTTTCCTTTTTAAACAAACGCAAGCAGGAGGTAATAGAACTATAAGCTTTGGCAAATCAAAAGCTAGGCTTATGACTACTGGAAAAAAAGTGACATTTGATGATGTTGCTGGGATTGATGAAGCAAAAGAAGAGTTGGTTGAAATTGTTGATTTTCTTAAACAAAGGCAAAAATTTCAAGTGTTAGGTGGGAAGATACCAAAAGGATGCCTTTTAATTGGTTCCCCTGGAACTGGTAAAACTCTACTTGCTCGTGCAATTGCAGGTGAAGCTAATGTACCGTTTTTTAGTATTTCTGGATCTGATTTCGTTGAAATGTTTGTCGGTGTTGGTGCAAGCCGTGTCCGGGATATGTTTGATCAAGGTAAGAAAAATGCTCCTTGTATAATTTTCATAGACGAAATAGATGCAGTAGGTAGGCATCGCGGCATCGGTCTTGGTGGCGGTAACGACGAAAGGGAACAAACATTAAACCAGTTACTGGTTGAGATGGATGGTTTCGAGTCTAATGAAGGTGTGATAATAATTGCTGCAACTAACCGTCCAGACGTCCTAGATCCAGCACTACTTAGACCTGGTCGTTTTGACCGACAGATTACTATTTCTTTACCTGATATAAATGGGCGTGAGAGAATATTAAATACGCATATAAAGAAAATATCGATAGCACCAGATGTAAACGTAAAAACAGTTGCGAGGGGAACGCCAGGTTTTTCAGGGGCTGATCTAGCAAATTTAGTGAATGAGTCTGCGCTTATTGCTGCAAGAAGAAATAAGAAAATTGTTACCATGGATGATTTTGAGTATGCACGTGATAAAGTGATGATGGGCATGGAAAGAAGGTCCTTAGTCATTACAGAAGAAGAAAAAAAGCTTACTGCTTACCATGAAGCTGGTCATGCAGTAGTTTCAGTTAATATGCCTGCTTCTGATCCTATACACAAAGCAACAATTATTCCACGTGGTAGAGCACTCGGTTTAGTTATGAGACTACCAGAAACAGATAGAGTGTCCCTCACAAGAGAAAAGATGCTAGCAGATATAACTGTTGCAATGGGTGGACGTGTGGCAGAAGAGCTAATTTTTGGCTATGATAAAGTCACAAGCGGTGCATCTTCAGATATAAAACTAGCATCAGATTTATCACGTTCTATGGTGACAAAATGGGGAATGAGCGACAAAATAGGTCCGATCTATCATAATCGCGAACAAATCACACATGATTCTGAGACAATTTCTGAAGATACGTTAAGACTTATAGATGAGGAAGTAAAGAAAGTCGTATTTTCTTGCTATGAAAAAGCAAAAGACATTTTAACCAAGCGTAGGAAAGACTTGGAGCTCATTGCTGAAAATCTACTGGAGTTTGAAACTTTAACAGGAGATGAAATAAGAGACATATTAAGTGGAAAAAAAATTGTTAGAAATGAAAATGAAGGTAAAGAAGAGATAAGAAGATCCTCTCTCTAATAAGATCTGGCTTTATTTAACCGCTAAAACAAAAATTTTTAACTAAGAACCTAAATTACAAGACTATAATTAAACCTCTGTATTTTATCAATGGGCTTTTTTGAACCTTACCCAAATTTTTTCTAAATGACTCTTTGCCTATTGGGGAAGATATGTTCAGTTTCCAGACCGCTAATAAGAGGAAGATTAGGCCCTTGATATACACTCTATTATTTTAGTTGCTGCTACAATAGCGCCTATAACAGCAATAGCAACCATGATAAGAAGAATCGGTTCTGCAGTGTGGTGATTATACCAAAATAAGCACATGAAAAAGCAAGGAGCATACCAACTATTGCACCAAAGTAAGTACCTACAATTATGGATGAAACTACAACAATTAATTGTCCTATTTTTGAACTAAGTGGTACTTCTCTTGGCCTTGTTATATTTTCACTCCTGTTTTCAGAGAATAGTTCTCTGTCATCTGCTCTATCAAGATCTCTAAAGAAGTAGGAATTCAGAAGTTCCTCTCTTTCATCTCCAACATAACCTCTTGAATTTCGCTTTGATCTTCCTCCAACATCCTTAATTGACTTTTCAAATTTTAATAGCGACTTGTTCTTTAGTCTAACATCACCCTGAGAATCACAAACAATAATCCAGTCTAAAACTGTCATTTTTTGACTATCACATTCTACACGATGTTTTATATCATCATTAATGTGTTCTTTTAGTTTTTTAATTATCTCTACTGCTCTTGTTTCCATAGTTTGTATGGTATTATCTTCACTTTCTACGAGTATATTGAAAACAATTCCTAATAACTCCAGTTGTAAATCCTTCCGTTCTTTAATACTCATAATTAGCCTGAATTTTTATATGCTATTTTGCCAAAGTAATTTGGCCAAATAAGTAATATATATGCAATAATTCTCGTTTAAAAATTTTTTGACATTAGCTTATCTAAGTGATGTTTTAGGATATAAAAGCTTCTTGCTTTAATAATTAATTAAAACAAAAATATATATGTATTGCTATTGAAGTACCAATTGTTGTACTTTAATCAGAAGGTATAAGGGGGTGATTTATGTCTTTAAAAAAGAAAATTTCTGAGCTTATAGAGAAACAGCTTGATATTAAATACCATGACAATTACTTGGCTTACACTATACACAATTGGGCTGCAAGTGAAATATCTAACTCCATCGCTCTTTGTATAATTGGCTGTGGCGATTGTAAAATTAAATATCAAGATATTGCAAAGTCATTTGATGTAACAATAGAAGAAATTAACCAAGGTAATATAGAAAGCATAAAAAATAAGATAGAAAGTGAAGCTAGAAAAGAAGGTAGTGAGTTTTCTGAGTTGATTTCTAAGATGGATCAATCGCTGAAAGAACAAAGTGAAAAGTCTATTATACAGATTTTAAATTCATCTGCTGAAGAGATGTTAAGGAGTTTTTGTGGTAGTTCTATACAGAGAACAGAGGATAAAGAAGTTAGTCTGTCCTCTGCTTCACATGAAGAGCCTGCTACAGAAGATTCGGAAACTACTATTAATTCTGATCTTTTATCAATTTAACCAGCTCCTCATATAAATTTTTTCTGTACCCAAGCTATATGTTTGTGAGAGGATAGTAAGCACTACATTTTTCTATTTCCATTATAACAGATTCGTCTATTTTCATGATGATCTTACTATTTGTACTCTGTCTAGGACTAAGCAATAGAAATAGTAGGATAACAGTAGTCAACCAAGATTCCAGCATCACGTACTAGGATGATATAAGTATCATGATTTACGATTAGATTGACATAGGGTAAAGAGTAAATTAAAAATTAAATAGATCTTTTAATGCAGAATAAATGCCTATAGAAATATTGATGCCCGCTCTTTCCCCAACAATGAGTAAAACTGGAGGGAAAATTGTAAAGTGGTGTAAAAAAGAACAAGATAAAGTTGAAATAGGTGATGTAATCGCTGAAATTGAGACTGATAAAGCCATAATGGAGTTTGAATCTGTCGATGAAGGAGTTTTAGCAAAAATTTTAGTGTCGGAAGGAACAAGTGGTGTGCCTGTAAATCAACTGATAGCTCTAATGTTAGAGGAAGGGGAAGATAGAAGCGCACTTGATTTAGCTTCTGCCATCAATACCAAGGTTGAGAAGGAGGTTGAAGCCGATTTTTCAGTATCATCCAACCCTTCGATTTCATCTAGCTCTTCAATGTCATCCAAGTGCGTGACACTGGGATCTAAAAAAGAGGATAGAGCAACAGAAAATAGAATAAAAGTAAGCCCCTTAGCTAAAAAAATAGCTCAAAATGAAGGTGTTGATATAAAGCGATTAAAAGGTACAGGTCCATATGGTCGTATCATCAAAGCTGATGTATTAGAATTTTTAGATCAAACTAAAAGCTATGAGAGATTTGAGGAAAATACAACAGTTGAAGTAAGTAATATGCGCCAAGTGATAGCGAAGCGCCTAGTTGAATCTAAGCAAAATATTCCACATTTTTATTTAACTGTAGACTGTCATGTTGATAAGCTAATATCGCTCAAAAATGAAATTAATTCAGCAGATGAAAGCAATAAAGTAACAATTAACGACTTAATTATAAAAGCTGTAGCTTTCAGCATGAAAAAATTTCCTGACATAAACTCATCGTGGATAGATACTAAGATAGTAAAATATTCAAATATAGATATCTCAATTGCTGTAGCGCTTGAGGATGGACTTATTACTCCTATAGTAAAAAATGCTGATGAAAAAAGTGTTTTATCTATATCAAAAGAAGTGAAAGATTTAGTAAATAGAGCACGATCTGGAAAATTAAGGCCTGAAGAATTTCAAGGAGGAGGGTTTACCATTTCTAATTTAGGCATGTTTGGTATAAAAACTTTCAGTGCTATAATCAATCCACCACAGTCTTGCATTATGGCTGTCGGCGCATCTAAAAAACAACCAGTTGTCATAAGTGAAAAAATAGAGATAGCAGAGGTAATGACAGTTACTCTCTCTGTTGACCACAGAGCAGTTGATGGAGCACTCGGAGCAAAATTTTTAAATGCCTTTAAGTACTATATAGAAAACCCTACGGTGATGCTTCTTGAGCCTTTATTATTATAATAAAATTAATACCTCTTAGTTTATACTTTTGTTAGTTAATAGGTTTAGAGGTAAAATATGACTGATAAAAAGATAGAAAAACGTAGTATATCTTTTGATGCTACAAAATCAAAATTTTCAAACGATAGGTTTCAAATAGATTCCTCATCTAATGAGTCAATAGATACCATTGGTAAAAAATTTAAGTATGAAGTGAAACTTCCAGGTGTTATTCACACTACAACAAGAAAAAATAATGTTGGAAGCGGATTAAATGAGTTAGATCTAAGAAAGAAAAATGAAAACTCTTTCAAGACACCAATAAAGAATATTGAAGAATCAGATAGTAAGAGAAACCAAAGTCATTTGCTGTTTCAGGAGGACTCATTTCCAGAACTACCAGCATGTGCATATAAGCCAGCACTGCTGCCAAAACCATCAAAAGAAAAAATAAAGGAAGCTGTAGATAAAATGCGCAATAATAGAAAAGCTCATAATTCTGCAAGTGTTGAAAATGGTGTTAGTTCAGACAGGTTCAAAGTGCGCCCGTTCTTATGTAGTGATATAGATGGATATGTAGCTCCTGACAAACGTGACCGTAATCTAGAAAGGTGTAGGGTTACACATGATAGCAGTAAGCTTGAAGCACAAATGGAAAGAAAGCATGGGTTTCAATCAGATCCAAGTGTTAAGCATGTAAAGGCTGATACTGTAGTATGTTCTATTACTAAAGGTCATGACAAAAAAGGCGTTAAATCTGATGTCTCATATACACAAGAGCCTATATCAGAAATGTCTAAGGTCAATGTGAGAGAATTAGCAAATAGGTTCCGCGGCTAATCATTATTGGATTTTTCTAATAACAAGTATCCGTTCAGCAGAGTGGTTTAAGAAACGATAGATAGAAGATTGTGAAAAGGGTTTAGCCTCCTCTGTTTCCATGTTAAGTATAACGAAATTATTTGCTCAAGGAATGAGTTTCCTCGTTCTGATTGTGTAAAATATGAATTTTTGCGATAAACGACATAATGCCGTATTTGCCGTTCAGCGTGATTATTTGTCAGCGGAGTATTTTCTGGGTCATCTAAAAATTTCCACATCATTCTTTCAGATTTCAAAATATTCTTTGCAACTCGAGACGCTCCAATTGCTTCAGGTAAGCGAGATATTTCCTTCAAATAATACCTTGTACGTTTTCGCAATTTCTTGGCACGTCTAATAAATCTTGAAACATCTATCTCATTTTTTAGTAAAGCTTTTTTCAGTGCAAATAACTCAGTGGCTACATTTCTCAAGTAACAGCCCAGAACTTTAACTTCAAATTTCCAACTATGCGCTAATCTTTCAAAATCCCTTGCTAAGTGTGCCCAACAGATTTGCCTTCTTTCATCAGCAAAGTAGTTGTATGCTGCATATCTGTCGGTTACTACCAAGCTATTACGATTGCAGCATACACTATTTTTTAAAACTTTCATTCCCCTTGACTCTGTCAACTTCACAAAACTTGCCGTATTGCTTGCAAACATCCAACACCAAGCGAGTTTACCTTTGTTATAATGGCTCGTTTCATCAATATGTAGAACTTTACTCCTACTTATCTCTTGTTCGATCTGCTCATACATTTTTTTGCATTTTGAAGCAACTCTATGTTCACTATTTGATATGCTACCGACGCTTATGTTCAAATTGAAGATATCATTTATGATGCTAGCTACTTCGCGCTTTGAATTTTTATAAAACCCACTGAGTGCTGCAACTACTGACTTAACCCTTGGGCCAAATGTATCTGGCGTAACACCCTCTGGTAACTTGCTACTTCTTCTTTTTCCGCATCTCTGACAACGGCCATGTTCCAACTGATATTCCATTACATAAGCCTTAATCTCCGGAAGATCTACTTTCTGATGAATATAAGGTTTTTCGCATATTGCAATCTTCCCTCCGCATTCGCAAGTAGGTGACAACTCTATCTTTATCACCTCATCTGCTTCCATTTTAGCACGATAATTACCCTTATGCCCAACTTGACCACCAATCTTTCTTTCGCTTTTTGGCTTTTCCTTTTTCATTTTGTATAATTCTTTTGAATTGGGAATTGATGAGTTTTTTGAATTTAAACCTAGCCTTTCCTTTAATTCAGCGTTCTCTATCTTTAAAGCCTCATGCTCTGCTTTTAAACTTTCATTCTCTCTTTCCAATCTTTCTATTTTTGCTTCTAACTTTTCTATTTTTTGCTGTAAATTTTTGCAGAGTTCTAAAAGGTTTACCATATTACCTCATATTTACCCTATGATTATCTTTATTATCTTGCTTTGTCTACCTTATTTTGCCGCTCTGCTGAACGGACACAATAACAATTGCTTAAGATTTTATAAACTGTGCATATAGTACTCTATAAGAGAAAGAGAAGTGTGACAGCCTCTCTCTTTCTTAACCACTTGCTGAAGAACGTTTATCTTCTGTGTCATCTGGTGATGGAGCAACTAATCTGCTCAAAATCTCATCTTTTGGTCCCATATCATAAATAACACCATCTGACATGATAATCACTTTATCAACTACGGATAGTAACGGTAGCTTATGAGTGATGATAACAGTGGTAGTATTTTGCTTTCTTGCAACATTGATTGCATTAATCAAGCGCTCCTCTCCATTACTGTCTAAGTTAGCATTCGGTTCATCAAGCACTAAAAGCTTAGTATTACCATAAAAAGCCCTTGCAAGTCCAAGAAGCTGTTTTTGGCCACCAGAGAGTATTACTCCTCCAGGTCCTCCTATTGTTGTATCATACCCATTTGGTAAGCTCAGTATTAATTCATGTATTCCTGCAGTTTTTGCTGCTTTGATTATTTCTTCAGGATTTGGGTCTGGTCTCATTCGAGCAATATTAGCTTTAACACTAGTGTTGAACAACTCAATATCTTGAGGTAAGTAGCCAACATAATTACCAAAATTTTCTCGATTCCAAGTGTATACATCAGCACCATCTAGTCTGACTACACCAGATATGGGTTTCCATACACCAACAATTAGCTTGGCAATGGTGGACTTACCAGAAGCGCTTGCGCCAATAACACCAACTACATCCCCTGGTTCTATTAAAAATGATATTCCTTTTACTGTTGGCTTATTACTCCCATAAGGAGTAAAGAATACTCTATCAAATTCCAACTTCCCTTCAGGGTCTGGTAGAGCCATAGTTTGCTCTCTTTTTGGTGATGTTAGGATAAGTCTTTGCAGCCTGCCATATGACATTTTGGCTTGATTTAAAAATTTCCAAGTATGAACTGCTGCATCAAATGGAGCCAATACTCTACCCATCAAAATTGAGGCAGCAATGATACTACCAGCAGTTTTGTGAGCTGTGATTGCGAGTAATGCACCTGTTCCAATTACTGAAATTTGGAGAGTCGAGCGTAAAAACTTAGTAATCCCAGTAATCACATTAGAACGATTCTGCGCTGTAACTTGCATTGCACGATTTTGATCATTCCGTTTACACCAATCAGAAACTATAAATTCTGACATACCCATAGCTTCAACCACCTCTGCATTTCGTGTTGCAACATCTATAGCATTAATATTACGTATAGTTTCTTCATTGGTTTCTCTCAATATACGCTTAGTAGCAAGTTCATTCCATACTGCCATTGAAACTAATATAATAATTCCGGCAATAGCTATAAACCCTGTAGAGGTATGTATCATAAAGATGAAAACAAGGTAAATTAACGACCATGGAGTATCAAATAGTGAAAATATACCATTTCCTGTAATGAAATTTTTTATTACCCCAAGATCTCGTATTGCTTCACCGCTGGAAGTTGAGCTCTGCACTGATGTTAGCCTAATTGACCTTACTATTAGGTCTGGTGTTGCAGTTTTATCAATCCAGTCGCCAATTTTTGCCATGGCTAAATATCGACAAGTTTCAAGCATTGCAGAACATGCAAACGCAGATAAAGTAATAATCGTCAGCATAACTAATGTTGATACACTCTCGCTCGATATCACTCGATCAAGTACCTGAGAAGTATAGAGTGGCAAAAATAACATCAACGCATTAATCCCTGAACTAAACCAGAAAATGAACCAAAACGCACTCTTGCATTTCTCTAGACAAGTGTATAGTATACTTTGCTTTAATTCTTTTTTTATTGATGGAGTAATTTCCACAATCTTCCTTTTAACTTAACTATATGCACCATATATAACTTTTATTTCAAAAGTATTAACAGCTATTGCCTTACCCTATCGTTAATATAATAAAATGTTAACATATGCGAATAGGAAAACATAAACTTTTTTATAGCAAGACTATCTAATTCCTTCTCTACTATAATCTTATACGATAGCCTTGCCAATTGTTCTATGTTTTCCTTATCTACTACTCAATGACAGTTTACTATAATGCTTACTATCACTCCTCTGAAAGTTGATGCTATCAGAGTCAGTGATTACAATCTGCATCTATTTTCCTCTTTCTATATGATCAGGAAGTATTACATATTCCAATGATCTAGCTGTAATTGCTCTTTTTCTCACACAAGATGGACTTGAATATAACCTTGGTCTATATCTTTCGAATTTAAAACAGTCAACAGTAATCCCCTCCTCAAAGTTAGAAAGTATTAGAGATGGAGATTTACTAACTTCCTTATCACTCACAGAATTATTTGCACTACCATAACTCACATGACTCGCTGCACTATGATTGTTACCACACTCTTCTCTTGAGGTTGAACCGCTTGGATTAAAAGGAGTCGAAAATGTTGAATACCCATTGGTATCACCAAATCGTTTTATCAACCCACAGTTTTCTTCATTCATTTTTGTAATATTCTCTTGATTAGCACCTTCTGATAAGCTTGATGAAGCAATAAGATCTTCTTTTTTCTTACTAAAGATATTGCCTATTTTTAGCTTGGTTGCAACATTCTTGAATTTGTTTTTCGGAGCTTTTGGTTTAATTTCTGGATGCTCATTTATAGTAATTACACATGATGGATTATCTAACTTGTCCATTGTATTTTGTACTCTACTGTTGCGTCTTGAAAACAGACTAAGTTTTGCTGTTAAATCATTCAAAACAGGTGAACTTTTTCTACCTTCTAAAGAATTATTCGAACATGGTACTGCACTACCACCCCTACTCATTTTCTGAGGAGAAATATTGAGTTTGTCTTTACTCTCTAATCTAGTTTCATGCGTAAACTTGTAAAGTTCATTTTCCAATCGTGAAATATCTTAAGTCTATCATATTTCCTTTTTTTGTTTTCCCTTATTTCATAAAAGAAATCTAAAAATAACCTCAAGATATTTGTGTCGCCATGTTTAAAAGCATAATCTAAAGCTGTTTTTTTTGCATTATCCTTTATATCAAAATTTATCTTCTTATTTACAGTTTTCTCTCCGGTGCTGATTGTTAGGTAGAATAAGGCTTTAATAGCTTTTTCCCTTAAGCGCTCATTTTGTTTACGCTTTTCTAAAACCAACTTTTTCAAAAATTGACCTTGCTTAAAATCCTCATTTATAGTTTTTTCAAAATCATTATCACTCATTACAAGATAGTGTAATGCTGTTCTTCCAGATTTAGATACAACATTTAACATTTTCTTATTATAGGGGTAATGATTATCTGTCATAAAATATTCTATTAACTCAGCATTAAGGCTCATGGCAGCTAAATGTAGAGGTATAAGCCCTTGACTGTTTGTGTTAAAAAGTGGTACTGTGTTCCTAATAATTGACTTAGCAATACTTTCAATAACATACTGAGAGAATCCTATGTCGTCGGCAAGAGCAGCCATGTGTAACGGTGTATTGTCATTTTCATCATATAACACTTTGATGTTAGCAGCCACCTTTTTACCTACAAGTTCTTTTGACACAAATTCAAGACATTCCTTATTGCCGCTCAAAATAGCTGCAAATAACAACTTTTTTTGTGTATCTTGTTCTAAAAAAATACCCTTTGGGCTGTATCCGTTCAGCAGAGTGGTTTAAGAAACGATAGATAGAAGATTGTGAAAAGGGTTTAGCCTCCTCTGTTTCCATGTTAAGTATAACGAAATTATTTGCTCAAGGAATGAGTTTCCTCGTTCTGATTGTGTAAAATATGAATTTTTGCGATAAACGACATAATGCCGTATTTGCCGTTCAGCGTGATTATTTGTCAGCGGAGTATTTTCTGGGTCATCTAAAAATTTCCACATCATTCTTTCAGATTTCAAAATATTCTTTGCAACTCGAGACGCTCCAATTGCTTCAGGTAAGCGAGATATTTCCTTCAAATAATACCTTGTACGTTTTCGCAATTTCTTGGCACGTCTAATAAATCTTGAAACATCTATCTCATTTTTTAGTAAAGCTTTTTTCAGTGCAAATAACTCAGTGGCTACATTTCTCAAGTAACAGCCCAGAACTTTAACTTCAAATTTCCAACTATGCGCTAATCTTTCAAAATCCCTTGCTAAGTGTGCCCAACAGATTTGCCTTCTTTCATCAGCAAAGTAGTTGTATGCTGCATATCTGTCGGTTACTACCAAGCTATTACGATTGCAGCATACACTATTTTTTAAAACTTTCATTCCCCTTGACTCTGTCAACTTCACAAAACTTGCCGTATTGCTTGCAAACATCCAACACCAAGCGAGTTTACCTTTGTTATAATGGCTCGTTTCATCAATATGTAGAACTTTACTCCTACTTATCTCTTGTTCGATCTGCTCATACATTTTTTTGCATTTTGAAGCAACTCTATGTTCACTATTTGATATGCTACCGACGCTTATGTTCAAATTGAAGATATCATTTATGATGCTAGCTACTTCGCGCTTTGAATTTTTATAAAACCCACTGAGTGCTGCAACTACTGACTTAACCCTTGGGCCAAATGTATCTGGCGTAACACCCTCTGGTAACTTGCTACTTCTTCTTTTTCCGCATCTCTGACAACGGCCATGTTCCAACTGATATTCCATTACATAAGCCTTAATCTCCGGAAGATCTACTTTCTGATGAATATAAGGTTTTTCGCATATTGCAATCTTCCCTCCGCATTCGCAAGTAGGTGACAACTCTATCTTTATCACCTCATCTGCTTCCATTTTAGCACGATAATTACCCTTATGCCCAACTTGACCACCAATCTTTCTTTCGCTTTTTGGCTTTTCCTTTTTCATTTTGTATAATTCTTTTGAATTGGGAATTGATGAGTTTTTTGAATTTAAACCTAGCCTTTCCTTTAATTCAGCGTTCTCTATCTTTAAAGCCTCATGCTCTGCTTTTAAACTTTCATTCTCTCTTTCCAATCTTTCTATTTTTGCTTCTAACTTTTCTATTTTTTGCTGTAAATTTTTGCAGAGTTCTAAAAGGTTTACCATATTACCTCATATTTACCCTATGATTATCTTTATTATCTTGCTTTGTCTACCTTATTTTGCCGCTCTGCTGAACGGACACTTTGGGCTTTTTTTTACCAAATACTTAACGCATTCTACTCTTCCACTGAGGATAGATAAGTGTAGTAAAGTTTGTCCATCCTTATTTTTCTTACTTAATATTTCTCCCACTCTCTCTTTTTTAAAAAGGTGCTCAAGGCATGATTTATTACCAACACGTGCTGCCATATGAAAGACGGTGTCACCGTTGCTATTCTCACGCAAAACCTCTTGATAAACGTCAAATTTCTTCTCTTCCAACTTTTTTTCTATCATGCTTAAAAACGATAAATCAAGTTGGGCAGCAAAATGTAAAGGGGTGTTTCCTTCATTATTACTCTTATTTACTTGCATGCTTCTGTCTATTAATAGACTCACACATTTTTTTCTTAGTTCTGTTTCTGTATTACTCGATAGAGCTAAGTGTAGGGCCATATTTCCTTTGCGTGTTTCTGTACTTAAATCGTAATCAGGAAATTTATTGAGTAAAAATGTTAGACAATCATACTTCCCGTACATTGCAGCTAAATGTACAAGATCTCTTCCATACTCACCTTTGGATTGAAGTATGCTATTTCCTATATTTTCATAAAATAGCTCTATACAATATGTATTACCATGTATAATAGCAATATGTAAGGGGGTGTTACCTTGTTTATTCTGAACAATTTTTGCACCTGATTTAATAAACAATTCTATTAGCTGTTTATTTCCATGTTTTGCAGCTATATGCAATGGGGTGTTACCATCTACATTTTCTTGATCAATTTTACTGTTTGCTCTACCTAAAAATTCTAGATGCTTTATAAGAAAATTTATGGCATTTTCTTGAGTTTCTGAGTTACCTGCAATCTTATGAAAAGGATTCTCATTATATTTATTTTTTAAAAATTGTACTTGATTATCAATGAAGAATTTTATGCACTCAGCATTTCCAGATTGCACAGCATAGTGTAATGCGTTATTTCCATATTTATCTGTTTTAATTTTCTCCTTATCAAAAATTCCTTTTGCTGTCAATATTTCTTTTAAATATTCTAGGAGGTTAGGACTTCCGCTTCTGGCAGCATAGTGTAACTCAGTTTTATTATTGGTAGTGCAACTAAAATCTGCTTCATTTTCTATGAGAATTTTCAAGCATTCTTTATTACCAGATTTAGCCGCATAGTGTAGTGGTGTTTTGCCATCTCTATCTTTATTCCTTAATGCTTCTTCAATGTCAAAATTAGAATTTTCTATCACAAAACGTAAAATATCTTCTTTACCCAACTCAGCTAAATAATGTAGAAGTGTTTTATCATTACTATCTGCAAAATTCTCCAGTTTTGTAATCAATTCTTTCTTCATACCAAGAATTAGAGATACAGCCATTTTAATATCACAATCCCTATTTTTCTTTTGTTGTCTTTCCCTAATTCTTTCAATAGCCACTGTTAATAGCGAAGAACCATCATTACTTATTATATTCCATCCATCTTGACAAAATTTTTCAGCTAATGAATCACTTATATTTTCTTCTAAAATCCTGCTTTTTATATAATCAAGATTATTAGTACATATATTATAGTTTTCTTCTTGAGTTACTTTGTTAATATAATCATATATGATTATTAGGTCTTGCTTATTGACTTTATCTTCTGAATTGCCTTGTAATGAAGAGAGGTCTATATTACTAATTGCTTTGGCCATACCAACGTTTACCGAAACAAATAAACCCGACCTGAGTGTCTTTGCGCTTGTACTAGATTTAGCTTTGAAAACATTAGTAACTGTGTCAAATTTATTTTTGAACATACTGTACCTCATAAATAATAATGCCGGTAGTGAATAAGGCTTTAGTAGATACCACTGTAATTTTTAAGCCTACAAAAATTCACCAGCGGCCGCATTATATAGTAGATAATTTTTTGTGCTAGTAATATTTTTCTAATTCCCACTTTTGCCTTGGTGCAAAGTCAAGAGAGTCTACATAGTTTCTCTGTAACCTTTCAATTCCTGTCCATCCAACCATCACTGCATTGTCTGTACATAAATTGCTTGGAGGAGAAAGCACGTTCAAATCTATGTATTTTTTCAATCTCTCCTTCAGAAAATTATTTGCTGCAACTCCACCGGTAATTACAAAATCATTGATTTTAATATTTAAAGATGCAGTGATATCAATAGCATTTCTGACTCTATCGAGTAATATGTCGCTAATACACTCTTGAAACGAAGCACACATATCGCAAACATCTTGCTTGCTCATTGCAAGCTCTTTAACTAAGTTTTTTACTGCTGTTTTAATTCCAGAAAATGAGAAGTCACATCCAGAACGTTTTATCATTGCTCTTGGCAGCTTAAATCTCATACCATCACCTTTTTTAGCTAACTCTTCAATCAATGGACCTCCAGGATAGCTTAGATCCAGCATCTTAGCAATTTTATCAAACGCTTCACCCAGCGAGTCATCAAGTGTTTTTCCAAGTTTAATATACTTACCTACATCCTGTGCAATTAAAAATTGACAATGGCCACCCGATATAAGTAGGACTAGAAATGGAAATTTAACCTCATATAGCAGCCTAATAACTAATGTGTGTGCCTCTAAGTGATTGACTGCAATAAACGGTTTTTGTGTTACGTGTGCAATTGCTTTAGCCATCATTGTACCAACTATTAATCCACCTATGAGTCCTGGTCCTGATGTTGCTGCAATTGCATCTAGATTACAAAAGTTAAGGTTGGATTTTTCCATAGCATTTTTTATTAGACCGCTTAAATGCTTCATATGAGCACGTGATGCTATTTCAGGTATTACTCCGCCACATTTTTTATGCTCTGTTTGAAAAAGAATTTCGTGAACAAGCACTTGCTTATCACTATTTACAATCGCAACTGCAGTTTCATCACAGCTTGTTTCAACAGCTAATATAGTTTTCATATATATTTGAACTCTTTAATTGTGAGAACTATAACTTGAAATGTTGAAGAAGTGAACTTTGTTCTGCTGAGCTAATTATCATCTCCAAATATAGAACCAATTTTTTTACTCCCAGAGGAAAATTTATTAGTCCAACTGCTTTGTACTTTGTTTATATCTTTAAAGGCAGTTTTATTGCTATACTCCTTTACTTCTTTATCTATTATCTTCATTATTTGTGGATCCAGGCATCTCTTTTTCCATTGGTTAGTAGCAAGAAATACTTTATTTAAATCTTGAGTGCGAATTAGATATTCTTTATCTTTAGGATAAACTTCCTGAGCCCAAGCAAACAGCTCAAAATAGCGTGCGAATAACTCAGACGCACGTGATTTTGGAGTTTGGTAAACTTGTATCTCCTTAAATATAATTTGACCAATAATTTTTTGTACCAGAATATTTGACTGCTTTAAGTTCTGCTCAATATCCTGATAAACTTTATAGAGAAATTCTTGCTCTAAGCTTAAGTTCAGTTCATTTTCAACCATATGTGAAAGTTCATGTACTATGATGTAAGGATTTGACCTTCTTAGCACAATAACATACTTATTTAAACCAGAAGAACGAATTGTCTTACACACTCCCTCTTCCATATCCACTAATCCTTCTTGATATATTTCAAACGAGAGTCTAGTTTGCTTTATTAGTGACAAAGTGAGGTTTAATGTATTTCTAAACTTCTCAAATTGATAGAGATATTTGACATATTGTATTACGTTTTCACTATTTCCTACTTGAGTTGCTTGTTTTATTAAGTTCCTGATTAGCATGCTTCATTATTAAAGGAATTTTCTTTATGCTCAAGAATTATAAAGTGTTTTCAGGAAGTATAGCTAAAAAAGTTTAATTTACTTACATTCCGCTACTTATTATTAGCCAAGAGGTATCACGTCAGTATGACTTAGGAATGTACTAGATATAAAAGTGCAATATCAAATATATTTTACTAAAAATCAATCAACTTTTCACATGTTTGCTCTTCATAAAAGAAGCTCAATGTTATCGTAGTACCAAGTTTTGCTTCACTTTGAATGTTGAAAGTCCCACCCATTAACTCTACTAATTTCTTGCTTAGAGGTAATCCGATACCTGTGCCTTCGTTTCTATATCCCGAATCTGCTTGGCCAAAAACGGACATAACTTTATATATGTCCTGCTGCATTATCCCTATTCCATTATCATGAAACTCAATAGTTAATAAATTTTTTTCTATATTCTCTTTAATAATCATTCTTATTAAACCACCTTGAGGAGTGAACTTGATTGCATTTGATAACAAATTTATTATAACTTGCTTCATTCTTTTGGGATCGGCGATAACTAATAATTGTTTATCAGATATCTCTTTCTTTAAACTAATACCTGTTTCTTTTAGTTTAGGTGATAACATTTTTAAGCACGAATCTATTATCTTATTCAGATTAAACTTCACTTTCTCTACTGTTAAACTACTTGATTCAGCTTTAGAAAAATCGAGCACATCATTAATCAAAGCAAGTAAATGTGTACCAGCATTATATATATCGTCTACGTATTCCTTGTATTTAGAGTGATCTACCGAACCTAAAGTTTCATTTTTGATCAACTTTGCAAATCCAATAATAGCATTAAGAGGTGTACGCAACTCATGTGTAACACTTGCAAAAAATTTTATCTTATTTGCATTTTCTTGCTCTAATGCCTCTTTAACCCTTTGTAATTCAATATTAGTTTTATGCTGCTTGGCTAGCATTTGGGTATTGGAAAAGTGCAAATAAAGCATTATTAGTATTAAGATAACCAGTAATAAGCCCATTAATATTGAAAATAGACTATATACCATAATATAAGAGTCATTATAGCTTTGAATGATCTTCAAAAAAAATGAAGGCTTAATGTCATCTTCATGAAATATAGGGAAAGTAGAAGTTAATGTATTTCCTGTAGCGTAAAATATTTCTTGATTGCTTAGCAATTTATCAATTTCATCATTTGTAAGCAACTGCTCATAGTCATGACCTTGAGTATTAAAATTACTGAAAATTACTCTGGCATTTTGATCATACAGTATTAAGCTAAAATTTCTTACTTTGCTTACTGATTGTAACAATTCAGCACGCAATTTTACCAACTGGTTTATGTAATCAAAACTGTTATATTTAATATGATGTTTTTCTATTAGTAAATAATGATATTTTTTTATTATACTATTTTCCAATAGATCTTTTAAGTTTGCATTTGAATTACGGTAAAAAGAAAGAAAATTATTCTTTAATGAATAACTGCGGTATATTGTGCCCAATAAAACCACAAAAATTAATAAGAATAGCGAGATAATTTTTGTATATCTATTTGTTTTTAGTGTAGTAAAAATTAATTTACTTAATTTATACATATTCTTCTCATTGTGAAATAACGTCTTTTATGGTATTAATAAAAAATTAGCATATCATACTTTTATGACAATTTCTCCTATCTTGCCAGTTTATTCTCCTATTAACATAAATTTTTCTTATGGCAAAGGTATTTACTTGTATGATATCGATAATAAGCGCTATATAGATTTTCACTCTGGAATAGCTGTTAGCAGTTTAGGTCATGCCAACCCACGATTAACTGATGTCCTAAAATTACAAGGAGAAAAACTATGGCATATATCAAATACCTATAATATATCTACTGCCAACAAATTTGCAGAAAATTTAATAAACAACAGCTTTGCTAATACTGTATTTTTTGCAAATTCTGGATCAGAAGCAGTGGAATGTGGACTTAAAATCGCTAGGGCCTATCAAAATGGAAAAGGTAATAAAAATCGCTATAGAATTCTAACATTTCATGGTGCATTTCATGGAAGGACATTTTTAACTTGTGCAACAAACGATAGACAGAAATTTTCTGAATTACTGAATCCTTATATTGACTGGTGTGATAACATAGAGCCCAATATTGAGAGTGTGAAGAAAGCAATTTCTAATGGCATAGGTGTTATATTAATAGAACCAATACAGGGACAAGGTGGTATTAAAGTAATGAGTGAAGTCTTCATGAAAGAGCTAAGAGAACTATGTAACGAAAACGACATACTGCTATTTTTTGATTGCGTTCAGTGCGGTGCTGGCAGGACAGGAAAGTTATTTGCATATGAACACATAGGAATTAAGCCTGACATATGTGCTCTTGCAAAAGGAATAGGAGGAGGTTTCCCTCTGGGGACTTGTCTTGCAACTGAAAAGGTTGCTAAGTACATGGCGGTCGGTATGCATGGTTCTACTTTTGGTGGTAATCCACTTGCAACTTCAGTAGGTAATGCTGTATTGGATGAATTGCTCAGCCCTGGCTTCTTAGAAAATGTTGAAGTTAGAGGTAAGTACTTAAAAAACAAACTAGAAAATTTAGCAAGCAAGTTTCCAATGATAGAAGAAGTGAGAGGAAAAGGGTTGATGCTAGGAATAAAAGTAAAAATGAATAACCAAAAATTTGCAGAAGAGCTAAGTCACCGTGGTTTACTTACTGTTGGAGTAACATCAGATAATGTTCTAAGAATCTTGCCTCCACTCATTATCACTGAAAAAGAGATTGATGAAGGCATTGAAATCCTCACTCAGTATTTATCTGAAAAGTTCTAGTTAAAAACTAAACCTTCCTGCTCACTAGTTGTTGGCTGTATCAAAATTGCAGATAAAGCAGTAGCTACAACTTTATCAGCTACTTCATTTGTACACTTTGCCTTTTCCTGTTCTCTTATCAGTGTAAGCTCATTTATATCACTTAGTGAGTCAAATTTTGTTGCATCTTCAAATATAAAAGATTGCACGGCACTCTTCTCAACACCTAAGAAAGCACCATTACCAAGCGATAACGTCATATCTAACAAACTTTTCATTGAGCCGTTTCTCAAAACACATTTAGACAGTTCTCCTAAAAGAATTGGCACTCCAAAAATAAAAAATGCTCCTCTCACTAAATAGGTCGTTATTTCATATAACAATGCACCACACAAGAGTGCCAGTGGTCCAAATACTATAAAACCGCAAAGTAAAGGCAATGGCATGGTCTGACCTGATGATATTCTACCTATAAGCTCCATTGAAATTATAAACCCAATAAGTAACATAGCTCTACCTAGATATGTCCTTTCTTTAGAGCGTTTGTTAAAGTTTTTCTCACGTAACTTAGAAAAATCATTGTTAACTCTGACTTCAAAAATATTATGGTTGATTTTTAATTTTAGCTCTAAGTCCTCTACTCCATGGCGCCACTTGTGGCACCTTACAATTTCATCAATTATCGTACTAACTTGATTATTGATTTTGTATAATTTGCTTTCTTGATATAAGTTACCTTGATAATATTTTTCTCTCAAGTCTACACAATTTAAATTCTTTAAATCACATAAAAAATCTTTGATTTCTTGTGCCATTTTATTAGCATCATCTTCGTAGCCTACAGCTTTCAAAATTGTTACCAAGTGTTTATTTTCAATTTGAGCAATTGTTCTATCTAATGTACATATATATTGTTTTGATTGAAAATATGAGATGATTTTTTCTTTACATCTATCCTCATTGCCTTCGTACAAACTATTTCTTTTGAAACTGCCGTCGTGTTCTTTGGCAATTTCTAATGCATGAACCAATACATTTTGAGCCTTCACACTACTTTCACAGTGACAGTTTCTGATTATGTGTACATACGCTCTTGCACTGGCATCTCCAGATTTATCTATATTGTACGCTTTAGCCAAAAAGACTAAATAATCAAATCCTGCCCATAGATAATACATTACCTTTGTTATAGCACTTCCCACAGAAAATAAAGCTGAGCGTGTGCAAGATAATTTACCATTGTTTCTAATTCTATCTTCATATGAACGAAGGTATTTCTCTGTGCTCTTTAAGATCGTACGTAAGTCTTCTTCTGTCTTCATGACATCAAAATCATTGATGTCATGAACTTTTTCGTACGCTTCTTTTATCAAATCACTAGAAAATTTCTTCAGAGCTGGATCATCAATATTTCCTAATGCATCAATATTTTTACTAATATAGATTTCTATTTTTCTTCCAAGTTCTCCTCCCATTCTATTTTTTAGCAACTTATTGTATTTATCAGTAGCTGGAAACAAAACTTTCTCACAAAATTTCCGTGGTTCGTTTTTAAAATTCGCTAAGATCTTATCCACAAATAGCTCAACTTTTTCACCTGCGGTAGCAAAAAACCATGGTTGTCTACTCGCATTACGTTCCCTATTCCTTCCAAGATTTTGCAGAGCCTCAGCTGGATTATTGAGTTGACTAAGCGAATCTGCAAATATTGATGCAACATGATTATATTCACTATCAAATCCACGACCTTTCGATCCATCTACAACTGTTGTCAATGCATATTTAGCTAATGCATCAAAATCTCTTTTTTTATAATCACAATAGATAGCTTGATATCCACCTATATGTATTATCTTTGAAAAGGGTCTGTTTTCTTGAATAACAAGATCGTTTGTCCTAATTCCTGCCCTAATTCCTGCAAAGATGCATTTATTTTGTTTGCAGAAATCAATGAGACTATGTAGTATACCTTCCTCTCTTTCCATGAGGTCATGGAGCTCTTTGCTTAAGCGCCAATTATCGACTATTAAGCTGCATTGCTCATTATCACTTTTACTCAGTGCTTCAATTACTGTCTTTATTTGCAGTAAGAGCTCATCTCTAGCAAATTGCTCACTAAAGCCTTTTCTCTCTAGGTAGCTTATAATATTGTTATCATTAGTGGTGCTAACATTCTTTTTAACATCTTCTATCAATTCACTCAAACCTTCTCTTCTTTTTTTATCTAAAGTAATATTATCACACTTCATTAAATACTCACTTTTACCCACAAATAAAAAAGTGAGTAAAATGGATACCAAATAAATTTGGGATTAAAATGAGTGAAGTAAGTACAAATGTGCAATATACTGATGGCTTAGGGGATAAATGGCTGGAAAGAGAGTTAAAACACGTTAATTTAGGAGATACAAGACTTAATAAGAGACTTATTAAAACAGGCTATTGTATAGAGGGTAAGGCGTCTGGATCAATTAATCAAAGCTGTAGTGGATGGAAAGAAGCTAAGGGTGCATACAGATTATTTAGCAATGAAAAGCTTAAGGATAAGGAAATTTATTCTTCCCATTACAAAGAAACTATGGAGAGAATGAAAGGAAATCAGTTTGTTTTTTCAGTTCAAGATACAAGTTATTTGGATTTTGACTCTCATATAAAAACTAAGAGGCTAGGTAGTATTTCTAAAGCTTATACGAAGCATAAAATGGGTTTACTGTTGCACAGTGCCTTAATAGTCAGCAAAGACGGATTGCCTTTAGGTCTATCTTCTCAACAATGTTGGGCACGTTCTATTAGGGAAAAAGAAACGTCACAAGAAAAAGCAAACAGGAAATACCGTACCTCCATAGAAGAAAAAGAAAGTTATAAGTGGATAACAGCTCTCAAAGAAAGCATAAACAACCTTCCTGCAAATGTACAACTTGTTACCCTTGGTGATAGAGAGGCAGATATCTTCAAATTTTTATGGATCACTGAGACATTAGGTAGTTTTTATGTAATCCGTAATCGAACTAATAGAAGATTTATCTGTACTGAAATTGGAAAAACAGATTTGCAAACACGCATCACTCAACTGCCAGTAAAGAAGAAAATTTCTCTAGAAGTTAATAAAGGTGGAAACCAAAGATCAAGGAAAGCTAATATTGAAGTTAAGTATATGAAAGGCTATATACCTATCAGATCTTCTTCAATTTATGGATCAAAAGACACAGTGCATAAAATAAGTGATAAAATCCCTGTATATGTGGTAAGTGCAAAAGAAACAAATCCTCCTGAAGGATTGGAAGCTATTGATTGGACTTTGCTGACTAATGTACCAGTTAATAGCACTTTAGATGCTATAGAAAGGATAAATTGGTATAAGCTAAGATGGAAAATTGAGGAGTATTTCAGGGTTTTAAAATCAGGATGTAAAATAGAAAGCTCTCGTTTAACTACAAAGGAAAGGCTACAGAAATTAATTGCTATAAAGAGCATTATTGCATTTAAAATTTTATATTTAACAAAAGTCGCTTTATCAAATCCCATGGAAACCTGTACTAAAATTTTAAGCAACGAAGAGTGGAAGGCCCTTTTCATACGTGAGCATAAAGTAGCTACATTGCCAGAAGAACCTCCAAACATAAAACAAGCTATTATTTGGTTAGGAAAATTAGGTGGATTTATGAATAGAAAAAGTGATAATTTACCAGGGGCTATGACTCTATGGCGGGGCTATGAAAATCTTAAGGAGAGCATAGTTATGCTTCACATCATGACCTCTCAAAATTGTGGGTAAAAGTGAGCATTAAATATGAGAGAGTAAGATCGATCATTGAATGCATTACTCTGTATTTTAAATATTGAGCGGTATTGCTGAAATCCACCTTTTCTTTTAATTCAGATATCTGTGCTTCTGTCAGACTAGGATGTTGCTTTTTAACGCAGTTTATAAAGTTTGTTTCACGTAACTTGAGCCTATAGTCTTGGTAAGACATCCCTTCAGGCTGAAATTTATTATACACTTCATAACGTGTACCACCTTCATATACTAGATTATCCTTACCCTGCAACGCAAAGTTAAGATTAACTATACTATTTACATCATCAACTAAAATCAGAGCACTTTCTCCTATTGGGCTTTGCACATTCCATCTTATAGAAGTTAATAAATCATCAGTATCAACAAGCTTATTGTAATTAAAAATTTCTTCACTCTCTTCAATATATTCATGAGCTGGACTGGATTTTTCCTTAGTAAACAAGCTACGCACGTTAGCAAGAAATCTGGAAAGCAATTCTCTTGATTCCACTCCAGTTGCTTTAGTTAGCACCCACCAAACTGGCAACATTACCATACTAAATATAAACATAGAAATTGTATAGTATAGCTGCCCAATCAAAGCAGAATACAGCCAATAATCTGAAGTGAGACCAATTACAGCAGCAACATTACTATTTATAATAGGAAACAATATAGCTAAAGATATGCTAGATATAGCAATGTTCACTACAAGTGCTTGATTGAAATTTGTTATCCTATTGGTTTTTGCAATAACACTTGCTGTTTCGATGGCGTTTGCAATACAACGTCTACTCAATCTTGTCGGGCTGATAACTTTTCCGCATCTATTTAAAATCCTTCTCTTTGGTGTTGCAGTGAGGTAAGTTGTAGGATACTCCTCATCAAGCTTGCACATGTTCTCAAAATCCTGCTGCTTGTTAATACTGTCTGCTTCATCAACACTAATCCACAACTTGGTATTTTGGTCTTTAAATTTACGATCATTTTCTTGCTGCAATAACAGGTCATGTGTTATTATAATTGTTGTAGGTTCAGTTGCCTTCAATGCATTTTTAATTTCCTCAGCAGTTTTAGGTGTCCTAATGTTTACAGTAAATGCACTACTCATCATTTTTTTAGCTTGATTCACTAGGTCACTGCTTGGTACTGCAACCAGATGATGGAATCTTGCTTGGGCTAGTACATGACTCCACATTCCAATATCGTAAGTCTTGCCAAACCCAGTTTCTGCATCGATCATAACATTACAGTTAGTAGTGGAAGAGTTGCTTAAATGTTCTAATACCCCTTCAACAACAGGTTTACGACGTGCTACTATTATAGATTCCTTTGTATCATCAAGTTTTATAGATTCACCTTGCAACTTGTAGTTGATTTCTTCTAAGCCACTTATAATACTTTGCTTTTCTTGATTGCTGATAGAACTCACACATTACCCACTATCATTATAACAATATTAATTTTATGTTAATTTAGTAAATTGTCAATGCTACTGACATCATAGCTAGCAGCTATAGACAAAAAGCTGATTTTAACTATCATATTAATATGAATATATGCCTCGGAATAATTACTTCTCCCCATGGAATCAAAGGAGCTGTTAAGATAAAAACCTTTACTGAAAAGCCCGAAAATATTTCCCTATATGGTGAACTAATAAGCGGAAGTGAAAATTATAAAATAAGCTTGGTGTCTGTTGTCAGTAATAATTTAGTAATAGCAACAATTAGCGGTGTGAATTCCCGTAATGAAGCAGAACTTTTAAGAAATAAAAAGTTATATATAGAAAGAAATAAGCTACCACAATTAAATGATGAGGATGAATTTTACCAAGATGATCTTGTAAATATGGAAGTAAGACTAGAGAGTAATGAATTATATGGCTATGTGAAGTCTGTACATAATTTTGGCTCGGGGGATATATTAGAAATTTTGGTTATCAGCACAAAAAAAAACATTATGCTATCTTTCACTAAAGAAACATTTCCACATATAAATATAAAGGAAAGGTATATAGTAATCAACATGCCAGAATTCATTGGCCAATAAAAATTTTGATATTTGTATAAAGTTATTTATAATAATCAGACCAAATTAAAAGTGTAATTATGGCAGAAAGGGCTAATGATATCAGGCCAGGTCAGGTACTAGAACATAACGGTGGATTGTTTTTGGTTGTAAGTATTATGCATACTCAACCTGGTAAAGGTGGTGCATATATACAAGCTGAAATGAAAAATATCCAAACAGGAGCAAAGTACTATGAGAGGTTTCGCTCTGATGCAACAATCAGAAGGGCAATTTTAGATGAAGAGGAATATGTTTATCTCTTTACTGAAGGAAATATCGTAAATCTTATGCATCCAAGTAGTTATGAGCAGATTGTTATAAATTTAGACTTATTAGGGGAAAAGAAAGCTTATTTGCAAGATAATATGAAAATTAAAGTAGTAACTTATCAAGATAAAATAATTTCTGCACATGTGCCTGATCACGTTACACTAACTGTAAAAGAAACAGAGTCTGTTATCAAAGGGCAGACTGTTACTGCTTCTTATAAGCCTGCAATTTTGGAAAACGGAATACGTGTTAACGTGCCTCAATTTATAAAAGAAGGGGATAAAATTGTAGTACATACTCCTGATAACAGCTATTACGAAAGAGTAAAAGAGTAAATGGCCATTTCATCACCACGAATCAATGTGATGCTTGATTCTGTACGCAGTGCCTCCAAGCAGATTATACGTGATTTTAATGAATTGCAAATTTCAAGCGTTAAGTCAGCAGACTTTATCAATAAAACTTATTCAAAATCCAAGCAACTTATATACGATTGCTTGAAAAACTACAACCAGAACTATGACTTTATTTTTGAAGACGATGTGGGCCAAGATCTAAAAGACGGCGGTTATACTTGGTTTATTATGCCTATAGAAGGCAAGGAAAACCTTTTTAGTTGTATGGTTTATTTTGCAGTATCAGTTTGTCTCATTCATAAAAACAGAGTTGTAGCAGCTGTGATTGATGCTCCAGCGCTTAGAGAAACTTTCTGGGCAGAGGAAAAGAAAGGAGCTTTTCTTGAAGATTTCAAATCTCGCCATGTAAAAATGCGGATGAAAGCTCGTGAAGGGGGAATAATAGACATAAGTGGTAATTTGTTAAATAAATTACCACTTAACAATAATAATCTACGCTCCCTTGGCTCAACGGTACTAAGTTTTGCATACCTTGCTGCCGGAAGATACAATGGAATAATTTACTCTGGAATTAACAAATACAAAACTTCACTCGGTAGGCTTTTTCTTCAAGAAAGCGGTGGAAGGCTCATAGAGGATAAAGGGCTTATCATTGCTGGAGATATGAAATTAAGATAAAGCTGCTATAGGAATAAATAATTCCTCAAAAACTTTCACAAGAGATGCTGTTAAATGCTCTATCATTTCATCTGTATGGTAAGGCGTAGGAGTAATACGGAAGCGCTCAGTTCCTTTTGAAACTGTTGGATAATTTATATGTTGTACATATATTCCATACTCATCAAATAATAATTTTGACGCTTTTTTAGATAACTCGGGGTTACCAATTATGATTGGAATTATATGAGTTTCTGTTTGCATAAAATCCACTCCTGCATTTCTCAGTGAGTCTTTTACTTTTTGGGCAGCCTGCTTTTGCTTCTCTCTTTCAACATTGCTTGATTTTAAATGCTCAACGCTTGCCTTTGCTGCTGCTGCTAAAACGGGTGACATAGCAGTAGTAAAAATAAATCCTGGGGCTGAACTTCTTATTACATCCACCAAGCTCTTTGAAGACGCTATATATCCACCCATCACTCCAAAAGCCTTTGATAATGTACCCTGAATAACAGTTATTCTATCCATCAAACCTTCTCTTTCTGCAATTCCGCCACCGCGCGGTCCATACATGCCAACTGCGTGTACCTCATCCAAATAGGTAATTGCATTATACTGATCTGCTAGATCACATATCGCTTCAAGCGGTGCTACATCACCATCCATTGAGTATACAGATTCAAGTGCTATTATTTTCGGCGTTTTTATATCTATAGACTTTAGCAACTGCTCTAAGTGATCAACATCATTATGCCTAAATATATGCTTCGGTCTTTTTCCTGATTTTATACCTTCTATCATTGAAGAATGGTTTTTCTCATCTGAAAAAATTACCACGCCCGGAATAACAGACGATAAAGTACTAAGTGTAGTTTGGTTGGCAAGATAGCCACAAGCAAAAGTTAAAGCAGCTTCTTTTTGGTGCAGATCAGCTAAAGACTTCTCGAGTTCAACAACTTCCTTTGTCGTACCGGATATATTTCTTGTTCCTCCAGCACCAACAGATGAATTTTGAATAGCAGCAATGACACTATCGTTTTGTGACATTCCCAGATAATTATTACTGCACCAGACAATAACCTCTCTATTTCTTTCATAATCCATAATATAGGGAAGTTTGCCAGGTAATGACGCAAAATGCGTAAATTCACGATAGCGCCCTTCTTCTTTTATATCTTTGATTTTATTTAAGAATATTTCTTCGTAGTCTACCAAGTTTTTATCTATTAACAACCAATATAATTATAATAAATTATTAAATGATAGACTACTATATTTATTACTTAGACTGACATTCTTCTGTCTGCATAACCTTTTTGACCTGATTATCCTCAACTAAGCTTTTAGGCCTATAGCAGTACGTAATTGTAGCTGCAATAAGACAACAAACTGCAACTGCTATTCCTATTGCTAACATTTCCAAGTAAACTGCAACTGCTGCTCCTAAGGCAATACCAGTCATTGCAAGCGCAGAAGCAGCTACGACATACTTTTTTGTGTTTTGTGGATCATTCTTTGAATTGCTTGGTACGGTTGCTGAATGACCCCAAGATTCCATAAGTTCCAAAAATCCCTTATTTCCTCGTTTTTTTGCCATATCTAAAGAGCTTCCTTTCAAAAGAGTATCTAATGGTGTATTAATAATTGGATTATTTTCTAAATACGGGCTTGCACCATTGTCTAGTAGCAATTTTGCAGATTTTTTATGCTCTTCATTTATTTCTCGATTATAAGCTATAACATGCAACGCAGTACCAATATTATTGCTTTGCATATTAACATACCTTTTTTTATCTTCTGCTGCACTTATTAAAATAGCAACTATATCAGGATGGCCATTATCAGCAGCTAAGTGCAGTGCAGTTTCATCATTATTATTCTGTAAATAAAGATCTGCATTGTTTTGTAAAAGTAATCTCACCATCTCCAAATTACCTTCTGCAGAAGCATACATCAAAGGAGTAAAGTTATGCCGATCTTTAGCATCAACTGTTGCACCACGCTTTATTAGCAATTCTGCAACATCTGAATGTTCTTTATATGCTGCTTCATGTAAAGGAGTTACTCTGCTGCCTGTACTGCTTACTGAATTAACATTTGCGTCATTATCAAGTAAAAAGCTTCACAAAATCTTTATGACCACTCTTGGCAGCTAAATGAAGTGCAGTGTCACCACCTACTTTTGTTTTTGATTTAATCTCAATATTTGCACCACATTCTAGTAAACGCCTGCCAAGCTCAACATCACCTTTTTGTGCTGCAACGTGTAAACGAATAAATCCATCATTATCATAATCTGTGAAACGTTCATTAATATCGTCTAGTAAACTTTCCCTACCAGCTTTTAATTTCTCAGGAATGATAAGTGTTACTTTACCATTTTCATACTCTACTTCACCGTTATGAAATTTAAGTGTGAACTCTAAAATAGCATCAACCCTGCATATTTCCCTATCTGTATTAAGTTCCCTGACAGGCATACTTGGACAATACTGAACATTGAGAGAACCTTGGCTATTATATACAATACTTATCTTTCTATCATTGACATGAGGCAAGATTAGTTTATGCTTAAAGAATATAGGAGAGAGCTGCATTAACAAAGAGCCATCATACCCAGCCTGATTGCAACTAGTAATTAACTCTTCCAGTATATAGTCATTTGGAACTTCTGCTTTAGCATGTTTAAAAATTTCCGTAAAAACATACTTTGCAAACAGACCTTTATCATCTCCCTCATTATATTTATCATATAACCCTTTAATGAAACTATTATCTATAGTGCGATCATTGATTACAAAAAAATCCGTTCTATATAGGTCTTGATAAGCTGTGTTACCAGACTTTACATCTTCATTATTCTCATTTGCCTTTACTTGACCCAGCAGAGATTGCGTTAGCTGAAATTCTAACGTAGTTACTGCACTAGATTTAGTATCAGAATTATTAACGCCAGATTCCTCTTGACTTTCATTACCTGAATCCTCAGAACGACGGCGCTCTTTTTCCTCTCGTTCTAAAATTTCAAACCCTTCTTCAGTTCCCGAATCCCTAGAATCTGATTTCTTTAAAATTTTGTTTGATTCCTGTGATACAAAATCTGAACCTAACATGTTTTTCCTCTTAATTAGTAGCTAAGCTAAGTGTAGCATTAAATGGCAATTTTGTCAACTTAGCAAGCATCTCTTCGTAGTCCACCAAGTTTTTATCTATTAACAATCAATATAATTATAATAAATTATTAAATGATAGACTACTATTTCTTAACTTGCTTCTACAGCAGCATTACGAACAACCTCCTCAACATCTGGTCCTTTAAGTGGACCTGAAGGTGCCTTATTATAATAATGTACAGCTATAGCAGCAACTATACAGAAAGCTCCAATGCCTGCCGCTACTCCTGCTACCAGCAGACTAGTACCGAGAGCAAAATATGCAACTGGTGCAGCAGCTAATGAAAGTACTCCAGTTACTGCAAACATCCATGTAGCCACAGTAGGCCATTTAACGCTATTCTCTTTTGTGTAAATTTTGTTGCTATTACTAGCTTGCTTATTAGCTACTGATTTTGGTTGTGTATTTTCGTTAGCAACTTGTTCTACATGCTTGGCGGGTTTATTAGAAGTTTGCTCTTTTCTGTTATTATCAATTGATATTACGGTATTAACACTTTCATTTGCAAAACCTAATGATGATGATTGAGGTAGAACAGTAAAATCTTCTTCATTGTGTGCAGTACCACATTGACTTTCGGGAATAGGCGATGTACCCTGATCTACAGCTGTAGGTATTGTAAGATTTTGCTGATCATCTTTTTCGTCATTTAGATCATCAGACTTTCCCTCAGTGACCATTGAAGGCATTTCTGCTGCAGTTTCAGGTACTTCTGTTTCAGAAATAATATCAAACGAAGGAGAATCTGAAGAAATTCTAGGAGAATCGTCACTTTCAAGTTTAGAAAAATCATCATCTTCAGAACTCAGCGATAGTGAGCTTTCTTTAGACTCTACCAAAGGAGCTTCTTGGCTACTTGCAGCAGCTTCTACATTGTTGTCTACTGGTAATGTAGCAGCAGTGTGCTTGAGCTGATTTTCAAGAAATAGTATTATTTGTTCAAGAGCCTCTTTTTGCTCACCCTCTTCCAAATTTGTAATTTTGTCATTTGCTTGGTCCAAGAGCTTCTGTACAGTAGGTTCATATGTGCTGACTTCTAATTTCTTTAATAAATGTATCAAACCAGTAAGATTGATTCTATCGACAGCATTAGACAATTTTTCTCCTATAATTTTTTCATTTCCAGGCATTTTACCTCTCCTATAATTGTTATCCATAGCTTCTTCTATTGAAGCCTTTTCATTATTCATAATGTTTTCTCCTTTATCAACAATACTTCTTTGTGGCCGTTGATTATCAATATTTTTGAATTCTGGATCTTTTTTAATATTTAAATGCAAAGGTGTTTTATCATCTAAACCTTCAAGAAATTTTGTGATTTTTGATTCACTAGAAGATTTTTCCCTGTTTTCTTCCCTTACCAAATATAAACTTTTCGTTCCTACCAGATCTAAAGCTGTTTTGCCATCTCTATCTTTAATGTTCCAATCAGCTCCCTTGTTTACAAGTAATTTTACTATTTCAAATTTATCATGGTAAGCAGCCCAATGTAAAGCTGTTCTGCCATGCCTCTCATCTTGAACATCAACATTAGCACCATTTTCAATAAGTAAGCTTATTAGTTTAAAATTATCACGTGCTACAGCATAATGCAAAGGTGCAATTCCAGAATTATCTATACTATTAATATCAACAACTTTACGATTAACAATTACCTCTGCCGCTTTACTTTCAGGAGCTAAGTGTATAGCATAGTGCAAAAGTTTAGATGAAAAAATAATTCTACCTTCAGCCTCAGTATTCTTAAACCTATTTAGTATCACTTCTACGCATTTTTGATTACCAACAAAAGATGCCCTTTCAAGTTTTTTACATATACCATCCAAAAACATAGTATGATTCGGCTTATCCAAATGCTCTAATAAAAACTTAATATAGCATTGTCCACCAACACCAATAAGTAGCCTATCGAGCTCTTCATCTTGCGTAAATAATATACTTTTATGCGTTTCTGCATATCTTTCCACAAGCGTATCATTAGCTGCAATGGCTAGTAGTGAAAGCTCTTTTACTGAATAATTATAATAACCATTTGTTTCATCATAACTATTATTCAACAGCACATTGTGCGTATGATCAGTCAAATTAAGCTGTTGAGAGCAAAAATCCTTCAAATTACCACAATTCAAATCAGTAATAAATCTATCGCTTTCCTCTATATTATTTATAGTTTTATCTAAATCTGCATAATCACCATAATTTTTTGCTTTATTTATAACGTCTATTAATCCATCAAAGGTTAAATTTTTAGGGGTAATGGTAAATTCTTCTTCATTATGCCTTGGTTCTATATTAACCTGATCTTGAGGCCAAAATAACTCTGTTGCTACAACTGCTGTAACTTCTGCAACACCTACCAATACATTCGCAACATTACCTAAAATGCCTGGATCAGTAACTACTTTGTTTGCTACTTCACTACTATCAGATGAACTCTCAGTAATAGACAAGTCTTCAGCAGCAAATGACTTAGGTCCTTCATTCATATTTTTCTCAAGAGTCTCTGTAATTCTATTATCCTCATCTTCGAAATGCCTATTTATTTCATCTAACAAACTTTTGCCATCAACTTTGTAATTCTCTAATTGTTCAGGAATAGCAAGTGTTACTTTGCCGTTTTCATACTCTACCTTACTATCTCGAAACTTAAGGGTGAACTCTAAAATAGCATCAACCCTGCATATTTCTTTATTCGTATCAAGTTCTCTAACAGGCATACTTGGACAATACTGAATATTGAGAGAACCTTGGCTATTATATACAATACTTATCTTTCTATCGTTGGCATGAGGCAAGCTTAGTTTATGCTTAGAGAATATAGGAGAGAGCTGCATTAACAAAGAGCCATCATACCCAGCCTGATTGCAATTAGTAATTAACTCTTCTAATATATTGTCATTTGGAGTTTCTGCCTTAGCATATTTAAACATTTCTGTGAAAACTTGCTTAGCAAACAGGCGGTAATTTGCATTTTCACTCGAAATTAAGTGATTGTGCTGGCAATATGACTCGTGAACATACGCTTTGCTTATTGTTTGCCCATTAATTACAAAATCCATTCTTTCCAAATCAAGTTGTGCTTGCTTGCCAGAATTTGCATTCCTATTATTCTCACCTGCCTTTACTTGACTTAGCAAAGATTGTGTTAGCTGAAATTCCAATTCAATTGCTCTGTTAGTATTTTGTCCTTCCTCAACCTCTGAACAATTGCCTGAATCTCCAGAATGACGGTGCTCCTTAATTTCTTCTTGTTCTAAAACTTCAAATTCTTCTTCAGCACCTGAATCTCTGGAATGGCGACGCTCCCTTTCTTCTGCAGTATCTACTGCTGGCGGCATGAGCCCACCAAGTAAATTCCACCCCATGTTTTACCCCCTAATTATTAGCTAAACTAAGTATAGCATTAAATAGAAATTTTGCCAAGCAAGTTATTGAGCCTTTTAGCAAATAGACTTACGTCTTCCATCTCTTCACCTTCCACTATACAAGCTTGATAGAACAATAAGTAAATCATATCTCCAAGTGTTGGATTTTCACCATTTTCAGCGTGAGATTCCATTATGTTTCTTATCAAAGGATGCTTAATGTTAATTTCAAGTACTTTTGGCGTGCGGTAATTTAGCTGCTTCTGTTCACGTAAAAAACGCTCCATACGGAGATCCATAGTTCCTTCATCAACTGCTAGACACACAGGACTGTCGGTTAATTTCTTAGAGATCTTTACACTTTTTACTAAGCTTCCAAGAACCTTGGTGAAGTATTCGAGTATAGAATCCGCGTTTTCTTCGCTTTTGTTTTCATCTGATTTATTTTCTTCATCTTTCTTACCTTCTTCTGAAGAGAATTTTTCTAAATCAACATCTGCACGAGTTACAGACTTAAATTTTTGATCTTTATATTCATGAATCACGCTAGTCCAGAAATCATCAACTGGATCAACAAATAGAAGCACCTCCAATCCCTTACTGACAAATCCTTCAAGTTGTGGACTGTTTTTCACTGAATCGAGACTATTACCTGTGAGATAGTAGATATGTTCCTGTTCAGGCTTCATTCTGCTTATATAATCATCAATGCTAACTAGCTTACCATCACTGGTGCTATGAAATCTGCAAATGGAAAGCAATGCTTCTCTTTCATCAGTTGGCATAGCTTCGCAAAGACCTTCTTTTAACACCGCACCAAAATTGCCCCAGAATTTTGTATATTCCTCTAAATTCTCTTTTGCTTTTTTGCCGAGCTCTGATATTATGCGCTTAGTTAAAGATTTCCTAATCTGCTCAACTACACGATTATTTTGCAGTGTTTCTCTGCTGATATTGAGAGGCAAATCCGGTGAATCAACCACACCTTTCAAAAAACGCAAGTACTGCGGTATAATCTGCACATTATCTTCAGTGATAAACACTTTATTTACATACAATTTTACAGAGCAGCGTCTATCTGGATGAAATAAATCAAAAGGCTTGATAGAAGGAACATAAAGCAAGTTCGTATACTCTATTGCACCTTCATTTTTATTATGAAATATCATCCAAGGCTCACCGCCCACATGTGCAACACCACGGAAGAAGTCGTTGTGCTCTTCTGGAGTAACGTCATTTTTTGGCTTAGTCCAAATTGCAGCTTTGCTATTTAATTTTTCACTTTTTCCTTCTTCATTTACAAACTCAACGGGAAAATTTATGTGGTCAGAGTAAGTAGTAACGATGTTTTCAATACGGAATTTGTCTAAAAATTCGCTTTCTTCAGGACGCATGATGAGCGTAATTTTTGTGCCACGAGAGATTTGACCATCTAATTTGCTGATTGAATACTCTCCATCTCCTTTAGATTTCCACACCCAAGACTCTTCTTCTCCGGCTTTCCTTGATTCTACTATAACTTCTGAAGCAACCATGAAGCTTGAATAAAAACCAACACCAAACTTTCCAATCAGCTCTACAGCTTGGCTCGAATCTTTATTATTCTTAATTGCATCCAAGAATTTTTGCGTACCAGAACTTGCAATCGTGCCAAGATTATCTATTAAATCTTGCCTGTTCATGCCAATTCCATTGTCGGTTATATACAGCTCATTCTTATCTTTACTGGAGCTAATAGTAATCTTCAACTCATCACTTGAATCTAATAAATCAGCATTTAATTGTGATTCATAGCGCAATTTATCACATGCATCTGATGCATTTGATATTAACTCACGCAAGAAAATATCCTTATTGGTATAAAGTGAATGAATTACTATATTTAGTACTTTGCCTACTTCAGCGTCAAATTTTAAACTTTCAGTTTCTTGTATGTTGTGCATTTTGAGCTCCATTATTAGCCTACTACTCTAATAATTTAAGTATTGCACTGCGATCTTTCAAGGTCACACATGCTAAAATTTATGTGGGCCAACTTATGGTTCCAATGCTTCTAAGAAACTCCCTCAACCAGTTCATCTTTTTGAACTAAGATGTAGCCAAATTCCTGTGCTTTTTTGATCAAGTTTTTTTTAACTCTCTCTTTGTAACGTGTTTCATAATAGTTCATTCCTTTTTCAACATACTCTTGCCCATACTTTAGCATACTATAAAAAATGCATGCTAGTTTTCTTGCGGTAGCCGTGATTGCTTTTGGTGCACCTAGTCGTCTCTTTATTCTTCTACAGTACGCACCTATTCCGCTGTTGCTTCTTGATACACAGTGAGCAGCTATTCGAAATGCATTTGCAGCACGATTAATGACTTTACGCGTTCTTGTGCTAAACACTTTTTCTCCTGTAATTTTATTGGCAGGGCTGAGCCCTAACCACGATGAAAAGTGTTTTTCTGTCCGCCATCTATTAGGGTTTATGCCAGTTTCTGAAATTATTGTTTGTATGGTTACTACATCAAGTCCTGGAACTTTTGTGAAATCCCTACCTGTAATTCTATGCAGTTCTTCGTGTATAGCAAAGTTTGGCCTATGTTTTGTAGACTTACGCTTTATTTTATTACATAGCTTGTTCCCACCTGACTTTGTCTCAAATGTTTTATAATATCCTTCAATACTTCTATCACATTCTGCTATTTTTTCCTGATAAATATTGTATAGCTCAAACTCTTGTTTTAGTGTAAACAGGTGTTCCTCTCTATAGTCTCCTGCTAATGCTTTTGCAATGGTAGATTTATCATTTTTTATTCGTCCATCTCTTAATTCAGCTAATTTTTCTGGATTTCTTTCACCTTCAAGTATTGCTTTAATAATTTGTATGCCAGTAACTCCTGTTATATCGCTTATCACCTTATGCAATTGAATGTTCATTTGAATTAACGCTTTTTGCATACGTTGAATGTGTGCTGCTGCACTTTTTATTAGGTTATCTCGTTGTCTAGCGTAGCTGCGTAATACACAAATTTGATTATCTGGTCTAAATGACCCTTGAAGCAGTCCATAGCTATGCAGTTGTTGTAACCACTGGCAATCCTGAACATCAGATTTTCTTCCAGGCACATTCTTAACATATTTTGCGTTTACTAATTTTACTTCAAATCCATATGATTCAAGTACTTGAAACAAAGGGATCCAATACACTCCTGTTGATTCCATGGCTATTGTAGTAACTTTGCACCTCTTTAACCACTTTGCTAAGTTATAAAGATCTTCTGTGAAGCAGCAGAATTTTTGTATATTCTGTTTATCTCTTCCTTCTGGTACACATACATAATGCACAGATGAACCAATATCTATTCCTGCCGCATCAGGGTTCATTACCTCTAATTTACTTTTTGTTTTTGCCATTTCTAACCTCCATCATATAATAGTTGAAAAGCACTTCAGCTTGGAACGGTTGAATTATACGCTCTTCTAATCGAGGTAGTCTCAAAGACTCCATCAGTGGTTTGATCGTTCCTTCCAAAACCATGCTAACCTACGGGCACTAAGGCACCATTGCCTATTCGGCTATAACTGCAGAAGCGCTTCTCCGTAAAATTATATTCAAAAAAGTAGAAAATAGGAGTTTCTTTCTGGTTTGACAGGTTTTATATCTGTCCGATGCTAAACTGGAATAAGTACAACCATTGTGTCATGCAAATTAAGAAGAAAGTGCTAGAATATAATATCTCTTATTTGCTTCAAAGATTTGTTAGTCTTTGATTCTTTTTTTTTAAAAGTAGTCTCAAGAGAGATTTTAAGCTTTTTCCATTCTTCTTGACCATTTGGCATTAAATCACTCTCAATCTTCTCCAGTACTTTCTGAGGTGATGAATATAATTCCTCGTACAAATCAGTGTTTACTGACTGTAGTATTACTAAAAATGTAAACAAATTCGGATCAAGTAATTCTTCTTTTGCATGGTTCAAAAAACATAGCTTTATTCTCCTTATACAGTATTGTATTGCCTGCAGTGATAATGAGAAGCTTTCTGCATAAAATATAAAGCTATCTATAATTAAGCTCTTTGATTTTTTCGGTAATTCAGAACTTTCAAACAGTTTTCTTATAAACTGCTCTGTTGGCTGTTTTGGCAAATGCAAAGAGAGATCAGTAAAAGATTTTAGGCTAAAATTTGGTCCAAGTATTGTGCTAATTGCTCTTTGCACATTACTCTTATCTTGGCTAACAGAGATAATGAAAACCAGTCCCTCGACATCAAGCATGTACTTTATGGATTCTAAAAAATCGACAATGAATTTAGGGCGACATATATCAAGATCATCGACCATTATATAAATGTTTTTGTCTTTCCTGATTTTATTAACCACATCTGCTAGTTGTATCTTAAAGTCTCTAATGTTCTCTTTTCTCCTTTGGAGAAGATTTAATTCACCCAAGACAAAACCAATGTCTTTCTTATCAGCCTCTTTTGCAGCATCGAGAAATACTGAAAGCATAGCAAGTGGAGATTTACTGATCAGCTTTCCTAATGTATTGAGAGAAAATAGTTCTTGGTTTATGTTTTTGAACTGCTGTATAACACTCCTTTTTACTTTGTATGATGCGAATAGATCCTCAAACAAGAAATGCAAAAAAGAAGGCAATGGTTGATCTAGCGCACTAATATCCCATGCGCTGTAATAAGCTGCAATTTCATTTTGCTGCTCTAGATCCTTTACCCATTCTTTCAAGAAAAATGTCTTACCCCACTTATCATATCCTTCTAAGGATACGATTGAAAAAGACTTATCGATTGTCTTGATTATAGAACTAAATTTACTTGCAATTTGCTTATAACCCAAGCAATCACCTTCCCAATTTATTACCTTAGGCAATTGTTTCTCTTCTTTTTTTCTGAAGGTTATTAGCGATGTAAGTTTTTTTAAGCACATACCTTACTTTATATTTAACTCATACTCTTGTCTTGACGTAAGCGCTATCTTCAGAGTCCCTTCATCTAGGTAGTCAATTTCTCCACCTATCGGTATACCACAAGCAAGGCGCGATATTTTTACATTCGAATTCTTTAGCAATTCAATTATATATTGCGCAGTAACTTGGCCTTCTAATGTCGGATTGATTGCAATAATGACCTCTTCAATTTTAAATTCTGTAACTTTTTTGGGAATGTTATCAAGATTCAGTTCTTTTGGACCTATGCCATTTATTGCTGATAGCCTTCCACCCAAAACATGATACATACCTGAATATATATTCCCTTTTTCAAATGCCCATAGATCACCCAATTCTTCTACTACACACATTAACTTAGTGTCACGCTTTGGGTTAGTACAAATAGAACACGGCGATTTAGTATCTAGGTTTCCACAAATTTTGCACTCTATTATAAGATCCGCTAGCTCTCTAATCAAAGATGCAAGCGGTAGCATGACTTTCTCTTTATTTTGGAGCAAATGTATAACTAACCTTCGTGATGATGATGGACCTAAACTTGGCAATTTAGAAAAAGCATGAACTAAATTCTTTATATTAATGTTCATTTAACAAATTCAGGATATAGTTTATAAAATGATAACATCAAACCTTTCGTAAAGAAAGCTTAGTTTGATTGGCTATGAAAAAGATTTCCCACTTTTTTTTAGAACTGTCTTGAAAAAATTAATGTAATCACAATCTACTGTAACCTAACTCTGATTCAGGTATAACTGAAATTATCTCACACATTTGCGTAGTTACTACGGTACTTCTTTTTTGAAAATGACGTAATTTATTTTTCAACATATTTCTTTCTTCCACATAACTGTCCGATTCTTTATTCAAACTAGAATTTTTTTCTTCATACTTGGAAAGTATTGTATCGATCAAATAATTAAAAAATAATATTAGACCTGTAGTGTTGGAGAGCAATTCAAGAGAATAATATAACATATCTTCACTCACTTCTTCATTTATTATGTCATGAGAATTTTTATACATTCTAAAACAAGAGCCGAAGGCTGCTAAGCATACGCAAGTAAGTTTTGTTTTGTTTAGGACGCACTTAATTCGCGCTAGTTTTTTATTATTATCTTCTAATTTTATACGCAACTCACTAATTTTACTACTATAGTGCTTAATAAACAATTCTATTGCCTCTTTGTTATTAGCATAATTATATGCTTTGTAAGATTCCTTATCCATAAATTCAGTATCTATATCTCTTGATTTTAGAAGCTCTTTGATTACTTCATTCTTGCCAAGAAGCACAGCTTCGTGTAGAGGTGTGTACTCACTTTCAACATCTTTCCTTCTGTTAATATGTTCACGAGTTAAGTAGTCGAAAAGAACTGAAACGCATTTTGAATTATTACCTTCAATAGCCAGAGTAATTACATCTTTTTCGTCTTTGTTCTTAGTATTAATAACTTTAGAAAGCGGCTTTTCATTCTCTTGCTTACGTTCAAAATATTTGTGCTTGTAAAACTCATTCGAACAGTATGGTTCCTTAAGAATAGACAAAAGCTTTTTTACAAAATCAGCACGATTTTTTTTTATGGCCAAATGTAAAGGTGTGTCCTGATTTTTCTTATCTTGCAACAATAAGGCATCATACAAACAGCCCTCTTTATATAGAGAATCAATCTCTTGGTCAAAATAGATATCTTCTTCTTCTCCTTCACAGATATTTAATAGCCGTGACCCTATACTTTCTGTAGTACTGTAATCAATTGCAGAGCTACGTTTCACTTTAGATTGATAAAGGTTTATGTTCATACTACCCCTGCCTTTAAACAACCCAGCTATACCTCTAAACAGTTCAGCTATACCTGATTCACTCCGAGTGGCACAAGGTGTTTCATCTGGAATGTTAATCTCAACATTTTCACTAGAAAAAAGTTCTAAAACATGCGAGCTGCTTCTTCTACTGGAAAAAGGCACATCGTTCTTTTTATCTTTAATCTCAGCACTCTTTGCATTCAAAGAATTTAGAGAGTTAGCTAAACAATCAAGATCTGTAGCATTTTTAGACTCAAGGTCTTCTGCTTGAAAATTTGCTGCAGTGTTTATTTCACCTTTCATATTTCTTTATTTTACAGGGATTGCATTTCAGGTAGGGTATCTCATCTTTAAAATTTTTCAACTCTATTTAAATTTTTTTAAAATAGTTTTTGATAAAAATATTTATGACACTAACTTTTTGGTTCTCTTGTTAAACTTTTACAAGACAGAATTATTTTATAGCTAAAAAAATTACTTCCGCGTATTTTGAATCCAATTATAATTACAATTAGAGATATTTATTGAGCTCAAAAATCTATCTCCGTCTGCAGACCTTTTTTATTAAACTCATAAAAAATGTAGCGTATCCTCTTCAGTGTATACTTAATTTCTGTCATGTGTGCGCTGCATTTTTTTCTAATCTTTTTTACAGGGGGATTTTATGTCCAGAATTCCAGATATTTGACCTTTACTTTAGCTAATAAAAACCAACTGGTACCTGCGGTTTTTATAGCTACGTTTCTCAAACAAGTTTCAAATGAATAGATTTCTTGCATAACTGGAATTCAAAAGTTGATGTCATTCTAGCGCGTGACGCTAGAATCCAGTCCTTTTGTGCGAAAAACGTTGTAAAGTAACTTAGTTGGATCCCAGTGGGCTTTTTAACTGTTGAAGAAAAAATATGCCACAGAAAATGAAAGTCAGTAACCAAAACGAATATAACAAATTCCTTGAAAAAAGGGGGAATATTTTTCGTTACATCGATGAAGCTATCGAAAATTGGTATGAAAATAGTCCAAAAATGCAGGGCGGCAACTATATTTATAGTGATAAAGTTGTGATTTTAGTGCATATAATCGTCAGTTTCTTTAGAATTGGTTTAAGACAAACAGTCGGGTTTATAAAAGGATATCTGCAACAAATAGGAAAAAATTTGCAGCTATTCACAAGCATCAAAAAAAACTTAATATTAAGATAAATGATTGCAGGATTGATAAAAGCAACATGGAAAATATTGAAATTATCATAGATAGCACAAATTTACAGTAACACTCCTGGCCACAGTAAGGAAAACAGTGCAGATAGAAAGTACCGAAGCTACGAGCAAGTAAGAAAGTTACATGTTATGTTAAGTGTGAATAGTAAAAAAGCTATAGCTGCAAGATACAGTAATGGCGTCTACTCTGACCACTTGCGATTTGCTTGAAGAAGTTAATTTTCAGCACAAAATAAAAGCATTATATGCAGATAGGGCATACGATAGGCAAAAACTTTATAAATTGTGTAAGAAATACGATATAAAAACAAAAGTTCTACCAAAAAAGGATGCAGCAGAACATTCAAAAATAGATTATATGTCTGACAGGAATGCTGCTATTAGGTTAATAAAATTATACGGTGAAGATGGCATGAAAGAATGGAAAAAGAAGTAAATTATGGGAAAAGATCTTATATTAAAGGGTTTTTCTCAAGATTAAAGCAAATATTCGGATTTAGTTTTAGGAATAAATCTGAGATAAATCGAGAAAAAGAACTAAATGCTATTTGCTTAATAAATTTACTGATATTGGTGTGGATAAATTTGAGATAGTTACATGAATTTACCATAAATCACCATCTCATAAAGTGTGATGCAACAAAGCCATCCCAGTGTCAGCTACTCTGATGACAGAAGAAGAGTATTTTAGGTAACAGCTGTTTACTCCAAAGTAATGTTGCAAAAGGTCTAACATATAAATTATAAGACTAATATAGAATATACCTTGCTAAAAAAAAAAAAAAGTATAACCTTTTATAAGGTATGCAGGCAAAAATTCTGTAACCTGGTCAGGTCAGAAATGAAGCAACCATATCAGAATCTTTTTGGGTTGCATACCTATTTGTACTATTTGTTTTATTCTAGGCTATGAACATAGCATTAAAATATCGTCCTAGTAGCTTTAAAGATTTAGTAGGTCAAGATATATTGGTGCGTATACTAGAAAATGCTTTTACTCTCAACAAAATTCCACAATCTATACTGCTTTCTGGTAGCAGTGGAATTGGTAAAACCACCACTGCAAGAATAATAGCTTTATGTTTGAATTGCTCATTGGGGCCAACTTTTGAACCTTGTGGATCATGTACAAGTTGTCTGGCAATAAAAAATTCAAGCCATCCAGATGTAGTTGAAATCGATGCGGCAAGTCACACTAGTGTTGAGGATGTTAGAGCGATCTTGGGAGATATTTGCTATTTACCAATAAGTTCTAAATTTAAAGTTTACATTATAGATGAAGTACACATGTTATCCAGTAATGCATTTAATGCATTACTTAAAACTCTAGAAGAACCACCATCTAGCGTAAAGTTTATTCTAGCAACTACAGAAATAAAAAAGATACCAATAACTGTTATTGCACGTTGTCAAAGGTTTGACTTACATAACATTCCTTCAGCTAAGATAATGGAGCGTTTAAATGATATTGCACAAAAAGAAAATTATTTTATTGAAAAAGAAGCATCGGAATTAATTGCGCACCACTGTAGCAATTCAATGCGTAACGCTTTATTTTTGATGAATCAAGCAGTGCTATATAGCAAAGATGGTACAATATCCACTCAAAGTGTTACAGACATACTTGGTCTAGTAGATAGAAACGTTATATTTGATCTACTGGAAGCAGTATTAGACAGTGATTTACAGAAGGCTTTGTTAGTATTCGACAATGTGGTAAAAACAGCAAATCCGCTCAATATTTTTGAAGATCTACTGCAAACAATCCAGTTAATATGCCGTTTTTTAATTACAAAAGAGATTGATACAGAATATGAGAAGAGCAGAGTAAAAGATTTGAGTGCAAAAAAGTCTTTAATATTTTTTTCGAGATTGTGGAAGGTGCTGCTTAAGGGTATTCAAGATATAAAGGTTTCAACATGCAATGAAATTGCCGCTGAAATGATATTAATTAGCCTTTGTTATCTTTCTGATTTGCCTTCTCCGGAACAGGTGATCAAAAAAATTCTTTCACAGAATGTAGAGCAAGGAAATAGACAGGGCAGACCTGTTGCACCTTCCCCCTCTGTCGTCCAAGTAGCTGACTACTCGGATCCAAAAAAATATGTGGAAAAACCCCACTCTGTCATCCCAGTGCGCGACACTGGGATCCATGTGAAAAATAAACAACAAAATTACGATTTTGATAAGATTTTGCAACTATTAAGGCGGAGTAACCAAATTTATCTTTACAAACAACTGTGTAGTAATCTAAAATTAATAGATTGTAAATTTGGGTATTTAAAATTAAAAGCTGTATCTAACTTGAACAGTAATTTTTGTAATGACTTGAAAAGTTACTTAAATCAAGCTACTAATCAGGAGTGGGTTATTATAGTTGATACGAGTTATATGAATAGGGAAGTGAGTAATTTAAATTATGCACCTGTAGTTAAGGATATATTAAATACGTTTAAAGGTGCAAAGGTAGTTAATATAGAGAATAAGGAGTAGGTTGTGGATTTCAGTCAAATAATGAAGCAAGCGCAAGAAATGCAAAAAAAGCTTGCGGAAGCCCAAGAAAAATATATTGGAAAAGAGTTTCAAGGTATTTCTGGTGGTGGCAAAGTTTCTGTATTAGTGGAAGTTATAAAAATAGGTGGCTATAAAGCTAAAAAGGTAAACATAGACTTAGAGCTTATGAGAAATGAAGAAAAAGACATAGTAGAAGATTTAGTGACAGCAGCGTTTAATGATGCCATTAAAAAAGCAGAAGAAGATATGGCAAATGCAACCTCTGATCTTGCAGGTATGATGGGGTTACCACCTGGATTTAAACTTCCTTTTTAAATTTACTACTGAAGTTTGCCTTAATGCAGTAACTAAGTGTTTTCCTTTTATACTAGTACTTCCATGAAGTACATTCATATTACTGCATGAATATGCAGCAATTCACAATGATGAATGCAGATCAGAAGATAAAAAGACATTAGTGAAATAGGTGTCAGAAGATCAAGAGTAAAAAAAGTAGAGTAACTCTATTTATTAATTAATAAAATCTTTGTATTTTCCTAAAAGTTAGTTAAGATACAGAAGGTTTTGTGTTATTAAGTTAGCACTTGACTTAACTTTAGTTATTATTTAGACTGCTAAAGTGGAATTTTAATTTTTTTAACGAGGGCAATTATGCATTATAAAAAGTTTTTTTCGGCAGCTGCTTTAGTGACGTTGCTAAGCCTATCAAACTCTGCTTTTTCATCAGACCCTATTGGTCCAATAAGTGATGAAGAAACTAGCTACTACGTTCGTTTACAATACAACGGTGAAATTTTACCTTTTTATACAAAAGTTGATGGTATTACAAATGCAACAGGTAAAGAAAAGGATAGTCCCTTAACAAGATCTTTTATAGCTGGTGGTGGTGCATTTGGTTATAAAATGGATGACATTAGAGTTGATGTTGAAGGGCTTTACTCACAATTAGCTAAAGATACAGCTGTAGTAAATACTTCTGAAACAAATGTTGCAGACAGTTTAACAGCATTTTCAGGATTGGTTAACGTTTATTACGATATAGCGATTGAAGATATGCCTATCACTCCATACGTTGGTGTTGGTGTTGGTGCAGCATATATCAGCAATCCTTCAAAAGCTGATGCAGTTAAAGATCAAAAAGGATTTGGTTTTGCTTATCAAGCAAAAGCTGGTGTTAGCTATGATGTAACTCCAGAAATCAAACTCTTTGCTGGAGCTCGTTACTTCGGTTCTTATGGTGCTAGTTTTGATAAGGCAGCTAAGGGTGATACTGCTATCAAAAATGTTGTTTACAGCACTGTTGGTGCAGAAGCTGGACTAGCGTTTAATTTCTAGTCTATCTTTGTCTTATTATCCCAGTGGGTTTTTCTTGTCATTCAAGTAGCATGACACTGGGATCTAGAAAAAAGAAATGTGAATTCCAGTGTTTGAGCACTGGAATAACACATTATTTATTTAATGTAGTTTTTATAGTTACACGCTAGCAATTTTAATGATACATTTAGGTAGCTGTTGCTAAGATCTTAATTAGATATAAAGTTATGCTTTTTTTAATTAAAGCTTGAATTTTTCACTAAAAATCAATATATTATATACATGGAGTTTTAATTTAAGTTATTATGTTGACCTCAGTAGCGAATTTATCTGTTAATAGTAGCACTAATCTCATGCAATATATTGCTGAAGTGCGAAAATTTCCTATGCTTTCCCAAGAAGAGGAAGTGCGATTAGCAAAAAATTGGCAAGAATACCAGGATATTTCTTCTGCTCACAGGTTGATTACTAGCCATTTGAATTTGGTAGTAAAAATTGCAATGAAATTTAAGAATTACGGGCTATTGTTGATGGATCTAGTCATGGAAGGAAATATGGGTTTAATGCATGCAGTGAAAAAGTTTAATCCCGATTTAGGGTTTCGTTTTTCAACTTATGCAGTATGGTGGATTGAAGCTTCAATGAAAGACTTTATATTAAAATCTTGGTCACTTGTAAAAATAGGTACAACGCAAGCACAAAAGAGATTGTTTTTTAGTTTACGTAAAATAAAAAAAAGAATTTTACAATACACAAACAGAGAAACTTTGAGTAAAGAAGAAATAAAAGCAATATCAAATGAGCTTTCTGTATCTGAAGAAGATGTTGTACAGATGAGCTATCGTCTGGCTTGTAAGGATCAGTCGTTAAATAATTGTATAAAAATAGGTGATGACTCTAAAAAGGAGTTACAAGATATGATTCCGTGTAATTTAGTTAGTCAAGAAGTAGCTTACCAGAATCATGAAGAAAAGGCATTAAAAGAAACAATTTTAAGCAATGCGCTGGCAAGTCTTAATGAAAGATCAAGAGACATTTTCATTAGCAGATATTTATCTGAAAGTACTCAGACTTTGGATGAGCTTAGCAAAAAATATTGTGTTTCAAGAGAAAGAATAAGACAATTGGCTAAGCAAGCAATGAGTAAGGTAAAACAACATGTAAAATCAGAGAGTTTGAAACTTGGTTTACATGCGTAGTCTTTTTGTATTTCTAATACTTTTTTCAATAGGTACTCTTGCATCGGTTAGTAACGTACAACTGAAGGAAAAATATAAAGATTGGCTTGTGTACACTGCATTGGAAGATGGTGAAAAAGTGTGTTACATTGTATCTCATCCTAAGAAAAAAAGTGAACATTATACAGCTGACCGCAAGCCGTATGTAATGGTCAGTTACGTTGATAAAAAAGCAGATGAGGTGAGCGTCACTTCTGGCTTTCAGTATAATAATGAGCCTGTAGTTCTCAATATCGATAAAAAAATTAAATATCAATTGCCAATAATACAGGGAAGTCTTGCGTGGACAGATGATACAAAAATGGACCAAGATTTGATTCTAAAAATGAAGCAGGGATTATCAATGGTAGTTAATGGAAAAGTAAAAACAGCAAATGTTGATGATACTTATTCCTTGCTTGGCTTTCAAAAAGCGTACCAAAAAATGCATGACTTATGCCATACAAAGCAAATTATTGATCACTAAAGTATAAGATAGGCTGTTTTGTCTCTCAGACAAAAATATGGATATCACTTTACATAGAATATGAATATCATTTAAAATATATTTTTGAGAATTAATATGTCAAAAATTGTAGATATAGGAATCAAAGAACAAAGTTCTGTGTGTGAACAAATGCGTTTTAGTGTAAGTCGTGCAAGCCTTTTAAATACGCTATCCAGGGTAAGTGGAGTGGTTGAAAGGCGCAACGCGATAGATGTTTTAGCGTGTATAAATATCAAAGCACAACATGGCAGCATAAAACTAAAGGCTACTGATCTTGACATTTCAATATTTGCCTCACTTACTGCAAATGTATCAGCAGAAGGAGAAGTGAAAATCTCAGCACATACTTTACATGACATAGTGAAAAAATTGCCAACTAATTTGGATGTCAATTTCGAAATGAATAATCAAGGAAAATTATTGATATCCTGTGGAAATGCAAATTTTTCTTTACCGAACGTAGTTTCAAATAACTTCCCTGTTCTTGAAGAAGGTGATCATCAATACGATTTCACTCTACTAAGTGCAGATTTGGTAGACTTGTTGACTAAAACGAAGTTTGCTGTGTCGCTGGATGATACAAGGTATAATTTAAACGGGATATATCTGCATACAGATGAGCAATTTCTGTACTGCGTTGCAACTGATGGCCACCGTTTATCATGTATAAAAAGGCCTAAACTTGAAGATATCAACGGAGAATTTGGGGTGATCATTCCACGTAAAACTATCATGGAACTGTTGAAAGTATTGGGTGATTGTAATGAGATAAATATAAAACTTTCAGATAGAAAAATCAAATTTACATGTGGTGAGTATATTCTAATATCAAAATTGATAGATGGGACTTTTCCAGATTACAAAGCTGTCATTCCAACGTCTCAAGATAAACAAATGATTGTTGAGAGTAGCAAACTTGCTAGTGTTATAGACCGAGTTTCCGTTGTTGTGTCCGATAAAATAAAATCAATTAAATTTTCATTGCAAGAGAATTTATTAACTCTACATTCAAATTCCCAAGAGTGCAGTGATGCGACTGAGTCTATAGAGGTGGATTACGATGGAGCTCTTATGGAAGTAGGATTTAATTCTCGTTATTTGCTTGATGCTTTATCTTGTATAAAAAACAAATGTAAGGTCAGCCTATCAGATGGTAATAGCGCTACAATTATCACTGATGAAGATGATCCAAGTGCACTATATATAGTAATGCCAATGAGGACTTAAGCTAGTAATCTATCTTTACTAAGTATAAGCCGTGAGACGGCGCAGTGACCCCAGCGGCGTTTCTTTTACATTGACTTAATATGTTTAGCATTTCTTGTGGATTAGTTCTATTTTTTCCAAATTCAACTAAAGTACCAACAATAATCCTCACCTGGTTATGTAAAAAGGAAATCGCAGATATTTTGATGTATATGTGACTTCCGTTTTGTACTATATCAATATCATCGATTGTTCTGACCGGATTTGTAGCTTGACAATCTTTTGAGCGAAAGCTTGAAAGATTATGTTTTCCAAGCAGGTGTCTAGCAGCTTCACGCATGATGTTTACGTCAAGTGGGTAAAATACTTGCCACACATAACCGATTTCTAGAGCTGCAGGAGCGTAGCGATTAATTATTCTATATTCATAATATCTTTTTTTTGCTGAAAATCGTGCATGAAATGCATCATCTACAGCTTCTGCACTAAGCACAACTATAGGAATCGCTTTTAAGTGATAGTTTATTCCATTTCTTATTCTGTAAAGCTCAAATTGCCTTTCCATATTGAAATGAGCAACTTGCCCTAAAGCATGAACCCCTGTGTCAGTTCTGCCACCACAATGCAAAGAGACTCTCTCGCCACTGAAATTAAATATAGCGTTTTCTATGGTTTCCTGAATTGAGTTAGCAGAGTGTTGTTGCTTTTGCCAGCCAGAGAAACCACTACCATTGTATTCTATCGTTATTTTGTATCGCACTACAAAGTCTATCTATCTAATTTTAGGTAACTAACGTTCTTCGTTATTAAAAAACCCTTGGCAGATTGGTTGCGTTCAATTACCATGGAGACTATACAAGTTAATAAATGATCCATGGCACATAATCCAGAAGAAAGAAATAATGATAAGCAAAAAGCACTAGATAATGCAATAAGTCAAATTGAAAAAGCATTCGGTAAAGGTGCAATAATGAAGCTAAAGCAAAACCCTGTAGAAAAAATAGACACGATATCTACAGGGTCGATTGCACTTGATTCAGCTCTGGGTGTTGGGGGATTGCCAAAAGGACGTATAATTGAGATATTTGGCCCTGAGAGTTCTGGTAAAACTACCCTTGCTTTGCATGTAATTGCTGAAGCACAGAAAAAAGGAGGTTTATGTGCATTTATCGATGCGGAGCACGCACTGGATGTTATATATGCTCGTAAACTTGGAGTAAACACCGATGATTTAGTGATTTCACAACCAGACACTGGAGAACAAGCGTTGCATATTGTTGAGTATTTAGTATGTTCTGGTGCAGTTGATGTAATAGTTATTGACTCTGTTGCAGCACTAACTCCAAGAGCTGAAATTGAAGGAGATATGGGCGACCAGCACATGGGACTACAAGCAAGACTTCTAAGTCATGGGCTACGAAAGCTCACCTCTGCAGTTTCAAAAGCAAACTGTATATTGATATTTATTAACCAAATTCGTATGAAAATAGGAGTAGTATATGGAAATCCTGAAACTACCACTGGTGGAAATGCGTTAAAATTCTATACTTCTATAAGACTTGATATAAGAAAAGTTGGTGCGATAAAGGATAAGGAGAATATTACGGGTAATGAAACGAGAGTTAAAGTTGTAAAAAATAAAGTTGCTCCTCCATTTAGAGAAGCAAAATTCGATATAATGTACAATGAAGGCATATCAAAATTTGGAGAAATAATAGATATAGGAGCAAAGCTTGGTGTGCTTGAAAAGGCAGGTGCTTATTATTCATATAACAATACGCGTCTTGGCCAAGGAAGAGAAAATGTAAAAAGTTACCTCAAGGCAAACAAAGAAATTGCAAATGAAATAGAAACAAAAATCAGAGATTTATTTAAAAATCACGATAACTCTATTGCAATAGAAGAGGAGCGTGAACAACTTCTAGAAGAATCAGTATTCTAATCTAGATTAGGGTGAAGTTTTAGTATCCATTCAGATGCATGGCTAATGTGCAAATGTTGAAATCAGTGCTTCTTTTCTTGTCGCCTAAGTAGCCCTTTTGGTGTCATTCCAGTGCTTGACACTGGGATCTAAGAAAATTCACAGGCAAACTAATTCGGTAAGCTTATGCTAAATTAATGAGCTGTATCCGTTCAGCAGAGTGGTTTAAGAAACGATAGATAGAAGATTGTGAAAAGGGTTTAGCCTCCTCTGTTTCCATGTTAAGTATAACGAAATTATTTGCTCAAGGAATGAGTTTCCTCGTTCTGATTGTGTAAAATATGAATTTTTGCGATAAACGACATAATGCCGTATTTGCCGTTCAGCGTGATTATTTGTCAGCGGAGTATTTTCTGGGTCATCTAAAAATTTCCACATCATTCTTTCAGATTTCAAAATATTCTTTGCAACTCGAGACGCTCCAATTGCTTCAGGTAAGCGAGATATTTCCTTCAAATAATACCTTGTACGTTTTCGCAATTTCTTGGCACGTCTAATAAATCTTGAAACATCTATCTCATTTTTTAGTAAAGCTTTTTTCAGTGCAAATAACTCAGTGGCTACATTTCTCAAGTAACAGCCCAGAACTTTAACTTCAAATTTCCAACTATGCGCTAATCTTTCAAAATCCCTTGCTAAGTGTGCCCAACAGATTTGCCTTCTTTCATCAGCAAAGTAGTTGTATGCTGCATATCTGTCGGTTACTACCAAGCTATTACGATTGCAGCATACACTATTTTTTAAAACTTTCATTCCCCTTGACTCTGTCAACTTCACAAAACTTGCCGTATTGCTTGCAAACATCCAACACCAAGCGAGTTTACCTTTGTTATAATGGCTCGTTTCATCAATATGTAGAACTTTACTCCTACTTATCTCTTGTTCGATCTGCTCATACATTTTTTTGCATTTTGAAGCAACTCTATGTTCACTATTTGATATGCTACCGACGCTTATGTTCAAATTGAAGATATCATTTATGATGCTAGCTACTTCGCGCTTTGAATTTTTATAAAACCCACTGAGTGCTGCAACTACTGACTTAACCCTTGGGCCAAATGTATCTGGCGTAACACCCTCTGGTAACTTGCTACTTCTTCTTTTTCCGCATCTCTGACAACGGCCATGTTCCAACTGATATTCCATTACATAAGCCTTAATCTCCGGAAGATCTACTTTCTGATGAATATAAGGTTTTTCGCATATTGCAATCTTCCCTCCGCATTCGCAAGTAGGTGACAACTCTATCTTTATCACCTCATCTGCTTCCATTTTAGCACGATAATTACCCTTATGCCCAACTTGACCACCAATCTTTCTTTCGCTTTTTGGCTTTTCCTTTTTCATTTTGTATAATTCTTTTGAATTGGGAATTGATGAGTTTTTTGAATTTAAACCTAGCCTTTCCTTTAATTCAGCGTTCTCTATCTTTAAAGCCTCATGCTCTGCTTTTAAACTTTCATTCTCTCTTTCCAATCTTTCTATTTTTGCTTCTAACTTTTCTATTTTTTGCTGTAAATTTTTGCAGAGTTCTAAAAGGTTTACCATATTACCTCATATTTACCCTATGATTATCTTTATTATCTTGCTTTGTCTACCTTATTTTGCCGCTCTGCTGAACGGACACAATGAGCTTAAATGAAAAATTGGATCCCAGTGTCAAGCACTGGGATGACACCATTTGTTACGCAAATTGTCACAATGTTCGTATAGCTGTGTGTTGTATCCGTTCAGCAGAGTGGTTTAAGAAACGATAGATAGAAGATTGTGAAAAGGGTTTAGCCTCCTCTGTTTCCATGTTAAGTATAACGAAATTATTTGCTCAAGGAATGAGTTTCCTCGTTCTGATTGTGTAAAATATGAATTTTTGCGATAAACGACATAATGCCGTATTTGCCGTTCAGCGTGATTATTTGTCAGCGGAGTATTTTCTGGGTCATCTAAAAATTTCCACATCATTCTTTCAGATTTCAAAATATTCTTTGCAACTCGAGACGCTCCAATTGCTTCAGGTAAGCGAGATATTTCCTTCAAATAATACCTTGTACGTTTTCGCAATTTCTTGGCACGTCTAATAAATCTTGAAACATCTATCTCATTTTTTAGTAAAGCTTTTTTCAGTGCAAATAACTCAGTGGCTACATTTCTCAAGTAACAGCCCAGAACTTTAACTTCAAATTTCCAACTATGCGCTAATCTTTCAAAATCCCTTGCTAAGTGTGCCCAACAGATTTGCCTTCTTTCATCAGCAAAGTAGTTGTATGCTGCATATCTGTCGGTTACTACCAAGCTATTACGATTGCAGCATACACTATTTTTTAAAACTTTCATTCCCCTTGACTCTGTCAACTTCACAAAACTTGCCGTATTGCTTGCAAACATCCAACACCAAGCGAGTTTACCTTTGTTATAATGGCTCGTTTCATCAATATGTAGAACTTTACTCCTACTTATCTCTTGTTCGATCTGCTCATACATTTTTTTGCATTTTGAAGCAACTCTATGTTCACTATTTGATATGCTACCGACGCTTATGTTCAAATTGAAGATATCATTTATGATGCTAGCTACTTCGCGCTTTGAATTTTTATAAAACCCACTGAGTGCTGCAACTACTGACTTAACCCTTGGGCCAAATGTATCTGGCGTAACACCCTCTGGTAACTTGCTACTTCTTCTTTTTCCGCATCTCTGACAACGGCCATGTTCCAACTGATATTCCATTACATAAGCCTTAATCTCCGGAAGATCTACTTTCTGATGAATATAAGGTTTTTCGCATATTGCAATCTTCCCTCCGCATTCGCAAGTAGGTGACAACTCTATCTTTATCACCTCATCTGCTTCCATTTTAGCACGATAATTACCCTTATGCCCAACTTGACCACCAATCTTTCTTTCGCTTTTTGGCTTTTCCTTTTTCATTTTGTATAATTCTTTTGAATTGGGAATTGATGAGTTTTTTGAATTTAAACCTAGCCTTTCCTTTAATTCAGCGTTCTCTATCTTTAAAGCCTCATGCTCTGCTTTTAAACTTTCATTCTCTCTTTCCAATCTTTCTATTTTTGCTTCTAACTTTTCTATTTTTTGCTGTAAATTTTTGCAGAGTTCTAAAAGGTTTACCATATTACCTCATATTTACCCTATGATTATCTTTATTATCTTGCTTTGTCTACCTTATTTTGCCGCTCTGCTGAACGGACACTGTGTGTTTGCACACTGACTATTTGTTCCTATATTTTTGTCTATCTTATTTTGCTACCCTGCTGAACGGATACAAGTTTTATATTGAATAGGATGTCCTGTTCAATTGCTATATTTCACACTCTCTCAACCGAGTTGATGAAAGCTGAGATATCTCCTTGTAGCATTAGGTGTATATTTTTTGCTATTTTTTCCACTAAGAGGATAACATTATCAAAATTTTCAAATTTTGATAATACATAATCTGCTAAGCTTTTCCGATTTTCAGGCCTACCTACTCCAAATCTCAAACGCCAATAATCGTTACCAATAAAGCTATCTATAGACTTAAGTCCATTGTGTCCAGCAGAACTACCACCTTTTTTTACTTTTATTCTTCCGAATTTTAAGTCAGCATCATCATGTATGACAACAATATTGTCTAGCGATAATTTGTAAAAATTTTTTATTTTTGCAACAGGAATACCTGAATTATTCATAAATGAATAAGGTTTTATCAGCATGATTTTATTATTATTAATTATGCCAGAGGTTATCAAGTAATCAGCTTTATTAGAAAATGACTGAAAATTCCAATATTTGTGAATTGCGTCAATAACTATGAAGCCAATATTATGGTGAGTTAATTCATATTTACTACCAGGATTACCAAGCCCAGCTATTAAATGCACTACTCCTCTGTTTTTGTTTGAGGCTCTTCAACATCACTATCAGCAGCAGAGATTGTTACAATGGTGAAATTTTCTTCCTCATGAGCTACAAATTTAACACCTTCTGGCAATTTTACATCATTGATATGTATAGACTGACCAATCATTTTGCCAGACAAATCAATTTCTATGACTTGAGGTATTTTCTCAGGAGAGCATTTGACAGTAATAGAACGACACAAAACATTAAGCACTCCACCTAATTTGATTCCTGGTGATTTACTTTCATTGATGAATGATAAAGGTATATCTATTTTAATTTCACTACCTTTATCAACAAACTGAAAATCAACATGTTGCACAGTATCCTTTACTACATGCCATTGAATATCACGAACAAGAGCATATTCTTTTTTCCCTAAAATATCTAGTTCTATTAAATGTGCAGAAAGAGCACCTGATTTATATTGTTTAGTAAATTCCTTCGCAGACAATGTCAAATTTACGTTATCATGCCCTTTACCATATATAACTGCAGGTATACTTCCCTTCTCCCTCAGAACCTGAATCGCTTTCTTTTTTTTTACATCACGTAACTCTGCATTAATTGTTACCATTTCTTGCTGTGCCATCGATTACTCCTATTCAGCTAATCCTTTTTATATAATTTAATAATATAACATAAAAATATTTATTTCAAACTTCATTCTTTCACACTAATTCTTTGTGGAAAAATTTATTTAGATATATACTTAAGATTACGTAGTAAGAGCTATGAGTATTAACGATCAAGTAGTTTTTAAGATTTATAAGCCAACAAAAACTGCAACACAATCTGGCTTAGGTAATACAAAATTCTGGTACCTAAAAATTGAGCCTTGTTCTTACTATATTGAACCTTTGATGGGATGGGTTGGCTCAAAAGATCCCCAAAAACAGATTGTATTAAAGTTTGATTCTCTTCAAAAAGCAATATCTTACGCAAAGAAACACAACACAAAGTACACAATTGAAATGCCAAAAGATGTTAAAAGACTGCCAAAATCTTATGCAAATAATTTCGTATCAAAGTAAGTTTTATCGTAGTGTGTTTATCTAAAAACCTAAACCTAATCGTTACTATGATTTTGCTAACACACTAAGGTCATTTAGATAGTCGAACCTGGCTACCTAGTATCAAAGAGTTATTTTTTTATATATTTCTCCATAAGCTTTACAAGCCCCTTTTGGATTACTCAAATAACTTCATTCTGCTTGAAGAACTTTTATGTTGCTTTGCACTAAATTAATTTCACGTTTTATTTGTGTTAGCTATTTATTTAGTGAGTGGACATGTAATTTTACCTTAAATAACCCTATAATAAAAACATAGTTATTGAAATAATACAGAAGGTTCTCATGACAACCTCTGTATAGCTCTTAATTTTGCTGAGCGCGCACGCGGATTTGCATTTATTTCTTCCGCACTTGCTTTAATCACTTTTTTGTTTAAAAGGGAGAATGTCTTGGTAGGTCCTGGTTCACACAAATCTTTAAAAAGGGTTTTAACTATACGATCTTCTAGAGAATGAAAGGTAACTACAATTAATTTGCCGTTTTCACTTAAAATCTCAGATGCAGCTTTAATACCCTTTTCAAGCTCTCCTAGCTCATCATTTACCCATATTCTGATTGCCTGAAATGTCCTAGTTGCAGGGTCAATCTTGCTTTTTCCACGAAACACTACAGAACGTACAATATCCGCAAGTTCAAATGTAGTTTTGATAATTTTCTTCTTCCGCGCATTTACTATCGCTCTTGCGATTTTACGAGAATGACGCTCACCCCCATAATTATATATAGTGTTCGCAATCTCTTCTTCACGTAAAGCGTTAACAAACGTCGAAGCATTCATATGAGAATAGTTATCCATGCTCATGTTAAGTGGGCCATCACGTAGAAATGAGAATCCTCTATCTCCATTATCAAGCTGCATAGATGAAACTCCAACGTCGAAAACTATTCCATTGATACCTTTAATATTATTACTATCTAATAAATTTTTAATATTACTAAATTTCTCAATAAATAGATTTATTCTATCAGGGTATTTAACGTTCAGATCATCATAAAATTTGGTAACTGTTTCATCCCTATCAATTGCATACACTTTGCAATCAGCGGATTCCAATATTGCTTTGCTATATCCTCCAGCCCCAAATGTAGCATCTACATATATGCCACCACTTTGTGGTGCTAATTGAAGTAGCATCTCTTTTAACAAAACTGGAGTATGTGTCATATCAAGAGACTTTGTGCACTTAAATTAAAATAACTTTCTCGCCAAAAAATATATGGAAATATATAGGTATAGTATAAGAATATTTAAATATAATCAACGATATAAAAATTTAATAAGATAATATTATTAATATAACATTTACATAATTCACGTTTGAAAAAGTAAGTAATATTACTATAATATCAAACAAATTACGGAAGATTTCGTGCAACAAATAACAAAAGTAATACTATCAAGTTTAATTTGTAACACTTTGTTGTGGTATGATCACATGCTTTTCAGCCATCTAATAAGCATAATCGGAGATGTGTTTTTTCCATCAGACGACAAATTAGTCAGCATACTTAAAGCTTTTGGAGTGTTTGCAGTGGGTTTCTTAATAAGACCAATTGGTGCTGCTATATTTGGCCACATTGGCGATAAATATGGAAGAAGGATTGCTCTATTTCTCTCTATCATATTGATGACTCTATCAACCGTACTTATTGCATTTGTTCCAGGCTATCAGAACATTGGGGTACTCGCATCAGTACTGGTGGTATGTTTAAGATTATTGCAGGGTATATCTCTTGGAGGAGAGGCAGGAAATGCCCCATTTTTAATAGAGCATGCTCCTAAAAATAAAAGAGGATTCTTTGGCAGTATTGAAGTATTGAGCGCAATTCTTGGCTCAATATTAAGTCTTATAGTGGTGCTTATATGCAAAAAAGTATCCGATTTTGAATCTTGGGGATGGAGATTGCCTTTTATTTTCAGTTTTGTAATAGGATTAATCAGTATATATATGAGATATATACTCGATGAAAGCCCAGAATATAAAAAGCAGGAAAAGCCACATGAATTACCGTTAAAAGAACTGTTAAATGGCTATAAAAAACCTTTTCTAATATCAATTGGAGTTGACATAGTTGAGAATGCATCTCTTTACATATATTTAGTGTTTTTTAATGTACTTGCATCAACAATAAACACTCACTTTAATCACGCAGTAGAAATATTGAATCAGGTTGCACTTGGAGGATTGACTATACTATTTGCAATACTTTCTGATAAGGTAGGGAGAGAAAGAGTCATGAAATTTGCATTTGTAACTTTTATAGTAGTAAGTTATCCAGTTTTTTCAATGATACTAAGTGGTAATAATTTGCTCACCATAATGGCGCACGTTCTTTTTTTAATCCCAATAGCTGCTTCTCTTGGTCCTGTTAGCGCGTTTATGTGCGAATTATTCCCAATAAAGGTACGATACAGTGGATTTGGTTTATCAAGAAATATAGCTGTATCCGTTCAGCAGAGTGGTTTAAGAAACGATAGATAGAAGATTGTGAAAAGGGTTTAGCCTCCTCTGTTTCCATGTTAAGTATAACGAAATTATTTGCTCAAGGAATGAGTTTCCTCGTTCTGATTGTGTAAAATATGAATTTTTGCGATAAACGACATAATGCCGTATTTGCCGTTCAGCGTGATTATTTGTCAGCGGAGTATTTTCTGGGTCATCTAAAAATTTCCACATCATTCTTTCAGATTTCAAAATATTCTTTGCAACTCGAGACGCTCCAATTGCTTCAGGTAAGCGAGATATTTCCTTCAAATAATACCTTGTACGTTTTCGCAATTTCTTGGCACGTCTAATAAATCTTGAAACATCTATCTCATTTTTTAGTAAAGCTTTTTTCAGTGCAAATAACTCAGTGGCTACATTTCTCAAGTAACAGCCCAGAACTTTAACTTCAAATTTCCAACTATGCGCTAATCTTTCAAAATCCCTTGCTAAGTGTGCCCAACAGATTTGCCTTCTTTCATCAGCAAAGTAGTTGTATGCTGCATATCTGTCGGTTACTACCAAGCTATTACGATTGCAGCATACACTATTTTTTAAAACTTTCATTCCCCTTGACTCTGTCAACTTCACAAAACTTGCCGTATTGCTTGCAAACATCCAACACCAAGCGAGTTTACCTTTGTTATAATGGCTCGTTTCATCAATATGTAGAACTTTACTCCTACTTATCTCTTGTTCGATCTGCTCATACATTTTTTTGCATTTTGAAGCAACTCTATGTTCACTATTTGATATGCTACCGACGCTTATGTTCAAATTGAAGATATCATTTATGATGCTAGCTACTTCGCGCTTTGAATTTTTATAAAACCCACTGAGTGCTGCAACTACTGACTTAACCCTTGGGCCAAATGTATCTGGCGTAACACCCTCTGGTAACTTGCTACTTCTTCTTTTTCCGCATCTCTGACAACGGCCATGTTCCAACTGATATTCCATTACATAAGCCTTAATCTCCGGAAGATCTACTTTCTGATGAATATAAGGTTTTTCGCATATTGCAATCTTCCCTCCGCATTCGCAAGTAGGTGACAACTCTATCTTTATCACCTCATCTGCTTCCATTTTAGCACGATAATTACCCTTATGCCCAACTTGACCACCAATCTTTCTTTCGCTTTTTGGCTTTTCCTTTTTCATTTTGTATAATTCTTTTGAATTGGGAATTGATGAGTTTTTTGAATTTAAACCTAGCCTTTCCTTTAATTCAGCGTTCTCTATCTTTAAAGCCTCATGCTCTGCTTTTAAACTTTCATTCTCTCTTTCCAATCTTTCTATTTTTGCTTCTAACTTTTCTATTTTTTGCTGTAAATTTTTGCAGAGTTCTAAAAGGTTTACCATATTACCTCATATTTACCCTATGATTATCTTTATTATCTTGCTTTGTCTACCTTATTTTGCCGCTCTGCTGAACGGACACATATAGCTTCGGGATTTTTTGGTGGTCTTGCACCATTTATATGCACAACTATTATCAAAGTTACAGGACAAGGAACTTTAGCAAGTTTTTACATGATTTTCTGTGCACTAATTGGGTTAGTTGCTATATCACAAGTTAAGAGTTAGGTTTTTTCAAAAACCAAGTGTTTAAAAAATCTAATCATAAGGTGGAAAATGCCAATTTTTAGGTGATAGTGTAAATATTTCAACTCCATCTTTTGTGACTCCAAGCGTATGCTCAAACTGTGCAGAAAGTGAAAGATCACGTGTTGTCACTGTCCAGCCATCTAGCTTGCTGAGAAGAGTTTCATGTTTTCCAGCATTGATCATTGGTTCTACCGTAAAAAACATGCCTTCTTTTAAGATAAGATCCTCACCTTCATCATAAAAATGTACAACATTTGGTGGAGCATGAAAAACCTTTCCTATGCCATGTCCACAATAATTGCGTACGATAGAATATCCAAAATCTTCAATATATTTTTCTATAGCAAATCCTATTTCATTTAACTTATTGCCGGGCTTAACTTGTTTTATCGCTTCCATTAGCGCATTGTAGGCAGCATTACACAAACGCTTTGCTTTTATTGAGGGTTTACCGGTCCAAAACATGCGACTTGTATCACCATACCAGCCATTTAAAATCACTGTAACGTCAATATTTAAAATATCTCCATCTTTAAGAGGTTTATCATCAGGAATACCATGACATACAACAGCATTTTTCGAAGTACAAATTGATTTCGGATATCCCTTATAATTCAGTGGTGCTGGAATTGCACCTGCATTGATTATAAAATCATGACATAGATCATTTAATTCATTAGTTGTTACGCCTACTTTGACGTATGGTGCAATAAAATCAAGGGTTTCAGCTGCAAGCCTGCCAGCTTTACGCATAAAGTCAAAGTCTTCTTGTGAATGTATAGTTATGTTCATATCTTCCATTTCTTATTATAATTCACATCTTGCATAGTAGATAATGTCATTCCACTGCTTGACACATAATTGTACGAATATTGAATGCAAAAGTACAAAAAATAGTGTCATCAGAATGCCTTTTTTTCCTGTCATCCCAGTGTCAGCTACTCTGATGACACCAAAGGGGCACTTGGATAGAGGCTACTTGAATAACACCATCATAAGGTGAAACTAGATTCCAGTGTCAAGCACTGGAATGACAAGGAAAGGGCTACTTGGATGACAAGAAAAAGGACGCTGAGATGAAACCAAAGAGGCTGACACCACCATAAAGTAAATTCCACTAACACTATAGGAGACTAACATGAACTTTTTAAAATTTATCGAACTATGCTTTCAAACGGTAATGCCGGGGTGTGAGTATAACAATTATCATTATATAAAAATCATAGCAGACAGGCTTGAAGCAGCAGGTACTGGCACAGTGAAGCGAATAATATTCAATATGCCCTCCGCGCTCAATGAAGTCTATGTGCGTGAGTGTTGCATGGCCCGCATGGATACTCGGTAATCAGCCAACTGCAAGAATAATAGTTGCAAGCTATTCTCAGCGGCTTAGCGAAAAGCATTCGCTCGACACCAGGTGCGTAATGCAGTCTAGTTGGTATAGAGCGCTATTTCCAGAGGTAGAGCTATGTAAAGACCAGAACACTAAATATAAATTTCAAACAGTGCAGAGAGGATGTAGGATTGCAACATCTGTTGGTGGAACATTAACTGGTGAAGGTGGTGATTTTATCGTTGTGGATGATCCACTGAGTTCCTCTCAAGCTTTGAGTGAAACGTTTAGAAAACGTGCTACAAATTGGTTTGATCAGACTTTAGTAACTAGGCTCAATGACAGGAAAAAAGGAGTTATCGTTGTTGTGATGCACAGACTACATAGGGAGGATTTAACTGGGCATCTTCTCTCCAAACCAAGAAATATATGGCATCATATTTGTTTGCCAATGATCTCTGAAAATAAGGAAATTATCTATTCAATCAAAAGATCAATTCTCCCTTCTCCTGTTCCTATTATTCGAGTAACTACAAATGAGTGCAAAAGCTCAACAGGCGCTACATCTTCAAGGATTTTATACTTAAAAAAGGAAGGTCAGCTGCTATATCCCCTAGATGTAGGAGAAATTGAAATGATAAAGGCTGAACTTGGGAGTTACGCTTTTGCTGCTCAATATCAACAAAATCCTCTGCCACTTTCAAGTGGTATAATTAAGCAAGAATGGTTGAAACGCTATAGAAATTTTCCTGACAATCTCTCACATATAACTCAGAGCTGGGACACTGCTGTTTCAACAAAAGATTCTAGCGGCTTTAGTGTCTGCACCACCTGGACAAAGGTGAATAATAAGTTTTATTTACTCGATGTGTACCGTGCAAAGCTTGAGTATCCAAAACTTAAAGAACAAGTTCTATCACTAGCTGCAAGATGGAAGCCACACGCAATTTTAATCGAAGCAAAAACAAGCGGTCAGCAATTGATTCAAGAGCTCAAGGCAATACCTATTATCGGGATAGTGCCACACGGTGGCAAACTTGCTCGATTCCACCAGATTGTTCCGATAATAGAATCTGGCAAGGTTTTTCTGCCATACCAAGCAGTATGGCTCAGCGATTTTGAGTATGAGATTTTAATGTTTCCAGAAACCCGCCACGACGATCAAGTAGATAGCGCTGTGCAATACCTTCAGTGGATGAGAGATAGTAGCTTCAGGGTTGCAGCTATACGAACATTGTGATCCAAGAGGTAATAATTTGCTACCCACAATTTCGATTATAAGCTCATTTAAAATAAATATTGATTTCTTATTTTAATTATTTAAAAATTAAAATAAATTATTTAAGATTAGGGTAAAAATTATGACAATAAATTATCAGCAGTGGCGGGAAATATTAAGTACGGTTAATAGTGATAATAAATTAGATAAAAGGAACGTAATTGAAAAAGTAAAAGAAGAGCTAAAGGCAAGCAATGAAGAGGTATTTAAACAGTGGGAAGAGAGTAATTTTTATGTAAATTATAAATTTGAAGTTGGAGATAATGAATTCACATTATTACATTTAACTGCTAAGTTAGGCTATACGAGCTTGACAAAGGCTTTAATAGTAACAAAAGGGATAGATGTTAATATAAAAGATAAAAATAAAAAGACACCTTTACATTTAGCTGCTGAAAATGGTTATAAAGAGGTAGTAGATGCTCTGTTGGAAAAAGATGAAATCAGGATTAATGAACAAGAAGATAAGGAGGGATGGACACCTTTACATTTAGCTCTTATGAATGGCCATGCAGACGTGGTAGAATCTCTCGTAAGAAACGGTGCGAATATTAATATAAAAGATGACTATGGAGTGACACCTTTATCTTTGGCTATTCGAAGAGATTATGTATTTACTCCGCCAAAAAAACGTGAAGGCTCCTATGTTAATGTGAAAAATCATGCTAGAACTGCTTCTAGGAATTTAGCTAAAGAGGAAAAACAACGTACATCAGCAATTGCGAAAGGTTTTTTTGCCGGTAGTACAACTGCATTATCAGGTGTTTTAATAGCGAAAGCACTTTCTGCAACTGGAATAGTTACAGCTGAGTCAAAACCCTCTACACCAATAGCAGTGGTTGCAGTTATAGCAACAGGACTAGCAGTTGGTGGTGCTACATATATGATGTTAAAGCCCAGTACTAAAGTTGATGGAGTAGCAGTCTTAATGGATGGGCGTCAAGAAGCTGCTAGCACTAGTAGGGTTACCTAGCGCGTATTCGACCTAGCTGCATAAACACTGATCATAGAAAATGACATTACAGGGACACTGGAATAACGTAGGAGAGAGCGCTGACAACTTTCATTTAGGCAAGATTATATCTTGAAAAAATTAAGCTTTAGTGCTACTAAATGTTGTAACTTCTATGCTGAAACCTGACTATGAATGTGGAAAAAATACGCAATGTTAAAATAAAATTACCAATATTTCTCGATTATCAATCTACTACTAAAGTAGATCTTCGTGTTTTGGAGGTGATGATACCTTATTTTGGTGAGTTTAGTAATGCACACTCTCGTAGCCATTCATTTGGTTGGACAGCTGAGGAAGCAGTAGAAAAAGCAAGGAAGCACATTGCTGATTTAGTGAATGCAGACAGCAAAGAAATCGTCTTTACCTCGGGTGCAACCGAATCAAATAACATGGCTATCAAAGGTGTTGCTCATTTTTATAAGAATAAGGGAAATCATATAATAACTGTCTGCACAGAGCATAAGTGCGTTTTAGATTCTTGTCGACATCTGGAAAATGAAGGCTTTAAAGTTACATATTTGTCCGTTAAGCAAAACGGAATTATAGATTTGTTGAAACTTGAGGAGGCAATCACTGATAAAACAATTCTGATTTCAGTGATGATGGCAAATAATGAAATCGGAGTAATGCAACCTGTCAAAGAAATTGGTGCAATGTGTAGAAAGCATAATATATTTTTTCATACAGACGCTGCCCAAAGCTTTGGAAAAGTTCCAATAGACGTAAATGAAATGAACATTGATCTTATGAGCCTTTCTAGCCATAAAATTTATGGACCTATGGGAATAGGTGCATTATATGTCCGTAGAAAAAATCCTCGTGTTAGGTTGACGCCACTAATTAGTGGTGGTGGACAGGAGAGAGGCATGCGCTCTGGAACAGTTCCTACTCCCCTTGCAGTTGGTTTTGGTGAAGCGGCACGTATCGCTAAAGAAGAAATGGAAATAGAAGCAAGCAAATTAGAAGAGTTGAGAGATATTTTGTACAACAAAATAAAAGAGGCATTTCCTGATGTTGTTTTAAATGGTGATTACGAAAATAGGATTCCAGGTAACCTTAACTTAAGTTTTCCTTATGTTGAGGGTGAGTCTCTTATCATGGCAATCAAGGATTTAGCAGTAAGCTCTGGTTCTGCATGCACATCCGCATCTCTTGAACCTTCTTATGTCATAAGATCACTAAACAATGGCCACGATCTTGAGCATTCATCAATTAGATTTGGCCTTGGCCGATTTACAACTAAAGATGAAGTTCTATACGCGGCAGATCTTGTTACTAAAAATGTTGGACGGCTAAGAGAGATGAGCCCACTTTTGGAAATGGTACAAGAGGGAATAGATTTAAGCACCGTAAAATGGGACTCTCATTGAAGAATAAGACGTTAACCATTAGCAGAGTGATGGTTGTCTAAGCTCTTTCTATGGGTGAAATCGGAAACTTAGCTTTAAGTCCTTTGTAGATGTCACGGAACTAAGTAGCAATCCTATACATATTAAGCTCGCAGCAGTTGTGCTTCCGCCATAGGATAGAAATGGAAGTGGGTCACCTATTATAGGTAATAGGCCTATTGTCATTCCAATGTTTATAAAGAAATGAGCACCAAAAAAGGCGAAAACCCCGATAGATATTAACTTAGAAAAGTAATTTTTTGACCTGTAAGCAATGGAGAATATTATAGCAAGCAATGTGGTATAGAGTAAAATCAAAGCCATGCTGCCTAAGAACCCCCATTCCTCACTAAGTACCGCAAAAGCAAAATCTGTGCGTTTCTCTGGCAAAAATCCAAGTTGAGTTTGACTCCCATTAACAAACCCCTTACCAAACAAACCTCCTGAACCAATAGCTATTTGAGATTGCTGTGCATTATAACCTATTCCAAGTGGATCTACTGATGAATCCAAAAATGATAATATCCTTTGCTTGTGATAAGGGCGCAAAAAAGGCCAAATAGCTGGTATTGCGAAAATGCCAAGCGTTCCAAAAATTATTAAATGAGGTCTTTCCATTATTGCTGTGAATATAATTGATGCTCCTATAAACAATATTATTACAGCTGTTCCTAAATTAGGTTGCTTCAATACAAGGAATACAGGTAAGAAAATAATTATAAGTGGCTTAAATAAACTTTGAAATTTCATCATTTTATACACACTTTGTTTATTAAAATAACGAGCAAGTGCAAGTATTAAGCCCACTTTTACAAATTCTGATGGTTGTAAACTAATTGACCCAATTCTTATCCATCTCGTTGCACCCATTATATGCGAGCCAAAAAAATTTACTGCTAACAGCGCAATTACTGCTGCTATGTAAAAAAAATAAGCGTGCTTCAAATAAAAATCTAGCTCTATAAATGACATAGCTATAGCAAGCAAAAGGAAGAAAGAGAATATGACCAATTGGTGAATTGCAAATGGAGCCCACTTTCCTCCAGCAGAAGAATATTGAACAACAATGCCAACGCAAAACAGAGCTATTACGTTCATGACTAATAATAAGTGAATCTTCTTCAGCTTATCCACAGCGAAAACTTTACAGACTTTTAGATACAATAAAACATAAGAAAATCAAAAAGCAAATTTATTAATTACCAAACGAATTGGACTACTATATATCCCAGTTATTATCGTTAAAATTGCCATAAATAATAGACAAAAGAGCATAAGTAATGGTACCTCATTAAGTGTCATTTCAGTGTTTGATGCTGCGCTATTTTCAAAATACATTTTCTCTACCACCCTCCACATATATATTAGTGCAAGAAAAGAGCCAGCAGCAAAAACTGCAAGGGAAATCCATGCATGAGATTCAAGAATTGCTTGCATCATATACCACTTACTTACAAAGCCATTTGTCAAGGGTACACCGATTAATGCTAAACTAAGTAGAGTAAATGCGAGTGTTGTATAGGGCATTGACTTTTTTAGTCCTGACAAATTTTCTATCTTTGTCATACCAAATTTATAAGAAATACACCCTGCAACCATGAATAAAGACGTTTTTATCATGCTATGATTTACTATGTGAAGAACTGCTGAAAACAAACCTGATTTTGAATTTAAACCCAGCATTAAAAGTATATAGCCAATCTGACTGATACTGGAGTGAGCAAACAGTCTTTTTATATCTTTTTCGATTATTGCAGATATTGATCCAAATACAATAGCGCAAAGTGCGAGGATAATTATCACATTATGCAGTGGTAAGAAAAAATTTTGCTGAAAAACATTGTAAAAGATTCTGATAAAAACATATATCATCACTTTGGTTACTGTACCTGAAAAGAATACGCTAATGAAGCTTGGTGCTTCACTATACGCATTAACTAGCCATTTACTGAGTGGAAACAGTGCCATTTTGATTGAGAGACCAACAAAAATGAATAATGTACCAAGTCTTATGATGTTATTATCGTATAATGGTACTATTCTTTCAGCCATGTCAGACATGTTGAGCGTTCCGGTCATAGAATATAAAAGGCCGATGCCAAACAAGTAAAATGTTGCTCCTACAGTACCACTAATGAGGTATTCAAATGCTGCAACTAAAGCTTTCTTATCCCTTCCCATTGAAACTAAAACATAAGAAGAAAGAGATGAAATTTCTAAAAAGACATAAAGGTTGAATATATCGTTTGTTACTAAAATTCCGAGTAATCCACTCAAGCACAGTAAAAATAGAGAATAAAAACCAATGATTTTGTTTTTGCTAATCTCTTTTTCATTAATATGAAAGCTATAAAGCACACTAATCAGCGCTATAAAATTCACCAAAGTTAGAATCAAGGAGTTCAATATGTCGATTCTCAACTCTATTCCGTATGGAGGAGCCCAATCTCCAAGATAATAAGTTATAATTTCACCATTGTATGTTTTCACTAGCAACATTAATGAAATAAAGAAAGTAGCTGCCGTTGTAAAAAAAGAGATAAACCAGGACACCCTATGTTTCCTGGTAAGAAAGCAGAACATCGATGCAATTATTGGTATAATAACTTGTAGAATTGGTAATTGCATTAAACTGTTGTTAATACATCGTTAAAGTATTAGTATATATAATACTTTTTGTTTTAATACCTTTATGTTATCTAAAATTTATAATGCAGTAACAAACTTATTAAGGAGAAAAGGTAAACTTATAGGAAGGGACGAAAACGGAAATTCTTACTATGAATCAAGTAAAGGAAAAAGATGGGTAATATATGACAATGTTTCTGAGCCTACAACAATTCCTCCAGCATGGCATATATGGCTGCATTATACTGATAATGCAGTACCAGTGAATAATAACAAAAGAAAAATTCCTAATTTAACAGGTACAAAAGATGCATACTACCCAAACCAAAAGGTGAAAAATTACTATGAAAGCTGGAATCCTAATAACTAAAGATGCGAAGGTCAAATATACTTGAAATAACTGCTGGTTCATTTGTATTAATTTTTACTGTTTTTCTTATCTTCTTCGCTATTGATAAATTATCTTACATAAAGAAAAACTATAAGGATTGTTATAAAATACATGGCCTTTTTACTGATGCTAACGGTGTAGGAGTTGGTGATAGTGTCAAGATCTCTGGTGTGGAAGTCGGAAGCATAACTGGTGTATCACTCGACAAAGCTACCTACATAGCACGAATCGACATGTGTATAAGTAGGGATATAAAACTCCCAGTTGATAGCTCAGCCCTAATCACTAGCAGTGGAGTTGTTGGTAGTAAATTTGTTAATATATCACCTGGCGCAGATCCCAAATTAATTTCACACGGTGGTAAGATAGCACACACTCAAGCTGAAGCAAATATGGGCGGAATAATGGATAAAATTATTGGCATGTTTACAAAGTGAGAATAAGAACACATAAGCCAACTTGGCCTATGTACAATTAAGGGATTTTTCTATCAATAGCTTGAAGTTGTTCAGCGTTTGAATTATCAAGATTTCTGCTAGGTTTTACATTCCTAATAATCTCAACAAATGCTTGTACTTTCAGTATAGGAGTGTTTTTTCTTACGTACTTAGGGAAGTGTTAAATAAACTGTGTCAAACCGAGAAGTAAAAATAAAATAGAAACAAAAAATGGAGGTTTGACAATCAGTCAAGCAAACAGAACTACCGGTTTGGTAGACTATAAAGAATTAGAAACAAATATCTTATCGTCTATACGAGAAGGAAGACCATTGACGGAAAGAGATGGTGCATTAACACCGTTTGTAAAAAGGCTACTGGAAGCGATTCTGGAAGGTGAAATAAAAAATCACTTGTCGGCTAAAAGCGAAGAAAATAATCGAAGAAATTGAAGAAATTCAAAGACTTTACGGACAAGTGCAGGTTCATTTGAGTTATTGACACCAAGAGATAGGGAAGGAAGCTTTGAGCCACAAGTAGTCAGAAAAAGGCAAACAACCGAACTTGAAGCAAAGGTTTTAAGTACATATGCCAGTGGCATGGTATATAGAGATATAGAGTCGCATGTAGAAGAGATATAAAATATCTGTAGCGGAGATATCAAGTATTACTGATAAATTATTGCCTGTAATAAATGAGTGGCGTAGTCGTCCACTGCAATCAGTGTATCCAATAGTGTTTATGGTTTTTTAAGGTCAAAGAAGACGGGCATTGCGTAAGTAAATATATGTAGAATATATTAGCAGAATGAAAGGAAAGAAGTTTTAGGCTTTTATATAGCAGAAAGTGAGGGAGCTAACTTTTGGCTAGGGATGTTAAATGACTTAAAAGAGAAAGGAGTAGAAGATATCCTGATTGTATGTGTAGATGGGCTAAAAAGCTTTCCTAAAGCAATAAACAGTGTATTTCCTAAAGCAGAAATACAACTATGTATTGTACATCAGATAAGAAATTCACTGAAATATGCATCGAGCAAAGATGTGAAAATTTTCATGAATGATTTGAAAAAAATATACCGTGCTGCAAGTAGAGAAATTGCCGAAAATTATTTACTTGAGCTAGAGGAAAAATGGGGAGAAAAATATCCGTTGGTTTTGGAAGAATAATTGGGAAAATTTGTCTAGTTATTTAAAATATTCTGGCCCTATAAGAAAGTTAATTTATACCACAAATCCTATTGAGGGACTAGATAGACAGATCAGAAAATTTACTAAAACTAAGGGCTCATTTACTAGCACAAATGCCTTGTATGAACAGGTATATTGTGCTATAAAAAAGGTAAGAGAAAAATGGGCTATGCCTATACATGATTGGGCTTTAACTATCTCTCAACTTGATATCTTTTTTTCTTGTAGGTTAAAAATTGAGTTGAATTAAAAATGCGGTTTGACACAGTTTATTTAACACTCCCTTTTTGAAAGTTACAGATCGCTAAAAATATTTAAACAACTAATTTTTATAACTTTGTACCAATAAAACTATTCCCACCTTAATTATCAAACAGTAACGTATAGAATTACAAACTTTTGTATATTAAGAAATTGTTTAAATTGTATACCTGGCTACTATGTCCCCTACTTCCAAGATAAAGTACCTTTCACTAAAAAATATTGAATTTAATTTTTGTAATCACTTAAGTCTAGTATTATTTTGTTAATGTATCGTTCATTTGCATCCTTGATGATAAATTTTATACCATTTTTATATCTTATAACTTCATCTACAGAAGGTACCTTACCAGCAATTGAAAGAACCAAACCACTAAGTGTGGCATAATGCTCTTCAGATTCACACAACTCTATTTTTAGATTTTCCTCTATATCCTTTATAAGGGCCCTTGCCGATATTTCAAACTTATTTTGAGATAATTCAGTAATGGTGTGTTCTGAATTTACCTCATTCTCGTTATCAATATTTGGTATCAATTCTTCTATAAGATCATTTATCGAAATTAAACCATCAGTTCCGCCATATTCATCCAGTACAATAGCTAAATATGACTTGGAAGATTTCATTTTAACAAAAAGATTTGTTGCTTTCATTGAGGCTGGGACAAATATTACATTTTTTATAATATTCCTCAGATTAAAATCTTTATTCTTATTGAAAATGATATCTTTTACGTAAAAAAAGCCTATTATGTTGTCAAAGTTATTCATATAAGTTGGTATCTTAGCATGGTAAGTGTTTTTCACCTTCTTTATTACCTCATCCTTGCTCGATTCAATGTCTACTGCACATATCTCCTTACGTGGAGTCATTATATCCATGATACTACAATCACGGAATTTTAATAGACTATTAAGTATGTCAAGACCTGACAGATCACCCATTAATGACTCTCACTTTTACCCACAAATAAAAAAGTGAGTAAAATGGATACCAAATAAATTTGGGATTAAAATGAGTGAAGTAAGTACAAATGTGCAATATACTGATGGCTTAGGGGATAAATGGCTGGAAAGAGAGTTAAAACACGTTAATTTAGGAGATACAAGACTTAATAAGAGACTTATTAAAACAGGCTATTGTATAGAGGGTAAGGCGTCTGGATCAATTAATCAAAGCTGTAGTGGATGGAAAGAAGCTAAGGGTGCATACAGATTATTTAGCAATGAAAAGCTTAAGGATAAGGAAATTTATTCTTCCCATTACAAAGAAACTATGGAGAGAATGAAAGGAAATCAGTTTGTTTTTTCAGTTCAAGATACAAGTTATTTGGATTTTGACTCTCATATAAAAACTAAGAGGCTAGGTAGTATTTCTAAAGCTTATACGAAGCATAAAATGGGTTTACTGTTGCACAGTGCCTTAATAGTCAGCAAAGACGGATTGCCTTTAGGTCTATCTTCTCAACAATGTTGGGCACGTTCTATTAGGGAAAAAGAAACGTCACAAGAAAAAGCAAACAGGAAATACCGTACCTCCATAGAAGAAAAAGAAAGTTATAAGTGGATAACAGCTCTCAAAGAAAGCATAAACAACCTTCCTGCAAATGTACAACTTGTTACCCTTGGTGATAGAGAGGCAGATATCTTCAAATTTTTATGGATCACTGAGACATTAGGTAGTTTTTATGTAATCCGTAATCGAACTAATAGAAGATTTATCTGTACTGAAATTGGAAAAACAGATTTGCAAACACGCATCACTCAACTGCCAGTAAAGAAGAAAATTTCTCTAGAAGTTAATAAAGGTGGAAACCAAAGATCAAGGAAAGCTAATATTGAAGTTAAGTATATGAAAGGCTATATACCTATCAGATCTTCTTCAATTTATGGATCAAAAGACACAGTGCATAAAATAAGTGATAAAATCCCTGTATATGTGGTAAGTGCAAAAGAAACAAATCCTCCTGAAGGATTGGAAGCTATTGATTGGACTTTGCTGACTAATGTACCAGTTAATAGCACTTTAGATGCTATAGAAAGGATAAATTGGTATAAGCTAAGATGGAAAATTGAGGAGTATTTCAGGGTTTTAAAATCAGGATGTAAAATAGAAAGCTCTCGTTTAACTACAAAGGAAAGGCTACAGAAATTAATTGCTATAAAGAGCATTATTGCATTTAAAATTTTATATTTAACAAAAGTCGCTTTATCAAATCCCATGGAAACCTGTACTAAAATTTTAAGCAACGAAGAGTGGAAGGCCCTTTTCATACGTGAGCATAAAGTAGCTACATTGCCAGAAGAACCTCCAAACATAAAACAAGCTATTATTTGGTTAGGAAAATTAGGTGGATTTATGAATAGAAAAAGTGATAATTTACCAGGGGCTATGACTCTATGGCGGGGCTATGAAAATCTTAAGGAGAGCATAGTTATGCTTCACATCATGACCTCTCAAAATTGTGGGTAAAAGTGAGTTAATGACTCAGTCGCACATTTTTTTAACACAGAAGTTTTGTTGAAGAGAAAGAGAAAAATTCTGTATGCTATTTTTTCTACTAAAGTTCTTTTCTTATTCAATTTATTCCCTTTAATGGTGAAAATATCTTTAGATAAGGTCTATCAAGAAAACTGTTATTAAATGTTTAATAAGCATGTGAATAATGTCAAATTAATTTGTGAATTATTTTTTGACATAAAATACTAACAATTGATCAACAATTTTTTCAATGACATATACATAATTATATAACAATCCATGATAGTAAAGCTTTTTTCCATAAAAGAAAATTACTAACATTCTAGACATCTTACTTATACACATAAATCATAAAGGAAAATCAATAGTATAGAGAAGTTATTAACATATTTATCCACAAGCTAAGTAATACTAATTTTTACTGAATTTTAAGTTAATAACAATTTATTGATAGAACTACTACTACTGTTATACTTTAGTTTAAATAAAAAGTAGATAAAGTAGATTGAAAAGAAGTAAAGCAAAAATAGCAAGAATCATCAGCCAGAACGAGTCAGATGAAAAAGTTCCTATTTGGTTAATGCGTCAGGCTGGTAGGTCTCTTCCTGAGTATAGGAAGGCAGTGGAAAACATGAATAATTTCATGGAGATATGTTATAGCACAGATTTGGTAACAGAGTTAACGTTACAACCAATAAGAAGGTTCAACATGGATGCAGCGATAATTTTTTCTGATATTTTGATAATAGCTGACATTTTAGGCTGTAATGTAAATTTTATTCGAGGTGTGGGTCCAATAATAAGACCTATAGAAAGTGCTAAAGACTTGAAGAGTCTACAAGGAATTGAATCTAACACATTACCAATCCTAAATGCTATAAAAGAAGTAAGAAGCCAGTTGCCAGAAGAAAAATCGCTTATAGGCTTTGCTGGAGGGCCGTGGACGGTAGGTTCATACATCATAGAGGGCGGTGGTAGTAAAACTTTTTCCAAGGTGCTAAATTTCTGTCCATTGGCACTAGAGGAAATAATAAACAAAATAACGAAAGCGACAATTATTTATCTGATCAAACAGATAGAGTTTGGAGCAGATGTTATTCAGTTATTTGACAGCAATGCTGGTGTATTGAAGGAAAAACTGTTTGAAAGATACATCATCAAGCCAACAAAGGAAATTGTTTCGGCAATAAAGAGTAGATTTCCCAATTTTCCAATAATAGGTTTTCCGCGCTCTGCTGAAAATCTTTATACAGATTACTGCGAACAAACAGGCGTATCTGCAGTAAGTATAGATTATAATGTTCCAATAGAATGGGCGAAAGAAAATCTAAAAATTCCTCTGCAAGGGAACCTTAATCCTAGTCTTTTGGCCTACAATAAGTCAGAAGCAATTGAAGAAGCAAAGCGTATAATAGATTGTTTTAGAGGGTTACCTTTTATATTTAATCTTGGACATGGAGTGCTTCCTGATACTCCGGTTGAAAATATTGCTGCATTAGTGGACCTAGTAAGAAACTACTAAAACTCTTGTATGAAAAGCCTTTATGAGGGTGGTCAGCCAAATCGCTCTTACTTTAAGCGTTAGCACATTATTACAGTGCCAATTTACATTATTAAAACTCGCTATACAGGGATTTATTTGCCTTTTTCAATTTATTAAGCTTTTTAATATCTATATTTAAGAATACAAAAATACCAACCTTTATGTAAAATAATAAAATTTCTAGCTTTTTTGTTGTGTAGAGTTTATCATTTTTATTTAACTTTAGTGAGATTATGTCAGACCTTGCAAAGAGGATGTCTCTGATAAAACCGTCGCCTACAATTGCTGTGACCGATAAGGCAAACAGATTAAAAAGCGAAGGAAAGAAAATTTGCGTTTTAGCTGCGGGAGAGCCGGATTTTGACACTCCAGATCATATAAAAAAGGCAGCTATTCAATCGATAAATGAAGGCAAAACTAAATATACTGCTGTTGATGGAACGCATGAGCTTAAAGAGGCGATAATCAATAAGTTAAAAAGGGATAACAATCTAGAATATACACTGAACCAAATTTGTGTCGGCGCAGGCGCTAAGCAGGTGTTATTCAACTTATTTATGGCAACAATTGACCCTGGAGATGAGGCTATAATACCAGCTCCTTATTGGGTTTCGTATGTTGATATGGTAAATCTTTTTGGCGGACTGCCAGTTGTTGTAGAGTGCAAGCAAAACTTTAAGCTGACACCAGAATTACTGAAGAGCAAGATAACTAAGAAAACTAAATGGTTAATTCTTAATTCACCGAACAATCCAGCAGGAATTGTCTATACATATGATGAATTGAAAAGCATAGCGCAAGTATTGCTTGAATATCCACATGTAAATATTGTTACAGATGATATTTATGAGCACATAGTATACGATGAAAAGTTTTTTACCATTGCTCAGGTTGAGCCAAAGCTTTACGATAGGGTTTTTGTGGTCAATGGAGTATCAAAAGCCTATGCAATGACTGGCTGGAGAATAGGTTATATTGCAGGTAGGAGTGATATAGTAAAAGCTATTTCTACACTGCAGTCTCAAAGTACTTCTAACCCAAATTCAATAGCACAAGCAGCAGCAGTTGAAGCGTTAAACGGTGATCATAGTTTTTTGAAAGAAAGAACAAAAATCTTTAAGGATCGTAGAGATTTTGTAGTAAAAAAGCTAAATTCTGCTTCAGGATTGTCAGTATCTATTCCGCAGGGTGCATTCTATTTGTTTGTCTCATGTGAAGGTTTATTGGGTAAGAGTACGAAAAGTGGTAAAGTAATAAATAGTGATCTTGATTTTGCCGAATATTTATTAGAAGATCATTTAGTTGCTGTTGTTCCAGGAATTGCATTTGGTCTGAAAAATTTTATCAGAATTTCTTATGCAACCTCTCAGGAACAATTAGAAATTGGATGTGATAGTATTACTAAAGCATGCGAAATGCTAAGTTAACTTTTTAATATTCCTATATATAATATTTCAGTAAGATAGAGTTGATTTATGGCTTGGGTGTATTTGCTATTAGCTGGTTTGGTTGAAATAATATGGACCACAGCACTGAAATATAGCAATGGCTTTACTCGTGTTATACCTGTAGTAATTATTTTAGTTAGCGGTTCTGTGAGTCTTTACTGGCTATCGTTAGCAATGAAGTCTATTCCTCTTGGAACATCTTATGCAGTTTGGACTGGTATAGGCTCTATAGGTGCAGCGATAATAGGAATAATGTTTTTTAATGACCCAGTAAATTTTGGGCGTTTATTTTCCCTTGCTTTGGTAGTGCTGGGTATCATAGGATTAAAAGTATTTTCCAATTAGGAAAAGTTAAGTACGTCTATTTTACCACCTCAGGACTTTCTACTAAAGTTGCTTTGGATTTTTCAGTTCTCGAAGAGGGCATTCCTATTGATTTAGAAAGTACCTTTCTAATGTTCAATATTTCATTTTTCTCATTTTGTTGAGTTAAGTTAATGTCGTTTATTTTATTCACTAAATCTTTTCCTTCCTTTAAAATTTTTAAATCGCTTTCGTTGATATGATGTTCATTTTTAAATTCTGCAACGATTTCTTTCTTCTTTGGATGAGTATTCAGAAATTCTAATATCTGGTGTTTAGCAACAGCTTGAATAAATTTCTTATCGTGAAATATTGAATTGTTATGTAATTCTTCTAGGCTTTTATCATATTGTTTTGCTTCGTTTACAGTAAGTTTTATTATTTCTTCTGCACTACTTAAAAGTTCCCTGTATAACTTGTCGTATCTATTGCCTGTGTGTGCGGCAAATGTTTGTTCAATGTATTTTGTTATGTAGTTTTGTAGCGTATTGTCTATTGTACCTATGTTCATTCACTCACCTTGCTTTTATATTATATTTTACACACAAAAAGGTTAATATTTAGTTAACTACAGCGTTTCTGATACTGAATTTCATTAAAAATTATATTATTTAAAGTATAATCGGTATCACGAAATAAAAGCGTAAGTAAAATGAATTTTGTAACAAAACTAAAACTTATAGTAAAAAAAATAAAGCTTAAGATGAACAAGGGTAAAATTATAAAAATCCTTATCATCTGTGGTATAATTTTTTTCATATACCTTATCCATGAACCAGTTATAGATATGCTAAAAGGTCTCTTTTAAGAAAGATACTCGGATTAGAGTAGCTATTTACAAAAGTGTTGCTCCTTGCTGATAAAATACCTATAATTCTGTTTTTTAGGTAATATTAGGATTGCAGAGAAACTTTTTCATATGGTTGCTAGCATCACTATTTTATGCATACCAGTATATATTACGTGTAATTCCAAATATAATCGCGCCTGAATTAATAACGAAATTTAACATAAGTATTACAGATGTTGGTCAATTTGGTGGGCTATATTATATAGGCTATACGCTTGCTCACATACCTGTTGGTCTTGCCCTTGATAGATTTGGGCCAAAGTTTGTTTTGCCTGCATGTATTGTCTTAACGTTTGCTGGGACATTACCACTAATATGCTTTGATGAGTGGTATTACTCAATACTTGGTAGAATGATTGTTGGAGTTGGGTCATCTGCTTCGGCAATTGGGCTCTTTAAAGTTGCAAGTATGTATTTCTCACAAGAAAAATCAGCAAGGATGGCTAGTTTATCTATAATAATAGGGTTACTGGGAGCTATTTATGGTGGATTACCTCTAGACTTTTTGCTCAATAAATTTGGTTGGAATTATGTTATATACACTTTCTCAGCGTTTGGTTGTTTACTTGCTCTGCTATTGCTTTTAATAACGCCAAACAGTAACATAGAGGAGAGTAGAAATGACAACATACTTCAAGATTTAAAAACTGTACTTTTCAATAAACATATCATTCTAATCAGCTTTTTTGGGGGCTTGATGGTTGGGCCACTAGAAGGTTTTGCTGATGGTTGGGCAAAAGCGTTCTTATGTGAAGCATATCAAATGACCGGAGATTTGGCATCTTCACTTTCCTCTCTCATGTTCATAGGCATGGGGGCTGGATCATTCTTTCTCGCTTATTTACTGGAGAAGTATCCAGACAAACATTACGAGGTGATTATTGCGTGTTCTTTTGCAATGATCGCTAGCTTTCTTTTGCTTTTTACACAAGTTGGCGGTTTATATATTGCATTACCTACACTTCTTGTTATCGGCTTTGCATCTGGGTATCAGGTAATTACTATTTACAAGGCAATAAGTTATGTAAACAATAACTTGGTAGGCTTGGCCACAGCTGTATCAAACATGATAGTTATGGTTTTTGGCTATTTTTTTCATACTGGAATTGCAAAAATAATAGACTTATGTTGGAATGGAACGGTAATACAAGGAAATCCTTTGTATGGTACTGATTTGCTGGTAAAAGCAATATCAATTATTCCTGTATGTCTGCTTTTGGCTGTTTTTGGATTTATGTGGTTAAGGAAAAGGTCTTATGACAATTGCTTCAGAAAGGATTTGTAACTCTGAAAATAATTTAAAGTCTTGTGATAATGAAGTTTATCTCTCTATAGAGAAGGAACTGCAGCGTCAAAGATCGCAGTTGCAATTGATTGCATCGGAGAATTTTACAAGTAAAGCAGTGATGGAAGCACAGGGTTCTTTTCTGACTAATAAATATGCAGAAGGTTATCCTGGTAAAAGATATTACTGTGGCTGTGAGTATGTAGATGAAGTTGAAAATCTGGCTATAGAAAGGCTTTGTAAGCTATTTGGTGTTAAATTTGCAAATGTTCAACCTCATTCTGGTTCTCAGGCAAATCAAGCAGTGTTTGCTTCACTGCTTGCTCCGGGTGATACAATACTTGGATTGTCACTGAACTGCGGTGGACATTTAACTCATGGTGCAGCACCAAACCTTTCTGGTAAGTGGTTTAAGTCGATTCAGTATACAGTTAATAGAGACACTTACCTGCTTGATATGGATGAGGTGGAAAGGCTAGCGCTGGAGCATAAACCAAAATTAATTATTGCTGGTGCTTCTGCTTATCCAAGAAAAATAGATTTCGAGCGCTTTCGTGAAATTGCGAATAAAGTTGGTGCATATCTGCTTGCAGATATTGCTCACTATTCAGGGCTTATTGCTGCAGGTTGTTACCCATCACCTGCCAAATATGCGCATATTATAACTTCTACAACTCACAAGACTCTACGTGGTCCTCGTGGTGGAGTGGTAATGACAAATGATGAAGCGTTACATAAAAAAATTCAGTCTGCAGTTTTTCCAGGATTGCAAGGTGGGCCACTTATGCATGTGATAGCTGCAAAAGCTGTTGCATTTAAGGAAGCATTAGCGCCAGAGTTTAAAACTTATAGTAAAAAAGTTGTAGAAAATGCAAAAGTGTTAGCTCAAGCGCTGCAAGAACATGGACTTGACATTATAACTGGCGGCACTGACTCTCATATAGTGCTAGTTGATTTAAGATCACGGAAATTGACTGGAAAAGACGTTGTGAATAGCCTTGAAAGAGCTGGCATTACCTGCAATAAAAACTCCGTGCCGTTTGACACAGAAAAACCAACCATTACTTCAGGGCTCCGTTTTGGTACCGCTGCTGAGACAACACGCGGACTTGAGAAAAAAGATTTTAAAGAGATAGCTGATCTGATAAATGAAATAATTCAGGGATTAATTGATGGAAATAGCCCTGATGTTGAAAAAGCAGTGAAAAATAAAGTTGAAAGTATTTGTAGTAATTTTCCTATTTATTAATTTATTTAGCATTGGAATTTCCTTCCTTTACTTTGGATTAAACTATTGTATAGTGATTTTATAGCTCTTTAATTTTATGATAAATGTACCTAGCATAGAGAGTTGTGATTTTCACAATAAAAATGTTCTGCTCAGGGTTGACTTCAATGTTCCTATAAAAAATGGAAGAATTTGTGATGCCACTCGTATTTTGAGAGCGCTACCTACCATTCAGTATTTGGCAAATGCGGGTGCAAAAGTTATTGTTATCTCACATTTTGGGCGTCCAAAAGCCAAAGACAGTAACTTATCGCTAAAAAACGTAGTTGAAACTTTATCGCGGCTGCTAAGCAAAGAAGTGAAATTTATTGATGATTGTATTGGTGAGAGAGTACAAAGAGCAATAAATGCGATGGATGGAGGAGATATAATATTACTAGAGAATCTGAGGTTTTATAAAGAAGAAGAGCAGAATGATTCAAATTTTGCTAAACAATTAGCATCTCTAGCAGATATATATATAAATGATGCGTTTTCTTGCTCTCACAGAGCTCACGCTTCTATTTCACGCATTACGGAATTTTTACCTTCTTATGCAGGATTTTGCTTGCAAGATGAGCTAAAGTATCTTGAGCAAGCTATATCGTTTGACGCTAAACCTATTACTGCGATAGTTGGTGGAGCTAAAATATCAACTAAAATAAAAATGCTTATAAAGCTAGCAGAAAAGGTTGATTACCTTATTCTGGGCGGCGCAATTGCTAATAATTTTTTGTTATTTAATAAAGTTAATATAGGCAAGTCTTTTTTTCAAAATGACTTTGATGATCTTCTGCACGATATTGTTGAGACGGCAAATAAAAACAATTGCAAAATAGTTGTGCCAGAAGACGTTTTGGTTGCAGTAAATTCTGATTATAGCACTGGCGTTTTAAGAAAAACCGAATCCGTTTTGGATGATGATATAATTTTAGATATCGGACCTCAAACTTTAAGCACAATAAGCGGTATAATAGCAAGCAGTAAAACTCTGCTGTGGAACGGACCTATTGGTGTTTTTGAACATTCAGCTTTTGCAAATGGTACAGTAGAGGTGATGAGAGTAGTAAGTGATTTGACACACGAAGGAAAATTAACCAGTGTAATAGGAGGAGGAGATAGTCTATCTGCAATAAATACTGCAGGTCTTGCCGATAAAGATTTTACATATATTTCAACTGGTGGGGGAGCGTTTTTAAGTTGGCTAAGTGGTGATGAGATGCCAGGACTGCGATCAACATTAGATTAAAACTTTTTTAAGTTGTTGCTTATACCCTAGCTTCTTTATGAATATGATTATGTCGAAAATAGCTAAGTTAATCTTGTGCTTAATAATACCAGTAATAGGATTTGTTTTTTACATTAAGGAGCATTATCTCAATGATGCAAATTCACAAATTGGCTTTGAGCCGTTTTTCAAAACAGATTCTTCAGATCCAGACTATATTCCACCACTTCCGGAGCTGACTGATTTTGATAGAGGAGTATTAAGAGTTTGTGGAGATTGGGGAACACACCCTGATGAAGAAGATTTTAGAATTTTGCTCGATTGTCCGCAGCATCAAGAAGTGGTGAAAAGGATATACGATAAGCTCGATCATCAAGTGGCTACACCAAATGCAGGCTTGGGGTTATTTAAAGATGAATTGACTAAGATTTGGTTTACAAATAGCGGAGTTGAGAAAGAAACTATAGGATTTGGACATATTTTTTGTGGTGAACCAGATAGATTGGGACTTGGTGGTATGCATTTTGTAGGTAGATATGTTGAAGCTCAAGAAAATAAGTGGGCGGGTGCAATTTGGGGTAATAAATCTCTGTGCAATAAATTAGATATTAAGCCACCTGTTTACACGTTTGGAATGAAATACTTAGGTAAGGGTGGAGAAGTAAAAGTTAAGTGCCCAAATGGGTATGCACATAACCTTCATGCTGATGATATTTTAGTTTCTGCAACTAAGGCGTTTAAGGAATTGGGAGAAGATGGAATGTGTCTGTATAAAATGGAAGATGCCAATTATCAATCAGTGTTTGTGAGAAAGAATGACGCTATACTTACGTTCTATCCTGACTTAACACCAAAATGTAATGATAAAAGTACTAATTGTAGCTGTAGCAAGCCTTGATTAGCTGAAAAAAAGTAAACATTTTATGCGTATTATGTTAATTTAGTTATATTGTGGGCAATTTGTAAAGCTGCATGAGACTTATAGTAAAAAAATGTTTGTCTGTTTTATTTCTGTTGCTGCTTGTAGCGCCTCTTGTATATGGACAGCAATCTTGCTTAATTGATATCGAGAACGATTTTCAAGATTTGAAAACATCATTAAAAAATCCAATATTTTTAGATCCTGCGTCAAATTCAAATTATGATGATAGGGAAGGCAAAAAAGTGTTGATGGTGGTGGTGCATCATACCGAATCACCAACATTAAAAAGCACAAAATGCGCATTAAATTCTTCAGGTATATCAGTACAGCTTATTGTTGATAGGGATGGTAGCATTACTCTGATGGTTCCACTCGAAAAACGAGCGTGGCATGCTGGTATAAGTTATGCGAAAGTTCAAGTAGATAATGTGATTGAAGAGCTACGAAAACTGAATGATTATTCTATAGGTATAGAGATTGTAAACACAGGGCTTGAGCCTTTTCCAGAAGAGCAAATGAAATCTGTTAAAGATCTGATTTTGTACCTCATGAAGCGCTTTAAGATTAGAAAAGATATGATATTTAGTCACGCTGAAATAGGTACTATAGTATATAACTCAGCCATTGAAGGCTACGCAATGCGTAAACCTGACCCACATAAGTTGTTTGATTGGGAGTTATTGGAGAGAAATGGCATTGGACTGCATATAGGTGATAGAATCAGTTCTCAAGACGCAAGACAAAAAGTAGAAGAGGTTTTATATAAGGTAGGCGATAAGAGTGAAAGTATTTTGAAATTAAAAAAAAGGTTGAACAATTTTTTTTATAAAATACTGCCTTGGAATGATAAAGAAGGTAACGCTGACAATAATGCTGATTACTCAAATGAGTTTGATGAGAATTTTGCGTGGGTTATTAATCAGTTTTCAATGCATCATTTGCCGAAAGAGATTAGAAAAGACTTGCCTCTAAAATTAGAACAGGAAGATATTTTGCCTGAATTTTTAAGCGAATATGGTAATTGTATTTTCAACAGATTCACATCTTTTAATAATAAAATTGAATCAAGTTTACAACCACCATTTTTGAATGAAGAGGATTACAAGCGTTTATTATCTTCTCTTGCAGAATATGAAAATAATATTTCTTCTAGTGCATTTGCTACGCTCATGTACAAGATTAAGCTATATTACGACTCTTATCTAAGGTATAATATAAGATCCTCGCTTTATATTCCATTTAAGCTTAATTCATTTGAGAAGCTAGATGTTTTAAAGAATGAAATATTGTCTTTTAAGTCTATAAGCCCTGAAAAGGCTATAGAAGTCTCGAATTTAATTAATGGGTTTAGGTCAGAAGTTTTATCTGATTTCCAAAACTTTGAGAAGCAGTGGTTTCAAGAATTTAAGGACACTTGGAAACAAAAATTTATACCGAATATGGAAAAGAAAATGTCTTGGACTGCGCTGCATGAAACTGTGTTGGAATATTTAGAAAAGGCGAAGAAAGAAGTCTAATGAGTATTACAATGGCCAGATGTATGGGCAGAGGAAAATATTGGATGAATTACAAGCACTACGTTTTTTTACTTATGCTAACAATTTTTTGTGGTGAAAACTATTTATGGTTCAACCTGAACAAGATAATTCAAAGGTTGCAATTACACGTAGGATATAAAAAAATTTCTAAATGAGACTCATGTGTTATTGGGATGACAGAGTTTAAAAAATAAGTTACTTTTTTATTTTTGGTAGAAAGTAACCCATGGGTATAAAAATTGCACCTTCTATACTTTCAGCAGACTTTGCAAAATTAGGAGAGGAAGTAAAAAGAATTAGCGACTTGGATGTAGATTATATACACATAGACGTTATGGATGGAAATTTTGTTCCAAATATTACAATAGGTCCGAATGTTATCTCTGCAATACGTAAATATAGCAATCTTCCTTTTGATGTACACTTAATGGTTAAATCTCCTGGTGACCATATTGAAAGCTTTATAAATGCTGGTGCTGATATTATCACTATACATGCAGAAGCAGAGGTACATCTTGAGAGGCTAGTAAAAAGGATAAAATCATATAAAAACATAAATGATACAAAAAAAACAATACAAGTTGGAGTTTCAATTGTCCCTTCAACTTCTCCAAGCGTGCTTGAGTATATAATACATGAGCTAGATATTGTGCTAATTATGACAGTTAATCCTGGATTTGGAGGACAAGAGTTTATTCATTTGCAGCTGCACAAGATATCTATTATAAAGAAAATGATACAGGACCGTAACCTTAAAACGCAAGTTTCAGTAGATGGTGGAGTTAACTTTTCTAACGCAGCTGATATAATAAAAGCAGGTGCAAATATATTAGTTGCTGGATCAGCAATATTTAAAGCTGAAGACATGAAAAAGGCTATAAACGATCTTAAAAATCTTTCGTTATAACCCTACAGATAACACAAACCGTGTCCGTTCAGCAGAGCGGCAAAATAAGGTAGACAAAGCAAGATAATAAAGATAATCATAGGGTAAATATGAGGTAATATGGTAAACCTTTTAGAACTCTGCAAAAATTTACAGCAAAAAATAGAAAAGTTAGAAGCAAAAATAGAAAGATTGGAAAGAGAGAATGAAAGTTTAAAAGCAGAGCATGAGGCTTTAAAGATAGAGAACGCTGAATTAAAGGAAAGGCTAGGTTTAAATTCAAAAAACTCATCAATTCCCAATTCAAAAGAATTATACAAAATGAAAAAGGAAAAGCCAAAAAGCGAAAGAAAGATTGGTGGTCAAGTTGGGCATAAGGGTAATTATCGTGCTAAAATGGAAGCAGATGAGGTGATAAAGATAGAGTTGTCACCTACTTGCGAATGCGGAGGGAAGATTGCAATATGCGAAAAACCTTATATTCATCAGAAAGTAGATCTTCCGGAGATTAAGGCTTATGTAATGGAATATCAGTTGGAACATGGCCGTTGTCAGAGATGCGGAAAAAGAAGAAGTAGCAAGTTACCAGAGGGTGTTACGCCAGATACATTTGGCCCAAGGGTTAAGTCAGTAGTTGCAGCACTCAGTGGGTTTTATAAAAATTCAAAGCGCGAAGTAGCTAGCATCATAAATGATATCTTCAATTTGAACATAAGCGTCGGTAGCATATCAAATAGTGAACATAGAGTTGCTTCAAAATGCAAAAAAATGTATGAGCAGATCGAACAAGAGATAAGTAGGAGTAAAGTTCTACATATTGATGAAACGAGCCATTATAACAAAGGTAAACTCGCTTGGTGTTGGATGTTTGCAAGCAATACGGCAAGTTTTGTGAAGTTGACAGAGTCAAGGGGAATGAAAGTTTTAAAAAATAGTGTATGCTGCAATCGTAATAGCTTGGTAGTAACCGACAGATATGCAGCATACAACTACTTTGCTAATGAAAGAAGGCAAATCTGTTGGGCACACTTAGCAAGGGATTTTGAAAGATTAGCGCATAGTTGGAAATTTGAAGTTAAAGTTCTGGGCTGTTACTTGAGAAATGTAGCCACTGAGTTATTTGCACTGAAAAAAGCTTTACTAAAAAATGAGATAGATGTTTCAAGATTTATTAGACGTGCCAAGAAATTGCGAAAACGTACAAGGTATTATTTGAAGGAAATATCTCGCTTACCTGAAGCAATTGGAGCGTCTCGAGTTGCAAAGAATATTTTGAAATCTGAAAGAATGATGTGGAAATTTTTAGATGACCCAGAAAATACTCCGCTGACAAATAATCACGCTGAACGGCAAATACGGCATTATGTCGTTTATCGCAAAAATTCATATTTTACACAATCAGAACGAGGAAACTCATTCCTTGAGCAAATAATTTCGTTATACTTAACATGGAAACAGAGGAGGCTAAACCCTTTTCACAATCTTCTATCTATCGTTTCTTAAACCACTCTGCTGAACGGATACCACAAACCATTTTTGTTATCTTGTCAGTTTTAAAAATTCCTATTATCCCAGTGCTTCGACACTGAGATAATAGAAAGTAAGTTCAACCTCAATAGAAACCTGATGATGAGTCATTATTACCAAATTTTGGTCTGTTTCTATTACTAAAACCAGAACGAGGACGAGTAGGTCTATTACTATGATAATTATCTCCAGGTTTTTTATTAAACGAGTTGTTATAATAATTATCCCTATTATTTAAACCATCTCTCCTTTCTTCATTGTAAAGCTTACCTTCAAAAAATTCACCTGTTTCTTGATCAACACGACGTCTTGATAATTTTGGACATCCACCTTTTTCAAAGTCAATTATCAAAGCTTTGAAGGTATCACCCTGTTTAAGTATATCCTCAATGGACTCTACATGTTGATTAGCTACCTCGCTTATATGCATTTTTCCTTTTCTTCCATTAAGAAGTTCTAGCTCTACAATAGACTTCTCTATCTTTACAACTTTAGCATCAATTATAGAACCTTGTTCTAGCTCTGTTATTGAATCAATCATCATATTCTTTGCAGCTTCAGCTTCAGTACTACTAATGGCAAAAACAGAAACTTTACCGTCATCCCCTATTTCAATTTTTGCATTACTTCTTTCACATACACTGCGTATATTTTTTCCTTTAGCACCAATAGCTGCAGAAATTTTATCTTTATCTATATAAAACGATAACACTCTTGGTACATGATCTTTTATATCCTTACGATGTTCTGAAATTACTGCATTCATTTTTTCTAAGATATGTAATCTTCCGACTTTTGCTTGTTCTAAAGATTTTTCAACAATTTCAAAGCTTATACCAGGAATTTTCATATCCATCTGCAGTGCTGTAATCCCTTCGCTAGTTCCTGCTACTTTGAAGTCCATATCACCAAGATAGTCTTCATCGCCCAGTATATCAGAAAGTATTATATGCTCATTTTTGTCTTTGATGAGACCCATAGCAATTCCTGCAACAGGAGCCTTTATTGGCACACCTGTATCCATTAATGCAATGGAAGTTCCACAAACTGTTGCCATAGAAGAAGAACCATCAGATTCCATAATCTCAGATACTACCCTTATTGTATAAGGAAATTCAGATTTATCAGGTAAAACAGGATGAATTGCTTTCCAAGCAAGTTTACCATGACCAATTTCTCTCCTTCCTGGTGCGCGTATAGCAGAAGCCTCTCCAACAGCAAATGGAGGAAAATTATAATGCAACATAAAATGTTCACGTCTATCCCCTTCAATGTCATCCACAATTTGCTCATCTTGTGTAGTACCAAGAGCAGTAACAACTAGTGCCTGAGTGGTACCCCTTGTAAATAGCGCAGAACCGTGAGTCTTGGGTAGAATGTCAGCCTCAATTTCTATCTGGCGTATTTCATCATACTTACGGCTGTCTATCCTCACACTTTTCCTTCTAATCATTTCACGCACTAAAGATCTTTCAAAGCTTTTTACTGCATAAGTAATTAACTTTTCGTCTTTTCCAGCCTCTTTAAGAGTATTCAATATATTATTCCTGACTACTTCTAGAGCTTGAACTCGCTCTTGTTTTACTGTTTTTGAATATGCTTCTTCAAAGTCTTTTCGATATTTTTCAAGTTCTTGAGTTATATCTGATATATCAATAGGAGCAAAGCTTTCAGGTTTATTGCCAACTGTATCAGCAAATTCTTTTATGAGCTTAATAACAGGTTGAAGGTGTTCATGACCAAATTTTATTGCGTTTAAAACATTTTCTTCAGAGAGCTCTTTGACTTCCGATTCGACCATTAAGATCGAATTTTCATCACCAGACAAAAACAGATCCAAGTTGCTTGCTTTCATCTCTTGAACGGAAGGATTGAGTATATAATTGTTATTTTCATCACAACCGACCATAACTCCAGCTATAGTAAAGTGGAAAGGAACACCAGAAATTGCAAGAGCTGCGACGGTACCTATTAATGCTGGTACTTCAGGAGAATTGACCGTATCGTAAGTTAACAGATTACATACTACACTAATTTCATCATGAAAACCTTCAGGAAATAACGGCCTTATACTTCTGTCTATTACTCTTGAAATTAAAGTTTCTCTATCAGATGGTTTTCCTTCTCTTTTAAAAAAACCACCAGGAATCTTACCCATGGCATAACTTTTTGCAATAAACTGCACATTTAAAGGGAGAAAATCAACACTTTCTTCCTTCTTTTTTCGTACAACAGTGACTAAGATAGAAGTATCTCCATAATTTACAACTACTGAACCATCAGCTTGACGTGCTATTTTCCCAGTTTCTAAAGATAAGGTACGCCCCTCCCAATCTATAGATTTTTTTATAATTTCAAACATACAAAATTCCTCGATTATTTTCTAATGCCTAACTTCTCTATTAACTCTTGATAGGCTTCATTACCAAATTTACGTTTTATATAATTTAAGTGCTTGCGCCTTCTACCTATCAATATAAGTAAACCGCGCTTAGAATTATGGTCATGCTTATGCGCTTTAAAATGCTCAGTTAAATTACTGATCCTCTCGGTTAAAATTGCACACTGTACAAAAGATGAACCTGTATCATCTTCTTTAATTGCATATGTACTAATCAAACTTTTTTTCTTTTGGGATGTTATTGACATCTAAACCTCATTTCAAAATATTAAAAACACGAATAGGCTTCACATAACCATGAGTAAAACTGCAAATTGCAATAGGTACATTACCCACTATCGTACAAAAAATATCATGATTCTTTAAATTACGCAAGTTATTTAATATAATTTCTTGACCTTTTCTGATTTTCTCCGCTTCCTCTAAGGAAATTTCAACTTTGAACATCGATTTTAAAGCCGATTCAATGGGGATGATGAAGCCTTTTGTATTACCTCCATCATCTTCTGCTATCCCAGTGCTTGACACTGGGATCCAGTCTATTTCATCACGAACATTGTTTTTGACATATGCTCCTAGAATCTTTTGTCCATTACATGATTTGTAAGTATTTGTATCCAGTGTCAAGCACTGGGGAGAGTAAGTTGTTGTGTTTTTTTTAGTAAGTTGCTCAATTGTCACTGATTCATCTTCCTTAAAATCACCTACCATCGTTCTTCTTAATTTTGTAATGTGTCCAAAGCAATTTAATGTGACTCCAAGATCTCTTGCAATTGATCTTACATATACGCCGCTACCACACGTCATAGAAAAATCAGCACTATTATTTATAGTGTCCAAGAATATCAGCTTCAGTTCATGTATTTTGACTTGCCGGGGCTTTATATTTACCTTTTGCCCACTTCTTGCTAATTTATATGCTCTTGCTCCCTTGATTTTCACTGCTGAAAATTGAGGAGGAGTTTGTGTTATCTCACCAATAAAATCCTTAATCGCACAGTTTATTTGGTTATATTCGGGTTTTATATCGCTAGTTCTAATGATATCACCACCCAAATCATCCGTAGTTGTTTGTTTTCCCCATTTGATTGTGAAATTGTATGCCTTTAAGTCACAAGATAAATACGGTATAGTTTTTGTTGCTTCACCAAGAGCGATTGGTAATACACCTGAAGCCAAAGGATCAAGTGTTCCCAAATGTCCGGCTTTTTTTATTCCAAAAATCCTTTTAATTTGAGTTACAGCTTGTGCAGAACTCATTCCTGTTGGTTTATCAAGATTCAGCCAGCCATTTACCATGTATCAATCTTATATAATTAGTAACAATTTAGAAAGTAGATAAAATATTGAGTTGTTAATACAAATGCTTGACTAGTGTGCATTGTTAATATACAATTAACTTTTTATAAACCTTAATTAAGGAGGAAGTTATTATGCCTGCAAGTATATGGAAACTAAAAAACACAGCACCTATAACAAAAATGAGTATTGAATTTACAGTTGCAACTGCATCTTTAGCAGCAGCAATAACAACAGTATTGATTGCTACTAAAGTAATTGCTGGACCTGCGTCTTTAGCACTTATTGCTAGCCCTGCGTCTTTAGCGCTTATTGCTAGCCCTGCTGGAATTGCAGTTCTATTTATTGCCGCTGTATATTTTGCTGCAGCAGCTTATGCTTCATATCAGCAAATGTATAAGAATGAAGAAATAAGTGAAGCCAAATCAGCAGCTGAAACAGCAGCTCAGAAAGCTGAAGAAGCTAAAACAGGTGCTGAAACAGCAGCTCAGAAAGCTGAAGAAGCTAAAACAGGTGCTGAAACAGCTAAAACAGAAGTTGAAGGAAAAATTAAAGATTTAGCTACTAAAGATGAGTTGAATAACAAAGCTGACAAGTCTGAAGTTAATACGAAATTGGCTGAAAAACTGGATTTAAGTAAGTTTAATGAAACATTTAAGGGTATCCGTTCAGCAGAGTGGTTTAAGAAACGATAGATAGAAGATTGTGAAAAGGGTTTAGCCTCCTCTGTTTCCATGTTAAGTATAACGAAATTATTTGCTCAAGGAATGAGTTTCCTCGTTCTGATTGTGTAAAATATGAATTTTTGCGATAAACGACATAATGCCGTATTTGCCGTTCAGCGTGATTATTTGTCAGCGGAGTATTTTCTGGGTCATCTAAAAATTTCCACATCATTCTTTCAGATTTCAAAATATTCTTTGCAACTCGAGACGCTCCAATTGCTTCAGGTAAGCGAGATATTTCCTTCAAATAATACCTTGTACGTTTTCGCAATTTCTTGGCACGTCTAATAAATCTTGAAACATCTATCTCATTTTTTAGTAAAGCTTTTTTCAGTGCAAATAACTCAGTGGCTACATTTCTCAAGTAACAGCCCAGAACTTTAACTTCAAATTTCCAACTATGCGCTAATCTTTCAAAATCCCTTGCTAAGTGTGCCCAACAGATTTGCCTTCTTTCATCAGCAAAGTAGTTGTATGCTGCATATCTGTCGGTTACTACCAAGCTATTACGATTGCAGCATACACTATTTTTTAAAACTTTCATTCCCCTTGACTCTGTCAACTTCACAAAACTTGCCGTATTGCTTGCAAACATCCAACACCAAGCGAGTTTACCTTTGTTATAATGGCTCGTTTCATCAATATGTAGAACTTTACTCCTACTTATCTCTTGTTCGATCTGCTCATACATTTTTTTGCATTTTGAAGCAACTCTATGTTCACTATTTGATATGCTACCGACGCTTATGTTCAAATTGAAGATATCATTTATGATGCTAGCTACTTCGCGCTTTGAATTTTTATAAAACCCACTGAGTGCTGCAACTACTGACTTAACCCTTGGGCCAAATGTATCTGGCGTAACACCCTCTGGTAACTTGCTACTTCTTCTTTTTCCGCATCTCTGACAACGGCCATGTTCCAACTGATATTCCATTACATAAGCCTTAATCTCCGGAAGATCTACTTTCTGATGAATATAAGGTTTTTCGCATATTGCAATCTTCCCTCCGCATTCGCAAGTAGGTGACAACTCTATCTTTATCACCTCATCTGCTTCCATTTTAGCACGATAATTACCCTTATGCCCAACTTGACCACCAATCTTTCTTTCGCTTTTTGGCTTTTCCTTTTTCATTTTGTATAATTCTTTTGAATTGGGAATTGATGAGTTTTTTGAATTTAAACCTAGCCTTTCCTTTAATTCAGCGTTCTCTATCTTTAAAGCCTCATGCTCTGCTTTTAAACTTTCATTCTCTCTTTCCAATCTTTCTATTTTTGCTTCTAACTTTTCTATTTTTTGCTGTAAATTTTTGCAGAGTTCTAAAAGGTTTACCATATTACCTCATATTTACCCTATGATTATCTTTATTATCTTGCTTTGTCTACCTTATTTTGCCGCTCTGCTGAACGGACACCATTTAAGGCTTCATTAGAAGATTCTACAGTTGTTCAAGCATTTAAAGATAAAGGATTTCAAATAAACTAAATGGTAAAGAGGTAGAGACTTCTACCTCTTTTTTTCATTTGAGCATGTAAAGGTTACTATGATCTATCCCACATCTCAACTACATCCTCATCAAAGTCTATTACTTCTGCTTTTTTGAACCGATAACATTCATTGATGGATTGAATCCCTAAATCTCCTATAAAAGGAATGGCATCATTACCTAGAATTTTACCACTGCGACAGATTATCAACCTGTCGATTAAACTATGCTTCAGTAGCTCTGTGATTAACACTCCTCCACCTTCAACTAATAACCTTGTTATGCCAATTTCTGAAACAAGTTTTGATGCCATGTCTTTTAGGCAGACTTTATCGATAATGTCAGGCTCCGATGTCATTCCAGCGCGTGACCAGTTTTCATTATGCAATTGCTTGAAGTTTTCTGGATCCCAGTGTCTGGGCACTGGGATGACAGGAGAAGGTATTGGAATGACAGGAGAGTGTGTTGGGGTAACATCTGGAATAACAGGAGGTTTGTGATTTGAATTGACTATCAAATAATTAATGTTTTTTATTTTTTCCTCTACTTCTTTATTTGTAATCACCCAAGTGATTACTTTGTCTGCAGTCTTTGCAATATTATGCTCTTCCTTCAATTTCCCTTGGCTATCGATAATTAGCCTTATTGGCGACCTGTCTTCGAGTCCTGGTAATCTGCAAGTTAAGAGAGGATCGTCATTGATAAGGGTACTACTGCCAATCATAATTGCATCATATTTTGCTCTGAGCTCATGTACCCAATTTCTCGTATCTTCACTTGTTATCCATTTGCTATCGCCTGTAAATGCTGCAATTTTTCCGTCAAGAGTTGTTGCAATTTTGCAAGCTATGAATGGTCTATGGAGTTTCTTGGTGGTAAAAAAGCCAACATTCAGTTTCTCTGCTTCTTTCTGCATGATCCCTTGCTTTACTTCAATTCCTACTTCTTTCAGAGCTTTAATTCCTCCACCTGAAACTCTACTATCTGGGTCAATAGTTGCAATTACTACCTTTCTTATTCCTGATTTTATGATTTCTGCAGTGCAAGGTTCTGTAACTCCAAAGTGGCAGCATGGTTCAAGAGTGACGTACATAGTTGCACCATGAGTTAAATCTTTAGCATTTTGCAAAGCAACTACTTCTGCATGTGGGCGCCCACCGATTCCTGTGTAGCCTTCACCAATTAACATACCGTCTTTTACAATGACACACCCAACAGCAGGGTTTGGTGCAACACCTCCAAGACTTTTTTCTGCGAGCTTTAATGCGATCGACATGAAATAATCATCGGTCATTAGAAAGAAGTCATTTCGTATGAGGTATCAAAAATTCTTCTGTGCTCGTGTATGGCAAATCTATCTGTCATACCTGAGATGTAGTCACATATTATTACTGAACGCTGAGATTCACAGGCAAGCTTGTTCCACTCTGTGGGTAATAACCTTGGGTTTTCATAAAAACATTGAAAAAGCTCCTGTACTATACGTTTTGCTTTGTTCATTGTTCTGGCCAGTTTATAACTTCTGTATATTTTTTCCATGTTGAATTTTTTCATCTCTTTTGTGGCATTTGCAACTTCTGGTGAAAATGTGACTAGCATATTATTCAAGCTCCTTACATCTTCTACACTTTTTATTTTGTGATCTTCAATATTTCTTTCGGTCTGAAAAACGACATCATTTATCATAATTCCTATAGTTCTACTCAGTGATTCATGTATGAGTTTGCTTTGAGCCAATTCTGAATATTCGCTTTTTACTTCTTTGAACATTTTGCCAATTAAAGGAACATCAAGCAAATCTGCGATGGTTACTAAATTTGCCCTGAGTGCATCATCAAGATCATGCACACTGTAAGCGATGTCATCAGCAATCGAAGCAACTTGTGCTTCAATGCTTGAAAATTCTTCAAGCTTTAGATCATATTTTTCATTGCATTCTAATAACAGCTGATTATTTGTTTGAGATACCGCATTTTGACCGAGTAAAGGACCGTTATGCTTTGCAACGCCTTCAATCACTTCCCAACTTAGATTCATACCATCAAAATCAGCATGTTTTTGTTCAAGATAAGTTAAAATCCTTATAGCTTGAACATTATGATCAAACTCATACTTCTCCTTATCAACTTGAACTAGAGCATTCTCACCTGTGTGACCAAATGGAGGATGACCAAGGTCATGTGCAAGCGCTATGCATTCGGTGATGTCCTCATCTAATCTGAGCCTGCGTGCGATGGATCTTGCAATTTGTGCAACTTCAAGGCTATGAGTTAGCCGAGTACGATAGTAATCATGCTCATAATTGATAAAAACTTGTGTTTTGTATCCTAGTTTCCTAAACGCATTAGAGTGAATAATGCGGTCCCTATCACGCTGAAAACAGCTGCGATTTTTGTCTTCTGGCTCTTTGAAATTTCTTCCTTTTGTTTTATTTGGAAAGCACGCGTAACTTAATAGAAAATTATTGTTTGACATGTAAAATTTCTACTATAATAGGTTATCAATAATGAACGGTGGTTGTTATGTCAACAGATTACAATATTAGCTTAACTGACAATGCATTAAGGAAAATCCACTCCCTTGTAGAACAGGAAGGAGATGAGAGTTCTATTTTGCGGGTTGCAGTTTCAGGTGGTGGATGCTCTGGCTTCAAGTATAATTTTCTTATGGATCAAATAAATAAGAAGATGTCTTTGGATGACGATTTTGACGATGATGAAGACGACGATTTTGACGATGACGAAGATAGCGAGGATTATAGAAGCCACTCCAGTTTTAGTGAAAAAGGTAAAGATATAGTAATTAATGATGAGAATGGAAACCCTGTATTAATGGTTGATAATTGTTCAGCGAAATTTTTAAATAACTCAACTATAGATTATACTGAAGATCTAAGTGGTTCTGGTTTTCAAATCAAGAATGCTCTCGCTAAGTCTCGATGTGGTTGTGGTAACAGTTTCTCGGTCTAATTCTCCCTCCTGGATCTTTTTATAATATGGGTGGTGGTGTAACACTAGAGCTAGCTTCTGTAAGTAAGAGCTTCAAAAAAAGTCCTGCTATTGTAGAAGATATCAACCTGAAGATTACAAGAGGGCAAGTAGTTGCATTGATTGGTAGTTCAGGATCAGGAAAAACAACTATATTGCAAATTGCGGGTCTATTGGATGAGCCAACTTTAGGTATAGTGACGATAGATGGAATAAATTGCACACAAGCCAGTAATAAGCATAAAACTCATGTAAGAAGAAATTTTCTTAGCTTTGTTTATCAATTTCACTATTTATTACAAGAGTTATCAGTGTTGGAAAACGTTATGCTTCCTCAGCTCATTGCAGGAAAAAGCAAAGCTGAAGCAAAAAAAAAATCGCAAGCAATATTAGAAAAATTTGGTCTGGAAAATAAAGCAAGTAGTATGGTATCTGAAATTTCTGGTGGAGAAAGGCAGAGGGTTGCAATTGCAAGAAGCATTGTAAACTCTCCAAAGCTTTTACTTGCAGATGAGCCAACGGGAAATTTAGACCCAACAAATTCTTTGAATGTATTTTTGCTGTTACATTCATATGTAAAGGAAAATAACAGCTCTATGCTTATAGTAACACACAACTATATCCTTGCAGAAAAAGCAGATCACATTTTTCAGTTAAAAAACCGATCATTAGTAAAGCTGTAAATGGAAGAAACAGTACAATACAAAGCTACCTATAACTTGTACTTATTTAACCAATGGTCATTAACAGAGTGTAATTCGCATGAAATGCTTTCATTATTTTTTATACACGGACTCTTTAACTTACGCTGTTTACTTAGAAAGCATCCTGACAGCATAAACATTGCTAAAACGAGAAATAATAATTGCCTAAACATAACAAGACTTTTTTTATTTATATTAATACGTTCATTTCTCTCATTTGTAAAGTTAGGCATATTCTTTTACCCTTATCTCTTTTTTAACTTTTTTGGAGGAAGTGACTGCACTGTTTAAGCGTAGTTTTATATAATTATCTATAATTTGAGCTACTTCCTCTTCTTTATCCCTTAAAAAGTGGTTAGTATCGTCTACTATATGGTATTCCATATGGTTATTTTTTACCGAATTTATTAACCTTTGTGCTAATTCTGTTACATCGCTTTCTTCTGAAATTGTATCATTATTACTTTGTATTATAAGTCCAGGAACTGGGCAAGGAGAGAGAAAAGAGAAATCGTACTTAGTTGCTGGAAGAGAAAGGGCAACAAAACTTACTATCTCTGGACGGCGCATTGTCAATTGCATAGCTACCCATGCTCCAAAAGAAAAACCAACTATCCAAATTGGAACATTGTTAGAGTTATGCTCCTGAAGCCAATCAATAGCTACTGCAGCATCAGTTAATTCTCCTATACCCTTATCAAAAGTTCCGGTAGATTTTCCGACACCACGAAAATTAATTGTCAATGCAGAAAAGTTATTATCGATAAAAGATTCATATATAGTATGTATAATCTTACTATCCATACTACCACCATATTGAGGGTGATGATGTAAAATTAGCACAACTGGTGCATTGGTATCTTTGCTTTGATGGTATCTACCTTCTATCTTTTTTGTTGAATTATTTAAAAAGACTTCTACCATGATAACTCCTAATAAAAACCTGTTTTGACAGGTGTTGATAATGTAAATTGTTTATTAATTATGTATTAATTTCCCTGTTTTTGCAATAAATTTTTATCGTGTTAAAGTTAACATACATAATTGGTTGATGGTAAGTGACAAATAAGCCTGTGAGTTTATTCTCTCTGGAAGACAGTAGTTGCGTGTATGCTGATTATAATGCAACTGCTCCAGTGAGTAAAAATGTAAAAAAAAGTATACTTGAGATTTTGTCGAAACAAACACTAAATCCATCATCGCTGCATAAAAGAGGACAAGAAGCGAGGAAGATTCTTAAAGAGGTAAGAGATAACGTACGTAATGCTCTTAGCATTCCAGATGATAAAGAAATAGTTTTTACGTCTGGTGCAACTGAAGCAAACAACCTCGTCATGAGAGGAATGAAAGGCTATCTGCATGTAATTTCAGCTATAGAGCATCCTTCAATTCTTAATTCTGCATGTAATCCACATATAATACCCGTTAATCAAGAGGGTATTATTGACTTTTTAGAGCTAGAGAAAATTCTAAGCGAACTTGAAGGGAATAAAGTAATAATTTCAGTGATGATGGCTAATAACGAAACTGGAGTTATCCAGCCTGTTAAGGAAATAGCTAAAATGGCACATAAATTCGGGGCAATCTGTCACACTGACGCTGCTCAAAGTGTTGGGAAAATCAAAGTAAATATGGAAGATTTAGGAGTGGATTTACTTACTTTATCTGCTCACAAATTTGGTGGTATAGCAGGTAGTGGAGTTTTAATATTTGACAAAAAGCTTGTAATAGAACCTACTATAATAGGTGGTGGGCAAGAAAAAGGATTGCGTGGTGGTACAGAAAACATTATTGCAATAGTAGGTCTTTCTGCTGCATTGCAAAACATTCCAGATCTTCTATCAAAGATGGATGAAGTAGAGAAGCTGCGTGATCAATTGGAGTATGGGTTATTAAGTCTTGTCAGTGATATCAAGATCTTTGGCAGAAATTCTAAAAGATTGCCAAATACAAGTTTCATTTATATGCCGAGAGTGAAGAATGATCTGCAGCTCATGTGCTTTGACTTAAATAATATTGCAGTCAGCAATGGTTCTGCATGTTCTTCTGGAAAAGTTGGGCCTTCTCATGTTTTGCTTGCAATGGGAGCAACAAAAGAGCAAGCAGAATGTTCAATTAGAATCAGTATAGGTCCGGAGGTTAAACCGCGAGACATAGAAAAAATAGTGGATTGTTGGTATAGTATCTATAAGAAGAATGCTTTAGTAAATGCAAAAACTACTTTCACCATTCCCCTTAAATCATGATAGAGGGAATGGTGAAAGTAATTTCTATTGCCAGAGGTTGTTATAATAGTTAAATGCTGCTGAAAACCGATTTGCTTATAGTTATGGAAGAAATTCTCTAATTGCATACCACACCATTCAATTGTAGTATGTCATTTTATACTTGATAAAAACGCTGTATTGTATTATAATATATCATCAAGAGATAATAAGGAGTTACATATGTCTTATATGAAAAACGAACAGGATATTCGCTCTCAGGGCGTTTATTATAGTGCTGGACTCAGGAGTTACCTAACTAAAGTATACAATTATATGGCTTTAGCTTTAGGTGTTACAGGGCTTGTTGCGTTTTTAACAGTGTTTTCTGGTCTTTTCCAGGTGATTTATTCCAATCCTGTTCTATCGCTTGTAGTAATGCTATCTCCAGTTGCATTGGTGTTTTATATGTCTTTTAGGCTTCAACACCTAAGTGCTCAGTCAACACTTACTGTATTTTTTCTATTCTCAGTTTTAATGGGAATTTCTTTATCTCATATTTTTATAATTTATACTGCAGAAAATATAGCGAGAGCATTTTTCATTACATCGATCATGTTTGGTTCTATGGCTTTATATGGTAATACTACAAAAAAAGATCTTACCAGCATGGGTTCTTTTTTGATTATGGGAATCTGGGGGTTAATCATTGCATCTATAGTTAATCTGTTTCTTGGAAGCAGTCCTCTCTATTTTGCAATATCGTTTGTATCAGTGATAGTGTTTACTTTAATGACCGCATACGATGCTCAGAGAATCAAAGATGTTTATTATAGATATAATGATGGCTCAGAAGTTGCAACTACTAAGCTGGCAATACTTGGTGCAACTAATCTTTACTTTGACTTCATCAATATATTCCTCAATTTACTCAGGTTACTTAACTTGTTCAACAATAAGGATTAGATGATTTCCTTTTTAAGGGGAAACAATAAAAGTTCTATAGTTTTCCTCCTAATATCTTTAGTGGTATTGATGCTGTGTCTTGCATATGCTTCAGTACCGTTGTATAGCATCTTTTGTAAAGCTACTGGATATGGTGGCACAACGAGAAAAGTAACTAATGCAACAATAAATGCAACTGACCAAAAAATCAGGGTTTACCTTAATGCTGATATAATATCAGGTCTGCCTTGGGAATTTAAATCAGAAACTAACTACATCGATACAAATATAGGGCAACAAAGTTTAGTATTTTATTATGCAAAAAATTTATCTGATCAGCCTTCTTTTGGAATGGCAGTGTATAATGTCACACCTTTTAAAGCAGGTAAATATTTCAATAAAGTTGCATGCTTTTGTTTTGAAGAGCAAATGCTGCTACCAAAACAAAAAGCGGCTATGCCCGTATCCTTTTACGTAGACCCTGAAATAATGCGTGACAATAGTACAAAAGATTTAAGTGAAATAACACTATCATATACGTTTTTTAAGCTTAAATAACAAACCTTTTCCTATTGTAATCCGAACAAGGTTGTACGATACATCTATTGAATTGAGCAGGAGCTCTTATTTGCTTTTTGCACACTGACTACTTGTGTTTCAGTGTTCGTTGTTGCTAATTCCCATCCTTCATTATTTGCTTCACAAGCATTCCAACATTGAGCCAAATCCTTATTATTTTTTACAGAATCTGGTATTTCTATGTTGGGATTTTTTTCTAATGTATGCTAATTAGAATCTCACAGCAATTTTTGCGTTCAATTGACTTATCCTTACAATATAATTCAGCAACACACTCTAAAGCAGTGTTTCCATTGTAGTTTTCATCTGGGCTATCATTCACTCCCGCTTTTATGAGAGCCTTTAATATGTCCGGAGAATGGGTCAAAACACAGGTATGTAAATATCCTTTTTCGTTTTGCACATTAGCTCCTGCTTTTATTAAAACTTGCGCTAGATTTGTTAAAGTGTACGGTTTATAGTTAATGGCGATGGAAAAAAGACTATCTATTGGAAAGCCATCATAATCTTTCAAGTCAAATCTGTGATTAATATCAAATCCTTTTTTTCCCAAGAAGTATATAAATATTTACAATAGTCTCCTTTTTTATCTGATTTTTGCATTTTACATTTTAACCTTTCTTTTATTTTTATTATTGGTATCTAAATCGTCATCTTCATCCACTTCACACAACACATTGAATAAAACACTATAAAGCCAAGTTTCTCTGTTTGTCATAATTTGTGCCTCAAAACTATTAACAATACGCTTATGTAGTGTATAAACTCTAAATAACATTTTGCAAAATATTAATTGCTAGATAACATAATTAAAGTTTTTGTCTTACATTTATCATGGTTAGAGCTATACAAATTAAAAAAACTGGGGGGCCAGAAGTATTAGAATTTGTAGATAAGAGCATAGGTGAGCCAAAAGATGAGGAAGTCTTAATACGTCATACAACTATCGGCTTAAATCGTTATGATTTAGAACACAGAAAAGGTACACGCAAAATTAAAGATCTGCCATCAGTACTTGGAGTAGAGGCAGTAGGAGTTGTTGAAAAGCTTGGTAAAAAAATTAGTGATGGACTTAAGGTTGGAGATAGAGTTGGATATTGCACAGCTCCTCCAGGGGCATATTGTGAAAAGCGCATTGTACACCAGAAATATTTGATAAAAATTCCGAATGATATACCTGATGAAGTTGCTGCTGCAGTATTGTTTAAAGGTATGACAGCTCACTATTTAGTTAATCAATCTTATAGAATCAGGCCTGGTGCTTTTGTACTAGTTCATGGAGCTAATGGTGGTTTGGGGCAAATAATATGCCAATGGGCAAAGGATAAAAAAGGTGTAGTGATAGGTTCTATAAGCTCTGACGAAAAAATGAAGATAGCTTTACAAAATGGCTGCACATACGCAATAAACTACAATGATAAAGATTTCGTTTCTAAAATCATGGAGATTACGAAAAATAGAGGAGTAGGTGCAGTGTATGACCCTATAGGTTACGCTACAAGCAAGCTCTCTTTTGAATCTTTGGGTAAGTTTGGCATATATGTTTCCTATGGGCAGATATCAGGTAATGCTCCTATTAATTTCTCTTTACTTAGTTCGCGTTCGTTATTTGCAGCTGGAACTTCGATATATCACTATAAGCATGATAAATTTACATTAGTGCTTACTGCAATGGAAATATTCGAGATGATAAGAAAAAAACTTTTAATCGTACGAATTAATAAAAAATATAAATTTGATGAAATAATAGGGGCTCATCGTGACATGGAAAATAGAAAAATAAGTGGGCTAAATATCATCAAAGTTTCTTAAAATAAATTAGTAACCTAAAATAATTATTCATTAAGTCATATCAACAAGAATTTCATATGGTTAGTTTTCTTATAACAAGTTAGTTTATTTGATGCAGGTGTAGAAGTTGATGATGTGTGTTCCTAGCTTTAGCTATTAGTCAATTCTTTCCATCCAAGAATCATTTTATTAGCTTGCCTCAATGTTTCAATAGAAGGCAAGTCTTCTGTGCTTAGTGGTAGACGAACAGTTTTGTGTTCTATAAGCCCAATGTCATGCAAGAGTGCTTTAGTAGGTATTGGATTGCTGGCAGTAAATAGAGTTTTGCAAGCTTGTTGCCAACTGTCTGCCTGAGGGTTCTCGCCACTCATGCATTGCTTAACATATTCATGTACTACACGTGGCCAAACATTGGCAGCAACAGAAACCAGACCAGCCGCACCCTTAGCAGCCATATCGGGTATCATATTATCATCTCCGCAAAAGACCTCAATATTTGGTGCAACTTTCTTATACTGAGTTAAAGTATCAACGGTGCCACTTGAATCTTTGATAGCCCAAAATTTTTCGTGGCTGGATAAGTTGCGTACAGTTTCAGCGTGAAGACTCACTCCTGCTCTTGATGGAATATTGTAAAGCATGGCTGGCACATGTGCTTTTTCAAGCAGCTTTTCAAACCATAAAGTTTGCCCCATGATTCCAGGCTTTGCATAAATGGGAGTTGTCATTAGATAGACATGAATAGGCATACCCTTGCAAAAATCAAGCCATTCAAGAGTCTGATATAGATTCACTCCTGGTACACCAATTATAATTTTCGTATTTAATTTTAGCTCACATACAAATTCAACTAATGTGCGCTTTTCAGAATCAGTAAGTGATAAGCTTTCACCTGTGCTACCTAGCAACACTACACCATTTTCAGCTTCAGCTTGCATTGTTAGTAAACGCTGCAAGCTTTGGTAATCTATACTATCTCCACTGCAATTAAAAGGAGTAACACAAGCAGTCCATAAAAATGTAGATTTCAATTGAAGTTATTAAAATGGTATTTCATCATCGATTAGTTCGTCTTTTATATCGTTGTCAAAACTTCCGTGTTTATCTTTTTGTTCTGTTTCATTTTGTTTGTATTCACTTGGCTTGTAATCAGAGTTTGACATACTGTTTCGTGAATCTAAAAGGGTAAGGGCACTATTAAAGTTATATAGCACCACCTCTGTCGTATACCTTTCGCTACCATTTTGGTCAGTCCATTTTCTAGTTCTCAGAGAACCTTCAACGTAAACTTTACTACCTTTGCGCGCAAAATCCTTAACAATTTTTACTAATCCTTCACTAAAAATTACAATATTATGCCATTCTGTCTTTTCAGAGCGCGTACCAGAAAATTTGTCAGTCCAACTTTCAGATGTGGCTATCGAAAAACTTGCCATCTCTTTTCCATTTTGTGTAGTCCTAATTTCAGGATCTTTTCCTAAATTACCAACTAATATGACTTTATTTATAGTACCACTAGACATAATTATGCTTTAAAATAAATCTCTTTATTATCTTATGTGAGAGTATTATTGTCAAATTTAATTAAAAACGCGCTTGGAGGGATTCGAACCCACGACCTTTGCCTCCGGAGGGCAACGCTCTATCCAACTGAGCTACAAGCGCAGATGTATTAGATTATTTAATAGATAAACTATCTAAATCAAATTTTTGTTCTGGATAAAGCGTAAACATAATACCTCCATGTCCAAAATGTACATTTTTAGAATTGCTTATCCGTTCTTTTGTTATCTTTTGGTTTACAGCCCATGAAAAAGTTACATAATTTTCAGTTACTGAGTGCACTTTTAAATCCTTAGTATTTATAAACAACTTTCCATTTACCCATATTTTCCATGTATCGGGGGAAAAGTATAAAATTGAATCTAAACTGACTACTTTACAATTGAAATTTTCTTCCTCTGTAACTCCTGAAGACTGTAAGTTAAACTTTTCCATCTCACTAACTATTCTATTAACCTGCTCTTCATCAAAAAAAATGCTTTTTATGCTACCATATTGCGATAAAGTACTCTCTGCTGCCTCTTTTATTATATCGTCTCGATCTATATAATAATTGTTGATAAAAAAACACTCCTTCGCACGCAAATTTGCTATATCAATGAAGTCATTTATTTCTTGATTTCCAACTTTTAAAATACTTTTTAAGTACTTCTTTTCTATAATCATTCCATCATTAGAATGATGACAGACCATTTCATCATTGCCTTGTCTTTCTATATATACACATAAATTTTCACTATTTAACCCTAATATTTTATGCTCAATAAAATCTTCATTACTAATATGCTGTTGGCAAGAATATTTTTTACAAATCCCTATATTTTCTACAAGATCTTCGCAATTGCAATATGCACTAAAATTAAAAAATAGCAGCGTAAAAATAAAAAACAACTTTATATTCATCTACTTAATATGGTATACCAATCAAAAACTATACTAGCTCTCACTATCTCTATCATATTACCACTTAAAATCTGGTTTATAACTTTAGCATCTATATTTCTCTGCTTATTCAAGGTAAGAGATCTGATCATAACATAACCAGGAAGATTTGGAATAGACTGTAGAAATAAAAAAATATGCTTATCGCTAATTGAGCTTAAACTTAGAACCACTTCACTTCTTATTACTTTTGTATGTTCACTTTTATTGTGGAGTTCAGCTTCTTCAGGTATAGAAATTGATATTTCAGGTTCTAACATGTAGTGTTTTTTATATAGCTTGTTAAGCTCAAAATTTAAATTTGTAATGTATCTGCTACTATGTAAGTTTGAAGAAGAAATTCTTTTCCATAAATCTAGGTTTTTATTTAGAACGACTTCTTTCTTTTGAATTTCAATGATCTGTAAATTAATAGAGCGTATTTCCTCAGCTGCAGTTTGATTTTTATTATAAACCTTTTTGTTATAGATAATAAAACACGTTGATAACCCTATTAATACAATAGATAACAATAAGTAATATATGCACTGAATTGTAGCTTTTCTTTTTAGTTGAGAGATAGTCATCAATCTACATTGCCTCTCCTATTTCAACATCAATAGATAGATTTTTCTCTTTAGTAGTAGGTAAGCTAGAAATACTAATATCATGAGTACGGAAATTATCGTTTAAATTTTTCTGTAGTTTCTCGTATTGATAAGAAATGTCTTTACCAGATTGAAAATTAAACCTTAAAGTTGTGGTAATATAACTTTTTGCCTCATTATAATTCCACTCAAATAATTGAAGCTCTACATCTGGTACTTTTAGCTTTTCTACATACTTAACTTGTGTGAGAGGAGAGTACTCTATTTTTGATAAAATATTATTGATATTAATAAAATCGTAAACTTCATCTATCTTTTTTACATTATAGCTTTGGCTAAGTTTTATTAGTTTGTTATTTAAAGCACTCCGCTTTGCAGATAAATTATCAGCAATATTAAAATTCGAATACAAATTCCGCAAACAAAAGGTGTTAATTACAATTAAAGTCAAAAGGAGGTATAGAAAAATCCGAGGAGAGTTTAAATAAAGGTAATTGAATAGATAAAATTCTTTAGTTTCTTTTGTATTAAAAACATCTGTTGGCTTATTCTTAAAGCTATGGAACAAAATTGTAGTATCACAAAAGCTATCTTTTTCGCATATAGCTAATTCTGCTCCCAATAGTTTACCTAGCTCATATGGAGTCAATATGTTCACACTATTCTCTGAAAAATTTATAACTGATAAACTAGATTTAATAGCTTCTGATACTATGATGCAAAGGTCGATAGGGTCATTTTTTTCAAATCCAAACTTAGTTAAAGATTGAATTGTATTTTTCACTTCCTGATATATTTCACCAGCAATGATTCCTGGTAAATTATCATTAGTAAATGGTATTAAACGTGTAAATATCATTTTGTTCTCTTTAAGAACCACTTGTCTATAGCCACCTGTTTTAGTTGCAGCAACTATAATTTTCCAGTTACTAGGATCTTTGTGTAGAATCTTTTTTGCTATACTGACTAGTTCTATAGGAAACATTAATATTCCTTTAAAGTTAGAGCCTATTTCAACAAACACGTCCAACCAATATTCTATTAAATGATTTGCTTTTGATGAAACAAATAGATACCACCAGTTTTGATTAAATTTATTCGGCTTTTCGACCAAGAGAATAGAATTTATATCGTTATTATGAGCAAAATGCTCTACTTTTGTTTTTGCTGATAGATAAGCACTAATCCTATTTACTCTTGGGATAGACTGTAGCAAATAGTTCTGATCAGTGTGATTGAGAACCAGATATAAGGGTGCTTTTTTATCTGATGAGAGACATGAAATTAAGTCAGAAACAACTTTATTATTTTTGTCCTTAGCAAAATATCTTTTATTTAAAGTATCATTTTTAAAATATAGTAACATTGTGCCTTCTTTTCCTATAGAAAGCATAAACTTACTTTTGGGTTTTGACCCAAACATATTAACAAAGTGTATACTCATCTAGAATTAAAAAGGTAATTTATTGAAATTCATTAAACATTAGATGACAATATTACTTATATTATAAGTTTTTGATAAAATTAGTAGTAATATTAACCCTTTTGTATGATGAAGGTTTTTTATATTTGTGCTAGACACAACTTAACCTGACAAACGAGGATTAATTATATCTCAGCTTGATATTTTATTCTCCAACAGACTGAAAATTGAATTGAGCTAAAGACTTGATTTGACGCACGTTGTTGCACATTACCATTTAGTATACTTGAACTGAACATTTTCAGTGAATCCATCTGGCATGACTGAAACTTTTGTATTCATATTTATTTTTAAGTAATTTACTAGCTCATCAACTAATATATCAGGAGCAGAAGCACCTGCAGTAATTCCTATTTTTTCTGCGCCCTGCAACCAATTTTTGTTCATACATTTATAATTATCAATCAAATAGGCTCTTTTTCCTCTGGAAATACACAGGTCTAATAAACGGTTTGAATTTGAACTGTTTTTGCTTCCTACAATTAACACTACGTCTGTAATTTTAGCCAATTTTTTAACAGCGTTCTGCCTATTTTGTGTTGCATAGCATATATCTTTTAAGTCGGGGCCTGTAATGCTTGGAAATCTGAGCTTCAGTGTAGCAATAATTTCTTTGGTATCGTCAATACTTAACGTGGTTTGTGTTACATAAGATAAATTATCTGGATCTTTGATTTGTAAATTGTATACGTCTTGCATAGTTTGCACTAGAGATATAGGATTACTTACTCTTCCTATAATTCCTTTAACTTCTGGATGATTTTCATGTCCAATTAGAATTAATTCTTTACCACTATCCTCATACCTTTTTGCCTCTTTATGTACTTTGCTAACTAATGGACATGTTGCATCAATCACTTGAACACCCTTTCTTTTTGCCTCATCCTCTATACTTTTCGACACTCCATGTGCGCTAAAGATCAATATTCCTCTATTGTCTTTAATGTCTTCTATGCTGCTTACAAAAACCACTCCTTGTTTCTTGAAGTCCTCTACTATATACTTATTATGAACGATTTCGTGTAGTACATAAACTTGGCGTTCATTTTTGTATTTCTCTAAAGTGATTGCTAATATGTCTACAGCTCTTTTAACCCCTGCACAGAAACCGCGTGGTTCAGCTAAGATAATCTCCATTTTTTAAGTAAGTATATAAACATTGCTAAAAAGCAAGCTCCGCTCACTATGTTTCATATCATGACTGCTTTACTATAATTTCAAATTTATCATTACCAAGATTTTTGTTAATATACCAGGAACCGTCATCTTTAATTACAAATTCAGGACCCTTAAGGTCTCTTTTTATTGTCCTTCCATCTTGGCCATCCATAGCAATATGGATATCGAATGTAACGATGTCTAGATTTACCATAGCCTTTTTCCCACTTTGTGAATTTAGGCTAAACTTGCCCAACATGACATCATTAATACTCACTTCTCCTGCATAAGTATCACACTGACCATCTATACAACACTCACTTTTAATATAAAAAAGATCTAACATATTTAAATCTATAAAAAAAAGAACTAAATTTATATACTAAATACAATTCATCATTAATAAGCAACTATAGATTACTTTGGCTACAGCAATAATGCAACTGGAAGTATAACATAATTAATTGTATAAGAAACTACACTTTAGAGAAATGGTTGTTTGGTTTTTTTATTAATTTTTTTCACCATACTGTCAATCATGTGTTTTATTCCTTGATATACAGAGTGTGTACTTTCATCACTACGCATATAAGCAGAGCAGGAAAATATATTATGCTTTTCGTCTTCTATTGATAGCTTTGTATCGCATGTTATATGTTCGCCGCCGAGCTTCTCTATCAACTGGTCTTTGTCGTTTCCTATAGTTACCTTAATCTTACTTTCTTCTTTACCTATCTTGCTACTTAAAATTAAAACAATAATGGCTGGAGATATACATATAGTTCCTATTGGCTTTTTTGCAACAAAGAATTCTGAGACTAATCTTTCAAACTCAGGCATTACCGTTTTATTTTCAGCTAAGTCAGATAAATTTTTCGCAACTCCATATCCACCAGGTACGACTAGCATGTCAAAATTTTCAGCTTTAGCTTCTCTTAAATCATTTATCTCACCTCTTGCAATTCTTGCTGATTCTACAAGTACATTCCTTTTTTCTTTTACCGCCTCTTTTGTTTTGTGATTCATAACTTGTGTAATATCAATGTCAGGAGCAAAGCACGTGACTTCAACTTCCTGCTGATCAAGCACAAGCAAACTTAAAACTGCTTCTCTCACCTCTGTGCCGTCGAGGTGGCCGCATCCTGATAAAACCACAGCGGCTCTTAATTTTTTCTCACCCATAAAATACCTTGATTTCATATAATCTAGGTATTGTAATACAAATTCCATATTTGGAAAGGAGTAATTATTTTATGTCAATTATAATATAATTAATAATTAGCATATATAATTAGACATATTTATAATTTATAGGAATTGAATATGGTACAAGGTGGTGCAGCAAACTCAGCTATTTACGAGAAGTTAATTGAAAGTGTAGTACAATATATTAGTGGAAAAAAAGATTTGTTGCAAGCATTGGAGACTCTATTACAAGCAAATGAATTTATAAAAGAAGGTGAAATTTCTAATGAATCAACCATCAAGAATATGTCTAAATTTCTGATAGAAAGGAAAGATGTTTTTGGGAGTGTAATAGGTCTTATATTGGAGGATTTTGAGAAGAACAAAGTTGAATTAGAAAAATTTTCGGAGCAAGTAAATAAAGTAAAAGGCATGGAGAAAGAGCTTGAAGCTTTAGGTAACCAACTGTTAGCTCAGGGGGTAATAAGTGGAGCAGCAGTGACAACACTAACAGGTGCACTAGCAGGTTTATTAACAGTAGGAGGAGTGACTGGTGCATTAATTGTTGGCGGAGCAGCATTAGTAGGGTTTGTAGCACTAGTTGCTATAGCTGCTATTGGTTATGCTATATATCAGCATAGAGGTGAGATAAAAGAAGGAGCGATGAAAGCAGGAAAAGAAGTGAAAAGTTTTGTGAAAGATGTGATCGATAAATTACCTACGATTCAAGCAAGAGAGAATAATTTTGGAAAGTTAATAAGCAATTTAATGGAAAAGAATCTTGAAGCTGATGAAGGAAAAAAAACAATTCTTAATAATGAAACAATAAAAATAATAAAAATGCTTCAGAATCAAGAGCAACTAGCAGCCATAGGACAGTTAATAGGGGAAGATAAGGCTGATCTTTTGAACAATCTTATAAGCAAGGGTACTAGTACTCATGAGGAAGACATGAAGAAACTTGTAGATTTTATGAGCGAATTTCAACCTACAATTATGGACATTGGTAGTGACATAGAAGAGGTAGAACGAAAAGTTAATGACAAAGTTAAAACAGTAAAGCCAGGTCCTGAAGTGAAGAATCCAAGTGCTGCACGAGTTAGTGAAGAAGGGAAAGGAAAGAAGTGAATTGATACATTTGAAGAGCGTTTTAATGTATCTGTCTATCTTATTTTGCCACCCTGCTAAGCGGACACAAAAAATTACTTCCGCATATTTTAAATCTGATTATAATAACAATTAGAGATATTTATTGAGCTCAAAAATCTATCTCCGTCTGCAGACCTTTTTTATTAAACTCATAAAAAATGTAGCGTATCCTCTTCAGTGTATACTTAATTTCTGTCATGTGTGCGCTGCATTTTTTTCTAATCTTTTTTACAGGGGGATTTTATGTCCAGAATTCCAGATATTTGACCTTTACTTTAGCTAATAAAAACCAACTGGTACCTGCGGTTTTTATAGCTACGTTTCTCAAACAAGTTTCAAATGAATAGATTTCTTGCATAACTGGAATTCAAAAGTTGATGTCATTCTAGCGCGTGACGCTAGAATCCAGTCCTTTTGTGCGAAAAACGTTGTAAAGTAACTTAGTTGGATCCCAGTGGGCTTTTTAACTGTTGAAGAAAAAATATGCCACAGAAAATGAAAGTCAGTAACCAAAACGAATATAACAAATTCCTTGAAAAAAGGGGGAATATTTTTCGTTACATCGATGAAGCTATCGAAAATTGGTATGAAAATAGTCCAAAAATGCAGGGCGGCAACTATATTTATAGTGATAAAGTTGTGATTTTAGTGCATATAATCGTCAGTTTCTTTAGAATTGGTTTAAGACAAACAGTCGGGTTTATAAAAGGATATCTGCAACAAATAGGAAAAAATTTGCAGCTATTCACAAGCATCAAAAAAAACTTAATATTAAGATAAATGATTGCAGGATTGATAAAAGCAACATGGAAAATATTGAAATTATCATAGATAGCACAAATTTACAGTAACACTCCTGGCCACAGTAAGGAAAACAGTGCAGATAGAAAGTACCGAAGCTACGAGCAAGTAAGAAAGTTACATGTTATGTTAAGTGTGAATAGTAAAAAAGCTATAGCTGCAAGATACAGTAATGGCGTCTACTCTGACCACTTGCGATTTGCTTGAAGAAGTTAATTTTCAGCACAAAATAAAAGCATTATATGCAGATAGGGCATACGATAGGCAAAAACTTTATAAATTGTGTAAGAAATACGATATAAAAACAAAAGTTCTACCAAAAAAGGATGCAGCAGAACATTCAAAAATAGATTATATGTCTGACAGGAATGCTGCTATTAGGTTAATAAAATTATACGGTGAAGATGGCATGAAAGAATGGAAAAAGAAGTAAATTATGGGAAAAGATCTTATATTAAAGGGTTTTTCTCAAGATTAAAGCAAATATTCGGATTTAGTTTTAGGAATAAATCTGAGATAAATCGAGAAAAAGAACTAAATGCTATTTGCTTAATAAATTTACTGATATTGGTGTGGATAAATTTGAGATAGTTACATGAATTTACCATAAATCACCATCTCATAAAGTGTGATGCAACAAAGCCATCCCAGTATCAGCTACTCTGATTACACCAAAGGGGCACTTGGATAGAGGCTACTTGAATAACACCATCATAAGGTGAAACTAGATTCCAGTGTCAAGCACTGGAATGACATCATCTACTATGCAAATTACCAAAATGTTCGTACAGCTGTGACTGGTTTGGGTTTTGTACAGCTATCCTGCAAACGCTATGTAAATAACAACTATACATTTATCTTCAAGATTATTTACCAAGTATAGACATCAGCTCATTCCATTCTCTTTTACCAATGCCACTTTCTTCTCTCGTAACATTTTCTCCTTTTATTAGCTTGCGAATTATTTCAAGACCAGTTTTTGAAATGCAGGCTGATTTTAGCGAGTATTCAACAAAAGCATTATAGGCCAGCGGGACCCATTTCTTTACTATGTCCAACATAACTTCTGCATAGACTCTAATTTCATATTGGGCGTGCTTATCAGCTCTAAGCCTTAAAAAGTGAAGAAGGTTGTGTAAATCTATTTTCCAATAAAACTGAGTATAGTAATTAAGTGTTAGATTAGTTCGGGCAATTTCTCTTGCAAGGCCCTGTTCAATAAATTTCTCATAATGAGAATATACTAAATTAGAATCATTTATTAGAGAATCTATTATTTCTTTTGAAGTACTTGAGTCAAAAGCTTCACCGCTGCCTTGTTTATTATTATCAGATTGTTTTGCAACCTGTTCTGGTATATAAAATTCATTATCAAGTATCGAATACCTTCCGGAATATTCATTCACATTTGCAGTTCTGTGTCTTATCCACTGTCTTGCAATAAAAATTGGAAGTTTCACGTGAAACTTAATTTCACACATTTCAAATGGAGTTGTATGATGATGCCTCATCAAATACTTTATAAGCGCTTCATCTTGATTTATCTGTTTTGTTCCCTTTCCATAAGAAACGCGAGCAGCTTGAACTATGGCGCTATCAGAGCCCATATAATCAATTACTCGAACAAATCCATGATCTAACACCTTATGTTCTTCGTATAGAATTTCATCTATCTCTTTTACTGTAGTTCGCTTAGTTGTCTCATTCATAATATATTCTCAAGATGAAACAGAGATATCAGCTCCACATGAATTGAGTTTTTCGTGCATTGCCTCATATCCTCTCCATAAATGATGTGAGTTATTTATTGTAGTTTCTCCTCTAGCCACCAAAGAAGCAAGCACCAAAGCTGCCGTTGATCTTAAGTCATTAGCATATAGATTAGCTCCAGATAAGCTCTTTATTCCACTTATAGTAGCTTTATTTTTTTCGATGCTGATATTAGCACCTAATTTTCTTAGCTCATTTGCATGTGCAAATCTACTTTCAAAAACGTTCTCTTCAATGATTGATATTCCACCTGCAATTGACATAGCAGACATTAGTTGTGGTTGCATATCACTGGGAAAGTTGGGATATGGATTTGTTGCAACGTGAGCAGATTTAATAGAGCCATTTTTTCTAGAAATAATAATACCATCATCATGTAACTCAACTCTGGCTCCTATAGTCTTCAATTCATTTGCAATACATTCTATATCAGACAAACTTACTCCTTCTAACTTTAGCTCGCCGTCGGTAATGACAGCAGCCAAAGCATAAGTACCGGCCTCTATGCGATCTGGTATGATTGTGTGGACACATCCGTTTAATTCATCAACGCCTTCTATTGTGATTTTTGTGTTGTTAACTTCAATATTGGCACCCATTTTTTTTAGAAACTCTATTAAATCAAGAACTTCCGGCTCCGTTGCGGCATTGTTTATTGTTGTTACTCCTTCTGCAAGTGTTGCTGACATGATTATGTTTTCTGTTGCGCCAACACTTACTTTTTCAAATGTTATTTCTTTGCCTTGCAATTTTCCCTTTGTTGTTGCAGTTATATTACAGCTATCAATTTCAATTTTAGCTCCCATTGCTTCAAGTGCCTTGATATGAATGTCAACAGGACGTTTTCCAATATTACATCCACCAGGAAATACTGTTGAAACTCTACCAAATCTGCTGAGCATTGGACCTAGCATTAAAAAAGATGCTCGCAGTCTGCTTGCAATTTCATGTGATATTAAATGGTTATTGATATTGCTACAGTCAATTTCCAAAGTATGATTTGCTTTATAGTCTTTATTGCATATAAAATTTACTTCTGCACCAAGACTCTTAAGCAGCTCAGACATCAAATGCACGTCAATTAAATCAGGTACGTTATGCAAAGTTATTGAAGAATTACTAAACAAGCTTGCCGCCATTATTGGCAAGACGGCATTCTTTGAACCATTAATCTTGATTTTTCCAATCAAGGGCTTATGGTTACTTCTTACTAATATTTTATGCATTTAATCAAGCGATAGAACTTATCAAGTAAGTATAATAGGTTAGCGGTAAAAGGCAAAATTTTGCTTTTTCTTCTTCTGTCATTCGATTAGCTGACACTGGGATCCATTTCTTCATCATCATCAAAATGTTATATTTCAACATTACTTTTATGCTGACCAATTTAACTGGATTCCAGTTGGCTTTGTTGCATCGCTATCTACGGCGGATTAAAGATAAAAAAGATGAATAATATCAGTAGCTTATTATTCTAGCATTTATAGTAAGGACGGTCAGTGAATATCTAAATTTGAGTAAAAGAAATTTTACTACCATTCACTAATCTAGCTAAAATTCAAGAATTTCAATGCTTTAGCTATTTTAAGTAGAATTAAATTTACTAATACAAACAATAAATTACTATTCTTAAATTTGATCAGATTGACTGCAAAAAAATAAGATTTTCAATAAGTTGCTTGTATAGTTAGCCTTTCATAGGTAGCGATGCAACAAAGCCATTCCAGTTTCAGCTACTCGAATGACATTTTCGTAGTCGATTCAAAATAGCATAATTAACTACACCTTTCCAAAGATGAGAGACGCGTTGGTACCACCAAAACCAAATGAATTAGAAAGCGCATATTGAATTTTATGCTCTTGAGCTTTAAGTGGTACAAAATTTAAATCACACCCTTCTGAAGGTTTGTGTAGGTTTAAAGTTGGTGGAACAATTCCATTGTTTAATGCAAGGATACTAAATATTGCTTCAACACTTCCTGCGGCACCAAGTAAATGTCCTATAGAAGATTTAGTCGAGGAAACAGGTATTTTATAGGCATAGTCACCGAATAACTGCTTCATTGCTATTACTTCAACTTTATCCCCAAGTGTTGTTGAAGTCCCATGTGCATTGATATACCCAATTTGACTTGGGCTTACTTGTGCACTCCTTAAAGCAAGTTCCATTGCCTTAAGTGCGCCTCTTCCTTCTGGATGTGGTGCTGTGATGTGGTGCGCATCTCCTGTGAGTCCATATCCAGTGAGTTCTGCATATATTTTTGCTTCCCTTTTTTTTGCATGTTCATATTCTTCCAGAACTAATATACCTGCCCCTTCGCCCATGACAAATCCATCGCGTTCTTCGTCCCATGGCCTTGAGGCCTCTTCAGGCTTATCATTGAATTTAGTTGATAGCGCCTTCATCGATGCAAAACCTGCAATTCCAACTCTGCATAACGCACTTTCTGCTCCGCCTGCAATCATAATGTCAGCTTCACCGAGTTTTATAGCTCTTGCTGAGTTTATAATCGCATGCGCACCTGTTGCACATGCAGTTACCGCTGAGTCATTTGGACCTATAAATTCGTATTTAATAGAAATATGACCAGATATCAAATTTATTAGACTTGCAGGAACAAAAAATGGGCTAACACGTCTAGGCCCCTTCTCCTGCATGGTAATTACATTTTCCTGAATTGACGGAAGACCACCTATACCAGAACCAATAGCTACACCTATTCGCTCTTTATTAATATTTTTATTTTCCAAAATTAGTGAATCTTCTACTGCCTGAATAGCTGCTGCAATTCCGTAGTGAATAAAACGATCTGTTCTTTTTAGGTCTTTTTCAAAAATATAATCTGGTGGATTAAAATAATGCTCAATGTTATCGGATTGCACAGGCACCTGCCCTGCAACCTGACAAGCAAGATCAGAAGAGTCGAACCTATCTGTATTGATTGCTTTGATGCCAGATTTACCTTCTTTCAGCTTTGACCAGGTGTTATTAACATCTGCTGCTAGTGGAGTAATTAAGCCAACACCGGTAACTACTACTCTTCTGCTCATTCAACATCAATTGTTTGCTTTGTTTACTACATATTCAACTATCTGTTCCATAGTTTCCATTTTTTGTGCATCTTCGTCAGGAATCTCTATACCAAATTCTTCTTCAGCTGCCATGATTATTTCAACTGCATCTAAACTATCTGTGCCATGGTCTGAAAGCTTTGAAGAACTACTAAATCCCTCTACATCCTTACTGATGTGCTCTAGTATAATCTTCTTTACTTTTTCTTCTATATCTTCCCTAGTGCTTTTTGCCAATTCGCTCATTTCTTACTAAAAAATAACCTATTCTCTGATGTTATAAGAAATTTTGATGTTTGCAATAGCTTTTATGATTATATAAACTATTAAAAACTTCCTATCTCTTAGCACTCAATAGTTAATAAATTTAAAAATGCTAGACGAAACAACAAAAAATTTGCTTGTTGTAGAAGTGAATAAGCTCTTACCTGAAAATAGCGAGAATAAACTTATATCAGCTATGCGTTATGTGCTTCTTGCTCCTGCAAAACATATACGTTCTTTTTTAGTTATAGCATCTTCGTCGATATTTAACATAAAGGTTGAAAAAGCAATAACAGCAGCAGCAGCAATTGAATTTATTCATGCTTATTCCCTAATTCACGATGATCTGCCATGTATGGATAACAGTGACACCCGCAGAGGCCAGCCAAGCTGCCACAAAAAATTTGGTGAAGCAACAGCAGTACTGGCCGGAGATGCATTACTTACCCTGGCTTTTGAGGTATTATCTTTGTTAAATTGTGAGATCATAAAAGTGCTCTCTCAAGCAATAGGAATGAAGGGAATGGTGGGAGGGCAGATTTTAGATATAGGTGCAGATTTTGACAAAATAAAAGAAATTCATTTGATGAAAACTGCAAAACTATTTGCAGCTTCATGTGAAATAGGGGCTATAATAGGAGGCGCTACAGACAAGGAGCGGGAAGCATTATATAACTATGGAATAAATCTAGGGCTTATTTTTCAAGCCAAGGATGATATCGAAGATTATGAGCAAGATAAAACAAACAATTTAATGTCCGTGCTTGGAAAAAATGAAATGGAAAACTATATAGATAGTCTCTTTAAACAGGCCTCAGATAATTTAAGTACGCTTTCAGGGAATACTAATGACTTATATGATTTATTGAATCAAGTAAAAAAAGATGGTTAGAAAAATTATATTACAAATGTTTATCTCTGTAGTAATGATTCTCACTTTAGCTTCTGCTTTTATAATTACGATTGTTTATATAAACAAAGATAAACCAGAGAAAAGGGAAAAGCTTTACGAAATAAATGCTACACATGGTGGTTTGACACAGATGATAGCAAGTTATTTGGTCAGGCCGATACTTGAATCAGCTCTTGATCGTTATATTGAAAAGCATGGGTTAGCAGAATATTTAGAAGAAATAACACAGCAAAAAGAAGAAGAGATGATAAACTTTTATGAAATTACTGAAGGCAGTGGCAGTAAAGTTTTCTGTGGCCAAGAAGTTCTGCTACAAATGTACAAAGTCTCCAACAACCTAGCAACGCTACTTCCGACTGATGTCAATTTGAAAATAGGTCAGGATTACTTAAAAGAAGTGAGTTTAGGGGTAATAGGTATGAAAGAAGGTGGAGAGCGTGTAGTTACTATTGCCGCTGATGACAACAAAATGAGTTTTAACTCTTATTACATCAAACTGATTGAAGTAAAAGATAAATATCCTGATTCAGTAAATAACCTAATGATTTTTAATGACTTAATTAACAAAACTGGAAAACGAGTAAAATGTGGCGATGAGATATCAGTTCAATATAGCATAAAGAGACATAATGGTGAGTATATAATCAAAGATCAAATAGTGCAGTTTAAGGTTGGTGACAAAAAAATACCACTTGCTATAGAACTTGGAGTTGTGGGAATGAGAGCTGGTAATAAAAGAACAGTTCTTTCTCCACCTGATCTTTTAACTGATGTGTTAACAAAAGGCATAGATTGTGATATTGCAATAATTGATTTAAGCTTGAATTCTACTATTGAAAAATAGCTTAAAGAATTACGAAGTAAGAAAAAATAAAACCTCTTGAATGCTCTATATTACTTAAAGTAGGCTTCCTCTAAAGTATAAATTTAGATAAATCAAGCTGCTTTGAAATTGACTCTAGTTTATCTCTTACATATTTGCTATCTATAACAAATTTTTCACTATTTTTTTCAGAAGCGATAAAACTTATTTCATCCAAAAGCTTCTCCATGACAGTATGAAGTCTTCTTGCACCTATATTTTCCACTTCTCTATTAACTGTAAATGCTATTTCAGCTATAGTCTCTATACCATCATCAGTAAACTCAAGTGTTACATTTTCCGTTTTCATTAACGCTATATACTGTTTTAACAAACTAGATTCTGGTTCCTTTAATATTTTTATTAGATCCTCTTGAGTAAGCGCCTTAAGTTCCACTCTAATTGGCAATCTACCCTGTAATTCTGGTAAAAGATCAGATGGCTTAGATAAATGAAAAGCACCAGATGCAATAAATAATATATAGTCTGTTTTTACGGGGCCATACTTAGTTGAAACAGTTGTTCCCTCAAGTAATGGTAACAGATCGCGCTGCACTCCTTCTCTGTTGACTTCACCTTTTATTTCTGTACGTGCTGCAATTTTATCTATTTCATCTAAAAACACTATGCCTTCATTGCTAACAAGATCAATCGCTTCTTTGATTATCTTGTCTTCATCCATTAACCTTTCGCTTTCTTCATTAATCAATATTTCACGTGCTTCTTTCACTTTAACTGTAATAGTTTTTGTTTTTTTGCTCCCATTAAACATCTTGCCCACGATTTCTGTTACGTTCATCACACCAATTTGCCCACCTGGCATGCCAGGTATATCAAAAGTGGGTAACATACCCTTGCTCTCCCTGACGTTAATAGAAACTTCTCCATCTTCAAATTCCTTATTTCTCAGTCTTTCTCTGAAAACTTTTTTGCTTTCCTCGGTTGCATCTTCACCAACCATGGAGTTGACTATTATCTTTTCAGCCAAACCTAAAGCTTTTTTAGTTAAGGCTTTACGTGCTTTTTCCTTGACTAAAACTATTGCTGCGTCAACTAAATCACGTATTATCGAGTCAACATCACGTCCAACATATCCTATTTCAGTAAATTTCGTTGCTTCAACTTTTATAAAAGGTGCACCAGCAAGCTTTGCTAAACGGCGAGCTATTTCAGTTTTACCAACTCCCGTATGGCCTATCATGAGTATATTCTTAGGTATAATCTCTTCACGTAGTGGAAGTGGGACTTTATTTCGACGCCAACGATTTCTGAGTGCAATAGCAACAGCGCGCTTTGCATCATTCTGCCCGATTATAAATCTGTCTAATTCTTTAACTATCTTCTGTGGTGGTAGATCATCTAATAAAGCTTGTGAGCTTTGAATGCTGCTACTTCCTGTACCTTCATTTTCATAGAGGCTATTTTTCTCATTATAGTCATCATTATTATCAAATTGACCTACTACAGATTGACTAGAAAAATTGGCACACAAAGTTCTTGACATATTACTCCTCTATTTTTTCGATAATTAGATTATGGTTTGTATAAACACATATATCGGCAGCTATCTTCATAGCCTTTTTTGCAATCTCCTCTATTGATATTCCTTCAACGTCAATCAAAGCTTTTGCTGCAGATAAAGCAAAATTTCCTCCAGAGCCAATGGCTGCAATGCCATCTTCAGGTTCAAGAACATCACCCGTTCCTGTAATGACCAATGAAATGGACTTGTCTGCCACGATCATCATAGCTTCTAATTTTCTTAGATATTTATCCATTCTCCAGTCTTTTGCAAGTTCAACACATGCCCTCATTAACTGTCCTGGGTGCTTATCAAGTTTAGATTCTAGCCTTTCGAAGAGAGTAAATGCATCAGCTGTTGCTCCAGCAAAACCGGCAATTACGGAATCACCAGAAAGACGCCTAACTTTTTTTGCTCCAGATTTTATAACGGTATGGCCTAGCGAGACTTGCCCATCACCTATTACTACTACATTTTTGTCTCTTCTAATTGACAGTATAGTAGTACCATACATTTTACTGCTGTCATGATGAATCATTTTTTTGTTATTTTAATTCGTTATATTATATTAAGATTATAACTTATAATATAGTACTTTTCTTATAACATTTAAAGTGTAGATGCAAAACATAATTCATCCAAATCTGGAAAAAGATATAAATAATTGGTTCAAAACAAAATTTAATGGTTTTACATTACCATTTTATAGCTCCATAGATCTTAGGAATTCAGGCTACAAAATTGCTCCAGTAGACGCCAATTTATTTCCTGCAGGGTTTAATAACCTAAGTGAAGTATCAAAAGCGATAGCAGCAAAATTGATAAAAAGCTACTTCGAAACAAAACAATATAAAAAGGCCCTTATAATACCGGAGAATTACACACGAAATAAAATGTATATAGAAAATGTATTTGCTATAGAAAAGGTACTGCAACTCGCAGGTTTTGAAACTAGAATTGGCCTCTTTCATAATGAAACGTACAATTTAATAGAACAGTATGAAACTGTTGTGAAAGAAAACTCTTTGCTGAAGACAACTTCAGGATTTGTGCCTGATATTATTATACTGAATCGTGATATGACGAGCCACATTCCAGACACGCTAGAAAACGTAAAACAAGAGATAGTGCCAAGTCCATTATATGGCTGGCACAGTAGGCAGAAATTTCAATATTTTGAAATCTATCAAAAATTAGTGTCCGAATTTTGTGGCGAATTTAAAATGGACCCATGGCTTATTTCTGTGCTTACAGAAAGCTGTAATGGAGTTGACTTTAATGATGATTCATCACTAGGAGCAGTAGCGACTAAAGTTGACCAAATATTATCTCTAGTGCAAAAAAAATATGAGGAATATGAAATAAAAACACAACCTTACGTTTTTATCAAAGCAAGCAATGGCACATATGGAATGGGCATTATAACAGCAACAAGTGGAAAGGAAATATTAAATCTCAATAAAAAAAAGCGTCATAAAATGAAAAAGATAAAAGAAGGAATAGCAATCAATAGTGTTATTATACAAGAAGGTGTACCAACTATTGACATATTTAAAAGTAGTTCTGCAGAACCGCTAATATACTATATAGGAGATACTCCAACATGTTACTTATACCGATGTAATAGCAGGAAAGATGTATATTCTAGCTTGAATTCCACTGACTGTGAATTTTATGACATCAGCCAAGAAAATAAAACTTTGCCACTTTGGAATATTGTTAGCAAATTAGCAGTGCTAGCATTGGCAGTAGAAATTAAGTCTTTTCATCTCTAATAATTAATTTCTACAATGCTGCCATTATGCTGAATATGGTGAGCGTCATCAAGTCCAGTAGAAGGATCAGTACCATTATTAGGTTGATTGACAAACTTATCGATGTTTGATACTAGATATGCTATGCTTAGTATCAAACTGACCGTAACAGTTAAGTTGAAATTATAGATTATGCCACCACCCAAGTCTATTGGTATGGTTGGAAGTTCCATTCTTTTTAATATGAAGCTTAACAAGCCCAATGACAAAGCGAATGTGCTAAAAATAACTTCTTTGCCATATTTAGCAGACTTTTCAGAATCCTTATTATCTAGATACTTCTTCCATGTATAATAACAGTTTATGCATTCTGAAAATAGAAATAGAACTGCTGATGTTAAGCTAATATAACTTATTACATCCTTGTTGTTTCTAGCTAAGAAATGAATGATTTTTGTCTGCATCAATATTCCTATGACACAGTTTGCCAAGAAGGCTAAGCTACCCACAACCTGTATTGGTTTTTCAGGTTCATTTCCCCCTTTACCATTCTGAAGTTTTTTAGATTTATATCCAGCTAAATTGAGACCAAAGTGAAGAGCAAATATTATTGATGTTGGTAGTTTTATGAACTTAGAAATATCTAATATAGTACAAATATTGGATCTGTTGTTATCAATAAACTCGCAACAGAATTGCAATGAAATTTTACACAATATGCCTGTTAAACCTACTGCAATACAATACATCTTTCTAATATCATGATTGTGAGCATCATGTATACTTTCTATAAATGTATTTGGCTTACCTTTTGGCATAAGTAGATAATAAAATAATAACTTTTTAATATTATACTATAAAAATCTAAAAAGAAAAGTGCTATAAATCAGTACTTTGAGAGTGATCTAAACATAAATCGGCCAAGCACTTGATAAATAAGAGATCAGTACTGAGAGTTGGTACGCGAAAGTAATATCCGTCTTTGATAATTGATTTATACTCTATATCAAGTTCAACCAGTGTTTCAGAATGCTCAGAAACAAAAGATATAGGTGATAAAACTACAGGTATATTATCGTCTTTCGCGCGTGATAGCTCACTTTCAGTGCTAGGCTCCAACCATTTTACAGGGCCAACCTTACTCTGATAACATATTCCCCAATCAAGATCTTCAATATTCAATTTTTTTACTATTAATTTTACTGTTTTTTCTATCTGTGAAGCGTAAGGGTCGCCTTTTTTAATGATACTAAGAGGTAAGCTATGAGCCGAGAATAGGACTCTTGGCTTACCGATTTTGCTAGCTAATTTATAATATTTAGACGTCAGATTAACATGAGCTTCAATAAAGTCTTCATTGTCATAATAATGGTGAATTGTTTTTGTGTTACATTCCAGTTTGGCATTTTTTTGCCAATTCTCTATGGATGATAGAGTTGTGGTGGTTGAATATTGCGGATATAGTGGTAACAGAATGATTTCGTCAGGGTTGAATTGCTTTACGCTTTTAACAACTTCATCAGCAAATGGATGCCAATAACGCATGCAGATGAATATCTTATACACATGGTTTCCATCTTCATTTAATTTTAGTTCTAAAGCATCAGCTTGTGCTTTTGTATTCTCCAAGATTGGCGATTTACCTCCAATGTGCTCGTATATTTCTTGTGCAGTACTTTCTCGCCTTTTGGAGATAAACTTTGCTAAAAGGAAGCGAAAAGGATTTGGTAGATTTATTATTCTTTTATCGTAAAAAAGATTAAATAAGAAAGGACGGACCGCACTTAGTGAATCAGGTCCGCCTAGGTTAAATAAGATTACTGCCTTCTTCACTGACAGCACCTTTCTTCAGGTTTGCCTATAAAATCAGCTACACACTCATCAAGTTTAGTTACAGGCACTAAATTTCTTACACTGGCATACAATAGATGAGCAGATCTCTTCATGTTACTCTGTGTAGATGCAAAGCCTCTATCGAAAACCAGATCGACACAGAAACTGGGAACTGCTTCAAGAAGCTCAACAGCAGCCAAAGATATCATTATGCAGTTTTGTAGGGCCTTCAGAAGAATAGTAAGGGGAAAAAGTAAAACTTTAACGAAAAGACAGGTGCTTTCATTCAGTGACTGCCCTGGATTAGGTGAGTTATACTCGATGTGTTTTCTATTTTGATTGAAGATGGGAAATTTTATAGTATCTTTTTTAAATTGCTCATCTATTTCTTGTGTACTATGTTTGGTCCATTTTTCTAGTAATAACTCACGCACGTGAAAAGTTCTTACAAGAAAGCATGTTGCAACCATCAATGCAGCGCATGTAAGTGCACACTCCTTAAGACTTATACTACCTATCATAGGTAGTGCAAGACAAACAAATGGCACTATAATAGCCATTTCAAAAAATGGAATGATGTTTCTTTTCATCGCAAAAACAGCGCCTTCTTTTAATTTTGCATTACGATGTGCGCTATACTCCAAATAACTTAAAAAAGCCAAGCTGAAAGTCAAAAATCCTTTTGTTCCACAAAAAATTGATGATTTTAAATTATTAACGAATGTTTTAGCAGCAGATTCAGTTTCAACCAGTTGTTTGGTAGTAGATTTAGTTGTGTTACAACAAGGATGCATACAATACTCTCTTGATAGTTTATTCTTAACTATAAGTGAAAAATTGCTTTTATCAAATCAAAGTTTATAATAAAATAAATCTATAAATATACGATCTTAATATAAGGAAATAATATGGCAATTGAGAGAACACTTTCAATATTAAAACCTGATGCAGTAAAAAATAATATTACAGGCAGTATAAATTCTTACATTGAAAAATCTGGACTAAAAATTATAGCACAGAGAAAGATGCTGCTGACAAAAAAACAAGCAGAGCTGTTTTATGAAATTCATAAGGATAGGCCTTTTTTTGGAGAGTTGGTGGAATTTATGACTTCTGGGTCTGTGATAGTTCAAGTTTTAATCGGTGAAAATGCAGTCAGTCAATACAGGCAAATCATGGGTGCTACAGATCCAAAGCAGGCAGATAAAGGTACAATTAGGGGTGATTTTGCTGATGATATTAGTGAAAATAGAGTGCATGGTTCTGATAGTCTAGAGAATGCTCATAGAGAAATAGCTTTCTTTTTTGCTGAATGTGAATTGGTGTAGTTTTACTTTTTTACATATTAAATTTCTGAATTTTATGTTGAACTGTATAATATTAGCCCAATTTTTAGTTTAAGCAATATTAAGGGAAAGCTTTTTCATGCACAGTATAGATAATATTTAAAATGGATCATGTTGTTAACGCTTATAATAGATCTGAAGCTTCTATAGTTAGAGGAGAAGGAGTATATCTCTTCGATAAGGATGGTAAAAAATATTTAGACTTTGCTGCAGGAATTTCTACAACCTCTCTAGGGCATTGTCATCCATACATTACAGATAAACTGAAGGAGCAACTGGATTCATTATGGCACTGCTCTAATATTTTTACTATTCCTCAGCAGGAAAGGCTTGCTCAGCGTTTAACAGAACTTACCTTTGCCGATAAAGTTTTTTTCTGTTCAAGTGGACTTGAAGCAACAGAAGCTGCAATTAAATTTATTCGACGCTATTTCTACTTAAATGGACAAGAAAAGCGCAGTCACATCATTACAATTGAAGGAGGTTTTCATGGCCGCAGTATTGCTGCAATTTCAGCTGGGGGAAATGAAAAATCACGCGAAGGTTTTGCTCCACTCCTTTCTGGTTTTGATAAAGTTCCAAGAAATAACATTGAAGCATTAGAAAAGAAAATCAATAGCGAAACAGCTGCCATATTTTTAGAGCCCATACAAAGTGAAGGCGGAGTACATCCATTGGACGTAGAGTATCTTAAAAAAGTAAGAGAGATAACAAAAGCTCAAGGAATAATTTTATGCTTTGATGAAGTGCAATGCGGATATGGACGGATTGGCTCTCTATTTTACTATCAAAATATAGGAGTTGAACCTGATATGCTCACTTGTGCGAAGGCTATGGGTAATGGATTTCCTCTGGCTGCATGTTTAGTAAAAGATTATATAGCAGAAGCAATCACTCCAGGAACTCATGGGTCAACTTATGGAGGTAATCCACTTGCCATGACTGTTGGTAATGCAGTACTCGATGTAATGCTAAAGGAAGGCTTTTTTGACCATGTTAAGAAGGTCAGTAAATATCTAAAAGAAAAGTTGTTGCCTTTGACTGAAGAATTTCCGAAGATCGTTTCAGAAGTTCGTGGGGAGGGTTTATTGATAGGGATAGAGCTTAGAGTACCTTTGGCTGATAAAATTGTTAAACAATCTCTTGACAAAGGCTTAATAATGACTAAAATTTTAAATAATAGGGTAATAAGAATAACTCCTCCACTTGTTGTTGAGAATATGCATGTGAATGCAGTGTGTGATATATTTCATGATTTATTTTTTTATATTAAAGATATATAGACTTGCAAATGCTTCTTACAACATATAAAATCAACTCTGTTTCTATATCGCAATAACATCATACTTTAATGGATTGGTTATTGATTTCAGTATTGTCAGCAATTTTTTTCTTATTGATTTTATCGTTTTTGTTCTCAGGAGCAGAAATAGGGTTAACCTCAATTAGCCGATCCCGAGTGAATAAACTAAAGCTAGAAGGTAACAAAAAAGCCAAGATAATAGAGCTTTTGTTAGGTAAAAAAGAATTAACAATAGGAACAATATTACTGTGTAATACAATTATTAACATTACTTGCTCTGCTTTATTTACAGTAATATTTATAAATTCTTTTGGGAGTGAGGGCATATTTCTTTCAACATTCATGATGACGTTTTGTATTTTGCTATTTTGTGAAGTTTTACCAAAAACTTACGCCATGCAAAATCCTGAAAAATTTACATTACTTTCTGCTTATTTTATGCTGTTTTTTGTCAAGGTTCTTTCTCCATTGACATTAGGCATTCAGTTTATTGTCAATATCATTCTGAAGTTATGTGGGCTTCATAAGAATAGGGAGGTAATATCTGCAGCAGATGCAATGCGTAATATGATTACTCTTCACCGCAGTGAGGGCACTATGTTACAACAGGATTTAGATATGCTAAATAGTATACTTGATTTGGCTGAGACAGAAATATCACAAATTATGACCCACAGGAGAAACTTATTTTCTCTTGATATAGATCGAAACAAAGAAGAGTTAATAAGAGAGATTTTAACCAGTAGCCATAGCAGAGTACCTTTATGGCAAAAAGAACCAGATAATATTGTTGGAGTGGTTCACGTGAAAAATCTAATAAATGCCTTGCGTGAAAAGGATAATAAAATAGAGATTGCCAAAGTTATGTCAAAGCCTTGGTTTATACCAGAAAGTACGCCACTCAGTGTACAACTTCACAACTTCCGTAAAAACAGGAAACACCTTGCATTTGTTATTGATGAGTATGGAGCACTACAGGGAATCGTAACTCTTGAGGATATACTGGAAGAAATAGTTGGAGAAATTTCAGATGAACATGATTTGATCACAGAGAATTTTATAAAAAAGATATCCGATAATATGTATCACATAGAAGGAAAATCTACTATTAGGGATATTAATAGACAGTTACATTGGGATCTTCCTGATGAAGAAGCTACAACTCTAGCAGGTATGATTGTAAACGAGATAGAGCGCATTCCTGAAGAAAATGAAGAGTTTTCCATGTACGGTTTTTACTTTAAGATTTTAAAAAAAGATAAAAATATTATTACTATGATTGAAGTACAAGTAAAAACTGATAATACTGTAGTAGCAATTAATTAGTTGGGTTCTATGGAAGATACAGTAAAAATAACGGCTGAAGATTTGAAGAGCTATATAGAGAGAATCGAAAAACTTGAACAAGAAAAGAGGGATGTGCAAGATCACATTCGTGATGTATATGCAAAAGCTGCAGATGAAGGTTGGGATATAAAAGTGATGAAACAGATTATTAGGCTAAGAAAGATGGATGATGATGACAGGGAGGAACAGGAAATATTACTTTATACCTACAAACGTGCATTGGGAATGAATTACGAAGGTGAATAGTAGGATTGTAATTGGAATAAGTGGAGCATCTGGTTCTATTTACGGTGTACGGATTCTAGAGGCACTAAAAAATACCAATCATGAAACTCATTTAGTGATCAGCAGTGCTGGAAAAATAACTATAGCTCATGAGATTAAAGAAAAACTTGAAGATATTATATCGCTTGCAGATTTTTACTATTCTGAAGAAAAAATAGGAGAAAAAATAGCAAGCGGCTCATTTAAAACCTCAGGTATGGTTATTGCTCCATGTTCTATGAAAACAATGTCTGAAATAGCATCGGGGGTGACTTCCAATCTATTAACAAGGGCTGCAGATGTAACTCTAAAAGAAAGAAGAAAATTAGTTCTTATGGTGCGAGAATCTCCACTACATCTTGGACATCTCCGAAATATGTTAAAACTAACGGAGATGGGAGCAATTATTGCTCCGCCGATGCCTGCTTTTTATATTAAACCAAAATCTTTGGATGATATTGTAAATCATGCTGTTGGTAAAGTATTGAATTTATTTGATATCGCATTACCTGACTTCAAGGAGTGGCAAGGAAATGTCAATTATTATTAACGGTAAAAAAATAGCAAATGATCTCTGTGAGGAGCTATCAAAAAAAATTGATATTTTAAAGAAAGAGTATAATGTTTTTCCTTGTCTTAAAGTAATTCTTGTGGGTAGCAATCCAGCAAGTCAGGTCTACGTTCGTAATAAACAAAGAAAAGCAGAATCAATAGGCATAAGTTCTGAAACTATTGTTTTGCCTGATAGTATCTCAGAAGATGAATTGATTGAAAAAGTTAATACATTAAATGAAGATTCATCTGTGCATGGAATTTTAGTTCAGTTACCTTTACCAAAGCACATCAGTGCAAGTAGAATAATTAATACAGTAAGTGTTGAAAAAGATGTAGATGGCTTTCATGATGAGAATGTTGGCAGGTTAGTTAAAGGTGAAAAAAATTGTCTGATACCTTGTACTCCCAAAGGTTCTTTGCATTTAATTAAGTCAGTTGAAAATAATCTGTCCGGTAAAAATGCGGTAATCATTGGCAGATCAAATATTGTGGGTAAGCCAATGTTTCACCTATTGTTGCAAGAAAATTGCACTGTTACCATCTTGCATTCACAAAGTAGGGATTTAGCTGATTATTGCTCTAAGGCGGATATAGTAGTTGCAGCAGTTGGAAAGCCAAATTTTGTTCAACCAGATTGGATAAAAAAAGGTGCAATAGTGATTGATGTTGGCATAAATAGCATTAACATAGGAAATCAAAGTAAGCTTGTGGGTGATGTTGACTTTGAGGGAGTAAAAGAAAAAGTCAAAGCTATTACTCCAGTGCCTGGTGGAGTTGGCCCGATGACAATAGCATTTCTTATGATGAACACTGTAATTGCTGCTTGCTTGCAGCGGGGAGTTGATGCTTCTGATTTCATTAATTGAGGGCATAAGAAAAATAGATACCCGTCTCTAGATAATAACATCGAATTTTTATCCAAATAGCAAACCTCTTTGCAGGATTATCTTATTCACTACAAGAAATATGCAATTTAGAACATTAAAAATTATAACGTATGCCTACTTCTATGATTGCATCTGGTATTTGTACTGGTGGCTTGAAGGCACTTAATTGCCCACTTGCAGCAATAGCAACTGTAGCAACTATCTGCGGAGTAAATTCATAATCAACACCTACCTTTAGTTTATAGGAAATAGAACTCAGTATTTTGTCTACTAAAGATGGATCAGACGTTACTTTGCTTCCATCAGCAGCTAGTAGAGCTGGAGCTTCTTGACTCTCTTCTTCCTCTTCCCTTCTATTATCGTTTTTTCCACCACCTTTACTCACAATTTCACCTGAATTACCACTATCTGAAACATTTTTGACTGTAGTTTCACCTGTACTACTGCCACCGAAGCCAAAAGAAGGCAATACTTGGATATATCCACCCAGTCCTATACTGGCATATAATTTAATGGGATCAATTTCAAGATCAGGATAGTAACGGTAATTCGCCAACAAGCTAGCTCCTACTTTCCTTTTTTGTTTATCAGTTATATCACTTATGTTGGCAAGAACCTCAAGTTCAAATTTAGAATTTTTGTCATAATTATAACCAAAAACAACGCTAGGTTTCATTTTAAAAGTATCACCCCATCCAGCACCAAAGTTTAAACCTACATAGTACTGATCTTCGTACCGATCTTCTAACTCACTTGCACTACTACTAGCTGTACTTGCTAAAGATGAAGCAAGCAATATAGCAAACAATTTTTTCATTTTCATATTACTCATATGTAACATTCCTTAAAACATACTAAAATAAGTGTTCAAACATGCTAGCAGCAAGTTTTGAGCATTGCTTATGGTTACACCTAAACATGTACACAATGCCATCCAGCATTAAAAACTATAACGTACTCCTACTTCCAGCATCGCATCTGGTATTTGTTTTGCTTTTAAACCACTCAGTTGCCCGCCTACGGTTAAAGCAGCTGTACCAACTATCTGTGGAGCAACTTCATAATCAACACCAACCTTCAGTTTGTACGAAATAGCACCCAGTATTTTATCTAGTGTGTCAGTGCCAACAATGTCAAAAGGATATACTTGTAGATGTCCTCCTAAACCTCCACTGACATATAGTTTCACAGGATCAATGTCAACGTCAGGATAATAACGGTAATGTGCTAATAAACTAGCTCCCATTTTCTTGGTTGCCTTACCAAACATATCACTTACGTCGGTGAGAATCTCAAGTTCAAACTTAGAGCTTTTATCATAATTATAACCAAAAACTAAGCCAGGTTTTATTTTTAATCCAGTGCCCCATCCACCACCAAAGTTTAAACCTGCGTAGTACTGCTCTTTTGCACTATTACTAGCTGCTTTATTACTAGCTGCACCTTCTAGAGATGAAGTGAGCAAAACAGCTAAAACACACAATCCTTTTATTTTCATATAACTACCCATACAAAAAAATATATAATGCACAAGTATATATCCTTTATATTAAAAAAGATATAACCTCATATCAAAAAAAGTATACCTACGAAATTAGGGACATGCTACTCAAAATTTTTATATAACTATGTTTACTACCTTATTTGGTACAGCATATATAGTGCGAATTTTGCTTTGATCGATTTTGTTAGATACAGAACCTGTTGCTATTTTCTTCAATTCTTCTTGAGGTAAATCAGTTTCTACTTTGATAGTCGCACGCAACTTTCCATTAATCTGTACTGCCACAGTTACCATATTATCAATTAGTAGTGATTCATCAGCTTTTGGCCAAGGTTGCATATATAGCATGCCTTCGCCTCCTATTTTTTGCCATAAATTTTCAGCCAGGTGTGGCATGAATGGTTCGATTACTCTAATTAGTATACATACACCTTCATCAATAAGAGATTTTCCAGTTTTTACGTCTATTTCAGCTATTAAATTTGTCATTTCACGAAACTTTGCTACCACACAGTTTAATCTGCAGTTTTCCAAGTCATCTGTAAGCACTTGCAATAGTTTATGGATTTTTTTTCTGTACTCTAGGAGTTTACCTACAATGTTTTCATTATCATAGTGTATGTTTACGGGCCTAAGTTGCACTACCATACGCCACAATTTATTTATGTAGCGAAAACAACCTTCCACGCCATCATCAGACCATTCCATATCTTTTTCTGGGGGGGTATCGGATAATACAAACAAACGAGCAGTATCAGCACCGTATTTTTCTATGATAAAGTTTGGGTCAACTGTATTCTTCTTTGACTTACTCATCTTTTCGACTTTTCCAACTTGGATCTTAGCACCCTTCGCAATCAACTCTTTTGCTTTTTCGGGAAAGAGCCATTTGCCATTCTCATCTTTATAAGTTATATGGCAGACCATTCCTTGAGTGATTAAAGTAGAGAAAGGCTCTTTAACATCAAAATAGCCACATTTAGTTAAAGCACGGCAGAAAAACCTTGAGTAAAGCAAATGTAGAATTGCATGTTCTATTCCACCTATGTAATAATCAACAGGCATAAAACGATTACAAGTATCTTTATTAATCGATTTATTTTCACTGCAAAATGCAGCAAAATACCAAGAAGATTCAAAAAAAGTGTCAAATGTATCAGTTTCACGTTCTGCTTGCTTTCCGCACTTTGGACAATCAACAAATTTCCAGGTTGGGTGCTTATCCAGGGGATTACCACCACTTGTAAATTCTACATCCGTTGGTAGAACAACAGGGAGGTCTTTTTCTGGAACTGGAACAATTCCACAATCTTTACAATGTATAATAGGTATAGGACATCCCCAATAACGTTGCCTTGAAATTCCCCAATCGTGTAGACGATAGTTTATTGTTTTCTTACCTATTCCTTTTTCTTCAAGTTTTTTTATGATTACTTTTTTTGCCTCATTAATCATTAGTCCGTTTAAGAATTCAGAATTGAACATCACTCCATCACCGAAGTACGGTTCTTTTAAGATCTCTGTGGTCTCTTCACAAACTACAGGAATAATCGGTAAACCATACTTCTGTGCAAATTCAAAATCACGCTGATCATGTGCAGGGCAACCAAAAATCGCACCTTCTCCATACTCCATCAACACAAAATTCGCTATATAAATTGGTAATTCCTTGTCGAGAAATGGGTGCCTGACGTTCAGTCCAGTGTAAATTCCAATTTTTTCATCATTCTCCCCCTTTGCCTTCATATTACCAATAAAGTCTCTTATTTCTTTGTCCTTAAGGTCTTGTACAATAGGGTGCTCTGCTCCTACTGCAAGAAAAGAAGCTCCAAATAAAGTATGAGGAGAAGTTGTAAAAATCTTTAACTTCTTATTCAAGCCAACTATTTCAAAATCTATAGTTGCCCCTTCAGATTTTCCTATCCAGCGCTCTTGCATAGTTTTGACTTTTTCTGGCCAATTTTTTAAACTTTGCAGACAATGAAGCAAATCTTCAGCAAAATCAGTAATCTTTAAAAACCATTGGAATAACTTACGTTTTTCAACAACTGCACCTGATCGCCATCCTTTTCCATCAACCACTTGCTCATTTGCAAGCACTGTTTGGTCCACTGGATCCCAATTAACCCACGACTCTTTTCGATAGGCAAGACCATGCTTTAAAAAATCCAGAAAAAATTTCTGTTCGTGTTTGTAATAATCAGGCTCACATGTGGAAAGCTCGTGATTCCAATTGTAGGAAAGACCTATAGATTTTAGCTGTGCACGCATATTGTCTATATTCTCTTTTGTCCACGCTGCAGGGTTAATATTATTGTCCCTTGCTGCATTTTCAGCTGGTAATCCAAACGCATCCCAGCCAATTGGGTGCAAAACCTCAAATCCATGAGCTCTCTTGTAACGTGCTATAACATCTCCTATTGCATAGTTACGCAGGTGCCCCATATGAATCTTACCAGATGGATATGGAAACATTTCCAACACGTAACATTTCTTCTTTTTACTATCTTTGCTTACAGAAAAATCCCACTTATTTTGGTAGAATTTTTCAACGTTTTTAAAATCATATTTCATAAATTCAATCACAGTTTATATGTACTAAAGGATCGACTGCTTGACCATTATGCCTTATTGTGAAACACATCTGCGGATCTTTATCTTGTGTGCTTGATTTACCTGCAGATCCAATTACTTGACCTTGTTTTACTTTATCACCAATTTCAACTTGTATGTTTTTTAAATAGGAGTACATAGTCATGTAATTATCTTTATGTTCCACTATAATTAAATTTCCGTACCACCTCAGGCCTTTGCCTACGTATATTACTTTGCCAGGTGCAGAAGCAATAACCTTTGTTCCACTTTGAGCAGTAATTTTTATGCCATCTTGACATATTTTATCAGAAGAGGTAACTGCACCTTTAACCGGTATTACAAATTTACACATGCTTTGTGCATTATTGTTATATACCTTATCTACAAAGGCTTTTCTACTTTCTTTTCGCAGCGAAGAATCAACATTTTCTTTAATCAAATGATACTCCCTTGTGTACTCTAGGTCTCTTTTCCCATAAAATTCTTCGCCTTTAAGTAGTACAGGTGCAGGTTTTTGCAGGCCACAGCTTATCAGTATTGCTGATAATATAAAGAACAAGGCTATACGACACATACACTTATCTCTAGATATATCAACTTTCACAAAACTTTATAGTGTTTTTCGTCTATTTATTACTTTCTTCATTTATTTTATCAGTCAAATAGTCTCTTAAATCGGTAAGTTCTTGCAACAAATTTCTTGAATAATGATCAATTCTTACATCGTTACCAAATTCCTTTTGTACTCCTTTTATTGTATATCCTTTGTCATATAGCATATATTTTATTTTCTTTATTGCCTCTATACACTTATGATCATATAGTCTTCTTCCCTTCCGTTTTATGGGTTTAATTTGATGGAATTGACTTTCCCAGAATCTTAAAACATGCTGCTCCAAATGTAGTTCTTCAGCTACTTCTCCAATTGTGTAAAATAATTTTTCCTTATTCATCGGTTGTTTATTAATTTCTTCATCATTTTTGAAGGTCTAAAAGAAATTGATTTTCTCGCTTTAATTACTACCCTTTCCGATGTCTTTGGTATATTTCCTGGTCTTTCTTTCTTGTTTTTAACCAAAAATGTTCCAAATGAAGATATTTTTACTATTCCATCCTTTGCTAAGCTCGTTTTTATCTCATCCAATATATCATCTATTATTGCAATAGAGTCTTGTTTCGATAATCCAATTTCCTGGTTTATACATTCAGCTATTGTTGCCTTAGTTACTGTTGTGTCTTTTGTTGTCATAATTTATTACAGTATGTTAATATAATATAACAATCGACTCAAGATTCAGCTACTTTATTTTTATAGTATGTTTCTTTTGTAGCGTAATTAAAAATACTAGCAAATGTTAACATTGCAAATATTGTGAAAAGCGCCATTTGATGATCTGAAAAAAGTGCTAAAATTGACACTAAAATTCCACTCATAACAAACATAAATCCATTGATAATGGATGATGATGTGCTAATATACTTCTGCTCAACAATCTCACTACCAACAGTAAAATTAAGCATATGTCCTCCTGCAAAAAAACCAAACATTAACATACAAAAGTATATAATATGAACTGTTAAATTACCGCATAGTAAAATAATAGCTGAAATACTTTGCAATGTGGCAAAAGCAGAGATTACGTGCCTTCTATTTTTAAATAGATTTGAGATTAGATCTGCAATTGGAGCACCAACTGCAAGACCAAGCCACAATATTGCAGTTGCCACACCTAACTCCATTGTATTGAGTTCTAAGTTGCTTAGTAACCTTGGTGCCCACAGCATATTAAGCGCTAAAAATGTTCCAAAAGTAATAGCACCCACTATTGAGGTTATCCAGATATCTCTTAATTTTAGCACTGTTAGTACAGAACATATTACTGTTTTTATAGAGCTCTTTATTGTGTATTCCCCCAAATTTTTTTTTGAAAGTCCTTTCGGATAAAAAAACATAAGTACAAATATCGATACGCCAAATAATATTACGCATACAATAAGATTTTTCCAATCTGCACCTTCGGCAAGCAAGCTAGAGAAGCACATTTGAATCATCAAAGCAGAAAGACTTGAAATTGTCTGCACTAGTGAGAACATCAGTCCAAATTGAGTAAGGGGAAAATATGTGCTACTTACATGAGCAGCGCCAATAAAACCAAACGATGCTCCAATTGCGATCAAAAATTGAGATAAAATTAAATGGGCAAAATTGTCACTCTTGATAAGGACAAAAAAACCAAAGAGCATGATTGACAATGAGAAAAAATAAATTTTTTTGCTGGAAAAAACATTAAACATTGCCCCACTAAAAAATTGTGAGATAGCAAAAGTCCAAGTATATGCTGAATTAGCTAGTGCAACTTGCGCGATTGTGAGCCCAAGTTCTTTTTCAAGATTCACGCTTATAAAGGTGTAGATTATCTGCATATTGCTGAATACAACAATCAAGTTACTGATTAGCATCGGACAGATATAAAACCTGTCAAACCAGAAAGAAACTCCTATTTTCTACTTTTTTGAATATAATTTTACGGAGAAGCGCTTCTGCAGTTATAGCCGAATAGGCAATGGTGCCTTAGTGCCCGTAGGTTAGCATGGTTTTGGAAGGAACGATCAAACCACTGATGGAGTCTTTGAGACTACCTCGATTAGAAGAGCGTATAATTCAACCGTTCCAAGCTGAAGTGCTTTTCAACTATTATATGATGGAGGTTAGAAATGGCAAAAACAAAAAGTAAATTAGAGGTAATGAACCCTGATGCGGCAGGAATAGATATTGGTTCATCTGTGCATTATGTATGTGTACCAGAAGGAAGAGATAAACAGAATATACAAAAATTCTGCTGCTTCACAGAAGATCTTTATAACTTAGCAAAGTGGTTAAAGAGGTGCAAAGTTACTACAATAGCCATGGAATCAACAGGAGTGTATTGGATCCCTTTGTTTCAAGTACTTGAATCATATGGATTTGAAGTAAAATTAGTAAACGCAAAATATGTTAAGAATGTGCCTGGAAGAAAATCTGATGTTCAGGATTGCCAGTGGTTACAACAACTGCATAGCTATGGACTGCTTCAAGGGTCATTTAGACCAGATAATCAAATTTGTGTATTACGCAGCTACGCTAGACAACGAGATAACCTAATAAAAAGTGCAGCAGCACACATTCAACGTATGCAAAAAGCGTTAATTCAAATGAACATTCAATTGCATAAGGTGATAAGCGATATAACAGGAGTTACTGGCATACAAATTATTAAAGCAATACTTGAAGGTGAAAGAAATCCAGAAAAATTAGCTGAATTAAGAGATGGACGAATAAAAAATGATAAATCTACCATTGCAAAAGCATTAGCAGGAGACTATAGAGAGGAACACCTGTTTACACTAAAACAAGAGTTTGAGCTATACAATATTTATCAGGAAAAAATAGCAGAATGTGATAGAAGTATTGAAGGATATTATAAAACATTTGAGACAAAGTCAGGTGGGAACAAGCTATGTAATAAAATAAAGCGTAAGTCTACAAAACATAGGCCAAACTTTGCTATACACGAAGAACTGCATAGAATTACAGGTAGGGATTTCACAAAAGTTCCAGGACTTGATGTAGTAACCATACAAACAATAATTTCAGAAACTGGCATAAACCCTAATAGATGGCGGACAGAAAAACACTTTTCATCGTGGTTAGGGCTCAGCCCTGCCAATAAAATTACAGGAGAAAAAGTGTTTAGCACAAGAACGCGTAAAGTCATTAATCGTGCTGCAAATGCATTTCGAATAGCTGCTCACTGTGTATCAAGAAGCAACAGCGGAATAGGTGCGTACTGTAGAAGAATAAAGAGACGACTAGGTGCACCAAAAGCAATCACGGCTACCGCAAGAAAACTAGCATGCATTTTTTATAGTATGCTAAAGTATGGGCAAGAGTATGTTGAAAAAGGAATGAACTATTATGAAACACGTTACAAAGAGAGAGTTAAAAAAAACTTGATCAAAAAAGCACAGGAATTTGGCTACATCTTAGTTCAAAAAGATGAACTGGTTGAGGGAGTTTCTTAGAAGCCAAATGAACCAAGCTTTATTTTCCATAAGATTTTTTATAAATAGTCCATTGATAATAAACCTCTTTTAGGCTCTGATTATTGTTAAAACAGTTGCAATTATAGTATGATATAAAAGCTATGAAACAACAAATTTGTTGTGAGATTTAATTTGTTAGAGTCTGTACATAATCTCAAGAAAGAAATAAGTTCAACAATCATTACCTATAAGATAAAAGGTGAAAATTTGAAATTATCATGAACTGGCTCATTTTTCTGCCACTTAGATGATGTTTTTTCAAATTGTTGATAAATCAAAGTCAGTTTAGCTATTAATTATTCATCTTTTTTCTAATTATGCAGTGGATCTATTATTAAACCTTTCAATAATACTTTTTATTTTTGCTGCCTCTTCAAACTCTAAATTTTCAGCATGCTTCAACATTTGTTTTTTCAAACTGCTTAGATCATTCTGACTAAAATCCTCAATCACCACTTTTTCCCGTAAAGTATTTGATATAGGCTTTATTATAGTTTTTGGTACAATATTATGCAGTGTATTATGCTCTGTCTGTTTCTTTCTTCTCCTTTCAGTTTCTTTCAGTGCACGATCCATAGAATTAGTAATTTTGTCTGCATATAAAATTACTCTGCCTTCAACATTTCGTGCAGCACGACCTATCGTTTGAATGAGCGAAGTCTCTGATCGTAAAAACCCTTCTTTGTCAGCATCTAAAATTGCAACCAATCCACACTCGGGAATATCAAGACCTTCCCGCAACAAGTTAACGCCAACAAGAACATCTATTTCTTTAGATCTTAATTTGCATATAATTTCAATTCTTTCCAGTGCACCAATATCTGAATGTAGGTAAGTTACTTTCATACTGAGCTCACTCATATGCTCAGCTAGTTTTTCAGCCATTTTTTTTGTCAATGTGGTAATTAGAATACAAAACCCTTTTTTTATCGTCACTTGTGCCTCATGAATCACATCATCAACCTGACTCCCTGTTGGTTTTATGATGCAGATGGGATCTGTCAGTCCTGTTGGGCGGATAACTTGCTCTATAAATGCGTGATTAGTCTTTTCTAATTCATATTTTCCTGGAGTAGCCGAAACGTAAATAGTCTGTGGCCGTATTGCCTCCCACTCTTCCAATTTTAATGGACGGTTATCAAAAGCAGAAGGTAGCCTAAAACCATAATCTATCAATTTCTTTTTACGTGCTTCATTACCGCTATACATTGCACCTATCTGGGGAACGGTTACATGGCTTTCATCAACAAATAAAATTACATCTTTAGGTAAATACTCAAACAATGTAGGCGGTGGATCTCCAGCTTTCATTCCGTAAAGATAACGCGAATAATTTTCAATACCTTTACACACTCCCGTTGCCATCATCATTTCAATATCAAAATTAGTACGCTGCTCAAGGCGTTTTGCTTCAACAATTTTGTTCTGTGAATAGTAATAATCCAGGCGTTCATGTAGTTCTTTTTTAATCAATTGAACTGCTTGCAAAAGAGTCTCACGTGATGTAGTGTAATAGCTATTTGGAAAAATGGTGACTGTATCTATGCGTCTGATAATATTGCCGTTCATGGCATCAATCTCAGAAATTTCCTCTATTTCATCACCAAACAATGATAAACGCCAAGCTTTATTTTCATAATAGGCAGGAAATATATCAATAATATCGCCGCGCACTCTGAAATATCCTCGCTCAAATCTGACATCAGAACGTTTATATTGGAGATTAACTAAATTATTCAGAAAGTCATTAACATGAATCTTATCTCCAGCACTTAAAGTCAAGGTCATGCTGAGATAGCTCTCAGGCGAACCAAGACCATATATACAAGAAACACTCGCAACTACAATCGTGTCCCTACGCTCCAAAAGAGAGCATATAGCAGAATAGCGTAGCATATCAATTCTTTCATTTATTAAAGAGTCTTTTTCAATATAAGTGTCTGTTTGTGGCGAATAAGCCTCAGGCTGATAATAATCATAATAAGAAATGAAGTATCCAACAGCATTGTGAGGGAAAAATCCTCTCATCTCCTCGTAAAGCTGCGCCGCTAAAGTTTTATTATGTGCCATAATTAATGCAGGCCTGTTTGTTCTTGCAATAACATTTGCCATAGTGAAGGTTTTTCCAGAGCCAGTAACTCCAAGCAAAACCTGATCTCTTTTATTACTATTTAACCCTGCAACTAAGTTGTCTATTGCCTGTGGTTGATCTCCAGCTGGCTGAAAATGTGTAACTATTTGAAATTCCATACCTTTATATTTTCATAATGTATTTATTACTATACAATACATTTGCTAGTGTAAATAAGGTATGAAAGAATGAACATAAAAAACTCTATTTTTTCTTTTTATAGAGCCTGCTCCAAATCCTGTTGTTGGTTAATACAAAAAACACCGTCAAAATTATAAAATATGTCACTATTTTTAGCCCAAGTTTATGTCGACGTTCCAGTTCTGGCTCTGCTGCCCATTGTAAGAAATTTACCACATCATATGCCATATTTTCAACTGTGGCTTGTCTTGCACCATCATATTCTACCATTCCTTCAGAGAGTGGTGGTGCCATAGCTAACCTGCCTGTTGAAAAATATGGATTAAAATATAAACCGTTCTCATCATGTTCACCGTTTTGATAACCAATTAGTAGTGAATAGATGTAATTTGCACCATCATGTCTTGCTTTGACAATTAATGATAAGTCCGGTGGAATTGCGCCATTGTTGCTTGCTGCAGCTGCTTCTTTCGTGTCAAAAGGTGCAATAAAATAGTCCGAAGATACTCCCGGCCTATCAAACATTTCACCCAAATCATTTGGACCATCTTTCACTTGATAAGAGGCTGCAATTTGTTTTACATCCTCTTCAGAAAAACCAACATCTTGCAAATTACGAAACGCTATTCTATTCATTGAATGGCAAGCAGCACAGACTTCCTTGTATACTTTATAGCCACGCTGAATTGACTCTCTATCGAAAGATCCGGTAATTCCATCAAAACTCCAGTCAATTTTCTTATTTGGTAAAGGTTTAAACTCCTCTGCAAAAAGAGAATTAGCGAGAAACAATACACAAAACACAGCAACTTTAACCAACAGCATCACTTCATCTCCGGGACGGAATCGCTTATTGTTTTTGGTAATTTTTCTGGTTTCTCATACTTACTAAGTAAAGGTAAAATTATCACAAAATATGAAAAATAATAAAGAGTTGAAAGCCTACTTAAAGTAACGTAAGGCTCTTTAACTTCCTGACCTCCAAGCCAAGCAAGAAATGCAAAATTTATTGCAAAAACCCAAAAAAATTTCTTAAATAATGGACGGTAAGAACCACTTTTAACCTTTGATTTATCAAGCCAAGGCAAAAGAAACCACACTAAAATAGATCCAAACATGGTAAGTACACCAATAAGTTTATTTGGAATTGAACGCAACATCGCATAAAAAGGTAGGAAATACCATTCTGGTACTATGTGTACTGGAGTTACCATAGGATCAGCCTCTATATAATTATCAGGATGCCCAAGATAATTAGGGGCATAAAAAACAAATGCAAATAAAATTATAAAAAATAAACCAAAAGTTATGCAGTCCTTTGCTATATAGTAAGGATAAAAAGGAATGGTATCCTTATCTGACCTGACTTCTATTCCACTTGGATTATTAGAGCCAAACCTATGCAGAGCAACAACATGCAACATAGCTAAAGCGATAATAATGAAAGGCATAAGATAATGCAGCGCAAAAAAACGATTGAGCGTTGGATTATCAACAGAGAAACTTCCCCATAGCCATATAACTATTTTATCACCAATTAAAGGTATAGCCGAGAATAAATTAGTTATAACTGTTGCACCCCAAAAACTCATTTGTCCCCATGGAAGAACATATCCCATAAAGGCAGTTGCCATCATTGCAAAAAATATAAATATGCCAATAAACCATACCATTTCTCGCGGTCTCTTATAAGATCCGTAATATAATCCACGCATGATATGAACATAGACCACCATAAAGAAGAGCGACGCCCCAACAGCATGAGTATAACGTATCAGCCATCCATAACTTACGTCACGCATTATACGCTCCACACTATTAAATGCATGATCAACATGCGGAGTGTAGTGCATGGCAAGAAATATACCTGTTATTATTTGTAAAATCAGCGCTATACCAGCTAAAGAACCAAAATTCCAAGCATAATTTAAATTTTTTGGTACTTGATAAGAAGCAGTATGTTTTAGAAAAGAAAATATAGGCAGTCTATACTCTATCCAACCTAATATACCTTTTTCTTCTATTATTTCTTTTTTGCTATCATCTTCCATAACTTAAAGCTTTGTCATCTTAACTCATTGTATTGTAACAATTTAACGCTAATAAACAATAAAAAGTTTAAGTTTAAAGAGTAGATTTCACAAAAACAAGCACTCAAATTTGAGTGCTTGTTTTAAAGGGATTTTTGATGACATACACCTTTAGATATTGTTGAATTGCTTAATGAACTTTCAGGACATTGATAAAGTTTTTCATACTTACTAAGTGCTGTCTCGAAGTTTTTTTCTATAGCGTTAAGCTTTCTTTCTCTAATTTCTTGTATTGTGAGAAGTGAATCGTCCAGTGGCCTTGAATATTTTTTTCCTGTAAACTTACTTATTGCTACAGCAGTTAGCAGAACTGTTCCATTACAATCAACTTGTGAAGAACCAATTGAGCTTCCAGTTGAATGTGCAATAGATTGCTGTGCAGGAGGTAAAGCAGGGGCACTCTGAAATAAGCTACTGAGTGTGGTAGTGGTTACCCAACTAAACATACTATTAATAAAAGAAGAAGGTTTTACTGCGCTGCTTAACGTATTTGTACTATTATCATGATAGCTAAAGTGATTCCTAGCTTCTATTACCTTAGGATTTGCTCTAGAAGCTAATGTCTGACAATTAACTTCTTTATCAGCACATTTTAATGTAGATATTATTTTTTGCCTTGTATTACTAGTACATATAGATTTTGGATCATCTCCAACAATATCTAGTGGTATTCTACCACCAACATCTCTTATATAAATATCAGCATCATGCTTGATAAGAAGTTCCACCATTGCCACTTGGCAATGGAAAGACGCTAAGTGCAAAGGCACCTTACCCGTTATATCTTTCAAATTGATCTCAGCATAACGACTAAGTAGAAGCTGTCCTGCATCTTCTCTGCCATATTCAGCAGCGACGTGCAATGCAACTCTCAAACTTTCACTACTAGCAGCATTAACATTGGCGCCGTTATTAACCAAAAACCTCAATATCTTGAAGCTATTTTCTTTCACAGCAAAACTTATAGGTTTCATACCGTATTTTTCACCAATAAAAATCTGCTTTCTTCGGTTCATGTACACTGCACTTCTGATACATATGTTAGCTTTTAGAAGATTATGCTCTTTTATAGAAATAAATAACTCATCTATAAAGTTCTCAGTTTTTATCCGTTCTTGCATCTCTTTCATCAAATACCTCCTAAAAGACAACGTTCCCGGCTCTATATCACACAATTTAGTATGTGCAAGTGAAATTTACAGAGAAAAAATTTCAATAGTTAAAAATTAGGTCTTCAGCAATCTATCACTTTAACTTTCGTACAAGACATGCTGAGCTTCCTTATTCAAATTTTTTTGCTCTTAATAAGAAGCAATATGCTTTAGAAAAGGAAATAAGGGATAAGTTTTGTAAATAAGCACTCGAATTCTAGTGCTTATTTTAACTGATTTAGAGGGACTTTTGATGCATACCTTTAGATATCGTTAAATTGCTTAATGAACTTTCAGGACATTGATAAAGTTTTTCACAACTACTAATTGCCGTCTCGAGTTTTTTTTCTATAATAGAAAGTCTTGTCAGAGGTGGATTGTCCAGTAGCCTTGAATACTTTTTCCCTGTGAACTTTTTGACCACTACATAAACTAGTAGAGCTGTTGCATTAAAATCAACTTGTGAAGAACCAATTGGGCTACCAGCCAAGTGATCAACAGATTGCTGTGCAGGAAGTAAAGTAGGGTATCCGTTCAGCAGAGTGGTTTAAGAAACGATAGATAGAAGATTGTGAAAAGGGTTTAGCCTCCTCTGTTTCCATGTTAAGTATAACGAAATTATTTGCTCAAGGAATGAGTTTCCTCGTTCTGATTGTGTAAAATATGAATTTTTGCGATAAACGACATAATGCCGTATTTGCCGTTCAGCGTGATTATTTGTCAGCGGAGTATTTTCTGGGTCATCTAAAAATTTCCACATCATTCTTTCAGATTTCAAAATATTCTTTGCAACTCGAGACGCTCCAATTGCTTCAGGTAAGCGAGATATTTCCTTCAAATAATACCTTGTACGTTTTCGCAATTTCTTGGCACGTCTAATAAATCTTGAAACATCTATCTCATTTTTTAGTAAAGCTTTTTTCAGTGCAAATAACTCAGTGGCTACATTTCTCAAGTAACAGCCCAGAACTTTAACTTCAAATTTCCAACTATGCGCTAATCTTTCAAAATCCCTTGCTAAGTGTGCCCAACAGATTTGCCTTCTTTCATCAGCAAAGTAGTTGTATGCTGCATATCTGTCGGTTACTACCAAGCTATTACGATTGCAGCATACACTATTTTTTAAAACTTTCATTCCCCTTGACTCTGTCAACTTCACAAAACTTGCCGTATTGCTTGCAAACATCCAACACCAAGCGAGTTTACCTTTGTTATAATGGCTCGTTTCATCAATATGTAGAACTTTACTCCTACTTATCTCTTGTTCGATCTGCTCATACATTTTTTTGCATTTTGAAGCAACTCTATGTTCACTATTTGATATGCTACCGACGCTTATGTTCAAATTGAAGATATCATTTATGATGCTAGCTACTTCGCGCTTTGAATTTTTATAAAACCCACTGAGTGCTGCAACTACTGACTTAACCCTTGGGCCAAATGTATCTGGCGTAACACCCTCTGGTAACTTGCTACTTCTTCTTTTTCCGCATCTCTGACAACGGCCATGTTCCAACTGATATTCCATTACATAAGCCTTAATCTCCGGAAGATCTACTTTCTGATGAATATAAGGTTTTTCGCATATTGCAATCTTCCCTCCGCATTCGCAAGTAGGTGACAACTCTATCTTTATCACCTCATCTGCTTCCATTTTAGCACGATAATTACCCTTATGCCCAACTTGACCACCAATCTTTCTTTCGCTTTTTGGCTTTTCCTTTTTCATTTTGTATAATTCTTTTGAATTGGGAATTGATGAGTTTTTTGAATTTAAACCTAGCCTTTCCTTTAATTCAGCGTTCTCTATCTTTAAAGCCTCATGCTCTGCTTTTAAACTTTCATTCTCTCTTTCCAATCTTTCTATTTTTGCTTCTAACTTTTCTATTTTTTGCTGTAAATTTTTGCAGAGTTCTAAAAGGTTTACCATATTACCTCATATTTACCCTATGATTATCTTTATTATCTTGCTTTGTCTACCTTATTTTGCCGCTCTGCTGAACGGACACAAAGTAGGAGCACTGCTGAATAAGCCATTGAGTGTGGCAGTGGTTACCCAACTAAATATACTATTAATAAAAGAAAAAGGTTTTACTGCACTGCTTGGTGCAGGATCTGGAGTATCACCAGCTTCCAATCCTATCTTAGTATTTGCCCTGGTGGAGGCTGAGAAAGGGTTCGCTGTACTACTTGCTGCATCTGGAGTATCACCAGCTTCTAATTCTAACTTAGTATTTATTCTAGCAGAAAGTAATAGTTCTGTACAATTATTTTTATGAAATCTTAACACAGCTAAGAATATTTTTTTTATGTCACAGCCATCACTGCAAAGACTTTCATAACCTGGAATAACCTCAAATGCTATTTTGCCATTTGTACTTCTAATGTTAACATCAATATTATGATCAAGCAGAACTTTTGCTATATCTAATCGACAATGATAAAGTGCTAAGTGTAAAGCTGTAAAATTTTGCATTCCTTGAAAGCTAGTGTTGCCGTGAATACAATCAAATACAACTTTCTCCATATCATATGTTACAATAATGGATACGGAAGGAACAATGCACGCATCACTCACAGCATTAACACGAGCACCATTGTTAATCAAAAACTGCAATATCTTTGAGTTAGCTCTGTAAGTAGCAAAATGTATAGGTGCCATGCCATATTGCTTACCATTAATAATATCATTTTGTACACCTTTAATCTTTGCCTTTCTAACACATCTTTTAACTTTCTCAAAATCAAGTTTGTTTATAGCAATAAACAATTTATTCCTTAACTCTTCTATTCTGTATTTTCGCATCAAATACCTCCTATAAGACAACGCCCTTGGCTTTGTATCACATGATTTAGTATTTACAAGTAAAATTTACAGAGAAAACAATAGTTAAAAATTAGGTCTTTAGCAATCTATCACGTGCTGCGTTTAACTTTTGTGCAAAATATTCCGAGCCTCCCTTGTCTGGATGGACCAGTTTCATTAAATTTTGGTATGCCTTATTGATTTCATTTTGGCTTGCCTCGGAATTCAGCCCCAGTATTTTTAATGCTTCATCTTTGGACATATTATCACCAGTGTAATTTTTGGTGTAACTTTTACTGCTGTTAAATTCGTTCAAAAACTTACTTAATATAGAGTTCATCATAAAACTTATGTTATTTCTCTTTGCCAAAAAGAGAAAAAATACAACAACGCTAGGTAAAACAAACGTGATTATTGTGAATATCAAAAAAAGGAAGAAGATGAATGACATGTATATTTTTTTATCATTTTATGATTAAATAGTAACAATTATAATTGTCATGGTAAATAACATGTTTATCCAGATTGAAGAAACACCAAACCCAAACACGCTGAAATTTCTTCCTGGTTTTGAAATTCTGAGCGAAGGAGAAACAGCTGATTTTTCAAATGCAGATGAAATAAAGAACTCCAAACTAGCAGTAAATCTTTTTCAAATAGAACATGTTGTAAGAGTATTTTTTGGGCATGATTTTATTTCGGTAACAAAATCAGATAGAATGAATTGGGATATAGTAAAGGTGGAAATTTTAACTACAATTATGGATCACTTTACTTCTGGTGGAAAAGCATTTGATAAAGAAGGAGTAAGTGATAATAAAATGCTAGAGGAAGAATTCTTTAATGAAAATGATATAGAAATTGTAAATAGAATAAAAGAATTGATGGAAAGTTATATTAAACCTGCAGTTGCTCAAGATGGTGGTGATATCAAGTTCCGTGGCTATAAAGACGGAATAGTTTACGTTGAACTGCAAGGAGCTTGCTCTGGGTGCCCAAGTGCTGCAATTACCTTAAAACAAGGAGTGCAGAATATGCTAAGCTATCACATACCAGAAGTTTCAGGTATAGAGACTATGCTATGACTAATCAAACAGTTAGAGGAACAAAAGATCTCCTGTTTGATGAATGGTACAAGTTTAAACACATAGAGCAAACAGCAAGCAGAATCTCAAGTTTATACGGCTTTTTACCTGTTCAAACTCCGATATTTGAATACACAGAAGTCTTTACAAAGACTTTAGGTGATAGCTCAGATATTATCACTAAAGAGATGTATACTTTTATTGATAAAGGGGGAAAGAGCATAACTCTGCGTCCTGAGTTCACTGCAGCTATTGTTAGGTTACTCATTGAAAAAAAACTGCAAACGCCGATAAAATTATTTTCAATAGGGCCTGCATTTCGCTATGAAAGACCGCAAAAGGGAAGACAAAGGCAATTTCATCAGATAAATTTTGAGGTTTTTGGCATAGAAGATCCAAAAGCTGATATTGAATTGATATCACTCGCTCAGCACTTACTAACTGAATTTGGCATCAATAAAAATGTAAAGCTGGAAATCAACTCTCTGGGTGATAGTGAAACAATAACTCAGTATAGAGAAGCTTTGATATCGTATTTAAAAAAGTTTCAAAATGACCTATCAGAAGATAGTCAAAATAGATTGATTAAAAACCCACTCAGAATATTAGACTCTAAGGATAAGACAGATAAAGAAATAATCTCTGACGCACCAAAAATCAGTGATTATTATACAAAAGAATCTTCATATTTCTTTGACCAGGTGTTAAATGGACTGCAAGCTCTTGGCATACCTTACACTGTAAATAGCAAATTAGTTCGAGGTCTAGACTATTATTGTCACACAGTATTTGAATTTGTCACAGAAGATTTAGGTGCACAAGGAGCAGTTTTTGCCGGTGGAAGATACGATAATCTAGTATCTTCAGTAGGTGGAAAACACACTCCAGCAATAGGATTTGCAGGGGGGATTGAGCGTATAATGGAATTAATCAACTATGCTGAAAAAAAAGAGAGGCCTATTTATATAATTCCAATCGGTGGAGAAGCTGAAGAACATGCTCTAACACTTGCAAGTGAATTACGCAGAAATGGTTTATATGTGATTTACGAATATAGTGGAACTCTAAAAACCCGAATGAAAAAAGCAAATCAAGCAAATGCAAAAGTTGTATTAATCTTTGGTGATGAAGAGCTAAGCAGTAAAACTTTAAAAATTAAAAATATGGACACGGGTGAAGAAAAAATGATTGCTCGCGATAAAACCGTAGAAAATATCTAATCAGAAGCAATAGGAGTGTTAGCTATAGAAGAAAATTCCTCTGCACAAGAATTTTTCATAGCATTTAATATATCATAATCTGTAAAATCTAATTTTATCGGTGTAATAGTAATAAAACCTCCTTTTATTTTATCTACACTACCACTGCCTGAGTGTTCCCGAGACCAATTTAAGCTCAAAGAACCATTTAAGTTTTCAGTAAAAGTTAAATCACCATCAATGTTATATTCACCTTGTTCAGCAAATTCGACCCCTTTCACTTTTTCTGTAGCAGGAAAATTTATACTCATCACTATATCTTTAGGCCAACCAACTTTCATTAGCTTGCTGATAACCTTTGGTGCAAAAACTTTTGTATTGTTCCAGTCTATTTTATCATGATAAACTTGGCTCAGCGCAATAGAAGGTATAGATCTTGCAGCACCTTCCATTGCAGCACCGATTGTGCCTGAATAACAAATATCATCTCCGACATTTGATCCAATATTTACTCCAGATAATATTAAGTCTGGTTTCTTATTCATAATTTTATTTAACGCGATAATAACACAATCTGCGGGAGTACCAGACACACTAAACTCCCTTTCACTATGTTGGTTTATTCTAATAGATTGTTTCACTGGGTAATCAAGAGATCTTGCAGATCCACTCCTGTCAGTATCTGGTGCCACTATCCATACTTCCGATGCAAAATTGTGTGCAATTTCTTTAAGTAGTCTTATTCCTTCACTTTCAAAACCATCATCATTTGTTATCAATATTATCATATGCAGCACTCGACTATCAAAGTATACTAATGAGGTTTGAAGTTTCTTTTCATAACCATAACAAAGAATCTGCTACAAATCAATAAGGAAAAATTAGAAGACGGCCAGATTGCCATCGTTTAGTTTGCTGTGAGTTAATTGTAAATACCAATTTTAGCTTCACGCCTAACTCACAATCAAAGCTTAGGCAAGTCTCAGAGCTCTAAGCAGCAGAGAATCTTGTATGCCCTGCAAAAAATGCTTTCATCTTTTCAAGATAAGTAGATGGTTCTGCAGGAACTTCTATCTCATTTATCTGATAAGATATTGCTGCATCTATGACTTCATCTGTTATTAATTCTCTCAGCCTTTGTTTTATTTGCCCTCTTCGAATATGTTCTCCATAGTCATTATAAAACTTCACATATAATTCTTTAAACACAAATTCTTTTATAGCATCTCTCATATGAGAAATTCCTTCCTTTACTTCATCATTTGCATTGCTCAAATCCACTCCAGAACCTAGCGAATATAAGTCGTCAAACTTTTCTTTTAAAATCTTTATTTTAAAGTAGTGCTTATCTACAGATTGCTCAAAAAATTTTTTAGTAGCATTACCTGCCAACTCTCCTATTATCTGAGGTTCTAGTTGAGCTGCAAAATTATTTTCTGCTTCAAGTCCACTTAATGCATAAATGATACGATTAAGCATTCCAGGACCACATTGGCGATTACTTTCCTCAAAACGAACCAGCAATATGGATTTCAACAGCTCTACATCTGCATTTTGATTTCTTGCTGCAATTAAAACTAAATTTGTAGCCTGTGTTAATGTCAATCTGGTTTTAGAATCTACCCACCTTACCCATTCTCCTTCTCTATAATTATCTACCTTCAAATAAGGCGCTATCAGTTCTTTCTGCTGATTTGTCAAACCGCCTATATAGTTTTTAAACTCTTTATTCAGCTCATTTGACGGAGTCCCATATTCTTCCTTTAATTTTTTGGCACACTCAATAACACTTTGCTCAAAACTTCTAGTATGAACATTCTGATTACCAGTGCCTACATCACTTACATTAAACAAGAAGCTAAGTTGCTGTACATTCAAACCCAAAGGTGAGAAAAGCTTTATCAATGGATACTTTATTAATTCGAGAAGCGCTACTGGAGCTAGTAATACATAATTTAACAATAATAAACCGAAATTGAATATAAAAAATCTACGTAGAGCTGATACCTTTGATGCAATGTGCAAAAATGGAAGCTGTAGGTAATATATTAGATGTATATTAAAGAATAAGATTTTGTCCTTTAATTTTATTGTTGGATCTTTGTAAACCTCAAATAACATGCTATTACTATCAATGTTGTCGTTTTTAAATGAGTTATAGTTGTTTATGATTTTGTCTTGTAAAGGAAGGAGCATTTTATTCAAACAAATAAATGCAGCGATAACAATAAAACCTGTAGCAAAAAATGCTAGTACAGGGCTAGAGGTACTTGTAGATAAGTAGGTGTAAAGATTACTAATTAAATCATTACAAGGGCGAACTAGAATTGGATCAAGGATATAGTTAATAAGAAGACTTAAATAATAATAAATGGCAAGTGATAATAAAATAAAAGCACAAGTAATCAGGAGTTTTTTTAACCTTGGATTCATAAACCACCTCTTAATAATCTATTAATATACTTCTCATTATATGCTTAAATTAAAAAAAAATGCAAATTAAAAAGATCAATTGAAATTTCTGAGCTTCAACTATATTGTTAATTATTCAGATAAAAATTAAAAATTATCGTGTCAAATAAAATAGGCTTTTTGGCTGTTTTTGCCTTGGTGATTAGTAGCCAAATCGGCTCTGGAATTTTTATGCTCCCAATTAGCCTTGCACCATACGGCGCTTATAGCCTCATAAGCTGGGTTATATCAGGATTTGGTGCTATATCTCTTGCTTTAGTTTTTGCTTCACTCTGCGCAAAATTTCCAGAAACGGGTGGTCCTCATATTTATGTGAAACATGCCTTTGGCTCTACAGCAGCTTTTTTTGTTGGCTGGACATATTGGGTAAGCTCGTGGGTAAGCTCAACAGCTGTGACAATTGCAAGTATCGGTTATTTAGCCCCGCTTTTTCATAATGATATACAAGATATACGTTTGCTTTTAGAAATAACATTAATTTTAGCTATTATGCTAATAAACTTAAGGGGAGTAACTACTGCTGGGCATGTTGAGCTTCTGCTGACCATTGTTAAAATTATTGCACTTCTCGCAATACCTATCGCAGGGTTGTTTTTCTTTGATAAAAATAATTTTATTGTAAGCGAGGAAGTATCAAACTTTACAATATCACAAACTCTTGCTCGTTCTACACTCCTTACTCTATGGTGTTTTATTGGACTTGAATCAGCAACGGCACCTGCAGGATATGTCAATAATCCCTCTAAAACAATACCAAGGGCTATAGTGCTTGGAACAGTCTGTGTTGCTGTGATATATTTCATCAATAGTCTTTCAATTATGGGATTGATAAGTTGTAATGACCTAGCTAGTTCAAAAGCACCATATGTTGATGCGATAAAAATTATGTTTCCAGGTAATTGGCATTTAATTATTTCTGTTGTTGCCTTTATCGTTTCTGTAAGTAATTTAAATGCTTGGTTTTTAGCTGATGGACAGGTCACCTTAGGCCTTGCAAAAGACAAGTTAATGCCGCAATTTTTTGGCAAAAAAAATAAGCATGATGCTCCATTATGGGGAATAATACTCAGTACTTTGGGGGTGTTAGTTTTACTTATCCTAACGTCAAACAAAAGTTTTGCTGAGCAAGTAACTTCAATAATTGATATCTCTGTGGTGTCATTTTTGTTTATCTACTTAGCATGTAGCCTTGCTTTTCTCAAAGTTAATATACAAGACAAAAGCTACTGCAAATTTTTAATTGGAGGTGTGGCTGTATCTTTTTGCTGTTGGGTAATATACGAGACTTCTATAAAAACATTGTTAATATCAAGTCTATTCCCTTTAAGCGGAACACTTATTTATCTACTTTGGTATCATAAACTAAAAACTTAACTTAAATTTTTTATTTGCTAAAATTCTTAAGCTATACTACTGGCTTACATTAATAGAATTAAGAGGTATTGTGTCAAATAAAATAGGTTTTTGGGCTGTTTTTGCTTTAGTCATTAGTAGTCAGATCGGCTCTGGGGTTTTTATGCTTCCAATTAGCCTTGCTCCATATGGCGCTTATAGCCTTATAAGTTGGATGATATCAGGAGCTGGTGCTGTGTCTCTTGCGCTAGTTTTTGCTACGCTATGTGCAAAGTTTCCAGAAACAGGAGGTCCTCACGTTTATGTGAAACATACTTTTGGTCCTGCTGCAGCGTTCTTTGTTGGTTGGACATATTGGGTAATCTCATGGGTTAGTACAACAGCTTTAATAGTTGTGGGTGTTGGCTATCTTACACCATTTTTCCATGAAGATATCAAAAGTATGCGTTTATTTTTAGAGCTGTTGTTATTTACAATCATTACATTAATAAATTTAAGGGGAATAGCTACTGCAGGGCACGTTGAGTTTCTGCTCACGGTTGTGAAGGTTGCTGTATTGCTTGCAATACCTGTAGCAGCGTTGTTTTTTTTCGATAGAAGTAATTTTATCATAAGTGAAGAAATATTAAGTCTTACAACATCGCAAATTCTTGCCCGCTCTACACTCCTTACTTTATGGTGTTTTATTGGACTTGAATTGGCAACAGCACCTGCAGGGTCAGTTGATAATCCAGCTAAAACTATACCAAAAGCTGTGGTGCTTGGCACAGTTTGTGTTGCTGTTATATATTTTATCAACAATTTTGCAATTATGGGATTGATCAATGGCAACAATTTAGCAAGTTCAAGAGCACCATATGTTGATGCGATAAAAATTATGTTTTCTGGTAATTGGCATTTAATTGTTTCTATAGTTGCATTCATTTTTTGTGTTGGCAGTCTAAACGCTTGGGTTTTATCTAGTGGACAAGTTGCTTTTGGTCTTGCAGAAGATAGACTAATGCCAAAATTCTTTGCTAAAAGGAACAAGCATGGCTCTCCTTTTTGGGGAATAACAGTTAGTTCAATTGGAACTGCAATTTTACTAATTCTCACTTCAAACAACAATTTTGCCCAGCAGATTACGTCGATTATTGACTTTTCTGTAATTTCATTTTTGTTCGTTTATCTTGCGTGCTGTTTTGCCTTTCTAAAGGTTATTATACAGGAGAGGAGTTGTTATAAGCTTTTAATTGGTAGCATAGCAACAACCTTTTGTTGTTGGGTGATATTAGAAACCCCTGTAGGTACTCTGCTGACTTCAAGCCTGTTCACTGCAAGTGGCATACCCATTTATTTATTTTGGTACTGCAAAACTTCTGTGCAACAAATTCAGTAGTGAGAGATACACTTTAAATGGTTAATATTTATGGGCCAAGATTTTTTTTCTCTTTATCTACTTGTTCAATATTACCATTCTCAAGTTTGCTACCTACTTCTTCTGTGCGTTTATTATCTATGTAGATCTCATTTTTTGCTTTATTAGAAAGACCTATTTGCGATTGCAGTTTTTTATACTCTTCTTTTTCAGGCGTGAAAATTTTCACTAAAGATCTTCCTATTATTGGTATTGAACTTAAAAAATCTCTTAATCCAAAAGATTCTTGCTTCTTGTTTGAAAGATGCTGGTCTATCTTAGAAATTTTCACACCATACTTTTTATCATCAAAATTTATCGCTGGCTTGCTTTTTTTCGAAAGAACATTTTGAATCTCTAATCTATTGATTTTTTCAGGCTTTTGAAATGCAGATACTGCAGGTTTGACCTTAGTGTCATCATGTTTTTTACTCATTTCATTCTACCATGCAATATTACTAGTGTCTTATAATTATAACTAAATTATGGTTAATTGCAAGGTAAAAATATTAAAGTAATTGTAAATTTTATCAGTAAAAATATAATATAGTTTTAAAATCAGAGGTTTATTTATATGGGATGTAAGATTGCAGTTATTGGAGCAACAGGAAGAGTAGGATATGAGGTATTGACCATGCTTGCTGAGTTTCAAAAAGAGGGAAAATTTTCGATAGATTCTGTTGTTGCTTTTGCATCGAAAAAATCAAAGGGAAAAAAGGTGAGTTTTGGTGACAAAGAGTTAACAGTTTTATGCCTTGAGGATTATGACTTCGTTGGAACTAATATAGCCATTTTCTGTGCAGAATCTAATGTTTCTGAGAGATACGTACCAATTGCAACTGAGGCTGGGTGCGTTGTGATAGATAACACTTCCTATTTTAGGATGAAAGAAGGCGTGCCACTAGTGATTCCAGAGATCAACAAAGATAAAATCATAGAATACAAAAACCATAATATAATATCTAACCCAAATTGTACTACAATACAAATGTTGCTGGCATTACATTTATTACACAAAAAAGCAAAAATAAAGAGAATCGTTGCTTCAACTTATCAATCAACTTCTGGTGTAGGTAAAGCAGCAATGGATGAGCTTTACAATCAGACAAAAAAAATCTTTATGAATGAAGCTAAAAAACCTGAAATATTTCCTAAGCAAATAGCATTTAATTGCATTCCTCATATAGGAGAGTTCATGGAAGATGGTTCTACAAAAGAGGAGTGGAAAATGCAAGAGGAGACAAAAAAAATTTTAGAAGAGGATATAAAAGTAACTGCAACTTGTGTACGAGTACCTGTTCTTGTTGGTCATGCTATAGCAGTAAATGTAGAATTTGATCAGCATATAACTGAAGAAGAAGCTCGTGAAATGCTCAGTGAAGACGATGGAGTTTTAGTACAAGATAAGCGCGAAGATGGTGGATATATGACTCAGATTGATGTTGTGCAAGAGGATGCCGTATACATATCACGTATTAGACAAGACGATACCGTTAAACACGGATTAAATATGTGGATAGTAGCTGATAATCTACGCAAAGGTGCAGCACTAAATATAGTGCAGATCTTGGAGATCTTGATCAAAGAGCATTTATAGCTCAATAACTTAAATCTATATTGACATGTCCCATTTTACGCTTGTCCCTAACCTCTTTTTTCCCATATATGGTTAAACTAGCTTTTTCGTTGCTCAAATATTTGTGAGAATTATATATATCATTACCTATTATATTTTTTGTCATGCAAGGAAAGCGTAATACTACTTCCTGCATAGGTAATCCGCATATTACCCTCACCAGCTGCTCGAATTGACTAACGTTGCATGCATCCAAGCTCCAGTGGCAAGAATTGTGGGGTCTTGGGGCCAGTTCATTAACTAGTAATTCATGATTTTGAGTGATGAAAAATTCAATAGCTAGAATTCCTACTACATCAAGCGCAGTTGCTATTTTCTTTGCAGTTTTTTGTACCTCTTGGGCTAATTTATTATCTATTTTAGCTGGTGCTATTGAAGTATTAAGTATTCCGTCAACGTGGTGATTCTCTGCTATAGGAAAAAAAGCTACTTTACCGTTTTTATTTCTTGCAACGACTATTGAAACCTCTTTCAGTAAATCAACACTTGCTTCAAGAATGTACTCTTTATTCCAATCGAAGGAAGCAAATTGCTTCAGTTCAGAATCATTTTCAATCACATATTGTCCTTTTCCATCATAACCCATTTCTGTTGTTTTTAGCCTCACTGGATAGCTAAAAGTTTCACTACTTTCTAGTAGCTGATTATAATTTTGTATACTTTTGTAATCAGCAGTTTTTATGCTTAAATCTCTAATAAAATCTTTCTCTCTCAGCCTATTTTGCGAAATGTGTAACGCCTTTTTGCCTGGATAAAAATCTGTATGCTGCGACACAATATCAATTGCACTACATGGAATATTTTCAGACTCAATAGTGACTAAATCCACACTCTGTGCAAAAGATTCAAGTGCCCTCTTATCACAGAAGTCTGCTATTGTTAAATCATCAGCAACAGAACAAGCTGGATCGTTTTTAGCACTGGCAAAAATATGCGTTTTGTGCCCAAGTTTTATTGCAGCGATAGCAGTCATTTTACCTAATTGCCCACTTCCTATTATTCCTATCACTTTTTTATCCAGTGGATCTGTTTTGTTCATCATGTAGATTAATATTTCCTAGTTAGAGTACGATAATATGCTTGGAAAATCTATGAAAAAAGTGTATAATTGAAGTGTGTTAAATTTTTATCATGAACACTTTACGATGACCATGAAATACACACTTATTACTAATTCTGTTGAAGTTACAGTTTTGCCAATTTACATTGAAGAGCAATCTATTCCTTATGAAAATTGTTACGTATGGATGTATAATGTTAAGATAAAAAACAAAAGCTCATCAACCATTCAATTATTAAGTCGCTATTGGCGAATAATAGATCATAAGGGCAAAATAAATGAAATTGCCGGAGTTGGTGTTATTGGAGAACAACCTGTAATAAAATCTGGAGAGGTATTCAAATATACAAGTGGAACATACTTAAATACACCATCAGGAATAATGCAGGGTAAATATGAATTTCTGAACGAAGAGAGCATAAAAACCTTTGATGTTATGGTACCATCCTTTTCCTTAGATAGTCCATACGTTAACACTAGACCTCATTGATCATCAAGATAGTGTATTTGTTTAAGTGCATCTGAAACCAGTGCTTCTTGTTTTGTCATTTGAGCTTCCATAATGTCATCCGAGTAGCTGATACTGAGATCCAACTAAGTTGATAAACACGAAAGCACTGACCATTTGCTTCTATAGTTGTCTTTTTTCGTCTATCTTATTTTGTTACTCTGCTGAACAGATGCAAAATAGTTTATTTTTGATTCTTATCATCAAGTGTGAATAAGATTATTGTAGAGGTTAAACCTATAATAACTATCATTAACGAAAATGGGGCAGCTTCTCTGTAACGCTCATCGCTGACAAGTTCATATATTCTAGTTGATATAGTTTCAAAATTAAATGGTCTGATAATTAGTGTTGCCGTGAGTTCTTTTACCGTATCCATAAACACGAGCAGAAATCCCGATAGTATGCTTTTCTTGATAAGGGGAATATGAATATTCAGGCACGTGGAAATAGGCCCATGACCCATAGTATATGCAGTCCATTCAATTTCATTTGGTGTTTTTTTGAGTCCCGACTCTATTGCTTTGAAAGATATAGCAAAAAAACGAAATAAATATGAGTAAACTAATGCACCAATAGTTCCTACCAAGCTAATTTCCACAATATATTGAGTAATGAAAGAAGATATTCTGCTTAAAAACATTATTATGCTAATTGCAATAATTGCATTTGGAATTGCATATCCAAGAGAAATGAGACGTGCTATATTGCTTATTACCTTATTTTTACGTGCTGTATATCCAATAATTATTGCAATGCTGATCGAGATTAGCGCGGTAATAAATGATAAACTAATACTGTTTGTTATTATATTGTAAAATCTTGCTTCGTATATGAAAAAGCCTTTCTCTATGCTCCAATATATAAGTGGAATCATTGGTAAAATAAAGCCTATTAATATCGGCAATAAACACATAAGATAAGAAAAGATCAACGATATAGAACCGTTTATACTACGTTTATTGTGATAATCTGCATTAGTATTGATTGAAGAGTAAGATATTTCTCTTTTTTGTAGTTTTTTCTCGATAACTATTAGTGTTGCAACGAAAATCAGTTCTGCAACTGCCAAAACAGTAGTTGAATATTTGTCATGCAATAAAAACCAAGTACGGTATATTCCTGTCGTGAAAGTATCGATAGCAAGAAACTGTGGTGTGCCGAAATCTGTAATTACTTCCATTAGTACCAAGGATAACCCAGCTATAATTGATGGACGTATGGAGGGTATGATGACAGAAAACAGACTCTGTAATGAGGAGAACCCAAGTGTTGATGCAATAGTGACTGAGTTACTAACGCTCTTTAGACTTGAGCGGACCAACATATAAACGTATGGATATAGACTAAATCCCATTACTAATATTCCACCACCTAGGGATTTGATCTCGGGAAACCAATAGTCACCTTTGCCCAATTGAAAAGTATCTCTTAACAAGCTCTGAATCGGACCTGAAAACTCTAGCGTATTTACATAAACAAACGATACTATATATCCAGGAATTGATATCGGAAAGAATAAGGCAATCTCAAAAATTCTACTTCCGGGAAACGAAAAAAATGTAGTAAGCCAAGCTGGAATTACTCCAAATATAAAGGATATTAACCCTACTCCTACCATCAAAATTAACGTATTGAGTATATATTCAGGAAAAAGTCTACTAATTACCCATCCAGAGTTTGCTGATTCTGTAAATAGAATCGATATTAACGATAGTATAGGGCAGACAAATAATACACTTACTAAAAACAAGAATATATTTTTAAATACTCTCAGAAACATTAACTTGAATCTATATTTGATATTAAAATGTTATATGCAAAAACTAAAGATATCCAGTAATTAACAGCCGTCCTATTGAATATCTTCATAATTTTATATATTATGTTTTAAATCGATAAACTAATTAATTATGAGTTTTGTCATTGCAACTTTCTATCATTTTGTAAAACTCTCTAATTATTATGACATGAAAGATGAAATAAAAGTTGCATGCGACAATGTCGAATTAAAGGGTACTATACTCCTTGCAGAAGAGGGTATTAATGCAACCGTATCTGGTGAAAGAAACGCGATTGATAAAATATTCGATTTTCTACGTTCTGATTATAGACTAAGGGACCTTACATGGAAAGAGAGTGCAGCAGAATATCAACCATTTAGTAAGATGAAAGTGAGATTAAAAAGAGAAATTGTGAATCTTGGTGTAAGTAATCTCGATACTTCCGTTAGAGGTCAGTACATTGATCCAGATTATTGGGATGATTTTATCTCTCAACCTGATGTTTTAGTGATAGACACACGAAATGATTACGAAGTAAAACTAGGCAAGTTTAAAAATGCAATCAATCCACATACTCAGCGTTTTCGAGATTTTCCTCAGTGGGCAGAGTCTTTCTCTGAGAGTAAAGATCTGAAAGTGGCTATGTACTGCACTGGTGGAATCAGATGCGAGAAATCTACAGCATATATGAAAAGCCTTGGATTTAACGATGTTTACCACCTTAAAGGCGGTATTCTTTCCTACCTTGAAAAAACTCACAACAAAAGTGGTAGTTGGGAGGGCGAGTGTTTTGTTTTTGATGATAGAATTGCTGTTGATCACTCACTCGCCCCAAGTGATAAAATAAAATGCATATTCTGCTCAAGTAAAGTTTCAACTGATGAGCTGAAATCAGTTCCACGTGGCCAGGTAGTTTGCTCTGATTGTAAATCTTTAAGTATTGAAAGAAAGCTAGAATTCAATACGAACCTCTAAGAAAATTTGCTTATTGCACACTTACTAACCTCAATTTTATCAAGACATTTACCTACTACATAGCTCGCTCCAGCTCCAAGTAACGCACCAACTATAGCAAATGCAATCAACACTACACCAGAACCGCCAATAAGAGCTAAAGTGTCTTGCCATAAACAACATGCTGCAACTAGACCAGCAACTAAACCAATTCCTACACCTATGCACCTAAGTTTCATGTTATTACTAATATTGTAACCTCTTCTATGCTTTAGGCTATGACTAGTATTGTTACTTATCCAATCAAAGGTTTTGATATCTAGGTTTTTGTCCATAAAAGCGATAAGCTCACCTATTGTTTTTTTATGTAAATTATCTAAAAATATAACTTTACCTTTTACATTTTGTTCAAATACATTTTGTTTGCGTGTCATTTATTTTTCCATACTATTAGAATATATTTTTACTACACTTAATGTCTTAATAGTTGGTAAATTCCCATACAAGAATAAGTAGATAATCTTATCACTATAGGTGGGACTAAAGCGCTATAAGATTAAATTTCTGAAAAATGTTGGTAAGAAGAGCTTTTCCAAAAACAATAAAGTTAAGAGTTGAAGAGATAGTAAAAGAGCGACTTACAGTTAATCCAATTGATTTTGGTGAATCGTTTTGTTACAAACTCAAAGGATACAGAAGACTGAGAACTGGCGATTATCGTATCATGTAAATGCTGCAAAGTATGAAGTGTTTCAATAAAACGCAGAAAAGACATTTACGAGTCTGAGGCTCCATACTAATATCCTTCCAGTATTAACTTACTGTAACCTTTCCGGTTGAGCCACTGCGATTCTTTGCAACGTTTATCTCTAATTCGTTATTAGCATCGATTTTATAGTCTGTAGAGTAGTAAAATTATAGGGGTATAGTCAAAAAATGAGTTATTTTTGAGCTGAGCAAAGCCACCTAAGGTGAAGAGGAAGGAGAGGTGTATAATATAATATTTATAATTTACTTACGTAACTTAACGATTATTGAAAAACATAGTTCTTAAGTACCTTCAAAGCTTTCTCGTAAATGGTATCCCTATGTCCTATTGTAATAATAGTTACTTCATGTTTTTTGGTGTCTGCACAATACATAAACGGTAATCGCTGACTCTTAGTCTTCTAAACCCTTTAAAGCTATGGTATAAAGGCTCACCAATGGATCGACTGTAAGGCGTTCCTGTATTGCTTTATTTACTCTTGATTCTATTTTTATCGGTAAAGCTGGAAGATCTTTTTCAGTGACATTCTTCAAAAATTTAATCTTGTAGTCCACTTGATCTCCACTTTACATCTTTGTAATCAACTGTTTCTGCACCTTCAACATCACGCTCATCAGAAATTTTAGACACTAAAAAGTCTTCAATTTCAAGCTCGATTGCTTCTTTAAGTAGTTTTTCTGCTAATGCTTGAGCAGGTTGCTTAGTAAGTTCAGATAATTTAGCAAGATGCTGTAAGGTTTCTTTACTGAAAGCTAAATTAGCGTTTGCCATAAGTTTTACCAAGTTCTACTACTCTATAATTATACAACATTTTTCTGAAATTTTCAATAAAAGTAATTATACTATTATTAATATAATATTAATGCTTTTATATTAAAATTAATACAATATTAATTAAGGGGAATATTATGTTCGGAAACTTACAGAGTGAGAAAACAGGAGCAGATTTACAACAAAAGTTGGATAATCAATCAACACAGTATGGAAAAACACGTGTACACCGAAATGAATCAAATTTGAATGATTTGGATCCGGACATGGATCCTTCTCGGCTCTGGAAGAGCTCAGAGGGCAGAACAGTTTATGAAGAACACCAGGTTGATGCAAGTGATGTATTAAGTGATATTGGAGACAATTTCCATGATCTTGCAGATTTATTTTCTGTTCTGTAGAAGGTACAGGTTTAATATCAAAAAAGTGTGAGGCTTCTTTATTTTTTCCTAAAATTTTCAATAAAGTAAACGAAGTAATTATGCTAATCTAAATATTGGGATAATATTAACATATAAGTACTATCTTAGCGTTAGTTTTTTAATTAAGGAGTATATTATGGTTGAAGACCCTTTTTGTCATATAAATCAGACTTGCCACGAATACTGTGAAATGAAATTCATTGAGGAAAAATCTCAGTGCAATGACCTCTGTGATTTTATCTTTCCAATTTCTGAAACTTGTTCACCATCTGAAGTTGTGGATCAATTAGTATCTATTTAACAAAAAAGTGTCAGTATATTTTTTAATAAAGAATTATATTGACAGATTATGACAGGTTGAATATAAACGAGTTTGCTGAGGCTAGGGAGAAATGACACAGACTAAGTATAGTATTGCAAGATATTGTTAGGAATAGGGAGGATATGCTGGTAGCCGGCTACTGGATGTATTTCTACGATAACAACGACTCTTCGTAATCCGTATTACAAAAACGAGAAAGGTACCAGCCTCTGCAGCTTGATGAACATAAACTCTACTACTTTGTTGACGTAGATTACACCGAAGATCGTTACAATTGCAGAGCTGAAGTGCTAATGCTGCTGCTACTCATACGGTTATTCCGTTGGTGGAGTATGTTTTTTTGGTCGATTGCAGTCTACTAAAAATCAATGAGGACAGAGTTGCTATTATAGGACAAAAATGTGTGTTATACTAGAAATAATGTGCGGAAAAGGGGGGATTCGAACCCCCGACATATTTTCATATGTGCACGCTTTCCAAGCGTGTGCTTTAGACCGCTCAGCCACCTTTCCATACTTATTCATAATATTAAAAATTATGCTGCTAAACAACTGGTATATATGGTTCGCCACGGAAATTCACAGTATTGTTAAACTTGTTTTTGCACGTTAAAAACGCTTTATCACAACCTGCAAGTATCGAATATTTATCTCCGGTAGAAATTTGATATGGAGGAGAAGCAAATAATGTAACTACTTTATTTTTGTATTCTTTAACTACAACTTCAAATGTTGCTGAACTAAACACTCCGTGCTTATAATATCCATCGCTTTCGATTAAATTAGTGTCTTCAAATCTTCTTTCATCTATCACTTTAGTAATTGTGCTCATTCTACTAAACTTTTTAGCATCAGCTTTACATCTATCATCGCAAAATTGTGCCCTGCATACAGGAGAATATAGCTCTGTTATGCTTCTCTCAAGCTTTGTCGCAAGACCTCTAATTTCAGCGATAAACCTCCCACTATTTAATGTTACTTTACCAAAAGTTCCTGCATGCAAATTCATAATTCCCTGACTCAAATCTTTATAATTCACAAGAAATATTTCAATATTTGCAAAGTCATACCTTCCTGATAAAACATCTTTTTCTTTAATATCGGTACTATTTAATATTCCTTCAATTTCTAGATTATCAGTTCTCAAATCGCTATTTAATATTATGCTACTAGCTGTAAACCCACTTGAAGATTTATAGAGTATATTATTGACATTTAAATCTTCGTCATAGTCGGTAAATCCCATTACTTTCCCACCTACAAGTGTTAATTTCCAGCAAGTAGCGATGGTAAGTAATTCTCCAGCTAAATGGTTTTTTAATTTGGTTTGCATAGTTGCCTCTTATAAATAATGGCATACCTGCATTTAGCTACACTTGTTTTTTCAAATCTCTATAAAAATTTTCGTGTGGAGCAAATGCAAGAAGTGTTAATATGTTATTTTGTTCGTTGTGAATATAGGCTAATAATGTCAGTTGATTAAAAATAGAGAATTTATACACGCGAACACCTGCAAGATCGCCTGACTTTAGCTCTCCAATATATGGGTTACCTTGAATTTGTTTGATGGCTTCTTCAAGTTTGGGTAGTTGATTATTGTGCAGCTTCTTCATTGACCGCTTAAAAGTGTTGGTGAGAAGAATCTTCAAAATTTTGTGGACTTATACTCCTCAACATTACCTGACTTGATATCCTCAATGCCTGAAAGGATTTCTTTGATAATATTATAGCTTAGCTCAGGGTTATCTTCAACAATCTGACCAATCTTAGCCCAATGCTCGATTTGTTGCGGTACAGAACGATTTTGCAATACGGAATGAGACTGCACTATCTTCTCAAATTCCCCATCAAGATTTACTGTTATACTCATTAGATTATTACTTCCTAGTTTTAGCTATTATATCATATATTGGAAATTTTTTCAACATTTTGAAAGTGCATAGTGAAAACACACACCACATTCAAGCTGTGGTGTGTATTGTTAAATAACTAGAAAGAAAACTTCACACCAGTTAGTAGAAGAATTCCTTGGTTAGAAGGTACATCAGCATTATTTTTATCTTTCAGCGCACCTTGTTCATCAGTCATAAAATAATGTAAGGCTGCATAAGGAACAAACTTGCTCTTATTGCAAGAAGATAGATCATACTGAACACCAAGTGCAACATCATGAAGCATATCTTTGTCGCTCATTCTGCTACCAAAGTATGTCAAGCTTGTGTAGATATTATCATATTGATAACCAGCACCTGCAGTCCAATACATGGTGTCCTTGTCATTAAATTGCTTTAAGCCATTTTTTCTAGCAATATCAGTAGTCTCTTTATACTCTTTTGAAGCAAGGTCGAGTTCCTTGATACTCTTAGGTTGACCAGACTTACCCAAATATGCAAAAGAGGCAGCAAATTTTACACCTTGATCTTCATCAATCTTATAATCAGCGCTTGCACCCAAATTAATGCCTGCCAGATTATTGTATTCTATGAACTCATTATAAAGATGCTTATCTTTACTTGGCTCTTTTGCCAAGCCAAACTCACCAACTACGGAAGTTTTAACTTTTACATTATGTTTACTAAAGTCATATTCATATGACGCACCAGCACTTATTATATGCTCGTAATCTGGTCCAACATGTCTTAACGTTTCCTTATGCTTTACCTCATCTTGCTTTTGAGCATTTTTAGAAAGAACTGAATCTATTTCTTTTACAACGGATAAACCACTATCATAGCGAGGTGAGTAGCTAAGACCAAATCTTGCACCCATATAATTTGGTGAGTAGTAAGCAGCTCTAAACGGCAATGTGGTCATAACGTCTTTGTTGTATTTTCCTGCCATACGGAAGGAGAGTTTTTCGCTCTCGCTCGAGAAGCTTTCAGTGTAAAGACGTGGTGTTACGTAAAATGGGAAGTTTGCAGCACTTCCTTCTAAGTTTACTTTTCTGAACCAATCACTATCTGCAGCTCCATCAACAGTTGCAATTCTTGTTGCATCAAGTCTCATCAGAGACTCAGGACCAAACTGATAGCCAAGTTTCAGATCACCATATTTTGAATTCAAAAACACATGTGCACTTCTACCTCTTGCAGCATTCACGCCTTGTGATGCTCCTTTACCTTCAGTCACTGGAACATGAAATTGCACATTAGCACCATAACGAAGACCAATATCCTCATTTTTATTTTCAGCTCTTAAGTGCAATATTGCATCTGAAATCATGCCCATGTTTTCACTGTAATCACCAATATTCCCTATCCCTTTAGGAAATATTGGATTTGCTCCTTTTATACTATCTGGAGTATTGTTAAAATAATCTGTAGATTTACCTGGCATAACATTATAATGGTTATAGCCACTTAGCCCATGGTTACCATAACCTTGAGAATCAACAACGCCACCGAAAGTTATTCTTAAACCATCCCCTTGATTGGTATTGATAATATCAATACCACCAACTGAAACAACAGGACTTGCCTTACCTTTTTCCTCTGTATTGCTGTTAACAACTTTTACATCCTTTTTTATATCTTTAGCTTCAATTTTAGCATTCTTAGTTTTAGAACCCTTAATTTTTGACTTTTCTACATTAGAATTTTTAGTGCTTAGAGCTTTCGCCTTTGAATCCTCTATAAGCTTTGCTTTTTTCTCTTTTGCTAGCCTAATTTCATCTTTTTTCTTTTGTTTTGCTACTAATTTTAACTCTTCTTTTTTCTTCTTTTGTTCAGCTGCTAATTTTAACTCCTCTTTTTTCTTCTGCTCAGCTGCTAATCTTAGTTCTTCTTTTTTCTTAAGCTCCTCGGCTTTTTTTCTTGGATCAGCATTACATATCCTGTCCATTTTTTCTTTTAGTTTCTTATTTGACGTCTTCATCACTTCCATCTTTCCAGAAGTTTTGATTGACTCGTTACTCTCTTGCTTTTTTACTTCCTTCATACTCTCGTCAGAAAAGTCAGCAGCAAAGCCACTGAAAGAACATAAAGTCAATAGAGAAGCTAGAGCAGTTCTAGTATAAATAGATTTTTTCATGAAGTGCCCCCAAAAAATTTTAAAATCATAACATAAATAGTATAAAGGTGTTGAAAATCCAACTTAAAGCAACCTTATAGCGAAAATAAAAGTAAAATGCAATACTTTAAAAGCAACTTTCTTAATACGCTCAACGTGTATATTAACCAAAATTTAGTACAGAGGTTTGCTTGTTAGTGTATTATAACTCTATACTTATTCTATGGAAGTAAAATTTACTCAAAGTAAAAGCATGAAAAGATTAAATTATTAATATAAATTGTTGACAATAATATTAATTTGTATTACAGTTGGTAGATTATTGTTTTATTTTTGACAGATTGGGGTACTTATGGATTTTAGTTTTTTACGCAATTGGTTTAGCACTACAGGTGCTGCTACAGGCTCAGAGCCAGGTAATACTGAACAGCCAGATTCTATTTCAGTAGATGATGGCAAATACGAGATGAAAGAATATGACGATGAATTTGAGATCATTGAAGATTATGAATTTATAAATCGTGCTGATCCAAATGAGCCATGTTCTTTACCTTCTGACTATAAAATAGATGAAAGTATTGTAAAAATTGCAGGATTTGATAGAGAGAAATTATTAGAAATGGGTAATTTCTGCAAGATAAGCTATGGCGATGATGATGATAAATTAAGTAAAAAAAGATGTAATAACCTAGCTCAAGGAGTATACAAAACTGAATTTGAAACTGCAGAAGATTTTGAAATTATTCCATCTACTGAAAAAATGTATAAAACTAGAGCTGAACTTATCAGCGAAGGTTATGAAATCATTCCATTTAGTAATAGTTTTGAGGAAGATGCTGGTCATGTTTTCATAAAAGGTAAAGAAATAACGGTAGCTTACCACGGTACTCGTGGCCTCAATGATGGAATCACTGATGCAAATGTACTTTTTACTACTTCAGAATTTTTACCAGAAGGTGGAAGAATTCATCGTGGTTTTTATAATTCATTTACGGATTCATGGTCTAATCTTTATGGCATTTTGAAATCTTATGCTGAAAAACAAGAATCAGAAATCAAAGATTTTAAAATCAATCTCACAGGTCACAGTATGGGAGGAGCTATTGCTAAGATAGCTGCTTTATGCCTCAATAAAACAGAAGGAGCTGAAGATGTTCATGTTGCAACTTTTGGTGATCCACGAGTTTTTGATCTTACTGCTAGTGAATTTTATAATGATGTTCTTCAAGAAAAAACCATTAGAGTAACTCAACATAGACAAGACCCAGTACCAGCGGTATCACCTGGTATTTGTGGTTATGCTCATGTAGGTGCACAATTGAGAATATCAGTACCTGAAGGATATTTTGTTCATCAAATGGATGGTTATCATGAAGCCATTAAAATAATGGATGAGAATGACTTCCAATCAAACAATAACGTTTCTCTCTTTTATTACCCTTCGAGAATATTAAGTCGAATTAACTGTGCAGTTTTAGGTAATGCTCAATATTATGCTGCTAATTTAGGTAATTATATTCTTAGTGGACAAAATTTTTTCGAGAAAGTAAAAAAGGAATACCAAGATAAAAACTTAGAAAATTTTTCTAAGCTTGAACAAGCAGAAGTTAAGCAAAGGGCACATCAAAATGTCTTTTCTACTACAAGGAGTTTATAACTACTATACAGAGCAATCATTAGATTGCTCTGTAGCATCTATTCATTTAAATTCAATATAAAAATTTTCACCAGAAGTTATTTTCCATTCTTCTTTAAATTTCTTTAGGTGTTCTTTTTTTTCGCATTCTAAAAGCAGTTCTTCTATGCTCTTATTATAGCTTTCTGTAGTAATTCTTCCTTGATGATGCATAAACCTCAAATAAATCAAATAAGTGTTAATCACATCTGTTTCACAATAATCGCGAATCTCTTGTATTTTGCCACTATCATATAAGTCCATAACTTGTGAACCATCAACTCCAATCTTACCGGGAAGATTAAATGCTGCGCAAACTTCGTTCATCTTCATTCTTGCAGAAGCTCCAAAATCAGAGAGAGATTCAAGCAAATCACAATGCCAATCACTACTGTACCTCTGATTGTAACTATTCCACTTATCGCCAGCTTTGTGAAAATATTCTGCTTGAATGCCATGAACCATAGCACGGTACTTCAGTACCGGTATATCAAAAGTGCGTCCATTGAACGAAACTAGTCTTGGCTTTTTCTCTGATATGTAGTTAAAAAATCCCTTTACTAGCTCTTTTTCATTGGAGTTTACTGTGCCTCCAGATCTTATTTCTTGTAGTGTGAACATTTCATAACCGCTCTGGCGTGTTATATTACAAAGTAAAAAACTAATGACTACAACAAGGTGGAAGGGCTGACGCAGAAAAGAGTTTTGCCCGTTTGTTATTTCAAGATGATATTTTGTTAATGCGTTCCTCTTTTCTTCTACACTGCTATCATCACTAATATTTAGTAAATTCTTGCAGGAATTTACATCTGGTATAGTTTCAATATCAAATACTAACAAAGAATTAAGCATTACTTATATATTCCTCAGGGCGATCAGTCCAAGGTCGCACTTTTACGAACAAAAAGAGATGAACTTTACACTCAAATAACTTTTCCAATTCTGTACGCGCCTCGATATTAATTTTTTTTATGCTACTGCCGTCTTTTCCTAGCACTATTTTCTTATGATTATCTTTCAATACAAATATGATCTGTTTTATGACTAAACTCTTATCTTTTTTTTCCTCAAATTGTTCAGTTATAACAGCTGTAGAGTATGGCAATTCTTCACGTAGGTTCAAGAATAACTTTTCTCTCGTAATTTCCGCTGATAAAAAATCAGCTGAGGAATCAGTTATTTGATCTTTTTCATAAAACCAAGGGCCTATCGGTGCAATTTTAGACAAGTAACTAGTCAGATCAGAAAGTCCATCATTCTTCAGTGCCGAGATCGTAAAAATTTTTTCAAACTTATAAAGCAAATTTAGGTGCTCATGTGCCATCTTGAGCTCTGATTTCTTTACTAAATCAGTTTTATTGATAATCAAAATGCATCTGCCTTTTGTGCGCTCTAGTCGTGCAAATATCGTTTTTATTCTTTCTATATTTTTTAGGTAATTGTTTACATCAACAAGCAACAAAGTAATGTCACTATCCTTAACTGCTCCCCATGCAGATTTGACTAAAGCTTTTTCAAGATTTGTTTCTGCTGAAAACACTCCTGGAGAGTCAGTAAAAACAATTTGCGCATTGTTGCATATAGCAACACCCCTTACCTGCGTCCTTGTTGTCTGCACTTTAGGGGTGACAATAGCAATTTTCTTGCCTACGATGCTGTTAATCAGCGTTGACTTTCCAGCATTTGGCAAACCAGCTATCGTTACAAATAAGCATCTTTCTTCTTTCACAAAGGAAATTATAAAGAAAACTAAATGCTAACGTCAATTGATTATTTTGCAGGTAGATCGCACTCTTCCTCTTTTGAAGAAAAACGCTCAACTATAGGTGATATAATATACTCATTCACTTTTTCAGCTATTGGTTCAATAATACCAAATGTTACAAGGAGCCATGCGATTACTTCTATGGGTGCTATCACCGCACCTGCTAAAGCTGCCGATCCCATTCCAAGCATTGCACCAGGGAAAACAGCAGTTGTAGCTGCAGCAAGACCAACTCCAGTTGCAAAGCTTGCAGCACATGAACAAGCACCAATAAAAAAACTTTCTTTGGAAAATTTTTCATTATAAATAAATTTACATGCAAGTAAGGCTGCCGGAATCGCAGCAACAATTCCACCCATTACCAATGGTGATAGAGTTGTAAAACTGAGCGCTAAGCCTGTAAGTGCTCCTATTGATGTAGCTATACCTAAGGCAAATAACATTGGTTTAGTCTTGTTGTCCATATAATCCTCCTAAATAATAATTTTCTAAAAAGCTTTTAGCTACTTTTAGTATAGCTGAATTAGTTGGATAAGCAAAGCAATTTTTTTATGGAATGATCTTGGAGCGGGAGAAGGGGTTCGAACCCTCGACCTCAACCTTGGCAAGGTTGCGCTCTACCAACTGAGCTACTCCCGCAGTTAAATTCTGCTTAGATTCTACTTCTAATTATAGGTACATATTACAATTTGTAAACCCTACATGCATGAAAATCATGAGAGCCAATTTTCTATGATCTTTTCGTATACTTAAAACTCATTTTTGATTATTGTATGTGTCATAAAACATATTAAATTTATGAGAATATTTATATATAAGGACGACCTGCCAGCCAGTGCAATACCGAATGATATAAAATCTATAGCTGTTGATACAGAGGCAATGGGGCTACTGCATAGCAGAGATAGATTATGCCTTGTTCAGCTCTCTTTCAATGATGGCAACGCTCACTTAGTTCAATTCAAAAACGATTATACAGCTCCAAATTTGAGAAAAATATTAGAGGATAAAAATATAACCAAAATATTTCACTTTGCGCGATTTGATGTGAGTATAATACATTACTACCTGCAAACTTGGGCACTGCCTTGCTATTGCACGAAAATAGCCTCACGTTTAGTTCGCACCTACACAGATAATCATAGCTTAAAAGAGTTGTGCTTAGAACTACTTGATATAAAATTAAATAAGCAACAACAATCTTCTGATTGGGGAAATGAAAATTTAACAGACAAGCAAAAAAGTTATGCTGCATCTGATGTTTTATATCTCCATAAAATAAAGGAAAAGCTAGATTTAATGCTAGAACGTGAAAATAGAAAAGAATTAGCCGAAAAGTGCTTTGAATTTCTTCCTACTCGTATTGAGCTAGATTCAATGGGTTGGGGGAGTGTAGATATCTTTAATCATCATATGTAATCACTTCACTTGAATCCAGAAAAATTTAGTTGATCAGCTGTTAATTGATACGCTATATTTATAAAAATTTAGGTATTTTATGAGTGATGATATTAAAGCGGTAAATGATCAAAATTTCGAATCTGAAGTTGCTAACCACAAAGGATTTGTGCTGGTAGATTTTTGGGCAGAATGGTGTGGACCATGCAAAAGTCTGATGCCACGTATCGAGCAGTTAGCCAAGGATAGAAAAGACAAGATCAAAATCTGTAAGTTTGACATAGATGGAGAAACTGAGGTGCCAAGTAAGTATGGAGTTCAATCTATACCTACTTTAATCATATTTCAAGATGGTAAGGAAATTGCACGCAAAATTGGCGCAATAAATGATTTACACAGTTGGGTTGATAGTGAAATAAGCGAGTAGACAAATTTCCTTTTGCGTGTATTATAGGTGTTGATAAAAGGGATTGTAGCTCAGTCGGTTAGAGCAGTTCGCTCATAACGAATTGGTCGTAGGTTCGAGTCCTACCAATCCCACCACTATTGATACAATTGCAAGGCCTACTCTCTTAGATAAGCTTTTTGCCTTATTAAAGTACTTGGTTGTTAGTGTTTGAAAACTCCATGATATTAGATTCCTTGCATAACTGGAATTCAAAAGTTCCAGCGCGGTTTTCTTATTGGATCTCAGCTGGGATGACGCCTGGTTATGAAAGAAATCTATTGTCAAAAAAAATTACTTCCGCGTATTTTGAATCTGATTATAATGACAATTAGAGATATTTTAAGAGCTCAAAAATTTATCTTTGTCTGCAGACTTTCAATTAACTTTTCAATAAAAAACGTAGCGTATCTTTTTCAGCGTATACACACGTCTGTCATATGTGCGCTGCATTTTTTTCTAATTTATACAGGAGGATTTTATGTCCAGAATTCCAGATACTTGACCTTTACTTTAGCTAATCACAGGCGCCTGTGATTTTTATAAAGAAAGTGTAGGAAATAACCAAAAACTGTTTCCAGCCATAAATTTGCCATGCATACCTAAAAAGTAATGATATTAACATAATGTTCATATTTGTATGCTAATATTAATATTATTTAAATTGAAGAATATTATGGAACAACAAGCATCAAACAAAGAGAAAGGGATTGAATTTAGATATAATCAATGTCAGCAGAAATGCCATTCCTACAAAACAAAACGGACAGACCAAGAATGCCTAGATGAATGCTATGAGAAGTACGTTTCTAAACTTTATCCACAAATTAGTGAGAAATTATTAGCTAGTGAAAACAATCTCTATGATGAAAGCACAAAATTATCACTTATGGCAGATACTCTAGATGCAATGTTTTTTTAATCACAAAAGAAACACTTATTTCAATATTTGCAGAGATGTTAGCTTTTTAGATATATTCTGACTTATTGAATAATTCTTTAAATTGGTAAAATACTGTTTCTTTTCCTCTATTTCTTTTTCACTATTCTTTCCACATATCGCTTCTGTTTTTATCTCTGGTTGTTTCTCTTGATTGAGAGAGCCCTTCTTTTCAAAATAATTATCTGTGAATTCTAAAAAGAGTGAAATCAGCTCAGGAAGATTGTATTTGTGTTCACTTGATGAGCACAATTCTGTAATCGAAGAAAAGTGAATATCATCTGCCTTAATAGGTAGTAACGATAGAAACTTATTCCAGCATTTTTTCATTATTCCAACTTCAGGTTCAAGGTTTTTTATTTTAGCTAAGTTGGCATGCTCCATAAAAAACTCTTTATATTGCTCAAAACCTTCAAAAGTTTCTTTTTTTTGGTAGTTTTTTTTCCTATGACTTTTTTCTATGTCAGCAATTTTAGTACCTATATTTGCCTGCTTACTAATAAAGCCATCGTTCTCTAAGTTAAAACAAATTGTGTATGGAGTAATGTCGTTTACTATTGTGTGTGGCTTAAAGTGCCAACCAAAGCATTTGAGTATGAATTTTATTATAGGAGGAAATAGCCATTTAGGTTTTGATATGTGTAGTAATTTCACTACAAGTTTTTTGAATGAGCTAAAGGATTTATTGATAATGCATCTTAAATGAATATTGTCATCTTTTTTAAACTTTTTATAAACCTCCGCAGCTATTGGTCCTCCAGCACAGCTTCCATACAGTACTATATTGTCTGGGTGAATGCCTTGCTTTAGAAGATCTGAAATGACTCCAATTCCTGCATTTACTCGATTTCGACCGTTTAAAGAATGGCCTTTGCTTTTTCCAGAACCAGGAAAATTAATAAGGTGAACATCCATACCTGCTTCAGCTGCCCAATTCCATTCACTTTTGTCTTCATCTGGCTCTTTTTCAAAAGTATATGTAAGCCCTGGAAAGTAAACTATATGCTTTTTCTTTCTGCTATCTGCACTGCTCTTCGAGTTTGACATCACGATCTTTTGAATTCGCATTCCATTTTGAACTTCTACGAACTCTTCCCTAATTTTTATTGTATTTTCTTCTGTTACTTTCATTTTGCGTTTTTCACTATATTGATTTAATAATACATGAAATTTTAGAAAAAATCAATTTTACTAAAAAATTAACTTATAGCGTATCTATCTTTATATTTATTGGAATTAAAGTAGTAGTGAGAAATGCCTCTTGACATTTGATAAACCTAAACGTAGCCTAAAACAATTTACTGTTTATTTATGACATTTGTTCAATTACTTAATAATCAATTAGATAGTTTACACTTATTAAAACACCCATTTTACGAGTCATGGAATGAAGGTGGCTTAAGCCTGCAGGCTCTGCAAACCTACGCTAAGGAATATTATCACCATGTTGCTGCTTTTCCTCGTTATATCAGCGGTATACATTCCTTGTGTCCGAATTTGAAAATGCGGCAAGTTTTACTTGGTAATTTAATAGAGGAAGAACAAGGCGACGAGAATCACCCAGAATTATGGCAGCGTTTTGCTGAAGGACTGGGAGTAGCACGTTCAGAACTTTGTGAAAATGCACAAATTAAGGAGACACGAGAATTAGTTGATGGTTATTTTGACATTGTAAAATCAGATTTTGCAGCAGGTCTTGGAGCTCTGTACGCTTATGAACGTCAAACTCCAGAGGTTTCTAAGTCTAAAATTGAAGGTCTGAAAAAACACTATTCAATAAATGATGAGCGTTCTCTCAAATTTTTTACCGTTCATATGGAAGCTGATGAGTGGCATTCTGAAGAATGTGCAAACCTTATTGCAGATTTAAACGAAGAAGAACAAGAGAAAGTTATGCAAGGCGCTGAAAAAGGAGCAAAACTCTTATGGGGTTTTCTTGATGGCATGATGAATGTTGATGTTTGTCATTAATTATAAGTAGATACTAAATTCAGTGGTAGCATGTAATCTTCTTATATCTGATTTACGGCTTTGGGTTCATTTGGGATGTAGTGCAGAAGAGAAGTCTTCTCCCCAATTGGTGAGTATTGACGTTGATTTCACTTTTAAATCTCCTCCTTCAGGGCTTACAACTGATCAACTTAAAGATACTATCTGCTATTTGGAAGTAGTGCAAAATATTCAATCTCTTGTTCAGGGCAAGCAATTTAATTTAATCGAGCATTTAACTCATGAGATATACAGAGCCATTAATAACCTTTTGCTGCGAAAGAAGCATATTATTTCTTCTGTCAGGGTGACTACTCACAAAATCGCACCACCAGTTCCTGGTGTGCATGGGGGCGTTTTTTTTACTTACTGTAATGAATTGCAAGAATGATCTATATTTCTATTGGATCAAATATAGGGAATCGCCTTTCCCATTTACAAAGAGCTACTGAGTTACTAAAGAAGCGCTATTTAAAAGGCTTAAAGTCTTCGATCATTCTAGAAACTGAGGCTATTTTACCAAATGGTGCTCCACCTGAGTGGAATAAGCCATTTCTTAACATGATTGTCTATGGAAGTTGTTCTTCTTCTCCTGAGGAGCTACTAAAAGGCTTAAAACAAATTGAATGTGACATTGGTCGTCCACAAGTCTATGAAAAATGGGCACCTCGTGTTATTGATTTAGATATTTTGTTATGGGATGATCTAACGCTTGATACACCTGACCTTAAAATTCCTCATCCAGAATTGGTACACAGACCATTTTTGCTCCACTTGATGGCAATGGTTAACAAAACCTTTGCTTTCAATGTTCAAGACTGTTTTTCAAAGAGTTTTACGCTTTCACCAAAGCTTATGGGTATCGTCAATATTACCCCTGATTCATTTTCAGATGGTGGTCTTTATTATGATGCGAATCGAGCAACCAAGCAGGCATTGCAGCTGGTATCAGATGGTGCAAGCATAGTTGATCTTGGAGCTCAATCAACAAGGCCTGGAGCTTCAATAAAGACGCCAGAGGAAGAGTATGAACGTCTAAAACCAGTACTTGATAATCTTAGCGACTATATGAAAAATGGTGATATTGAAGTCAGCATTGATAGTTTTTGGCCAGACATTATTTTAAACGTTTTGAAGCACTACAATATTGCCTGGGTAAATGATCAGAAGGGAGATCTGAGTAGTAATACCTTAAAAGAAGTTGCTAGCAGTGGGTGTAGTGTCGTTATTATGCATTCACTTTCGATACCACCACATAAGGACAATATTATTCCACATGACACTGACCCAATTGATATCATAAATAATTGGGCAGAGAAGAGCATTAATAGGTTACTTGACCTTGGTTTTGATGAAAATTCAATAATTATTGATCCTGGTATTGGTTTTGGCAAATCTATGTATCAGAATATTCAGATTTTACGCAGTATAGAAACTTTACAAAATTTTGGCTGCAAGGTTTTAGTTGGCCATTCTAGAAAGTCATTTATTTCTTCTTTTTCCACAGAGCCTGCCTCTAATAGAGATTTAGAAACAATTGCTACATCTGCTATACTGCACAATAAGGTTGATTTCCTTAGAGTGCATAATGTACGTGACCACATGAGATTTTTTGTAGCCCAAGCTGCCTTACAGGGATGAAGATTATTGGAATTATGGCTGTTGACCCTAATGGGGTAATTGGAATAAATAATGATTTGCCCTGGCGTTATCCAAGTGAGTTTAAACATTTTTGTCAAGTGACCGACAAACAAATTATTGTGATGGGAAGAAAGACATTTGAAACCGTGCCTCAAAGCATACTAAAGAATCGTACACCTATTGTTTTCTCCCGTAACAAGTGTTTTAATAGAGGTCCAAAATGTACTGTTGTCTCTTCCATGCAAGAATTTCTGTCAATTCAAAGTAGTTCTCAAGTCTTTGTGATTGGTGGGGCACAAATAGCACACCTTTTTTTAGAGCATAACCTAATCTCAGAATTTATTATAACTGAAATTCACAAGCCCTATAAGGGTGATACATACCTCAATTTAGCATTTTTTGATGGATGGAATAAAACTATTCTCGTCAGAACAGAAGACTATACTATATTCAATTGTATCCGTTCAGCAGAGTAGTAAAATTATTAGCATAAAAGTAATCAACGTTTCTAATGAAAGCTGGATCCCAGTGGGCTTTGTTGCAAATACCCTTTTATGAACCCGACTGTTTGTCTTAAACCAATTCTAAAGAAACTGACGATTATATGCACTAAAATCACAACTTTATCACTATAAATATAGTTGCCACCCTGCATTTTTGGACAATTCTCGTACCAATTTTCTATGGCGTCATTGATATAACAAAAAATGCTTCCTCTTTCTTGGAGAAATTTGTTATATTTATGGCAGTTACTGACTCTCATTTTTTGTGGCATATTTTTTCTTCAACAGTTAAATGGCTGTTTTATAATGAATTTTGTCAGTAACTGCCAGTTCTTTTCACTTGAGCGATGCAACAAAGCCCACTGGGATCCAGCCTTTCTTACCAACAAAAACCTAGCATAACTTTTGTGCTCAAAAGATTTCTGGATTCCAGCATCAAGTGCTAGCCTGAAGCTTTAGCTATAAATATTAAGAAATTTACCAAACGAAGAAAAAAGGCAGAAGAATCCCCGTGTGACGAGTTTTATAATGTAAATTGGCGCTATAATAATGTGCTAACAAGCGCGTTTTGGCTGAATGTAGAAAAAATAAAAAAAGCCGCTATAATTTTTGTGTAATTTGCCAATAAATATTTGAGTTTTTTACTGATTTTGTGATTGAGCCTGCAGGTCAAAAATAAGGATAAATACTCTTAGTATCATAGTAAAGGGAATGACGAAATTTGTAAAGTAGTTTTCACTCAAATGACGCCCAGGCAAAAACTATATGGTTATGCAAAAAATCTATTTTTAAAACTGTTAATATAACATAGAAAAAACCTCACCTTCATTAATAATAGATTACTTACCAATTGGGTAGTCACCAGTGAAACAAGCATCACAATATTGCGGTGTAGCATTGTTACGTTTTTCTGCTTTAACAGCTCTGTATAGCCCATCAATACTCAAAAAGGCTAAGCTATCTACTCCTATACTTTCCTTTATCTCTTCTATAGATTGAGTCGCAGCAATTAAATCTTTGCAATCTGGTGTATCTATTCCATAAAAACAAGAGTGCTTAATTGGTGGACTTGAAATTTTGAGGTGAATCTCTTTTACTTCTGCATCCTTTAGCATAACTATTATATTTCTGAGCGTACTACCACGCACTATACTATCATCTATTAAAATTATGTTTTTGCCTTTCAAAGTGTGCTTATTAGCATTGAATTTTAATTTTATTCTAACTTTACGTACTTCAGCGGTGGGTTGTATAAAAGTTCTTCCTATGTAATGATTACGAATTATCCCCAGTTCCATAGGTAATCCTGAATGCTTTGCATATCCAATAGCTGCAGGTATTCCAGAATCAGGTATTGGTACAACCATATCTACATTGTTTTTTGGTGGGCTCTCTTCTGCAAGTATTCTTCCTATTTCTTTTCTTATATCATATATGGACCTCTTCTCCATTATGCTGTCTGGTCTCGAGAAGTAAACGTATTCAAAAATACAAAAACTTGATTTTTGCTGTGGGAAAGGAAACATTGAGGCTAGCTTACTATCCGAACTGATGGTAACTAATTCGCCTGGTTCTATTTCTCTAATAAACTCTGCATTTATTATATCAAGAGCACAAGTTTCAGATGCAAGAACGTAAGAACCGTTTAACTTTCCTAAAACAAGAGGCCTGATTCCAGATGGATCACGTACTCCAATAACTACTTCTTGATTGATTGCCACAAAAGAATAAGCACCTTGTATTTGCTTTAATGCATATATAAAACTCTCTAAAAAGCTATCTTTTTCACTGCTTGCTGTCAGATGCACTACTACTTCTGTATCAATATCTGACTGAAAAACGCACTCTTGTTTAATTAATTGTTCGCGTATCGGAGAAATATTAATTAAATTACCATTATGTGCTATGGCAAAATCCCCAAATTTGCCACTTTTGCCAAACATGGGCTGCACTCCAAATTTACTACCACTTGTTGAGTATCGAACATGACCTATTGCACAATCCCCAGGTAAGGATTTCTTTATTTCATCTATATCATCAAATACACTGCTCACTTGGCCTTGAAAGTGATAAGAGTGCAGCTTATCGTTGTTACTGGTTACTACGCCAAAAGACTCTTGACCTCTATGCTGCAAAGCGTGGAGAGCAAGTATAGAGTTAAAAGCAGCACTTTGGTTATAACTTATGCCAAATACCCCGCACTCCTCATGTACTTCATCAAGCATGAAAAATATTAAATAAAGCCTGATTGTACTTTAGTAGAGGCAAAGTACAAGAATTTTATTTGTTAATCCCTTTCAAAGTTGAAGCTTTCTACGGTAGTTTTGATGTATACCAGAAAGTAGGTTATATGCAATTAACCAATTTTGAGATTTTTGACAATTTTTTAGCACTGAAGAGAAAAAGATATTTTTATTGACTTATCTATGTATTGAAGTAATCACTAAAAAGTTTTAGTGGTTATGGTATATAATATGTCTAAGCAAGTAGGTAAACAAGGTGAAAGTAATCTTATTTTAGAGCCTGAACAGTTCTCTAACAGCTTCTTCAATAGTCAACAGAGTAGTTCATCAAATCCAAAATTACCGACTATAAGTCGTAAAGATAGGCATATGGATTTAATCAAGAAAAGGTACGCAAAAAACAAAGATGTTGCAGAATATCTAAGAAGTTATGACTTTATTAAAAGAGCAGAAGAATTGTCAATAATTTATCTTTTTGAGCGAGACTCATCTTCTACGAAATTGCAAATACCATTGACTACAGATGAACAAATTCTAGTTAAAAAATTTTGTGATGAGATGATAAAAGGTATAACAGAACACGATGAGCAAGAAAGCGTTTTAAAGTACATGGAACGCATAATAGAGGGTTATTTAAATCAAGGAATAAGATTAAACTCATATTACGGTAAGGATAATAAGACTGTAACAAATTTTATATTTGAAAAAATGGAAGAATTAATTAATCGCTTTCATGCAAATCCACACAATTCAACTACAAAAAATATCATACAAAAGATCACTCGTAATTTAGTGTTAAAAGGTGGGGTAGAAAAAGGATTATCTTTTTATAGCGATATTGAAGGCGGATATTACGGCTCTAATTATTTAAATGATCTTAACGAACAATGTAAGAGTAAGAAAAAAATGCTAGAGGGTCTAGCATATGAAGGTATTGTGAAAGAAAATAACAAGCAAATTGATAAATATGATCTTGAAGTAGAAGTAGATAATAAATATTTTTATATTAAGTATCCACAAGGTAGTATTGTTGAAACTGCGAGAACTTTAAATAATGAAAAAGCTAAGGATTTAGAAGTTGGCATATTTCAGATTGAGGAAAGTATAGTAAAAGTTGAAATTACAGAAGATGGAAAAAGAAATTACACAGATATCTTAAAAGGTGGTATTGAAATATTTTTTACTACTAAAATAGGAGAGATTAGTATTTATCTACGGAAAGATGGTAACAAAATGGTAGTAGAAATTGATGAGAAAAGCAAAATAAGGTTTAGCAAGTTAGAAAACAAATCAAGCTTTGGAGGGAATTGTCTTATACAGGGGAAAAGTATTTTAGAAGTTATGGGCAAGAGTTTTGAAAATATTCCTGAGGAGTTAACTCAGACTATTAAAAACGTTCCATCTACTAGTCTTATGCAAACATGTTTACAACAACAAGAAAACTCTAATAGGGAATTAAATTAATGTATTTTTAGGATAATAATTAAGAAATTAATTATAAACATTCATACGCATTCGATTGTAGTAGAGGATATGGGGCAGCAATTAGCACAAGAACTAAAGGCAAATGTGGTTGGTTGTCAAATAGTGATTGATTAAATCAATTTAGAGAGGTAAATAGCAGCTTTGCAGCTTGTTTTTATGAACAAAGATAAAACGTTGTAGCCAAGTGCGCTTTCGGCATTGTGCTGAATTGCAATATCTCTGTGCTCTAATTCCTCATCGCGAAATTTACTTATAGTTTCTCTTAATTCCCCATCTTCTAAATGTAAGACTTGCTCCTTGTAGTGCTCTCCGATCACTTCTTCAACTGCAGCAGTGCAAGCCATAGCGGCTTTTTTACCCATCATGGCAGTTACAACACCAAGTGATACCCCTAAAGCACCCCAAACTGGCAACAAAACAGTAGGACGAACTCTTTGCTCCTTGATTTTCTCATTAAAATAGTGGAAATGTTTTTTTTCCTGCTCCTCCATTTCAATTATTTTGTCAATTATGGAAGATTTTTTAAGAATAAATTTTTGACCGGAATAAATGCAAATGGCTCCATATTCGCCAGCATGATTTACTCTAATTGCTTGTTCTAAAAAATTTCCTTTCAATTTTTTTATATTGCTTTCCAATGTCTCCTCCCTTTATTTCTGCATTAGTACTACTATAAACCAACATATTATAGAGTAAATAAAATTCCATGCGTGCATTGCACCAACATTGTGATTACAGGAACTCAAGCAGCTATAGCAACGGCAAGAGTTACTTGACGGACTCCGCCATTCTCCTTAAAATAAGGGTGAAGATATATTATTTATCTTCAGTCTGTGCAGATAAAACGACAAAAAGCTCAATATACTTGATGTTTAATTTTTTGCACTATGTACACTCTATGTCTTTATAAAACTTTTACCCACATAAGCTAAAATGCGCTTATCAAAGCATTTAATAAAATGAAAAACGCCAATTAAAAAAAATAGGTAGTAGCTGATAGATTTTCTTTTGCCTTTTTCTCTGTTTAGTAAATTTTTCAATATTTAATGCAATTAGCCGGCACTGGGATGACAACGAGTAGTGAGCTAAACGTCCGTGTGGTTATTGGTATTATCAAGATATTCTCTAATCTTCTTTAAATCTTCCCAAGCTAAGCGTTTTTGTGCTGGTTGACGAAGTAGATAGGCTGGATGAAATATAGCGGCTGTGGTAATTGCATGAGATAAATATTGGTTAGTATAAGTATGAAATTTGCCACGCAAGTTCGATATAGTCTTTGTGTTATCAAGAAGGCTATAACATGCAATTCCTCCAACTAAAATTAGAATCTGCGGTAAAACAAGAGCAATATGCTTCTCAACAAATGGTCTGCACATATCAAGCTCTAGATCAGTTGGTTTTCTATTACCTGGTGGACGCCAAAACACGGTGTTGCTTATATATACCTTAGTGCGGTCCAGATTAATTGCACCGAGCATCTTATCGAGCAGCATTCCGCTTGCACCACAAAATGGTATGCCTTTCAGGTCTTCATTTGCTCCTGGTGCTTCACCAATAAGCATGATTTTTGCATTCGGATTACCATCAGAAAAAACAGTATTAGTTGCAGTTTTTTTTATTTCACAACCCTCAAATGACTTAACTGCACTTCTTAGTTCATCTACACTACCACATTCACTTGCAAGCTTCCTTGCTTCAATGATCCAGTCACTTGGGAACATGGCTTTTTTCTGCTCGATGACAGAAGACTGTGCAGCTCTCTCATTTTCCACTTTTTTTTCCTCTTCACCTTCAGTTAGCGTGCAGTCAACACCCACTTCATGATAGAACTTCAACAATTCTAGATCTTCATTGTTCATAGTGCCTCTTAACCTTTTGAGCTTTTTTCATAGCCATATCGTACTTCAATTTAGACAAATGTCTAACGTATAATATACCATTTAAATGATCTAACTCATGCTGAATACACCTTGCAAGCCAACCACTAGCTTTTAGCGTCTGTTCTTCGTGATTTAAATTTTTATATTTCACAGTTAAATATTTTGGACGCTTAATTTCATGGCTTTGCTCTGGAATTGAAAGGCACCCTTCTTTGAGAATTACTTGTTCACCCGATAATTCTGTAATTTCAGGATTAATCATGCAAAATTTGCCAGTTGATTCATATCCTGCTGGCCCATCTTCAGCCTTCTCTGGCTGAACGTCCATGACAAAAACTCTCTTCATCACTCCAATTTGCACTGCAGCAAGGCCAAGACCATCTTCATGGTACATAGTTTCGAACATGTCGTTTACTAATTCTTTAATTTTATCGTTTATATCTGTTACTTCACTGGCACGTGTAGTTAACCTTTCATCAGGGGCAATTACAATTGGCAATTTAGACATAAAATTAAAATTTTATGTTTTATTTTTTCCTTTGTACAGTATTTTGGGTATATTAAAATGTTGCTGTATTTTTAATAGAAATATAAATTATTAAAGGAAGCTACAATTTGAATGGAATTGTGTCATAAGGTCAACTAATGTACTCTGCAGTAATAATAAAACCAAAGCGAAATGTTTTTGCCGTTTTAGACGTAGGTACAACAAAAATTATCTGTCTCATTGTTAAGATCAATAGCAACTTCAGCTATAAAATAATAGGAACGGGTTATAAAAGTGCAGAAGGTATAAGCGGTGGATCAATAACTGATGCAAAGCATGCAAGTTACTCTATTTCATCAACTATAGGTTTAGCTGAGCAAGTATCAGAAGAGACTATAGACCAGATATATGTGAATGTAGCCGGATGTGGAGTCTCATCTTTTAACGTATATAACGAAATTATTGCAGCTAATCACGAAATTTCAGACCGAGATATAAAACGTGTAGTCTTTCAGACGTTTGAGAAATATATCGAAGAAAATGTTATCATTCACAATATACCACTGAAATATCACTTGGATGACATGACTGATATAAAAGAGGTTGGTGGATTGTACGGAAAAAGACTATCTGCTGATGTTAATGTCGTCACTGCTTCGCGTCCAGCGCTTACCAACATTGAAAATTGTATAACTAATAATAGCGGGATAAGTATGGCTGGTTGTATTGCTTCCGCATATTCTGCAGGCCTTGCCTGTCTAAGTGAAGATGAAAAAGAGCTAGGAACTGCCATTGTTGACATAGGGGGTGGGTGTACTGCAATTGGAATTTTTAAGAGAGGAAAGCTTATATACACAAGCAGCATTCCAATTGGTGGCATTCACATCACTCGAGATATAGCTTATGGACTATGCACAAGTATAGAGCATGCTGAACGCATAAAAATACTATACGGTAGCACTGTCGTAACTTCAATAGATGAGAACGAATATATTACACTGCAAAACAGTGAAAATGATGAACCGACTCGAGTACCCAAGTCCGAACTTATTGACATCATAAGACCTAGAGTTGAGGAGATATTTGAACTGGTAAGAGAACAATTTCAAGAACAAAAAGATCCAATCAATAAAGTAGTGCTCACAGGTGGAACCAGTCAACTCACAAGCATGAAAGAGATTGCAAGCTATATATTCAACAAACAAGTCCGCATTGGATGCCCTGAGTCTCTCAGTGGCCTTGATGGCGAGTATGATAAAAATCCCGTATTTTCTGCTGCCATAGGCTCTATCAAGCTAATAGTTGACACTTTTTATAAAAATAACTCTGGAATGCTCGGTCAAGATGGTAAAATGAGTAAATTGTATAATTGGGTTAAATCGAAAGTCACGGTTTGATTTTACCAAATAAAGTTTTGATATCCGTCAAAGGAAGTATAAAGAAAATTATTTCAAGATTGATAAATTGATTCGTGATCATACACCTGAAATTATGCGCTCCCATGGAATGATTGTTTATGATATGGTAATGGAAAAAGATGAATATGCTGAACGTCTCATTCTATGATAAAAGATAAAACAGGCTGGATCCCAGTGGGCTTTGTTGCATCGCTCAAGTGAAAAGAACTGGCAGTTACTGACAAAATTCATTATAAATAGCCATTTATAGCTCTTTTCATAATAGTCCGAAAAGCTTATAGAAAAGCGGAATCAACAGCATGACGAAAAGATGTGAATAGAGGACTAGCTCTGTTTTTTATAGCAAACCAATAATGCTCAATTTTGTTAAAATCTCACTTTTACCCACAAATAAAAAAGTGAGTAAAATGGATACCAAATAAATTTGGGATTAAAATGAGTGAAGTAAGTACAAATGTGCAATATACTGATGGCTTAGGGGATAAATGGCTGGAAAGAGAGTTAAAACACGTTAATTTAGGAGATACAAGACTTAATAAGAGACTTATTAAAACAGGCTATTGTATAGAGGGTAAGGCGTCTGGATCAATTAATCAAAGCTGTAGTGGATGGAAAGAAGCTAAGGGTGCATACAGATTATTTAGCAATGAAAAGCTTAAGGATAAGGAAATTTATTCTTCCCATTACAAAGAAACTATGGAGAGAATGAAAGGAAATCAGTTTGTTTTTTCAGTTCAAGATACAAGTTATTTGGATTTTGACTCTCATATAAAAACTAAGAGGCTAGGTAGTATTTCTAAAGCTTATACGAAGCATAAAATGGGTTTACTGTTGCACAGTGCCTTAATAGTCAGCAAAGACGGATTGCCTTTAGGTCTATCTTCTCAACAATGTTGGGCACGTTCTATTAGGGAAAAAGAAACGTCACAAGAAAAAGCAAACAGGAAATACCGTACCTCCATAGAAGAAAAAGAAAGTTATAAGTGGATAACAGCTCTCAAAGAAAGCATAAACAACCTTCCTGCAAATGTACAACTTGTTACCCTTGGTGATAGAGAGGCAGATATCTTCAAATTTTTATGGATCACTGAGACATTAGGTAGTTTTTATGTAATCCGTAATCGAACTAATAGAAGATTTATCTGTACTGAAATTGGAAAAACAGATTTGCAAACACGCATCACTCAACTGCCAGTAAAGAAGAAAATTTCTCTAGAAGTTAATAAAGGTGGAAACCAAAGATCAAGGAAAGCTAATATTGAAGTTAAGTATATGAAAGGCTATATACCTATCAGATCTTCTTCAATTTATGGATCAAAAGACACAGTGCATAAAATAAGTGATAAAATCCCTGTATATGTGGTAAGTGCAAAAGAAACAAATCCTCCTGAAGGATTGGAAGCTATTGATTGGACTTTGCTGACTAATGTACCAGTTAATAGCACTTTAGATGCTATAGAAAGGATAAATTGGTATAAGCTAAGATGGAAAATTGAGGAGTATTTCAGGGTTTTAAAATCAGGATGTAAAATAGAAAGCTCTCGTTTAACTACAAAGGAAAGGCTACAGAAATTAATTGCTATAAAGAGCATTATTGCATTTAAAATTTTATATTTAACAAAAGTCGCTTTATCAAATCCCATGGAAACCTGTACTAAAATTTTAAGCAACGAAGAGTGGAAGGCCCTTTTCATACGTGAGCATAAAGTAGCTACATTGCCAGAAGAACCTCCAAACATAAAACAAGCTATTATTTGGTTAGGAAAATTAGGTGGATTTATGAATAGAAAAAGTGATAATTTACCAGGGGCTATGACTCTATGGCGGGGCTATGAAAATCTTAAGGAGAGCATAGTTATGCTTCACATCATGACCTCTCAAAATTGTGGGTAAAAGTGAGTGTTAAAATCGGGAGAATAAGGCGGTAGATATAAAATTTCTGCGCCAACTCCTTTAGCAAATCTTATTAGACTTATGAAAAGTAGCATTATCAAGGATAACAGTTTGTCCAGGTTTCAAAATCGGTGTCAGAAACTGCTCAAACCATTTATTAAAGATATCCATATTACAGTGGCCTTCAAATGTTAACGGAACAACTATTTTTCTGCCGTTTAAGGCTGCAATCATACTGATTCGTTGAATTTTTTTACCAGATTTTAGAGCATAAAACCTCTGTCCCTTCTGGCAATATCCATAACTCGGTGTCCAGACTCATCTATATAAACTAAGTTTTGAGGTTCTTTTGTTGCTATAATTTTCAAAAATTCAGCGCGTTTTTCTTCGTTTCTTTCTTTGTATCCATATGTCTTTTTTTGCGTGTGAGTCCAATTTTTTTAAGAGCTCGATGGATCGTTGGGATACTAACATTGCTCCAAAGCTTAGCCATTTCCGATACCACCATATTTTTTAGCAAATTCAGTAAATTTATTCCAGTCAGTAATTTTGTGATTATAACCTCCATTTCCAAGTTTTTTTGACTGAAAATCTCCTGTTTCTTTTCTTCTTTGCTGCCACTCCCATAACGTAGTTCTTCCAATTTTAAATCTTGCTGCCACCGTTTCCCTGCTTTCTCCTTCTTCTAGTGCTTCCATTGCTTTTTTTATAACTATATGCTGCTGGCATCCTTACCTTCACTACTATAAAACCTTATTTTACCTCGTTTGGACTATTATGAAAAGAGCTATACTTTTAGAGTTTATTTCTTGCTCGTTTACAATATAATGAGTTCTTATAAAATCTATGCATGTTTGATACCCTGACCGAGCATTTCTTCCTTCGTTGCCATCTTTAGGAGCTTCTAATAGACAAAGCAAATTATTGAGTGGAAGTTCTAAAATAATATTCTCATCAATATCACTGCTTTCATAAGCTGAATTAAGACTTGCTCTAGGTTCTGGAAGATTTTGCAGTTCTGATGCTAGAGTTTTTGATGAGTATTTTTCTTGTGTAATCCCTGTCACTACTAGTACCTTAGTGTTATTACAGTATACTGTTAAAAAAAGATTTTTGCAACTTAGCACTAATTTTTCTCAATCTAAAATATTTTTCAAAACAAACCTCTCTCTACTGTCAAATTAAATTCTTTTATTGACTTGTTTACTCTATCTAAATTGTTGAAAAATACCCTATATTGTAGAGAAATAGAGAGTATTCTTAATAGATTATGTAAAATATAGAGTTTTTATGGGTAAATATTGACAGTGAGATACCGTGTTTATTTGATTAGTTTTTAGTGTATTTTTGTATTTTAAATTTTGGCTAAAAACTCTCCATTTAATGGGCGATGACAGTGCCGACCCCCTCGGTGTAAACGAGATGCTCTACCAACTGAGCTAACCGCCCTTTTCTTGTTTGTGGATTGGTGGAGGCAAGCGGGATCGAACCGCTGACCTTCTGCGTGCAAAACAGATGCTCTACCAGCTGAGCTATGCCCCCAACTTTTGCTTAAAGCATAAATCACTCAGGCTGAAATGCAAGAAATATTTATTTGTGAGGCTATTGCTAAATAGTGCACAAATTCTGCATTTATGTATAATTCTCTATCTTTTTAGAGTTGTACGTCAGCTTTACCAAATGAATCTTTGAATTAACAAGAAGTTTTCCTTCAAAAATTTTTAATTAAATTATCACTAATACAGTACATTATATAATTTATTTAACCACACATGAAAATTTTAGTTTGATTAAAATGGATAAAAACTATATTACTGTTTAGTATAGCTGAAAAATAAAATGATCCCGTAGCTCAGCCGGTAGAGCAACTGACTTTTAATCAGTGGGTCACGCGTTCGAATCGCGTCGGGATCACTTAGAATCTTAAAAGCATGCTAAAAGAACAGGACAAAATATTCACAAACTTAAATGGTAAAGAAACACCACTACTTGAGGGTGCAAAAAAACGTGGTAGTTGGCAAAAAACAAAGGAATTACTGGATTTAGGATCAGAAAAAATCATTGATGAAGTAAAGAAATCTGGCTTGAGAGGTCGAGGGGGTGCAGGATTTTCTACTGGCCTTAAGTGGAGCTTTATGCCTAAAAATCCTCCAAAAGCATATTTAGTAGTCAATGCAGATGAGTCAGAACCTGGTACATGTAAAGACAGAAACATATTACGATATGAGCCACACAAGCTACTTGAGGGAATTCTTCTGGCTGGCAGAGCGATCAGCGCATCAGCTGCGTATATTTATATCAGGGGTGAATTTTATAATGAACATTTAGTTCTAAAAAAAGCACTTGAGGAAGCCTATAAAGAAAACTTAATTGGAAAAAATGCCTGCAAGTCAGGTTATGATCTTGATGTGTTTATCCATAGGGGTGCAGGAGCTTACATATGTGGGGAAGAAACAGCTCAACTCGAATCCATTGAAGGAAAAAAGGGCTTTCCTCGCATGAAACCTCCATTTCCCGCAGGTGTTGGACTTTTTGGCTGCCCCACTACAATAAACAACGTTGAAACTATATCTATGGTTCCAGATATCCTAAATCGCGGAGGAGAGTGGTTTGCATCTCTTGGTAAACCAAATAATACTGGCACTAAGGTCTTTTGTATTTCAGGGCATGTAAATAATCCATGTAATGTTGAAGAAGAGCTAGGAATTTCACTACGTGAATTAATTGAAAAATATGCAGGTGGAGTGCGAGGAGGTTGGGATAACTTACTTGCTGTAATACCTGGTGGGTCTTCAGTACCATTAATTCCAAAATCTATATGCGATACTATTGAAATGGATTTTGATTCATTGAGAGCTGTACAATCAGGGCTTGGTACTGCTGCTGTGATAGTGATGGATAAATCAACTGACATAATAGCTGCAATAGAAAGATTATCACATTTCTATATGCATGAGTCCTGTGGGCAATGTACACCATGTCGTGAAGGTACTGGATGGATGTGGAGAATTATGAGAAGAATGGTAGCAGGAAATATTAAACCTGGTGAAGTAGATAAGCTACTTGACCTTACAACTCAAATAGAAGGACATACAATTTGTGCGCTTGGCGATGCTGCAGCTTGGCCAGTGCAAGGGCTAATCAGACATTTTCGTCATGTAATTGAAGATAGGGCAGTAACTTAACTTACACTTTTAAGTCGTTTTACGTATCCGTTCAGCAGAGTGGTTTAAGAAACGATAGATAGAAGATTGTGAAAAGGGTTTAGCCTCCTCTGTTTCCATGTTAAGTATAACGAAATTATTTGCTCAAGGAATGAGTTTCCTCGTTCTGATTGTGTAAAATATGAATTTTTGCGATAAACGACATAATGCCGTATTTGCCGTTCAGCGTGATTATTTGTCAGCGGAGTATTTTCTGGGTCATCTAAAAATTTCCACATCATTCTTTCAGATTTCAAAATATTCTTTGCAACTCGAGACGCTCCAATTGCTTCAGGTAAGCGAGATATTTCCTTCAAATAATACCTTGTACGTTTTCGCAATTTCTTGGCACGTCTAATAAATCTTGAAACATCTATCTCATTTTTTAGTAAAGCTTTTTTCAGTGCAAATAACTCAGTGGCTACATTTCTCAAGTAACAGCCCAGAACTTTAACTTCAAATTTCCAACTATGCGCTAATCTTTCAAAATCCCTTGCTAAGTGTGCCCAACAGATTTGCCTTCTTTCATCAGCAAAGTAGTTGTATGCTGCATATCTGTCGGTTACTACCAAGCTATTACGATTGCAGCATACACTATTTTTTAAAACTTTCATTCCCCTTGACTCTGTCAACTTCACAAAACTTGCCGTATTGCTTGCAAACATCCAACACCAAGCGAGTTTACCTTTGTTATAATGGCTCGTTTCATCAATATGTAGAACTTTACTCCTACTTATCTCTTGTTCGATCTGCTCATACATTTTTTTGCATTTTGAAGCAACTCTATGTTCACTATTTGATATGCTACCGACGCTTATGTTCAAATTGAAGATATCATTTATGATGCTAGCTACTTCGCGCTTTGAATTTTTATAAAACCCACTGAGTGCTGCAACTACTGACTTAACCCTTGGGCCAAATGTATCTGGCGTAACACCCTCTGGTAACTTGCTACTTCTTCTTTTTCCGCATCTCTGACAACGGCCATGTTCCAACTGATATTCCATTACATAAGCCTTAATCTCCGGAAGATCTACTTTCTGATGAATATAAGGTTTTTCGCATATTGCAATCTTCCCTCCGCATTCGCAAGTAGGTGACAACTCTATCTTTATCACCTCATCTGCTTCCATTTTAGCACGATAATTACCCTTATGCCCAACTTGACCACCAATCTTTCTTTCGCTTTTTGGCTTTTCCTTTTTCATTTTGTATAATTCTTTTGAATTGGGAATTGATGAGTTTTTTGAATTTAAACCTAGCCTTTCCTTTAATTCAGCGTTCTCTATCTTTAAAGCCTCATGCTCTGCTTTTAAACTTTCATTCTCTCTTTCCAATCTTTCTATTTTTGCTTCTAACTTTTCTATTTTTTGCTGTAAATTTTTGCAGAGTTCTAAAAGGTTTACCATATTACCTCATATTTACCCTATGATTATCTTTATTATCTTGCTTTGTCTACCTTATTTTGCCGCTCTGCTGAACGGACACCGTTTTACTACTTAGCAACCAGAGTTAGAAAATATTGATTTCCTTCCCTTTTAGGCGCTAGCTCTACCTTTGCAATATCTTCAGTGTCTCGAATTAGCCGTTCTAATTTTTCCACTCCAACCTCAGTATTTATAAGCTCTCTACCTCTAAATTTCATTGTGCACTTGATTTTATGCCCAGATATAAGAAAATCTCTTGTTTGACGCAATTTTGTTTCATAGTCATGATTATCAATATTGGGGCCCAGCTTAATTTCCTTTATAGTTAATGCTCTTTGTTTCTTTTTTGCCTCGCTTGCCTTCTTTTTTGCATCATATTTTTGTTTACTGTAGTCGAGTATTTTACATACTGGAGGAGTTGAATCAGGTGCAATTTCTACCAAGTCTAAATTGACACCTTGTGCAACTTCCAAAGCTTGTCTTAATGGCACAATTCCAACCATTTCACCATTATGATCAACTAAGCGTACTTCCTTAGCTGTAATGAATTCATTAATTTTGTTTTTATTATTCTTTTGAACTTGCAAGTTTTTCTCCCTTAACTCAAATTAATACTTTTTAAAAGCAATTCAGTAGCCTTTTCCAAAGGAAAAGACTCTTGTTCTTCTGACCCTAAATTTCTCACTGACACAGTTCTATTGATGATCTCATTTTTACCTATAACCCATAATATAGGTACCTTATTTGAACTATGCAAGCGTATCTTATAACTAATTTTTTCATTGGTCAAATCGGTCTTAATTCTAACACCTTGTTCTTTTAAAATATTGCTGATTTCAGTAGCATAACCATCAGCTTCATTTATAATGGTCAGAATAGCAAGTTGCGTTGGAGCAAGCCAAATTGGAAATTTTCCTGCATAATTTTCTATCAAAATCCCAATAAAACGTTCAAAAGTTCCAAGAATTGCTCTATGTAGCATAACAGGGTGGTGCTTTTGTCCGTCTGCTCCTATATAAAAAGCTCCAAGCCGCTCCGGTAAAATAAAATCAACTTGCAACGTTCCACATTGCCAATTTCTACCTATTGCATCTTTCAAAACAAACTCTAACTTTGGACCATAAAATGCACCTTCACCAGGATTAAGTTCATAACTAAGCCCTGCTTCTTTAACTGCTTCAAGCAGTGCTCTTTCAGCTCTATCCCACACTTCATCATTACCTGATCTAGTATCTGGACGGTCTGAAAATTTCACAGAAATTTCATTGAACCCAAGTTCTGAATATACTTCTTTTAAAAGGTCACAAAACTTTACAGTTTCAGAATTCACTTGTTTTTCCATACAAAAAATATGTGCATCGTCTTGCGTAAAACCACGCACTCGCATCATTCCATGCAATGAGCCTGAGCTTTCATTTCTATGGCATGTGCCAAACTCTGCCATACGTATCGGTAAATCACGATAGCTTCTGGTGTGAGAATTAAAAATCTGCACATGACAAGGGCAATTCATGGGTTTTATTGCTAGCTTTTTACTTTCAGATTCATCAATAATGAACATATTTTCACGAAACTTATCCCAATGTCCCGATTTTTCCCACAGCTCTTTGCTTACTAAAATAGGTGTTTTTACCTCAAAGTAGCCATTGTTCATTAACTTTTTTCTGATGTAAGACTCAAGAACATTATATAAAGTATATCCCTGTTCATGCCAAAAAATCTGCCCAACAGCTTCCTCTTGAATGTGAAATAAGTCCATATCCTTAGCAATTTTGCGGTGGTCGCGTTTTTCTGCTTCCTCCAGACGTTTAAGATAAGTATTTAATTCATCCTTATTTCTCCACGCGGTGCCATATATTCTTTGCAACATTGGGCCCTTAGAATCGCCACGCCAGTATGCACCTGCTACTTTCATAAGTTTAAACGCTTTAACTCTGCCAGTTGATGGTGAGTGCGGACCACGACATAGGTCTACAAAGTTGCCTTGTTTATAAACAGTTAGGTTTTCGTTTTCTGGTATTGATGAGACAATATCAACCTTGTATCTTTCACCTATATCACTAAAGAAATCAATTGCCTGCTTACGAGTCCAAACTTCTCGGACGAATCTGTGGTTACTTTTTATAATTTCCTTCATTTTTTTTTCTATTGCAGTAAGATCGTCCGTGGTAAAGGCACGATCTGTAGCAAAATCATAGTAGAAACCATCTTGAATTGTTGGCCCGATAGTAATCTGAGTATTAGGAAAGAGCTCTTTTACTGCCTGCGCCATTATATGAGCAGCATCATGCCTTATTATATCTAAACCCGCTTCGTCACTCAGTTGTATTACCTCTATCTCTGTATCAGATTCAATTTCACGTGAGAGATCATACAACTCACCATTTACCTTAAAGGCAATTGCTTCTCTCAAAGCATCCGGTTGTAATATATCAAAGCCAGTGACTCTACCACTGTATTCTTTTACTTTTTGTTCGGATAAAAAGGTAACTTTTATCATTCATTAGACCTTTTGTCATCCCAGTGCTTGACACTGGGATCCATGTTTCTTTCTTTTCTAGATTCCAGCGTCACGCGCTGGAATGACACCAAAAGGTGAGCTACTGATCTTTCAGTTAAATAACAGTTGTACAAGAGATCTATTACATACTTGCTGTAAGAAATTTTAATTGTTGACATACCTAGTTAATAATACGGCCTGTTCTTTTTTAACCTGAGTGCAATTGCTTCTTCCCAAACTTCACCATTACGCAATAGCTTTTCTTTATTGTACATTAGCTCCTCTCTTGTTTCAGTAGCAAATTCAAAGTTAGGACCCTCCACAATTGCGTCAACTGGACATGCTTCTTGGCAAAGTCCGCAATATATGCATTTTGTCATGTCAATATCATAGCGTGTGGTGCGGCGACTACCGTCTTCTCTTTCCTCTACTTCAATAACTATTGATTGAGCAGGGCAGATAACTTCGCATAACTTACAAGCTATGCATCGTTCTTCACCATTTGGATACCTACGCAACGCATGCTCACCACGAAACCTTGGACTTAAAGGGCCCTTCTCTATAGGATACCTCAAAGTAACCTTTGGCTTAAACATATATTTTAATGTAATAACAAACCCTTTAATTAACTCTACAAAAGACCAGTACCAAGCTAATTTCTTGAGCATAAAGTATTTAAAACTTGTGTCAGTCATTATAAATCATATTATCAGTTTTCAAAATAAATATTTTCACCTGGGTGACTTTTTAGGTATTTTGGTTTCTTAAGTGTAATATTGCTAAGTAGTTTATATCAATAATGACAAACACAAATGAAACTATTTTCGCTTTATCGACCGTATTTGGTAAGTCAGGAGTTGCAGTAGTCAGAATTTCAGGCAACTACGCGCTTAAAGCTTTAAATCATTTTCATATTAAGAAAGAAATTAAACCAAGATTTGCTACTTTAGTTGATCTATATGATGATTCCAATCAATTGATAGATAATGGAATAATCATCTATTTCCCTGCTCCAAACAGTTTTACTGGCGAGGATGTTATAGAGTTTCAAGTGCATGGAAGCAAGGCCGTCATAAAAATCATCTTGGAGGAATTATCAAAAATTTTCGTTATGGCCAGGCCTGGAGAATTCTCACTTAGGGCTTTTCTAAATGGTAAATTTGACTTAACGCAAATAGAAGGGATTGCAGACTTAATTGACGCTGAGACGAAAATGCAAGCTAAACAAGCGATTAAGCAGATATCAGGAGAATTGGAGAGACTATACAGCAATTGGAGGCAAAGATTAATAACGATACAATCCAAAATCGAAGCATATATAGACTTTCCAGAGAACATTTGGGCAGAAAAAAGTGAATTGGAAAAAATTAATAATGAAGTGCAATCTCTCGTGCAGTTGATACAAGAGCATTTAAATGATAATAGACGGGGCGAAAGGTTGCGTGAGGGTTTACATATTGTAATAACTGGTGAACCAAATGTCGGTAAATCAACTCTGTTTAATTTCTTAGCCAAGCGTGATATTGCTATTGTTTCTGAATATGCAGGCACAACAAGAGATATACTTGAAGCTCATATTGACATTGGTGGATACCCAATCATTCTCTCTGATACTGCTGGAATTCGTGAGAGTTCAGATCCAATAGAATCAGAAGGTATAAGTCGAGCGAAAAAAAGGTCTTTTGAAGCTGATTTAAGAATAGAACTATTTCCTTTTGAACAGCGTCATAATATCAATTGCAACGTTGTAAATAGCGATACTATTTATGTATTGAGCAAAGCTGACGATGTTATCAATAATCACAATATAAAAATTAATGGCATAGATCTTTTACCCATTTCTATTCTAAAGGGAATAGGTACAAACAAATTGATCTCTCTCATAAAAGAGAAGGCAAAGGAAAAATTTGGGCATGATAGAGACACTCCTGTGATTACTCGGCAAAGACATAGGAATCACATGCAGAAAGCACTGGAACATTTACAGCGTTTTAATATCTATAATCCAATTGAGTTGATATCTGAAGACTTGAGGCTTGCTGCATTTGAACTTGGTGCAGTAATTGGAATTATTAATGTTGAGGAAATATTGGATAGTGTGTTTAGTAGCTTTTGTGTAGGCAAGTAAGATTTTTATAGATTGCTTGAAATTAAATATTGTGGTAAAAAAGAGGTGGACGGATGGCCGAGCGGTTTAAGGCACCAGTCTTGAAAACTGACGTACGGAAACGTACCATGGGTTCGAATCCCATTCCGTCCGCACTTACTTCTCAGATTTAAAATGTTAGTTAATTTTTAGAGCTTATTTAGATGGTTCGTAACGCTGTAAATCTTATCTAATCTAGCCACATCTTTTAAAAATAAATCCCTTTGTAAATTGACCTTGTTAGCAAAGAAAGCTAATATCTATAAATAGATCACCATCTGAATATGGAAACCGATATCGTAATAATAGGTGCAGGGCCTGTTGGAATATTTACTGCTTTTCAAGCGGGAATGTTTGATATGAGATGTCATGTAATAGATGTTTTGGATCAAGCAGGAGGACAATGCACAGCTCTTTACTCAGAAAAGCCAATATATGATATACCTGGTTATCCTGTAATTACTGCCCAAAAATTAATTGAGCGACTAATGGAGCAAGCTTCACCGTTTGAGCCTGTTTACCATTTAAGTCAAAAAGTGGAAAAGATTTCAAATAACGAAGGTGAAAACTTTACTATCATAACGAACATAGGTACAGAGGTAAAATGCAAAGCCGTTATCATTGCTGCAGGTAACGGAATGTTTGAACCTAACCGTCCACCCTTAAGTGGTATATTAGAATATGAAAATAAATCTGTATTTTATAATGTAAATAAAATTTCTGATTTTCAGGACAAAACTATAGTCATTGCAGGGGGGGGGGATTCTGCGGCTGATTGGACTGTAGAACTTTCTAAAGTTGCAAAGAAAATTTATGTGATACATAGGAGAAAGGAATTTCGCTGCACTCCTGAAACTAGAAATAAATTAGAATCACTTGAAAATAATGGAAAGATAGAACTGGTAGTGCCATATCAATTACACGAACTAGCAGGAGGTAATGGGCAGTTGAGCGCAGTGATAGTAAAAAACATTGCCTCTAAGGAAGAAAAAGAAATATCCGCTGATTTTCTGCTGCCATTTTTTGGATTGTCAATGAATCTTGGGCCAATAAACAGTTGGGGTATAGAGTTAGAACATGGCCGCATAACTGTCGACCCAGCTACACTTAGAACCAGTAGAGATAGAATATATGCAATCGGAGATATAGCTGCTTATCCAGGCAAACTAAAATTGATACTAAATGGCTTTGCTGAGAGCGCCATGGCTTGTTATCACATATACGAAGTAATTCACAATTCTCCAGTTAATTTTCAATATTCAACTTCAAAGGGAATTCATCGAAATTAAAGAGTAAAGAGATCCATGAACCTGCATGCAGTTATCTCAAGCATAAGGGAATACAAATGAAAAAGATTACTTTACAAATTCCCCCAACTCCCTTGCCATGATAATAAGAGTATTTATCCTTATTTTTGACCTGCAGGCTCAATCAAAAAATCAGTAAAAAACTCAAATATTTATTGGCAAATTACATAAAAATTATAGCGGCTTTTTAAATTTTTTCTACATTAAGCCAAATCACGCTTGTTAGCACATTATCAATTTAAATTATTAAAACTCGTCACACGGGGATTCTTTTGCCTTTTTTCTTCGTTTTGTAAATTTCTTAATATTTGTAACTAAAGTAATTTTCGAGAGGTGTTATGTAAGTAGCTGACACACAGCTGTACGAGCATTCATTTTTGAAAGTAAATTGCGTAGCAAATGGTGTCATTCTAGCGCGTGACGCTGGAATCTAGACTTTAACTGATATGATTACAGAAAGAGAATTTATTAGGTAGTTATAGACAGTGAAAGTGGCCATTTTAGCCACTTTCAAGTGAAGGGAATCTCAACAAAGGTTTATGATATAATGTAAAAGTATCGCCCCTCTTAAGCACTATTTTTACTATCTGTCTCAAATCATCAACTACATTGTCCTGATGCATTACGTCTTTTGTTTCCAGCACATTTTGCAACACATGTACCATTGATCATTTCCTGATTACTAGGGCAACTTATGCAAGCTTCTGCTACACCTGGTGCTATCACGCTCACAATTTTAGGTGCACCAAAAAACACAGCAGTAAATGCACCGAGTGCAAAAAGTGCTGGCCATGGCATTCTGCCAAATATTGCAAGCAAGGCTGCACCAATTATCACTACTGTAATCATCGGTCCACCTATGCTGTGAGTATAGTCTACTATCTTACATATTACTGCTGATGTTTCATCAGCGCTTGCATCAAACGCAAAAGAGAGAATTAAAGCTACAAGTAGAAGAAAATTTTTCATTATGCCTCCGTATTTAACGCTGGATTATCTATCATTTTGATTAAATTTAAGTAAACGGTGAGGATTTTTTACTTAAAAGTATGCTTTATTTCATTTAGAATACTTTTCTTAGTTTATTTATATTACAAGTGCTACAGAAATTTTATAGTATCGTTTATTGCCTTTATCGTGCTTTAATTGACACAATTTATAATGATGGAGTGGAGCATGCAGGGTATCTATCATTTTTAATCCTGTTATCAATATTTCCTTTTCTTATTGTTTTAATAGCCATGGCATCAACGTTCGCAAATTTCTTAGATCAATACAATGTCGGCTGGGCATTTATTATTGATAACATGCCACAGGATATTTTATCATCTTTGATGCCACGTATTAGGGAGATAATATCAGGCCCTCCGCAAAGCTTATTAACCTTGGCAATTGTAGGCGCTGTTTGGACTGCCTCATCGACAATTGAAGGATTTAGAACGATATTGAATAAGGCCTATAAAGTTCCGGTTTCATCGCCTTATATATGGAGAAGGGTGCTCAGTATATTACAATTTTTAGTAATTACGCTTGTTACAACTCTGACTATAGTATTTTTTACATTAGTGCCAATGTTAATTGATTTTTCTTACCAAGGGCTAAGTTATACTAGATATTTACTTATTGAGTTTGTGCTTTTTACTATAGTATCTTGGCTATATTTTACATTGCCAAACATAAAGCAAAACTTATCAGACGTATTTCCCGGATCTTGTGTGGCTGTTATTCTTTGGACGATCTCTGCTTCAGCTTTCAAGCAATATTTAAAAGCTTCCTTTGATCAACTGAATTTGATATATGGAAGTTTAGGTGGTGTGGTAGTATCGTTACTATTTTTTTATGTGCTAAGTTTGATTTTTATATATGGAGCAAAATTTAATTTTCAGCTAAAATATTTCAATGGATCTTGCTAAGGAGAAAGAAATGGGTAAGTTAGAAGGTAAAGTAGCTTTAATTACCGGGGCTTCAGGTGGAATAGGCTCTGCTGTTGCAAAAAGGTTTGTAAGAGAAGGTGCATGTGTGATTCTGATTTCAAGGTTTATCGATCACCTCAAGCCACTGTATAATGAAATTGAAGAGCTTAAAGAAGGCTATGTGAAACTAATTCAGCTTGATCTTTTAGACTTTGAAAACGTAGAAAAACTGGCAAATATGATAGAAAGCCCAAAATTATCAGAATCTGGCACACTTGATATACTGATTACATGCACTGAAATTTTATGTAAGTTGAGCCCTGTTCACGATTGTGAGCTTGAAGATCTACAGAAGGTAATGAATACAAATTTTACTGCCAGTTGGTACTTGCTAAAAAATTTGGGTCCGATACTAAAAAAGTCTAATGCTGGAAGAGCGATATTCATGACCTCAAAGATAACACTTTCTCCTTCCTCTTATCCATATTGGATGCCATATGCTGCAAGTAAAGTTGCACTAGAAGCAATGGTGAAGATATATGCATCTGAGACAAAACATACGAATTTGTGCATAAATGCCGTGTATTCGGAAGAGCCTATCGATAGTGAAATGTATAAGCAAGCATTTCCGGGAAAAGATATATCTGAATTGGTGCCACCTGATAAACTGACAGACAAATTTGTGGAACTTGCTTCTGAAGATTGTAGCATATCAGGACAAATCTTACCACTTAGCAAATCTCCCGAGTAAATTACCATAGTATCTGCAAAGATACCGTTAAGCCCACAACTGTATGAACATTGTGATTTGAGTCCACTAGGAAGGATGTCATCCCAGTGCCTCTATGGTGTCATTCCAGTGTTTGACACTGGAATCTAGTCTTTATTGTGCGGCCACTTATTTAAAGTTAAGTTTTCTGGATCCCAGACTGGGATGACACCTCTGGGCACTGCCGTCATAAAGGAACCAGTGTCAGCTACTTGAATGACATCATTTGCTGTGCAATTTACCTTCAAAAATGAATGTTTGTACAGCTGTGTGTCAAGCACTGAAATCTGCCACGCAAATTGCAATGTTCGTACAGTTATGCGTCAAGCCTAAAAGTAGTTAGCTAATAGGTTTAATAAAAATTCACATATACAGGAAAGATTGGTAACATTACTTGAATAGAGATCGTTATTGTAATTATGCCAAAACGCACAGATATAGAATCTATATTAGTAATAGGAGCAGGCCCAATAGTTATAGGTCAGGCATGCGAGTTTGATTATTCTGGAACGCAAAGCTGTAAAGTATTAAAAAGTGAAGGTTATAAAGTCATTTTGGTTAACTCCAACCCCGCAACTATAATGACAGATCCTGAATTCTCTGATGCAACTTATATTGAGCCGGTACTACCTGAAATCATAGAAAAAATTATAATTAAGGAGAGGCCAGACGCAATATTACCAACAATGGGAGGGCAAACAGCACTTAATTGTGCAATAAAACTTGCAGATGATGGAGTGTTAGACAAATACAACGTAGAATTAATAGGGGTAAATAGAGAAGCAATAAAAAAAGCGGAAGATAGAGAATTATTTCGCCAATCCATGGATAAAATAGGGCTAAAATACCCCAAAAGTATCATTATAAAAAATCAAGAACAAATAAAAAAGGCTTTGGATTACATTGGATTACCAGCAATCATCCGTTCATCATTCACTCTTGGTGGCGCAGGTAGTGGCATAGCATACAATAAAGAGGAGTTTTTCAATATCACAGAAAGTGCTCTAAAAATTTCACCAATAAATGAAGTTCAGATAGATGAATCAATTATCGGCTGGAAGGAATATGAAATGGAAGTTATCCGTGACTGCAAGGATAACTGTATAATAGTGTGTTCAATAGAAAATGTTGATCCAATGGGAGTGCACACCGGAGATAGTATCACAGTTGCTCCTGCTTTGACTCTGCGTGATGCTGAATATCAACAAATGAGAAATGCATCTATAGCAGTGCTGAGGGAAATTGATGTTAGTGCCGGTGGTGCAAATGTTCAGTTTGCAGTGAATCCTAAAGAAGATGGAAGCCTCGTTGTAATTGAAATGAATCCAAGGGTTTCTCGCTCTTCTGCACTTGCCTCAAAAGCAACAGGCTATCCTATTGCAAAAGTTGTCACTAAACTTGCTATTGGCTATTCGCTCGATGAAATACGTAACGACTGTGCTCCAATAATACCAGCAGCATTCGAACCAGTGATTGATTATATCGTCACTAAAATTCCTCGATTTGAGTTTGAGAAATTTAAGGGGACAAATTGTGAATTATCAACCTCCATGAAATCAGTGGGAGAAGTGATGTCAATCGGCCGTACTTTTAATGAGTCACTGCAGAAAGCTTTTCGCTCACTTGAAACAGGGCTCACGGGACTTGATGAAGTGTTTTCTGAAGACACAGATATTAAATCTCAGTTAGCAAAATTGCTGCCAAACAGATTACTGATTGCTGCTGACGCAATGCGCCACGGAATTAGCATAGAAGAAATAAATTCGATTACAGGTTATGATTTATGGTTTTTGCAAAATATACAGCAAATTATATTAGCTGAACAAAAAATCAAGGAAAACGGCCTTCCTGAAACTGCATATGAAATATTAGAGCTGAAAAAAATGGGCTTCTCAGATGCAAGGCTCGCAAAGTTAAGTAATAGACCTACCTCTGTCATCCCAGCTGGGATCCAAGAAAAAAATAGGTGGATTCCAGTGTCACGCACTGGAATGACATCAGAGCAAATTGAAGCAATGAGGAAAAAATTTGGTGTTAATCCAGTTTATAAACGTGTAGATACCTGTGCAGCTGAATTTGAATCGAGCACTGCTTATATGTATGGATGTTATGAGGGAGACATTACAAACAGGACAGAATGCGAAGCGGACATTTCTGACCGAGAAAAGGTTGTCATTTTAGGAAGTGGTCCAAATCGCATTGGTCAAGGTATTGAGTTTGATTATGCATGCGTTCATGCAGTTTCTGCCACCAAAGAAATGGGATACGAAACAATAATGATTAACTGCAATCCCGAAACCGTTTCAACTGATTATGATACCGCTGATCGTTTATATTTTGCACCACTCATTGCAGAGGATGTGCTTGAAATACTAAGTAAAGAGCAAGAAAATGGCACACTAGTTGGTGTAATAGTTCAAATAGGTGGTCAAACGCCTTTAAAATTAGCCAAAGTGCTGAACGAAAGAGGTTTTAATATCTTGGGTACATCTTTTGATTCTATTGACCTTGCAGAAGATCGCATGAGATTTAAAAATCTTGCTTTGCAACTTAATTTAAAACAACCTGAAAATTCTATCTGTCATTCAGTGGAAGAAGCGTTAATCAACGCAGAAAAGGTGGGGTTTCCATTAGTAGTGAGGCCATCCTATGTCCTTGGTGGTCAGTCTATGTCAATTTTGCATGATATTGATAGCTTCAAAGAGTACGTCCTGAATCACACTAAAATCTTTGAGCATGGTTCGCTGCTTCTTGATAAATTTTTAGTCAATGCAGTTGAGGTTGACGTTGATGCTGTATGTGATAGGGAAAGAGTTTTCATTGCAGCGGTTATGGAGCATATTGAAGAAGCTGGTATCCACTCTGGCGATTCAACATGTTCAATACCGACAAATACATTGAGTGACGAAGTAATAAAAGAGATCGAGCTCCAAACTGAGAGAATAGCATTAGCATTAAAAGTGAAAGGTCTGATAAACATTCAGTTTGCTGTTCAAGAGAGTGATGTATACATACTTGAAGTGAATTTAAGGGCTAGCCGTACAGTTCCTTTTATTTCCAAAGTAATCAATATTCCTATTGCAAAGCTTGCCACTCAGGTTATTTTGGGTAAAAAATTGAATCAGGAAAACAAGCCTTTCAATCATTTTGCAGTTAAAGCTGCTGTTTTTCCATTTACGCGTTTTTCGGGAATTGACACTTTACTTGGTCCTGAAATGAAATCAACAGGAGAAGTGATGGGAATTGACTTATCTTTCGGAGCTGCACTTGCAAAAGTGCACATGGCTGCAGGATACAAGTTACCAACAGAAGGAACAGCTCTGGTTTCAGTAAAAGATGATGATAAAGAGTATATATTGCCTGTTGTACGAATGTTGAAAGAACTGAGTTTTGAAATATATGCCACCAAAGGCACAGCTTTGCATCTGAACAATAACGGCATTGCTGCAAAAGCTGTAAATAAAGTGAGAGAAGGCAGACCCCACATAGTTGATATGCTCAAAGATGGAAAAATAAATCTAGTAATCAATACTTCAAAAGGTGTGAAATCAGTCTCAGATAGCAAAGATATCAGGAGAACTGCTATTTTGCAAAATATAGCTTATAGCACCACAGCTTCTGGGAGTAAAGCGTTAGCGCTTGCAATTCAATATGTAAAGAATAGCAAATTGGAAGTGAAATCATTACAGCAGATACAAAATATTTAAATATCAAGACTATAATAAATTATTACTTATTTCAAAATGAGGATCGTGTAAGCTAAGGAGAGAGAAATTTAATTAAAGGATTTTTGTGTCAGTATCAATATATAACTGCCTTGAGCGTTTGTTGAAAGGCTTTGTACTAATTTTCTTGATTCAAACAATATGCTAGACTTTAACTTAAAAATCTTTGTAAGTGATCACGACTGAAAGGTGTTTTCATGCATTTTTTACCTGAGTGCAATAAGTGTAATTCATTGAGTTTCCAAAATTGATAATGAAGAAAAGCATTACTCGTCTAATAAAAGCAATTCAATACTCCTGTGAAGGAATAAAATCAGCTTTTGTATCAGAAGTTGCGTTCAGACAGGAGTTACTGCTTTTTATAATATGTGTTTCAACTTTGTTTGTTTTAGATGTAAGTAATTTAGAACGTGCAGTAATGGTAAGTAGCCTATTTTTGGTGTTAATTGTAGAAATTATTAACACTGCTTTTGAAACAATAATTGAGCGTATTTCCAGTGAACAACATATACTTTCAAAAAAAGTGAAAGATCTAGGTAGTGCAGCAGTTTTTCTCTCATTAATTAACTTCTTGATAACATGGATGATAATATTGATATGAATGTTGTTAAGATATATTTTCAAATTCACCGATTAAGACTTGCATGTCTTGTGGTAAATCAGAAACAAATTCTATATATTCTTTACTTTTTGGATGATATAAGCCTAGCGTGTGAGCATGTAGTGCCTGTCTATTGAAATTACGGATAAAGTCAGAGTTTTTAGCATGTTTTTCACTTTTACTACTATTTTTTCCGTAAACTTGATCACCAACTACAGAATGTCCTATGTGGCTCATGTGTACTCGAATTTGGTGTGTTCTGCCTGTCTCTAAAGTACATTTAACCAGGCTTGCTTGCCCTATAATTTTCTTCACTGAATAATGAGTGATTGCTAATTTACCTGCTGTTTTTGTGACACACATCATTTCTTTATTACTGCGTTTTGGAGCAATATGGGTTTTTACTGTTCCTTGCAGATTAGGTAATGCTCCCCAAATTACTGCTAAGTATTCCCGTTTTATTTTACGATTTGATAGCAGTTCAGACAAGAAGCTGTGGGATTGTTCATTTTTTGCAATTACCATGAGTCCACTAGTATCTTTATCAAGCCTGTGAACAATTCCTGGTCTTGTATTTATATATGGAATTTTGCCAAGGTGAGCGATCACTGCATTCAGGAGTGTATCATTGTTTGTTCCAGCACCTGGGTGTACTGTTAATCTACTTTGTTTACTCAGAACTATAATGTCCCCATCTTCGTAGATGATATCAAGCTTTATATTATAGTTAGGTCCAATTGATGTGGATATGTCAGGTTGAACGAGATGTACTATATACTCTTCACCTGGTTTTACTATGTGGTCATTATTAATTATCGGCGTGCCAAGTAATGTTACCCGCTCATCTTGTATCAATCTTTGTGCTTTACTGCGTGATATGTTACACTTTTTAGCTATGTAAGTATCTAGCCTTAATTTTTTTTCGTCACTATTAACATTTAAGGTTATATCTATGGTCACTACCCTGCGCAAGCTACTTTGAATGCTGCATGAACATCTGGATTCACAAAATCAACTTTTGTACTAGGTTGAATTTGAAGGCCGTCTTGTTTTTTAATATGGCAAATTGTTTGAGAGCCATCTTTCCAGTAAATTATTATTTTATTATCAAAATCCCGTAGCGTTAACTCCCTCTTTTCTTCTTTTTTATCTTTTTCTTCTAGCTTAATAGACTCTAATAAATAATATAGAAAGTCACTTGCTTTACCGTTAACTTTTTTTCTCCATTCATCCATTTTTTCTTGTTCAGATAATTCTTTTTCCAATTTTGCATTTTCTTGCTCCAGCTCTTTCATCCTTTTTTTTGATTTTAATAATCTATGTTTTTCTATTGCTTTTTTCTCTTCATCTCGCTGTTTTTCAAGAGAAGTAGCAGTAATACTGCCTTCACTGCTATTAGGTTCATTTGATTGAGTCTGTTTATTCTTTAATTCTGCTAGCTCATCTTTTACTTTTTTTAGTTCTTCTTCTAATTCGTTCTTTATCTTTTCCGCTTCTTCTTTTTGTTTTTCCAATGTATCTATGAACTCACGATCATCGCTAATTGTTCTTTCTCCAGATTGAAAAAAGCCAACTAATCTGCTTGGTTCAAATCGCTCAACCTTATCTTCAGCGATTTTAATAGTATTCTCTAAACTAGAAAAAATGCTTTCAATTTTTAGTGAATTTGTTCTTTTTGCCAGCTCTTTAGCTTCGCTTAAAATGACCATCATTTCCTTACGCAACTTATCTAAATCTTTTTTGATGTCTCCTCTAATTCCTTGTAGATGAACAAGTGTTTCTTGAATTTCATCATTTGCAGGTTTTAGAAGTTTGCTATCAAGTAGATCTTTAGCTTCATCTAAGCGCTTATCAAATGAGTCAACAATTTTATCTGTAAAATTAGTCAAGTGCTTATCTAGTAATTTTATTAATCGAGATATTGGATCATTTTCTTCCTCATCTTTTGTCTTTTTTTCCATTACCGATACAAAACCACCTCTTCTGCATGGAAAGAGAATATCTAAATTATTAAATTTTTTAACAATATTATGATTATTGTTTATCTCATTGGTTTTTAGCTTGCTGAATGTTATACATATTCCAACGATAGCAATGATACTAGCCAGTACAACTGGAACCCATTCCAAAGCCTGAATATTGGCAAAGCTCAATCTATTTTGTATTAACGCACCAACTATAATTACAGCACTAATTACATATGGTATGGTAAGAAAAATGGCCTTATTTTTATTCTCTTGTATTTGATTATCTAATATTTTTTTCTGATTTTCAGAAATTGGCAAAACTATTGAAAAGTTTGCTTTTTTGGAATCTATAAGACTTAAATTTGGTTTTATCTCTATTTTCAGAGCATTTTCAGCGATTTCACTCATCTCGTTGTCTTTGCCACCTCTAATTTTATTATTTATTAATTCCTCTATCAACTTTTCTCCTTCTTTTATCTCCTGCTTATGCATATATCTCATAGCAGAAGAGGCTACAAAAGTTGTTAAAAGAATAATAGAAACCAAAGTGTAAATTGGCATGAATGTTGGGTTAAAAATATCTGTAATAAACCTTAGATCATTATGGGTTATTATTATTGCAGCTACATAAGCCAAAGAAAATTGAAGCCAAATATTTACAATCGCTATGGGTAGAGTGTTACTTACAGAATATTTCTTTGTTGCACGCCATAACCTAGGAAAAAAACCAATAGCATCATCTATTTTGGCAAAATTATGATCTACTTTAACATTGAAAGGATTTGTTGTATCTAAAGGCATAAATTTCCTTGCATCCTAATTAAGTAATTATATATAAATGATACTTTAAAAACAAGTTTTTGGCTTATGCCAAGGACGATTAGAACGGACTTTGCTAACCTTTATGCCACTATTTGCTAGCCAAACAGAGTGTGTGCCATATGCCTCTAAGTCAGAGTATTTGATGATTTTAGTATTGCAAGCTGGATAGTTAAACTTGCTTAACTGAATTACTAGATCGACATTGTTACAATTTTCTAAAATATCTTCTCTTTTATGAGCTAGCAACACTGACTTATTATTTCCTTTATTATATGTACAGTCATAATCATTACATTTTAGCCTTTTGTTTGAATTACTGAATTTAGTATGATTCACAATTTGATTCTGCCCGTTTTGCTTTGCCCACGTTTTGACAACAAAATTTCTGTTTTTTCTAGTAAGGGAATATAGTAAATTGTCATCTTCTTTTACAGCAAGATTATCAGCACTGACTAGAATGTCAGGAGTTGTATACATAGCGCTAGAGAAAATACCTAGCACAATAAAGAAAATTCCAAAGAAACGCCAATTCCTTTCCCACAAGCATAACCATAATAGCCCAAGCGTTATTATAATAATTAATGAGGCAGGAAAAGTGCGAATAGGAATAACCAAATACTGAAGACTGGCAATTGCGTTTGTTATATATAAAACGCTGTCAATTGGGCGTTCCATGAGAGGCGTTATAATCCACTGAGTACCTAAAGGAATCAATAAAACATAGATTATTCCAAGTGGAATAATAATGAGTGTAACTATTGGTATAGCAATCAAATTTGTGATAATGCCACTGATTGAAAAATAGTTAAAATTGTATATTGTGTACGGAACAGTTGCTAAACTTGCTATTATTGAGCTGATCATTATCGACACAAAATATTTTATTATTTTTATTTTGAATAACTTATTAGCATTGATCTGATAGCTGGCAACTAGTGCCAAAACAGCAGAAAATGACATTTGAAAACCTGGCTTTAAGATTGCTTCTGGCTCCACTATGAGTATCACCGAAGCAGCAAACGCAATTGCTATTAATCCTCGATATTTCCTTTCTATGATTATTGCAACAAGTACCAAGATCACCATGATGTAGGCACGCTGAGCAGAAATTTGCATACCGGTAATCAACAAATAAAAGGTAGTTGGCAAGATAGTAAAGAATGCAGATATTTTTTTAGTGTTATATTTAAGAGTCAAAGTTTCAGATATTGCAAATAAATTACGGAATACTATAAAAAATAGACCAGCAACAAACGATAAATGTAAACCAGATATAGCGAATAAATGTGCTATACCTGAATCTCGTATCGCATTCATAGTTTTTTGATCTATCCCGTCTTTTTTGCCAATTAATAATGCAGAGATTATGTCCGCGTGTGGCTTTTTGGTATTTTGCTGTAGGTTTTCATAGATATATTGACGGAAAGATTCTATATACTCTTGAAATTTTCTTGCTTCAGCCTTTTTGTACAGGACTATTTTGCTTGTTGCAAAGCCTGTTGCACTTATTTTCTGATAATATGCTATTCTTGCAAAATCATATGCATATTCCGAAGGCGCAATTTTTGGAGGAAAGAGTTTTGCTGATAATTTTACTTGATCCCCTATTTTAATGCCTTCTTCCGCTTTGGTTTTAACTGATATTCTGATGTTATCCAGCTTGAACTTCGTGTTTTTTATTTCATAAAGCAAAAATTGTTTATATGAGCTCCTATCGTTAATATCCTTCACTGTAGCAACAATATCTTTCACATACCTTTCCTTATCAAGAATGTGAGTATTAACTGAATCTGTTCTGAATTTGCTGGCTGTAAATCCTATGAGCACTGCAATTAAAGAAATGCATAATATTGCGTATTTCCTGTATAATATTGCAATCAGAATTAGTATAGGTGAAAGCAAGAGAAAAATAGATATAGTGAAAGCACAGCTTGGTTCAAAATTTAATGAGAAATAGGTTAAAATTCCTGCACACTGAAAAACAGGGAACCACAATATCAAGTTATATTTTTCATTGCACAGATTGTTATGTATATAATTTACTATCATGTTAAGAAAGGTTAATAGATATATAAATATATGTAATAGTGTGATTTTATTCTTTTATTTATTATTATTACGCATATAATAATAAATAAGCAACGACGCGGGATGGAGCAGCTCGGTAGCTCGTCAGGCTCATAACCTGAAGGTCGTAGGTTCAAATCCTACTCCCGCAACCATCTTTCAATTGTACAAACATCGCGATTTCTCTTATTATAATAGCAATGGTATTTCTGACTCAAAGCTTGTTTTTGACCTGTAGGCTCAATCGCAACATTCAGTAAAAAACTTAAGGTATTTATTGGTGAATTACATTAAATTATAGTGGCTGCATGTCTTTTTTATTTTTTCTACATTTAGCCAAATCACGCTTGTTAGTACATTATCAATTTAAATTATTAAAACTCGCTATTCGGGACTTCTTTTGCCTTTTTTCTATTTGGTTGGATGATTTTATAAATTAATTAAAATATTCATAATGTTGATTTCTTATCACAACAATGCTATTATTAAGCTAATATTACTTTTAGTGAGGTATGAGCAATGGTTGATGTGGCTTTTATTGGCGTAAATACGGTTATTGATAACGGATACAGAAGAAAAATAAAACTCGTTATGTCAGGGTTATTTTTAGCTGTATCAGCAGCAACTGCTATCTGGTTTATCTTTCCTGGATCGCAAAATGTACTTGCTCCATTCTTGCTTCCAGCTATATTCCTTCTCTTGACTCTGTCTATGGGATATTATACGTTTCTTTTTGGTTGTGAGAAAAAATCTGTAATAGAAAATGTTCTAGGTATCTGCTGAGTCAGTTAAGAGAGTGCGTTGCCAAGACGAGATCGAATCTTTGCTAGCAAAAACAAGAGATATCACAAAAAATAAGTTTTGTAACATACTGATTAATCTTTGTTTTGAGGATCGTATCAAAGCGCACAAACTTGCTTTATATGTAAGAGAAATTGATAGCGTTGCATCCTCGATAAAAGACGAGGATCTGTTAAATCACTTTGATCAATTTTTTACCATAACTGAAGTAAGCAATAAGAATAGTAGAAATGAGCTAATTAATCGCGCAAGAATATATAGAACAATAAGTGAAAAACCTAAAAATGAAATACAAAGTTTTTTAGCTAATCAAAAAGAGAGTCTTTCGTATGAAATAACGTCACCTAAAATTGATAATTTTTTACCACAGGTTAATGCAGTAACTGTTTAGGTTAGCAAAAGTTCAATACGTATAGCTAAGTCTTTGCAATATCAATAATTTCATTGTGTACATGATTATCACTTTTTTTTTCAATTCCAGTAATAACATTACATCTATTAGATTCTTTTATAGCTATTTCTTGAAATCCTTTTCGAATTTTATGATAGAAATCAATGCTCATTTCTTCATACTTATTTTTATCCTTTGCTCTGCTGAGTCCAACTTGAACATCAATATCTAAAATAAATGTGATATCTGGATATTTAATTTCCACTAATTTGTGTAAGTCTCTTATTAGACTCAAGTCAACACCTAGTCCATACCCTTGATACGCAATAGTTGAATCGATAAATCGATCACAAATAACTGTCTTTCCCTCTTTAAGAGCTGGCAATATTAATTTTTTCATATGTTCGTGCCTCATCGAGATAAGCAGCAAGAGTTCAGAAATAGGATCAATATTATCCTTAAGTAGTAATCCTCTTATTTTTTCTGCAAAATCAGTACCACCTGGTTCTCTAGTCAATACGACATTATTTTCACCGTGAATTTGCTTGAAATAATTTGCAAGTAACTCAGACTGTGTTGTTTTACCAGAACCATCTATTCCTTCGAAGGTTATGAACATAAATTTTATAATTACAATGCTAAATGCAAGCAGTGTACATAGAAACCATTTGACATTTAAGCAATAAGATCATAAATTATGGTATACAATTCTCTATGAGCTATGGTTACGCTAGACACTCCTAAGATAGATTTAGACTTTACTGCAAAGAATTTCAATCTCCTGGGAGTGGATAACAAATATTATACATTAAGTGACTGCTATGGGGAAAATGGTCTCATTGTAATGTTTATATGCAATCACTGTCCTTACGTTCAATCAATTATTAGCAATCTAGTAAGCGATGTTAATTTGTTGAAAAAAGATTATCAGGTAAACACCGTTGCAATCATGCCAAATGATGTAAATGAGTACCCAGAAGACTCCTTTGAAAACATGATTAATTTTGCCAAGGAAAATCAGTTTACATTTCCATATTTGATTGACAATAACCAAGAAGTAGCTAAAGAGTATGGTGCTGTTTGTACCCCTGATTTTTTTGGCTTTAATTCCAAACTAGCCCTCTGCTATCGCGGGCGTTTTAACAACACAAAAAAAGAGAAAGTTCAAAATTACGAAGTAGGAAGTAGTGATTTATTTCAAGCCATGAAATTTATTGCAGAAACTAGCAATCCTCCAGTTGACCAAAAATCAAGCATTGGTTGTTCAATAAAATGGTCTAATTCTACAGGTTAAATATTATGCACAGCGGCTCTCAGCATTTGTTTGATATTATAATTTTACTCTCTGCTGCTGTGTTTATAGTCATAGCGTTTTGGAAAATGAATATTAGCCCAGTACTTGGTTACTTTGTTGCAGGTGCATTGATTGGTTCTCATGGATTTAATCTGATACATTCAGTTGAAGTAATGGATAACTTTGCAGAGTTTGGCGTAGTTTTCCTATTGTTCATTATAGGTCTTGAATTGACATTTGAACGCCTTATCGCTATGCGTAGGCATGTGTTTGGGTTTGGTTCCCTTCAAGTTATAGTTACCATGATAGCAATATGGTGCATTGCTCTTGCCTTTGGAGTAAATACAAACATGGCAGCAGTTATTGGTGGTGGACTTGCACTATCCTCAACAGCAATAGTGTTGCAGGTTCTGCAAGAAAAGGGTTCTCAAGCAAGCCAAGTTGGTAGATTGTCAATAGCAGTGCTACTAATGCAGGACTTTGCAGTGGTACCTCTAATAGTACTAGTGCCCCTGCTTACTGGCAATTCTGAACACAGCTTAATAAGCTCGTTGGCAGGCTCATTAGTGCAAGCAGCTATTGCATTGGTGTTGATATTTGTAACTGGTAGGTTATTACTGAGGCCATTGTTTTCGGTTATTGCCAAAATGGAGAGTAATGAAATCTTTATATCAACAACACTTCTGATAATATTAGGATCAGCATTTATTACTGAACAATTTCATTTATCAATGGCATTAGGCGCATTTGTTGCTGGGTTACTAGTTGCAGAAACAGAACACAGGAATTCGGTAGAACATGCAGTATTGCCATTTAAAGACTTATTTCTTGGTTTATTCTTTATGACTGTTGGCATGTCTATTGATATTGACCTTTTACTCAATAAGTTACCACTCGTTACTTTATTATCAATTATCCTTATCGTTTTAAAGACGTCCATTATATATACATTGTGTAGATTTTTTGGATTTAGAAGTGCACCTGCAATACAAGCTGGATTACTGCTTGCACAAGGCGGTGAATTTGCATTTATTTTATTCCGTTTAGCAGATGAATTAGATGTACTATCAAGTGAAATCGCTCAAGTGCTTATGATGGTAACTACAGTAACTATGGCTTTTACTCCTCTTTTATCGGGAATTGGAGACTGGATAGCAAATTCATTTAGCACTGAAAAAATAATACTAGACGATGAAGCAATCGGAACAGACACACAAGACCTTTATAATCACGTAATAGTTGCTGGATTTGGTAGAGTGGGATATATGGTAACAAAAATGCTTACTGCAGAGCATTTAAGTTATGTTATTGTAGATATTCAATCAAAAATAGTAAAAGAAGGAAAAAATGACAGTTTTCCTATATATCTTGGAGATGCTACAAGATATGAAATTTTAAAATCAGTAGGAATAGAAAGAGCTCAAGCTCTTGTGGTTTCGATAAAGAACGAAGTTACTATAAAGAAAATAGTTTCTCTAGTTGCAGCAAATTTTCCGCATGTAAATATTATAATACGTTTGCCAGATTTGAATAATGTGGAGGTTTATAAAGATCTAGGGGCTAGTAAAATTATTCCCGAAACATCTGAAATTGGATTGCAGCTAGGTGGAGCAGCATTAAGTTTAAGTGGAATTAGCGAAAGTGGAGTTACATCTTTAAAAGGTAAATTTAGAAAAGGCAACTACAGTATGTTAAAAGAACTTGGTAATGATAAAGATGAATAGCCCTATATCACTTTAATTAGTGACCAGAAAAAACACATTTAATTAAACAACTGTACTCTCTAGAAAGGTGAAAAATTGACCTTATTGTAACTATGAACAAAATAATCATAAAAAAATTTGGTGGGACTTCACTAACTGACTTAAATCGAGTTGCAAACCTGATAAAAAATGATATTGAGAAAGGTTGTAATGTAATCGCTGTTGTATCTGCTGCTGCAGGATTCACTGACCAAATGGCTTTTCAAGCTAGGCAAATTTCAAATTTAAATTGTAGACAAGAGTTATCAGAGTATGATGTTCTCCTTTCAGCAGGAGAACAGATCTCTTGCGCATTATTAGCTATCACTCTTCAATCTATCGGAGTTAATGCTAAATCATGGCTCGCCTGGCAGTTACCAATTGTAACGGATAATTTTTATTCTGAGTCTAAAATAAAAAAGATAAAAATTGACCATGTAAAAAGATCTTTTGCTGAGGGTTATACTGCTGCAATCATTGCTGGTTTTCAGGGTATACACGATGATAGAATCACTACTTTTGGTAGAGGAGGATCTGATATCTCAGCAATTGCCTTTGCTGTAGTCTTTGGTATTAGGACTTGTGAAATTTTTACTGATATTGACGGAATATATACAGCAGACCCAAAAATTGTTCCAAGGGCACGCAAGCTTAAATCTATCTCTTACAATGAAATATTGGAGATGTCGTCATCTGGTGCTAAAATATTGCATAATCGTTCAGTACAACTTGCAATGAAGCATAATATTAAGGTGCAGGTGTTATCCACTTTTGAGGAAGTAGAAGGCACTACAGTACTACACGAAAAAGATGTACTGGAAAGATACTTAATTACTGGAATAACTTATAGCACTCACGAAGCTCTTGTAACTTTTACTAACTTTGCAAATACTCTGGATACTTTAAGAGATATAGCAGGAGCAAACGTTAAAATTGACATGATACATGGGTCAAGCTTTTTGATTTCTAAATTTGATGTTGATTTAATGAAAAAGTTATTGAACAAAAATGAAAATTATGTCGTAAACAATAATATAGCTAAAATTTCAATAATTGGTATTGGTGTTATGTCTAACACTGAAGTGATGTACCGCACACTCAAGGTTTTAAGCGAAAAAAAGATAGAAATACTTGCTGTCACAATGTCCGAAATCAAGATCAGTATAGTTGTTCAAAAAAAACACGCTGAGGCTTTAATTAGAGATTTACATACCGAATATGAGCTTGATGTATGACAGCACGCTTGAAATTTATTTACTTGATAATTCAAAAAACTTGAAAGAGCAAAGATAGTTATTGAAATTATCTTGATTTACATCGGTTATCCAAGTTTGACATTGAATGCTTAACACCTCCTCCATTAACACCTTTCTGTAATCTTTATCCAGATGCGACATTATATCGTCAAGCAGAAGAAGAGGTGCTTTATTGTAATGAATACACCTTGCTTTTACACTAGATAAGATGATAGAAAGCAGTAATAGCTTTTGCTCTCCAGTAGAACAAAGATTTATTGGCATGTCCCCTTTTTGGCAAAAAACCCAAAAATTATCATTATGTACAGAAAAGGTTACTCTACCAGTTAATGAGTCTTTTTCTCTGTTTTCCTTTAGACGATTCTGAAAATATTCTGCAGTATCGTCCAAAGTTAGCTGGCTGCTGAATTTCAAACTTGCCTTCGGAAAAAGCTTACAGGAATGGTTATCAATTGTGTCTTGTAATATCTTTAAAACAGATGATCGCATACGTAAAATATCAATTGCATTGGTAGCCATGACGTTTTCAAGACTAGAGAGCCAACTTTCGTCCAAAATATTCTCTCTAAGCAATTTACTTCGCTCATGCTTAGCTTTTCTATATTTCATGTAGCAATAGGTGTAATTTTCTTCAAATAGTGAAACTATACGGTCTAAAAATTTTAACCTGTCACTTGGAGAATTAAGAAGAATATAGTCCATTTGTGGAATTAGCCATATTACATTAGATATTCTATACAAAGATGAGTAGCTTGACTGCGTTTTCCCATCAATTTGTATTAATTTCTTATTAAGATTCTTTCCTATACCAATTGAGTTAAGCTCTGCTCCATTGAAAAAATCATAATACACTACCCAACTTTCATTACTGCGCCTATTTTGCATCTCATTGATTTTTGCTTTTTTCATTCCGTTGCTTTTAGCAAGCAATGAGATTGCTTCAAGTATATTAGTTTTTCCAATACCATTTTTGCCAGTTACTACAACTGGTCTATCATCTAAATCCAGTTCAAAGTTTGAATGACTACGAAAGTTATATAATTTCAGTTTTTTTATATAGCAATGGGTAGTCATTCTTTAATTTATATTCTCCTTACTTCTTCTAGAACCTCATCAACATGTCCACTAACTTTTACGTTTTTCCAGATCTTCACTACTTTACCTTTTTTATCTATTAAAAAAGTAGTGCGCTCTATTCCCATATACTTTTTGCCAAACATGCTTTTTTCTACCCAAACACCATATTTTTCCAACATTTCAGCATTTTCATCAGAAACTAAAGAAAATGGCAAAGAATATTTTGCTTTGAAGTTAGCGTGGCACTTAACGCTATCTTTTGATACACCAATTATCACTGTGTCAAGAGAAGAGAAATTTTCTATTTTGTCTCTAAAGCCTTTTGCCTCCATTGTACAGCCCGGAGTATCGTCTTTAGGATAAAAATAAAGGACTACATTTTTTTTATCAAAAAATTCACTCAGCGATAAAATTTCGCCAGAATCTGTTGGCAAACTAAAATCAGGTGCATTATTTCCTACTGTTAATTCCATACTTTGCTCCATTATTAACACTTTTATGGTACTATAGTATATTGTAATAGGAAGGGAGGATAAATGAAAGTAGCTTTTCAAATGGATGAAAATATAAATTTTGAAACTGATACTACATTTGCATTAATAAAAGAAGCGCAGAGGAGAAAGCACGAAATTTTTGTCTATGTTCCTAATAATCTAGCACTCAAGTTAAATCAGTCAATTGCTCTTGCTCAGAAAGTCAGCGTTGATGATTTTGGTTTTACTTCTAAAGAAGATGTAACTATAGATTTGAATGAAATGGATATCATACTTATCAGGCAGGACCCACCTTTTGATATGCGGTACATTACAACAACCTATATCTTAGAAAAGACTACTGCGTTAGTAATAAATAATCCAACAGAAATAAGAAACTGTCCTGAAAAATTAATTACTTCACTATTTCCAGAGCTAATTCCTCCAACTTTGATCACTGAAAATATATCGATGATTAGAAATTTTTGTCACGACTATCAGGATATCATCTTGAAACCACTATATAGCTATGGAGGAAATGACGTAATAAGAATACAAGACCAAAATAGCATTCAAGTGGTAGTCGATCTCATGATTGCAAAATATGAATGTCCTGTAATTGCACAAGCATTTTGTAAAAAGATAAATACAGATAAAAGAATACTGCTACTGGATGGAAAGCCAATAGGAGTAATGAAGCGAGTTCCAAAGTCTAGCGGAGAAATCAGAACAAATATGAGGCTTGGAGCAAGTTTTGAATCTATTGAAATGAATGATAGAGACACTGAAATATGTAATAAAATCGGTCCTGAGCTAAAGAAAAGAGGGCTAATATTTGTTGGTATTGATATTATAGATGACTTCCTTCTTGAAATTAACACAACTTCGCCTACGGGAGTAGTTTATATCAATAAGTTGTATAGTAAATCACTAGAAAAAGAACTATGGGATGCATTTGAAGAAAAAGCAATTCGTCAACTAAGTTCTTGAGCTATTGCCTTAATAAATTCAGTAACTCCATTCCTTATTCTTGTTTTCTTAGTATTATTAGCCATATCACGCAATTTTTGACAATTTTGCAATAAATCAACTAGCAACTCTCCTAGATTCTTTTTCGCGTTACTATTTTGCTCAACCATTACAGCTGCTCCCGAATCTTCAATATGTTTTGCATTATAAAATTGATGGTTATCTTTTGAGTGAGGATAAGGAATATATACAGCAGGACGCTCAGCAAGAGTAATCTCTGCTATTGAAGTTGCCCCCGCTCTGCTAATTACCAAATGAGCATTGGCCAGTTTATTTTCCATATCATCGAAAAACTCACTTAACTCACAATCAATTCCTTCACTTTTGTATAGACTCTTGACCTTGTTTATATTTTTCTTTGTACATTGCTGCGTTACTCTAATCCTCTCTTTTACTTCAACAGGTAGATCACAAATTACACTGCTCACTACATCATCAAAAAAATTTGCACCCTGACTGCCTGCTATTATTAACACGTTTAAAACTGTTTCAGCTCTAGAATAGCCTTGTGCTTCTATATCGACAAAATTTCCTGTAAAAACGCATTTACTACCTTCTGCATACTTAGTCTCTGGAAAGCTAGTTGCAATTAATTTTGCACTCTTGAAAAAGAATCTATTTACTCTCCCTAAAACTGTGTTTTGTTCATGTAAAACTATAGGTATAGAAAGAATCTTTGCTGCAAGAAGAGTTGGAAAAGAAGCGTAGCTACCAAAACCAATGATTAGCTTTGGTTTTAATTTTCTCGTTTGATACAGTGCTAATACACAACTATACATTAACAAAAAGAGAAACTTCAATTTGTTGCCACTTGGCTTGCACAATGGTAAAATATAACTTTCTATATTGATGGTTTTTTGATCATTGAATAATATACAATTGTGCCCTTGTACCTTTAGTGCTTTTGCTAAGGTTATAGCTGGAAAAACATGCCCACCTGTACCGCCTGTTGCTAGAATAATAGTCATCTGTAAGTAGTAATTTGATAATAGATTGTTAATTATTTTTTAATACTTTGCATGTAAAATTTTATCAAGCTTTATGATAGTTGAGTTAAAAATGCCTAAAAATAGTGACAGTAAAAAAGAATCTAACGTAAAAAATAAGCCTCAAGAGCAAAGCAGAAGCGGAGGTTTATTAAAAAACATAATAAAAGCTCTTTTTAACTCAGTTGTTGATCTACCTCAGCAAGAACAACTCAATAAAAATATTGATAGACAACAAGGTTTAGACAGTAAAAGAAAAAGCCCAGAGGATCTTAATCAGGAAAAAAAGCTTGAAGTGAAAGAAGCAGCTGAAGGGTTAAAAGAAAAGTTAGAAAAATCTGATATTGGTAATCAATCTATTAGAATTGAATCGCCTAATCAGGATACTTGTAGCTCCAAAACGATAGAACGTTAGTTCAACTATTCAGCGATTCACCATCTGCAGCAAGTACTGACTCATGTATCATCTCTGAAATGGTTGGATGAGGAAAAATCGTAGATTTTATGTCGAAGTCTGTTCCTTCTAGTTGCTTTGCAAGAGCAAAATTGCTAATTAACTCTGTTACTTCCGCACCTATCATGTGGCTACCCAGAAGTTCGCCTGTTTTTTTGTCTATAATTGTTTTCACTAAACCTTCAGTTTCACTTAGTGCAATAGATTTACCATTAAAGTTGGAGTGAAATTTTCCTACTTTTATATCGTATCCACTTTTTATTGCCTGTTCCTCAGTAAGGCCAACGCTTGCTACTTGCGGATGAGAGTAAGTGCAATTTGGTATGCACTCTTTTTTTAACTTATGAGCATTTTTACCGGCAATTTTCTCAACACAGATTACAGCTTCATGACTTGCTTTATGCGCTAAACATGGGGGACCAGCTACATCACCTATTGCATACACACTTGATTCACTTGTTTCATACCACTCATTCGTTTCAATGAAACCAGAAGGACTCAACTTAATTTTTGTATTTTCTAAACCTATATTTTCAGTGTTTGCTTGCACGCCAACTGCAACAATCACCCTATCAAATTCTTTGCTCTCACCACTACTTAGTAACACTTGAGCAAAGTCTTTATTTTTAGTCAAAGCTTTTACGCTACTGTTTGTATATATTTTTATCCTTTGTTTTGTGAATATTTCTTGTGCTAAATTTGAAATATCTTTATCTTCCAGCGGCAAAATAGTGTCTTTTACTTCTATAATTGTTACATCAACTCCCAAAGTACTATAAAAACTTGCAAATTCTATTCCTATTGCACCAGAACCTATGATTAGTAGAGATTTTGGTAACTTCTTTGGAGTCATAGCGTGCTGCGCATTCCATATTAAATCTCCATCTACTTCGATTCCAGGAAGATTTCTTGCCCTTACACCTGTTGCTAAAATGATATGCTTAGAAGAAATTTCCTCCTCCTTCTTATCATTAAGAATTTTTACAACATAGTTACCTGCAAGTTTACCGAAGCCTTGATGGACTTTGATGTTATTTTTTTTCATCAAATACTCAACACCACTTGATAGCTTGCCAACAACGTTCCTTGAATATTTCACCATTGATTGTATATCAAAACTTGCATCCTTTACTTTTATGCCAAATTCTTCTGATCTTCTTATTAATCTATAAATTTCAGATGCTCTAAGTAGCGATTTTGTTGGTATACACCCCCAGTTTAAGCATATACCACCCAAATTTTCTTCCTTTTCAACAATTGCAGTTTTAAACCCAAGCTGCGCCGCTCTAATTGCTGCTATATAACCACCAGGACCGCTGCCTATAACTGTAATATCATACTCATTCATCAGTTTTCTTCGTATGCAAAAGACTATATATAACAGATGGAACCCGTATGATCAATGCTCAGGTGCATAGAAGCGGCTTGACAAACCTTCCCACTTTTCTTCTTATATCAATAAGAGTATTTATCCTTGTTTTTAATCTCTGCAGATTTAACAACAAAATTCAGTAAAAAACTCAGATATTTATTGGCAAATTACATAAAATTATAGCGGCTGCATGTTTTTTAAATTTTTTCTACTTCAGCCAAAACACGCTTGTTAGCACATTATCAATTTACATTATTAAAACTCACTACTGGGGGATTCTTTTGCCTTTTTTCTATTTGGTAAATTTCTTAATATTTGTAGCTAAAATTTCAGGATGTCATTCCAGCACTTCTTATTACCTGTTCTGGATCCCAGTATCTGGGCACTGGGATGACAAAAACATAAGATGACACCGAAGGGGCTACTCGCATCTTTTTAGCCCAAATCACAATGTTCGTACAGCTGTGACTAGTATGACACCTTCCTTATACAAAAAATTTTTTGATAAAAAAACTGGATTTCAATACTGAGATTACATCCTTTCTAGTGGAGATTGCTCTCAAATCACAATGTTCATACAAATATACTTTATGAATTGCGTTTATAATCTCTAAACACTTCATTAATAGTGTGCCAAGCTTCGACAGCGTTCGTGTTTGTGGTAATATCAGCAAGAGCCTTCCATAAAGCCCAGGCACGGCCACGAGTCCAAGTGCTAGCATCCAACGGAAGCATTGCACGGAAGATTTTTCGGCTTTCTCCTCTAAGCAGCGTCCAAGCAATCATTAGATCGCAAGCGGGATCGCCGATCCCCAATCCTCCAAAATCAATGACGGCACTCAATTTTCCTTCTTGCACCAATAGGTTGCCAGCGCTAACGTCACCATGGACCCACACTGGCAAACCTTTCCAAGCGCTTGCTAGCGCTGCTTCCCAGAGCTCGATTGCAGCATTGGCATCTATTCTATCTTTTAGAACGGCAATTGCTTGCTTTGTCTCAGCATTATAGGTTGTTAGTACCCCTCCACGATAGAAATTATGTGGTCCGGGAAGAGGCCCATCTGTAGTATCTATGCGTTGTAAAGCAGCGAGAAATTGAGCAAGGCTGGTTGCAAAGTCATTCAGATCTGCTATGTGCACAGATGCAGCGGTGTTGCCATCAATCCATTGGTAAATAGACCATTGCCATGGGTAACCCTCACACGACTCTCCCATTGCCAAAGGCTTTGGAATTGAAAGTGGCAGTAAAGGTGCCAACCTGGGTAACCACTTTTGTTCCTTTTCCACCTGCATTGCATACTTTGCAGCGCTTGGCATACGCACAAGCATGTGATCACCCAGACGAAATGTTCTATTGTCCCATCCACCGGGCACGATTTGGCAGATAGACAGATCTTTAAATTGCGGAAACTGGGTGACAACTAAGCGGTGTACAAATGCAGCATCTACTCTTGCTACTTTTTGCACCAATTGTGCCTTAAATTTCTTTCTTTACAATATATCCTACCTGATACAAACAGGGCTACTATAAGATAAATAAGATTCCATGTTGCTAATGAAACACCAAAAATATAATGAGGCCTGTCACAAGACGGAGAGTAGTTAGGGTTTAATAGATTATTTCTTAGCTCTTCTATGCTAACGTTACCACTTGCTTGCTCTGTACAGCCTAAAACATCATGAAATAAGTGGAGTTCAAGACCTACATGATAAAAAGATATTATTGCACCAATGAGATAGCTGCAAAACATCGCATAGATTAGGATTTTGTTGTCTTTGAACATGTACGCAACTGCAAGTAGCCCTGTAACATAGTAAACTACTCGCTCGTATATGCATAACTTGCATGGTAGCATATTGAAGAAATACTCTAGCACATATGCAAAAATCAGAGCAGCGGCACTTGACAGCAAAAAGATTGTAGAACTGTTATTTATATCTGACATAATTAACGAATTACCACAACAACCGAAAAAGTCAACTTTTGTTTAATAATGTTCTATATAATTATAAAGCGACACATATCACTCTATAACTTTTTTATCTAGCCTCTATGCATGTATTCACAGCTAGATACTGATTTAGTTTGCATACTAGTTACAACCCTAGTATCACTATCTATTCTTGCAATCTCTTCTTTAGTATACAATTCATCCTTGTTTTTCGTCCAGCTATTGTCATATTGAATATCAACTTCTCCTCCATTGGTTTTAAACCCAAATGTTTCTTGCATAAGCAATCTTGCTTCTTCCAAACGTCTATTGTAACGTTTGTTAGAATCTTGATAGCTAGATATAAGAAGAAGAACGTCATTAGAAAGAGTGAAATATACTATCTCTTCCATAATTTTGTAAATCTCATGTTCTGATAACTTAAACAAAGGATAATCTTTTTGAAACTTATTCTTTACTTCATTGTAAATTTCCATAATTTTTACTCTACCAGCATCGCTTAGAGCAATGATAGCATTTTCAATACTTGCTATACCATCATAGTCATAACCTTTTCTGTCATTTTCAGCAACCAAAAAGCCATGCACAGCCTGAATCTCACCAACTTTCTTATCTTCTTTAGGTAAGATATCAAAATCAAAATAGATCATAGGAGACTTCAGTGCTAACAACATAAATATACGCATACTGTCTATCTCAACACCAAAAGATAATCTTTTACTTTCTGGAATAGAGTATAGATCTTTGAAATATTGAGATACATTGTATAAAGGACATTTAGATAGTTCTGTTTTCTTATTTGGTTGTAAGTGAAAGCTGAATTCATACTCTCCTAAATCCAGCTCATTAAAATCTATAAGTTCTATATTTTTGTTTGGGTTAAATTTTCTGTTTGATATTTTATTCTCCAACTCTTTACGTTGCGTAGGAGTAAAACCAGATCCATTTATTACTAACTTCACTACACGCGTATCTTCTCTTTTTGCCCATTCGCTCAATCTCTCCAAATATTTTTCTGGAATCAGGTATCCATATTGCCTTGGAAGCCACTGAAATACTAAAGGTGTATCAACCGTGAAAGTATGTGGAGATCCAGGCCTTAAATCTTGTCCTTTATAATTCATAGCAAAAGTACTAAACAAGTTAATACTTTACTATATAATATTAATTTATCAACTACTTATTTAAGTAATATTATTTACTTATTAAGAATATTAATAAGATAAAAAACTATATTATTAATAAAACAAGATTACCTACTTTACATAGGGATTCTTATTCTTTTTCAAAAGCAATCTGACTGGTACGCCTTCAACAAAGAAGTTTTTTCTAAGACCATTAGTCAAATAACGTTTATAACTCTCATCAACACTTTCCGGGACGTTGCATACCAAAGAAAAAGCTGGAGGTTTGGTGCCAATTTGAGCAATATACTTCATTTTAATCTCTCTACCTTTTATAAGTGGGTGAGAATGTTTTTCCACAGCATCTATTAGCCAATTATTCAGTTTTGCAGTGCTGATCTTCTTGTTTAAGGATTCACTCACTTCAAGACACTTATCTATCACATCACCACAGCGCATACCTTTCAATGCAGAAATTGTTACAGTTGGCACTTCCAAAAATAACCGAGTCACTTCCTGTTGTTTGACAAATTTTATTAACTTACTTCTGTCATCCTTACCTATTAAATCCCACTTATTTAAAACAATGATAATTCCCTTCCCCCCTTTAATTGCAGCTTCAGCAATTGATAAATCCTGCTGCTCAACGCCAAGCAAGGAATCTAGCATTAAAATCACTACATGAGAGCGCTTTATTGACTCTATACTTTTTTCAACAAATCTTGATTCTAAGTTATCAACAACATTTGCCTTTCTGCGGATTCCCGCAGTATCGATGAGAGTGATTAATTTCCCATTATGGTCGTATGAAATATCCACAGAGTCACGCGTGGTACCAGGTTTTGAGCTTACTATTAGTCTATTTTCTGCAAGTAAACTGTTTAAAAAAGTTGATTTTCCAACGTTTGGGCGACCGATGATTGCAATCCTCAGTCTAATGGACTCACTTTCAGGCAGCTCAGTTTTTTTGTTAAAATCTTCAATAACACCAGCTAATACATCATAAAGATCAATCATACCAAGATTATGTTCGGCTGAGATATACACCGGACCTATGAAGTTGAAGAACTGCAAATAATCAACATTTTCCGATTTATGACTTTCGCATTTGTTTGCTATTAGTATTACAGGTTTGTTCGTTTTTCTCTTCAGCCACTTTGCAAACTCTTTGTTCTGCTCGTTTTGCACTTTTGCATCAACAAGAAAAAAAATTACATCTGCGCTTAATAAAGAAAACTCTATTTGTTCAATAACTTGTAGTGAAAAACTGGTTTGGTCATTCCATCCTCCTGTATCTATAACTTTAAACTCTAAATCACTAATTCTTCCAATTCCTTCACGCCTATCTCTCGTTACTCCTGGAATGTCACTAACTACCGCTGCTTTTCTTCTTACTAGCCTATTAAATAGAGTTGACTTGCCTGCATTTGGAAGGCCTATTATAGCTATTTTCAGCATAGTTTAAGAGCATGTTTTATACATAGTTGATTATAATCAAAATTTTTCACTTTAACTATTGACTTAATAGATTATGTGCTTATCCTAAGGTTAGTATGTTTTATATTAAATTTATTATGTAAAATGGGGGTAGTTATGCTAATACCAGAAAAAATATCAAGTGCAAATAAAGAGCAACATAAAGGGTCTTTGGAAGAGATAGGTTATCCAGAAGAAATAAGTGCTTTTATTGACGAACATGAGCGAAAAAATATTTTAGATATATCGCGAGAGTTTCATAATGCTCATAACATATATAATGATTCAGAAGACTTGCCTATTGATCAGGCTGTGGCAGAGATTGCAAATAGATTTCTAGAATCTATAAGAGATGCAAAAAAGAAAAAGGTTATACTGAGTGTTCCATTTGATCCCCAAAGAGGATCAGCAATACTAGATAGCTTGATATGTAGACTTAACCATCTCATACACAAGGATGACAATATTAAGGGGAATGACAAAGATAAATTAAAGCCTATTTGGGAAGAAGTGTGTGATCTCGTTTCAAAAGGTAATTATGTAAGTGAGAGAGTGTTAAAATTATTGCCAGAAGATGTAATTGAAAGATGTGAAGATTACTTATCAAACCTAGAGAAAATTGCAAGTGAAAGTATTGATAATGGTGAAATAAACAAAGTTGCAGTAAAAAGAGACAATCAATGCTATTTTATAAAGTATCCAGCAGGGTGTACTATCATTCCTACAAAGTTGCTGAACCATCTAGAACTTCAAGATTTAGACGGAGCGCTAAAAATCGGAGATGGTATAATTCGAATAAAAGATGGAAAATATCATGATATAAAAGGCAGCGTAATAATGACCTTTACCTTTTACGATGAAACAGTTGAAATGGTTTTATCCTCAAAAGATGCTTCAGGATTTGGTAAAATGATGGTCTATATGAACGACAAAAATTGTGAAATTTTCTCAAAGTACCTTAAAGAGCTAGAAGAAAAACCTCATATAAATGAGATTGTTGAAGCTGCCAAAAGCTTTGTGCAAACAAAAAGCAATACGCCTTCTTCTACTCTAGACAATACTAATCTATCTCAACGTTCTAAGGAAGTTCTAACAGTAAGCTGACAAATAAAGCATGTACACTGTTTAACAGTGTACATGCTTAGTGTTAAAAATGTTCAAATTCTAGACTATAAATCTGCTTGTGACAGTTACAGTGAATGCGTGCAGTTTCATCAATTTCGTTAGACCTTAAGAAAGTGTTTAGGTCAAAAATAGACACTTCAAAAAAGTAATGTATACTTAATTAATTGAAGAATTACTCCTCTTGATATGCAGGACTTTAAAATACTAGAAACTAAAACATTAGAAGCCGAAAAAGGAGGAGGTCCTGATAGAGTTAACAAGCAACATGAAAAAGGAAAGCTAACCGCTAGAGAAAGGCTGAGTATATTGCTCGATGAAAATTCATTTCAAGAGTATGATAAGTTTGTGAAGCATCACGCAACTGATTTTGGCATGCAAAATGCTGATTTTTTAGGTGATGGAGTTGTAATTGGCCATGGTACTATTTATGGCAGAAAAGTTTTTGTTTATTCTCAGGATTTCACTGTCTTTGGTGGATCACTTGGTGCATCACATGCAAAAAAAATATGCAAAATTATGGATATGGCAATTAATGCCAGAATTCCAATTATCGGACTAAACGATTCTGGTGGAGCCAGAATCCAAGAAGGAGTAAATTCCCTTGCTGGTTACGGAGAAATTTTTCAAAGGAATGTAAATGCATCAGGCGTTATACCACAAATCTCTCTAATCATGGGCCCATGTGCTGGCGGTGCAGTTTACTCTCCAGCGCTAACCGATTTTATTTTCATGGTAAAAAATAGCTCATACATGTTTATAACCGGACCAGATGTAGTGAAAAAAGTTACATACGAGAACGTAAGCCACGAAGATCTCGGTGGAGCAAAAATTCATACGAGCAAAACAGGAGTAGCAGATTTTGCATTCAATAATGAAGTTGAAATGCTACTAGAAATGCGAAAATTCTTCACCTTTTTGCCAGCAAATAATCAAGAGTTGCCAAAAACTGTACCAATCTGCGACTTAATTGATGATGTTGATGAATCTTTGAACACTCTAGTTCCTAGTAATCCTAATACTCCTTATGATATGTATGAACTCATTGAAAAGGTGTGTGATGAAAGGAAATTTTTTGAACTAAAACCCGATTTTGCTCGTAACATCATAATTGGCTTTGGCAGAATTGGAGGAAATACTATTGGTGTTGTTGCAAATCAACCTATGCACCTTGCAGGATGCTTGGATATTGACTCTTCAAGAAAAGCTGCAAGGTTTGTAAGATTTTGTGACGCATTTAACATTCCCATCATCACACTTATTGATGTTCCAGGGTTTTTACCTGGCACGAATCAAGAATACAATAATATAATACAACACGGAGCGAAACTGCTTTACGCTTACGCTGAAGCGACCGTGCCGAAAATTAGCCTTATCACTAGAAAAGCGTATGGTGGTGCATATATTGTTATGAACTCAAAGCATTTAAAAGGTGATATAAATTATGCTTGGCCAACCGCTGAGATAGCTGTAATGGGCCCTGAAAGTGCAGTTGAAATTATATTTAGGCATGAAAAAGAACAGCAAACGTTAATCAAAGAATATAAAGAGAAATTTGCTAATCCATTTTTTGCTGCATCACATGGATACATTGATGACATTATAGTGCCAAGTAAAACAAGGCATCACTTTCACAAAGCATTAGAGCTACTTAAAAACAAGAAAGTAGAAAGAATATGGAAGAAGCATGATAATCTTCCTTTGTAACTTTCCTCTCAGTCTTTATTGTAAGGTCTACAGTGCCGTTACACCAAGTTGGATTACCAATAACGCTAACTTTTGGGTTCCTTTTTTCTATAATATATTCTTATAGCTAAAAAATTACTTCCGCATATTCTAAATCTGATTATAATGACAATTAGAGATACTTTTAGAGCTCAAAAATTTATCTTTGTCTGCAGACTTTTTTTTATTAAACAATCAAACTCATAAAAAAATGTAGCGTATCCTCTTCAGCGTATGTGGGTGCATACACACATACTTAATTTCTGTCGTATGTGCACTGCATTTTTTTCTAATCTTTTTTTCACAGGGGGATTTTATGTTCAGAATTCCAGATACTTGACCTTTACTTTAGCTAATAAAAACCAACTGGTACCTGCGGTTTTTATAGCCTCAAAATTTCAATCAAGCTTCAACTATCATTCAAAGAAACTTATAGTTATTCTTAGTGTTATTACTATAGTAGCAATGCTTATATATGATGATAAGAATATGGATCCTTTATAATTTTTTTCTCAGCCTTTATTATAAGGTGTTCAATAATATGGGAAGAGTAAAGTTTTAAAGAGATAATTAAAATTATCCTTATCACCTACTTAGCAATAAATTATATTTGCTTAATCGTAATTACTTACACTTCTTCAATGTCCTGTTTTATTTATGGCAAACATTAAGCTTAAAAATGTACACAGTCTATTAAATTATATTATTTGTTTTTTCCTTATATACATTCAGTATATGCATTCTGCTATTGCTTTAGATAACTCTTCATCACATTTAAAAAACTTACCTGATTTTTTACCTTTTAGAAAACCTTTTGATAATATAGAAAAAATTATTAGAACTGACAATTTTAGAAGTTTTGATCTTGATAAAAGAAATAAGCTTTATACCAATGCTCATAATAGTATCAGTCTTGTAAATATTATTAATAAAATTATCTTAGCTCAAGATAACTTATTCATACTAGAAAGTAAGCCGTATAATATAGTACTTGTTGATAATCCCAATCTTAGTAGAACTACAGGTGCTGCAGGAAAGGACTATGTAATTATTGAGGGAAGCTTAAAAAAAATATCAAAGATTATACTAGAGTGATATCACATGAATTAATTCACAGATATATAGGACATATAATAGAGCAAGACAACGATAAGAAAAATGAAACAAAATATAAGTGGTTTTTTGAAGGATTTACGGAATTTTATGGAGTGAAAACCTTACTTGACACGAAACTTATTAATAAAGATGAATATTTAGAAATAATTAATACTATTTTAAAAGAATATTTTAACTACTTGGTACTTGATATTAATTTTGAAAAGGTAGGCAAAAAACATTTACTTGATCAAAACATAAGCATGTTGAGCTATAACAAAGGTTTTATTCTTGCAATGATAATTGATGAGAAATTAAATGAGGTTAGTAATGGAGAATATAACTTATTGAATGCTATAAATAGAATAATAAATGAAACGACTTCAAAGCAAGTTAATTTTAATGTTGACTTATTTGCAAGTCATTTAAAACATTACTTACCAGAGTACCTTATAAAAGACATCATAGCCTCTATAAGAGATTCTAGCATACTTCTCAAATTACTACCCAGCAGATTACTAAATAAAAATTTAACTTTCCAAGATACTGATAAGTATAGTGATATATGCTTTAACTTAACCAGAAGTCTAGAGCTACAAAAGATACGTGGGGTTAAATTAGGTGGTGATTGCCATAATATGGGACTCAAGGATGGTCAAGAACTAAAGTGTTATAGTATTGACTTTAATAGTGGTAATATTAAGTTAAAAGTCCTTGAAAACAAGATACCGAAAGTTATACATTTGAAAGCCAACAAAATAACGAGTAGCACTCCAATATATAAATAGCTCAAATAAATGCTTGACGAAAGCTATAGTAAAGCTAGACTTCGCTATTTTAAAGCAAAGTAATTATGGTAAACAATAAAGAAAAACAAGTGGATTTATTATTAGAGCGTCTTAGCGCTAATATCGGTCAAGTTAGTAGTAGTGTCATACTTAAAAGAATAGAAAAGCTTTCAGATAATTTTCATGGTAGAAATAATCACAATAGCCATTGTCAGTTTGATAGAGATGGTGGAGGGCATGGTAATATATGCTGGGCAGATAAGATAAAAGAAGACCTGACTGAGAACTATCATAAAAAGGATAGAGAAATTTCTATATAACTTTTCATTAGAGCTATTTTACGGTAATTATTCAAGAGTTGAAGGATTTGGCAAAAGAAGTCCTTTTGTATTACCGTTAATATGTGTTTCCAATAATGGTAATCTCGGCCCACTAGATGATTTGAGAACATGTGTCCCTCATAAGTTTGTTGAATATAACATCAGCAATACTAGTTGGGCTAAGTTCTTATCAGATAAATTTTTTAACAACTTTTTGAGTGATATGGAAAATAGGCCTGATGATTGTAAGCAGTGTTGTTATGAAAATATTTGTGGTGGGGGAAGTTATGGTAACAGGTTTAACCCTGCCAACGTAAGTTTTAATAATCCTTCAGTATATTGTGAGGGATTTTTGGCAAAGGATTATACAATTTCTTTTAATGCATGGATTTTCTAAAGAAAAATTACGGCAGGTATTATTGAATAGTGATACTGAAAAAGCAGCTTAATGGTAGTGTATAAAAGGTATTTACTAGACGTTTTTCTATAATCTAATTAGCATCTAGAGGATTGACTTTATGAATATCGTCCTCTAAACTGCCGTTACCAAGATTCGAACTTGGGACCTCGTCATTACCAATGACGTACTCTACCACCTGAGCTACAACGGCAAGTTCACGTATTATGATAATGAATAACATGAAAAAAAATAAGGAAAAAGAAGAAGAGAGAAAAAGATTGGCAAAAGCTTTAAAGCAAAATATTCTAAAAAGAAAAAAACAGCAACAGAGTAGACAAGATGCCAGAACTCCCAGAAGTGGAAGTCATCTCTAATTTCTTATTTGATAAAATCAAAAATAAGAAAATAAGCAATGTGACAGTCAATAATTGTAATTTGCGTGTACCAATAACGAAGAATATTGATGATTTGCTAAAGGGCAAAGTTATAAATGATATCAAGCGTAGAGGTAAATATATAATCTCGAATATAGATGCTAGTATGGCTGTCATCATACATCTTGGCATGAGCGGAAAGCTTATATATGCTGAAGACAATCAAGCACAGAACAAACATGATCATGTGATATTCTTATTTTCTGACAACACTTCACTAATCTTTAATGACCCAAGAAGGTTTGGATTAGTGATTGTTTTAAACAGAGAGCAAGAACTAAATTTTTTTAATAACCTAGGAATAGAACCCCTCACAGATGAATTTGACGGAAATTATTTACAGAAGTTGCTAAAGAACAGAAAAGCAAATATCAAATCAGTATTAATGAATAATAAGCTAATAGTTGGCGTAGGTAACATATATGCTTCTGAGAGCTTATTTAGAGCTCGCATATCACCACTTAGGCTAGCACAAGATTTAACATATATAGAGTGCGAAAAACTTGCTATCGAAATAAAAAATACTCTGAGTGATGCAATTGCTGCTGGTGGTTCAACACTGAAAGATTATGCACAACCATCTGGATCTGCTGGATACTTTCAAAATAACTTTTACGTATATGGTAAAGTGCAAAAACCTTGCAGAATCTGCAACAATATCATAACACTTATACGACAAAATGGTCGTAGCACTTATTTTTGCAATGCATGTCAGAATTAAATTTTATTTTTGCATATGACACTCTTACCTGAAAAAGATCCTTTTGATTTGTTCTCAAAGTGGTATCAAGAAGTACTTAATTTTCCGTGTAAAGAGTCAACTGCAATGACGCTAGCAACGTGTAGCAAAGACTGCATTCCATCTGCAAGAGTGGTATTACTAAAGGAATATAGTAAAGAAGGTTTTGTGTTCTTTACTAACGTAAACAGTAGAAAAGGAAAAGAATTGACTGAGAACCCCAAAGCTGCACTCGTATTTCATTGGACAGAATTTTCTAGACAAGTACGAATTGAAGGAGAAGTTAGGCTTCTAAGCGGCAAAAAGGCTGACGAATATTTCTCCTCTCGAGCACGTGATAGTCAAATTAGCGCGTGGTGCTCAAAACAATCAAGAGTTCTGAAAAATTGGCAAGATTTTGAGCAGGCTATAGAATTGAAAGAGAAAGAATTTCACAATATACAAGTTTCTCGTCCTGACTTTTGGGTGGGATTTTGCGTAATTCCAAAGGTAATTGAATTTTGGCAAGAAGGTGAATATAGGAGACACACTAGATTTAGATATACTCTTGTTGAGAAAAGCAATTGGAAAGTGGAACAATTATATCCCTAACGTTAGAGAAAGCTACTCTGCAGATCAAAAATAAGGATTTATTGTCATAACAAGGAAAGTAACTTTTTATGGTTAAAAACTTGTTGTATGTAACGTATTGTAATACTTACGCAAAATATTTTAGTGCATTCTCAAATATGAGCATTCCATCACCATATTTTGGCATAGCCACTCCTGAACGTTTACATTTTTCTTTTTCAAGAGGCCAGTTGTCCTGCTGAGTAAAAAATATTCCTCTCTCTGGGTGAGGCATTAAAGCTAAAACTCTACCACTTTTGTCTGACAAAGCTGCCAGGTCGTATATAGATCCGTTTGGATTGTAAGGAAATTGTAAATTTGCATAGTCACCATTTTCATCAACGTAACGCAGTGCAACGGAATTATTTTCAATCAATTGATTTAAAATATCTTGATCCATAAAAAACCTGCCTTCTCCATGAGCAACAGGAAGATATAGCTCACTCAGGCCCCGTAGCCAAACAGAACTACTCTGCGGATTAACTCTCACTCTAATCCAACGACATTGGTAATTACCTATATCATTAGAGGTTAAAGCTAGATTAGAGAATTCTGGAACTAATTTTACTAATATCTGGCAACCATTACATATCCCTATAATAAGCTTATCCTGAGATAAGAAATTTTGAAATTCGTCTAACAAGTTGTTTTTTATACGCAAAGCAAATGCATTACCAGCACCAGTATCATCACCATAGGAAAAACCTCCTGGAATTGCAAGTATATTGCTTAATTTCAGTTCACTTGGATTATCTATAATATCATTAATGTGAACGATTTTTACTTCAATATTATTAATACCAAGCTTTCTGCTGCATTCCATAAATGCAAATGCAGTTTCTTTTTCGCAATTTAAGCCATAACCAGATAGGATTGTAATTTTCATGAATCAAAAAACTCGAACTTTCTTTTTACAAAATTTGCTATTAAATTCAAAGCAAATAGCATTAACAATAAAGCTATAATTGCAATGGCAGCAAGCTCAATAAATGCAATTTCAGGACTACTTGACCATATGTATATTTGTACAGGTAAAACAGTTGCCGGATCGAATAAGGATGTAGGTGTATCAGCAATAAATGCTACCATGCCTATCATAAGTAAAGGGGAAGATTCGCCTAAAATCCTTGCAATTGCAAGCACTGCACCATGTATTATCCGTGGCAACGCAATCGGTAAAGAGTGATCCAATATCACCTTGATGTGAGGTGCACCTAGCGCAAACGCTGCATCTTTTATTGCAATAGGAACGTTTGTAAAGGCATTTTTTGTTGCAATAATAATATTAGGCAGCATCATAAATGAAAGAGTCATCCCGCCAACAAGCGGTGAAGAACGGGGTAAACCAAATATGCCCAAGTAGAGAGTCAGTCCTACCACACCAAATATTATCGAAGGCACTGCAGCAAGGTTATTCATGCTAATTTCTACAATACTGGTTATTAGCCTATTTCTAGGCATAAATTCATAAAGACAGATACCTGACATAATTCCTATTGGCAATGCCAACGCTAAGCATACTATAATTGTCATTAATGAACCGATAAATGCCCCTAAAATCCCTGCATTCTCAGGCTCACAAGAATCAGACTTAAGAAACAGAGACTTATTAAAAAATTTTCTTACTCTTCCCTTCTCTTTTAACCAATCAAGTAATTTAGCATAATGATCATTCAAACATTTATTTTTATATAGTGAATTGATCACACTCGATGCGGTAAACCAAATCTCATATTCACCACTATTTTTTACTCTCTTAAGAAAAAACCTCTCTAGCTCCTTGTAAGAGTTACGACTTAAAATTTCGTCACTGTCTTTAAAGTCAATTCCTTCAAACACTTTATGTAAAGAGTTATTGAGTAGTCTAATGGACTTATATCGTAAATCACCAGGATTATTAGTTAAAATAAGATCAGCATTTATTTCAACTGGCAATAAAATTTTCGTTACTGTTAAAGCACTGTAAGAGTTAACTAATATACTTAGTAATATACATATAGGACACCCAATTGAGACAATCAGTGCTGTAAAAGAGCAAAAGCATAAAATGCTGTTCTTTTTATTTTTTCTTTTTACACGAGCATGTACGCGCTTAGATTGAAGTAACTTAAGGAAGTTTTTCTTTATTATACCCATTTACTTTTCTTTACATGAGGATTTGAAAAGACTTTCCCCTTTTTCCAGTGCTTGACACTGAGATCTAACAGGCTTTGCCTGCAAATAATTTTTATATTTTCCATGAAAGCACAAACCAAAAGGAGAATCTGGATCCCAGTGTCAAACATTGGGATGACACCACAGCAGGAGGCAAAGTACAGTTGTGCGCCACACACTGGGATAATAAGAGAGAGTTTTGAGATGATACAATTGACATCACTCCCTATTGTATCTACTTAGATTTTTTTTTAACATAAGTAGTACGTTCTTTGATCCTTGCAGCTTTCCCAAATAGCTTGCACAGATAATATAATTTTGCTCTACGGACCTTTCCCTTTCTCATCACTTGTACTGAAATTAATGCAGGAGAGTAAACAAAAAATTGTGATACTATACTTTCTCCATGACTTACCTTTCTAACTGAAAAAGAAGAGTGTAATCCACGATTTCTTTTTGATATACATACGCCCTCAAATATCTGTATACGCTCACCCGTACTATCAACTACCTTAAAAGTGACCTTCAAATCATCGCCAGGACAAAAAGCTGGCATCTCTTTGGCTAACCTTTGTATTTGTTGTTCGTTAAATTTTTCAAGTAAGTTTGTCATTTATCATCTCCATTCAACAATTCAGGTCGACGTTCCTTTGTTCTAACATATGACTGTTCCCTTCTCCAATCACTTATTTTTCTGTGATTGCCAGACAACAGAACCTTAGGAACTTTGTACCTACTCCACTGCTCAGGCCTAGTATATTGAGGATATTCAAGCATACCACCACTATAACTAAAACTTTCTTCAGCAACGCTATCGAAATTATTTACTACACCTGGAAGAAGCCTAATACATGCATCAAGAACCACCATTGCAGCTGGCTCACCTCCCGAAAGTATATAATCTCCAATACTTAACTCATAAGGAGTATACACATCAATTACTCTTTGGTCAACACCTTCAAATCGACCACACAATATTGTTACATGAGGAATTTCTGTTAGCTCCTTTGCAATGCTCTGATTAAATTTTGTACCAGATGGAGTCATATAAATAAATCTAGTATTTTTATGAGCAGAAAGCACATTATCAACTGCATTACCAATCACATCTGGGCGCATAACCATCCCTGCTCCACCTCCATATGGAACATCATCTATAGTTGAATGTTTATCTTTAGCAAAAGAACGAATATTTACTATTTCAAGATTCCATATTTTTTTTTCCAACGCTCTTCCAGCAAGAGAATAGTTCAAAAATCCGGGGAACATTTCTGGAAATATGGTTAATATTGTAACATTGAACGCCATTAAGGTTTATTTTAAGTTATTTGGGGCTATACTCTAAGAACAGTAAATTGATATGATACATAGTTAAATTAAATATGTCACTGAATAAAACGATATACGAAGGTAAAGCCAAAGTCATTATTGAAACTGAAGACTCATCAACTGTTATACAGTACTTTAAAGATGATGTTACAGCGTTCAACAAGGAAAAATATGAAATTATTGAGGGCAAAGGAATAATTAATAATCATGTTAGTGCTTTTATCATGGAAAAGCTTGAAGAAGCAGGAATTAGCACGCACTTTATAAACACTCTAAACGAAAGAGAACAGCTAGTCAAAAAACTCAAGATAATACCTCTTGAGATAGTGGTTAGAAACATTGCAGCTGGCAGCTTTTGCAAACGTTTTAATATCAAAGAAGGTGAGACACTTACATCTCCTATAATCGAGTTTTTTTACAAAAATGATGACCTAGCCGACCCAATGGTGAATGAAAATCACATACTATATTTTGGTTGGTTATCCCATAAAGAAATGGAAGAAGTTAAAACTACAACTTTAAAGGTCAACAAAATCTTAGTCGACCTATTTTCAAATGCAAATATATATTTAGTTGATCTCAAGTTAGAATTTGGCAAATTGATAAACAACAGCACTAAAATCATTTTAGCCGATGAAATCAGCCCTGATAATTGTAGGCTATGGGATAAAAATACGCATAAAAAGCTAGACAAAGATGTTTTCCGTTTAAATCTAGGAAACTTAAAGGAAGCATACTCAGAAGTTGCAACAAGACTGTTAGTAAAGTTAGACTAACTAAATACTACTCTATCAAGTGGAGGGTTACATGCCTCATCAAGTTTTCCAATAATCTCAATTTTTTCTCCACGCTTTTGGAAATGGCTTTCCACATCCTTCATATTATCGGGATCTACAATCAGTACTATACCTATGCCGCAATTAAATGTTTTTAACATTTCTCTCTTTTCTATTTTGCCTTCTTCTTTCAGCCATAAAAATATATCTGGCCATTTCCAAGAATTAATATTTATGTCTACAAATAAATTTCCTGAGAGAATTCTTGGAATATTGTCTATTAACCCGCCACCTGTTATATGCGCAATGCCTTTTACCTTTGGCATAATAGGCAACAAAGAATCAACATATATCTTTGTTGGCTTAAGTAATATTTCACCCCAAGATCTATTATTCCATGGAGATATATCATTATAATTTATACCTAAGCTTTTAAAAATATGGCGCACCAAAGAAAATCCATTTGAGTGAATTCCATTTGATTCTAAACCAACTACGCAGTCACCTGCTTTCATTATACTACAATTTGGAAGAATTTGCTTTCGATCAACAACACCAACCACAAACCCTGCAAGGTCATAGTGATTGTTACCATACATTCCAGGCATTTCTGCAGTTTCTCCACCAACTAATGCTATTTTAGATTCCTTGCATCCTTCTGCAATGCCCTGGATTACAGACAATAAAACGTTTTTGTTTAAAACGCCTGTTGCAAAGTAATCAAGGAAAAATAAAGGTGTTGCTCCTTGTGCAAGTAAATCATTTACACACATTGCAACTAAGTCTATACCTATAGTATCATGCTTATTCACCTCTTGAGCTATTAATAGTTTTGTGCCCACTCCATCAGTTGAGGAAACAAGTACTGGATGGTCGTATTTCTTACTCAGCGAAGAAAAGTCAAACAATGCAGAAAATGATCCTACTTCACTAATTACTTCTTCTCCTTTAGTCTTTTCAATAATAGGTTTAACTTTTTTTATTAGTTCATTATATAGTTTAAGGTCTATTCCAGATTTAGCATAAGTATTCATAACGCCTTCATAAATCTTATAATTATTAATACTACATTAATGCTTTGACACAAAAAGCGCAACGAAACTTTCTCTTAAATTGACTACTACATGCCTACCAATATAGGGTTAACTTAAATCATTTATACTTTTATCCAATGAATAAAAACATAATGTTAATAACAGAGTGCCTATCAGGACGAATTCTTCATGATTTTGCTAGTTCTATGCAAGGAATAGTGGGTGGATTGGAAGAGCTTGAAGAAAACAACCCTAATATGCAAAACGAAGCATTGTCATTGCTTAAAGAAAGCTCCGATGATTTAATATATAAATATAAAGTTATGAAGCAAGCGTATTCTCATTCATCAGATAATTGCAGCTTTGTTAAGACTAAATCCAATATAGAAAATTATTTATTAAAAAAAAAGTAAAGCTTCAGTGGAGAGTAAGTGAATGTCCTACAGAAAACTTAATTGAAAAAATAAATAAGATAATTTCCAATATGGTGATAACTATAATCAGTGCAGTGGCACAAATTGAATTAGTGTCTATTTTACTGACTAAAACAGAAGATAAAACACTACTCACTATAAAAGTAGTAAATGAACATAAATCAATAAGTACATTATTAGTGAGCAAATTAACAAAAAAAAATGATATTCGTTTGGATACAAAAGACATTATTATCTATATGACTTCTTTACTGTTAGAACAGTATAACACTAAAATCAATTGCACTTGTGAAAGTAATTCACTGAATATAGGCTTAACTATAACTTGAGATGGCTTCATATTTCATAAAAAGGAATCGATACTATAAATTTGAATCTTGGATAAGGAAAGGAAAAATTTTGTGGAGTAACCTAGACATAAAATCTGTAGTTAATTTCTTTGCAGGGAGTGTTAAATAAACTGTGTCAAACCGAGAAGTAAAAATAAAATAGAAACAAAAAATGGAGGTTTGACACAGTTTATTTAACACTCCCCTTTTTCCTGCAGTAATGAATTATTATGAAGCTTGCATTTTCTGTCGCTTACTACTGGGATAGCTTAACAGTTGCAGTGCATGTCTATCAATGATAAAATGAAGATCAGTTTATTTTGATACTATGATTAGGGTACTCTTTGTTGCACTATTATTTTTTTGTGGTGGTTATGCACTTGCAAAACAGGAACCAAGACCAATAGCTGGTGATAACCACATAAAGGTAATGAATTATAATCCACAGGCTATACATAAGTACACGGGCTTTTATGGTTATCAATCCAGCATATTGTTTGAGCCAGGGGAGGTAATAGAGAGTCTTTCAATGGGTGATGCAACCGGTTGGCAACTCCTTCCTCAAGGTAATAGATTATTTATTAAGCCTATAGATGATATTGCCGATACTAATGCAACTATAATTACCAATAAAAGAGTTTATTATTTCGAATTTCATGCTGAAGAAGCAAACGGGCTAGATGATCCAAGGTTAGCATATGAAGTAAGGTTTCTTTATCCACTGTTCAACAGTGATGAAATTTATTCAACGAGTAACGGTGATATTCTAGAGCAAGCTAGTCATACCACTATCCCTGATATAAGTGATATTGAGGTTATAAAGAAAGGCTTGAATTTTAACTATTCCATCTCGCACGTTAAAGGCAGTCAATCAATAATACCAATTAAGGTTTTTGATGACGGAAAATTTACATATCTACAATTTAATAAAATAAACTCTGATTTCCCGGCAGTTTTTATGGTTGATTCTGCAGGATATGAATCCTTGATAAATTTTCGTACAGTTGATGACTACCTGATAATTGAAAGAGTAAGCTCGGTATTTACCTTAAGAAACGGATCAAGCACAGTCTGCCTGTTTAATGAAAACATACCTTTCAAAAAAGGTAAGTGATTAAAGGCTATAGTATTCTTATAGGTGCAAAATTCTTTCTATGGTGCTTCGTAATTCCATGAAGGCCAATAGCGCTGAGGTGTTCTTTTGTTCCATATCCCTTATTTTTATACCAATTATATTGAGGATGTTTATTATGCAATTCTTCCATAAGCCGATCTCTTGTAACTTTTGCAACGATTGAAGCAGCTGCGATTGATATACTTAAGCTATCACCATTCACTATAGATTTTACTTGCCATTTTACTTCAGGTGGTTGATTACCATCAACTAGCACATAATCTAGTTCTAGATTCAAGTTTGCCAACGCACGTTTCATTGAAAGCTTTGTTGCTTGCAAAATATTGTATGAGTTTATTTCTTCTACGCTTGCCATTCCTATACCAAATTTTGCAACAGACGTTATTTTTTCGTATAGAACTTGCCTACACTTAGGGGTTAGCTTTTTTGAGTCGTTTATTCCATCAATAACCGTATCTCTATCAGTAAATATTACAGCTGCAGATATCACTGGACCGGCAAGCGGACCTCTTCCAACTTCATCTACTCCTGCTATAATTCCTGATAATGTATTTTCTAATGAAAAGTCTGGATATTTCATAATTCCTATAATAAGAAAGTTAAAGCAAAAATCGAACAAGCAATAGAAATTATCCAAAATTTTATAACTATTGTATTTTCTGACCACCCTTTCTTTTCAAAGTGATGATGTATTGGTGTCATAAGGAAAATTCTTCTTCCTGCTCCATATCTAAATTTTGTATATTTAAAATATGATACCTGAATAATCACAGATAAAGTCTCTATTACAAAGATTATTCCAATAACGGCAAAAAGCATTTCTTTTTTAATTAGAACACTAGTGAGTCCTAAAGCTGCACCGATTGATAGGCTTCCAACATCACCCATAAATATTTTTGCTGGATGTGTGTTAAACCACAAGAAACTTAAAATAGCTCCTATAAATGCAATGCAGAATAAAGTAATGTTTACATCTGTCTGAGTGATGTATGCAATTAGCCCCAAAAAAGCAAAGGAAGTAATGGCTTGAGTTGCAGCAAGGCCATCTAGGCCATCTGTAAGATTCACAGCATTAGAAGAGCCGACAATTACAAATGCAGCAAACGGAAGATATAGATAGCCAAGGTCGATTGCTACTTCTCTAAATAGAGAAATTTTTGTAAAACCTTCAGCAGATTGTAGCTTAAGTATAAACATACAGACCAGAGTAACGACAAACTGAATAAGTATTTTGGTTTTTGCACTTAAACCTCGGTGGTGATTTGTCTTCAATTTTAAATAGTCATCAATAAATCCAAGTAGAGCAAAAAATAGAGTTATAAATACCAGCAATGAAATTTCTGGTGTTAATTGAGTCCAAAGCAGGATTGGTAATAAAGCAGAAGTTAGTATTATTATTCCACCCATAGGTGGTATATTCTTTTTTGTTATTAAATGACTTTCTGGTCCATATGATCTGATTGGTTGTCCATCTTTACTTATCTTTTTTAGAAGTTTTATAAAATAGGGAAAGAGAATAAACCCAAAAATAAATGAGATAAAAAACGTCTTTGTAGATGAGATCACCTGCCTATTCAAAATTAACTAGATATTATACCAAAAGCTTTACCTAATCTCAATTTATACCTTTTTATCAGCTTATTTTATTTGGAGTAAATTTAGTTATTGATTAGTTATAGCAAAGTTTGCATACTGATATTTAGTTAATGGTAAGAGGTAGCATATGTTAGATTATATTAAAAAGCTTTTTTGGGCTACTACAGTACCTGATAATGAGAGTAGAGTTAAAAGTTCTTACACGCATATAGTAGAGAAACCTTCTTTTGGTGATGCAGCTTCAAAGTTGAGTAAGGAAGAAAGGTCAGAAGAGCATCTTGTTCTTCTAAAAGGTAAAGGCAATAGTTCTGATACAACTGTAACAGAAGGATCGTCTAGTATTCAGAATGCAGTATCAGGCAAGAACAAGCGTGAATATATTAAATTAGACAGTGATGAAGAATGGGATAAATTCTTTAAGTTACAGAATGATCCAGACACTAATACTACAAACAAAGAACCTTTTTCTCCGAAGAAAGGAGAATCTCATACCAACTCCAGTTACAAAACAAACAAATAGACAATATGTGTGATGAAGTTATACTCAAGCAGGTATAATCATTGAGGTTAAGAATGGCACTAAGGTCAAAATTATTAGATGAAAAAGTTGTAAACTTGGCAAAAGAAATGTTAAAAAAGGTGAGAAATAACGCATATGTTTCAAAAAAATTACAGGCTGTAATTGCAGCGAAAAAATATAGTATATCAGAGGTAGCAAGGGTATGGTGTATCTCAAGAACTGCGCTGAAAGAATGGATAAAACATTTAAAATTTGGAAGGGTAGAAAGATTGTTTGTCCCACCTGAACGGCGAAAAAAAAGTATATTAAACCAGAGTCAACGCAAGCAAATCGAGATGTGGGTGGAGAAAAATCCAAACATTACTATCAAGGAAGTAAGGTTAAAAATCCAGAAAGAATTTGCTTTAAATATTAGTAAATCTACAGTACACAGTGAAGTACAAAAGATGAAGTTTTCTTACATCACGCCACGTCCAGTGCACCATAAACAAGACAAAAACAAGCAAGAAGAGTACAAAAAAAAATCTCAATAAAATTGTACAGAAGAACCCAAAAAAGGAGATATTTTTCTTCGATGAATCGCGATTTGGAACACACTCGAAAGTTGGGCACGGATGGTTTAAAAAGGGATCAAGAACACAAATTAAAGTAAAAATTGGTAGGGAAAATTTCTATCTTTACAGCGCAGTAAATTACAGGAGCGGAGAGGACTGTAGCTTACTTTTTCCATATGTAAATACCGACTGTATGAACATATTTTTAGAACAGATGTCGAAAAGCTTGGGAAACAAAGAGGCCTTTCTTATCATGGATTGTGCCAGTTGGCATAAGTCAAAAAGTCTAAAAATTCCAGAAAATATTACTATAATTTATTTACCTCCATACTCACCTGAACTGAACCCTCACTTTTACCCACAAATAAAAAAGTGAGTAAAATGGATACCAAATAAATTTGGGATTAAAATGAGTGAAGTAAGTACAAATGTGCAATATACTGATGGCTTAGGGGATAAATGGCTGGAAAGAGAGTTAAAACACGTTAATTTAGGAGATACAAGACTTAATAAGAGACTTATTAAAACAGGCTATTGTATAGAGGGTAAGGCGTCTGGATCAATTAATCAAAGCTGTAGTGGATGGAAAGAAGCTAAGGGTGCATACAGATTATTTAGCAATGAAAAGCTTAAGGATAAGGAAATTTATTCTTCCCATTACAAAGAAACTATGGAGAGAATGAAAGGAAATCAGTTTGTTTTTTCAGTTCAAGATACAAGTTATTTGGATTTTGACTCTCATATAAAAACTAAGAGGCTAGGTAGTATTTCTAAAGCTTATACGAAGCATAAAATGGGTTTACTGTTGCACAGTGCCTTAATAGTCAGCAAAGACGGATTGCCTTTAGGTCTATCTTCTCAACAATGTTGGGCACGTTCTATTAGGGAAAAAGAAACGTCACAAGAAAAAGCAAACAGGAAATACCGTACCTCCATAGAAGAAAAAGAAAGTTATAAGTGGATAACAGCTCTCAAAGAAAGCATAAACAACCTTCCTGCAAATGTACAACTTGTTACCCTTGGTGATAGAGAGGCAGATATCTTCAAATTTTTATGGATCACTGAGACATTAGGTAGTTTTTATGTAATCCGTAATCGAACTAATAGAAGATTTATCTGTACTGAAATTGGAAAAACAGATTTGCAAACACGCATCACTCAACTGCCAGTAAAGAAGAAAATTTCTCTAGAAGTTAATAAAGGTGGAAACCAAAGATCAAGGAAAGCTAATATTGAAGTTAAGTATATGAAAGGCTATATACCTATCAGATCTTCTTCAATTTATGGATCAAAAGACACAGTGCATAAAATAAGTGATAAAATCCCTGTATATGTGGTAAGTGCAAAAGAAACAAATCCTCCTGAAGGATTGGAAGCTATTGATTGGACTTTGCTGACTAATGTACCAGTTAATAGCACTTTAGATGCTATAGAAAGGATAAATTGGTATAAGCTAAGATGGAAAATTGAGGAGTATTTCAGGGTTTTAAAATCAGGATGTAAAATAGAAAGCTCTCGTTTAACTACAAAGGAAAGGCTACAGAAATTAATTGCTATAAAGAGCATTATTGCATTTAAAATTTTATATTTAACAAAAGTCGCTTTATCAAATCCCATGGAAACCTGTACTAAAATTTTAAGCAACGAAGAGTGGAAGGCCCTTTTCATACGTGAGCATAAAGTAGCTACATTGCCAGAAGAACCTCCAAACATAAAACAAGCTATTATTTGGTTAGGAAAATTAGGTGGATTTATGAATAGAAAAAGTGATAATTTACCAGGGGCTATGACTCTATGGCGGGGCTATGAAAATCTTAAGGAGAGCATAGTTATGCTTCACATCATGACCTCTCAAAATTGTGGGTAAAAGTGAGAACTGAACCCAGTAGAGAGGTTTTGGCAATATATAAAACAGAACATTTTACGCAACAAAATCTATGATACTATCGGTCTACTTGAAGATGTTTTATGTAATTTTATTGTTAGTCTTTCCCCTGCTACGGTTAAACAAGTTTGTAATATTCCTTATTTGTTCGTCTAGTAAGTGGAGTTGGTATCACTATCATGGTAAAGAGATTGTAGGCAAGATTGCTGACCAAATTAAGGCAGAGATATCGAAGGTATATACCATAGAGTCCATAATGATAAAAGAAGGCAAAAGGGAAGGTAATATTGTTTACCCCACCGTGAGAGTTGTGCTACATGCCAATAAAGAAGGAGTAGATATAGCTAAACTTCTAGGCGGTAGTATATGTAAAGAGTATGGTGTAAGAACAATTACATTTTGTCATCCTAATCAAGAAAAAAAGAGAGGGGCATGTTGCTATATTAATAATGATAGTGATAATGAGGAAAGAGTTTATGAAATAATTAGTGGGTTATATGAAATGACTTTAAAGTGGTATGTTGATGGAAGAGAATGCAAAATTAAAGTTAACATTGATGGTAATAATGGTGTAACTCTCCTTGAAGGCAACGGTGTTACTGCAGAGCAGTTGCGTGCAAATAAAGAAGTCAAAATAGGTAAGAGACGTGAACCAAAATCTTTATATGAAGCGTTAGTAACGCAATTGCAACAAAAGAGCTCTGAATCAGTCAAGGTTTTACAGCAGCCTTCAACAGATGTAACAAATGTGACAACAACACCAACTTCTACTTCTCAGAGATGCTCTTGACTAAATAAATAAGAAAAAGCAAAAATAGTATAACTTGCTTACAAATGTAAGTAACTTGTACTTCTATGATGAATAACACAATATTACCAAGAAATTTCTATGAACGGCCAACTTTAACCGTAGCTGGGGAGCTGCTAGGGAAGATTCTGAAATTTTCTAATTTTAGTGGAATAATAACTGAAGTTGAAGCGTATATAGGAATGGATGACCCAGCTTGTCATGCAGCAAGAGGCTATACTAATCGAACCTCAGTAATGTTTGGTACGCCAGGGTTTTCGTACGTATATTTTATATATGGAATGTACTATTGTCTAAATATTGTAACAGAAGCAGAAGGATTCCCAGCAGCAGTGTTAATACGAGGATTAAAGCTCACTGAGCCGCTTGAAGCAAATTTAGGCGGGCCAGGCATACTGTGCAAAAAATTAAACATTACAAAAGAACATAATAAACAAGACCTTACTATAAGTCATGAATTTTGTCTCTATGAATATCACCTCAAACCAGATTATGTGTGCACTCCAAGAATCGGAATTAGTAAAGGCAAGGAGAAATTTTGGCGATTTAAAAGTTGCGTTTTAGCAGAAATGCCTAAAATCACACTCAACAATAAATATAGACCTCCTGCATAAACTAGATAAAAAGGCAAATAGCCTTTTATGTTTACCAACAATAGACTTCTTGGATAACCTAAGGATATTTTTTGATCTTCTATGGGGGAGTTAAACATTCCCTTTTTATAAAACTTTTGCATACTCCTATTTAACTTTAATAGCTCTTTATCTTCCTGAAATCTGGATGTTTTATCAATGCATCTTCTATTCAGCCGTTAGCAAGAACTTTCACTTATTCCATAGCTTTGCACTATACGGAAATATGTACGGTATTTACACAAATATTCGAGTGCTATTAATAAATATATTTGGTTTTCCTCCTCTTGCCTTTTTCTTGGCCTCTTCCTCTATTAAAATTTCTATTATTTTTCCAATGTTTTTCTTTTTACTCCTCTTAGTCTTCGAAGCTTCTCTTCATCAAGTTTACTTACCTGCTCAAAATTTATACCTTCCCTAATATTGCTTCTACTACTTGTTTCTTAAGTTATCCAAGAAGTCTATTGTCTGTTCAGATACGAGGTAGCTGCTGCCATTTGAAATATTTTATTCACCTAAAATTACATTCTACCTATTTTAAAAGTAGTTTAAAAAAACTTTATAGACTGCATACAAAAGACCTAACATCTTTAGCAATGCCTTCATAAATCCTTACTAAATCCTCACTTAGTATTGAAGGATTTCCACAATCAGAAGCACTACATATTTGCGGATCTAGAGGAACTCTGCTCAAGAGTTTGACTCCCAGCTCTTCAGACATTTTTTTTGCACCACCTTTTCCAAATATGTGTATTTTTGAATTATCTTGAACAAAATAGCTCATATTTTCCACAATGCCGATAATTGGCACGCTGAGCTTTGTGAACATATCATAAATTTTTTGTGCATCGATTAAAGCAAGCTCCTGTGGAGTTGAAACTATTATTGCTCCAGTTAAACTAAAATTCTCCATCAGACTTAAATGTACATCGCCAGTGCCAGGCGGTGTATCAATGATTAAATATTCTATATCAGACCACCTTGTTCCCATTAGCAAATTGTAAAGTGCTTTTGTGATCATAGGTCCACGCCATATTACTGCGCGGTCCTTATCAATAAAATAGCCAATTGAAATAGTATAGAGACCATGTTTCTCTATAGGCATTGCTTTACCACTCTGTATTTCTGGTTTTAATTTCTCAGTGCCCAACATTTTAGGAATCGAAGGACCATATATATCTGCATCAACTAGCGCAACTTTATGTTTTAATTCTGCTAACGAAAGAGCTAGATTTAGTGCAACTGTCGACTTACCCACACCTCCCTTACCAGAAGCAACGACAATTATATTTTTCACTCCTTCGATATGAAGTTTAGCTTTTTGTTGCCTAGCTTGTTTTTGACCAGTAGCAACTACAGTAACCTTTCCTACTCCCGGTATCGCCTTAACAGCTTGCTCACAATTTTTTCTTAATTCTTCATTTGGCTCAGTAACTTCAAGAGCAAAAGCAACATCTTTACCTTTAATAATAATTGAGGATACTACACCAACATTCTTACCACTTTTCTTCTCTATAACCTTTTTTAGGCTCTCTCTTACGGTTTCCTCATTAACCTGTGTAAATTTTTTCCAGAACATATGATGAAATTTTTTCTATTGGTGTATACTAACATAGAATAATTAAACTGCACTGACTTTAAAACGAGGTTACAAGAATATGCTAAATGATAACAACTTAACACAAGCACAACGAAATTTGCATTTAAAGTTGAAAAAGGTAATATCAAATGGTGAGGAAATTGGTAATATCTTGAAAAGAGCCTCAGAGAATGATTTACTAAAAGTTCTTACAATAGGATATACTAAACGATTTCCAAGAGGTGGGGAACGCACTTTAACACTACTTAGCCTCGCCATATTCAAATATAATAACGAATGCGTTAATTCTATTTTAATACATTCTCAGAATAACGGTACACTGCAAGAGATTATTAATACTGAAAATATTATAAACTATCAAGATGGTCTGATGTACACCTTAACATCGCTTGGCTTTGCTATACATTACAATAAGCCAAGATATATTAATGATATTTTAACAAAAGCCCAGGACAGTGGAATACTACAAGATATTCTTGCTGCTAGAAATATTGTACAGTATTTCAATACTAAGGAGTATGCTTTAACACCACTCAGTTTCTCTATATATAAAGGTAATAAAGAATGTATCAGTTCTATTTTAGAAAAAGCTCAAAATAATGATATGCTGCAAGGCGTTTTTATTGCTGAAAATATTTTACAGTTTTCAGATGGTCTGACGCATATTTTAACACCAATTAGCTTTGCCATATATGAAAATAATAAGGAATGTTGTAACTACATTTCAACAATGATTCAAAATAATGTTGTATCGCAAGATATTCTGAATAATTGGACATACATTTTAACATTGCTTGGCCTTGCTATATATAGAAATAACAATGAATATGTTAATTCTATTTTAAGACAAGCTCAAAATAATGGTAAGCTGCAAGAAGTTCTTACTGCTAAAAATACTTTGTATTCTTCAGATGGTTGGAAGTACAACTTAACACCACTTGGCTTTGCTATATATGAAGGTAATCATGCACATATTAATTCGATTTTAACTCATGCTCAAAATAGTGGTATATTGCAAGAAGTTCTTACTGCTAAAAATACTTTGTATTCTTCAGATGGTTGGAAGTACAACTTAACACCACTTGGCTTTGCTATATATGAAGGTAATCATGCACATATTAATTCGATTTTAACTCATGCTCAAAATAGTGGTATATTGCAAGATATTCTTGCTAATCACAATGCTGTAATATCTCCAACTGGTCAGACGTACAGCTTAACGCCACTTGGCATCGCTATACATAAAGGTAATATTGAATGTATTAATTCTATTATAGTACGAATTAATGACATACCACAATATATCTATGCCACTTTTCAACCAACTGCAGCGATTAATGAAAGGAATACTAGGATTAGTAGTGCATTAGATAATGTATCTATTTCTTCTAGGTATGTTAGAGAAAATAGCAAAGTTAATTAATTTCTTAAGTAACTCTTTCTTGCAAGTACTACTTTTTTATGTATCTGTTCAGGCAATGACGTTAACTTAAGAGAATAAATTAGCAAGCTCTCCTAAAGACATTATGGCGTTTAGGCTTATCTACTTTATTGCGGCTATACAATCTTCACGTTAACTTTAGTGAGTATTTTAAAAAGGGCTTGAAAATTTTTTGGTTCCAACAAGCACCTGATAAAGTTTTTGTTTCATTATAGCAAATAAAACTGAAAAATTTAAACGATACTTAGCAATTTGATCTGGGTTCCAAGGCTCTTGTGCATCACACATATGAAGTATTGCACATGACCAAGTTTGCACAAAATTCTTATCTCTAAATTTATCTCAGAAAAATTCTCTAATTCTCCTTCTACTTTGAGTCTTTTATAGCACTCCTCTATGTGACACCTTAATAGATAAGCTTTACTGATATCTTCTTTATTGAAATAAAATAGAAACCAAAGGTCCTATTTTTCACAGTATTTTACTCCTTAACATCTTTCCTTAAGTTGACGCTATTGGGCTTTGTTGAATCGCTATCTACGATGAATAAAAGATAAAATGTAGAATATCAATAGCTTATTATTCTAGCATTTATAGTAAGGACAGTCAGTAAATATCTAAATTTAAGTAAAAGAAGTTTTACTATCATTCACTAATCTAGCTAGAATTCAAGAATTTCAATGCTTTAGCTATTTTAAGTAGAATTAAATTTACTAGTACAAACAATAAATTACTATTCTTAAATTTGATCAGATTGATTGCAAAAAATAAGATTTTCAATAAGCTGCTTGTATAGTTAGCCTTTCATAGATAGTGATGCAACAAAGCCCCGGTGGAGTAACTGCATTATTAGGTACTGCTATATCTATAGCACTTTTTACAGCCGGAGCAATTACAGCTGAGTTAATACCTATAGTTATAGCAGTAGTTGCAATTACAGCAACAGCACTAATAGTTGGCAATGCTATATATAAATTGTCAAAGCCTGATACTCAAGTTGATAAACCAATCTTAGCAAATCGACAGCAAGAAACTGCTAGCGATAGTAGGATTGCCTAGCGATTCTGCCACAGTGTCAGCTGCTTCAATGATATCCATTTGTTCCTATAATTATCTTTTCTTGGCTACCTTATTTTACCACTCTGCTGAACAGATACAAATTCACTTTCTTACTTCACTCACTAAAATTTTAATATGGCGTTTCTTTCCTGCAGATAATTTGATAAATGGCTGACCTTCAAAGCTTTCAGAGTTTATTGTATAGTTAACATCGTTTATAGTATTATCATTAACTTTACATCCATTTCCCTGTATTAAACGCTTTGCCGCACCTTTTGAAGGTTCAAAACCGGTGTCATGAAGCAAGTCTATCAGGAGTATGCCATTTGCAACTTGTTCTCTTGTGATAGTGTAACCAGAAAGCAATGAACTGTCTTCATTTTCAAAAGCAGAGATTGCAGCAGATCGTGCAAGTTTCGCTTCTTTACAACCGTGACATATTTTTGTCACTTCTGTTGCCAAGACCTTTTTTGCTTCGTTTGTTTCTTGATCCTTCAAGGACTCTAGTTTTTTAATTTCATCAATTGATAAATCAGTGAAAAGTCTCAAAAAACGACCAACATCTTGATCATCAACATTGCGAAAATATTGCCAGTAGTCATAGGGCTTTAGCATGCTACCATCAAGCCATACTGCTCCACTTTCAGTTTTGCCCATCTTTTTTCCTTGTGCGTTTAATAAAAGAGGTGTGGTAAGACCAAACAGCTCAGGTAAATTTAACTTTTTGCCAAGTTCAATTCCGTTTACTATATTTCCCCATTGGTCTGACCCTCCAATCTGGAGACGACAGCCATACTTTTTATTCAACTCGACAAAATCATAGGCTTGTAACAACATGTAATTAAACTCGAGAAAGCTTAGATTTTGCTCCCTATCTAGCCTAATTTTCACACTATCAAAGCCTAACATGCGATTTACAGAAAAATGTGTCCCTATATCACGCAAAAAGTCTATATATTTTATGTTATCTAACCAATCTGCGTTGTTTACTATGATTGCACCAGTTTTTCCATAATCGAAAGATATCATCTTCTCGAGGGTTTTCTTTATACCAAGTATATTTTGATTGATATCTTCTATCGGCAAGACGCTTCTTGCTTTGTCTTTACCAGATGGGTCACCAATTTTTGTTGTGCCACCTCCAAGTAGAATTATTGGCTTATAACCGAATTTTTGTAGGTGACGGAGCATCATGATTTGAATGAGACTGCCAATATGCAAACTTGGTGCCGTACAATCAAACCCAATGTATGCAATTATATAATTATCTTGTGATAATAGCTGGTCTAACCTATCAATGTTTGTACATTGATATAGGTATCCTCTTTCTTGAATGAAGTTTAAAAACTCGGATTTATGTTTCATAATATGTTATTTTGTGTGTAAACGGTGTTGTTAACGATGGCGTCATTCCAGTGCTTGACGCTGGAATCCAGTTTATTATGAAATTTCATCAAAAATGTTGTATAGTGTGCTCGTTTATGATTAAGTTTTCTAGATTCCAGTGTCAAGCACTGGAATGACACCACCAACTTCATAAGGGTTGCCTTCAAAATTACAACATTTGAGCAAGTGTATACCAGCTACCTGGATAATCAATTCCATAACTCTTCTATCTTATAATATTCTCTTACTTCTGGCCTGAATAGGTGAACCATTATACCTTGAAAATTCACAATCACCCAGTTACCTTCATCCATACCTTCTACATCTATTTTATCATATTGCTTGAGATTTTTCATCACGTGCTCAGCTAATGCTTTTACATGGCGGCTCGAATCACCGGATGCAATGATCATATATTTTGCAATGACAGTTTTATTCTGCACATCAAAAGTAACTATATCTTGACCTTTGTTTTGATCTATTATATCTACAATCTTACTTTTTATTGATTCTGTATCACCATTCATTATTCTAAATTATATAATTTATCTGTAATGATACACTCAAAATTTCTGAATATGAACTATTTTTGATATGTTTCTAGTGTAACGTTTATAATACATATGTTTGTAATATATGATAGTTTTCTGATGGTATGGTCATTTACTTAATCGGATTTCCGGGTAGTGGCAAACTTACGATTGCAAAAGAGCTGTGTAATATTATTGATGGGGTGATAGTAGACAATAACCTGTTTAATAATATTATATTTGATATGATTGATTTCAGAAACGCTGAGGTTACAAGTGAAATATGGGAAGAAATTTTTGTGATTAGAGAGAATATGTTAGCAATATTGGAAAAATACCATATAGAATCAAAGCATTATATATTTACAAACGAATTGATAAAAGGTGATTCCTATGATCAAAAAGTATATAACTCAGTGGTGAATTTAAGTAAAAAAATGAACGTGGAGATTCTCCCTGTGGTGTTATATTGTAATAGTGGAGAACTAATAAAGCGCGTTCAATTAAAGGAAAGAGAGCAGGAGAGAAAAATTACTGATTCAGATTTTGCTATGAGAAGAATTAAAGGAAAGAAACTATTTGTGCCTCAAGGTTCACTTGAAATTGATAACTCAAACTTAAGCGCAAAAGAAGTTGCAAAAAAAATTGTTGAAAAAATGAATAGTAAAAAAGTAGTTGGAACTTCTATGATAGATAATTTAGCAACAGAGAGTGTTTGTGATTAGTGAGGAGAAAGAGTATCGCCCTTGTGTTGGCATAATGTTATTTAACAAACAGGGAAATATTTTTATTGGAAAACGTTTTGATAGTGACTCTTATTGGCAGATGCCACAAGGAGGAGTTGATGAAGGTGAAGAGCTAGAGCAGGCAGCGCTACGTGAGCTATTGGAAGAAGTTGGTACTGATAAAGCAGAAATTGTGGCTAAAAATAAAGAGTGGATACACTATAACTTACCTGAGGAAGTTATACCAACATGCTGGAATGGGAGATATTCTGGCCAAAAGCAAAGGTGGTTCTTAATGAAATTTTGTGGGAAGGATAAGGATATTAATATTAACTATACTGATCATCCAGAGTTCAAAGAGTGGCGTTGGCAAAATGTGGATGATTTGGTAGCCAGTGCCATACCGTTCAAAAAAGAAGTTTATAAAAAAGTGATAGAAGAGTTTTCTTCTATCATAAAAGGATCTATTTATGATAGTTGATTCTCATTGTCATCTAATTTATTTTTCTTATGATGAAATACCAAAGGTAATTTCAAGAGCAGAGCAAAATGGTGTGAGAATTTTGCATAACATATGTATAAGCATTAATGATATCCCTAAATTATTAAAAATCTCTTCATCCTATGATCAAGTCTACTGCTCCGTTGGTATACATCCGCTTGATACTAATGTGGAAAAAGGTGAATGTATAAATGCTGATGAATTGATTGAATTTACTAAGGGCAAAAAGGTAATTAGTATCGGTGAAACCGGATTAGATTTTTATAAATCTGATAATAAAAGCAATCAAAAAAAAAGTTTTGCATCACATATAGAAGCGGCAAAAGTAACAGGATTACCTTTAGTTATTCACACTAGAAATGCTGATAGTGAGATGATTGATATTTTAAATTCAGAAATGAAGAAGGACGCTTTTAGTGGAGTAATGCATTGCTTTGCTTCTTCTAAAGAGCTTGCTTATAAGGCTATGGACTTGGGATTATACATTTCATTTTCTGGAATTATTACTTTTAAAAATGCGAACTTACTAAGAGAAATTGCACAAAATGTGCCACGTGAGCGTGTTTTAGTTGAAACTGATGCACCTTATCTATCTCCTGAGCCTTACAGAGGAAGAAAAAATGAACCGGCAATGGTGAAATATGTTGTGAATTGTTTAGCAGAATTATGGAATGAATCGCCGGAACAAGTAGCAAAAATAACTACAAATAATTTTTTTAGACTGTTTTCGAAGCTTGAGCTCAAAGAAATTCTATAGGGCAATTAATTTAGCTGACAGAGCTCTTTTACTGCACTTACAGATTTATAAAACATCTCTTGTTCACTATCGTTCATTTTAACTTCTAGAACTTTCTCAACTCCATTTTTGCCAATAATAGTAGGAACACCAATGAATAAGTCTTTCACACCATATTCACCATTAAGATAAGTAGCGCATGGTAATATACGCCTTTTATCTTTTAAGTATGATTCTAGCATACTTATGGCTGAAGATGCAGGAGCATAGTATGCAGATCCAGATTTAAGTAGATCAACTATTTCTTTTCCACCATTACGAGTGCGCTCAACTATTTCATCAACTTTTCCTCGCGTAATCAAACCCATCTCAATGATTTGGGTAAGTGGAATGCCAGCAATTGAAGCATAATTGATTAGTGGTACCATAGTGTCACCATGTCCTCCAAGCACAAAAGCAGATACATCTTCGACAGAAATATTTAACTCACTTGCAAGAAAATAACGAAAACGAGCAGAGTCAAGCACTCCTGCCATACCAACAATCATATTAGTTGGCAGACTTGAAGATTTGTATACTACTGAAACCATAGCATCTAAAGGATTGGTAACCACTATTACAAATGCGTTTGGAGAATGTTTTTTAATATTTTCCCCAACCTCTTTCATTACTGCAGCATTAGTTTGCAGAAGGTCATCTCTGCTCATTCCAGGTTTTCTGGCAATGCCAGCAGTTATTATAATTGCGTCAGAGTTTTTTATATCTTCATACCTATTTGTACCAGTAATATTGACATTAGATCGATCAATAGGAGATGATTCTGTAATGTCAAGCGCTTTACCTTGTGGTATTCCATCGCTTACATCAAGCAAAATAACATCTCCTAGCTCTCTTAGTGCAATCATATGGGCAAGAGTCCCACCGATATTTCCTGCACCAATCAAAGATATTTTTTTTCTTTGTGCTGTCATTTTCTACTCCTTTATATTTACTTTTGTGGCTTTACTACCTTCCCAAGGGGATAAGCTGTCAAACATACGAAAATCTTGTGGTAAGTCTATAGGATTATATACAACCTTTTTTGCCTCTATATCGTATCTTACTTCCTCGTAGCCAGTGAGAGGAAAATCTTTTAACATTGGATGACCTTTGAATCCATAATCCGTTAAAATCCTACGTAAATCTGGGTGATCAGAAAACTCTATTCCATACATATCAAATACTTCACGCTCAAACCACGAAGCTGCGTTAAATATCTTTGCTACACTTAGAGGTATATCACCTTCACATAACTGAAGCTTTATGTGCACTCTGATATTGTGTACAACGCTGAGCAAATTGTATATTAGCTCGAAACGTTTTTCTCTATCTGGGTAATCAACTCCAAAAACGTCAACTAATAATTCAAGCCTACACTTTTCATCATCACGTAGAAAGAGTAAGTGATTTTCAATGTCATTCAAAGCTGAATATATTACAATAGTGCCATCATTTTTCTGAATACATTCACATTTAGTCTTTTTTTGTATGTATTTTGCAGTTTTATCCATGCTATATATTTTTAGTTCGTTTTATTTTATTTTGTAGACATAGCATTCCATATAGCAACGCCTCAGCAGTTGGAGGGCATCCAGGAACATACACATCAACTGGCACAATTCTATCGCAACCACGGACTACTGAGTAAGAATAATGATAATAGCCACCGCCATTTGCACAACTTCCCATAGAGACGACGTATTTGGGATCTGCCATTTGATCATAAACTTTACGCAATGCTGCTGCCATTTTATTAGTTAACGTGCCAGCAACAATCATAACATCTGCTTGCCTTGGGCTTGCACGAAAGATTATGCCATATCTATCAAGATCATAACGACTGGATGCAGTGTGCATCATCTCTACTGCGCAACATGCAAGACCAAATGTCATTGGCCACAATGAACCAGACCTTGCCCAGTTCATTATATAATCTATTAAATCGCCAAATTTAGTGATAAGAAAACCTTCTTTTTTGTAACGATTCCAGTCGCCATTAGATAAATTTATTCCCATTCCAACGCACCTTTACACCACTCATAAATAAAGCCTATAGTAAGTATTGCAAGGAATATCATCATAGACCAAAATCCGCAATAGCTTATTTTAGATAAAGAAACGGCCCAAGGGAAAAGAAAAGCAATTTCTAAATCGAATATTATGAACAATATTGCAACTAAGTAAAATTTTATGTCGAAACTTTTTCTGGCTCTTGATAAAGGATTAAAGCCACACTCATATGTAGAAAGCTTTTCACCATCTGGGTTACTGACTGCAAGAAACATAGGTAATACACCTAAAGTAAAGGATACTACAATTGATACACAGATAAAAATTAATATGGTTAAATATTCACTCATTTAAAAAACATATAACACTATGAATTTACATGCTTTCCTAATCTTTTACCACCTAAAATATGTATGTGAAAGTGCGGTATAACTTGCTCTCCATCTTTACCGTGATTAGTAACTAATCTATATCCTGTTTTTTCTAAGTTATATTTATGTGCTATTTCTCTAACAGTTTTAAAAAAACTTACTATTTCCTCTTCGGAAGCTTTCAGAACAAAATCATCGTATGAAACGTATTGAGCTTTTGGTATAACTAGAATATGAACTGGTGCATCAGGATACTTATCACGAAAAGCTAGCACATTTTCATTTTTATGTATTTCCTCATAAGACAACTCACCTCTTAATATCTTAGCAAAAATATTAGTGTCATCATAAGCTGTACTACCCATACTTTATTAAATTCCTGGTCCTCTTCTATTTTGCTTATGATTTGGTGTAGAAGGTGGGCTTATTGCTGCTTCGCTAGAAGCATCTTCAAGACTTGAAACATCTTTTAGTTGTATATCTTGTCCACGCAAAACTGACCCATAGTCCATTTGGTGTCTTTTTGAAAACGTTTCTATTCTTTTTGCCCTTCTTGCAGCAATAACTTCTGGTTGTAAATGATACATATCTCCAGGAACAGTTAGGCTATGATACCTTTCCTCTATTTTAACTTCTTTCATAACACTCTCCATAATTTATTTCCCCCTACCTCTTATGCTTTCGCAACTTTCAAAATCTTGTTTAATAGCTTTTTGCCAATTATTTAAAATTTTCTCTGATGACTTTTCTTTACCTATAGACCTTATAACTTCTTGTGACTGTTGCTTTTTACTATCGTATCCACTATACAACTTTTCTGCAATATCATACAGCAACTTTCGGTCTGTGTGAACTTTAAACTCTCCACCAGTAATTTTTGCCAAATTTTTGAGATCATAATCAATTTTATTATAAATTTCTTCAAGAGCGTACTTTTTCATTACTTTTTCATCTATACCTGGATTTTTATCTTTTATTTCTTGGATAATCTTCTCAACATCAACTTCAATTACAATTTTGTTTTCTTCTCTAAAAATAGTTATATTTGGCAGATCTTTCCTTATTTTATCTAATTTCTCTGGACTCAAGTAAGGTATATCCTCCGTTAAAGTTCTTGACGCTAAAAAACTTACCTTACCTTTTTCTTGTTTTGTTATTTGTATGCCAAGGTACTTACTAGCTTCTGTGGTTTTTATAGGTGGGTCATATTTCTCTTCTTCTTTAGGTACATCACTCACAGCCTTTTTTAATGAAACTTTAGCATCATGCTTCATTTCATCAATTGAAGCAAACGGTTTCTTTATAGGATAAATAAGTGCTTTAGGCACAAGAAAAAACACGCCTTTTATCTTAGCCAAAATAGACTTTTTATTTGACTCATCTTTTGCCATACATACCTCCAAGTCACTTTCTACAATCAGATAGTAAAATACACCCAATTATAGACGAAAATATTTAAGCTTGTATATCTATTATAAGATGAAATTATAGAGATAGCAATCATTATTTGTACATTACCAAAGTATGTAGTATTTTTGCTGCTTTTCTTGTTCAAATTATCTTTAAAGATAAATTATGTTAAAATGGAACGCAAATAATATTATCGATGCTACTGGCGGAAGAGGGGAGGGTGTTTGTAATTCGGTATATAGCTCAAATATTTCAACGGATACAAGAAGCATAAAAAAAGGCGATTTATTTATTGCTCTCAAGGGAAAGAAATTTGATGGGCATGATTTTCTACATGAAGCATTTTTAAAAGGAGCTGTTGCTGCGGTAGTAAGCGAAGATAAATATAGAAATTTTCCTCTAATTATTGTGCAAGATACTCTAAAAGCTTTGCATAATATGGCATCATATTACATTAGAAATGTTCTTGTTAATGCTAAAGTTATTACAATTACAGGTAGTGTCGGGAAAACGACTACAAAGGACATGCTGCACACTGTTCTATCGCAATATGGAGCGTCTTATGCAAACAAAGATAACTTGAATAATAATATAGGATTACCTTTTACTATTCTAAAAGTCCCAAAAAACTGCCAGTACTTAATCCTTGAAATGGGAATGAATAGAGCTGGTGAGATAAAAGAGCTATCGAAGATTAGCAATCCGGATATTGCAGTTATTACCAACATCGAACCTGCGCATGTTGAAAATTTTTCATCTCTACTTGATATTGCGCAAGCGAAGTTAGAAGTCCTATGTGGTATGAAAAATAATGGTACTTTGATTTTGAACAAGGATAATAAACATTATGATTATCTTTTATCAAATGCTGACAGAAATGTAGTGAGCTTTGGTAAGAATGAAAGTGCTACTGTTCGTTTGTTAGACCTAATAAGAAACGATAGCGGTATAAATTTAAAAATTAAACCGCACAACGGTCAAATTATAAACTGTAATTTACGTTTGCGGGGTGAGCATTTTACATACTCTGCATTAGTTGTGACAGCAGTTGTGCAAAGTCTAGGACTTGATTTATCGAAATTACCACTAGCACTTGAGAATTTTACTGTAACAGAAGGTAGAGGTAATGTTCATCAAGCTAAATACAATGGAAAATTAGTACATTTGATTAACGACTCCTATAATGCTAACCCTACTTCAATGAAGGCTGCAATAAGAACTTTAGGTACATATTCTAATTTAAGAAAAGTGGCACTACTCGGCGATATGTTAGAACTTGGTAATGAAAGCATAGTATTTCATACAGAATTGCTTGACTCTATAGTAGAACAAAATGTGAATAAAGTTCATACAGTTGGTAAATTTATGTTAGAATTGAATAAACTTTTACCGGAGAATATAAAAGGCATGCATTTCGATGATTCTAACCAATTGAAAAGTAATTTAGCTAATATTGTTCAAGGTAATGATGTAATTTTAGTTAAAGGTTCTCATGGAATGAGAATGGACCTTATAGTGCAGGAATTCACAATAGAATATTAAATAAAACTATTGTATTAATTTAAAGTTAAGTTATTGGAAGTTTTAACTGTGATAAAACGTATAGTTATTTTTGGTGGAACGGGATTTATAGGAAAACACATCGTAAGACGCTTGGCAGCGGCGGGGTATTTAATAAGAATATTTACTCGTGATCAGGAAAAAGCTGCTTGTCTAAAGTTATGTGGCAACTTAGGGCAAATATCAATACTTGAAGGAGATTTTTTTAATGAAAAATCAATTTTAGAAAGTATGGAGGGGTGTGATGTTGTTATAAACTTAGTAGGAATATTATATGAAAAAAGAAAATACGATTTCTATACAGTTCATGTTGGAATAGCTGAAAGAATAGCAAAAGCTGCGCAAATAAAAAATGTATCCATGATGATACATTTTTCTGCCATGGGAATAGAAAATGATAAGTTATCAAAATATGCCCAAAGTAAATTGAAAGGTGAGAAAGCTGTAGCTTCGGCGTTTCAAGGAGCAATGATAATTAAGCCCAGTCTTGTATTTGGTAAAGAAGATAATTTCTTTAATAAATTTGCAAGATTAGCAACAATTCTTCCTTTTTTGCCGTTGATCGGTAGTGGAATAACGAAGTTTCAGCCGATATGTGTAACAAACTTAGCTGAAGTGGTATACCGTATTATCAGCTTTAATAAGCAAGATAAAAAAATTTATAATATAGGTGGATCAAAAGTTTACTCTTTTAAAAGCTTATTAAAGTTTATTCTGAATGTGACTAACAGAAAGTGTCTACTGATCAATGTACCTTTTCCAATGGCAAGATTGATAGCCTTTTTCTTAGAAAGTAAAGTTGTTTCTGTGCTGTTAAAACCTATAACTGGAGATGCAAGCCCTATACTTACTCGAGATCAGGTGAAAGTTATGATGAGTAGTTCAATCGAAAAGTCAGATGATCTCGAAACAATGAAAATTAGACCACTAGCAATTGAAAATGTGGTACCAGAATACTTGAAAATTTATAGAAAGCATTGATAGAAGAATGTGCCCGGTAGGATTCGAACCTACGACCCACAGCTTAGAAGGCTGTTGCTCTATCCAACTGAGCTACGGGCACACATCATATATAAAATGCTTCTTAGTACACGTGAAGTCAAGTATTTCTTGTGAATATAATGTTTGTGATAATATCTCAAAACTTTGTCAGTACAGCATGTAACGATAAAATTGAGAAAAAAGAAGCGTGGGTAATAGGAAGTCTAATAGCGCAGTAACACAGAACCCCAGGCTAAACCTGCACCTATTGAAATCAGCAATATCAGATTTCCTGACTTTATTTTTGATTCTTGTACTGCATAGTCTAAGGCTAGTGGAATTGACGCTGCTGAGGTGTTTGCATGCTTATCAACTGTATTAATTACTTTTTCTATAGGAAAATCTAATTTCTTTACTACTGCTTCAATAATGCGAATGTTTGCTTGATGGGGAATGAGCCAGTCAATATCAGTAATCTTCAAACTATTGCATTTTAGAGTTTCCTCTACTGAGGCTGTTAATTTCTCTACTGCATGTTTAAACACTTCTCTTCCATTCATAAGTATCTTTCCAGAATCACGAGTAGAGGATATTCCTCCGTTTGTACATAATAAGTCCACATTGCCATCAGAGTGTAAGTTTGTTGATATAATGCTACTGCTACTCATTTCTGATTTCATTATCACTGCACCAGCACCATCACCAAAGAGTACACAAGTTGACCTATCTTCCCAATCAACAATCCTAGACATTATTTCAGCACCAATAACAAGCGCGTATTTAATTCTATCGTTAGACTTTATAAGTGAATCAGCAACTGTAACTGCATATATAAAACCAGAGCATGCTGCCTGTACATCAAAAGCAAATGCGTTTTTACACTTTAATTTACTTTGTATAATCGTTGCACAGCTAGGAAAAGTTTTGTCAGGTGTTGTTGTTGCAACTATGATCAAACCAATTTCATCTATTGAAATTTTCGCTTTTTCTATAGCATTTTTCGCTGCATTAACAGCTAAATCTGACGTTAGTTCTCCTTCATCTGCTATATGTCTTTGAACTATTCCTGTTCTTTGCCTTATCCATTCATCGTTTGTTTCAACTATCGATGCAATTTCGTTATTACTCAAAATTTTTTTTGGTAGATAAGAACCAGTGCTCAATATGAAACTTTTATTCAATATGACTTACCCCGTTAATTATCTTCTGGTTTAAATTTTCACTGATTGCATTTACTGCAAATTTTATAGCGTGAGCAAAAGAAATAGCATCAGAATTTCCGTGGCTCTTTATAATGATACCATTTAGCCCTAAAAACATAGCTCCACTTCTAATTTTAGGATTAAAACGCTCTAATGCTTTATTTAGCTTGGATTTCAACAATATGCCGACAAGCATTTTTGTCATCCATGAATTAAATACTTCCTGTTTTATTAGACTGATAAAAGTACCAGCAGTTGCCTCAGCTGTCTTGAGCATTACATTACCAACAAAACCATCAGCAACAATTACGTCTATATTACCATCTAAAAATTCACTTGCCTCTATATATCCTTTGAAGTTAATACTTGGAGCATTTTTGAGTAACTCAAAAGCTCCTCTTACTGAGTCAGTACCTTTCACTTCTTCTGTACCAATGTTTAGCAAAGCGACTTCAGGATTTTCAACTTTTAATGCTATTTTTGCAAATATACTCCCCATTAATGCAAATTGAAATAATGAGTCAGTATTACAGTCAACATTTGCACCAAGATCAAGCAATGCAAAGCTTTTTGTCTTAGTTGGACAGACAGATGCAATAGCAGGACGATAGATATTGGGTAATGTTCCTAAAATAAATCTGGAGATAGCCATCAATGCTCCAGTGTTGCCTGAAGACACCATTCCAAAAGCTTTACCTTTTTTCACTGCTTCAACAGCTGCCTTCATACTTGAATCTTTGCGATGTTTCAGTGCAAAAGAGGGTTTATCATTTGGAAGAACATTATCAGAGCAATGGGTAAATTCGGAGTTATCGATTACTTTTTTGTATTTTGAAAGCAAAGGAGATATTTCTTTCTGATCTCCATAAATATGAAAAAAAACTTCAACACCTGGATCAACAAGATTATCCAAGAAAAAACTAGCACCCTGAATTACGGAAAGAGGTGCAAAATCCCCTCCCATAGCATCAAGTGCGATAACTATGTTGTTGTTGACCGTGGGTAACATATCATGAGTTACTCCGCCTTTTGTTTAATGAAAACACGTTTTCCTTTGTAACTATTGTCAACTGCTATGTTGTGAGGCAACATGAATTCTCCAGTTGTTGCACATACCACAATATTCTTAGGCTTAATAGTATGATGAGAACGATGCATATTACGCCTTGACTTTGACTTTTTTCTCTTCGGAACTGCCAAAACTTACTCCAATTCAATTATATAACACAATTTATTAGTAGCATGTTTTTTACAAGAAGTAAATAGCGAAATAAGTAAGGTTTTCTTATACAATTCAGTCTTATAAACTTAAACTCAAGCATTTTGATCAAAGTATATTGAACTTAAGATATATCTTGACTATACTCTGCGATAGAGTTAATAAAAATTTTAATAAAATCAGTAAAACTAATTTTTAGCTAAGATAAATGCAAAGTGAGTTCCTTTGATGTAAACAGTGTTAGAATAATCGGTAGGTGCTTTATCAACTTTCTGTTGAGGCTTGGTAACGCATTTGTGTTTTTTATTCAATCTCTATACCACTGCTTTGTGCCACCGTATTATTTTAGCAATGTAGCAAAACAAATTATAGAGATAGGCTTTTTCTCTTTACCAATTGTTGGGCTCACTGGAGTTTTTATAGGAGCGGTGATAGTTTTACAAAGTAGCTTAAGTGGTCTATTGATTAATCAAGAACAAGTAGTACCTAAGCTTGTTACGATCACTATCATTAAAGAGTTAGGGCCAGTTTTGATTAGCTTAATAATGGTAGGAAAGGTTGGGTCCTCAATTGCAGCAGAAATTGGCACGATGCGCATCACTGAACAAATAGATGCACTTACAACTTTGGACATCAATCCTTTCAAATATTTAATTGCACCAAGAATTCTAGCGTCAGTTATAGTATTTCCAATACTTACAGTATGTGCAGATCTAATAGGAATATTTGGAGGGTATGTCACCGCAGTCTTTGAATTTAACCACAATTTAAATATATACATAAAATATACAGCTCAATTCTTTAATATAAACGATTTTGTTGTTGGGCTAATGAAAGCGACTGCTTTTGGGGCTATAATTTCTGTTTCAAGTTGTTATTACGGTTACCATTGTAGAGAAGGTGCACGAGGAGTAGGTGTTGCTACAACATCAACTGTTGTTTTTTCGTCCATATTGATCATTTTAGCAAACTACTTGATTACTTTGATACATGTATAGCCCCATAATATCAATATTGAACCTAAGCTTGTCTTTTGATGATAGAACGATATTAAACAACATAAGTTTTAATATATCGAAGGGGGAATCATTAGTCATACTTGGCGGCTCAGGAAGTGGTAAATCTGTATTAACAAAAATAATCATTGGATTGCTAAAACCAGACTCAGGGTCTATTAAAATAAATAGTGAAAGCAAAAATAAATTTGGAGTCTTATTTCAAAATTCTGCTTTATTTGACTACGTTACAGTGTGGGAAAATATATCTTTTAATTATAAAAAGCGCTTTAATATCAGCGAAAAGGAGGCAAAACAGCTAGCAATCGAGAAGTTAAATGATGTTGGACTGGAGGAAAGCATAGCAGATATGTTTCCAATCGAGCTATCAGGCGGAATGAAAAAAAGAGTAGCACTTGCAAGGGCGATTGCGCACAATCCAGAAATTATTGTATTGGATGAGCCAACTTCAGGATTGGACCCAATTATGTCAGATATGGTAAACGAGATAATAATAAAATTATCTAAAGACTTTAACCCTACAATTATCACGATTACACATGATATTCATAGTGCATTTAAAATAGCTGATAAAATAGCAGTATTATACGAAGGGAATATTATCTACCACGGAACTGTCCAAGAAATACAAAATACTAATAACGAATATATAAAAAAATTCATTCATTATATATAGCTATAGGTTTACAAACGATATTGTGAATGCCATATCTACCCTAACTTGAGCTACTGACAATTGTCGTTCTGTTGTGTCCGTTCAGCAGAGCGGCAAAATAAGGTAGACAAAGCAAGATAATAAAGATAATCATAGGGTAAATATGAGGTAATATGGTAAACCTTTTAGAACTCTGCAAAAATTTACAGCAAAAAATAGAAAAGTTAGAAGCAAAAATAGAAAGATTGGAAAGAGAGAATGAAAGTTTAAAAGCAGAGCATGAGGCTTTAAAGATAGAGAACGCTGAATTAAAGGAAAGGCTAGGTTTAAATTCAAAAAACTCATCAATTCCCAATTCAAAAGAATTATACAAAATGAAAAAGGAAAAGCCAAAAAGCGAAAGAAAGATTGGTGGTCAAGTTGGGCATAAGGGTAATTATCGTGCTAAAATGGAAGCAGATGAGGTGATAAAGATAGAGTTGTCACCTACTTGCGAATGCGGAGGGAAGATTGCAATATGCGAAAAACCTTATATTCATCAGAAAGTAGATCTTCCGGAGATTAAGGCTTATGTAATGGAATATCAGTTGGAACATGGCCGTTGTCAGAGATGCGGAAAAAGAAGAAGTAGCAAGTTACCAGAGGGTGTTACGCCAGATACATTTGGCCCAAGGGTTAAGTCAGTAGTTGCAGCACTCAGTGGGTTTTATAAAAATTCAAAGCGCGAAGTAGCTAGCATCATAAATGATATCTTCAATTTGAACATAAGCGTCGGTAGCATATCAAATAGTGAACATAGAGTTGCTTCAAAATGCAAAAAAATGTATGAGCAGATCGAACAAGAGATAAGTAGGAGTAAAGTTCTACATATTGATGAAACGAGCCATTATAACAAAGGTAAACTCGCTTGGTGTTGGATGTTTGCAAGCAATACGGCAAGTTTTGTGAAGTTGACAGAGTCAAGGGGAATGAAAGTTTTAAAAAATAGTGTATGCTGCAATCGTAATAGCTTGGTAGTAACCGACAGATATGCAGCATACAACTACTTTGCTGATGAAAGAAGGCAAATCTGTTGGGCACACTTAGCAAGGGATTTTGAAAGATTAGCGCATAGTTGGAAATTTGAAGTTAAAGTTCTGGGCTGTTACTTGAGAAATGTAGCCACTGAGTTATTTGCACTGAAAAAAGCTTTACTAAAAAATGAGATAGATGTTTCAAGATTTATTAGACGTGCCAAGAAATTGCGAAAACGTACAAGGTATTATTTGAAGGAAATATCTCGCTTACCTGAAGCAATTGGAGCGTCTCGAGTTGCAAAGAATATTTTGAAATCTGAAAGAATGATGTGGAAATTTTTAGATGACCCAGAAAATACTCCGCTGACAAATAATCACGCTGAACGGCAAATACGGCATTATGTCGTTTATCGCAAAAATTCATATTTTACACAATCAGAACGAGGAAACTCATTCCTTGAGCAAATAATTTCGTTATACTTAACATGGAAACAGAGGAGGCTAAACCCTTTTCACAATCTTCTATCTATCGTTTCTTAAACCACTCTGCTGAACGGATACATAAAACAACGCATTAAATATAGCTAAAGTAACTTATATCAATTTTTATTATTATGCCAATTCCAACTGCGAAAATTTATTGAATTTGTTACTTCACTACTTAACAGCAATTACAACTGATGATTTTATTTCATTCTACTACCTGCTGATTTATTTTCTGCTCAGCATATCCATTAAATCAGATTCTTTGAGTTTATTATGATCAACTTTACTGAATTTATTCACCATAGAGCTCATTTGATTATACTGCTTAATTAGAAGATTAACGTCAGTTACACTTGTTCCGGACCCCTTAGAAATTCTAAGTCTTCTTTTGCCATTTAAAATATCTGGATTTTGCCTTTCTTTTTCGGTCATTGAGTTTATGATGGCTATATATTTTTTCACTTTATTGTCGTCTGGCACACTGCTACTTAGCTTTTTTGTGAATGAACTAGGGATGAATTTCATTATGTTGCTAATGCCATCCATTTTACTCAGAGTTTTTAACATTCCCACTAGGTCGTTTAGGTCGAATTTACCCTTTTTTACTTTCTTTTGTAACTTATCAATTTCTTCCTGACCAACAATCTCAGCAGCTTTTTCAACCAATGATACAACATCACCCATGCTAAGTATCCTTTTTGCAATTCTATCGGGATAAAAATCATCGAGGTCACTTAATTTTTCACCACAAGCAATAAATTTAATTGGACAATCGGTGATCATTTTCATAGAAAGAGCAGCACCACCACGTGCATCACCATCAACACGGGTGAGAATAATGCCGGTTACACCTATTACCTCATTGAATGATTTGGCAATGTTGACCGCATCCTGGCCTATCATTGCGTCGGCTACTAAAATAACTTCTGCAGGTGAAGCTATTTCCTTTACGGCTTTCAACTCATTCATCATATTATTGTCAATATGAAGCCTGCCTGCGGTGTCTAGTATTAATACATCATAATTATCGTTCTTTGCTGCTGCCAGTGACCTTTTTGTAATTGCAATAGGCTCCTCATTTATTACTATAGATAAAGTTTGTACGTCTATCTGTTTACCCAGCACCTCAAGTTGTTTCTGGGCAGCCGGCCTATAAATGTCTAAAGAGGCAAGCATCACTTTTTTCTTTTGCTTTTTTAGCTTTAAAGCAAGCTTTCCTGAGGTAGTTGTTTTACCTGCACCTTGTAAGCCCACCATCATAATCACAGCAGGGGGTTTAACTGCTAGATTTAAGTCACTTTTCTCTGATCCGAGAACTGCAACTAAATTATCCTGCACAATTTTAATTATCATTTGTGCTGGAGAAACACTTTTTATGACTTTTTCCCCAATCACTTTATCTTTAATGTCGTTGATGAATTTTTTTGCAACTTCAAGTGAAACGTCAGCTTCAATTAAAGCTATACGTATTTCACGCATGGCAAGATTAAAATCATCTTCAGAAATGATCGACTTTCCTCTCAGTTTACTAAATACAGAATTTAAACTTTCAGTTAACGATTTAAACATAATAGCATTAGTAGAATACTCATTAAAAAGAGAGAAGAAGCTGAAACAAAACTTACTGAGTTATAACTTAGCACTTCTTTAAGTTTAGTAATATTATTAAAGTATAAATTAGTAAGTGAATTAGTCAAGTTTTGCAGTACGTTGGCAGACATTTCTCTCACTTTAAAGACCAATTGATTGAACAGCAAGACAATATAGGGTACGAAAGCTCTAAAAATCCAATCAATATCCATTTTAAAATTTATTCTTGGGTAAAATAACTTGCGTAAAGGAATAAACAATAAAGTGGTACATAATAACAAATTAAATTGCGACAAAATATTTTTTGTGTTGTACACAAAATCGAAAATCGAAGGGTTATTGTAAATAGGCAAGTAAGGGTTGCCAGCAATTATACATATGAATGCTAAAATAATCATTGTTATTCTACCTTCTTTCCCTTCTGAAGGTTTGGACTTGCTTTTAGCGATAAATATGTAATAGAAAAACTTGAGCCCCACGCTTAAATAAAGCAGTAAATTTAGAATCTTGTATAAATTTTTATACACTTCTAAATTAGCACCACTTGCTTCAATCTCGGCTGTAATGTATGATTTGCTAATAAATCCAACGGTTCCAGGAAATGCAGCCACTGTGAATATCGCAATTATAGCACACATGCCTTCGACTGACATCAATTTACCCACTCCATTAAAACTAATTGTTTTTGTCCGCGAAATAATCGCATTGCTAACCACAAACAATAATGATTGATAAACAAGAGAGAAAATTATGTGTAGCATCAAAATTGGTGTTGCCTTTTCCGAAGGGCTGAGTAAACCTCCTGCAATAATCAGCAAGCCCATTTGTCCTACAACATTATAGCATAGAAATCTACGAATATTTTGCTCAAGAGAAGCAAATATAATGCTGTAAATTACAGTGATGGCGCCTACAAGTGCTAATATTTCAGTACAATCTTGCCATAGGGTGTAAGTGTGTAAAAGCATCACTAAAAAAGAGACTTTAGTGGTAAATAAAGAGAGATATGTAGTGCCATGTAGTGATGCAGCAGGATATGCATCAACAACCCAAAACGAAAAAGGAAAACAAGCGCAGTTTATCAATAAACCCAAAATTATCAGGTTAGTGCTTTGAAGTGCCAATCCTGCTGTCAATATAACTCCAACCAAAAAGTGTACACAAGCGTACCTTATTGCAGATCCACTATCTCTACAGCTAGCTGCGATAATAAAAAATGCACTGATGGTCATTAATTCAAAGAATATTATAACCAACATTATCTGCTTGGATAAAATTGCACAGAGTGAGCAGGTAGTATAAGCAAAAAAAGATAGCATCTCTGAAAAAGTCAAATTTTGTGTTGGTAGAACAGCTAAAAATGCAACTGATAAAAAAGATATTAGTACGATACGAAAAGATAAATCAAAATTTAGAACTGGATGAGAGCAATTCAGTGTAGTACCTAAATTTTCAGGTAATATTAGGACTATCACTATTAATGTAGTCAATAGAAATAGCAATAAAAATTTATAAAGTTGCACAATGATGTAAAACAGTATGGTTTATGCTACATCAACATACAAATAAAATCAATTTGCATATTAACCACTAGTTAAGCTAATTACCATATAATTATATCAGGGTTTAGAAGGTTATAGAGAAACCGGTCAGATTAGGTTTTTAATCTAATCTGACCGATAGCTTTAATATAGCACTCCTAATTCACAGTGCTACACTCGTGCATAATTTATTTTTAATTTGTGCACGAGCGTTAGTAAATTATTTACTTTTTGAAATAAAATTTGGCATCAATTCAATATCCAGAACTTCAGTAAGTCTGCTAGTTGAGAGTGATTTACTTTCTTTGTTTTAAGTATCTGCATAAATCTAATGGAGCTGCCAGTTTTCAATGCACTCATTCGACTTTTATGCTCTTCGCAATATTTGATTCTATTAAAGAATTCTTTGCTAATCTAGTCTTTAACGCTTTTTTTAGATACCGCCGCGGTGTCTCAGCATAGATTCCACTAACACGTAGCGGAATCTTAAATTGTTTTAGCTATAGATCCCTGTATCAAGTACTGTAATGACGGCATTCGAGTAGCGGACACTGGAATCAAGAAAGCTCTTTAGTAGCTGTATAATGAAAATTAGATCATAAAATCCTCTGACAGCACATTCTGTGTTTTACCGTCATCCATAACTTTGTAATCAATATTATATTTATCGAATTCATTGCGCATCCTAGTTAAATGTCCTTTATCATGATCCGAAAGAACACTTACGTAGCTAAAGCTATCATTAAAAAGATCATTATAAATTACTGGAGATTGAACTGTGTAGGATGTTGTACACTCATCTTGACCGTTATTATCTTTACAAAGGGACATTTTTCCTGTTTTGCCAGTATCATCTTTAGTAGAAATAAGAAATTTCATACCTACGTCTTCGTTTTTTGCTATAAACTCCTTACACTTTCTACTTTTTGCAGAACATGGTCCTATAGCTATAGAGTAGCTTTCTTTTGGAAGTTTGAATATTAACTCATGTGTCATAATACTACCTTAATAAAAATCATTATTATAGTATAGATTTATTAATAAATAATATACATTATGGTATAATTAGTACAAAATAGGTTTAACCAATCTCAGTAGGACTGCCAGTTGGACCCATAAGAATTATTTGTTCACCTTTTTTAAAACATTTACATAAATTAGTGGAACCGCCAGTTTCAAGCACAATAGTAGAAATAAATCCTTTTTTTTTGTCTACTTCAGTGCCGGTTACTGCTATACCTTCCATAGTGAGGTGAGTTTTTCTGCTATTGGTTTCAAAATTTTGCAACCTAAAGAATTGTCCAGGTTTAAAATTCTTTGCCGCAAGTGGTGCTTTGATCACTATTTCCACAACTTTGTCTGTTAAATATTGAACTTTTATAACCTTTGCAGTGAATTGCTCTTTGATTCTATTAAAGAATTCTTTGTTAGCTTGACGGAACAGCGTCACTCCAGCGCGTGACGCTGGCTGATTAGCTGTTTGGATCACTCCACTCAAAAGCTGAGAAATAATAGGGTAGCCGTTCTTAGCACTTGCCATAGCTTTCACGACGCTGCCGCTATACGAAGGGTGAAGATCACCAAAAAAGCTGATTGTTTTATTGCCTTGCTTATACACTAATATTCTATCTTTATTTTGCATTTTAGGAGAAAATATTGGGTCTATTTCTTTTCCTGATGAATTCAAATGAGTAAAATACCCATTACTTAATTTAAAATGCTTTTTATCTTCTGTTGCAATAACTGTATTTGGCTCAGTACCTGCTGCTATAAAAATAGAACGTGCTTTTATACGTTTGATTTCGCCGGATTTTGTGTCTATCAGTTTTATTGACTCAGCATGGTTATATTTATCTGTCACAACTTCAACTGGCTCTAAGTTTTCAATAAAGTAAATCCCTTCTGATAATGCGTTTTGCACCTCTTCGCTATTTAATCGATAACTTGGCGAGTCTTTCAGCTCTTTTCTATATACAACTTTCACTCCCCCAAGACTCTGCATTAACTCTAATATTTTTATTTCTCTACTTTCTTTTTTTGCTAATTCTTGCTCTGCTTGGATCAACTTTGCGTGCGATATGAGCTCATTCGCAATTTCGTGCTCTTCTTCTGTCCAATCTTTTTCAACACAGTCCTTTCCATACTTATCAACTAATATCTCATAACGAAGTAGAAATTTGTCTACTTGAATTGGATAATACGCTAAAGCTTCAGTGGCAGTGTCAATCGCAGTAAGCCCAGCCCCTATTACAACTATCGGCATACGAACTTGCAGACTTGCTATAGAATCAAATTTAAGAGCGCCAGTCAGTTGTAACGACATAAGAAAGTCAGATGCCATACGCACTCCACGAGCTAGTATATTCTTTATTTTGATCATTCGTGGCTTGCCAGAGCCAAGTGCTAGGGCGATGTGATCAAAACCCGAGTTGAACGCGTCATCAACATTAATCGTGCCACCAAAACGAATACCTCCATAAAGTGCGAAATTCTCACGTCTTTCCAGCAAAAGTCTAATGATTTTTAGGTAATTTTTGTTCCATCTAGAGGTTATGCCATACTCTGCTACTCCACCAAATCCACCAGCTGTGCGTTCACTTAGTTTTTCATGCTCGAAATCTTTAATTAGCTGAAAATTATCGATCAAAGGTTCAATCTTTAGTCCATCAATGGCGATAACGTTATGCCCATCGTTTAATAAATGATGAGCTAAATTAAAACCCGCAGGACCAAGCCCTACAACTAGGACGTTTTTTCCTGTGTTTCCTTTTGGCAATGGACGCTGAAAATTTAAAGGATTCCAACGGCTAAGCAGAGAATATATTTCAAATCCATACGGTAAACTGAGCACATCATCTAGAATCCTTGTTTCAATCATTGGCACATTTACAGGCTCTTGTTTCTGATATATGCATGAGTTCATGCAATCATTGCATATTCTGTTCCCAGTAGCTGCACATAATGGGTTATCTATTACCACAATTGCAAGGCTTGCTATGCTGTACCCTTCGCTTTTCACCAGATTCATTTCTGATATTTTTTGTTCTAGTGGACAGCCGTGCAATTCAACTTTGAGTGGGGACTGTTTAAAGGTATTGTCGTTATTACTTAGCCCCTTTGAACAACTGTCCTTATTTTGCTTATGACAAAATATGCAGTAATGAGCATTATCCAATGCTTTATTCAAACTCACCTTTTCACTTGTCAGATCAAAACCATGTCGTCTTTTTGTTTTGCTTGAATACAATACCTCAACTTCGTCTACTTCTTTTTTGAAGAACGATACGAGATTTTCGTGATCAATTTTTCTGTGAATACTAAAAAGTATACTCTGTTTATTTTTCACTCTCCACGCTGCATATTGCGCTGCAAGTTCTATTTCTTCTTTGTGATCCTCTTTATTTTCCAACCAACGCATCACCTGCTCAGCAAAATTTTTTTCTGTTGTTGGTAGGGCAAGAAAGCGATTTAATTTGCTGGTAACATAATCAATATCTATATCTGCTATATCAGTGTACTTCTTTAATGCATAGCGTTGAACAAATAACCTTTTACACTTATATATTGCAGCAAAGTCGTTGTGCTTTTTCTTTAGCTCCTCTGCTTCTTTTCCAATATTAAAAAGTTTTGCAATAAATTCATCAAGTAAATATGAGAGGTCTATTATTAACTGACTATCTGTCATTTGAGAGGCCAACATTGGTTGTTCTATGGATCCCAGTGTCAAGCACTGGGATGACATCAAAGAAGAAGCTGCTTTTTCTCTTGCTTCAATTAATGAACAAAACAAGCTTTCATCGCACGATTTTATATAATCTAAAAACGTCTCATCTAATTTTATTAATCCACTACAAGTGTATAAGTTTGAAAATGAGATTTTGAAATTCAGTTGCATTGTTATACTATACAGTGTACATACTGTTTCTTGCAGATGAAGATTTTATTTATCTTGCAGTCTTGCTAAGATTGTTGCTTCTGCAGCTTTTTCTTCCCCAACATATGCAACACACTCAAATTTGCATGCACCCAAACGCGCATTTTTTATATTGGATTGAAGAACCAACGTGTCCCCTGGAATAACTGGTCTTCTGAATTTTGCGTTTTCAATAGACATAAAGTAAACAACTTTATTTTCTATTGTTTCTTTACCGAGGACACATATAGCAGATGCCTGAGCTAAAGACTCAATTATCAAAACTCCTGGCATTATCGGATGGCCAGGAAAATGGCCAATAAAAAATGGCTCATTGAAAGTCACATTTTTGATTGCTTTTATGCTTTTACCATGGTCACATTCTATTACTCTATCTACTAAGAGAAACGGATAAGAATGTGGTAGTATTTTTATAATATCACTGATATTAAATTGCATAAGCCTACTCAATGCTTTGCAAAGCAAATTCAGGTATTTCCTTATTTACATTTTTTAATACCACATCTGATAAATCAACCTCATCCATAGAGTATAGAACTTGGTTCTTTTTTGAAATAAATAGTACTAAATCTACATTGTTTTTTTCTGCCGTTCTTTTAGCCACTTCTTTTATTTTGTTAAAGACACTTTCTACTGCTTCTCTATAGTTTTCTTCTAAATTTGACATTTTCTTAGCGTAATTATCCCTAACGCTTACAGTGTACTTACTAAATTGTTCCGTCTTTTCTTTTTTTGCTTCTTCTGACAAAAGGTCAAATTCTTCTTTCGATGGCTTAAATTTTTCTAACTCATTTTCAAATTCTTGCTGTAATCTAGAATTCTGCTCCTTTATTTGTTGTTGTATATTTTGCAGAGCCAGAGATTCGTTGATAACTTTGTCACTATCAATAATGGCAGCCTTTGTATTAATCGCGCTCTGAGGTTGATACCCTACAAACTTATACCCTACAAATAAGGAAACAATTAAGGCAATGACTGATGTAAATAACTGTATATATTTCATTCAAATCCCCGCTTCAATAGAAATTTTAACGTTTGGTGATGGTATTATATCATAAGTTTCCTTTACTAAAGGAAACCCAAAATCTAATCTAAGTCTACCAAAAGGAGAGGGCATTGAAAAGCCAAAACCTGGTGATACTCTTATAAGCTTACTATCGTAATATTTTCCACTATATATCTCCTTTTCATCTAAACCAAAAAGTGTTGCGTAGTCAACAAATAGTGAGCCTTTGATACCAGCATAGTCGTATAATTTAGATAGTGGAAAATCTACTTGCTGTGTTAAATTAAAATAAGTTTTGCCTCCCAATGAGCTTTTATTTTTGTCTTCTGCTCTTGGTCCAATGCCGGAAAGGTCAAATCCTCTAATTTCATTACCACCTTTAAAAAAGTGCTGGCCAATATTTAGCTCTTTATCGGTATAAGAGAAAATATGACCTGCTGCTATTTTAAAGCGCAACGTTATATCATCATCAATTTTGCTTAGTATAGGGCGTGTATAAAAAGACAAAAACTCAGATTTTAGGAAATTTACATTTCCTCCCAATCCTGAAATATCCTGATTTAAGCGCAATAAATATCCCTCTTTAGGAGTATAGAGGTTATCCAGTTTATTGTATGATAACGTATATCCCACTGATGAAACCTGATACTCACCTTCTTGATCTCTTATTATCTCAGAGATATCCTCATCTTTTCCACTCTTATTGTCCATATGTATATGGTTATATTTATAAGAATAGCGAATAGAGTTGGTTAGATTTTCTAAAATTTTATAAGATAATTTTACTGTTCCTCCCCAGTCACAAGTATCAAAAGTGGTGTTTGGCTTATCTTGTTTTTCATAAAATATACCTACGCCTAATGACGTATCAGAATCGTTAAAATTATTTTCAACAGCGTCTATACTAGTAGAAAGAACATATTGACTTTTTTCAAGAGCAAAAGATACCTCTTTACCACTACCAAATAAATTACGATCTGTGAAATCGGTTTTAACAAATACTCCACCAGGAAGAGACATGCCACCTGTTAAAGATAACGAGGCAGTTCTTTTTTCTTTGACATTTAAATCAAGATTTACTGCATTTTCATCCACTATATAACTATTTATTTTTACTGTTTCAAAAAAATCGCTATATATAAGTTTTCTACGTGATTTTTGAATCTCAGATGTGTTATATGCGTCGCCTTCTGCCATGCTAAGTTTTCTTCTAATTACTTTATCTAAAGTGCGGTCATTGCCATCAATAGTAATTTGGTTTATATAAATCTTTTTACCTGGTAGCACTTTGTAAGTTACATCCACAATATTGTTATGTTGTGTATATTCTGGATTAACTTTTGCAAATATATATCCTTTTTCGTTTAAATGTTTACTTATTTTTTCTGCTGTATTGTTAATTTTAACTCTATTAAATATTTGATTATTTTCCTCTTTGATAAATTCTAATATTTCTTCCCTTAAACTTAAATCCTTAATCTCAGTTTCAATATCAACTTCATTATTTCCAAATAAGTATTGCTGCTTTTCATCAATCAAAAAAGTTAACTCTATTTGGTTGTTATTATCAACCTCAACAATTGGTTGGATATTATTTTGAATATATCCCTTAGATGAATAGAAGCGATCAAGCAGTTCTGTGTTAATCAGTAGATATTGAGGTGAATAATGAGTTCCGCTTTTAAAAATGGCTCTAAATAACTTACTAAATATATCATTGCTATGCCTTTTGATAACTTGCTCTAGCTCATTTGCTGAAAAGTTTTTATTACCTATGAATCGTAAACCCTTAATTTTAGACGTTCTTCCTTCTTTTATCTTAAAAATTAGGTTTATCCTATTGCTACCAAGCTTATCTAGCTCATATGCAATTTTAACACCAATTTTACCACTGTTCCTATAAAGAGTAGCTAGATTTATTAAATCGTTTTGTAATTTTGTTTCAGTGAAAATAGTTAGTGATTTTGACTGGATAACGTTATTTAGCAACTCTTTACTGTTAAATAACTTATTGCCTTTCAATATTACTTTGTTAATCAATGGATTCTCATGAATTTTTACTACTAAGTTTTTTTCATCATCGATATAGGCGTTAATACTAGCAAATAACTTTGTTTTATATAAATCTTTTATAATTGAATCTACATCATCATCATTTACATGACTACCTGGTTCTAATTTTGTATAAAACCTTATTGTTTGATCACTTACTCGCTCATTGCCAATATACTTAATATTTTTTATCTGTACTTTTTCTTTATTTTCTAGAGCAACAAGTAGAGTGGGAAAAGAAATAAGTATTATTATTAGTATGTGAAATAACTTTTTCATATGTATCTTAAAAAAGATGCCTAATATCATTTGTGATTGCAACTGCCATCAACAAAAACAGTATGGTAGCACCAAAAGTGACTGCATATTTTTGATATTTCAAACTCAAATCTCTACGTATAACTGCTTCTATAATATAATGAAATAAATGCCCACCATCTAGTAGTGGTATTGGCAGCAAGTTAATTGCAGCTAAATTAGCTGAAATAATTGCCATAAAATATAGAACCATCATAAGTCCCTTTTTAGCTGATTGCCCTGAATATTTTGCAATTTTTATTGGCCCACCTATTTCATTTATACTCCTTTTACCAACAACAATTTGAAAGAGTGCTTTGATTGTTAAACACATAGTGTGGTAGGTTTCATTCACTGATAGGCTAGCAGCTCCAAGAAAAGATGACTGTTTTAACCCTATCATATTAATTGAGGTAATTCCTATAGTTTTTCTTTCTATTATGTTACCAAAGACATCTCTATCCTCAACTGTAAACGGAGTTAGAATAGTTCTGTACTCTTCGTTATTTCTGCTATACTTAATTTCTATTCTTGTTTCAGGATTGGACATTATCACGCGTGAAATATCTTCAAAGTATTTTATTTTGTACTCATTGATCTGTGTAATAGTGTCACCTGGTAATAGGCCAGCTTGCTTTGCTGCACTTTCTTCAATTACATTACCAATTACTGGTGGAGTACGATAATAACCTGCCACGCTGAAAAATATTGTGAAAGCTATAACGGTAAATATCATGTTTGCAAAAGGCCCTGCAAAAACTATTGCTGCTTTTTGATATCGAGGTTTTGTATGGAATGAGTATAATTTTTCTTCTTCAGTTAATTTTTGTTGATCAACAGGAACGCTTGCTGCATTAGTATCCCCTAACATTTTAACGTAGCCACCCAATGGAAAGGCACTTAATTTCCATCTAGTTCCAGACTTGTCGTTAAAACCAAAAATTTCAGGACCAAAGCCTATAGAAAAAGATTCAACTTTAACCTTGCATGCTTTAGCGACAATATAATGCCCACATTCATGCACGAATACTATGATAGAAATTATTAAAGAAAACGATAAAAAATAATATATTCCAGCGCTAAGTTGATGAGAAATTAATTCCACCTATGTTTTAAATCTTAATCAAACGTTGAGTATATTAAAATGCGCCTTGCTTGACAAGTATTTAGTTTAGTCTTTAAATTAAAAAAAAGTTTAATGACAATGATAGATATCTCCTTATTAAGAAGAAAACTGATGTATAGGAGTTGGCATAGGGGTTGTAAAGAAACTGATATACTTTTAGGGCATTTTGCATTGAAATATCTTGATAAATTTTCCTTAAGTGAACTAATTGAATACGAAAAAATAGTTGATCTTGATGATTGCGAATTATATTGTTACATCACTCGTAAGAAACTTCTCCCCCCTGATTTGAGTAGTGAGGTAGTCGATTTGATTGCTTGCTTTAATCACTTATGCACCCAATAATCTTGTTTACCCTATCTAATACTTCAGCATATTCTACTCTTTTTTCCTCCCTATACTTTTTGCATTCTTGATTTATTTCGTCTAATCGCTTTGTTAATTCTAAAATTTTATCTTCGAGAGTCAATGCTGCAAGTAAGAAATTTAATGCATCTGAGCCCTTACCTCCAGTTCTTTGAGATATGGAGCTAACTAGCTTGTTGAAGCTATTAGCAAGTTGTAATAAATGGTCCTTCTTTTTACTTTCGCAAGATATTTTATATGTGTTATTATGTATAACTATTTCTACTACTTGCATATGATGCTATATTGTACAACTTTCAAAATTACAATATAGATTTTTATTCATTTATCAAGAGGGATAACTTTTTACTGCTACGAAAATAAGTTTTAAAGTATTGATGTTTTGCAACCTTCTGTGACGTCAAATTACTTGCTTCTTTCAAGTTATAGCTTCTAATTGAAAAAGAACCAAACCCCCTGATTTCAACTCTATTATGATATTTCAACGTGTTTGAAAACACTCGAAAGAAACTATCAACTATGTCTGCTATAATGACCTTATCTAACAAAAGGTGTTTTTTTGCCACTTTTGCTATTATATCAGATTTCGTTGCCATTTATATGAAGCACAAGAAGTTATTTGGCAGATAATATTATATTATATTTTTCAACACCTACTACTTCAACTTGTATTTTTTCTGATATAGAAAACTTTTTATTTTCTGGTAAATGCTCTTGATCTACTAAAAGGGTTACATTGTTCTCAACCTCAACGATTAGACCATTTTCCTCTCTCTTACTTACAGTAACCTGAATTTTATCCCCTACTTTAACTTTCTCTATCAGTTCTTCAAGAGGATCATACTCTATTTGCTTTACTCCAAGATAAATTCTTGTCCGATCTACGTTAGCCCTTATCACTTTTGCTTCTATTTCATCACCTACATTATACTTTTTTATCTCATCTGAATTGTTTTTCGACCAACTTAGATTTTGCATATAAATTGTTCCTTCTACGTCCTCAGATATCTCAGAATTATCAAAAGTCACAGATATTTGTGAACCATTGTTGCTTTTAACTTTACCAGAAACAATAGAACCAAGAGGATATTTATCAATAAATACTTGCCAAGGATTCTCTACGCACCTTTTTGTGCTTAAACTCATCTTATTTTTAATAATGTCAATACCGAGAATTTTTACATCCACTTCTTGTCCTATTGTTACAAAACTACTGATTGGTAAATTACTCTTGCTCCAAGTTATTTCTGATGAGTGTACCAAACCCGCAATCCCAGGTTTAATCTCAACAATGAATCCACAATCTTTTATACCCGTTACACATCCTTTGTGTACGCTGTTAATTGGACATTTTGACTCTAGATCTTGCCAAGGATTGTCTCCTAATTGTTTTACACCCAGGGAGATTTTTCCATTTTCTCTATCTATTTTTATAATTTTAGTTTTTATATGCTGACCATAAGAAAAAATTGCAGATGGATGACTTACATTACTCCAAGAGATATCTGTAATATGTAGCAGCCCATCTATAACTCCCACTGTATCTGATTCATGAATGCCAACAAATGCACCGTAGTGAGTGATGCTTTTTATTTTGCCTTCTACTACATCACCTTCATTTAAAGATTCTAAAAACTTAATTTTTTCACCAGCATGCAATTTCTCTAATACCAGCTTTCTTGATACTACAATATTCCCCTGCTTCTTATCCATTTTAAGCACGATGAATTTTTGTTCAGTTTCAATAAGGTGATTAGCATCTTTTATTTGCTTCAAATCCACATGACTCAGCGGTAAAAACGCACTTATTCCATCACCAAGATCAACAATAAAACCGCATTTAATTGAGCGTTTAATGATTCCTGTTACTTCATCTTTTGTAACTGCGCTTTCTTCCAATTTATTCCATTTTTCGTCTCTGATTGCTTTCTCACGACTAAGAACAACATTACCATGGTAATCTTCAATTCTCTCAACATAAACTCTAATTTTCGAGCCAACAGTGATATCATCATTACAACTGAGCTCCTTAATCAGAATTCTTCCGTCTGACTTTAAACCAACATCAACCACAATATCATTAGAATTTCTTCTTGTGATTATACCTTCTACCACATCTCCTTCTTTGATTTTGTTAGCAAAAGAATCTTCACAAAAGTCATTGTCTTGATTATCAAATTGATCTTGAAATATCTCTTCTATGAACCTATTTGATGATAGCCTCTTGATAGCAACTGTACTTTCCATACCTTTTAATTTTAACTTCATTAGAACTCATATATTATATAATATTAATAATTAGTGACAAGTAAATTCTCATTAATTCATTTCGAGAATTGTTTAAGCTATAAAAGATTAAGTTATGTAAGATATGTTATCTAGGAATAATAATTGGATTAGGTCATTTTCCAGAAGATCTAGGTTGAAGTTGAATGTTTTGGAGAAGTATTCTATTAAAAACAGCAAGGAATCTATAAAAAAGATCGTAGACTTACAAAAAAGAATACGAGTAGAAATAGGTTTCGGTAATGGTGAAAATATGCTCCATCAGGCATTCAATGAATCTGATCTATTATTTATAGGATGTGAGCCTTATTTAAAGGGGGTCTCTTCCTTGCTAAAAAGCATAGAAGCACACAGCATAAAAAATATTTTAATATGGACAGAAGATGCAAGAGAATTAATTGTCAATTTTCCTGACCACAGTGTTGAAAAATTCTTTATTCTCTTTCCAGATCCATGGCCAAAAAGAAGTCACAACAAAAGACGGTTAATTAATACGGAATTTTTAAATTTATTAGCAAAAAAAATACTTGTCACAGGTGAAATATTTATTGCAACTGATCATCAGGATTATGCAGAGTGGATAGAGTTACATATAAAGCAGTGTAATTTTTTAACCTATAAGGAAGATAGTTTTGCAAATTATACCCCAACAAAATACCACAGAAAAGCGCTAGAATATCAGCGTAAAATAAAGTTTTTTAAAGTAAATGTTATATCTAAACTGACTTAGATTTACCTCTGCTTGTTAGTACAGATGTGTACATGACACTCTATAGTGCAAGTAGCCTACCATATACTGGGAATAACAGTTTACTGAATTCTTTAATCTCACAAATAGAAAGATCAATAAACTTGATAAACATCAACATTATCAGCCAGCATTGCTTTTGCAACTTCAATTCTACCTTTTTTATGATCGGTTTGGATAATTTTATAACCTATAGCATTTTGTCTAGCAACCAATCTGGTGCTTCTCTACCTTTTTCCCACTTAGCAAATCTCATCTTTTCTTTTAGGTAATATTCTCTATATGCTTCTATTGGGTTACTACATTTATATCGATCAGGTAACGCTTGTGTAAAAGCTTGTATATCAGCTGATCGAAATATTAGCAAATCCTTGTTATTATCGCACCAATCTATAACTTCTTCGGATTTATGCGTTCTTTTGTATCGCAAGCTATATTCTATACACAATTCTTTTCCATGTTTTATTAACCAATCAAAGTTTCCTTTTGATTGTCTAGCCCATAAAGAACAAGGATGGTTTTTGTGAGTAAGTTTATATGGAACTTCTATATTCTGGTTTGTAATGCTGACTAAAGGATTTGGCTCTTTTAATGCTATTGAAAAAACACTGCTAAGCAATTGAGCAGTTTCTAGCGGCATTTTTACTATGTGCTTATCGCATAACATTTGTGCTGCAGTTACAGGATTTTCGTCTAATATAAAGATATTCATCTAAGCACCCAGAGATAGAATTTTTGCGTAGTATTTATTTCAATAAACCCTAAAATATCATTCAGAAAATGGATAAGTTAAATAAGCTCAGTTAAAAAAATTATACACAATTCCGAGGAACCTTTTCAAGCTACAATGAACGTATAGCTACCACTCTAGCAATATTATTTCTCACCCACTGAAGATATTGCACGGTACTGTCTACTTGATCGTCGTGACGGATTTCTGGAAACATTAAAATCTCATACTCAAAGTCGCTAAGCCATACTGCTTGGTTAGGGAGAAAAACCCGCTCAGATTCTATAATTGGGACAATTCGGTGAAATCGAGTTAATTTGTCATCATGTGGTACTATTTGAATAATAGGTAAATCACTGTTTTTCCTGAGCTCCTGAACCAATTGCTGACCGCTTGCTTTTGCTTCGATTAAAATTGCGTGTGGCTTCCACCTTGCAGCCAGCGACAGAACTTTCTCTTTAAGTTTTGGATATTCAAGTTTTGCGCGATATACATCGAGTAAATAGAATGTATTATCTACTTTTGTCCAGGTAGTGCAGACACTAAAGTCACTTGTATTGTTTGTTGAAATTGCAGTATCCCAACTTTGTGTTACATGCAAGAGGCTATCAGGAAAATTTTTATAGCGCTTCAACCACTCTCGTTTAATTATAGCACTTGAAAGTGGTAGAGGGTTTTGTTGGTATTGAGCAGCAAAACCATAACTCCCAAGTTCAGCTTTTATCATCTCAATTTCTTCTTTTCCTTCAGTTAGGGAATACAACAATTGACCTTCTTTTCTTGAGTATATTTCCTGTTCATGCTCTGGAATATGATTATTAACTGAATAAATAATCTCCTTATCTTCAGCTATTATTGGTAAACAGACATGATGCCATATGTTTCTTGGTTTACAGAGGAGGTGACCAGTTAAATCTTCTAAATGGAGTCTGTGCATCACAAGAACGATAACTCCTTTTTTTCTGTCGTTGAGCCTGGTTACTAAAGCCTGATCAAACCAGTTTGCAGCACGCTTTCTAAATGTTTCGCTCAAAGCTTGTGCGGGACTTAGTGGATCATCCACGATAATGAAATCTCCACCTTCACCGGTTAATGTTCCTCCAACTGATGTTGCAATTCGACATCCTCTCTGCACTGTTTGAAATTTATATTTAGTGTTTTGATCTTTGCATAATTCTACTTTCGGAAATAGCTCTCTATACCAATCAGATTGCATTATGCACCTGGTATCGAGTGAGTGCTTTTCGCTAAGCAACCGAGAATAACTTGCAACTATTATTCTTGCAGTTGGCTGATTTCCAAGTATCCATGCGGGCCATGCAACACTTACACAAATGGACTTCATTGAACGCGGCGGCATATTGAATATTATTCTTCTTGCTTCACCAGCGCTTGCTGCTTCAAGCCTGTCTGCTATGACTTTTATATATTGATAATCATTATACTCACACCCCGGCACTACCGTTTGAAAGCATAATTCAATGAATTTGAGAAGGTTTATATTGTTCATAAATTAAGGTTTGTTGATTTTTTTAAGATTTTGTTGTGTAATTAAACCAGCATAGTGAGAGTTAAAATATGAAAGAAATAAGAGAGCAAACTGAGAGAGAATTTATAAAAACTCAAAACGGGATGAAAATAGAGACAATTACGCTTCTTGGTAAAAATCAAAACAATAATCAAGGTGAAAAACATCTGATATACTTTATTGGTGGAAATAGAGCGTTAAGCCCTGGTAAAGATTATTCCCAAAATTGGAATTGGGCCACAGAGCAAGGGATAACTGTACATCTTTTTAATTATCCTGGACTTGGTTTAAGTAAAAATAACTCATTGATACGTAGCAATAGAGTTAAATCCTCACTTTTACCCACAAATAAAAAAGTGAGTAAAATGGATACCAAATAAATTTGGGATTAAAATGAGTGAAGTAAGTACAAATGTGCAATATACTGATGGCTTAGGGGATAAATGGCTGGAAAGAGAGTTAAAACACGTTAATTTAGGAGATACAAGACTTAATAAGAGACTTATTAAAACAGGCTATTGTATAGAGGGTAAGGCGTCTGGATCAATTAATCAAAGCTGTAGTGGATGGAAAGAAGCTAAGGGTGCATACAGATTATTTAGCAATGAAAAGCTTAAGGATAAGGAAATTTATTCTTCCCATTACAAAGAAACTATGGAGAGAATGAAAGGAAATCAGTTTGTTTTTTCAGTTCAAGATACAAGTTATTTGGATTTTGACTCTCATATAAAAACTAAGAGGCTAGGTAGTATTTCTAAAGCTTATACGAAGCATAAAATGGGTTTACTGTTGCACAGTGCCTTAATAGTCAGCAAAGACGGATTGCCTTTAGGTCTATCTTCTCAACAATGTTGGGCACGTTCTATTAGGGAAAAAGAAACGTCACAAGAAAAAGCAAACAGGAAATACCGTACCTCCATAGAAGAAAAAGAAAGTTATAAGTGGATAACAGCTCTCAAAGAAAGCATAAACAACCTTCCTGCAAATGTACAACTTGTTACCCTTGGTGATAGAGAGGCAGATATCTTCAAATTTTTATGGATCACTGAGACATTAGGTAGTTTTTATGTAATCCGTAATCGAACTAATAGAAGATTTATCTGTACTGAAATTGGAAAAACAGATTTGCAAACACGCATCACTCAACTGCCAGTAAAGAAGAAAATTTCTCTAGAAGTTAATAAAGGTGGAAACCAAAGATCAAGGAAAGCTAATATTGAAGTTAAGTATATGAAAGGCTATATACCTATCAGATCTTCTTCAATTTATGGATCAAAAGACACAGTGCATAAAATAAGTGATAAAATCCCTGTATATGTGGTAAGTGCAAAAGAAACAAATCCTCCTGAAGGATTGGAAGCTATTGATTGGACTTTGCTGACTAATGTACCAGTTAATAGCACTTTAGATGCTATAGAAAGGATAAATTGGTATAAGCTAAGATGGAAAATTGAGGAGTATTTCAGGGTTTTAAAATCAGGATGTAAAATAGAAAGCTCTCGTTTAACTACAAAGGAAAGGCTACAGAAATTAATTGCTATAAAGAGCATTATTGCATTTAAAATTTTATATTTAACAAAAGTCGCTTTATCAAATCCCATGGAAACCTGTACTAAAATTTTAAGCAACGAAGAGTGGAAGGCCCTTTTCATACGTGAGCATAAAGTAGCTACATTGCCAGAAGAACCTCCAAACATAAAACAAGCTATTATTTGGTTAGGAAAATTAGGTGGATTTATGAATAGAAAAAGTGATAATTTACCAGGGGCTATGACTCTATGGCGGGGCTATGAAAATCTTAAGGAGAGCATAGTTATGCTTCACATCATGACCTCTCAAAATTGTGGGTAAAAGTGAGAGTTAAATCTGGTGTAGCAGTTGTAACTAACTTGTTGGAAAAAGGTATAAAGCCAGATGATATCATATTGTTTGGAGACTGCCTTGGTGGACATGTAGCTGCAGAGGTTCATAAAAATTTTAAGGGTAAGGATATACATTTAAGATGTATCGTTAGCAATGCCGCTAGTTCACTTAAACAAGCGTCTCTTTATTACTTTGGTTTTATGGCAAAATTAAAAATTTTTCTTGCTCCGATAATCAAATTGGTACTAAAGATTTTTGGCTGCCACTGGAAGACATATAAAATCGTAAATTCAATTACTCCTTATACAATGTACTTTAATCGAGAGGGAGATAAAACGATAAAACAGCCAGCGCAACTTGCAACAGAAATAGAAAAAATAGATCAAAGCGGTAGAAGAAAAGATTACCAAAAAAAGAAGTATTTGAAGATTTTGAGGAATATGAAGGCTTTTTTAAGCAGCATACAACATTAAGAAAGAATGATAAATGTATTGATTCTAAAAAAGCTGATAAAGATATACATAAATTGCCAATTACGTGTTTAAAGTCTTCCAACAAAACTGATTACACTTTTCCTGAGTTGATTAGTTTATATATTCACATTACAGATGAATATTTTTCTAAATATGGCTCATTAAATAATGAAGAGAAGATTAAAGCATTTAAAGAAAGTAAATTTTATAAAGATTTTTCAAGCTGCAAAAATTCAAAGGGCTTTTTGCATAATCACATGAAGAAGCAAGAGATGTCATTTCAGCATGTGATAATAGAATCTGGGGAAAAAAGACCTTTCTTGACAAGTCAAAGAAGGTAGTTGCTCTTAACTTGACGCGTATGCTTTCTTCAATATTTTAGCCATCTGTATCTGTTCAGATGCATGCAAATATTGAAACCAGTGTTTCTTTTCTTATCATCCGAGTACTGGGATCCAGAAGAATTAATTGTGAACAAATAGCTATACGATATTTTCAATGAAGTTACAAAAAAGCTGGATTCCACACTGGAATGACACCGTCATAAACTGCTAGAGGTCTTCATAATGTCATTCCAGTCCTCATAGTGTTTATCCCGGCCTTCATAATTTCATCCCAGTGTCCTCTTTCTCTTGTCATCCCAGTACTTGATACTGGGATCCAGATGTATGGCTAATGCTGAAACCAATACTCCCTTTTCTTGTCATACGAGTACTGGGACCCAGAAGACTCAGGTAATAAGAACTAGATTCCAGCGCCACGCGCTGGAATGACACCGTCATAAACTGCTAGGTCTTCATAATATCATCCCAGTACTGGGATCCAACTAAATTGGTGAACACTTTACAGCATTTTTGATAGAAAGAACTAGATGCCAGTGTCAAGCACTGACCCATTTTTTCCTTAAGTTTTTGCAGCTTGTGTTCTATTACAAAACCACTGCGGTACTAACGAGCGGCAAAATGGTAGCGAATCTAAACTAAAAAAATACATTTTTACACTGCTTGAAAGTCTACTCGATTCAATTTTAAAAACAATTATTGAAACAATTATAATATACTTTGTGCGTGGTTAAGATAGCTCTGGAATAGTATAAAGAACTATGTCATCATTGAAGAGAAACTCATCTGTTGCTGTGTACTCTTTATTAATTTTATAAGAATCATAAACATCGTAATCTGCTTTTGTATGGTAATCACAATATTGAAACTTACCCTCTTTATTAAAAACGCCAAATTGATCAATTAATGTAGCCATTTTCTTACCTTTTCCACTTTTTGTTAATTCAAATACATCAGCTGGGCAGTGGCCTGAAGAATCTTGATTAGTAGTTCCTTTTGCAATAAAAAAAGATGGTTTATCGTTAAGTAACTTGCAGAAATTTGGCTTATATTCCTTTTTCATACAGTTTAAACTTATATATTGATATTTATCTGGAATATTTGAGTATTGAGAATCGTATTTTTTATGTTCAAAAAACTCATTACCTAAGAAATTACAAAACGTTAATTGATAATCATCATTACTACTGGACTTGACTACTTTAAGATAATGAAAGTCTCTAGGAATTTTTATCTCTTCTTCTGTAACGTGATTATGTATGACCAATTGGTCATCAAGCATGCAGTAACCTATTTTTGGTAAAGTAGCTACAAGCTTACCGTTTAACATGATATCTGCTTGATAGATATTATCCGATAATTCTTTTCCCTTTTGCAAAGTAAAATTCTGCTCTGCCTTAGCTGGTGCACTGCATTGCTCAGTTTTAGTTAAGTTTTTTATTATTGTTGATATCTCACTAATTTCTAATATATCATGTTCATTTTTTGTGTATTGATACTTATAGCAACTACCATCCTCACATACTGGAAGACATTTTCCTTCTTCATCTGATATATAGATATAATCACCTTCTATTGTAAAATAAAGTCCACCTTTTTCTTCTTGAATTTTTTGTAGTACTGGGTCATTTTCATCGTTAAAATTGATAAAATTGAGCATTCCAATAAAATTATTTCCATCATCATCACTCATTATGAGTTCAATAACAAAATTATTACTGTCTTTTATGTACTTACGTGAAATTAACGCTTCTTCTCCTAATTTAAGCTGTTTTATAATATTCTCTTGATTCTCGCCTATGATAGCTTTTTGTTCTATAATAAAGTCCGTGCCATTTAATTTCAGAGGTGAGTTGTTTGTAAATAAAACTATCTCATCACCCTGCTCCTTTAACTTTAAATCATTAATATTCCCTACTTCAACTGTACCAATATGTGAAGAAACAGTATTAACATTACCATTTTCCTTTACTATGTAATATGCAGTGGGAAGTTTTATCAATTTTTTATAAAGCGGATTTTTATCGTCTATTTTAAATATATGTTTTTCCATGATATTACCTTAAATAACCAATAACTTGCTGATTAATGGCACTGAGGCTACTAGGAGGAGCAACATAACTCATAAAACTCCTTGGCTGCTCATTATCTGCCACTATTTTTTCAGTATTAACGAAAGCTCTTTTCTGCTCATTTAATCTTTTTTCCATATGATCTTTAAAAATAGCCAAACATTTACCGGTTTGTTTGTAATTAGGAAATGATTTTTTCGCAGTTACACACAAGAACTTCAACAACTCGTTATGATTTTCATCATTAAGTAATGACTTATTGATAATGGTTGACTGCAGTTCCATTGGATCAAAATTTAGACTTCTCTTTGAAATGCCACATTTCACAGCTGTTGCTCCTAATACTTCTTCAAATTGTATTACAATATCTGCTGCATTTATTATTTTTGCTACTTCCTGTATTTCATTTTTTACTTTATATTCATCCTGTCCTACCGCAGGGTAAAAGAAATTTATTACTTGAGATATAAATGAAGTTGGTCTGCTTGCTCCGCTTGTCACTGATGATTTTTTAATTTCCCTCCTTCTTCTACGTGCACCACAAATTTGATCTGCTGGACTTGTTCTACAAAATATATCTTTTGTTTGACGATAGAGCGCCTCTGTGTCTCTTTGCGATCGCAAAGCTTGAGTGTTAAAACTTTTAGCATTTTTTGTAAAAATAGCTGTTTTATTGTGCAGTTCTTCGACTTTGTTTGCAAAACCTTCTGAAGCATTTTTAGCTGCCTCTGCTGCTTTTTTAGCATCCAGAGTTTCATTTTTTGCTTTTCTTATCTCACGTAAAAACTGATCAGCTAATGTAGCACCTATTCCATCTATACCTGGCTCACCTTTTATGCCTTGAGGACCAATATCTCCTTTTAATCCGTCTATACCGGGCTCACCCTTGTTGCCTGTAAGACCTTGTGTACCATTGAAGCCCCTCATACCTGGCTCTCCTTTTGAACCTGGCAACCCATCTGATCCTTTAGGACCTTCTGGACCTTGCAACCCATTCGCACCTGGTTCTCCTTTGTCACCTTTAGAACCTATCTCTCCTTTCTCACCCATATCACCTTTTATTCCCATGGCTCCGTCTAATCCTTTAGGACCAATATCTCCCTTTGTTCCATCTATACCTGGCTCACCTTTTATGCCTTTAGGACCAATATCTCCTTTTAATCCGTCTATACCGGGCTCACCCTTGTTACCTGTAAGACCTTGTGTAACCATTGAAGCCCCTCAGACCTGGCTCTCCCTTAGGACCTTCTGGACCTTGCAATCCATTTGCACCTGGAGCTCCGATCTCTCCTTTCTCACCCATATCACCTTTTATTCCCATAGCTCCGTCTAATCCTTTAGGACCTATATCTCCCTTTGTTCCATTTATACCTGGCTCACCTTTTATGCCTTGAGGACCAATATCTCCTTTTAATCCGTCTATACCCGGCTCACCCTTGTTACCTGTAAGACCTTGTGTACCATTGAAGCCCCTCAGACCTGGCTCTCCCTTAGGACCTTCTGGACCTTGCAATCCATTTGCACCTGGAGCTCCGATCTCTCCTTTCTCACCCATATCACCTTTTATTCCCATAGCTCCGTCTAATCCTTTAGGACCTATATCTCCCTTTGTTCCATTTATACCTGGCTCACCTTTTATGCCTTGAGGACCAATATCTCCTTTTAATCCGTCTATACCCGGCTCACCCTTGTTACCTGTAAGACCTTGCGTACCATTGAAGCCCCTCAGACCTGGCTCTCCCTTAGGACCTTCTGGACCTTGCAATCCATTTGCACCTGGAGCTCCGATCTCTCCTTTCTCACCCATATCACCTTTTATTCCCATAGCTCCGTCTAATCCTTTAGGACCTATATCTCCCTTTGTTCCATTTATACCTGGCTCACCTTTTATGCCTTGAGGACCAATATCTCCTTTTAATCCGTCTATACCCGGCTCACCCTTGTTACCTGTAAGACCTTGCGTACCATTGAAGCCCCTCAGACCTGGCTCTCCTTTTGAACCTGGCAACCCATCTGATCCTTTAGGACCTTCTGGACCTTGCAACCCATTCGCACCTGGTTCTCCTTTGTCACCTTTAGAACCTATCTCTCCTTTCTCACCCATATCACCTTTTATTCCCATGGCTCCATCTAATCCTTTAGGACCAATATCTCCTTTTTCTCCCTTTGGACCTTGGACTTCTCCTGGATTTTTCCTTAGTTCTTCTGCAATGCTTTGTGTTAGCTCGGTATTATTTGCAAGGTTTTCTACTAATGTATGATTAGCATCACTTAGTAACACATCTGCTAGCTCTTCCATTCTGTTATCAGCTAATGCAATGGCTATTCCTGTTTGAATATCTTGATTACTAATAATTCTTCCTGCAACTTGCTTCTCTAATACTAAATCTCCGCCTTGGTCACGATATTCAAGCACCTGATTAGCAATAGTGCCATTATTAATTAATTTTTGTGCAACTTCTTCAGGACTTGCATCTCTACCTTTATCACCTTTAGACCCAGTATCTCCTTTGTCACCTTTAGAACCTATCTTTCCTTTCTCACCCATATCACCTTTTATTCCCATGGCTCCGTCTAATCCTTTAGGACCAATATCTCCCTTTGTTCCATTTATACCTGGCTCACCTTTTATGCCTGGCTCTCCTTTAGGACCGATATCACCTTTTTGTCCTTGTGTGCCTGGAGGACCTTGATCACCTTTTGGTCCAGGTGCACCTGACGATCCAGTATCCCCCTTGTTACCTTGAGGACCAGGAAAACCTCGGTCACCCTTACCACCTTTGAAACCTTGGTTGCCCTTTAGACCTGGTTCGCCCTTTTGGCCTGGAGGACCTTGTACGCCTTTAACTAACGCTTTTAAAGAATCTTCTCGCTTTACACGCTCACCAAAAAAATGTGCTATTCTTTCTGAAAATCCCATGGAATTACGCTTATCTTCTTCCATTATAGCTGCTGCTAAAGGATATAGATGGGCTCTGTTAGAAGAAAATTCGGTAACAACTTGATTAATACTTGGAGTTATTCCATTAGTGCCTTGATTTCCTTTTTCTCCTTTAGGTCCTTGATCGCCTTTTGATCCATGCGCACCTGACGATCCAGTATCCCCCTTGTTACCTTGAGGACCAGGAAAACCTCGGTCACCCTTATCACCTCTGGAACCTTGTTTACCGTGGAACCCCGGTTCACCGGGTGCACCGGTATAACCTAGTTCGCCCTTTTGTCCTGGAGGACCTTGTATACCTTGAGGAGCAGGCTCTCCATCGAAGCCTCTATCACCTTTTTGTCCCCTTTCACCTGGCTCACCTTTAGGACCTTGTACACCAGTACGTTCTAATCTGTCTATTCTGCGTTTTAAAAGTTCAATTTCTGTTTCTAAATTTATATGTTCTTGAATATTCACATCAACCTCCAAAAAGTTATCAAAATTTTCTAAGTTATAATAATAAGGATATGGACCTGGTCTATTGTCGTGCTCATACCCAAAAGAATTAGGGTTAAAATTATAAAAATTTTTGCATGTGCTATTTTCATACGATATGCAACCAACATAACTATTGCCTAACTTTTTTACTGCGAAATAGGTATCTTGTGCTTTCAAGCTCTCCATTTCATGAAAAGGGAATAGCTGGAATGTATTGCTTATACGAGTAAATGTTGAAAGGATATTATTCAATATGCCAACTTTTCCACCAGTTAAATTATATACCTGAGCGCTCCTATATCCTTTGTACATATTTCTTGATTCTTTAAACAAATAGTCTCCTATTTTTATTTTGAGTCTTTTATCAGGTGAACTTTTAAGATCTTCCAAAATAAGACTGACATTTTCGCTACTAATTATGTCTTTTGGATCTATTAAAACCTTCCTGTTTTCTAGCAGTTCATAATAAATACTACAGTTTTCACGATTATATGCGTTAACATAGAAACCATTTGTGTAACCATGAGGTATACGATCAATAGTATTTATCATAGTATCTTTGCCATCATAGTAATAATAATAAGGTTGATCAGAGGTAGTAACTAAAGCGAATTTGTAATCATTTCTTACGCTTTCTAGCTTTAGTTGTAGCCCTTGAGATAAGTCGTTTAATATACTTCCCACGTCATGCTTGAAATCCCAAATTTCAAAACGCTGACCAGTAGCGTCATCCTGAATAATGTAAGATACACTAGGCAGGCTAAATGTTGTTTTGTTATTTAATCTTATTTGTGCAGGTATCCTACGACCAGTTCTATTATTACAATCTTTTTGTGGAATATCTTCCTTTTCTAGTTTAAAACGCATCTCCACCTCCCTTTGCGATTAGATATAATTAATTTATGGGTATTAATTATTGATTAATAATGATGATCAGTAAATATAATTATATTTTACACTAATTTAATTATAAATTAACTTGTGAAAGAAAGTTATTTTTTTACAACTGAGCATAAAAATGCTTTATATTATCGAATTTCTTACCACTCCAGCTCTTTCATCTTATAGATGATGATGTTCCAGTGCTTGATACTGAAATCTAGTTCTTCCATAATCTCGTTGGAAACGTTTTCAGTATAGGGATAAATTTTATTAATCTACAGAAAAGCCCTCACCCTTAGGGTAAAGAAGCTAGTTAAATTTGTCAAGCAATTTTTTCATGACCAGCTAGATAAATAGCTACTTCTTCAATTTGATTGAAGTAAAAAACTGGTTTCCATTGCGGTAAATAAGCAACATTACTGAATCTTTGCCGTCTTTTTTTACTGCTGAATCAATTTGTTTTTGAAAATCATTAGTATTTTCAATATCGATTCCATCTAGTTGGATAATTATATCACCTTTCTTAATAACACGTAGTGTAGAATTACTACTACTATCTACACTAGTAACTACTACACCCTTTGTGGGTGCATTTTTTTTTAGTTCTTTTGGCAAATTTGAAACGGTTAAACCACTTATATAACTAGATGTTGATTTATTTTCTTCTTGATTATTACCTGAATCATCATTTGTAGATTCCTCGATTGCAACCTTGATATTGACTTCTTTACCTTTTCTAAGTAACTTAACCTGTACTTTCTTTCCGGGCTCAGTTCGTGAAACCATATGAGGTAATTGCGTCATTCTATCAATTTTTTTGCCGTCAAACTCTAATAGTATATCACCTACTTTGATTCCTCCTTTCTCTGCAGGACTGCCCTTTACTACGCTTGCAACTAATGCACCTTTGATATCTTTTAAACTCAAGGATTCAGCAAATTCTTTTGTTATAGGCTGAACTTGCACGCCAAGCCAACCATGTTTTATTTTTTTACCACTTTTTAATGTGTCAATAATTGAAATAGCTAGATTAGATGGTATAGCAAAGCCTATACCCACGTTACCGCCAGACTCAGATGGGGAATAAATAGCAGTATTAATACCTATAACTTTTCCATTTAGATGAAATAGTGGTCCCCCTGAGTTACCTCTATTAATTGCAGCATCAGTTTGAATAAATTCATTCATAGTACCAATACTAATGTCTCTAGATCTTGCAGACACAATTCCTGTACTTACAGAGCCACCCAAACCAAAAGGGTTGCCTATTGCAATAACTGTATCACCAACTCTTGCTTTATCAGAATTACCAAATTCAACAAAAGGAAGATCTTTATCAGAATTAATCTTAAGCACAGCAAGATCAGTTTTTGCATCATAGCCTAAAACTTCTCCTTTGAAATAAGTATTATCGTTCATAGTAACTGTAATATCTTGGGCATTTTTAATAACGTGATAGTTGGTTACTATGGTTCCACTTTTATCTATAATAAATCCAGACCCAAGTAACGTCACTTCTCTATTAATGCTAGGAGCTCTATCGAAAAATTGATCAAAATGCTCGAAAAATTCTCTAAAGTCATCAAAGAAATTATTTCTTGGCGTAAAGGGAATTTTAGTTCTACTGTTATTTTCTTGCTTAACTATTTGCTCACTTGAAATATTTACAACTGCGGGAATAAGTTCTTCCACTATATCAGCAAGCCCTTTATTACAACTACATACAGGATCTGCAACTGTTTTTGCAAACAGATTAGCATATGAAGAAAATGAAATTAAAAAATATGCAAATATAGATAAAATAAATGCTTTACTTTTCATAAACTATTTCCATCCCTTGTTCAAAATATCTAAGAAATTATTATTTGGTGAAAGCACAAATTTAGTATTACCCTCAGCAAATGATTTACTGTAAGCTTTCATAGAGCGATAAAAGTTAAAAAACTCTTCATCAACCTTGAATGCCTCATTATAGATTCTAGTTGCTTCAGCATAACCACGGCCTCTTATTTCATGTGATTCTTTTACTGCACTAGAGACAATTCCCCTTTTTAATTTATCAGCTTTTGATCTAATTTCTTGTCCAGCTTGTTCTCCTTCTGCTCTAATTTCTTTTGCTTCCTTTTCTCTTTCAGTTTGCATGCGGCGGAATATTGCAGAACTATTTTCTTCTGGTAGATCTGCTCTCTTAATTCTTACATCTATTATCTCTATGCCAAATTTTCCAGCTTCAGAATAAACTCCACGTTGAATTAATTGCATAACTTCTGATCTCTTTTCATTCAACAAACTAATTAATGAAAATCTTCCTATATTCTCCCTTATGTGAGCTTCTATGACAGGATATAATCTTCTAACTAGCCCTGATTCATTTTTCACAGTTTGATAAAAAGTAATAGGATCTATTATTTTATATTTTGCATAAGCATCTACTATAATACGCTTTTGATCTGCAGTTATCACTTCCCTTGGAGTTTTATCAGGACTTAAATCTAAAATTCTCTTATCAAGAAATTCTACGTTATTTATAAATGGCAATTTAAAATATAAACCACTGTCCCTAACATCTTTTACGACTTTACCGAGTTGTATAACTATTGCTTGTTTTGTTTCTTGAACAACGAAGATTGAATTAGATAAGGCAATCAATAATACAACAAATATAAAAGCAAAAACAATTTTTATATTACTACTCATGGCTATTTTCCTAAATTTGTAAGAGGTAAATAAGAGAACATACCTTTCAGATCGTCTGTTATAACAAACTTATCTACCTTGCTGAAAATATTTTCCATAGTTTCAAGATAAATACGATTCTTAACAAGAGAAGGATTTTGTCTATATTCTTCGTAAAGAGATAAAAAGCGATTTGCATTACCTTTTGCTTCATTTATTATTTCATTCTCGTATGCTTCTGCATCTAATTTTATCTTTATTGCTTCACCTTTTGCACGAGGTATAATATCATTACTGTAAGCGTATGCTTCGTTTATGGTACGCTCCTTATCTGCGCGAGCACTTTGTACATCCCTAAATGAGCTAATCACCTTTTCTGGTGGATCAATTTTTTTCATTTGAACGGATAAAATCTCTATACCCATTTGATATCCATCAAGAATCTGTTGCAATAAAATTATAGTATCTCTGGAAATTTCAGCCCTGCCTTGACCTTCGAGTGCAAAAGAGATCGTATTCTTACCTATTATTTCTCTCATAGCACTTTCAGCAGCATTTTTAACGCTAAAACCAGGTTTATAATCCCGCACTTTGAATAAATAATCTTTAGCATCCCTGACTCTCCATTGGACCTCAAAGTTAACGTTGACTATGTTCTCATCTCCGGTAAGCATCACTCCTTCACCACGATCTGTATCTCGCCCATAAGAGCTGCTTATCCCAATTTCTTCACGATTTACTTCTTTAACATTTACTTTAAAAACCTTACCAATAGGGTAGGGAAAGTGATAACGCAAACCAGATGTTTCTGTATTGGAATATTTGCCAAAAGTAAGTTCTATACCTTCCTCACTCGGATGGACAATATAGAAACCAGTACAAAGATAAAACAACAAAACAATAAAAATAATGAAATAAGGTTTTTTCCCTCTATTTCTGGTTAAGCCATTAAAAAAGCATCTTATATCAGACACAGCTTTACTTAAAATATCTTCATTACTTGAACCTGACGGTTTCTTTCCAAGATTCCAAGGATTACGCTCATCCATAAAAATTATTAATTGTATAACTAATACGCTGATATTACTTAATCTTATCAAAAAATGCAAAACTATTTTGTTTGCAGATTAATGATCGGAGTGAAGGATGTGATCATACACTTCCTTTTTCTCTATATGATATGGTCAATTCTACAGAATTTCTGGCTTTTTTTGAATTCTTTATTGTCGTTTTTGATAAGTATCTTTAGTTGTATATTAATTATTAACATAAAAGACAATGCCTGGGATTTAGGAAACTTAATTTTAATCAAGTAGCTGCATAATAAATCATCGTCAAGTAATAGAATGACATTATCTACTATACAAATTACCTGCAAATTGCAATGTTCGAACAATTGTGTATCTGAGTTTTGAGATGACGAAACTAGGGTTGTATAATCTATACACATTTGTGACAATTTCTTACCTTCGCTCAAATAACTTTTCAATATCGCTTAATTTCATTTCTATATAGGTTGGTCTTCCGTGATTGCATTGTCCAGAATATGGTGTTTTTTCTATTTGCCTCAACAACTCATTCATCTCCTCTAATTTCATCTTTCTACCTGCTCTAATTGATCCATGACAAGCAATTGTAGCTAGTATTTTATTTATTTTATCCTCTATAGGTAGAGTATCTTCTATTTCTATTAATCTATCCACTATATCAATTAGCATTTTCTTCACATCTATTGACCCTAAGATTGCAGGTATTTCTTTTACTATGATCGCATTTTCTGATTTAATTTCGATATCAAAGCCCATTTCGAAAAGCTTATCCTTATAAACTTCTATCATTTCCATACCGGCTTGACTTTTGATTTCAACCATTTCAGGCAAAAGAAGTTTTTGTCTTTTTATACTTGATTTCTCCTTTAAGCACTCGTATACTAGTCTTTCATGGGCTGCATGCTGATCTACTATAATTAGTTTGTCTCTTACCTCGGCAATAATATAAGTATTGTAGATTTGACAGTGTGCAAACCCAAGTGGATAGTCCCTTATTAGATCGGTTTGTTTCCTTTCCAAAATTGTAGTTTCTGCTCGTGGAGGAGATTTTTGCATACCAGTATAATCAAACGATTTTGAATGTTCTGATAAGCTTTTTGTCTCTATATTTGGAGAAGTAAATTCTCTCATTAACTGGTTTTCAAAAGGATCCGACCTTCTTCCATAAAATTCATTTTTAAGACTAGACCTACTAAAAGGATCTGATGATAGATGATTCGTTGTTGTTCCATTCTGGGCCAATACAGTTTCTGCAAGATCTATTCTCTTTGATAGCACTTTTATTAGCCCTCTTCTCACTATTTCATATATTAGCCTCTTGTTCTGAAACCTTACCTCTGATTTATTTGGATGCACATTTACATCAACTTGATCATACGGTATCTCTAAGTGCAGCGCTGCAAAAGGATATCTATTGCTTGGAATAAGGTCGTGATACGCATAACGAATTGCACCAATAAGTAGATTATCTTTAATTGGTCTACCATTAACAAATGTATAGATCTGAGTTGAATTGCTACGATTGACAGTAGGTTTACAGATGTATCCTGTAAGTCTAATGCCATCTTCTTCTTCACTAATTTGCAAAGAGTTTTCATGAAATTCTTCTTCTACTTCGCATAGCCTGCTAAATAATGAGTTCTGCTTAGCATACTTAAGAAGCTTCTTATTATCGGAGATAAGAGTAAACTCAATTCCATAATTGATCATTGCTAAGTTGTTTACAATATCAACAATGCTTTGTGTTTCTGCCCTTTCGGTTTTGAGAAATTTTAGTCTATTTGGTGTGGCAAAAAATAAATCTCGTACTTCAATATATGTTCCTATCGATAAAGGATAAGGAACAAGCTCTCCTATTTTTTCTCCCCCCTCATACCTTATAGACCATGCTTGATCTGCTTTGCTTGCCTTAGATGATAATTTTATTCTGCTTACTGCTGCAATTGAAGGCAAAGCTTCTCCTCTAAAGCCAAGATGCTTGATCTCTATCAATTCACTGTCACTCAATTTTGAAGTAGCATGGCGCATAAACGCAAGTTCTAAATCATCCTTTTTTACTCCGCTACCATCATCGATTACAGTAATGAGGTTACGCCCACCACTTTCTATCTTAATTTCTATCTCTGAGCTTCTGGCATCTATTGCATTTTCCACTAATTCCTTTACCACACTTGCAGGCCTTTCTATTACCTCTCCTGCTGCTATACGATTTATGGTTTTTGTATCTAAAAGAACTATTGCCATTATAATGTTGGTTTTTCTTTTACTGCTTTAGTTTGCCCCTCTCTCCATTTTTTTAATCTATCTGCAATTTCACTATTAGAAATCGACAATATAGATGCAGCAGTAATAGCGGCATTGCATGCTCCACTCTCTCCTATAGACATTGTTGCAACTGGAACACCTTTTGGCATCTGCACTATAGATAATAGACTATCTAGCCCATTTAATTGCTTGCTATGCACAGGAATACCGATAACAGGTAAATAAGTAAGCGATGCAGTCATACCAGGTAAATGAGCCGCTCCTCCTGCACCAGCTATAATAACCTTAAAGCCTTTTTCTTGAGCAGACTTAGTAAAATTAAAGAGTCTCTCTGGTGTTCTGTGTGCGGATATTATAAATACATCATGTGAAATTTCCAATTCTTTTAATAGGTTAATAGCATGCACCATAGTGCCATAATCCGACTCGCTTCCCATAATTACAGCAACATCCTTTTTCATTTTTTCTGTATTAGACATGATTTTATTTACTAACCAAATAGTATTTCAGAAGCAACAGATATTTAAATTAAATTACGAATATGATATAGCATTCTTATTAAATAGAAACTTTAAAAATTGAAATGAATCCCTATATTAAAATATAGAGGTATAAATTTCGGATATAAGGGTCTATTCATAATCTTTTTAGAAGCAAAGCGGTGGAAGCAAGAAGACGATTTGTAAGCTAGTATTGAATTTTGCTTATCACAATTGTCTACACTTTTCTATAAGAGTATTAGAGACTTACCTTTTGACAATACGGCAAAGATTTCTACAGTTACATCCTTTTATTTGTTTCTTTGCAATTACTTTTTTATATATGTTTCAAAACACTTTCTTTACTTCCGCTATGTTTTTTACTTCATTTATTAAAATAATCTTGCCATTTTGAAAACATTGTTGATTCACTGAAGCCACTTTTTAGGACCTGTAACACTATGTAAAATATATCCTAAATCTTCTTGATTTTGTTTCTTTCTACAGAACTCTACTCAGTTTTTCTCCTACTCATCTTGCTCTGTTTTCATAATTTACATACTCTATCTCCTGCTTTATTCCTTTCTTGAGATCATGTACAGTCTCTAAAACGAGTTTGTAAAATGATTATTTCTGTATTTTAAACTTTGCAATTTCAACTTATTCTCTTTAATAGTAAGTTTTTTACAAAATAATAGTTTGAAATTACTAGTATTTTGATAAAAATTATAGTCAATTTAAAATTTTGAGTATCAGTATATCATTATAGTTATTGACAAATTATATAATATTAATATATTGGTATATTAAATATTATGATATAATTTTAATAAAGCTAGTTGGTATGTGAGAGTAAAAATTATGGAAACAATATCATTAAACAATCTGGATAGTGAAGCAATAAAAAAAAAATTGCTGAGCATAATAAGTAAAATTATAGGAAAAAATACTTGGACTCAAGCTTGTGCGGCTGAGAAACTTGGTATTGATCAACCAAAGGTGTCACAAATTAAAAGTGGTAAGACAAGTGGTTTTTCTTTAGAGAGACTGTTAGGTTTTTTGAAAAAGCTTGATCATGAAATAACAATTACAATAACAGAAAATCAATCAGTAAAAGCTAAAGAAGAAAAAGTAGAATGTAGAATTGGATCTCAATAGATCCGAAGTTGACATCTTATTTTTTGTGATATAGTATAAAGTTTATCAAGGTAGTATTTTATGATTGAGTCTATTGTAGAAAAGTGTGTAGAACAGGTACACAACCGTTTTAAATTGGTTCTGCTAGCAAGTCAAAGAACGCATGATTTGAGTACAGGGGCAAGCGATCCCGTTGAAATGGTTAAGTTTAAAGATCATAAGGATACGATAGTTTCTTTATATGAAATAGCAGAAAAGAAGGTGAATACTCATGAGTTGTTTAACCTTTTGGTGAAAAGGTGCAAGGAGCACATGAAAGGAAACACAGATAATACTTATATTAATAGTCCAAGTAAGCTAGCAAATTTGTTAAATTTTTCTGATCATCAACTTAACACAAGTCTGGATGTAAGTCAAGAAAGCCACGATGATGAAATAGATGATCAAGATAGTGGTGAAGAAGTACCGATTTAGAAATCTGCAGAGGTTATAATAGCTTATAAATGATTAGTATTGCTATCTATGCGCTTTTGTTCTGTATGAGTGTAATGTTATGTTGTATAGTATTTAGGTCAAGTGATGTGTACAATAAGATTTTAGCATTCAATAGTTTATCAACACAAGTAGTTTTACTCATAACAGCAATATCGATTACTCTGAATGATTTTTTTTTAATTGATATAGCATTACTATATGCTAGCATCAGCTTTATATCAACTATAGCGCTAATGAGATTAATGTTGTTTTGATAATTTATGGTAGCATCCATTCTCATATTTTTAGGTGTTTGTTTAATATTCATTTCAAGCGTAGGAGTAGTAGTATTTCCTGATTTCTATACTAGACTACATGCTGCAGGTATTGCAGATTCTAGTGGCGCAATGTTGTTGTTGATTGGTTTTGCTTGGCAAAATGAATTTTCAATCAATACTATTAAAGTTATATTATTGATTTTTATAATATGGATAGCCAATTCAACTAACAGTTATATTTTAGCGCGTACTTATTATAAAAGTAAAGACTATTAAAGAAGGTTAAGATGCTAGAAATACTGAATCTAATATTACTTTTGCTGTTACTCACGGTTACAGTTTTTATAGTTCTTTCGAAACATTTGGTTGTAAGTGCTGTTCTAATGTGTGTATTTAGTTCACTTATTGCACTTATGTACTTGATTATGAATGCGCCAGATGTTGCAATTACTGAAGCTTCTGTTGGTGCAGGATTGAGCACAGTCTTTACGTTTGCAGCACTCTCTTTGGTAAAGAATTACAAAGCAAATTTATCTCATAGCCCCACAACACTTTTTTTTATGTTATTTTTGACTGCATGTTTATCATACTTTATGATTCAATTACCAGATTTTGGCAGTCATAATGCTCCAGTTCACTTGCACGTTGCTCCTTATTATGTAGAAAATACTGAAAAAGCTATTGGTATTCCTAATATAGTGACAGCTGTTTTAGCAAGCTTTCGTGGCTATGACACATTTGGAGAAACTATAGTAGTTTTTACTGCTGCACTTTGTATAATGTTAATATTAGAAGAGAAAGAAAGTGATTAAAGATCCGGTATTAAGTGCAGTAACATTTTTGATGATACCTTTTATCATTTTGTTTGGTTTATACATACAGTTTCATGGTGACTATACTCCAGGTGGAGGTTTTCAGGCGGGAATAATTATTGCTTCTGGGATAATATTATATTCTATGTTATTTGATATACCTACAACTTTAAAAGCAATACCTTACTCTATTATCAAATTTACTAACGTACTAGGTATTTTAACCTATGGAGGAGCTGGTATTATAACAGTTTTATTTGGCCAAAATTTTTTATCCTATAGTATATTGTCAGCTGATAGTAGAACAGGTCAAAAATTGGGTATTTTCTTAGTGGAGCTGGGTGTATTGCTTACCGTCTCTTCTTCCATGTTAATCATATATATAAATTTTGCTCGCAGGAAAAAACAATGACTCTATATAATTATGTAGGCATTACTATATTAATGGTGCTAGGTTTCTATATCATTGTAAATGATAAAAACTTAATCAAAAAAATGATGGGATTAAGTGTCTTACAAGCATCTGTTTTGTTGTTTTACATATCTTTAGGGTATGTAAAAAGTTCTTTACCTCCTATATTGACTTCAAATTTTCACTTATATACCAATCCTATACCTCACGTCTTAATGCTTACTGCTATAGTGGTTGGAATTGCAACATTTTCAGTTGGATTGTCCATAGTAGTAAGAATGGAGAGATTAGTTGATTAAGAAGAGTGTGAATAAATTGACAGTATCTTAAACTATATGAAGTAGCAAGTAACTATAAATTAAGAATAAAACTATAAGCTTGCTAATTGTAAGTTTATTTGATAAATAAGAAATAAAATTATAAACTGTAAAGGTAATGATGTCAACTATTAATGGTACGGAAGATAGGAAAAAGATCATCAAAGATCTTGTAACCAAAAGTATAAGAAAGGGCGGTTTTATCACTTTTGATGATATAAATGATAAGTTGTCAGATGAAAGTTTTCCACCTGATTTTATAGATGATACTATAGCTTTATTGCAAGACTCTGGAATTAACATACTCGAAAGTAGTGAAGATGAGGAAGAAGCTCCTTCTAATGATGATGGTAATAAGCTTGATGATGATGAGACATCGTTGAATACTACTACAACTTTAGTGCAAAATGATGATCCAGTAAGGATTTATTTACAAGATATGAGCTCTGTAAAGCTTTTGTCACGAGCAGATGAAATTAAGATAGCAAAAAAAATTGAATCTGAAAAGCATAACATGTTACGTGCAATAATTGAAACATCAGTGGCATTCAACATGATCAAAACATGGCGTGATGATTTAAGTGGGGGAACTTTTTTGCTGAGAGAAATGATAAATCTAGATGCAATTTATAACTCTGATTTCAATATGGTAGCCAAAGAAGAAAGTGAAGCTGAAGATGTTAAAGATTATGTTGATGATGAGGAAAAAGGCAACGATGAAAAGGGAAATGAGAGTGAAGATATAAGTTCAGCGAATTTAAACATTTCTGTTCTTGAAATGGAAAGTGATTTATTGCCAAAGGTTATCACAGCATTGGATGAGATCATTACTTTAACAAATGAAGCATTGGTATTGAAAAAAAATTCTAAAGATTTCTCTAATGAGCTAGAAAATTTATATAATCAAATATGGTCTGTAGCATTACAAATTCAGTTTAGTGATGCTGCTATTGCCAGAATTACACAAAAACTTTACGAAATAAATAGACTAATCACGTTTGAAGAAGCTAATCTTATTACTGAGGCTAGAAAGTACGATATTGATAGAGAAAGTTTCTATAATATTTATTGTGCTGTGCTTTTAGAGCACGAATTGAGCGAAATCAGTCTTTTAAAGAAGAATGAAAATCATTCCCTTTTTACAGGTGAATTAAAAAATAAATTCTTAAGGTTTATAAACGATAACTATGAATATATAGCTAGTGCCTTAAGAAATATTAAGAGTTATGTACAAGGAGATAAAGTACAAGAGTTTAAGGAGCTAATCAAGAGAATACAAAAACACGAACGAGAAGTCTCTGAAGCAAAGCAAGAGATGATAAAGGCTAATTTAAGGCTAGTGGTTTCAATTGCTAAAAAGTATTCAAAAAGAGGACTTGATCTACTTGACTTGATACAAGAAGGCAATATTGGTCTTATGAAGGCTGTAGATAAGTTTGATTACAAACGTGGATATAAATTTTCGACTTATGGTACTTGGTGGGTAAAACAATCAATAACTAGGGCAATACCTGAACAGTCTAAAGTAGTTAGAATACCAGTTCATATGGTGGAAATTATCAGTAAAATCAATAAAGCATTAAGAAAGATGACTCATGGAATGGGTAGAGAGCCAACATTAGAGGAATTAAGTATAGAATTGGCAATGCCGATAGAAAGAATACGTAAAGTTATGAAAATAGCAAGAGATCCAGTAAGTCTTGAAGCTCCAACAGGAAAGGATGATAGTAGTACCTTCGGTGATTGTATAGAAGATAAGCGAGTTTCTAAACCAGAGGATGCTGCAATACTTGCCGACTTGCGTGGCATTACGACCAATGTTCTTGCAACTTTAACACCAAAAGAAGAAAGAATTCTAAGGATGCGCTTTGGCCTTGGTAAAGATGGAAAGGAGCATACCTTAGAAGAAGTAGGAAAAATTTTTAATGTTACACGTGAAAGAATTAGGCAAATAGAGGCAAAAGCACTACGTAAGTTGAAACATCCAAGCCGTGCTAAAAAACTTAGAGGTTTCTTTTAAGGCAGAAGGGCTGCTCAAAAAATAGGTAAAATTCAGCCAAAGTTCTATAATTTTACCCTATTTTTCTTTTTTTATAGGCTTCATAGAGCAGTATGATTAGATATTGAATGTTATGGCAAATGAAAAGAATAACTCTAATTCAAAGTGTAAAAATTTTTGTGTTCTGGGTGATAGTTTATCTGATAATGGTGTAATTATTGAAATTTTAATAACTTATCCTTTGTAAGAAACGTGAAACTTAATGCCCCTTTTTATTAAGGAGGATTTTTAGCAATGGCCTTACTGTTGTTGAATATGTAGCAAGGTATTTAGGTTTAGAAGAATTTAAGTCATCATGGAGATGCTCATTTTTTGATCGATACTATGAACAGTAAGGTCATAACTATGCGATTTTATATGCAACAGCATCTGAAATTCTTAACCCTATTTTTTCTTATTTCCTCAATAAATTTCGTTTAGTTAATCAGCTAAACGCAGTAATTAAACATCATCCAGACGTAGGTAAAGGAGATTTTATTTTTCATTATAATCGAGGAAATAATATTATGGGTGCCACTGCTTATAACAATGTTAAAGCAGAAAAAGTATTAAAATAAAGCGGTTAGTGAAATATGTAATGCATTTGGTTCTAAATGAATATGGTGTAAAGCATGTGATTGTTGCAAATGTGACTGAGGTTGGTTTGATACTAGCTTTAATAAAGACGAAAAGCAAGAGAGCTGGCTGCAAAGCTTACACAGAGTTTCAATACAAAATTAGCTAATGATTTAGATTATATGAAGAAAGGTGCAGATCTTGAAATAAAAGCATTCGATCTTAATTCTAAAATGAAAAGTATGCTTGGTAAATATAAGAGCAAAGGGTTAAATGATCGAGATGCATACCTATCAAACATCGTAGACCAGTTTGGGGGAGGGTGATTTGGAAAAAGTATAAAGATACTCTTGTTGATATTTAAAGGAAGGCTTGATACTTACTATAATTCTGGATGCAGCACAGAAATACTAAAGGATTATTTCTTTTTTGATTATTTTTATCCAACTGCAGAACCTTATTGTGAAGTTGGTAATGAAATGTATGAGTTGATAAAAAATTAGATTTCTTTTAAACATCTTTACGGTTTGTAGTAACTATCTGCGTAGCTGAATGGTAAAGGGAGGGGGGTAAACAAAGTAATCTAAAATATAGAGAAAATACAACGGTGCTTGATACATAGCTATTGCGATTTTATCCTCTTTTTGTCATTTTAGTGCTAGAATGACATTCTGCGAGTGAAGTTTATTCTTTGATATATTAACTATAAATATAGAGAAGTCTTACTAAATAAAAAGGTAAAAGGAACCTCTGAGTAGTGAAATTTTGACTCTATATTACTGTAAGTGGTGCTGTAATAATGTTCTAACAAGCGCGACTTGGCTGAGTATAGAAAAAATTTAAAAAACCGCTATAATTTTACGTAATCTACCAATAAACACCTAAGTTTTTACTGGATTTTGTGATTGATCCTACAGTCAAAAACAAATTTTGAGTCATAAATACTTTTAGTGCCATAATAAAATAGGGAGGTTTGTCAAGTAAAGTTCTTTATTTCATCAGATGCGCTGCCAAATTGTTATGCAAGCAAGTTTTTTAGTTTTCGTATATCCGAAGTAATTCTTGTGCATTGGCCTTGATTAGAGTCGGACATTCTCTATCATTTAATAATGAATGCAATATTTCAATTGCACCTTTAATGTCGTTACTGTGTATCTTTACTATAGCGATAGCTTCTTGGCTTGAATAAGGGTACACTGCATTTGATTCTAAATTACTAATTTTATCTCTATTTGTTTTTTCATCGCTGGAGTGAAGTAAGCTCATTACTTCTAAGTATTGTGCTAACTCACGCAAAACATCAGGAGCATCTTTATCGTCTGCCAAATCATTATAAATAATAGATGCTGTGTCTGTTGGCATTGAATCTGAGATATGATTGAATGCGCGTTCAAAATTTGCTAAATACTCCCAATTTGAATCTATTTCTTCTAGCAGTGACTTATTATCTTTTTTTAAGAATAATACTTCGTAAAACTTGTCACCTGCAGTTATAGATTGTTTTGTGTTATCAATGTTGCGCAATAAGTATAATGTGATGCCAACTAACATTGGCGCGAGTGCAAGCAGAAAGATGTATTTTTTCATGGTAATATTCCAAATAGTTATATATTTATACATTAATGCTTTTGATTTGCAAAAACATATTGACATAGTGATTATATCACATAATAATATTCTTAGAGTTGTTTGAATAGTTGGAGATTAAAATATTTCTAAAGTAGAAATAAAGACAGCAGTATTAAGCTAAATTATTTTTTGTCGGATTTATCCGATGTACCCTCAACCTTTTATAGGTTGAAGTCTAAATTTGAGAGTTTGATCCTGGCTCAGAATGAACGCTGGCGGCAGGCCTAACACATGCAAGTCGAACGGAGTTATATTGTAGCTTGCTATGGTATAACTTAGTGGCAGACGGGTGAGTAATGTATAGGAATCTACCTAGTAGTACGGAATAATTGTTGGAAACGGCAACTAATACCGTATACGCCCTACGGGGGAAAAATTTATTGCTATTAGATGAGCCTATATTAGATTAGCTAGTTGGTGGAGTAATAGCCTACCAAGGCAATGATCTATAGCTGATCTGAGAGGATGATCAGCCACACTGGAACTGAGATACGGTCCAGACTCCTACGGGAGGCAGCAGTGGGGAATATTGGACAATGGGCGAAAGCCTGATCCAGCCATGCCGCATGAGTGAAGAAGGCCTTTGGGTTGTAAAGCTCTTTTAGTGAGGAAGATAATGACGGTACTCACAGAAGAAGTCCTGGCTAACTCCGTGCCAGCAGCCGCGGTAATACGGAGAGGGCTAGCGTTATTCGGAATTATTGGGCGTAAAGGGCGCGTAGGCTGGTTAATAAGTTAAAAGTGAAATCCCGAGGCTTAACCTTGGAATTGCTTTTAAAACTATTAATCTAGAGATTGAAAGAGGATAGAGGAATTCCTGATGTAGAGGTAAAATTCGTAAATATTAGGAGGAACACCAGTGGCGAAGGCGTCTATCTGGTTCAAATCTGACGCTGAAGCGCGAAGGCGTGGGGAGCAAACAGGATTAGATACCCTGGTAGTCCACGCTGTAAACGATGAATGTTAAATATGGGAAGTTTACTTTCTGTATTACAGCTAACGCGTTAAACATTCCGCCTGGGGACTACGGTCGCAAGATTAAAACTCAAAGGAATTGACGGGGACCCGCACAAGCGGTGGAGCATGTGGTTTAATTCGATGCAACGCGAAAAACCTTACCACTTCTTGACATGGAAATCATACCTATTCGAAGGGATAGGGTCGGTTCGGCCGGATTTTACACAAGTGTTGCATGGCTGTCGTCAGCTCGTGTCGTGAGATGTTGGGTTAAGTCCCGCAACGAGCGCAACCCTCATCCTTAGTTGCTATCAGGTAATGCTGAGTACTTTAAGGAAACTGCCAGTGATAAGCTGGAGGAAGGTGGGGATGATGTCAAGTCATCATGGCCTTTATGGAGTGGGCTACACACGTGCTACAATGGTGTCTACAATGGGCTGCAAGGTGCGCAAGCCTAAGCTAATCCCTAAAAGACATCTCAGTTCGGATTGTACTCTGCAACTCGAGTACATGAAGTTGGAATCGCTAGTAATCGTGGATCAGCATGCCACGGTGAATACGTTCTCGGGTCTTGTACACACTGCCCGTCACGCCATGGGAATTGGTTTCACTCGAAGCTAATGGCCTAACCGCAAGGAAGGAGTTATTTAAAGTGGGATCAGTGACTGGGGTGAAGTCGTAACAAGGTAGCAGTAGGGGAATCTGCAGCTGGATTACCTCCTTAGGCTTTGTACGTAATTCACCATTTCAAATAATAGTGTCATTATGTACTATACTGCTGTCTTTACTTCTACTTTATTTTTTAATTTCTCGATAACGAAATTTTATGAGTAACAGGCCTCTTTCCCCACATTTACAAATATATAAAGTACAAGTTACTAGTTTTTTTTCTATTATGCATAGATTGACTGGTATCTTGCTATTTCTTTTATTAATCATACTTTCTTGGTATTTTATATTATATGTTTACTCCCCTAAGTTAATTATAGTAAGGTGCTTAAATGCATTATTGTTCACTCCTGTTGCTAAATTAGCTTATATCTTATGCTTTGTAAGCTTTATGTATCATTTTCTTAATGGTATTCGTCATTTATTGTGGGATGCTGGGCTTAATTTAGAAATTGCTAGTGTTTTAAAAAGTGCTATATTACTAACAATAATGCTATTTCTTTCTACTATGGCTTTTTTATTTATATTTATATGAGTCAATCTGTAAATTCAGTACATCATTGGTGGATCCAGCGTGTTTCTGCGGTGATTTTGTTATTTTTATTTCCTTGGTTTATTTACTCATTTTCTTGCACATTTTATGTTGATAGCCCTTTATCTTTTAATGAAAAATTATTTCAGGCTATTAATCATCCACTAGAGCTTTTGTTTTTTGTTATACTGGTGTTTTGCATTTTTTGGCATGCAGTTCTTGGAATGCAGGTAGTGTGTGAAGATTATATAGACAGAGTACCTCTAAGGATTTTTACAATTACATGCATGAAATACTTATCAAGCATTACTTATATAGTCCTTGCTTTTACGACTTTTTTCTTTTATAGGCATATTTTCTTGTAAAGTTGCCAGTTCTATGTTAATATATTATTAGTGTACTAGTTTTATTATTGAACTATAGCGATTTTGGTTTAGCAATATGTTAGAGACATTGAAAAAGTGGGGAATAGACCTTACGCTAAAGGTGAAGGATCTATTTAGTTCATCTGAGTCTCAAGTTTATGTCAAAGACCTTAGAAAGGTAATGATATATGAGGATGGACGAAAGTGTCAATATCCAAAAAATTATGATCAGATTGTAGATTCTGGGAGAGTTGTAAAAAAAAATGACAAGCTTGTAAAAGATAAAGACGGAAATCCAGAGTACCAGCTTATATATAATGAATACAAATTTGATCTAGCCTTGGTTAAGGAAATTGATAAAAAATCTTACTTTGCTATTGACTTTTTAGTTAGTAAAGGTAGGCGTGAGGTTAATGATTATAGTAAATTTTATAAGCCATTTAAGTTTTCAAAAATAGATCTTGAAAAACACTTGCCGGTCTTTGAGGTTGATACTAAGTTACTTAGATTAACTAATTCTTCTTTTCTTGCTAAAAAAGGTTGCTTCATCAATGATGACACGGGAGAAGTTGATGAGAAAGATAGAGATGAAAAAGGAAGAAATGGAAAATTACTATACGCTAGTGATTACAAGAAGCTAAGCACCCATTTTTCAGAAATTAGAGATCAGGATGGTAATCTAGAGCTAGATAAAAGTCTTATATCTGTTTCTATCGTTTTTGCTACAAGCTTGGCTAAAGTTTGTACTAAATTGTTGACCTCTCTTCCTATAAAGTTAGGGGAGTATTTAATAAGCGAACAAAACCCAATTGCAAAGTCTTTTGGCTATCTTTTGTTCACCCCTGCAATGGCAGTAAAAAATTTAGTGAATATGGGAGCTACCATACTTAAGGCTCCAATTTTATTGTTTGTAGCAAATGAGAAAAAGTATGGTGATGCTTATCTTACTATGTGGAAACACCAATTGAAAGAATGTTGGAAAGAAGTAAAAAGCGACTTTAATGTTGTTACAAATGGGGAAAGGCCAAAGCCGAAGCAGAAGGATCATAAGCCACTTAGCATAGCGGGTACATGGAAAGAGCTTAACGCTAGAAAATCAGATATTGAAAAAAACTTAGAGAAGGGGTTGAGCAAAAATAGTGAAAGTATAGATAAATCTAGAGAACTAGGTGTTGGAGAAAGCTTAAAGGAAAAGTTGCAAAACAAAACTGATGAAAAAGTAGCTGCAGCCGTTAATCAAAAAAGCAACACTCCTCATATTGATAGAGAGATAGAAAGAAGACAAGACTCATCACGAAATGTAGGGACTCCATCACGCTCGTAGTCAACCATCACTTTAAATTACTTTTTACTTTAATCATCTCACAATAAAAACTTGCATGCATTTTGCCGTTAGTATAAGATATTAATCAAATAATTAATATCTTAATTAAATGCGCCCTGTAATACTGTGTGGTGGTAGTGGCAGCAGACTTTGGCCTCTATCTAAGCCAAAGCAATTTCAGAAAATATTTAGTCAGAATACTATGTTTCACAACACTTTGTTGAGGCTAAAAGGCGATTATATGCCACCCATCATTACCACAAATATACAATATGAGTCATTATTGATGCAGGAATTACATGCATTGCAGGAATATAAAGTAGTTTTTGAACCAGTTAAAATTGGGACAGCGGCAGCAATACTAATTGCTGTGCTTCTCTGCGATAGGAACGAGACAATCTTAGTTCTGCCTTCAGACCATTTTATAGGTGATTTGAATAGTTTTTATGTTTCTATTGAGAAAGCGTCTAAGCTAGCCTCTGAAACTGACTCTATAGTCACTTTTGGGATAAAGCCTCATGAATTCAATTCGGAATACGGCTATATAAATGCAGTATATGGTCAGAAAGGGAAATATCACATAGTAAAGAGCTTTATAGAAAAGCCTGAATATGAGCTGGACAATAATCATTATTGGAACTCTGGAATATTTGTGTTTAGAGCAAAACGCTATATAGATGAGATAAAAAAAATTGCTCCGACTCTCTATAATTTATGTTGTGAAAGTATGAAGCATTTTGTACCACGAGAGAGATTTCTGTATTTAGAACAGCAAAATTGTGCAGGAATGGGTGATACATCTATTGATCACCTAGTGATAGAAAAAGCAGAAAATATTGCAATGGTAGAAGCTAATTTTGATTGGATGGATATTGGTACTTGGAGTTCAGTTTTAGAACTGAGTAAGAGATTTAGTGAGAATTTAGTTTCATTTCAGCATGTAACAAAAGGAAGAGAGCCAGTTTTGATGACAGAAAATGATGAAAAGATTTTATTAGGTAGAGTTTATAAACGGCAAAATAAGAGCCTAATGTTGTTCATTAATAAAGTTAAAGAAGCAAAGCCAACAAGGAAAGAGATTAAGCCATGGGGATTTTATAGTGTGATTTTAATGGGTAAGGATTTTCTTATAAAATACCTTTTTATAAATCCACTGAGCTGCACTTCTAAGCAATTTCACCACTATAGAGATGAGTACCATATAATACTATCAGGGGTTGGATGCGTGAGTTTAGATGACAAAACATATGCTATAACAAAAAATCATGTAGTAGAGATTCCAAGGAAGGTGTTTCATAAAATTGAGAATAAAAGTACAAGATTTCCTCTTGAGATAGTTGAGTTTCAGGTAGGAAAGTTTTTATCTGATAATGATATAGTAAGATCGGACGATATATATGGAAGGTCTTAATATAGAATATTGAATATATTCTATAAGCTTGCTAAATTTAGACAACCTAATTTGAGGTAAAGGAAAAATTACAGTTATATGAAGCATAAAAAGTATGATATTTAAATCTTAGTATAATGTCTATTGCCTTTGAATTTACTATGGCTATTCGCTATTTGCGAGCAAAGAATTCTAGATTTTGCTCTATAATGGCCTTGTTTTCTATTATTGGTATTGCTCTTGGAGTTGCAACGCTAATAGTAGTAATGTCTGTAATGAATGGGTTCAGAGCAAAGCTGCTCGACTCTGTACTTGGCATTAATGGCCATATTAATGTTTACTTTGATAGAAGCATAAATTCAGATTACCACGCAGTGTTAAAATCTATTGAGAAAATCCCAGGTGTATTAAAAGCTACTTCTATGACCAATGATCAAGTGATCGTTGCATCAAATGGTGGAATTGTGGGTAGCGTAGTTCGTGGTGTATCAGCTAAAGACTTATTTAATAACACTACCGTTACAAATAATGTGATTGTGGGTAACGTGGAAAAATTCGATGAAGGTATCATAATAGGGGCAAGATTAGCAGAAGCTTTGAATATTGATTATGGTGATAACATTATGCTTATATCAACTGAAGGATTTGACGCACTGTCTGGTGAAATACCAAAAATGAAAGAATATAAAGTTGTAGCAATATTTGATATGGGTATGTTTGAGTACGACAATACCTTGATGTATATGCCCATGAAATCAGCTCAGGCTTTTTTTAATTATAAAGATAGTGTGAGAAATATAGAAGTGTTCATAGACGATATTGCTGCGGCTAATAAGCTAGCAAATGCTATAGTAGAAGAAACAGGAATGAAAGCTGAAAGTTGGCAATCTCAGCAAAGCCATTATGTTAATGCTTTAAAAACTGAAAGAAATGTGATGTTTTTAATTCTTACTTTGATTATAGTTGTGGCAGCATTCAATATTGTTTCAAGTTTGATGATGATAGTGCAAGAAAAGAAATCCGCAATTGCAATTATGCGTACGTTTGGTGCAACAAGTGGAAGCATTATGCGCATATTTTGTGCTTGTGGGCTATTAATTGGTTTTACAGGAACTTGTCTTGGCTCTGTTATAGGAGTTATTTTTTCTCTCAACATTGAAAATATTAGAGTGTTTTTAGAAAACATTACCAACATCAAGCTATTTGATCCTATGATATACTTTTTTTCAAGTTTGCCAGTGATATTAGTTTCTCAAGATGTAGTGAACATTTCTGCACTTGCATTGTTCTTGTCATTTTTAGCAACAATTCCTCCTGCATTGCAGGCAGCTGCACAAGACCCAGCGGAGATATTACGTTATGAATGATACTCGAAAAAAATGCATAGGTTGGTTCTTAATTATATTGTTATTTGTTAGCCATATTGCAATAAATAACATAATATTTTTCAAAATAAATCAGCAAGAAAGTGAAAATAGTATAAATGGTTTAACGGAAAAGATGGATGAACTTAGAGTATTGCTTGAAGTGAATCAATCTAGGGTAGAGAAAAGGATATTTGACTTAAAGAGAAATCTGCACACTCAATGTGAGCAAGGTGATGGTAGTTTAAGGCATAAGAACCTCGCAAAGTTGCTGCTACTTGTGATTAAGATGAAGAATTCGTTATTGCGAGAAGCCAAGTTTGATAATCATATAAATTCAATAAAGCCTTTGATATCAGAGCTTGACGATCCAGAGATAGAAAATGCAGTAAATGAATTGGAAAATTTGAAAGAGGTAGATACTTTACGCGGGTTGAAATTGTCTTTTGAGAAGAACATGACTGTTATTAACTACAATAAAAGTAACTTGTTTAAAAAAATCATTTCAAATTGGATAAAGATAGATGATCGTAGTGATCCACTCAGGTTAAAGCTTGCGGAAATTGAAGAATTAATAAGCGATAATGATTGGCAGAGCATAGCCACCGCAATAAGTGACTTAACATACCCAGAATTCAAACCATGGCTTAATAAATTGAATGATTTTATTGTAGCTTTCAAGAATACTTCAATAATATATCGTCACTTATTACAATACATCTCATGATTTATTTTATAATTTTTGCTTTTTCGTTTTTATTTGGCATATGGATCAAGGTAAGTGGTGAAGTAATAAAATTGGAATTAGGCAATTACACTATAAGTATTGATCTATATTTCGTTATTCTTGCTTGCGTAGTCTTATTATTTTTATTGATTGCAGTTGCACGTTTTTGTTCTTCTATTTCATCAACATTTGCTAACATAAAAAATAGAAGAAGAAGTAGGGAAGAATTGCTTCTCTTTGAAGCTTTCTTTAGCTTAGACTTAGGTAATATAGAGAACACCAATAAGCTAATTAAAAATCTAAATGAAGAAAGTGATAAATTATCTTTAGTAAAGCTCTTTAATTCAGGTAAAACGGGAAATTACAGCTTTTTCAGCCATAATTTAACGAGTATTGCAAGTAAAAATCGCAACTTAGCTCTACTTCTGATAAATAAACTGATTATTCACCTAAAGCAAGAAAGGTTAGTCTTTCAAAAATTTATAGAATATTGCTCTAGTTCAATTAATGATAAAATTTTGTCTATTCCCTTTCAAATAGAGCATTGTATATTGCAAGAAGATTGGATAAATGCAATTTCAAAGTTAAAGGAAGCTATCAAATTCAATATTTTTCTTCCCTTTGATCGTAAAAAGATGTTAGCGGTTTTTTATTGTGCTTTAGCAAAGCAATACGAAAGTAAAGGAAGTTTTTACAAAGCTATAGATTATTTAGCTAAAGCACAAAGTTATTATGCAACTTTTCAGCCCATCAATTATTTAAAGGCAGAATTATATATCAAGCTTGAAAAAATCAGAAAAGCTTCCACAGTATTAGAGGAAGAGTATAGAGTAAATCCTACTCCTCAATCAGCTAGAATGTATATCAAGTTAAATAATAAAGGCGCTGAAAGACTATATAACTTACGCCCTGATTATTATTTTAGTTATTGCTTGCTTGCTTTGTCTTCAATTAGCTTAGGGAAATATGATCTTGCAAGTCAGCATTTAGATATTGCTATGAAAAAAGCTAATTACATATCAATCTACCTTGTTATGGTACAGCTCAAGATTATGTTGCAAGAGTATGATCAAGCAATTTATTGGTTAAACAGGATGGACTCAGAAGCTGTGCCTGATCCAGGTTGGAAATGTGCTGATTGTAATAAAGAGCTAAAGCAATGGGATTATAAGTGCTCAAGTTGCAATAGTCTTAATTGTATTTACCTTATATTATAAGACTCCATAAGGTGTGATACTTTTACATCGAGATTGCTTTAATATAATCTTTATCTCAAAACAGTAAATCTGTGAGTTTCTTAGTTAGGTTTGACTCCAATGTCAAAAAAACTTGTTTTTAGACATTACCAGTTATATATTTTAATAAATTAGAATTATATACAAAATGAAGAGCTTAAAGGAATTATCCTTAAGAATTAAAAATATTAAGTCTGTGCAGAAAACCACGAAAATAATGCAAATGGTTTCTGCAGCAAAATTATTACAAAGCCAAAAGAAATTATCAAATTCAAAATTGCATATATCTAAGCTGCATAGCATTATTTCTTCACTAGCGCTATCAGCGGATCAAGAGTTACTAGCAAGAATTCTAAATATCAATAATGAAGATTCTTTCCTAGTATTTATTATTGCATCTGATCGTGGTTTATGTGGCAGCTTTAACTCCTCTGTTGTTAAATTCAGTCAGGAGCATATAAACAAATTAATTGCAAATGATAAGAAAGTAGACATTGTTTTTTTTGGTAAGAAAGCTTTTGAGACAGGCAAAAATAGATTTAATTCTAAAAATATCTTGAAGGTTGAAAATAGTAAGGGAATCACACTAAAGCGTGTGGAAGCCTTGGTTAGTGATATAGATCTAAGTAAATACAATAAAGTTAAGGTTTTTTACAGTAAATTCTATAATACCTTCATGCAAAAGCCAATATTAGAAACAATAAAACCATGGAGTAAAGACTCATTATTAATTGATAATTCTGTAGTTAGTCCTCTAACAGATTACAGCTATGAGTATGAACCACAAAATATTGAGTTTATTTTAAAATCTTTGACTCAAGATTATGTTACAGCTGCTCTTTATTCTGCTTTACTTGAAAGTGCAGCAAGTGAAAATAGTGCTAGGATGGTTGCTATGGAATCAGCAAACAGAAATACAAAAGAAATGCTAAATAAACTAGCATTACTTTATAATCGTTCTCGTCAAGCAGCAATTACAACTGATTTGATTGAAGTTATAGGTGGTGCAGAATCTTTATAGAAACTCAAGGAATGAAAAATGAATATATTAAATATTGCAGCAGATATCACTAAACTAATAAAAAAGCAGAATCAAGACGCAGAAGTTACAATATATGAAACTAATAAGACCTCGGTTTCTCAGCGTCTATCAAAAATTGAACAAATATCACAATCTAGAAACTGTACTGTCGGAATTAGAGCTATAGCAGGTAAGAACAAAGCTGCGTATATTTCGACAAACGATTTGAATAATCTTAGTAGTGCAGTGAGCCAAGTGGTGGAAATGGCAAAGAATGCCCAGGAAGATCCTTATATTAGTTTTGCTGTAGATGGCAGTAATTATATCTCTTCTGCAGATTTAAATATCTCAGATAATAATGTTGTAACAATTGATAAATTAAAAGAAATTACTGAAGCTACAGAAAATTCAGCTCTTGCACATAAAAATATTATTAATTCCGAAGGAGCTTCATCTTCACATACTTCAGTAAATACAGTATTATCAACCGTTTCTGGTTTTGTTGGTTCATTTAGTAAGTCAACTTTTGTTAATCAGGTTTCTGTTGTTGCTGGAGAAAAGAGTGAAATGAAAATAGGCTACGATTACGATGTAGCATGCAACTTCAGTGATTTAAAAACACCGGAGTCAATAGGGAAAGAAGCAGCAAAAAGAGCAATAGATCAATTGGGTTCATGTACAATCAGGACAGGCAAATTTCCGGTTGTTTTTGAAAAAAGAGCAGCAAAAGAGCTAGTAAAGAGCTTTGCTTCTGCCATAAATGGTAGCAATATTGTAAGTAATAGCTCTTTTTTGAGAAATAGTTTAAATAATCAAATTTTTAATACTGAGATTAGCATTATTGATGACCCATTGTTACCAAGGGGTATAACATCAAGACCGTTTGACGGGGAAGGAATAATGAGCAGAAGAAATGAATTTGTAAAAAATGGAGTACTGCAAAACTGGATTTTAGATCTATATTCGGCTAGGAAATTAAACTTGGAAACGACCGCAAATGCAACTCGTGCAAGTAATGCTGCAATTATTCCTTCAGCTAGTAATTTCTATTTCAAAAATGGTAATAGATCGTTTAAGGAATTAATTGAGGAAGTAAAAGAAGGAATATATGTAACTGATTTATTTGGTTTTGGTGTTAATTTAATCAATGGCGATTATAGTCAAGGTGCATGCGGATTTTTTATAGAAAATGGTAAAATAACGTATCCAATACACGAGATTACTGTTGCCGACAATTTGAAAAATATGTTTAGCAATTTAGTTGTTGCAAATGACCTAACTTTCTGTGGGCAGTTTAATTCACCAACGATTAAAGTTAGCGAAATGACAGTAGCAGGTTCACTTAGTGATTAAAAATTTTAGTTGCATTAAGTACAATAATTGTGTACTATTACTATGTAATGTTAAGAATAGACTATGGAGTATAGAAGTTTAGTTGCAGTAACTAAGCTTAAAGCATTCTAAATCGTAATTTCAAAGTTTTTCATCACATTAATAATATTAGTTAGTAGTTTAGGAGTTATCCATATGGAATTTGGTAATATAAAATGGTTTAATGTTGAAAAAGGCTATGGTTTCATCAAGCCAGAAGGTAAAGGTGAGGACGTTTTTTTACATGTTAGTACATTAGAACGTTCAGGAATAAGACCTGATGCACTTCGAGGAGAGGATAAAAAGGGAGGAATGAAAGGGGAAAGAGTAAGTTATGAGCTTAAAGAAGAGCGTGGTAGGAACGGAGAAAATAAAAAGTCTGCAATAAATTTAAGATTGGAAGATTAGTCTATCGTGAAGCTTTTTAATAGGGTAATGTATTGTGAGTAATTTTCATGAAATGGGGCTTCCAACTTTGCTTAGGCAAGCTCTAAGTAAAAATAATCTTTGTGTTCCAACCCCGATTCAGGTGCAAGCGATTCCTCTAGCTCTTCAGGGCAAAGATATTCTTGGGTCTGCTCAAACGGGAACTGGAAAAACCTTAGCGTTTGCTATTCCACTGGTTGCTAAATTGATGAATGAGCCAAGCATTGGTTCAGCTTTAGTCATCGTGCCAACCAGAGAGCTTGCTCATCAGGTAACAAGTGAGATAAGAAAACTCTTATCTCAAAGTTCTTTACTAAGAGTTGCTTTGTTGATCGGAGGCGAGCCTATTTTTAGGCAGCTAAATCAGCTTCAGAAAAAACCACAAATTATAATAGGTACTCCTGGTCGTATTATAGACCATATTGAGCGTAAAACTTTAGTTACTCGGAATGTTGGTATTCTTGTGCTTGATGAGACGGATCGTATGTTTGATATGGGCTTTGGAATTCAGATTGAAGAAATTATGAAGCATTTGCCTAAAATAAGGCAAAATCTTATGTTTTCTGCAACTCTTCCTGGAGAAATAGTAAAACTTACTGAAAAATATCTTAATCAACCAGAGCGTGTTTCTGTTGATTGCCAGGCTACAACTTCTGTAAAAATTAAACAAGAAGTTGTTTATGCATCAGAATCAGAAAAATATGGCAAGCTTGTTACACAATTATGTCAGCGCAAAGGATCGATCATTATTTTTGTTAAAACAAAGCGAGGAGCGGATCAGCTAGCTGACAAATTGCACAAAGATGACTATAGCGCTTTGGCAATTCATGGTGATTTAAGGCAGCACAAGCGTGAAAGAGTCATTGATTCTTTTCGTCGTGGCCGCAATCAAATCATGGTTGCAACAGATGTTGCTTCTCGTGGCCTTGATATTCCGCACATTCAACATGTTATCAATTATGATGTACCACAATCGCAAGCTGATTATGTTCATCGTATAGGTAGAACTGCACGTGCGGGAGCTGAAGGATTTGCATTATCTTTTGTTACACCTCAAGATAAGAGAAGACTGCCTGCACTAGCAGATAAAGAAGGAGAGCCAAATTTTGATTGTAGTATGCAATCTCAAAAACGTAACAGCAAAAAGATCTTTAAAAGGCCAAGTACGTTAAAGGCTAAATACGGTAGAAAAAAGATCAATGTATTTAAGAAGAAAAGCAGAGTACTAGAAAAAGCGTATTAATGTACTTAACTATTCTTCTATTCTTTAAAAGCTCCAGTAAACTTGCTGCAAAGTGAAGTGATTGGAGGATGGTAGAAAGAATATATAGCTAGCCCAAATTAGATTTACCTACAATTTGATAATCTTAATTCTGCTGCTTATAACGTTTTGAGATTATCACAACGGTATAATGTTAGGCTGTGTGGACTATAATCTGTAGCTTAATTCAATTTGGCTACAACGAGCTGCTAGATTTCAGTTTTTTTAATAATTGTGTGCTACTAATTATATATAAATTTACACTTTTAAAGAGAATAGATGATTTCTAAAAATTTAGAGGCAAGTTTAAATAGAGCGTTACAGATTGCTTCTGATTGTAAGCTTAAATATGCAAAAGTGGAACATTTGTTGCTAGCATTAACCAAAGATGTGGATGTAAATTATGTTTTATCAAGATGTAACATCAGAGCTGGTGAAATCATAAATATAGATAATATTATATTAAGGAATGATCGTGGTAATAATACAAAAGGTTTTTTACAAGACAACTCCGAATTAACTGTCAATAAAGTTGAGCCTGATGTGCTATTTCAACGCATAATACATAAAGCCATGATACGAGCTCATCGTCTGGGAAGAAAAGAAATAAATGGAGCAAGTATTCTATTAGAGATTCTGTCTGAGCAAGATTTATACATTGAAGAGCTATTACGCAAACAGAATGCAAAGGATTCTAATTTGATTTATAACATATCCAATATAAAATATTCAGGTGATATAGAAGAATATGTAACTAATCGTAAGATAAAACTTGATAAGAATAACGATATCTCTACTGTAGCAAATAAAGGTGAATTATTAAAAGATGAAGAAGTTCTACAAAATTATTGTAGAAATTTAAATGATTATGCAAGAAGCAAAAAAATAGATTATGTCATTGGTCGTGATTATGAATTAAATCGCACTATAGAAATCTTGCTAAGACGCAGAAAAAATAACCCTTTATATGTCGGAGAACCAGGTGTTGGTAAAACAACAATAGTTGAAGGCTTGGTATTGAAAATTATTGAAGGTAGTGTTCCGAGTGCACTGAGATCCAGCATAATTTATGCTTTGGATTTAGGATCACTTCTTGCAGGAACACGCTATAGAGGTGACTTCGAAGAGAGAATAAAATCTATAATAAAAGTAATTGAGGCAAAACCTGGCGCTATTCTTTTCATTGATGAAATACACACTATTATTGGAGCAGGTTCAACAAGTGGCAGCTTTCTTGATGCTGGCAATCTGCTCAAACCTGCACTTGCAAGAGGTGCGTTGCGTTGTATAGGTGCAACTACATATAGAGAATATAGCAATAGCTTTGAAAAGGATAAAGCATTAGCAAGGAGGTTTCAAAAAATTAATGTAAAAGAGTCTTCTATTAATGATACAGTAAAGATACTAGATGGTATAAAGCATTACTATGAAAGGTATCATGGAGTATATTACACGAAACATGCCATTAAATCTGCAGCTGAACTTTCACACAAGTATATTACTGGGCGAATATTACCTGATAAAGCAGTTGATGTTATAGATGAAGCAGGGGCGTATTGTAAGTTACAAAAAAACAGGCGAAAAATTATAAACAGTAGAGATATTAAGAATACTATCACTAGGATTACAAACGTACCTTGCGAGCTTGATGATGTGCAAAGAGTAAAATCTTTGAAAGAAAATCTCAAGAAAGCCATTTTTGGTCAAGAGCAAGCGATAGAGTCTCTTGTTAATTCTATTAAAATTGCTAAATCTGGTCTGAGAAGTTACAGTAAACCCTTGGCAAATTATCTTTTTGCAGGACCAACTGGCGTAGGTAAGACTGAGCTTGCAAAGAAATTAGCACAGAATATGGGTATGAACCTTATACGATTTGATATGTCCGAGTATATGGAACCTCACACAATATCTAGAATGATTGGTTCCCCTCCTGGATATGTGGGTTACGACCAAGGTGGATTGCTTACAGAATCTGTATCTAACAATCAATATAGTGTGGTACTTCTTGATGAAATTGAGAAAGCTCATAGTGATATTTACAATATATTACTACAAGTCATGGATTATGGTTATGTTACAGATACTTACGGGCGTAAAGTTAATTTTTCCAATACAATTTTAATTATGACAACCAATGCAGGTGCATTTGAGCGTAGCAAAAGTTCTATTGGCTTTGGGTATAAGGACTTTAATATTGGTGATAGCGAAAAAGCAGTAGAACGGATTTTTAGCCCTGAATTTCGTAATCGCTTGGATGCAGTCATTTCTTTTTCTGACCTCAATTTAGATGTCATTTTGTATATTGTGGATAAATTTGTTCAAGAATTGAAAAAGCAACTTATGCAAAAGGGCATAAGTTGCTCAGTCGAAGAGGAAGTAAAGTTTTATCTTGCACAAACTGGCTACAGCAAAGAAATGGGAGCACGTCCGATAGAGAGGTTGATTGAAAAAGAGATAAAAAGTCATTTGGCTGAAGAAATGCTGAATCGTCAATTAATCAAAGGAAAGAAATTAAGGATTTATATGGATAAACAAGAAATTGCTTTTAATATAGTTTAAATTCTTGCTTGAGTATTAAATTTGTAGTATAAGCCTCATTTTTTAATGAGGCTAAAGTGGCAAGTTTAACTAGAAATCAATATTACAGTAATCAAGATTTACGGAATTTATTTTCAAGACTGGGAATAAAAGCGGAAGAAGTAATAAGCCAGGAGTTTGATGATGTACTTAAGTTAGTTGAGCGGCGCTTTAGAAAAGCTTCATTAAAATGTCACCCTGATAAAGTAATAGGAGAGAAAGAAAAAAAAGTAGCTGAAGAAAAGTTTAAAAAACTTAGTGCAGATAAAGATAAGCTAGAGCAATATCTTAATTCTTTAAAAGCAGCTGGCATATCTATAACATTACAGCGAGAAGTGCAGGAAAAACAAAGGAGAATCAATGAGATTCTATTGCGTAGAGAGAAAGCTGTAAATAGAGCATGTTTATTTATATTAGCAGGTGTGATACTTAATCCGTCGCATAAAGTCAAATATTGCTTATCGCAGCTTGCTAACAGTGGCAAAATGCAAAATATTGCTTATAAATTTTATGCATTCAGCATCGGAGTTTGGCCATGGTTATTTATTATATCCTTTTGTAGTATTATCTATGCAGCAAGTAAACAAAGAGGCTCACAAGAGGAAAATCTAGATAGGTTAAATAGAAGATACAATCTACTTATTGCTGCTGATAATTATGTGATATGTATGGCAGCAGCGTTTGCTGTGTGCAGTTTAGCATCGGAAATTGCACAAAATGGCTGTCCTGTTCAATATGGAACAATGCTGATAGTTAATTTGGCATTGGATTTATTACTTATTGCTTTACTTAGAACTTTTACGAAAGCTTCTGAATTATATAGCGAACACTGCATTCAGCGTTTATATGAAGAAGACACAGAATTTAGCTACAAGGAAAAATTTGCATGGTATGACTACAAATTAGTGCTTATGCCACTCATTCTTCCTATTGTTAAAATGTATTTTGAAGATTTAATTCAAGAAAAACCACAGCAGCACACCACCGATCCTAAAGTTACACCTTTAAATATAGGTGTAGGAACAAGAGCATAAAAAGATCTTTGCTTCAACTATGGTTTTTGCTACACTTTAAGCAAACTTGAAGGTGTTAATGAGTAAAGAAGTAAACCGAATTCTAGATTATTACGAAAGTGAAAATCCTGGGGTAAAAGCAAATCTTGCTCGTATTCTTATGCATGGAAAACTTAGTGGAATTGGCAAGTTAGTAATTCTTCCTGTAGATCAAGGATTTGAGCATGGGCCAATAAAAAGTTTTGAAGTTAATCCTGATGCTTACGATCCGCATTATCATTTTCAGCTTGCAGTTGATTCGGGAGTAAGCGCATATGCTGCTCCGCTTGGTATGATCGAAGCTGGTGCTTCAACTTATGCTGGAATGCTACCACTTATTTTGAAGCTTAATAGTGCTAACTCCTTGCACTCGAAAAACTTAACTTCTGATCAAGCAATAACTGCTTCTGTAAAAGATGCGCTGCGTTTGGGTTGCGTAGCTGTTGGGTTTACTATATATCCTGGTTCTGCTAAGTGCTTCGATATGATGGAAGAAGCTCGCGAAATTATAGCTGAGGCTAAGTCTTGCGGCCTTGCCGTAGTGCTATGGTCTTATCCACGCGGTGAAGGAATTTCCAAAGAAGGCGAAACAGCAGTTGATGTTATTGCCTATGCTGCGCACATAGCAGCTTTACTTGGCGCTAATATAATCAAAGTAAAACTTCCAATTAACTATTTGGAAAGGGAGAAAATAGAAACAGAAAATATTGAGTCATTATCTAAAAGAATTGAATATGTTAAAAGATCTTGTTTTGCAGGGAAAAGAATAGTAGTTTTTTCTGGTGGCGAGTCAAAATCAGTGAATGACATATGCAATGAAGCGAAAGAAATTAAGCAAGGCGGTGGTAATGGTTCAATTATCGGGCGTAACACTTTTCAAAGAAAAAGAGAGGATGCTTTATCTATGCTAAAAGATATAATGGATATCTATGCATAAAAAACGGCTGGGTGGCAGAATGGCTTATGCGGAGGACTGCAAATCCTTTTATACCGGTTCAATTCCGGTCCCGGCCTCTTACTCCAATTAGATCGTTTTTTCTTCTGAAATTTTAACAAGAAGTGTGGCTTTTAATGAAATATTTAAAAAAATAAGATACTATATTCAAAATATAAGCAGTAAAATGCCAAAGAGATTAACAGAAGTTTTATTATTGATTGGTTTGCCCTTCTTGCTTACCAGTTGCACTTTTCACTATTTATTAAAGAGCTCGTATACTCATCTTGCACCAGAAAAGTACCCTTCATCCAACAAACAGCCGGTTTACGTCGGTACAGCTTACAGTGCACAGACTATATATAATGCGTTATTTAATGACTTTCTGTTAATAGGTAAGTCATCATTCACAGCCAAACATGGGCGTGCTAGTCAATATGTTAACTATGGAAGAGAAGTTGGAGCAGATGTGATAATCGTATCATTTCAAAATATGCAAAAGGATAAAGAGCATTTTAGCATCACAGAAAAACTATTATGGGACACAAGCTTAACAACATTTCATACAAGGACCATTATAAACTTTGATCAGGACGTACTCTTTCTAAAAAAGGTAGGTGATGCAAAAGCTCCATGGGAATATGTCAAAGGAGAGTTCAAGCTTCACGAAAAAGACGATACTGATCCATATCTAGGGAATTGGGTAGGGTATAGAATATGCAAGATTGCAATATCTTCTTCAGAAGATGAATACTTAGGATTTGTAAATGAAGATAATTGTAAAGAAAAATCTGGAATAAATAAGATGCTTGCTTGGAAAAATAGGGATGTAAGGTTGCGGATTAATAAACAATCAAAACAGGGATTTTATTTAAATCGAAATAAGATTCCTATACTAATAAAATCTCAAATTAACAAATTTGGCTACCTCGAATTAGTAGATAAAAATACTGATCAAGTTCTGGTTTCCCTTCAGAAAAATTAGTTTTTACTACTCATAGAAACTATATACTTACTATTTTGATAAACCTCAAGCTTTCTAAGTTATTCTTGTTGCATGGTAAAAAATAAACTAAAAATAAGCAAAGTGTTTTACAAAATGATATTACGTAATTTATTGTTTTTACTGCCGCCTGAAATTGCTCACTCCTTGGTAATAACGGCGTTAAAAAAGATGCCCTGTAGGAAACCTATAGAACTACCTAAGTCTTTAAATGTAAACTTTTTTGGTAATAAAATTAGGAGTCCTGTAGGTCTTGCTGCAGGTTTTGATAAAAATGCGGAAGTTGTAAAGCCGATGCTCTCATTTGGTTTTGGATTTATTGAGGCTGGTACTGTAACTAAACATCCCCAATATGGAAACAAAAAACCGAGAATTTTTCGATTAATTAAAGATGAAGGAATAATTAATAGATTGGGATTTAATAATAAAGGAGTAGACTATTTTCTTAAACAGATAAGTGAAACTAAACTTGGTGATTGTATTTTTGGTATAAATATAGGAAGAAACAGTACATCAAAGGACCAAATCAGCGATTATGTTGACTTAATAAAGATAGTATATGGAAAGAGCAATTATATAGTACTGAACATCTCATCCCCAAACACACCTAACTTGCGCGATTTGCACAATAAACAAGAATTATCCAAATTGTTGAAATCTATCACTCTAACCCGGAAATCAATCGATAGCTCTGAATCCATACCGATAATATTAAAAATTTCTCCAGATATAGATCAGCAAACAAAAGAAAATATCGCTGAGCTTACACTAGAATATAAAATTGACGGCTTAATAGTAAGCAACACTACGATAAGTCGAGATTCTTACTATAATGAGAGTGGTGGGTTGAGCGGTAGACCATTGTTTCAACTTTCAACCGAGTTATTGAGTGATATGTACAAGCTTACTAAGAGCAGGATTCTATTGATAGGATGTGGGGGAGTTTCAAGTGGTATTGACGCATATGAAAAAATAAAGGCAGGAGCCTCTTTAGTACAACTGTACACTGCTCTCGTATATCAGGGGCATCAAGTTGTGAACAAAATCAATCTGGAGCTTGCAGAATTGGTAAAAAGAGATGGATTTAGTAACATTACTGAAGCAGTGGGTTGTATACATTAATTTTGGAAGTTATTGATATTGTTTTAGTAAAGTAGAGCTAACTTTTTAGTGTAAAGGTATGATAGGGAGTGCTTTTCTTTTGAATGATGAACATGAAAGTTTTGAACGATATAATATCTAAAGTTATTAATTATAAATTTACAGATCATGCAATATTAGAAGAGGCATTAACCCATCCAAGCGTAAATAAAAGGAATAGCGAAGACCAGATCGTAAGCTACGAAAGGCTAGAGTTTTTGGGTGATAGTATTTTGAACATGGTTGTATCTGCTATGCTGTTTAAAATGTTTCCTGAAGAAAAAGAAGGAGCATTGGCAAAAAGAAAAACGGATCTAGTTTGTGGCAGTACCATTGCTAATGTTGCTAAAGAAATAGAGTTAGGTAACTTTATCATCATGAATAATAGTGAACGTTGCAACGGAGGGAAATGTAACTTAAAAAATTTAGAAAATTCGCTTGAGGCACTAATAGGTGCAATTTATATTGACGGTGGACTTGAGAGTGTTGAAAAATTTATTATCCGACATTGGGAAAAGCTAGCTAAAGACATCATCGATCCTCCTCAAGATCCTAAAACTTCACTGCAAGAGTGGACTCAGAAAAACAAATTACCTTTACCAGAGTATGAACTTGTAAAACAAACTGGACCAGCACACAATCCTGAGTTTACTATATCAATTTTCATAGAGAATTATGGCAAAGTTTCTGCATGCGCTTCTAGTAAGAAAATTGCTGAACAAAAAGCTGCTGAGTTGATCCTAGAAAAAATTAAAAAAACGACTTAGTTTAATCAAAATAGCTGTTAGCATAAATTTAAAGTAAGCTAAGCTCTTTAGTTCAGCTTACATATTTTTTTATCTCAGCCAGAATCTTATCAGATTGACTTTCATCTGAATTTAAATCAGCTACAAAGTGTGTGACATATTTTCCTTCAGGGCTAATAAGGTATATCATTGAAGAATGGTTAATTTCCTCTTCTCCATCTACTTTACTTGCATATACTTTATACTTTGCAACTACTTCATCTATTTTTTGTCTTTCACCAGTTAGCATTTGTATTCTATGGTCAAATTGCTGCTGAAATTCTTTAAGCCTTTCTGTGTTATCGCGCTCAGGATCAACTGTGATAAAAAATGTTTGTAGCTTATTGTCAGTTTTCTTATCTAACTTTGCAAGTGTTTCTGAAATTATGCCGAGATTCATAGGGCAAATTCTTTTGCATGAGGAAAATCCGAAAAAAATCATCATATACTTATTTTTAAAATCACTACTGCGTACTGTTTGTCCGTCTTGATTGATCAAAGAAAAATCTCCACCTACCTTAATTTCTGTATTTTGTGAAACAAATATGCCTTGCTTGGTAAAATAACAATAACCTAAGAAGATAGCTGCTACTGTTATTAGCAAACTAGACAATAACCTTATAAACTTTATCATTAAAGCGTTTCCAATAAAGTTAAATCATATATTGATTAGTTGATTGATTCAATATATTCCTTCCAAAGTGGGTTGTTAATTTTATCTAACAATTTCTTATGCTCATCAATTTCTTTAATACTTGGTGAATGTTCTCTGCGAGCTAAATTACGCACTTTATGCTGAATAAACGTAGAGTTATTGTCCTGAGCACATTCATTATTAAATAAAAAGGTTTGCAATCCTCCTGTAAGCTCAACATAGACCTTTGCAAGCAATTGAGCATCAACTAATGCTCCGTGTAACTCTCTACCTTCTAGCGATATATCAAAACGCTTGCATAATGCATTTAAAGAAGCAGGTGATCCTACAAACTTTTTTCTTGCAAGTGGTAATGTATCTAGCACTCTATCTGAGGAAATTAACCCGGCATTCAACTTGTTTAACTCCATATTAAGGAACTTAATATCAAACTCAGCATTATGAATTACCAAGATGTCATTAGATATGAAGTCAAGAAATTCAAGTGCAACATCTGAAAATAGTGGCTTATCTTCCAAAAACTCCTCACTAATACCATGAATCTTAAATGAGTGGTAAGGTATATCTCTCTCTGGATTAAGATATTGATGAAATGTTTTACCTGTTGGAATACGGTTAATTAGTTCTACACATCCTATCTCAATAATTCGATGGCCAGACTCAGTGTCAAGACCTGTAGTTTCAGTATCAAGTACTATTTCTCGTAGCCTACTTTCCATCGGTGTAACTAATCTTACTTGTCATTTGCTGTTAAATTTTTATCGGTACTTGCCTTCTTGTAGTTAATGGAAACAAGCAACCAGGTTGGATCTGATGAATTAATATTTTTTTTGAATTGCCATACATCCTCAACTTTGTTAATAGTAGACATACTGCCTGATATGATATCTCCTTCATTATTCTTAACGAAGTTAATTTGCTCTGAAAGGAAATATACTGCAATAAATATTACGTTTTTTACTAGCTTTATTTCTAAGATCTTTTGTGAAACGATAGAAACAATTATAGACTCGTGTATCTCTTTACGATGCTTAATCTTATCCACAAAGCTGTTATACAAATCTTTGTCCAGAAGGGATTTTAATTGAGGTAAATTCCCTTGGTTAAAATATTTAATTATTAATTCAAAAGCTATGCTTGAACCTTCTATAAAATTGGAAATAGAGAACTCTCTGTTTTTTTGTAATATTTGTTTATAAGTAGCTTCTATTGAACTTTTGTCGTTGCTATAAATATAATCTTCGATATTTTCTACCACATCCTCTTTACTTTGACTTGCATCCAATACAACTGTTAGCTTTTTTAGGTTGAGACTGGCTGATCTTCCTAAAGAATTGTATAAGCGTGAAAAAATAAACGCCGCTAGTAAAGCATATATTACAAGCTCTATCATGGTAACTTAACCCCTTGGTATATAAAGTATCTAAATATTATTAATTATTGATAAAAATATGTTTTGCATATTAGCCTATAGTTAGGTTTGCTATTCGTTTATAAATGAATATATTATATAAGAAAGTATTAAATATCTCAACTTAATTAAAGGAGAAGTAAGAAATGTTACAACACAAAATGAAAATTCATGGTCAGTATGTCAAAGATCTTTCGTTTGAGAATCCAAATTCGCCATTCCTTCCTTCTAGTAAAGCTCCCGATATTAATGTAACGGTTAATATTAATTCAGCAAAATTAGAAGGAACGGAAAGCAAAGAAGGAATAAATGAAGAAAAACCTTTTCATGAAATTACTTTGCATATAGAAGTCAAATCGACGGTAAAAGATGAAGATATAAAAAATGGTATAGCTTTCATTTGTGAGATAAAGTATTGTGGTATTTTTTCAATAGAAAATTTGAAAGAGTTGAGTGAAGAGGAAGTAAGACAAGCTTTGTTTATTGGCGGGCCTACTTTTCTTTTTCCTTTTGCAAGAGAAGTAATTGCAAGAACTACAAGTAGTGGTGGGTTTCCTCCACTTATGCTAGATCCTATAGATTTTGAAACTATGTATCAGCAGCAAAGTCAACAACAAAAAAGTAGCGCTAGTAATTCCAATTTTAACTAATACAGGATGAACAATTCTTTAAATGCAAAGACGACTTTAAATATTGATGGAAGGTTATATAACTACTTTAACCTAAGTAACGCTGGTAAATTCTTAGGAGTAAATTTAACCAAATTGCCTTGTTCACTCAAGGTATTGCTTGAAAATTTATTGCGCAACGAAGATGGAGTAAGCGTTAAATTAGATGACATAAAGATATTAGCAAATTGCGTCAAGAAACACATTAATCACGAAATTAGCTACAAGCCAGCAAGGGTTTTGATGCAGGATTTCACAGGAGTTCCTGCTGTCGTTGACTTAGCTTCAATGCGTAATTATGTGAAGAAAAACGGAGGTAACCCAAGCAAAATAAATCCATCTGTAACTGTTGATCTTGTGATCGATCACTCTGTTCAAGTAGATAGTTATGGAAGCACTTCCGCATTCAGTAAAAATGTTGAGCTAGAAGTAAAAAGAAATTTGGAGAGATATCAATTTTTAAAGTGGGGAGAGTCGTCCTTCACAAATTTTAGAGTAGTACCACCAGGTACTGGAATTTGCCATCAAGTAAACCTTGAGTATTTAGCGCAAGTTGTGTGTAATAATGATGGGGTCATATATCCTGACACTTTAGTTGGTACTGACAGTCACACTACAATGATTAACGGGTTATCAGTCCTTGGTTGGGGTGTTGGAGGCATAGAAGCTGAGTCTGTGATGCTTGGTCAACCAATTAGTATGGTGATTCCAGAAGTAGTTGGATTTAAATTAATTGGCAGACTACCGGAAGGAGTAACTGCGACTGATTTAGTGCTGACGGTTACCAGTATCCTAAGAACAAAAGGTGTTGTTGGTAAATTTGTAGAATTTTATGGTGATGGTTTAGATTATTTATCTCTAGCAGACAGGGCCACTATAGCTAACATGGCCCCAGAGTATGGTGCAACTTGTGGGTTTTTTCCAATTGATCAGAAAACACTCGATTATTTACATTTAACAGGGCGACCAGAAGAGCTGATCAAATTAGTTGAAGTCTATTCAAAAGAGCAGGGATTGTGGCGTAGCAGTAATGAGTTAGCATTTTTTGACACACTAGAGCTTGATTTATCAAGCGTAAAGCCAGTGATGGCTGGTCCTAAAAGACCACAGGATAAGATTTTCCTTTCAGAAGTAGCGGAATCTTTTTCTACATCTTTTCCTATTAATGAGACAAACAGACCTCCGTTGGAACCTATCTATGGCGATCAGCTCCAGAGTGGCAGCGTAGTGATTGCAGCAATAACAAGCTGCACTAACACCTCAAATCCAAGTGTGATGATTGCTGCAGGTCTTGTAGCTCGTAATGCAATTAAACTTGGATTAAAATCAAAGCCTTGGGTTAAAACTTCTCTTGCTCCAGGGTCACAAGTTGTGACAGAATATTTAGAAAAGTCTGGATTGCAGGTAGATCTAAATGCTTTGGGTTTTAATCTAGTTGGATATGGCTGCACAACTTGCATTGGAAATTCTGGTCCACTTAATAAGGATATAGAGGATGATATAAAAAACAAAAACTTAACTGTTGCTGCAGTTTTGTCTGGCAATCGTAACTTTGAAGGAAGAATTCATCCGTTAGTCAAAGCTAATTACTTGGCATCTCCGCCACTTATTGTTGCATATGCACTTGCAGGCACTGTGCAAATTGATTTGACAAAAGATTCAATATGCAAAGATAAGAATGGAAATGATGTCTATCTCAAAGATATATGGCCAACAAATAATGAAGTTGAGAGCTGTGTTAAAAGTGTTGTGACGCGTGAAATGTTCATACAAAAGTATAAGGATGTTTTTTCTGGTGATGAGCATTGGCAAAAGATAAAGTGTGAGAAAGGTGAAATCTATGATTGGGACACGAAAAGCACTTATATACAAAACCCTCCCTATTTTGATAATTTATCGACTAAGAACAATGGAAGCAACATAGTTGATATAAAGAATGCGCAAATACTAGCGATGTTTGGCGATAGCGTCACTACCGACCACATTTCCCCTGCTGGAAATATTGCCTCAAATAGTCCTGCAGGCATATATTTAAAAGGTCTTGGAGTTGAACCGCAAGATTTCAATTCATATGGATCTCGCCGTGGTAACCACAACGTAATGATGCGTGGAACCTTTGCTAATATCAGAATAAGAAATAAAATGGTGAGCGCTGAGGGTGGCTATACAAAACATATTCCTTCTCAAGAAACTATGTCAATTTTTGATGCAGCAATGCAATATAAAAGAGAAGCTGTTCCATTAGTTGTCATTGCAGGAAAAGAATATGGTACAGGTTCAAGTAGGGATTGGGCAGCAAAGGGTACTGCATTACTGGGAATTAAAGCTGTGATTGCAGAAAGTTTTGAACGCATACATAGGTCCAACTTGGTCGGCATGGGTGTTCTTCCACTTATATTCCAAAATGGAATAACCAGAAAGATATTTGATGGTAGTGAGATAATAAGCATAAAAGGTGAAATAGTATCAAATGGAAATCTAGAATGTATCATTAAAAGACAGGATAATTCAAAGCAATCAATACAACTCAAATGCTGTGTACAAACCGCAACTGAGATTAAATACTTAATGAGTGGTGGAGTGTTAAGCTACATACTTCTTTCGACTTAGTAAAAGTAAGTACTAGACTTCTTTTAGCTCCAGCCCTGGTCCTTTTAAATAATGATTTGTTCTATGCGAAGTTATGATATAATTTTACCTTACATATAGTAAAGGTGTTTTATAGATAATTATGATTAGCTCTATACAAGAACCTAATGAACTCAGAAAACGTTTACAAGGATTTTATCGTACTGATGAAAAAAGCTGTGTACGTTATCTTGTAGAAAAAGTAGAACTTTCGGTTGATTCGAAAAACAGAATTTACAATATTGCAAAACAAGTTATTGAAAAAATCAAACACAATAAATTAAGTATTGTAGATTCCTTTATGCAGCAATATTCGCTTTCCAATGATGAAGGAATAGCATTGATGTGCCTTGCTGAATCGCTACTTAGAATACCAGATGATTACACAATAGACGAATTGATCAAAGATAAAATTACCAACCAAGAATGGAATAAACACTTGGGGCGTTCCTCTTCATTGTTTGTTAATGCTTCCACATGGAGCTTGATGATAGGTAGCAGTATATTGAGAGATAATGAAGGCGATTCGAAGTTCTATTACGCAATTTCTAAGTTACTTAAGAATTTAGGAGAACCGATCATTCGCAAAGCAGTAAAACAAGCAATGTCTATGCTTGGCAATCATTTTGTTGTTGGAGAAACCATAGAAGAAGCTTTAAGATATGCAAAACTAGATGACAATAGTAAGTTTTTATACTCTTTTGATATGCTTGGCGAAGCTGCTCACACAGCTGAAGATGCAGAAGAGTGTTTTGATTCATACATGCACTCAATAAAAGCTATAGGTGCAACTACTGAAGTGAATGATTGTTTTAAATCCCATGGAATTTCAATAAAACTTTCTGCTTTGCACCCACGTTATGAATTTGGTCAATTTGACCGAATTGCTGGTGAGATATTTACTAGGGTTTTAGAGCTCTGTCGTGAAGCAAAAAAATACAACATTTCACTATGCATAGATGCAGAAGAATCAGAAAGACTTGAGATGTCATTAGTTTTATTCGAGCAACTGCGTCTTGATGAGTCACTTTCTCAGTGGGGAGGGCTTGGCTTGGCTGTACAAGCATATCAAAAACGTGCTTTATCTGTGCTTGATTTTGTTGAGGATGTTGCTATCCGATCAAAGCATAAAATTATGGTGAGGCTTGTGAAAGGTGCATATTGGGACTCAGAAATCAAGTGTGCACAAGAGCTAGGGTTAAGTGGTTATTCAATATTTACAAGAAAAAGCTATACTGATGTATGCTACCTTGCGTGTGCACAGAAGCTTTTAAGCAAAGTAAATCACTTTTACCCATGCTTTGGAACTCATAATGCCTATACTTTTGCTACTATAATAGAGCTTGCTGACAAAGATCATCCTGGATTTGAGTTTCAGCGTTTACACGGAATGGGTGAGGATTTATATGATTATGCAATGTCAGAACTTGCAACAAGCATCAGCTGTCGTATATATGCACCAGTTGGTAAACGTAGTGATTTATTACCATATCTTGTTAAGCGTCTTCTTGAAAATGGAGCTAATAGTTCGTTCGTCAATCAAATAAATGATCCTAACGTTAAAATTGAAGAATTAGTCTCGGATCCATTAGAAAAAGCTAAAAGTTTAGAATATGAACCTCATCAAAACATTCCATTGCCACAAGATATTTTTGGAGAGGAAAGAAAAAACTCCTTGGGGATGGATATTAGTGATTCAATTACAGTTTCGCAATTTGCAAATGATATAAAAAAATTTAGTGAAAAGAAATGGCAAGTTGGGCCAATAATTGATGGAAAGGCACTACTTGATAGTGCTGAATTTATCGAAGTAGTAAATCCTGCACATTTGGAAAATGTAATTGGAGAAGTGTCAAGTACAACAAGCGCTCAGGCTTTAAATGCTCTTGAAATAGCACATAGTGCTTTTACTAAGTGGCAGAATATTTCAGCAGAAGAGCGCGCTAAATGCCTTGAAAAAGCTGCAGATTTGCTTGAGGAAAGGATGAAAGAGTTGGTTTACATTCTGATCTTGGAAGCAGGAAAAATTTTATCCGATGCAATAGCAGAAGTAAGAGAGGCAATCGACTTTTTGCGCTATTATGCAATGATAGCAAAAAACGAACTGAATGACTGGAAAAAATTGCCAGGTCCAACAGGTGAAGATAACTTCATCTTTTTTGAGGGCAGAGGAGTTTTCTTATGCATATCACCGTGGAATTTTCCACTTGCTATCTTCATTGGGCAGGTTTCAGCTGCACTTGTAGCAGGTAATGCAGTGCTGGCAAAACCGGCAGAGCAAACGCCGATTATTGCCTATGAAGCCGTTAAGATACTACACGAAGCTGGAATACCAAAAAATGTATTACATCTTGTTCCAGGAGATGGTCGATATTTAGGTAAAATATTAGTGCCAGATAATAGAATTTCCGGTGTAGCTTTTACCGGCTCAACACAGACCGCTCAAATAATTAATAGAATGCTTGCCAGCAGAGATGGTCCTATTGTGCCACTTATCGCTGAAACTGGTGGATTAAATGCTATGATTGTTGATAGTTCTGCTCTTTTAGAGCAGGTAACTAAGGATGTTTTAATTTCTGCATTTCGCAGTGGCGGTCAACGTTGTTCTGCTCTCAGAGTGCTATTTATTCAAGAAGATATAGCAGAAAAACAGATAAAAATGATATGCAATGCAGCTCAAGAACTAAAGATAGGTGACCCAATACAACTGAGCACAGATATTGGTCCAATAATTGACAAAGCATCTATTGATATGCTCACTAAACATACGGAAAAAATATCAAGGGATGAAGATTCAAACCTTTTGTCCAAGGTACCCATGGATACAAATTCTTATAATGGTTATTTCTTTCCTCCGTACATTTATGAGATACAAAAAATTTCGCAATTAAAGCAAGAAGTGTTTGGGCCTATTTTACATATCATACGTTTTAATAAGTCGCAGTTAAATGAAGTTATAAGTGATATAAACAATACAGGATATGGACTTACGTTTTCTTTGCAAAGCCGTGTACAAAGTAAGATCGATTTAATAAGCAAGAAAATATCAGTTGGAAATGTATACATCAATCGCAATCAAATAGGTGCAGCAGTTGGAATGCAACCATTTGGCGGTAGAGGACTGTCAGGTACCGGACCAAAAGCTGGTGGTCCTAATTATCTGCAACGTTTTTCTATAGAAAAGGTTGTAAGTGTCAACACTACAGCATGTGGCGGTAACATTACACTTGCGTGTTTGGATTGATTTGCAATTTCTAAATTGGAAGTCCGTGCAGTTGTGTATGCAGTACTAAAACCTAAAACTCATACACTGAAAGGATAGTTGTGATTCTAAGGAGGATTCAAAGAAAGTCTTGTCTTTAATAAAAGAAAAAGGTTGCTATAATTCTGATAAAAGCACTATAAACAAAATGAATGTAAAAAATATCTTATTAGCGTTTTTAGTACAATTTATATTCGATTTGTCATTATTTGCGGCTGATCCTATTTTGCTTAATTGTATTGAAACTCCAGGGATTTATGATCTTGAAACAAGGCCAAAAAGCTTTAACTCTTCAAATAATTTAAGAAGAAAACCTGGCTCTCCAAATAATGCAGCAGGAGAATTAATAAATGTAGTGGGTAGAGTTACTGATGTAAATTGCTTACCGATACAAAATGCTGTGGTTTCTATATGGCACGCAGACTCACTTGGCATGAGCTATTATGATGAAAATGTGGAGCTTGATCCAAATTTTGCTGGATCAGGAAGATTTGTAGTAAATAACCTTGGCTATTATAATTTTATTACAATAGTACCAGGTAAAATTGGTGATAGGGCTCCACACATCAACTTTTTGGTCCAACATCCAGATTTTCCAGAATTCACAACACAAATGTTTTTTGCTGATCATAATTGCGATAACTGTGATGATCTTCTTCTTGGTAATCTTATTGAGAGTGGACTTGCAAGCCTTCTGATAGCACCATTTACTTATAACAATCAGGCCATGAAGACCTACACATTTAATATAACCCTAGGTGGGCATAACAAATTTTCTGATAAAAGATAAAGCCCTTGCATATCAGGGGAGTTCATAGTAGTCTTAAGCGCTATTGTACTTAAAATGTATATGAAAAATATCTTACTAATGTTTTTACTATGTTTTATGTGCAGCTTACAATTATTTGCAACGGAGATGTCAACGATGAAGATAACAATTTCTAAAGCTTTACCCGATTTTGAGACGCTAGTGGTAGGTTTGTTTGAGGGTGATAAGCTCATAACTAATGTTCTACAAGATAAGCAAGCTATAGATAACATCAAGAAATTTAGTGGTTTTAATGGAGGTTTTGGTGAATTTTTCTCCGTTACTTCATCAGAGGGAAAAAATATTATAGTTGCTGGTCTTGGAATGAGAGATGAATGGGATGAAAGCAAAGGATTAAATATTGGTGGTAAAATATATTGTGAGCTAAGCAGATTAAGAATCAAGCGAGCAGCTATTTCAATCGAGGGCAGTACAGCAAATGTTGCATATGGAGCATTTCTGCGCAGTTTCAAGTTTAATAAGTATAAAACTAAAAAGGATGAAAAAATTACAGAAGTAGAGGAAATTACATTATTAGTAAAAGATGAACAGTTAAGTAGCATTGAAAAATCATTTGAGCGTTTAAAACACGAAGGTGAAGGTATCTTTCTTGCACGTGCTTTTACTACTGAGCCACCTAATATTTTATATCCAGAGTCTTACGCTAATCGTATAAAAGCTGAACTTACTAAACTTGGTCTTGAGGTTGAAGTGCTTGATAAAAAGCAAATGGAAGAGAAAAAAATGGGAGCCCTGCTTGGAGTAGCACAAGGAAGTAGTAAAGAGCCAAAGTTAGTGGTGATAAAATGGAATGGGGCTTCTCAAGAACAAAAACCAATAGCTTTTATAGGCAAGGGTATAACGTTTGACACTGGTGGAGTGTCACTTAAACCCTCACGCGGTATGGAGTCAATGAAATATGACATGGCAGGTTCTGCTACTGTAGTTGGAGTGATGCATACTCTAGCTGGGCGAAAAGCAAAAGTAAATGCAATTGGTGTGGTTGCACTTGCAGAAAATGCAGTGGATGGTAATGCTCAAAGACCGAGCGATGTAGTCACTTCAATGTCTGGACAAACAATAGAAATATTAAATACCGATGCAGAGGGAAGACTAATACTTGCGGATGCTTTATGGTATACACAAGATAGATTTGCACCGAAATTTATGATCGACCTTGCAACTTTAACTGGTGCTATAGTGGTTGCACTGGGAAGTAATGAATATGCTGGTCTTTTTTCAAATAACGATGAATTAGCGAATCATCTGATTGATGCAGGAAATGAAGTAAATGAGAAATTATGGCGCTTTCCTATGAATGAAACTTATAACAAAATTATTGATTCGCCGATTGCTGATGTGCAAAATATAGCTCCTGCAGGTTCTGGTGGAGATAGTATAATGGCTGCACAGTTTCTACAGCGTTTTGTAAACGACACTTGTTGGGCACATTTAGACATTGCAGGCACTGCTTGGCACGAAAAAGGCACTGATATTTCTCCAAGAGGGGCAGTAGGTTTCGGTGTAAGGTTGCTAAATAAGTTGGTTGAGAAGTACTATGAGATTAATAATTAAGGATCTTTGTATTGAGTTTATAGCTTAATTTACGGCTACATGAATGTCTGTTTATAAGACGTAGAAAATGATATCATCAAAGTAACTTACATTTTCTTTTTTGGGGATTCTAAAGTTACACACTTGAGCAGCATCAAGAGAAAGTATTTTGTTCAAATGATGATTGTAATGATGGACTATTAAAACTTTAAAGCTATTTGGTATTGACGGTATATACTTAAGTGTTAGAATAAAATAGGAAGTTTTTAGGAGTTTATATGGCAGCAGGCGGAAAAGCGAAAACAGCTAGTAAAAATAACCCTACTCAGCGTAAGAAAGCAGAACAAAAAATGTATAAGGATAAACCGGTAAAGCCGGTTAGATATATAGACCGTGATTCACGTATGAACTATATGTCTGCTCAATACGATAACGGCAATCTAGTTGAAGATGAGGTAAGCGGCAATCCTATAAAGTGGGAAGCTGTATAGTAGTTGTGGTTAAAGTTACTATTAATTCTAAGGAATGTGAAGTAGAGCATGGGCTCACTATAATTCAAGCTTGTGAAGTTGTGGGCGTTGAAGTTCCGCGGTTTTGTTATCATGAGCGTTTAGCAATTGCTGGTAACTGCAGAATGTGTTTGGTTGAAGTTGAGGGTGGCCCTCCAAAACCAGTAGCTTCTTGTGCAATGCCAGTTGCAGAGGGTATGGTTATTCACACGGATACTCCCAAGGTAAAAAAGGCGCGTGAAGGTGTGCTTGAGTTTTTGCTAATAAACCACCCGCTTGATTGCCCAATTTGTGATCAAGGTGGTGAATGCGATTTGCAAGATATCACGATGGCTTATGGTAAAGGAATCAGCAGACTTGATGAATATAAGAGGGCTGTGCCAAAAAAACATTTTGGTCCGCTGATTGAAACTGCAATGAACAGGTGTATTCATTGCACTCGGTGTGTTAGATTTTTGTCTGATGTTGCAGGTACAAATGAACTTGGAGGAATTGGAAGGGGAGAAAATATAGAGATTAGTACTTACATAAAAAGGCATATTAGCTCTGAATTATCTGGGAATATTATAGATCTTTGCCCGGTGGGAGCTTTAACTTCAAAGCCCTATTCTTTTACAGCACGTCCATGGGAGCTATCACATTGTGAAACTATAGATGTGCTAGATGCTGTGGGAAGTAATATTAGAGTTGATTGTCGTGGTCCTGAAGTTATGCGAATATTGCCAAGACTCAATGAAGAAGTGAACGAAGAATGGATATCAGACAAAACTCGTTTTGCTTACGATGGACTCAAAGTACAACGCCTCGATCGACCTTATATAAAAAAAGAGGGCAAATTAATTCCAGTTGATTGGAATGAAGCATTGGCTTTTGCTGCAAAGAAACTAAAGAGTACGAAATCAAACAAAATAGCTGCAATTGCAGGTGATTTAGCAGATTGTGAGTCTATGCTTCTACTCAAAGAAGTGATGCAGAAGCTTGGTTCGGGGAATATAGACTGCAGGCAAGATGGTGCAAATCTTATATCAAGTAATCGTGGATCTTATGTGTTCAATACCACTATTCAGGGTATAGAAAGTGCAGATTTATGCTTGCTAATCAATACGAATCCAAGGATAGAAGCACCAATAATTAACGCAAGATTGAGAAAGAGATATTTACAAGGTAATTTCACTATTGCAAATATTGGTCCTAATCTTGAATATCTATATAATGTTGAAAGATTAGGTGATGGTCCAAACGTTCTAAAAGAAATAGAAGAGGGAAATCACAAATTCTGCGAGTTACTGAGTGCGGCTCAGAACCCTATGCTAATTATCGGTCAAGATGCATTAATAAGAGATGATTCTGAATCAGTTTTAGCTCTAGCTGGCAAAATTGCAGAAAAATTTAACATGATCAGAGATGACTGGAATGGCTTTAACGTACTGCATAAGGCTGCAGCAAGGGTTGGTGGACTCGATATTGGATTTGTTCCTAGCAAAGGTGGAAAAGACATTAATCAGATGCTAAAACAGGCAGAAAGTGGCGAGGTGGAAGTTGTTTATCTTCTTGGTGCAGATGAAATTGATACATCAAAATTAGAAAATACATTTGTAATTTATCAAGGCCACCATGGTGATAGGGGAGCGCATATAGCAGATGTCATTCTACCTGGAGCTGCATACACAGAAAAATATGCAACTTATGTAAATACTGAAGGGCGAGTACAGAGAACAAATTTAGCTGTTTTTCCTCCTGGTGAAGCAAAGGAAGATTGGTTGATTATTAAAAATTTATCCCAATATTTGAGCCTTTCCTTGTTATATGATAGTTTATTTGATGTGAGAAAAAAATTAGATACTATCGGTCCACAGTTTAGAAGTGTTGATCAAGTGGTAAAAAATACATGGGTACCAATCAGCAATGGTAAAATAAATTTAAGTAATACGCCTTTTACTTTAAAGGAGTGTAATTTTTATATGAAAGACTCAATAGGTCGTGCTTCAAAAATAATGGCAGATTGTACTAAGGATTTTTATGAACACTCTACTTAATATTTTATTTATTCTAACACCATTATTACTAATAATTCTGGTATATTTTCAACGAAAATTAAACTCTATATTTTTGTGTAAAGAACAAAATACATTAGAAAAACAGTTCGTTTATAAGCTAGTTGATTTTATCAATGATATTATTGCACTATTTACGGAAGGATATGTATGGATGGCAATAACATTTATTATAGTTACCGAGGGAAGAGGGAATTATTTGCCTCTCACAATGATCTTAATTATGATGTCACTAGTGTCATTCATATGCATATCATTTTACTATTCTATTAAGCTAAATGCTGTACAGAAAAGTGTTGTCCTATTGATTTCAATAGGGACATTGTCTTTTGTGTCTAGAGCATTTGCTGTATTTTTTATTGCCACAATTATGAACTATTTTTTTGATTTAGGGTTGCATGTACTTGATATTTGATATTCTTTTTCTTCTTATTCCACTTTTGCTTTCAGTAGCATATTTAGTGTACTTTGAGCGTAAAGTTATTGGTGCAATTCAACTAAGGCATGGTCCAAGTGTAGTAGGGCCATTTGGGCTACTACAGCCATTTGCAGATGCTATCAAATTGATAATTAAAGAGCCGATAATACCATTTAGAGCAAACACCATACTGTTTATTATGGCTCCAATGCTCACCTTTATTTTAGCATTAATTTCCTGGGCAGTTATACCATTTGGAGCTGAAATAATTACAGAAAATGGACAGCAGGTAATAATCCCTAAGGTAATATCAAATATTAATGTTGGAGTGCTTTATGTGCTAGCTATATCCTCTTTGGGAATATATGGCATTATTATTGCAGGCTGGTCTAGTAATTCTAATTATGCATTTCTTGGCGCTATAAGGTCAGCTGCTCAAATGATTTCATATGAAGTTTCAATAGGTCTAATAGTTGCTACAGTTGTTATTACAACTGGCACATTAAATCTTGGAGAGATGGTGGTAGCGAAACATAATATGCCATTTTGGATTGATTTATTACTAATGCCTATAGGAATAATATTTTTTATTTCTTTGCTTGCCGAAACTAATCGTCACCCATTTGACTTACCAGAAGCTGAAGCAGAGCTCGTCTCTGGGTATAACGTCGAGTATTCATCAATGCCTTTTGCTCTCTTTTTCTTGGGAGAATATGCAAATATGATTTTAGCAAGCGCTATGATGACAATATTCTTTCTAGGAGGGTGGTATCCTCCATTAGAGCTTAGTTTGCTGTATAAAATTCCTAGTTTAATCTGGTTTGTTTTGAAGATAGTTGTACTTTTGTTTATATTTGTTTGGATTAGAGCTACAATACCTCGTTATCGTTATGATCAATTAATGCGTCTTGGTTGGAAAGTATTTTTGCCAATATCGGTATTTTGGGTAATACTCATTTCAGGAGTGTTGCTTTTTACTGGGAATTTGCCTGGATCCAATGTTTAATTTCCCAAATACAAGGTTAAGGCGTAGGCGCTCAGGCAAGTGGATTCGCAATTTAACAAGTGAAAGCACTTTATCAGTAAATGATTTGATTTTTCCCTTATTTGTTTATGACGGAGAAGAAACAATTGAGCCAATTTCTGGCTTACCTGATATCAAATGTTATTCAATAGATGGATTAATTTCTATAATTCAGAAAGCTAAGGACTCGGGGATTAATGCTGTTGCAATTTTTCCTGTAGTTGATAGTAAACTAAAATCTGAAAACGCCGAGGAAGCGTACAATCCTGACAATTTAATCTGTAAAGCAATTTGTGCTGTAAAATCAAATGTACCGGATATTGGCATTATTGCAGACATTGCACTAGACCCATACACTACTCACGGTCATGATGGCATTTTAAAAAGCAGTAGGATAGATGTAGAAAATGACGAGACTGTGTCAGCATTATGTAAGCAAGCACTTGTTTTAGCAAAAGCAGGATGCGATATAGTTGCTCCTTCTGATATGATGGATGGCAGGATAGGAAAAATAAGAAAAACATTGGATGATAATAACTTTCAGAATGTGTCAATATTGTCCTATGCAGTAAAGTACTGTTCTAGCTTCTATGCGCCGTTCAGGCAAGTTGTCGGTTCGTGCGCATCATCAAATTTCATCGACAAAAGTGGTTATCAAATGGATTATAGAAATGCACGTGAAGCAATCTGCGAAATCGAAATGGATATAGATGAAGGTGCAGATTTTATTATGATAAAGCCGGGTATGCCATACTTAGATGTAATAAAAACAGCAAGTGAAAAGTTTAATTTTCCGATTTTTGCTTACCAAGTAAGCGGTGAATACGCAATGATAAAAGCTGCAGCAAATAATGGCTGGCTGGATTATAACAGAGTGATTTATGAGTCCTTAATTGGTTTTAAACGTGCAGGTGCAAGTGCAATATTTACCTATGCTGCACTTGATGTTGCAAAAAATTTGGTATCTACTTAGCAGTGTGGAACATCTAAGTAGGTAGCTGGCCGAAGTGACTTGACAAACCTTCCCACTTTCCTTATCATATCAATAAAAGTATTTATCCTTGTTTTTAATCTCTGCAGATTTAACAACAAAAATTCAGTAAAAAACTCAGGTATTTATTGGCAAATTACATAAAATTATAGCGGCTTTTTTTATTTTTTCTACGTTCAGCCAAATCGCGCTTGTTAGCACATTATTACAACGCCAATTTAAATTATAAAACTCGCTATAAGGGGGTTCTTTTGCCTTTTTTTATTTAGTAAATTTTTTAATATTTTGAATTAGCTATACATACTGACATCATATCACAGTGCGTGACACTGTGATCCAGAAAAACTAACCGCAAATTGAATCATAATAAAGACTAGATTCCAGCGTCATGAGCTGGAATGACATCAACTTTTGAATTCCAGTTATGCAAGAGATCTAATGACGCAAAGGGGCTACTTGAATGACAGGAAAAGGAGCACTGGGATAGAGGCACTAATATGAAGAAAGAAGGGATAACGGTTATTGGTAAATTTAGATCGTTTTTAACTATTTGCCTTTTTTCTATGCAAGAAGTGTATTGATAAGTCCATTACAATTCAGTATTGTGAAAAATATAAGTCAAGTGTTAGTTAGGACATGGGGATTTTTTTTCAATTTTTGGGTAAGGTGCTAGGCAAGGTTTTTCCTGCCAAAATAGTAAGCTCTTTTTTAGGAGTAGGATATTTACCGGGTTGGCAGCATTATTGGTCTTCTTTTCTAATATTATTTATTACCGACATTATATTAATGCTTACATACGGAGGTGATTTTATACTATATAAAATGCCGAATTCAGGCATAGTTGTAGCTGCTATTTTTACCAAGCTAGCAATAGTTATGTTAGTGCTGCAATTAGTTGGCATATCTATTTTTCATACTCAAGATCCTTCAGCCAGCAGTGATGAGAATATAGTAATACAAATAGCATCAGGACAGGTGATGACTGTTGCGTTTTCGATGCCGGCAATAATGTCAATTTATTATATTGTAAGTAAATTCTATTTAAGTATATGCAAGGCAATACTTCAATGTCCATTTTGGTTTAATGATCTTATGCATTTGTTCTTTTTCTTTATAATACCTTATTTATTTTTTAATATTGTAGAAGTAATAAAACCATGGCCGATAAGTACGATACAGCTTAGTTATAACAATGCAATATCAATCACATTTGAAGGGATTTTTCATGTGTTTTATGCAGTGATTTTATTGTACTTGATTGCATTTATATTCTGCGATCTGACTATGCATGATGCGATTGTTTTAAATAAAAGCATATTTGAGTATGTAAAAGAAAGTTCAATAGCCTTGAGTGACTATTTTCATGGCACTATTAAAAAAATAAGTATAGAATAGTACTTATTTGCTTATGTATTCAGTTTAAAAGATATACAGTTTGCGTGAATCTACAGGATATAATAAAGGGATTACAAGATTTTTGGGCAGATGAAGGGTGTACTATACTTCATCCATATACGTCTGAAGTTGGGGCTGGAACACTACATCCCGCAACAATCATGTCAGCGATTGACGAAAAATCAACAAAAATTGCGTATCTACAACCAGTAATCAGACCTGCAGACGGACGCTATGGCGACAACCCTAATCGTTTATATCAGCATCATCAATACCAAGTTATAATAAAACCATCTGGCAGCAATTTGCAAGATATTTACTTAAATAGCTTAAAAGCTCTTGGTGTATCGACAAAAGAATATGATATTAAGTTTATTGAAGATGATTGGGAAAACCCAAGTGTTGGCGCATCCGGTCTTGGTTGGGAGGTTACATGCAACGGAATGGAAGTAACACAACTTACTTATATACAGCAAGTGGGAGGTATTGACTGCAGAATAATTCCTGGTGAAGTAGCATATGGGTTAGAGCGTTTAGCAATGTGCATACAGGGTGTAGATAATGTTTACGACATAATGTGGAACGGTAGCGGTGCAACTTATGGAGATATTTTTAAACAAAGAGAGCGAGAGTTTTCTTACCTGGCACTTGATTATTATGATACTAAAGTAGTACAACAGCAGTTTGAGGATACAGAAAAACTGTGTAAATTCCTTGTTGAAAAAGAATTGCCGATAGCAGCTTATGACCAATGTATTAAAACGAGCCATCTACTTAATCTACTTGATGCAAGAGGTGTGCTTGGTGTGAATGAACGTACAGGCTATATTAGTAGAGTGAGAGAGTTAACAAAAAAATGCTGTGAATTATATAGAGCAAAGTAGAATATGTTGTCACAATTATTGTTTGAATGTCTTTCAGAAGAAATTCCATCAAGAATGCAGAATTCATCTGCAGCTCAGGTTAAGAGCTATATCACTAATGCTTTTAGTAAAAATAATGTGAAATTTGCATCTATAGAAGTTTATGTGACTGCACGTCGCATTGCTCTTTTTATTGATGGCATAAGTGCTTTGGAGCTAAAAGATTCTAACAATGAGATTAAAGGACCAAGAGTTAATGCACCGAAAAGTGCTATCGAAGGTTTTTTGAGAAAAAATCGGAAAGGTGAAGAAGATTTACTCATTCGCAAAGTAAACGATGAAGATTTTTACTTCATTAAGAGAGAAAGCTGCTTATTTAACATCAACGGGTTTCTCAAAAATCAACTGGAGGAAATGCTAAAAAACTTTTCTTGGCCAAAGAGTATGAGATGGAGTGAAAGAAAAGAGAGATGGGTTAGGCCAATTAAAAATATTCTATGTATTTTAAATGACGAAATAATACCTATATCTTTTGCAGGGGTTACAGCATTCAACGTGACGTATGGTCATAGGTTTCTTTCAGGTGATGCAGTACTTACTGTTAAAACACCCAAAGACTATTTTGAATTGTTAGAAAAAAATAATGTCATTCTCCAGTTGGACAAAAGAAAGCAATTTATACTAGATCAGATTAATAAGTTTACAAAAGAGGAGAACTTACAACTTGAAAAAAATGATTATTTACTTAATGAATTGGCAGGGCTTATAGAGTGGCCAATAGTATTATTTGGTAAAGTAAAATCATCAGAATTACCGAAGGAAGTAATACTTAGTATAATTAATACGCAGCAAAAGTATCTTGCTTTAAGTGATGGACAGAAAATATCACATTTTGTTACTGTTGTAAATGTTAACAACAATGAAGTTGTCAAAGGCCATGAAAGAATATTAGAAGCACGTCTTGCTGATGCCCAGTTTTTGATATCTCAAGACAAGAAGGAAAACCTAGATTACTATGTCAAAAAATTGAGCTCTATTTCATTTCATGCTTCGCTCGGTAGCGTAGAAGAAAAAGTGAAGCGTATTATCGCTCTTTCAAAGTATGTAGCGATATTTATTCCACATGCTTCATTAATTAAAGTTGAACGTGCTGCATATTTAGCAAAGGCAGATCTTGCAACGTTGATAGTGAAAGAATTTCCGGGATTGCAAGGAGTAATGAGTGGATACTACGCTTCTTATTTTCAAGAGGATAAAGAAGTAGTGGAAGCTATAACTGAGCACTATAAGCCAATTGGATCGGACCAAGAATGCCCTAAATCTCCTACTGCGATTGCTGTAGCTATTGCAGACAAAATGGATAGTTTGGTTGGCTTAATTGCAGCAGGTGAGAAAATCTCTGGTTCGTATGATCAGTTTGGTTTGCGGAGAATGACAATTGGTATAATTAGAACAATACTTGAAAATAATTTGCATATTCCAATTAGATTGCTGATAGATAAGTCAGTATCTTTATGTTCAAGGCTTCTATTGAATAAAAATATAACTCCAGTTGATAAGCCAAGTGAAAAACAAATTTTAGAACTAGTATTTAAATTCTGCTTAGAAAGGTTCAAGATTATTTTAAAAAATAGAAATATAAGGCAAGATGTTGTAGATTCAATACTATATAAAGTCGATATTAATGATCTGCTGAAAGCGGAAAAGCAAACTGTGATATTGGATCGTTATCTTAGTACAAAAGAAGGTGAACAGGTTCTAAGCACTTATAAAAGAGCCAGTAACATGATGAGCAAAGTGAGAAAAAGTGATGGCACTACTTATAATGCATCTTACAGTAAGAAGTTTTTGATTGAAGATGAGGAGATTGCGCTATCAAATTGTGCTATAGCTGCTTGTAAAAACATCAAACAAGCGATAGAAAATAACGACTTTAATACAGCGCTTGATGAACTTGCTCGTTTTGCTCCGTTTATCAATCAATTTATGGACAGTGTAAAGATTAACTGTGATTCTAATGAGCTTAGAATAAACAGGTTATCTTTGCTTGCAAATGTTGTTTCTACCTTTCATTTAGTAGCAGAGTTTAACCTTATACAGGTTAAACAATTGATAAATGCTCAGGCAATATAAGGAACAAATCAAATCATCTCCACAATCCTGTGGCGTTTATAAGATGGTTGGAGATAAGAGTAAGGTTTTATACATTGGTAAAGCAAAAAACTTGAAGTCGAGATTATCCGACTACCTTCAATTCGAAAACCTTTCTGAACGAATCAGAGTAATGATCTTACAGGTTATTAAGGTTGAAATATTCATCACTGAGAATGAAATCGAAGCATTGCTTCTTGAAGCACAGTTAATAAAATCGTTAAAACCATCTTATAATATTTTGCTTAGGGATGGAAAATCTTATCCTTATATAACAATTTCTAAGCATGATTATCCAAGAATAGCGAAATATAGAGGTAAGTTTAAGAAGAATGAGTTTCATTACTACGGCCCTTTTCCATCTGCCGCTGCTGTTAAGAACACTATATTATCATTGCAAAAAGCTTTTCTCTTAAGAGTATGTTCAGATCAATATTTCTCTTCAACAAAAAGACCATGTCTTGAGTATCAAGTTAAGCGCTGTTCAGCACCATGCGTAGATAAAATTACAAAAGATGATTACTGCAAATCAGTAAAACAAGCACAAGATACTCTGCTAGGAAGGAATAAAGAAGTGCAAAGACAGCTATTTTCTACAATGGAAAAGTGCAGTAGGGAGATGAACTACGAGCTTGCTGCTGTCTATAGAGATCGATTGAAATTTCTTCAGCAAATTCAAATGCAGCCAATGGATTTTTCTTTTGAAGAAGATGCAGATTTCTTCAGCATTGTACGTGAGGCAGACTTAGCATGCATTGGTGTACTATCTTTCAGAGATAAAGGTAACTATGGAAGCATTCCTTACTTCATTGAGAATTGTAGTGATCATCCAAATGATGAAATTTTATCCACCTTTTTGGTCAATTTGTATAATCCAGTTAATACACCAACAGCGCAAATTTACGTTCCCGATTTTATTAAGGATAAGGAAATTATAGAGCAAGCACTTTATGCTCTTACTCAAAAATCAATAAAAGTTTTGTATGCGAAAAATAGTAAAGAGCGTGATTTGTTGAATTTTATTTACAATAATTCTAAGCATAGCCTAGAGCAGAAGCTTACTGATTATAGAAATAACCTAGAAAAGCTCGAAGAGCTTAGCAAAATCTTTTTGTTACCAAATATTCCAAAGCGTATCGAGGTTTATGATAATAGCCATATATCTGGAAATCAACAAGTTGGTGTGATGATTGTTGCAGGGCAGGAAGGTTTTTTAAAAAGTGAGTACAGAAAATTTACTATAAAAGAAGAAATTTCAGGTGATGACTATAAAATGATGAGAGAAGTGCTTACTAGACGTTTCTCTGGCAATATAAAAGACATCATTCCTGATTTTTTACTGATAGATGGTGGGCCAGGACATGTTTCCATAGTGCAGAATGTGTTGGAGATATTGAATATAAACGTTCCTTTTGCTTGTATGGCAAAAGGTCATGATCGTAACGCAGGAAATGAAAGATTTTATGTGCCGAGCAGAGAAGAATTTACTCTAGCAAGTGACAGCAAGGTCATGCTTTATTTACAATTGCTGCGTAATGAAGCTCACCGTTTTGCAATAACTTCGCACAGAAAAAAACGCGATAAACAGTTTTTTGCTTCACAATTAAGCAAAATATCTGGTGTTGGCAGTAAAAGAAAGAAGGCACTCATGTCTCATTTTGGTTCGGTAGAAAACATAAGCAAAGCTTCTCTAGCTGAAATTCAAAACGTACCTGGAATTAGTAAAGGTTTAGCAGAAATCATTCTTCAACACGTGAATTCTAAGAAAGGTACTCCTAAATAGGTACTCTAAAATTAACCTTTATTTCTTCTTAATAAGACATAAAAAGCTCCTTTGCCACCATGTTTTTTTATGGCTTGCTGATAGTATAAGATCATATTTCGAACTTTTGTATCATTCAACCACTTATTTAAGCTATTCTTTATAGTGTCTATTTTATCTGTACTATTACCATGCCCCGTAATTACCAATAAGCACCTATTCCTTGCTTGATAATTTTTGATAATAAAATCTATCAATTTACAATAAGCATCATCTATACTATAGCCATGCAAATCGAGTTTATCGCTTATAAAATATTTGCCCCTATCGATCTTTAATTTTGTATTGTAGTCAAGACAAAATGATGAATCACCATTATCAGTATTAAGAAAATTTTCTTGTAAGCCAGAGATACCTTTATCAATCATAGATTTTATATTTACTTTGTGATCAACTTTCAAAGTAACTTTTCCACATTCTATTGGCTTAACATTTTTTTGCCAATCTAACTCATCATCTGACATAAATTCATTAATTGAACTGCATAATTTTACAACAATATATAAACACAGTAAAATATTGCTTACTCTATAAAAATCTGATTTTTAATAATGAGATGAAATCATCAAAAGCTAATGAAAACTGTTGGATATATGGAAAGCACACTTGTATTTCAGCATTAAGAAACAAAAATAGGCGGTGTATAGAACTGTTAGTAACAGAAAATTTCTACAGAGAATTTGAGAAAGAAATTAAACAATGTGCAGATAGTAAGGGCATTAAAGCTCGACTGGTAGAGAACAAAATGTTCAATGATGTTTTACCCAAAGGTGTAAATCACCAAGGAATTGCTTTAAAAGTTACTCCTATTTTTCACAGCTTAAATATTGAAGAAATAGCTGAAAGATCAGGTGAAAACTCTACTATAGTCATTTTAGATCAAATTACTGATACACACAATATAGGGTCGATTTTAAGAACCTCAGCTTGTTTCAACATTGATGCATTGGTTTTACCGTATCACCATTCACCGAGCGAAAATGCATCTATCGCAAAAGCAGCAAGTGGAGCACTGGATATTGTCCCTCTAATATACGTTACAAACATAGTAAAAACTATGGAGTCTCTAAAGAAGATAGGCTACTGGTGTTATGGGTTTGATTGCAATGCCAAGGAAAATATAGATGAAATAAAGAACTTTGGGGAAAAAAGAGTAATTGTTTTTGGTTCTGAAGAGAAAGGAATGCGGAGACTAGTTAAAGAAAGTTGTGATTATCTTTTAAAAATCCCAATGTCAAACGTAATTGATAGTCTAAATGTTTCAAACGCAGCAGCAATAGGACTATATTCCATCTACATTAAAACAAAAATAACTGCAAATTAGTTGCAATAAAACAAGGATGTCATTCCAGTATGTGATACTGGAATGACAACAGTGAATGACATCTTGCGATGTCATTCACTAGCACTTACATTACCAATCCCAAGAAAGAGGTGAACTTGAATCTGTTGGAATCTCGAAGGATGGCTGTGACACTATCTCTTTTATCTCATTTTTAAGCCATTCGCTACCATCTTCTCCAGCTTCTTTAATAGCTTTCTTGAAACTGCTCTCTAGTACAGTTTTAGCAGCTGCAGTGACGTGACCATTACCATTTATAGCATTTCCTATTGTAGTTAACTTAATTAACTCATCGTTTAAGTCATCAGGCATCTTATCAGTCTTAGTTTTTATTGCATCTACATTAGTTCCAATACCTAATAATGTAGCAATTGCACCTCTAGTCATGAAGTTTGTTGCTGTAGCACTGTAATCTATTTCAGCAGCACCATTAGGTTCATACTTAAAAGTGTTGAAAACATTAGTAGCATTGTCTACACCAAAGGTATACTTATTCTGTGCAGCATCTTCATAAATTATGCTTTTAATGTTAGGGGATGGTACATTTGCTCCAGAGTTGTCTTTAAAAGTTAAACTAGCCATATCACTTTCCGTTAATTATAAAAACCATAATGTGCATGAAAATAATATAAATTCCGTAAATACTAGATTTTGCATAAGATTTCCTTGAAGCTTTTCGCTTCAGAATTCTTCTCTTGTGATCTAAGTATGTAGCAGACGATGTCATCCTAGTAGCCCCTTTGGTGTTATTCCAGTGCTTGACACTGGAATCCATTTTTCCATCATAAGAAACGTTGATTACTTTTATACTAGCAAATTTAACTGGATGCCAGTGTCTGGGCATTGGAATAACAAAAAGAGGGCAGGGCCCTCCTTGTATATTAGATATAGGCTGAGTTATGATCGTGATAAACGTGATCGCTTGCGCAGTCGAACATTTTCACAAAACCATTCTCTAGATAGAGATTATATTCATGATGTTGATCTAATAACTCAAAGTTATCTTGTGTTTCTAAGCTGAAGTGACTTGAATCTGATAGCAATTCGTAATTTGGATTATCTATTTTACTAATGCTGCTTATTACTTTGCCATTACCATTTGATATAGCCAAACTATAACTATCACCATCCTTCATTATTTTGATGGATACCTTATCTTCAGGTAACACTATAAGCTTTTTCGTGTCACTATCGTGAATTAGAAATTTGCCATCTTTAAAGTAATACTTGTCTTCCGGCAAAGCACCAATCTTATAATCCGATGTATGCAGTTTGTTCCAAAAATCTAACACAGATTGCTTGTCTGCTCCTTCTGCTCTATTATACAAGGCTTTCACATCATTATAATCTATGATTACATTTGCCTTATGCTTTCCTTCTACATCTCTATCATAGCTCTTTTCTATTTTCAAGATTGTGTCTTTCAACACTACCTGCTCTTTCTCCTCCACTGAAGCTGACCTTTTTGCCCTTGTTGGAATTTGTGGTTGATCAGACTGTATTTCACTATTGTCGTTTGATACAGTTCTCTCTTCAGCAACAACATTAGTAGTACTATGAACTTCTGTCTTAGTTTCACTTACTTGCCCTTTTAGACTTTCGGTTTGTTTCTCTTTTGTGAATATTCTCTGATAGTCCGTGTAGCCTCTGTTAGTATCGCCGATATCGCCACTGCCTTGATCAAAAGTTATTTTTTTGCTTCCATTTCCCATATTCTCAATTTCAACTTGAGGAGAAACAGATGCGAGGAAATCATTATAGCTGTAGTTATAATCAGCAGAAAAGAATATTTGCCCTTTGAAGTTATGGAAGTTATTAGATAACATTCCTATTTCTTCATCAGTATCACCATCAAATAGTTTTACTTTAGTGAAATATCTTTGATTGTTGATTCTCACTATTTCACCACTCGAGTTTCTTTGTATCTGATAATCATTTGGATCATGTTTAATGGTAAAAAGTTTACCAGGGGCATATTTTTCTAAGTTTATAAGGCCCACATTTATATGTTTATGAGAATAATCTCTCTTTTCATATTCATGTGCAAATACTGGGTCAATATATTTGTATTCGTCTGGTATGCTACTGTATTCTCTTCCTTCAGAATCAGATGGTGCTAATTTATATTGTCCATCTTTTTCCACCAATTTTAGGTGAGTAACATTGCCTGGCAATTGAAACCTTACGTTTTTTCCATGATCATGAATGAACAAGTTACTTTCATTTATAACTTCACCTCTTTCATTTTTCATCTCTTCAGTGATATAGAAGCCCATATTTTTGAATGCATGTAGATTTTCGCCTCCTTGCTTTACAACCGCTTCGTATACATCGTCGTCTTTTCTATCAGTCCCTTTATCATCCAATAATGTTCCTTTTTCTACGATTACGCCGCTTTCTCTTTGCTCATCAGAATATTGAGCATGCTTTGAATCCTGATGATTTAGAATTTTGGTCCCTCTAAGAAGCAGAGAATCTAAATCTTTTTGAATGTGTCCAGTGCTAGGATGCAACAATTCATTTTCATGTAAATGTGCTTCATCAAAGTATTCATCACGTTCAACTGTTCTGCCATCTATCAGAGAAGCTTTATAATGACCATTTTCTTTTGTAATAGCCATATAAGCACCACCGTCATATTGAGTATTCAAGTTGTGCAATATGTCCTCAAAAACAAAAGTTTCTTTAGTTTGACCTTCAACTTGCTTAAAAAAGCCCGATTCGCTCGACAACTCTCCAAGCTTTGTATTCCCATCATATATAGATAGTGCACCCATATCTCCGTGACCAAGAGCTTTGATAGAGAAAACTTTACCTTCTTGTGGATTAATATGAGCACCTCTGATTAGGTTTGGATCGATATTAACCATCTCTTCTAACATCTTTTCTACGTCAATGTTCTGAGTTTCTTTTACTTGTTTCAAGCCAGCGTTTATGGTTTTATCAAGCAAATCATCTTTCAGTTGTGTATATTTGTCCTGTGTAGCATTATATAATCTCTTATCTTCATTATGATAATTAGTGCTGGCTGAATTGCATTTTTCTACAAATTTCTCATAAGAGATCTCTCCTCTTTTGTATTGCTCGTATGCATCATGACGCTGTGTTTCTTCCTGTTCACGCAGGCTTTTCAACACATCATTATATTTTATATCCTTCTGCTTATCTAAGTCTTCTTTCCCATCATAGTAAGATTTTCTAAGATCTTCACCATGTTTTGATAATATCCTCAAAGCTTGCATTTTATACTCTTGACTGTTTTGATATTCATTACCTTGTTGATCAGAGTAAGTCAGCTTAACCTGCCCATCAGTAGTTTTTACTGCCTTTAAGAAATGATATTCCTTTGATATATCGAGGGTATCATTTGTTGCCCTATTAACAGCACGAGCATAATCGTAAAATGACACATGCTCTACAGCAGAGAAACTTCCAACGTTTTCTCCATCTATTTTTTCTATATTTGCTTTATAATACGATACATCTTTAATTTCTCCACCCACTATTTCTTGACCAGTTGCTATAAAATCTCCTTTTGTAACTTGCAAAGCGTTGAGATGTTCCATTGCAGTTTCTGTATCATTCTCAGCAAGCCAACTTTTGAAGTCAGCATCATGTCCTTTTATGTCTTTCAAGAAACTTTTTGATTCATCTGAGTTACCTTGACGTAAAGCATCTAGGTAGTCTCTTAATAAACTAGGATCTTTTTCCTGTAAGTACATTATCAACGCATGACCAGTTTTATACACTAAACTGTTTTCTTCACCATTGGCTGAGTATTGTAAATTTAAAATTCCACCTAGATCCAAATTTGCGGCTTCAGTTTTATCAATGCTTGACCCTTGAGCATTGAACTTGTGATCTGAATGATGTTCAAAGTAATCTGCAATTCCCTCCATTAATACTGTAGGTAGAGATTTTCCTCCTGTAGCCAAGTAAGTTAAACCATGTGCAAATTCATGCTGAAGGTTATGAACGCCACCTTGCTGATAGACATACATCTCAGCAAAAATATCAGCTTCTCCTTTGTAGTAACATTTACCACCTTCATCTCCAAGGTAAGAACCAAAACGTTCGCTTCCACCAAGGTGAGTGTAATCAGCCTTATCATCAAACACATAAATTTTGAATGTTTGTTCTGAGCTACCAGGCTCCAGCTTAAATGCATCTTTAAAATTAGTAGCTGTTTCTCTTATCTCACTTTCAATGTGAGCAACTTTACTTGCTCTTAAATCATGAGAATAAACTTCTACTTTAATATTTAAATCTTTAACTTCTATGATATGCTTATTGTTAAAGTATTTTTCTTTAGTTATATTTTTATTTATTTGTTGATTGATTGTCATAATTCTTCTAAGAAACTCCCTCAACCAGTTCATCTTTTTGAACTAAGATGTAGCCAAATTCCTGTGCTTTTTTGATCAAGTTTTTTTTAACTCTCTCTTTGTAACGTGTTTCATAATAGTTCATTCCTTTTTCAACATACTCTTGCCCATACTTTAGCATACTATAAAAAATGCATGCTAGTTTTCTTGCGGTAGCCGTGATTGCTTTTGGTGCACCTAGTCGTCTCTTTATTCTTCTACAGTACGCACCTATTCCGCTGTTGCTTCTTGATACACAGTGAGCAGCTATTCGAAATGCATTTGCAGCACGATTAATGACTTTACGCGTTCTTGTGCTAAACACTTTTTCTCCTGTAATTTTATTGGCAGGGCTGAGCCCTAACCACGATGAAAAGTGTTTTTCTGTCCGCCATCTATTAGGGTTTATGCCAGTTTCTGAAATTATTGTTTGTATGGTTACTACATCAAGTCCTGGAACTTTTGTGAAATCCCTACCTGTAATTCTATGCAGTTCTTCGTGTATAGCAAAGTTTGGCCTATGTTTTGTAGACTTACGCTTTATTTTATTACATAGCTTGTTCCCACCTGACTTTGTCTCAAATGTTTTATAATATCCTTCAATACTTCTATCACATTCTGCTATTTTTTCCTGATAAATATTGTATAGCTCAAACTCTTGTTTTAGTGTAAACAGGTGTTCCTCTCTATAGTCTCCTGCTAATGCTTTTGCAATGGTAGATTTATCATTTTTTATTCGTCCATCTCTTAATTCAGCTAATTTTTCTGGATTTCTTTCACCTTCAAGTATTGCTTTAATAATTTGTATGCCAGTAACTCCTGTTATATCGCTTATCACCTTATGCAATTGAATGTTCATTTGAATTAACGCTTTTTGCATACGTTGAATGTGTGCTGCTGCACTTTTTATTAGGTTATCTCGTTGTCTAGCGTAGCTGCGTAATACACAAATTTGATTATCTGGTCTAAATGACCCTTGAAGCAGTCCATAGCTATGCAGTTGTTGTAACCACTGGCAATCCTGAACATCAGATTTTCTTCCAGGCACATTCTTAACATATTTTGCGTTTACTAATTTTACTTCAAATCCATATGATTCAAGTACTTGAAACAAAGGGATCCAATACACTCCTGTTGATTCCATGGCTATTGTAGTAACTTTGCACCTCTTTAACCACTTTGCTAAGTTATAAAGATCTTCTGTGAAGCAGCAGAATTTTTGTATATTCTGTTTATCTCTTCCTTCTGGTACACATACATAATGCACAGATGAACCAATATCTATTCCTGCCGCATCAGGGTTCATTACCTCTAATTTACTTTTTGTTTTTGCCATTTCTAACCTCCATCATATAATAGTTGAAAAGCACTTCAGCTTGGAACGGTTGAATTATACGCTCTTCTAATCGAGGTAGTCTCAAAGACTCCATCAGTGGTTTGATCGTTCCTTCCAAAACCATGCTAACCTACGGGCACTAAGGCACCATTGCCTATTCGGCTATAACTGCAGAAGCGCTTCTCCGTAAAATTATATTCAAAAAAGTAGAAAATAGGAGTTTCTTTCTGGTTTGACAGGTTTTATATCTGTCCGATGCTTACCTCTAATTTATTAGTCTTTACAATATCAAGCATAAAGTGACTCATCTGAAGAAAACGTAAATTCTCATATTAGTATAGTTTCTATCTTAGTAGAAAAATATAAATTATTAACTTAATATGGAAAATTCAGAATACGACTGAAATTCTATAGATAACCTCACGTAGCTGCTAACAAGTAACGGAATTGTAAATATTAAGAAATTTACCAAACGAAAAAAAGGCAAAAGAATCCCCTAGTAGCGAGTTTTAATAATGTAAATTGGCGTTGTAATAATGTGCTAACAAGCGCGATTTGGCTGAATGTAGAAAAAATAAAAAAAGCCGCTATAATTTTTATGTAATTTGCCAATAAATATCTGAGTTTTTTACTGAATTTTTGTTGTTGAACCCGCGAGGATCAAAAATAAGGATAAGTACTCTTATTGGTATGATAAGGAAAGTGGGAAGGTTTGTCAAGGAGTTTCATTCAGCAAGAAGTCTAAAAGCAAATTGACTTTCATTTCACTGAAGCACTATACTAAGGTTAAGATGGGTAATTAGCTCAGTTGGTAGAGCACTTGCTTGACGTGCAAGGGGTCGCTGGTTCGAGCCCAGTGTTACCCACGTTTTTTTGCTCATAAAAAGATTTTATATGACAGCAGTGCACAATGGCAAACACTCAATAGCGGAGTCCAAGCGCTTAATTTATTCCATAATAATAGTCGCAATAACAATGCTTATGGAGATAGTAGGTGGAGTAATTTCACACTCGCTTGCTCTGTTATCAGATGCAGGGCATATGCTCACTGATCTTTTTGCCTTGATTTTAAGCTGGGTAGCGCACAAATTTTCAGCTAAGAAATCTGATTTACAGAGGTCATATGGGTATCACAGATTGCAGATAATTGCAGCATTTGTTAATGGTTTAACTCTATTTTTCATTGCAGCAGTCATTATCATTGAATCAATAAAGAGATTCATTTGTCCGGTCAATGTTGAATGGAAAGTAATGCTAATAATTGCCACACTTGGCCTGATCTCTAACATTATAGTCTTTTTTATATTACATAGTAAATGCGAAAGTAATATAAACATAAAAAGTGCTGTATTGCATGTTATCGGAGATATTTTAGGTTCTGTAGCTGCTATACTTGCATCCATAATTATCATGTTTACCGGATGGCAAATAGTGGACCCTATTTTGTCAGTATTTGTCAGTGTAATAATCTTAAACAGTGGCTATAAAATTCTCAAGAATTCTTGCCATATACTCCTTGAAGGTACACCTGAGAGTGTATCTGCTGAGGAGATAAAAAGTGAGATTGTATCTAAGTTACCTGAAGTGATAGATGTGCATCATATACATGCATGGTCACTATCTGATAATTATTTTATACTTACTATGCATGCCAAGATAAAGCAAAATGGACAACACACTAATATTTTGTATGAGATAAAAAAAATACTATTAAATAGGTTCGAAATTGCGCACTCTACAGTTGAAATTGAATACGATGAGTGCGTAGACAGTAAAATACTTAAGCATTGACATCTATAGGCTATTTGTTATTACTACAATATCATAATATTATAGAGAGTAGGCTATGATAGGTGTTTCCCAAATACAATTTCCTGGAAAGGATTCTTACAGATTAAAGACAGCAAGTTACTTCGCAGCTTTTGTTTCTTTAAGCATTTTAGTTAATCCTGCCAATGTCTTTTTATCTTTTGCCACATTGTTTTTTAGATCTGAAATAAAAACTTTTTACGTTTATAAAGACATAAAAGCTGCAAAGCAGGAAAAAATAAGTAAAAAGGAATATTGGGAAATATTTTTTGAGAAAAATAAAATTAAGATAGCATCTTTCCTTTTATTTTTTGCTTCTGTAACATATCTAACTTTTACAATTACTTTTCTACTTGTTTCGTTACTTGCAACAATACCACTTGCAATGGTTTTAATTCTATTACAAAGTGAATTAAGGCCAAAGGATTTTAATCCATTTACGTTACTCAAAGCTGCTATAAGTTTCTTTTTAGAAGGCATAAAAGAAAATACTCGCAGTATGACAAATAAGTTTGATGGTACTTATGAGCATTTACTGCCCCATCAATTGAATGACGATATTAGTAATAATATTGGTAAGTTAATACGCAAATATGATCCAGTACCAGAAGACGCTATTAATGATGAGGGATTTAAAGAGTTTATTGAATATATAAATCACTTACATATGCTTGATGGCCAACCATTTAGTAATGAGAATAAGGGAAAATTAGTAATGTTTTTGCAAGATTTTTGCAAAGGTAATGAGAAACATAGCTCTGGTTTCACTGGTGGACAAATTCTTCTGTTAGTTCTTAGAGCCTGCAATGATGGAGATAGAGAAGCTGTAAAAAATAAAAAAGACGCGTTGATTGCAAATTTACTAGATAGCCAAACTTTCTCTAGAAAAGAACGAATTCCTAACACATGTTTTACTGGTGTTATCTACAGAATGTTAAGTACATTAGAGGGTATTCATTCCGATCCAGAGATTAAATTTACACCACCTAGACAAATGCTCCTTACAGAAGCAGAAAATGAAGCACGTAAGTTTATGTTAGACAGGCTAAAAAATAAGAAGAACAGTAAAGAAATTCTTAGGGCTTGGCATAACGCCCAAAATAATTATGAAGATGATAAAAGTCAAAAAATAGTTGATGATTTTATTGCAGAAGTAAGTATTTCCTTAATGAGAAATTTACTGAGTTTTACTTCTCAATATAGTGAACAAATTGTGCTGACGTTAATGAAAAATATTAACTCTGTAAAGTTAAATAAATTAGAGCACTTTGCGCTGTCTCAGCACATAACAAATAAACTACAGGGGGATGGTTTAGACGATCAACTCGAAAACATCAAAGGAAAAGTCTTTTTGGAGCTTTTAAACCAAAATTTACTTAGAACAGATTTTTTTCTCAAGGACTCATCTTTAACTGAAGCTAAGAGAATAGCTAGCAAAATAATAAAAGAAGAAGTAAAAGAATTAAAATTGAAAGCCAAGAAGACTATTAAGGGTCAAGTGGCCAGAATGTTAGATAGTTTAAGAACGTTACCACTAGAGAAAAGGTGTTATAGGGTATACACGGAACTGAGTAAAAATAGCAGAGACGATAAAGAAGAAATAAAGAAAATTCTGCAAGAAAAGCTAGCAATAACAGAAGCAGTGATAAATAACATGTTAAAAAAAGAAGCTTCACACAGGCTAGAGATAGAGATTGAAGATATTTATAATCAAAATAAGCGCAATGTAACCACACTTTATGAAAAAATACAAGAAGTGAAGCAAAGATTCATTGAAGATGAATTTTTAATACCTCAAGAAGTAGAGAGTATAACAAGAGTAAAAATTACAATCTTAAATAAAGAAGATAAAATAATACCATCAAGCAGTTTATCTGTATCCGTTCAGCAGAGTGGTTTAAGAAACGATAGATAGAAGATTGTGAAAAGGGTTTAGCCTCCTCTGTTTCCATGTTAAGTATAACGAAATTATTTGCTCAAGGAATGAGTTTCCTCGTTCTGATTGTGTAAAATATGAATTTTTGCGATAAACGACATAATGCCGTATTTGCCGTTCAGCGTGATTATTTGTCAGCGGAGTATTTTCTGGGTCATCTAAAAATTTCCACATCATTCTTTCAGATTTCAAAATATTCTTTGCAACTCGAGACGCTCCAATTGCTTCAGGTAAGCGAGATATTTCCTTCAAATAATACCTTGTACGTTTTCGCAATTTCTTGGCACGTCTAATAAATCTTGAAACATCTATCTCATTTTTTAGTAAAGCTTTTTTCAGTGCAAATAACTCAGTGGCTACATTTCTCAAGTAACAGCCCAGAACTTTAACTTCAAATTTCCAACTATGCGCTAATCTTTCAAAATCCCTTGCTAAGTGTGCCCAACAGATTTGCCTTCTTTCATCAGCAAAGTAGTTGTATGCTGCATATCTGTCGGTTACTACCAAGCTATTACGATTGCAGCATACACTATTTTTTAAAACTTTCATTCCCCTTGACTCTGTCAACTTCACAAAACTTGCCGTATTGCTTGCAAACATCCAACACCAAGCGAGTTTACCTTTGTTATAATGGCTCGTTTCATCAATATGTAGAACTTTACTCCTACTTATCTCTTGTTCGATCTGCTCATACATTTTTTTGCATTTTGAAGCAACTCTATGTTCACTATTTGATATGCTACCGACGCTTATGTTCAAATTGAAGATATCATTTATGATGCTAGCTACTTCGCGCTTTGAATTTTTATAAAACCCACTGAGTGCTGCAACTACTGACTTAACCCTTGGGCCAAATGTATCTGGCGTAACACCCTCTGGTAACTTGCTACTTCTTCTTTTTCCGCATCTCTGACAACGGCCATGTTCCAACTGATATTCCATTACATAAGCCTTAATCTCCGGAAGATCTACTTTCTGATGAATATAAGGTTTTTCGCATATTGCAATCTTCCCTCCGCATTCGCAAGTAGGTGACAACTCTATCTTTATCACCTCATCTGCTTCCATTTTAGCACGATAATTACCCTTATGCCCAACTTGACCACCAATCTTTCTTTCGCTTTTTGGCTTTTCCTTTTTCATTTTGTATAATTCTTTTGAATTGGGAATTGATGAGTTTTTTGAATTTAAACCTAGCCTTTCCTTTAATTCAGCGTTCTCTATCTTTAAAGCCTCATGCTCTGCTTTTAAACTTTCATTCTCTCTTTCCAATCTTTCTATTTTTGCTTCTAACTTTTCTATTTTTTGCTGTAAATTTTTGCAGAGTTCTAAAAGGTTTACCATATTACCTCATATTTACCCTATGATTATCTTTATTATCTTGCTTTGTCTACCTTATTTTGCCGCTCTGCTGAACGGACACGTTTATCTCGTAGTTTAAGTGTCAGTGATTTAACATCTCATTGCTTATAGAAACTTATGCTCTCTGCCTTGCAGAAGATTTGCAATATTTTTGTAATGCTTCAAGAAAATTAATATCGCTACAGTGAGTAGTATAAGGAATAACTCCTTTTGAAAAAAGAAAGATGCTATAACAGCTGCTGCATTAGCAGCCAAGGAAGCAAGAGAGGAGTACCGAAAGATAAAAAATACTATTAGCCAGACAAATACAAATGCTAATGCTATAGAAATGTTAAGTGCTACTAAAACTCCCAAAGTTGTTGCAACCCCCTTTCCTCCATTGAACCTTAGCCAAATAGGAAACATATGCCCTAGAACTGCTAAAATTGCAGATACATATATATAAAAATCGTTATTATCACAAAATTGTTGTGCTGTATAAACCCCGACAAATCCTTTCAAAGAGTCTAAAAATAATGCGAGGACAGCAAGTCTCTTATTTCCTGTTCTTGCAACATTTGTAGCACCAATGTTTCCTGAACCTACTTCTCTTAAATTTATACCATTTATTTTTGCAATAATTAAGCTAAACGGTATTGAACCTAATATGTAAGATAATACAAAGACTACAAATATCTCTATCATAGCAGAAATCTAGCTAATTTTGTTATTCCTTAGCCTTTTTAGATAACATTGGACTTCATTGTTAATCTGATTGCTAAACAGTATAAGTGCTGTCATATTGATGAGTGCTAAACAAGAGAATAAAGCCCCACCAATATTAGCAATAGCCATTATATCTTTAGACAAACCTGACAAAAATGAAACTACTACCACCGCTATACGATATATTACTACACTTTTTACACCAAACAAATACAGCCATCCCATTTCACAACAATATACAAATGAAATTACTGAGGAAAACGCAAACAAAGGCGCAGCGATGGTTAAAAGTATAGGAAACCAAGAAGAAACTGTTTCAAATGCTTTTTGGGTGATCAATATTCCCTCGCCAATGCCAGTCTGGTATGCGCCTGTTATTACTATTGTTATTCCTGTCAAACAACAAATTAACATTGTATCAAAGCATGGTTCTATCATAGCAACTAGACCAGTCCTAACCGGCTCCTCATCTTTAGCTACAGCGTGAGTAATTGCAGCAGAACCAACACCTGCTTCACTGGCAAAAATTGCCCTTTGAATCCCAGCGACAAATGCTCCTACTACTCCACCACCAACAGCATTGAAGTCTATCATACTGGAAAACAATATTTTTAATGTATTGCTAAAATTGTGAATATTGAATGCAATAATCGTGAAACAACTCAAAATATATATGAGTGACATAATAGGCACTAGTGCAGAAGATACTCTAGCTATTCTCCTGATTCCACCGATAATCACTAGAGCAAGTAATGTAGAAATTATGAAGGAAAGAACCCAAGGATGACTATCTATCCAGCTTGAATAGCCAGATAATATTGAAACCATTTGATTAGTCTGAAATGCTACACTTCCACCAAGACCTGACAATACAAAAAACACTGCATATATTGCAGCTATCACAATACCAAGCTTCTTAAATCCAAATTCCTCTAGTCCATTTCTTATATATTGAAAGGGACCACTGAATAACTGCTCCTGGCCTTCTGTTCTGTGTCTGAATGCTAAAGTTACTTCAGCAAACTTTGCAGACATACCAAAAAAGCCTGTGATCATCATCCAAGGTACCGCTCCTGGCCCTCCCATTGAAATTGCAATTGCAACACCAGCAACAGTTCCAAGACCTACTGTGCTTGATAGCGCGGTTACAAATGCCTGAAAATGCGTAATGTGACCATCATGATGATCTGTGTCATATTTTCCACATAAAATAGCGAACGCATGCTTAAACATCCTTATGTTGAGAAATCTAAAACGTAGTGTTAGAAATATATAACCAAAGGCCAATAAAAGAATTATAAATGGTACGTGAAAGATCTTGAAAAACAACACTTCATTCATGAAGTTGCTTACTCCATTTAATGCAGTGTCATAACTTTTATGAAAAACTGAAGCAGCGTATACATCATTAAATGGTAGGCAAAATAACACTATATAAAGCATTCTATAAATCATGTTTAATACCTTTTGTAATAAGAATCTATTGTATTTAAGACTTCCCTTCTCAGTAGATATATCGCAACAGCATTTGGAATCATAAGGCACATAAACAGGCTATCGCCTAAATAAGATATAAATTCTATATTTTTTGACATACAACTGATATACACTGAACCCACTATAAGAATTTGGAACAATATCAGTACTTTTTTGTTACCAAATAAGTATAACAGGGCAACTTCACAGTAGTAATAGTAAGCTATTATTGTGGAAAATGCAAAGGAAAACATTATCAGCGGAAGAGCTAGCTTGCTAAATAAAGGTAAGGCTGTTGAAAATGCTGAGCTAACTAACGTAATATCACCTACGGTATTAGTGATATGCATATCGGTGATAATTATCACAATACCAGTCAAAAATGAGACTAATATTGTGTCTACAAATGGTGCAATCATTGCAACACTTCCAACTTTAACTGGGTCTTTCTCTTTTACAATCGAATGTGCTATAGCTGCTGTTCCAGTACCTGCTTCATTAGCAAACACTGACCTTCTTACCCCTGCTATTAATCCACTCAATACTCCACCTCCTATAGCTGATTTGTTAAAGATATCTTGAAATATTATAGATAGAGCATTCAGTAGATTATTTCCGTTTACACAGATTAAATATATACACATGCCTATATATAACATTATCATGATCGGCCCTAAACCTGTTGCAACTAAAGCAATTCGCTTTATTCCTCCCAGTATTACAATTAATACAAATAGCGAGATAATAACAGATGTGTTGTATTCAAATAAGTTACTTGACAACGCTGCAATTTGATTTGCCTGAAATGGTATGCCGCCTAGAATCATTGCAACAAGCAGCATAACTGCGTAGATAAATGCAAGGAATTTGCCAGTCTTCATAAATCCAATCTTTGCAAATCCATGTTCCATATAATAAAAAGCCCCACCAGTTGTGTTTTCAGAGCGATGAGTAAATGCAAGCACTACTTCAGCAAATTTTATTGACATGCCAAGTACTCCGGTAATTATCATCCAAAAAACTGCACTTGGCCCCCCTATTGTAATAGCTATTGCAACTCCTGATATTGTTCCAAGACCAACTGTTCCTGAAATTACCGTTGCAAATGCCTGAATGTGGGTGATTATGCCGTTATTATTATGGCTCTCTAGGTTGAATAGTGTTTGTATCCCATATTTGAACAACCTAAAGTTAATGAATTTGAATCGAATCGTACAAAAAACCCCAGTTGCAATTACCCAAATAATTATAAATGGTATGTTGAATATCTTTATATATAAAAAAGAGTTTAATAGATCAGTTGCTTTTACAATCATGCTGCTCACTACTTTTATATATCTAATGAGTTTTATATGTGTAGTATATATAAAGTCCAGTGCTTATTGGAATAGTAAGTATATACAATGCCCCTAAAATTGGTAGTGTTATCCAGGGCTTGCTTATAAACAGTATGATCAATATTCCAAAAAACGACACAAATATATAGGATAGGCTTCTAGGAACATAAATGTACTTTGCAGAGAAAGTTGGAATATGACTTATCGAAAAAAATGAAATGGCCAAAAAGTAACAAGCTGTATTCTTTACGTTAAAAAATTGCTCTATAAGAAGTAAGTATTCACTCTCATGAGATTGAAAGGTAATAATTATTGGTAACAGAGCAAGTAAAGCGCATACAGGAGCTGGAACGCCGGAAAAGAAAAATTTTTTCCAGTATAATTGTTCTGAATGTAACGAAACATTGAATCTGGCAAGTCTTATTGATATGCAGATTACATATATCATTACTAAAATCCATCCTACAACTTTAATTTCATTTAACTTCCAAAAATATAAAAGAAAAGCAGGTGCTGAACCAAAATTTAGAAAATCTGCAAAAGAATCGAGTTGTGCTCCAAAATCGCTAGTTGATTTTAAAATTCTGGCTATCCTGCCGTCCATTCCATCTATTATTGCTGCAATGATAATAAAAATTGCTGAAAATTCCCATTGTTCATTAAATGTGAATTTAAGTGAAGTAAGGCCAGCACATAAACCCAGTAAAGTTATAAAATTTGGAAATAACTTGGTAATAGGTAAGGATTTACTGTTACTTTCATCATTATTCATATAACATCAAAAGTAAGCTTCTCTTGTTTATTAAAATCTGCTATAACTGTCTCACCGCCAATAACAGTTTGTCCTTCTGAAACTCTTACTTCTATACCAATAGGAATATAAATATTTACTCTGCTACCAAATCTTATAATTCCAAATCTTTCACCTGCTTTTACGCTCTGAGATGTCCTCAAATTACAAACAATGCGGCGTGCAATAAATCCAGCTATTTGTTCCACAATGATTTCTTTTCCCTTTTCATATTCAATCACAATAATCTGCTTTTCATTTTCATTACTGGATCTATTACTCATTGCAGAAACAAACTTGCCTTTTTTATAGTTCATTTCCTTTATCGTACCAGATATTGGTATACGATTCACATGGACATTCAAAACGCTTAGAAATATGCTGACAAGTGTAAATTTCTTTTCTTCTTCATTTTCTTCTGATAAAGAGTAACTAACTTCTTCTATCTTTGAAATCACACCATCAGCGGGGCTTAATATAAAATCCTTATTGCTTGGTACAGCTCTTGCTGGATCACGAAAAAAATAGGTACATAATAACGTTGGAAATAAGCAAGTAATTCCAGCTCCCCAAGATATAGAGAATGCTATACATGTTACGATAAAGGAAACAACTATAAATAAATAACCTTCTCTGTTTATGTTAGGCAAACCAAAGCACATAACTTATTCTCAATAATTCATTATTAACAATTTATCATTTATAATTTCTCATGAAAAGCTTTTTTTTACTGTTTCACTTTTCGAATTATTATATAAACATTTGCTTATAAAATCGCTGATAGATGTAAATTTTTTAATAAAAATTGAAGTTTTTTAACTATTATTAATGTAATTTTAATAAAAACTTAATAATAATCCTTAATAATCTATGAATTAATATGTTCGCAATTTCGTATGACAGGGGAAATAGAAAAAGATGAATCTCCTTCCTTATACTCTGCAATTCGGATGGGTGATATTGAAGCTACAGAGCTACTAATAAAGTCTGGTGCAAACGTCAATGATAATTATGAACGTAATTGTACGCCACTGCATGTTGCTATCGGGTATAAGCAGTTTGAAATAGCGAAATTGCTGATAAATAACGGAGCAAACGTTAACGCAAAAACTGGAAATCATGGCAAAGATGACTTAACACCAATGCACCTAGCAATTTTTGCAAACACGCCAGAGTTTATAGAATTGCTAGCTAGCAATGGTGCGTTAATTAATGAAAGGGAAAGCACTGAAGGACATACACCTTTTCACCTTGCTGCTTTATATGGGAATAAAAGTGTAATACAAGCCTTAGTTGATAAGGGACAGGATATTGAAGATATTGATAATAATGGGCGGACAGCTTTATTTTTAGCTATTAGACAATGCACTGAAGCAAAGGATGATAGCAGAGTAGAAGTTATCGAGTATTTGATAAATAAACTCAAAGCAGACATAACGAAAAAAGATAATAATAACAACACAATACTTTTTCCTGCTGCTAATAATTGTCCTGGAAAAGTAGTGGAACTCATCATTAAACAATATATAGAAAGCTTTGGTAGAGATCGGTTGAAGAATTTTATCAACCACAAAAATAAAGCTGGAATGGATGCCTTGGATATTGCACTCAATAGTGGAAATGAAGAGGCCATTGAAGTACTTAGATCATATGGAGCAGACATTGAGAAGATAGAGGGTGAAAGTCGTCTATTTCGTACAGTAAAAGAAGGTAATATAGAAAAAACGAGGCTTCTTTTAGAGCAAGGAGCAAACGTTAATATAAAAAATGGAAAGGGGCTTACTCCTTTAGATATTGAGATGCGGGAAAACGATCAAGACATGGCTCGATTCCTAAGAGAGAATAAAGCAAAAACAAGTTTAGAGATAAAAGTTCAGTTAGCGGCATTAGTTACGCTAACTATTATAACTCTTGGTTTAGCACTAGTAGTGTATTTTGTTGTGAAAGGTATTCAAGAAATTGCTGCACAAAAAACAGGCAGTACTCTCAATAATGTAGAAAGTACAAAGATAGAACCTCCTATCAAGCAAAAATAAAGCTTTTTACAGGTAGTTGATAAGTTTCTTGCTTTATTTACATTCTTTCTATAGTATGATATATTAATGTTAGAATAGGGTATGTTTGCAGGTCAAAATAATAATCAACAGCAAAATAGAAATAGAGTACAGGCTTTAATAGAAAGAGTGCAAAATGCTTACAACAACACTAATAAAATTAAAAGATTCATTAATATAGTTTTATTAGTAAGTATGATTCCTTCATTTTTTCTTCTTGTACAGCTCTCTTTGTATTTATCATTAGTAAATTATTTTTTCAAACCAAGGGAAAATGAAAAAAGATTATCAGCGTGGCCAAAAAATGTTATTAGAATAACATTAAGCATTTTTTTAATTATACACATTATTAATTCCTGTGTGCTTTTGGTACTGCCTATATTGTGCTTATGGTTGCTAAACAAATCACTCATTGAAGAAATACAGCAGTTTAACGATTTAATACAACAAATTCCAGAGGAAGAAAGGCCTATTTTCTTTCAAGATTTAGCAGCCATTCCTTTTATGGCACAAACTACTCATGACCCAAGTGCAGTTGCTAGTATAAACTTGAGTGTTGATAGACTCATAGAAAAGTATAAAGAGAATTTAAGCAAAGATGAATTCTATGTACAGCTAAATAGAGGCAACACAACCGACATTGAAGAGTACATCAAACAGTCAAATGAATTTACAGAAGGCGATAAATCTCATGCACTTGAATGCTTAAGATTTATCAATAGAACAGGAGATAATTTTAAAGACAATCATAGTAAGTTAACACTAAAGCAAGCAGCTATTTTATGTTGGAAAGCCTGCAATGATAGAAATACAGGGACAGAAAATCAAAGAACTCCTTTGAATGATGAAGACATAAAAAACAGAAAAGATATGTTTTTAAAAGGTCTTGTAGACGCTGCAACAACTTACGGTAATCAAGGTCAAAGTTGTGCAGGTGGAACATACAATAAATTATTTGAGTCTTTATCTGGCTTACATCCATCAGTGGTTATTACACTCGATGGAGAAGAGGCTAGAGAAATGATAAAAGAAACGATCACACAAAAATTCCCTGAAATGGCCAGAGCCAATTTCACCAATTTCTCTGGAACAGAACAAGAAAGGATCCGTAGCGAGTTACCAGAGTTATCATCTGAAACAGTAAGGTATATTATGACTACGCATTCAGCTCTTGAGAGAAGGTGTCAAGAGTTCAGCAATAGATTAAACAATGATAAAAAGAATGAAATATTAGAAGAGTGTATGAGCAACTTATCCTGTGTTGAGCTAGAAAGTCCAATTGAAAGAAGAAGGTAAATTGTATTTGATTGTAGCCATTTATCTTGAAATATGAAGCAGAGTTTTGTATGATTATTTGAACTTAAGTTTATGTATTGAAATAACATGTAAAACCACTTCGTGTAGGTGATATGTTATGTTTTATCTATATGTCAAGGATCCTTCTTTCAACTTAAAGATGTTGCTAATCAGCACATACAAATGTAATATTAATTAATATTTATAAATAAAGCAATTCCATGGAAAGTAACTACAACGCTGATGCAATAAAAATCCTAAGAGGTCTTGATGCTGTAAGAAAGCGTCCAGGTATGTACATTGGTGATACTGATGATGGATCTGGTCTGCACCATATGGTGTACGAGGTTGTTGACAATGCGATAGATGAGTCTTTAGCTGGTTATTGTAGTAAGATTGAAGTTAGCATAAATGAAGATGGCTCAGTATCTGTAACCGATAATGGTCGTGGCATTCCAACTGATATTCATGCAGAGGAAGGAATATCAGCAGCAGAAGTAATAATGACCCAATTGCATGCAGGAGGTAAATTTGACAGCAATACCTATAAGGTTTCTGGAGGATTACATGGTGTTGGAATTTCAGTTGTTAATGCGTTATCGAGTTGGCTGGAATTAACCATCTGGCGCAATAAGAAGGAATATTTCATACGCTTTGAAGATGGTGAGTCTGTTGAATCTTTAAAGGTAATTAATGAAAACACAAATAAAAGAGGAACTAGAGTAACGTTTATGCCATCAACGGGGACTTTTAGTAGTATTGATTTTAGTTACTCCACTCTTGAGAGTCGCATAAGAGAATTGGCATTTTTAAACTCAAATATTGAGATCATTTTGTGTGATCTCCGTAATAAACCACATGTAAAGTCTCATTTTAACGATAGTAAAGAGTCTGAAGATAATTTTGGTACAGCTAATTTTGTACGGTACTTAGACAAGAATAAGACACATGTTACTAAAATTGCCAGCATTAGAGATGATGTAAAAGATCTAGGTACCAGTGTAGAAATATCAATGGAGTGGAATGATTCCTACTATGAGAATATGCTATGCTTCACAAATAATATAAGACAACGGGATGGTGGTACGCATTTGGCAGGGTTTAGATCTGCACTAACCAGATGTATCAATAACTATGCAAACAATGAAGGTTTTTTGAAGAAGGCAAAAGTGAATTTGACTGGAGAAGATGTTAGAGAAGGCTTAACTTGTGTTTTATCTCTCAAGATGCCTGATCCTAAATTTTCTTCACAGACAAAAGATAAATTGGTCAGTTCTGAAGCGCGGGCAGTTGTAGAGAGCATAGTTTTTGACAAGTTGAGTACAATACTTGAAACTGACCCCAAGTTAGCAGCAAGTATAGTAGAAAGAGCGATTAGGTCAGCAAAAGGAAGAGAAGCAGCAAGAAAAGCACGAGAGTTAGTTAAAAATAAAAACAATATTAATATTGCAACTCTACCTGGAAAGCTTGCCGATTGTCAGGAAAAAGTTCCTGAGTTATCGGAATTGTTTATAGTAGAGGGTAATTCCGCAGGTGGTACTGCAAAGCAGGGACGTAATCGTAAAACACAGGCGGTACTTGCTTTAAGAGGGAAAATTCTAAACGTAGAACGTGCAGGGCTGGATCGTATTTTTTCATCTGCAGAAATTGGCTCTCTGATCACGGCAATTGGGGCTGGAATAGGGAGTGAGCACTTCGATATTGAAAAAACTAGGTATCATAAAATTATCATTATGACAGACGCAGATGTTGATGGCTCGCATATAAGAACTTTGATTCTAACTTTCTTTTTTAGACATATGCGTGAAGTAATTGAAAAAGGATATTTATACATAGCGCAGCCACCGCTCTATAAAGTTACAAAAAATGCTAAAGATACTTATATCAAAGATGATGAAACTTTTGAAGAGTATATAGTAAATTCAGCGATTAAAAGATTAACACTAAATGGTGTAGGCAAAGATTTGCGTTTCGTTTTGAATAAGTGCCTCAGTATTTCAAACATTAGCAAAAATTATGATAGGGAAATACCAAAAGATCTCTTAGAATCATTGCTAATTTTAAGCAAAAAGAATGCTCTATTGTCTGCTGATGAGATATTAAAATATTTAAAATTGATGTATAGTGAATATAATTGGGAAGTAGAAGTAAAAGATGAGGAAATTCACATTGCTAAATTGTTTCAAGGGTTAGCAGACAAATATGTATTCTCGCTTAGTATGCTTGAAAGTAAAGAAATACGGAATATATTGAGTTCTCTTGATAACATAATTGACTTATTTAATGGTGATTCATTTTTACAGTCACAAGAAACTGAAATAAAAATAAAGTCTCCAAGTGCACTCGCAAAAATAGTGATGGATTATGGTAAAAAAGGTTTAACTCTGCAGAGATTTAAAGGCCTTGGTGAAATGAATGCTGATCAGCTTTGGGAAACTACACTCAATCCAGAAACTAGAACTCTGCTAAAAGTTGAAATAAAAGATTGTGAAGAAGCAGATAGCATATTCTCGGTGCTAATGGGTGATATAGTTGAACCACGTCGTGACTTTATAAATAACAATGCACTTAACGTGCATGATGTTGATATTTGATTTTAGAAACGCTAAACCCTTATGGCTTAGCATTGTGTGCCAAACCGGCTATTTAAAACGTACTACTAACCAATCCATTTCAGAAATCTGAATTGATCTCGGTTGTATTCCCGTTTTCGATCATAAATATATAGATTTTCTGTCCTATTGTTGTTATAATTAATGCCTCGCTAACATTGAATATTAATGAATGAATTGAGAAGGCTCACTATTACAGAGATGCATGATGGACTTAGGCGGGGGGATTTTTCTGCTGTTGAGCTTGTAGAGACGCATGTTAATGCAGTTGAAAATGAGCAACTAAATGCATTTGTAACAAAAACCCCAGAAATCGCGATAAAAGCTGCTAAAATAGCAGATGAATACTTCTTGAAACAAAAAGATAATATTTCACCACTTATGGGCATACCAGTTGGTGTTAAAGATTTATTCTGTACAAAAGGAATAAAAACAACAGCATGCTCAAAAATGCTGGAAAATTTCATCCCGACTTATGAATCTACGGTATCTAACTTGCTTTTAAAAAATGGAGCAGCCATGCTTGGTAAACTTAACATGGATGAGTTTGCTATGGGTTCTGCGAACACAAACAGCTATTTTGGTCCTGTTAAAAATGTATGGATTAGAAAAAGTGACGGAGAAAAAGTTGTTCCTGGTGGATCATCTGGTGGATCTGCAGCATCAGTTGCTGGGTTTTTATGTGCTGGAGCACTAGGAAGTGATACTGGTGGTTCTGTACGCCAACCAGCAGCTTATTGTGGAGTTGTTGGAATAAAGCCAACTTATGGAAGGTGTTCGCGTTTTGGTATGATTGCGTTTGCAAGTTCTCTCGATCAAGCAGGAGTAATTACTCGTTCCGTTTCTGATTCAGCATTAATGCTTGAAATAATTTGTGGCTATGATGAAAAAGATTCAACATCGAGCAAAAGGACAGTGCCTAAATTTTCCAGTTTTATAAATGGTGATATTAAGGGTAAGCGCATTGGTATACCAAAAGAGTATAAGATGGATGGAATTTCAGATGAAATAGTTCATAATTGGGAAAAAATTGCTTCCTATTTAAAAGAAAACGGTGCTGAAGTTGTTGACATTACTCTGCCTCATACTAAATATGCGATACCGGTTTACTATCTAATTTGTTCTGCTGAAACTTCATCTAACCTTGCTCGCTATGATGGTGTACGTTACGGATTCAGGGTTGATGCTGATACCCTTGAAGAAATGTATTCGCTAACAAGAGCAGAAGGTTTTGGTAAAGAAGTGAAAAGGAGAATTTTAATTGGTGCTTATGCGCTTTCTTCAGGTCATTACAATGAGTATTATGAAAAAGCACAGTGCATTAGGGCATTAATTAGAAATGATTTTATAAAAGCGTTTGAAAAAATAGATTACATACTTGTGCCATCTGCTCCAACAGAAGCTTTTGGCTTAAATGAAAAGCCAGACCCGCTAATTATGTGCATCAATGATGTGTTTACCGTGCCGGCAAGCTTAGCGGGGTTACCTGCTATTTCTGTTCCTGTTGGACTTTCCAATGAAGGCTTACCACTTGCTTTGCAAGTAATTGGAAATTATTACGATGAAGCTGGAATATTAAATATGGCAAGTGTGATAGAGCAAAATTGTGGCAGAATAGTTAATTCCCTTACGTAATATGTTTTCTTATAGTAACTATAGCATTATGATTATTTTGGCTATAGGAAACAAGAGCTTGATTTTTATAGCTAAATAACAGACCATCAAAGGCACACATAAATATCTACAATGAAAGAAAAAACTTTCACAATCATTGATGGTTATGGTTTTCTTTTCAGAGCTTATTACGTTTTGCATCATTTGACTACCACAGCTGGTATTCCAGTAGGTGCTGTGTACGGTTTTCTTAATATGGTTCTGAAGTATATTTCCCATTCGGACTACTTAACTATAGCACTTGATTCTGGCAAAAAAAATTTCAGGCACAGTTTATATTCTGAGTACAAAGCAAACAGAGTAACACCTCCTGAGGATCTAATTCCACAATTTACAATACTGAGAGAAGCGGTAGAAGCTTTTAACTTCAGCTATGAAGAGATTGAAGGCTATGAAGCAGATGACATAATTGCAACACTAGCTGCAAAATATGCCAACCACGAAGACTTTAAAGTAGTAGTAGTCTCATCAGATAAAGACTTATTTCAACTTTTGAATTACAACATTCTAATATTTGATCCTATCAAAAATATATACGTAGATGAAAAACAAGTGATAGAAAAATTTGGTGTAAATTCAAATAAGCTTCTTGATTTATTTTCTCTAACTGGAGATGCATCTGATAACATTCCAGGCGTTCCAGGAATAGGCCCAAAAACTGCAGCTAAATTGCTGGATAAATTTGATTCGTTGGATAACATTATAGAAAACATCAATAACATTGAGCAAACAAGAGTTCGTAATATTCTTACTGAGAATAAGGAAAAAGCACTAATTTCAAGAGAACTTTTGTCACTATGCAAAAAAGTAGATCTTCAACATGATATTGTAAAATATGAAGTCCATCCTCCAAATATGGAAAAATTGTTATCCTTTTTGAAGAAATATGAATTTAATTCATTGATAGGAAAAGTAGAAAAGCTCTTTTCTTATAGTGGATCTAGCACAAAAGAGAAAATAGAATATAGTAGTGAAGAATTAGAAAAATTTTTGGAGCATTGCAGATATGAAGGTAAAATTGCAATTCATTGCCACTTTGAAAACAATAGATTGAACAAAATCTCCTTATCTTGTAGTGAGGATAATATTTTCTACATAGATCAAAGCTGCCTACAAGATGCACTTACTATAATAAATTCAACTTTATTTTCAAATGGGGTGCTTAAAATAGTACATGATATTAGAAAGATCAGAGAAATATTTCCTACAATAGAGAGAGTGCTAGACTCAATTGATGACCTGATGATCATGTCATACAGCCTTGACACAGGTAAGCATGATCACAGCATTCCAAACATAATTGCACACAATTTAAGTAAAAATGTAGAAACTTTCTCGGCAAAAATTTTAATAGCGATCCATGAGAAACTGACACAAAGATTATTTCAGGAAAAACTTTTTACGATTTACGAGCGCTTTGATAGACCTCTCATGAAAGTAATATTTGATATGGAGCAAAATGGAATACTGCTCAATATTCAAAAACTACAGGAATTGTCTGATAAGTTTGAGCAGCTAATTGCTGTACTTGAAAACGATATACATAATTTAGCAGGAGAAAAATTCAACATTGCATCGCCAAAACAATTAAGTGATGTTTTGTTTAATAAAATGGAGCTAAGTAAAAAGAAAAAGTCAAAATCTGGGTCTTATAGCACAAACTCTGAAGTTCTAGAGGCACTTGAAGAGGAGGGGACAGAAATCGCAGGTAAAATTTTAAGTTGGCGACATTCAAGTAAATTAAAGGGTACCTATACTGACGCGTTAATAAAACAGGTTGATCCGCTTGATGGTAGAATACATACAAGCTTTTCAATAACCACAACTGCAACTGGAAGGCTGAGCTCTAGCAATCCTAATTTACAAAATATTCCTATCAGAAGCGAAGAAGGTAGTCTTATCAGGCAAGCCTTTATTGTGCCAAAAGGTTGCAAGATAATTTCTGCTGACTATTCACAAATAGAATTAAAAATCCTGGCACACGTTGCAAATGTTACCGCATTTAAAGAAGCTTTTGCAAACAGGCAAGATATTCATGATATCACTGCAAGACAAGTTTTTGGAGTGCAAGAAATAGATGAGCAATTAAGACGCAAAGCAAAAACCATTAATTTTGGCATTATATATGGCATTAGTCCATTTGGCCTTGCAAAGCGACTTGGCATTACCTTTCAAGAGGCTGCTGAATACATTAATTACTATTTTTCTTGTTACCCAGAAATAAAGGTCTATATGGAAAAAGCAGTATCTATCGCGAGAAATCATGGTTATGTAGAGACTTTGTTTGGTAGAAGATGTTTTGTAAGAGACATCAACAATAAAATTCCTTATCTAAGACAATTTGCAGAAAGGGCAGCAATAAATGCACCACTGCAGGGAACTGCCGCTGATATAATAAAACGCGCGATGATTCGGCTTTTTGATCAGTTAAAGTCAGGTAAAATAATCCTCCAGGTTCATGATGAATTACTTGTAGAAGTGGAAGAGAGCAGAGTGCAAGAAACAGCAAAACTTATGAAAGATATAATGGAAAATGCAGTAGAAATTTCTATACCACTTGAAGTAGAAATAAAAATTAGCGACAACTGGGGCTTTTCTTAATTATACTGTAGACCCTAAGAACCTGTCTTGAAAGGACTTAAGTAGTATCTGTTCAGATGCATGGCTAATGTGTAAATATTGAAGCAAAAGTAATGTCATCCCAGTGCTTGACACTGGTGCTCACAAGCAACCTAATCATAGATATTAAAAGCAACGCTTTCAATGAGACTACAAAAGGCTGGATTCCAGTGTCTGGGCACTGCCTTATTGTTGTAAATTCACTTTTACCTTATTTTGCCACACCCCTGAACGGATGCCTTGAATGGTTAATTTCATAAGTATAATAGTAGTCATATTAAATACTTCTTGAAGTAAGGAGAGCACGTCAAGCAAACAACATTTACCTAAAATTCTGTGACATTAGCAGCTTTCTTGCCCCGTTTTCAGTAAACAGTGATTTTTCTATATATTAGAAAAATTTTTATTTTAATTAGCGTTAAACAATAGGCGCCTATTGGTTTTTAGCTAAAGTAAAGGTCAAATATCTGGAATTCTGGACATAAAATCCCCCTGTGTAAAAAAAAGATTAGAAAAAAGTGCAGCGCACATACAACAGAGATTAAGCATATTTACATGCACTAAAGAAGATACGCTACGCTTTTTGATTAAAAATTTGACTGAAAAATCTGCAGACAAAGATAGATTTTGAGCTCTTAAAATATCTCTAACTGTAATTATAATCAGATTTAAAATATATGGAAGCAATTTTTTACATTCCCTTATCACTTATATCATTTGTTACTCTTCTATTTTTTGCTTTATTCTTTTCTTTTTCCCCTTTCGATACAGGTTTTAGGAAATTTGAACTAATGCGAAAAATATGCTATAATTATGGCATAGGTAAATGAAATAGGTCAACCATGACAGTTCCACCAGTAAAAGCAGAGTCTTCAAAATCACCTATAAAGGAAAGTGAGATAATTTTCAAAGAAGAACATAAGGCAATTTATGATGCCTTCATGGAAGCATTACAAGATAAAGCCAAATCACAGGAGAGCCCACGAATAACTAATGTTTTCATATCAGATTATGAGTACATACTACTTAATAATGTCAATCCAGAAGAGATAAGACCACTCAGTGAAGAGAATTTTTGTCAGTTTTTGCTTTCTGTATTTAAAGAAGTTAGAGAGAAAAAATTAGCGAACAAAGAGAATGTCAAGAATGTTGAAATAAAGAAATTAGTAGATGATTGTGTAGCTGATATACGTGGTACAGAAGCTAAGGATTCACTAATAAAACTTGTTGGGTTACCATTGGGAATAAAAATAGACCCGAAAAATATTTCTGATTCTTGTATGAGTGGGCTAAAAGAGAAAATACCATTCTTAGGCGGTGGTAAAAAAGAGGATGATGAACCACCACTTAGTGATGAAGAGATGGTAACAAAGTTCTTACGTAAAGTTTTTCTTCCTATTCTTTTTTCCATTGCTTCAATATTAATTTTTGGTCCTACTACACTTGCGATAATTGCTGCTGTTATTGGTACAATATTTGCTGTAAAGGGAGGAGTTGAGGTTCTTTTTTCAAATAATAGGCCAGGTACTTTATATGACCCTAGCTCACCAGATAAAGATGATACAGAAAAGAGAGAAAAATTGAATGAAAAAATTCGCAATGGCATTGATGATATTTTAAAAACCGAAATCAAAGAGATTACTGAACAAATTTCTCAGGGAGACGGAGAGAATAAACAGCATTTTACTTCTGAGCGAGTTTGCAGTCCACGAAAAGAAACACCTGCTACCCTTAAACAACCTACTTTAGATCAGCCAGCTAAAGTATCCGTTCAGCAGAGTGGTTTAAGAAACGATAGATAGAAGATTGTGAAAAGGGTTTAGCCTCCTCTGTTTCCATGTTAAGTATAACGAAATTATTTGCTCAAGGAATGAGTTTCCTCGTTCTGATTGTGTAAAATATGAATTTTTGCGATAAACGACATAATGCCGTATTTGCCGTTCAGCGTGATTATTTGTCAGCGGAGTATTTTCTGGGTCATCTAAAAATTTCCACATCATTCTTTCAGATTTCAAAATATTCTTTGCAACTCGAGACGCTCCAATTGCTTCAGGTAAGCGAGATATTTCCTTCAAATAATACCTTGTACGTTTTCGCAATTTCTTGGCACGTCTAATAAATCTTGAAACATCTATCTCATTTTTTAGTAAAGCTTTTTTCAGTGCAAATAACTCAGTGGCTACATTTCTCAAGTAACAGCCCAGAACTTTAACTTCAAATTTCCAACTATGCGCTAATCTTTCAAAATCCCTTGCTAAGTGTGCCCAACAGATTTGCCTTCTTTCATTAGCAAAGTAGTTGTATGCTGCATATCTGTCGGTTACTACCAAGCTATTACGATTGCAGCATACACTATTTTTTAAAACTTTCATTCCCCTTGACTCTGTCAACTTCACAAAACTTGCCGTATTGCTTGCAAACATCCAACACCAAGCGAGTTTACCTTTGTTATAATGGCTCGTTTCATCAATATGTAGAACTTTACTCCTACTTATCTCTTGTTCGATCTGCTCATACATTTTTTTGCATTTTGAAGCAACTCTATGTTCACTATTTGATATGCTACCGACGCTTATGTTCAAATTGAAGATATCATTTATGATGCTAGCTACTTCGCGCTTTGAATTTTTATAAAACCCACTGAGTGCTGCAACTACTGACTTAACCCTTGGGCCAAATGTATCTGGCGTAACACCCTCTGGTAACTTGCTACTTCTTCTTTTTCCGCATCTCTGACAACGGCCATGTTCCAACTGATATTCCATTACATAAGCCTTAATCTCCGGAAGATCTACTTTCTGATGAATATAAGGTTTTTCGCATATTGCAATCTTCCCTCCGCATTCGCAAGTAGGTGACAACTCTATCTTTATCACCTCATCTGCTTCCATTTTAGCACGATAATTACCCTTATGCCCAACTTGACCACCAATCTTTCTTTCGCTTTTTGGCTTTTCCTTTTTCATTTTGTATAATTCTTTTGAATTGGGAATTGATGAGTTTTTTGAATTTAAACCTAGCCTTTCCTTTAATTCAGCGTTCTCTATCTTTAAAGCCTCATGCTCTGCTTTTAAACTTTCATTCTCTCTTTCCAATCTTTCTATTTTTGCTTCTAACTTTTCTATTTTTTGCTGTAAATTTTTGCAGAGTTCTAAAAGGTTTACCATATTACCTCATATTTACCCTATGATTATCTTTATTATCTTGCTTTGTCTACCTTATTTTGCCGCTCTGCTGAACGGACACCAGCTAAAAGTACAGGACAGCAAACAGATTTACCAAATATGTAAGAGGTCTTTTATTGTTTTATAACACATACAACAGGAGTATGATCAGATGGGTTTTCTAGTTTACGCAACCTATCATCTATGTAACATGTTTCCAATTTATCTGCAGCTTGTGGCGATAGCAGCATATGATCTATTCGCATTCCTTGATTGTTTCTGAGTGAATTACCTTGATAATGCCACCAAGTGAATTGTTGTAAGTTGAGGTGAGATATTCTAAATGCATCTTTAAAACCAAGATTCAAGATCGCTCTTAATTTCTCACGCTCTTTTATATGAAAGCACACTTGGCCATTTAATAAATTTGAATCAAAAACATCAATTTCATCCAGTGCAACATTATAATCGCCAGCTATAATAGTTAACTCTTCATTTTTCAACAAAGTGCCCATCCTTTCATATAGGTTATCAAAAAACTTGAGTTTATACTCAAAAGTATGAGAGTCTGGGCTTTGACCGTTTGGAACGTATACACTTCCTACCCTTACCTTATTATTGGTGTGTTTTATCACACACTCTATATAACGTGCTTCTTGATGACTCTCTACAATATCAATTTTAAACTTCTCCAGTATTGGATATTTAGATAAAACACAAACACCATTTCTTGCAACCTGTCCATAGACAGCATATTCATATCCTAATTCTTCTATCTCTGCATAAGGAAATTGCTCTTCTGTACATTTTATCTCTTGCAGCAAAACTATATCTATCTGACTATCAACTATAAAACTACAAAGTTGGTTAATTCTTTTACGTATGGAGTTTACATTCCAAGTTGCAATCTTTAGCATCAACAATCCTTATTAATTATATCAATTAAACTCTCCCCTGTAGGCAACCTCGATGTTATAATTTTTTTCCACTTGATTAACTTTAAACTATCAGCAATGTTTTTACTCATGGTATATGCAACTGTATTATTCATCACAGGAGATAGCCCACTTTTTAGAACTAATGAACAAAATACCCTTGCAGTTTGTGAGGAAAAAAAAGCAACGCTATCAATTTTACCGTCCAATAGTAAATTTTTACACCTATTAGTTAGACTCCTTTTAGTAATTGTTTTATAGAGTACAACTTCTCTTACGTTAAAACCTTCTTCAGATAATCTTTTTTTTAGGTCACATGATACTTCTTGTCCCCTTATATATAAGAACTTTATTGCATTTGAATAATGAGATTTTATGAATGATATCAGACCATCAACGTTGCTGTCTGCTGAGATTATATCGGAAAATCCCAAATTTTTTGCAGCCTGCATAGTTGAATTACCAACTGTAATAATCGAAAAGTTATCCTCTTTGCATATTTGACTGAAAGCCTTTACACTGTTTTTACTTGTAGATATCACAACATCAAATTCGTGCGCGGATATATCAGGATTTAAGTACTTTATTGTGAATACTGGCTCTATAAAAACTTTGTATCCATATTTTTTTAGCGTGCTTCTTGTGCTCAACGAATCTAATAAAGGCCTTGTCAATAAAATAGACTTCATTCTGGTTTATTTCGCTAGCAGTAAAATGATATCCCTTATACACAAATTATTGAATAAAAATTTTATTTTTCAAGTTTCTTGCATAACCTAGAAAAAAGGCAAAAGAAACTCCATAATTGGCCCAGTGCTAGAAAACTGATCTTAAATAAGCGAATGTTTTTGATCAAATGAAAAAAAGATGTTACTCACTGAGTAACATCTTTTTTAAGAAGATAGATAGTTTTGTTTACTCTCTATATCTTCATTTTTTGAGCTTGATGCTCTACATCGACTTCAGCAGTTACTGTTGAAGAAGGTCCCACCAATTTGTCCAAAGAACCTGTCTTTCTTAAGTCAGCTTGGGTTTTTAACTTGCCATTTTTCTCAGTGAACATACCATGTTGCGGAGAAGAACTTGGTGAATTGAACCCACTATCAGAATTACGACGGTAACTGGCAAAGCTAGAAGTTGTAGCAGTACTGTCAGTGCTTAAAGAACCCGTTGAATTGCTTCTTGGCGGTTTCTCCGGAGCAACATAAAAACGGCTATTTCCTATCTCTGCAGATAGCATCTCATCCTCAGAAATCCTTTTATATCCTGTGCAAGTAACTTCCTCTGGCTTTTTGCCACCTTTTAGTGATGATGACAACTTGCTCCAAAATGAAGTAGGTGCTTTTACTTCCTTATGCTCATTAGGATTTAATAATTCTGCTTTGCTGCTAACAGTACTTATAGAACTCGTTGAACTACTACCTGATAAGCTATTTTCCAGTGAATTCATAGAACTTGCTTTATGCCTTTTTGCTGACTTATTAAGCCTTTCTAAAGTACTAAAACGAGTATGCTCTTCCTTGCATTCTTTAATAACTTCCTTAATCTCATCATGATGTTCAGAAAAAATTTCATATAGGCTGCTATTATCTTTAGCTAACAAATGTTGCAACTTCTTAGCATCTAATTTATTGATAAAATCTATTTGCTGCTTCAATCGGTTGATCAACTGGTCCTTTTTGGCACTGTGTTGACCATCAACAGAATAAGCTTTCTCTAATATTTTTTCCCCCAGCTTAGAAAATATTTTCCTAGTTAAAGCAGAGCTATTCACACCTTTGTCTTCAAAAACTTCCTTGACAAACATTTCCTTTACACTATTAAAACTTCTCGTTTTTTCTTTTGTTTTCAAAATAACAGTTTGATCTTCATTACCTATTGAATATGCGATGCCATCTAAACTAGACATGCTTGCACCACTATCACTCGTCTTCCTTCCAAGGTTTTGAATGTTATCCCCCATTTTTCTTAATGTAGAGCTAGTTCTCTCTTGTGTTGCCTGTTTTACAGAACTTGCAGTTTCTTTTACCGAATTCTTGGCATATACAGCACCATCTTTGATTTTTCCGCCAATATGCTTCGCTCCTTCAACTGTTTTTTCTGCTGACCATTTGAGCCCTTTATATCCAGATTGAACTGCTTTTACAGCAACTTTCGCAGCGAAAAATAGAGTAAGACCAACTATAGCACTTGGTATAGCAAGTGTTGCACCAACTGCCAAAAATGGTAACACTGCTGCAAATAATCCACTTGCTGTACCTACTACAAGGGCCTTATCTCCTTGCTTCATCTTGGAGAATTCTGTATCTCCTTTTAACAGATCCATAATTCTGTCTTTTAGCTTCTTGGGATCGTGAATGATATCTGAATTTAATGAAGAATCTTGAATCATTTTAAGATCATCTTGCTTAGTTTCAACAAAATTTGAAGAGTTTTTTTCACTAGGTGACATTTTAAACCTCACTATTAATTAAACATACTAATATTGTATATATCTGATTCTTAAGTTAGGGTTAATTCATCTAACAATGTCCACTTACTCTCAAATGATTTTGCTTGATGTGTTTTTTTGAAAGCACAGAAAATTAGTGATTGTTGCGGTATGATGTTTCGTTTGGATTAGCTATAGTTGAAGTAAAAACTCATCCTTTTCAAGAAATAGATTTTTCTGAAGCCTGAGCAGAGACTGCGCTTGGATCTGATAGTTCTGTTCTGACATATTTGCCTTCTTTATTGTATAAATCAATCACTTGCTCTTCAGTTTGAACTTCCACTGTATTAGCCTCTTTTTGATCTGTTGAAGATGATGCATCAACCCCTGCATTTGTACCTTGGTCTTGTGTTTTAGGAACTGTAGTTTCGTGATTACTTGCCTCGATTTCTCTACTTTCATATTCAGCTTCAGTTGAAGTAGCTACTTTCGCATTTACTTCACTGAACTCATCCGCAAGTGATCTTCCGGGTTCAAGTTGTCGAATTTTCCTCTCTAAATCTTCGTTTTTTCTCTGTAATGCATTGAATTCTTTAGACAATTGTTTCATCTCTTTAGCCAATGTATTGTTTTTCCCTTTTTCTTCCGTCAATTCTTCTACCAACTGCTTTTCGTGATTATCCTTTAAACCTTCTGCCAATGTTTTCTTGAGATCATTTTCAAAATTTGTATTCTTTTTTTCTAGTGCACTTAACTTAGCTTCACTTTGCTTAAATTTTTCCTGTAGTTCCTCATTTATTCTATTTGTTAACTGAATCTCGCTTTCTTTATCTTTCAATTGATTAATTAAATCTGTTATTCTAACATTTTTATCTTCTTGACTTTGTTCTAGTACGGTTACTTTTTGTGCTAATTGCTCTATGTCTTTATCCTTTTCAGCTAACTCTTTTTCCTTTCTTTTCAATTCATCTTTAAGTCTTGTGACTTCTTTTTCCAGATCTTGCTTTTCCTCGATTAATTGACTTGCTTCTGCTTCACCTTCTTCTGTTATCTTCGTATTACGGCTTTTTAACTCCGCGTTTTCCTTCTTGAGATATGTGTTTTCTTCCTCTAACTCATTTCCTTCTTGTTTGTTCTCTTCTTCATCACTAAACGTATCACTCTCAAATATTTCATCTTCACCATTAAATTCACTACTAATAGACAAAGAACTTCTGCGTGAAGAAGGTGTATTAAGAGAAGAATATCCACTGCTACTTGGTGTAGCTGACTGTGGTGAATCTTTTGTAAATGTTTCCTCTGCTGGTGTTTGCTGCTCGTTCACACTTTTGCCCATGTCAGTAAAAGCTTGATGCAGAGTTTTTCCGTTGATAAAAACTTCTTTATTCTGCTCAACTAATTTTAATACCTCTTCTGGGTCAGTTATTTCTCCAAATTTTGGTTCATCAATCACTCTTTTTATGCCCTTAGAACTTACTTCTACAGTCATGCTACAATCTATGCTATTGCCTTTAGAATCCTTAGCTTGCCAGTTAATGGTCATCTCACATGAGCTTGAACCAGTAAAATCATAGTGCCTTTCGCTGCCTTTTTTGGTTGCAGTTATTTGACTATCTTTCCCTAAAGATAGGTTATAAACCTTGCCTTCGTCACTGGCTCTTAAAAGGGTGCTAATCTCTATTGGTTTTTCTTTATTTTCAAATCTAATTTTAAATTCATTATCTTGTGTTGTATATACTAAGAAATTTTCACTTGGTAGAGATTCTGCGAATTTTTTATGTGTTGCATTTATTGATTGCTCAAACTTTTGAAACTCCTCTTTCCACTTTGAACTTACCTGTTCTTTAATGTTCTCATCTTTGTGTAAAGGACCAATAAAGTACCAGATTAAATTTTCTTCTTCTAGTTTTCTGATAAAATCCTGAAAATTTTTGCAAGATTTAATGAAACTTAAAATATCATTTTTCTTTTGCTCATCTACATCTAAACCTTGATTTTCAGCTATAAATAAGTTTTCTTTTAGCATAATTTCTATTTTTAGAGAACTATATTATAATATTAGCATATTTTCTTAAAAAATCAACTAATCTTATAGTTAAATAAACTTGAGTATTTGGCGGGAATGTTATATATTAACCACTCCAAGAAGTGCAGTATGGACAATACTATTATAAGAAAATACGATATTAGAGGTGTGGTAGGCAGAGACCTGCAAATCAGTGATGGGTATGAAATAGGTAGAAAATTCGGTCAAACTGCAGCTAACGTTTGTGTAGGCTATGACAGCAGGATAGATTCACCAAGCATAGAAAAAGAATTAATCAGAGGCTTGATTTTATCCGGTGCGAATGTTATACGCGTTGGGCTCTGTTCTTCACCTATGCTCTACGCTGCAACAATGCAGGCAGATCTTGGGATTATGATCACTGCTTCTCATAATCCCAGAGAATATAACGGCTTTAAATTTTTCAGTAGTAAAAAAGTTTACTCAGATCAAGAAATGAAGGAAATTATAGGCAATACAATTAAAAACAGCACGAAAATTGGAAGCTTAATTAACACGAATATATATAGTGAGTACGTTAACATATTAAAAGATGTGCTCAAGAATAACGCTACACAAAAACTAAAAATAGCCTGGGATTTTGGCAATAGCCCAACAATTGTAAGGTATATTGAAAAGATTTTACCAGATCATATACACATCGTAACCAATAGCTTTATAGATGGAACGTTTCCACTGCATGACCCAGATCCCATAGAAGAGAAAAATCTTGCTCAGTTAATAGATATTGTCAAGAAAGATAAATGTGATCTTGGTATTGCACTTGATGGTGATGGTGATAGGGTACGCTTGATTGATAATAAAGGTAATGTTGTTTCCAATGATCACTTGTTTATGATTTTTTCACGTGAAGTATTGGCGGAACACCCAAAAAGCAAGGTTATTGCCAACGTAAAAATGAGTATGAAAGTGCATGATTTCGTTAGCAAATTAGGAGGGCAAATAATTACCTGTGCCACTGGACACTCACTAGTTAAGAAAAAGATGGTAGAAGAAGGAGCAAAGTTTGCCGGTGAACTGAGTGGACATTTTTTCTTTTCTGAGCTAGGTTTTGATGATGGACTATATTCTGCTATTAAAGCCATTGACATTTTACTTAAGAAAAACCAAAGCCTATCTGAGATGATTAAAGATTTACCAAAGTTATATATCACTCATGAAGTGAAAATTGTAGTGAAGGATGAGAAAAAATTTCAAATAATTGAATCAATAAAGGAGACACTAAAGCAGCAAAACATTGTATTTTCAGAGCTTGATGGAATTAAGGTAACTGATGATAAAGGTTGGTGGCTTCTTAGAGTATCAAATACGCAAAACTGCATAACAGCAAGATGTGAAGGAAATACCTTAGAAGATTTTGAATTCACTAAAAAAGTTTTGTTGTATTACATTGATGAACTAAAATTATACATTTAAATTTTTTTGATGATTTACTTATTCGTCAATGTTTGCAGTTTTGTTTGATTAGTAATAGGAATTGGTAACCTATGGCGCACTGCTGTGGATAACAGCTGTCTAAGCTAATTTAGCTATAGAAAATGAACACTCACTTTTCTTTATTGTTTTGAGATTTTTCTTGATCAACCATTTCCTCACCAATCTCTTTTATTTTTAGTATCAATGACTCTGGTACATACATGTTAATTACTTCTTCTGTTGTCACAAATAAAGCCTGATAAGAGTGTGAATTTATTATCCAATTGGGCAATATGTCTTCTGCGTCTATTTTAGACTCTCCCTCTTTTTTATCATATACTGTGTGGCAATATAAGTGCACAGCAAAAAATAGTACATAAGAAAGCAATATTCCTCTGAGTGCTCCGACAAAGATTCCAGTAACTCTATCCATTAATCCCAACCTTATAGGTGATAATATGTACATTAGCCAGTTATTCATTGTCATGAATGTAAGATTAAGTATGATAAATACAGAGATTGTAGAAAGTATGTTTTGTGTAACTTTAGAGTCAAAATACTTACTATAATTTATAATAAAAAAATCATAGTAACTAGCTGTCAAAAAGACTGATAAGAGCAAGAACATTAATGCACATAGCTCTTTTATAAAACCTCTAGTTATCGATATTATTACACACAAGACAATAATAAAGATAATTAGGCTATCGAAAAACATATTTTGTATCTATATGATTTTCAAGATATAATAGTTGTAAATAACAAAGTTGTAAAATTAATTGTGTTGATATTTTATCAGCTGGTCTAAGTACCGAGCAATCATATCAACTTCTAAATTTAGGTAATTACCTGTTTTGTTATATTGAAAAGTTGTATTTTTCCATGTGTAGGGAATAATGTTCACAGTGAATTCTTGATCGACAACTGAATTTACTGTAAGGGAAACTCCATCTAGCGTTACAGAACCTTTTTTTGCAACAAATTTAATTAATTCTTGTGGGCATGATAGTCTGATTTCATGAGATTCTAAATTTTGATTGATTGTTAAAATTTCTGTTGTGTCATCCACATGACCCTGAACCAAGTGGCCGTCAATTCTGTTACTCAGTTTCATTGCTTGTTCTAGGTTTATTTTTTTCCCTGTTTTCCACGTATTTAAGTTAGAAACCTTCATGGTTTCTTGAGATACTTGAACTGTGAATACATTGCTCATTATGTTGACAACAGTTAAACACACTCCGGAGCAGGATATTGAATCTCCTTTGTTTATAGAGGATAAATTTTGTGTCTCAATATGGAAGATTTGATCAGAGTTAGGGTGGATAGTGATATCAGTTATAGTGCCAATATCTTTGATAATTCCTTTAAACATGCAATAAAATAAATAATTATATCACAAAAGATCTTATTTGTTAGGTGCGCAAAGGAAGATCTTTTTTACTTATCTGCTCAATAGATTCTACAGAATATTCAGAATATAGAAAGTAAGCCAGGTTCAAAACGCACAGTGTAATTAATATTGGTAACCCTATGTTTAATGTTAGACCGATACTTTCCCTTTTTTCTGTTGGCACCAATTCCTTTAAAATTGACACTTTTCCCAGCGGCAAGTGCCATAGGCAGAGTGCTGATATAGAAGCTGCTACTAAAAATAGACAAAAATAAGTCTCTTTCGAAGAAAACATAGCTTTTAATGGTGATTTGAGCCTAATATTAGTAGGCAATCGAGTTTTAGCTTCATTTGTTTTTGGTAAATGGTCTACAGCTTTGCTTGGTAAAATTTCATGAGAAACATTTTTAGGCTGTGGAGAAGGTTGGCCTGAAACTAATTTAATCAACTGCTCTTTTTTTCTATATACTTGCTTGTGTAAATACTCTTTTGGAAAAGAAGATTTGCCGGCTGTTTGTGGTATCTTCAGCATTTCTAATGCTTCTGATATCTCATCTGGTTCTAATACTTCATGTAGTTGTTTATCTTGGAAATAAATAATATTAAACATTGAGTTGAAAATATTGTGAAATATTTCTGGATCTTGATTTTTATATTCACTTACTACTTCTACGAATATTTCATCGAGTTTTTTTCCCTTGTGCTTAGCTACATTATCTATCATAGCTACTCTAGCATCAATTTGAGCTTGTTTTATGATTGATTGTTTTTCTTCTTGCAATAATTCTTTAGCCTGCTTTTGTGACTTCTTTTTTCTGTTAGCTTTAAAATAATCTGTGTGTGACCTAATTTGACCTATATCCCGCTCTGTTTCTTGAGGGACTAAATTTCCTATACTACCCTCTGTTATCCGAGTGTCTAACACTGGTTCTTTTTCTTTTTGGTCAAGTGCTGGAATAACACCAGGTGGCATATTGTTACTCTGTATAGAAAATTTGGGCAGTTGTGGGAAAAAGAATTGTGCCGTATTAAAAAAATTGAATGGCTGAAAAAGAGACCTAAACCAGGAAATATTTTCATGCATTGCAGCAACAATTACTGGTGCGCGTGTAATTTGCTTTCTGTTACTTACTATATTGTAGCCAAACGAACCTTGCACAATTTGGTTGCCTTGCGTGTTCCCTTTTTCAACCACATTTTCGTTTTTATTTTCAGTTTCTTCTGCTTGTAACGTATCTTGACTTTGCTCCTCGCTTTTAGCTTTTTCTACATGTTTTAGCTTCTCATTTAAGAGTGCCTCGATTTGTTGCAAGCTATCTAGATTGATGTTTTTGTCTGTTTTTAGCGTTATCGTTATGCCCTGCAGAAGGATTTGAATTGAAGCATTACTTATGAATTCTTCTACAGTTTTATTCGCTTTATGGTGGTTGTTGTATAGTTCTTCACTTTCTTTTGGTACTTTTATATTGGCTGTGAAGTTTTTCTCCTGAGAAAGGCAGATTTTAAAAAAGTCAATTAAATGTTTTATTTGAGGTAATATTGTATTAGGGTTTACCTCTGTTAGCAGCTTGAGCTTAAATGAAAACTCTTGTGTATCACTTACAACACTTCTTGAGCGAATGGTGCTAATCTCCAGTACTTCATTAGAAAATGCCTTACTTATTTTTTTAGATCTATCCTTAAAAAACTTAGGTAAACCCTCAATTTCGTATTTTTTCTTAGTTTCTATGTTACTACTATGCATGAGTAAATTTTTTAATGTAGAGTGAAATAAAAAACATAATTAGTCAATAAATTAATAATTATAGCACCCTTGCATAACAGCGGCGCGTTGGATTCAATAAGAGCAGAAGAAGTTACTTTACAAACCTCATCAGTTTCCTTATCATGACAATAAGAGTATTTATCCTTGTTTTTGATCTGCGCAGATTCAATGACAAAATTCAGTAAAAAAACTCAGATATTTATTGGCAAATTACATAAAATTATAGCGACTGCATGTCTTTTTTATTTTTTCTACATTCAGCCAAAATCCGCTTAAAATAAGCGTTAGAACATTATTACAATGCCAATTTACATTATAAAACTCACTACTGGGAGATTCTTTTGCCTTTTTTTTGCTTGGTGAATTTCTTAATATTTTGGATTGGTTAGGAGTCCTATAGAGATGTCATTCCAGCACTTGATGCTGGAATTCAGGAATTTTTTGAGCACGAAAGTTATGCTAAGTTTTTATTGTTAAGTAAAGGCTGGATTCCAGTGTCGGAGCACTGGAATGACAGAAGAAGGAAACACTCGGATAGGGGCAATTTTAATGATACCATCATAGAGATCAGCTACTCTGATGACAACTTTTTATGCGAATAGTTTTATTGATGATATTAAAGACTTCACTATAATGAAAGTTTAAGCTAGCGTTTTTAAGGTGAATAAAGAGCTAATAAGTGAAATACCTTTACTTGAAGATAAGGCAGTTTCTGAGATTGAAAATGCTGCTTCTTTGCAAGATTTAGAAAAAGTTAGGTTGTCATACTTGGGGAGAAAGGGTCTAATAAAGGCTTATTTCGATGACTTAAAGAATATAGATGATGCAGGAGAAAAACGCGACCTAGGTGCAGTGATTAATGTTTTACGCAATAAGATAGACCAGCTTATAACAAGCAAAGAAAATGAACTAAAAGATAAAGAAGTTAAGTTAAAACTGCAAAATGAAGCAGTTGATATCACACTGCCTGTCAGACCAGAAAGAATTGGCAAGATTCATCCACTGAGCAAAGTTATAAGTGAAGTAAAGCTCATTTTTGCACATATGGGCTTCAAAGCAGTTGATGGTCCTGATATTGAAGATGAATTTCACGTGTTTGATGCGCTAAATACTCCAAGTCATCATCCTGCGCGAGAGGAGCAAGATACCTTCTACTTAAAGAATAAAATAAACGATAAAAGAATGGTGCTGCGCACTCATACCTCATCTGTGCAGATTAGAACTATGGAAAAGATAAAAGCTTTTCCAATTAAAATAGTGGCTGCAGGCAGGGTATACAGAAATGACTTTGATGCAACTCACACTCCTATGTTTCATCAGATAGAAGGGCTTTATGTTAATGAAAATGTCAATATGGGCCAATTAAAATTTACTATTCATCGCTTCCTTAGTAAATTTTTCGGAGATAAAGGTCTAAAAATACGCTTTCGTAATAGTTTTTTTCCTTTTACTGAGCCTTCTGCAGAAGTGGACATAAGTTATAAAGGTAGTAAATGGATTGAAGTACTTGGATGTGGTATGGTGCATCCAAATGTCTTTAAAAATGTTGGAATAGACCATACTAAATACAGTGGCTTTGCATTTGGGATTGGTATAGAAAGGCTAGCAATGCTGAAATATCAAATTAGTGATCTAAGGAGCTTTTACGACAATAGAGTTAGTTGGCTCAACCATTATGGTTTTCATTTTTCGTCTTTAAGATAAGTGACAAATAAATCTTATACATTTGTTGTACTTGCTGCTGGGCATGGTAAACGAATGAATTCAAGCTTGCCTAAGGTTCTGCACAAAATAGGTAATTTCTCCATGCTTGAGCATGTCATTTACAATGCAAAGCAGCTGAATCCTGAAAAAATAGTTATTGTAGTCGATTTGCCTTTAACTCAAAGGCTGAAATGCTTTGAGGGTATAAAACTAATTACACAAGAGTCAACGCTCGGTACAGGGGATGCAGTCAAAATTGCAATGAGAAACCTGAAAGAATTGTCAGATATAGTTGTTGTGCAGTATGGGGATACTCCACTAATAAAAAGCAGCACAATAACTAAAATGATAAGCTGCTTAGGAGAGAGCAATGCTTTAGTTTGTCTTGGGTTTAAAACTAATAATGAAGGATACGGTAGACTAATTATTGAGAACGGTTCCCTAAGAGAAATCGTAGAAGCACAAAATGGTAGAAATAATGATGAGGAATTTCTTGCTAATGCCGGAATAATGGTTGCACGTGAAAAGAATCTACGTGAATTGGTGGAGAAAATAGAGTGTAATAACCAAGCTCATGAATATTACTTGACCGATATCGTTGCCATTGCAGTAAAGAGTAATTTAAATGTCGGCTATGTTATTGCTGATGAGGAGGAGGCAACTGGCATAAATAATAGGAATGACCTTGCAACGGCCGAGTTTTACTTTCAAGAAGAAAAAAGAAAGTTTTTCACTAACTCTGGAGTAACGCTTGTTGCTCCAGAAACTGTTTTCTTCTCTCTTGATACGCAAATTGGTATGGATTCGATTGTTTACCCATACGTTTTTTTTGGTCCTGGAGTAAAAATAGGATCTGGTGTTAGGGTTGGTCCATTTGCCAAATGTGAAGATACAACAATAGGTGATGGTGCAATCATAGGTAATTTTGTTGAAACAAAAGCAAGTGATATAGGTATAAATACTAAGATAAAGCATTTAAGTTATATAGGAAATACTCAGGTAGGGCAGGGGAGTAACATAGGTGCAGGTACCGTTATTTGTAATTATGATGGAAAAAAAAAACATAAAACAAATATTGGAAGCAATTGTTTTATTGGTGCCAATAGTTCATTAATTGCACCGCTTAATGTTCATGATGACTCTCTAGTTGCAGCAGGTAGCGTTATAGTAGAGGATGTGCCAGAGAAAAGTCTTGCAATTGCAAGAGAAAGGCAAATAACTAAGAAAATAAAATAACTCTAATTTTTATTACGCGAATTATGTTATTTTTAACATATGCATTAGTATACATGTATATCAATATACATGTTAAAAATGAAAAAGTTGCTTATTTTGGTGGTCTGTTGTTTCCTGTCAGTACCGTCTTTTGGAGTTGATTGGATTAAAGATAGAATTTATACTTCTTTGTCATATAGCCGACTTGGTGTTAATTATGACGTTGGTTTTCACTATACAGATAGCGTTAAAATTTCAGTTGGCTATGTAATCAAACCTATTATTAATTCTCTAATCAAACCTACTCTTGATGAAGAATTTGGAGCAGTGGTGGGGCTTATGGCAAAGCTTCATTATCATCATAAATTTGAAAATACGGGTATTACTCCTTATATTACTGCTGGTGTTGGTGCTGTTATAGTGCGTACAATGAAGGCTAAACCTAATGTAGGTAGAGCTGATAGTATAGGTGAAAACATAAGTGCTCTACTTGGAGAGGCTTTCAAAGCTGTAGTCAATGATGAATTTTTTTCTTATCAAATAGGTTCTGGTATTAATCTTCCACTTTCTGAAAGAACAAGTGTTTTTGCTGGCTACAAATTGCAAAGGTTTCATAAAATTTTCCATGGAATTGAGCTAGGAGTGAGTTTTAATTTATAAACTCTGATTGAATATTTTTAGTAAAGGCTAGTGGGAAATTATATTGAAGTGAAAGTAAGTGATGTAGACTCAAATGATGATTGCAGCAGATAGTGAAAGATATGCCAATTTGCAATTGCAAGAGAAAGACAAATAACAAAAAAATAAAATAATTCCAATTTTTTACTTGCAATTTATACTATTTTTAATATTTATATGCTTGTATATGCATATATTAATCTTTGGAGGATAAAAATGAAAAAGTTACTTACTTTCTTGGCTTGCTGTTCTTTGTCAGCACCGTCTTTTGGAGTTGATTGGGTTAAAGATAGAACCTACACCTCTTCGTCGTATGGTATGCTTGGTATTAATTATGATCTTGGCTATCATTGTACAGATAGCATTAAAATTTCATTTGGTCCTGCAGTTAAACTTGTTATGAGTGAAGGGATTTTAGACGCGGGACTTATGACAAAGCTTCATTATCATTATAAATTTGAAAATACAGATATTACTCCTTATGTTACTTTTGGTGTAGGAGGAGTTGCTAAAATTCCTCTTTCAGAAAATCAAGGGCCAGACGTAGAAGAATTTTTTTCTTATCAAATAGGTTCTGGTATTAATCTTCCACTTTCTGAGAGAACAAGTGTTTTTGCTGGCTACAAGCTGCAGAAGTTTCATGAACTTTCGCATGGGGTTGAATTTGGAATGAGTTTTAATTTGTAAGCTCCGATTGAATGTTTTTAGTGAAGTCTGGTTTGAATTTTTGTTGAAAAAAAGCAAGTGATATAGGCTAAAATGATGATTGCGGTAGGTAACAAAATGTGACAAAGAGAAGTTTGGCAATTGCAAGAGAAAGGCAAGTAGCTAAGAAAGTGATTCCGATTTTATTATGTAAGTTATGTAATTTTTAACTTTTCTGTGAGTATATATGCGTATATTCATGGTTAGAGGGTAAAAATGAAAAAATTACTTACTTTAGTAGTCTGCTGTTCTCTGTCAGCACCGTCTTTTGGAGTTGATTGGATTAGAGATAGAATCTATACTTCGTCGTCATATGGCAATCTTGGTGTTAATTATGATCTTGGCTATCATTATACAGATAGTGTTAAAATTTCGGTTGGTTCTGTAGTTAAACCTACTCTCAATAGTCAGTATAACCTTACTGGACTAGAGGTGGGACTTATGGCAAAGCTTCATTATCATCATCAATTTGAAAGTACGGATATTACTCCTTATATTACTTTTGGACAGGAGGCATTATTGCAATGTCTCAAAAACAAGAAGGATTTTTTTCCTACCAGATAGGTGCTGGTATTAATCTTCCACTTTCTGAGAGAACGAATGTTTTCGCTGGCTATAAACTTCACAAGTTCAGTAATTTTTCTCATGGGTTTGAACTTGGAATGAGTTTTAATTTATAAGCTCCGATTGAATGTTTTTAGTGAAAGCTTGAGTTTTTGTTAACGTCGTAAAGTTTTCATGAGACTAAGAGAATTTGAGAGTAGTCAAGTTTTAAAACTTGACTACTCTCCACGAGGAAAAGCAGATAAAGGTAGAAGTATTTCATGTTTTTATTTATATTGACAGTATGTGTAACATCATTTACGATTAGTGTTAATAACAATAATTGATATTTGTCATGTTTGCAGTAATCGAAACTGGTGGAAAGCAGTATTTAGTAAAAAAAGGCAGCATAATTAAAGTAGAAAGATTAAAAGCTGAAGAAAAAGAGGAAGTGGAAATCAATAAAGTGATTTGTGTTTCAAACAATGGCTTATCTTGTTCATCTAATGCTGTTGTTAAAGCTGAAGTACTGGAGCAGTGTAGAGATAAAAAAATTATAATCTTTAAGAAAAAGAGAAGAAAAAATTACCGTAGGAAAAATGGTCATAGGCAGTATATTACTGTTCTTCGTATCAATGAAATTAGTCTTCAAAAGTAAGGGGTAAGATATGGCAACTAAAAAATCAGGTGGTAGTTCCTGTAATGGTAGAGATTCGGCAGGGCGTCGGCTCGGGATAAAGAAGAATGGTGAGGTTATTCCAGGTAACATAATTGTACGTCAAAGAGGTACAAAATTTCATCCTGGAAAGAATGTTGGTATGGGTAAAGATCATACGATTTTTGCTAAAACGAAAGGCTGGGTGAGTTTTAGAAAATCAGCAAATAGAAAGACGTTTATTGATGTTGTGCCTACAGATGATATGCAAGCCTTGGCTTGAATAGATACGGGTCTGTAGCTCAGGTGGTTAGAGCGCACGCCTGATAAGCGTGAGGTCGGAGGTTCAACTCTTCCCAGACCCACCATTTAAATTTGCAATAGTTTTGATATCGTGTAATTAAGCGATGGTTTTACATAAGAATTCAGTAACCAGTGAATCAGTAGCAGCCGGTCATCCAGACAAAGTAGCAGACCAGATTTCAGATGCAATACTTGACGAATACCTTTTTAATGACTCTTCCTCTCGTACTGCAATAGAGACTTTAGTTACTAAAGATAATGTTATTATAGCTGGGGAAGTATTTGGGCCGAACATTGAAAATAGCAAGATTGAAAGTATTGTACGGAATACAATAAAAGATATTGGTTATGAGCATGATGGTTTCCACTGGGAAACAGTGAAAGTAAATATATTACTACATGAACAATCAAATGACATTGCAATAGGTGTGGATCAAGGTGCTGGGGATCAGGGCATAATGTATGGCTATGCAACAATAGAGACAGAAAGCCTCATGCCAGCACCCATTTTTTATGCACACTCGATTCTGAGAAATATCATGAGTATGGTCAAAGAGGTAAAGCTTGGTCCGGATGCAAAATCGCAAATCACTTTGGCGTATGAGAATAACCTTCCAGTGCGTGCTGAAAGTATTGTTGTTTCAATACAGCATCTTGAGGATCTGAGTCAATCGAAAGTGAAGGAAATAATTTATCCTTACATAGCTTCATCTTTACCTGAAGGGTGGATGTGCCCTAAAGAAAATCTCTTAGTCAATCCAACAGGTAGATTTGTTATTGGCGGACCAGTTGGTGATTGTGGATTAACCGGACGAAAAATTATGGTTGATACTTATGGAGGCTATATTCCACATGGTGGAGGAGCGTTTTCTGGAAAAGATGCAACAAAAGTTGATAGATCCGCAGCTTGTATGGCGAGATACCTTGCTAAAAATATTGTCTTTGCAGGTTTAGCTGAACGTTGTCTTGTGCAGCTTTCTTATGCAATTGGTGTCTCAAAACCTACTTCATTTTACATTGATACATTTGGCACGAATACAATAGATGAAGAGAGGATTAAAGGGTTTATTGAAGGTAACATAGATTTATCAACTAAAGGCATAATAAGACATTTATCACTTAATCGTCCTATATATAAACGTACAGCCTGCTATGGGCATTTTGGTAAAGAATCGGAAAGTGATGGTGGATTTTCTTGGGAAGGTGTGGACTTATCTACTGATTTTTGTAAAGAATTTAATATAGAAGAAAAAAAGAGAGAATTTCTTTAAACTATTAAACTGTTTTATTTCTAGCTTGATACTGATATAATAACTTATTATTAAATTGTAAGTAACTTTTTAGTAATTATACCAGTTTTAATATTTATGAGGCTTACAAGATGTCCGACAAACCAAAAGAAGAATTTTACGATATTGCTGTAAGAGAGTCATCTGGCCTTATTGAAAAAATAATAAAACATCCTTTCAATGTTGAATTGATGAACAATACGCTAGATTATGAAAAGTTTAAATTTTATCTTCAGCAGGATTTTTTGTATGTAGTAGACTGCACTCGTGCTTTATTGATTATTGCAGCTAAATTTAATGACGTTGAAATAATGAATAAACTAGTTTGTGTAGCTGTGGGTACTTTTGCCACACGAGATTACTATAGAGAACATTTTGCAGATTGCGATTTGTCTGATAGCCACAAAAAGTCGAAGTCTTGCTCAGCTTTTACTAACTTCTTTGTACGTGTTGCACATCACAATTCTGTTGCTGAAGGTTTAGCAGCTTCTTACCCGTGCTTTTGTATATATCAAATAGTTGTACGTCATATTGCGAAAGGTAAAACTGTTGCTGATAACAAATATCAAAAATGGATAGATTTTTTTAACTCTGATGCAGCAAATACCATGATTGATGATGTAACTAACATTATGAACAGTCTATATAAAAAATCCAATGATAATGAGCAAAGGAATATGTTAGAATTCTTTCGTAGTGGGATGCAGCTTGAAATGGAATTTTGGAATGAGATATATTATAATGCAGGTCGCGACTTAGAATCTAATATAGAGTTACTCGTGTCAGAACCTTGATTTTGAGTGTTTTGCATGTTTAGTAATATAATTAAGAATTGCTATGGATCAAATCTTTTAAGAGATTTAACTAATCATCCTTTTAATGTTGAGTTGATGGAAGGTACTTTAAATATAGAGAACTTTAAATTCTATATCCAGCAAGACACGTTGTTTTTAGACGATTACATTCGTACCATATTGATTATTGCGTCCAGAATAGAAGATTGTAGTAATGTAATTCCACTTGCCAAAGTAGCGCAAGGGTCAATAGCTGTTAATAAGTTCTTGTGTGATCACTACTTTACTATATACGGTGTGAGACGCGGAAAGAAATCTCCTGTATGTTTTAATTTTACCAATTTTCTTTTATCTGTCTCATATAGTGATATCTATGAAACTGTAACAGTTTTATATTCTTGCATGTTTATATACAAAACTGTTACTGATAGTATGAAAAGTGGGTTCAAGGAAAATAACAGGTATAAGGATTGGTTTGATTTTTATAGTGGTAGTTTAATGGAGTATGGGTGCACTACTTTAGAACATATTGTTGATGAGTATTGCCAAAAAGTAGGAGAAAAAGAAAGAAGTAGAATGCTTGAGTTATTTAGGATAAGCGCACAATTTGAGTTAGACTTTTGGAACAGCGCATATAATTTTTCAAGATTTAATCAATTTCCTAAGAAATATTGACAATTTTAAGCTAATTTGTATGCTTAATACGTATTTTTGAAGATGATATGAAAAGTAAAGAACATGATTTTCATTTAGTGGACCCAAGTCCCTGGCCAATTGCTATATCAGCAGCAATTTTTGTTCTTGCACTTGGGTTAGTTGGTGTATTTCATAAACAAACTTCTGGAATATTTGGTTTAGTTTTAGGAATCTCTGCAGTATCAGGTGTACTGTTTTATTGGTGGAGAGATGTAATAAGAGAAGCAATTTATGATAAATGCCATACTGCCATTGTAAAACATGGACTCAAGCTTGCAATGTACTTATTTATCCTCTCGGAAGTTGTGTTTTTTATAGCGTTCTTTTGTTCATTCTTTAAAGCCTGGCTTGATCCGGTTTTTTTATTTGAAGCGTTTTCTCCTACAAAAAAAGTTGAATGGCCCCCTGAAGGGATTTTACCACCGGATCCGTGGTCGTTACCATTTATGAATACACTAATATTATTGCTTTCTGGTACAACAATTACTTCAGCACATCATTTTTTACTTGAAAATGATAAAAAAAGCATGATTAAAATGCTGTCTATAACTATATTGCTTGGGATGTTCTTTATAATAGTGCAAGCAATCGAATATCATGAAGCAAGTTTTTCTTTGCGAGAAACAGGAGAAAAACTTATTTATACATCCAACTTTTACATGATTACTGGTTTTCATTGTGTGCATGTTATAATAGGAATAATATTTTTGTCAGTATGCTTATTTAGAGCTCGAAAAGGTCAATTTACACCTCAAGATCACTTATGCTTTGAGTTTGCTTCTTGGTATTGGCACTTTGTCGATCTAGTCTGGATATTTTTATTTCTGTTTATTTATTGGTTAAGCCTTTATTAAGTGATTAAAATAATAGGCCTAGATCCAGGGATGAGTAAGACTGGTTGGGCCATTATTAGACTGGAAGAAAAGAATAATATTAAATTTTTGGGTGGCGGTACCATATCAACTGATGGTAAATTGGGTGTAGGTGAACGTCTACATATAATTTTTGAACAATTAAAGAAAGTAATTTTCCTATACTCTCCAAATGAAGCTGCTGTGGAAAAAATTTTTATTAATAAGAATCCAAAATCTTCGCTAACTTTAGGATATGCAAGAGCAATTGCAATTTTAATATTACGAATGACGGATTTACCCATGAATGAATATGATGCAAACTATATAAAAAAGAGCATTACTGGAAATGGTCATGCTGATAAGGGTCAGATTATATTTATGGTAAAGCAAATAGTTAAAAGCTCAAATATAAAATGTCACCATACTGCTGATGCTCTTGCTACAGCAATTTGTCATGCTTATACGAAAAATTTTTGTTTTATTGAGTAGTTTTACATGAATTCAGTTTAAAAAACTATTTGATGGCGTTTATCTTATCTAATGTTTGTTGTAGAATAATACATGCAGCAATTTTATCATCTATTTTTTTTGATTTTGTGATTGATATTCCAATAATTTTTAGTGCGTGAGTTGCAAGAGATGTTGATAGACTTTCGTCTTGTAGGTATATGTGTACTTTGCATTTTTTTATTATTTTATTTGCAAACTGGATTATTACTTTGCACCATTCGGTCTCTTGTTCATCTATTGTGAATGGTAGTCCTATTACCATTGATCCAGCTTCATTTTCTTTAAGCATTCTATTTAGATAGCCTAAATCTTTGCTCATATTTCTTCTATAATATATACTATGAGCTGTAGCTATAAGCTGTGTTTTATCACTAAATGCTATGCCTATTTGTTTTTCTCCCATATCAAGGCACATTATACGTTTATCTCTTGGAATAGACTTTAGAAATTCATCTGGATTTCTATGTAGCATCTATGAAAACATAACTTTTGTACAATTATATTTTTGTGACAGTAAGTTATGTACAGTCTACTGGCATGATAGACATTCATCATAATTAATATCTGTTTTTTGTTGCAATATTTCACTTTTTTTGAATATGTCATGTGAGACCTTGTCAGCTCTCTGCATTGATTGTGATCTGCAGTAATACAAGCTTTTTAATCCTTTTTTCCAAGCAAGCATATGTATTTTGTGTAAGTAACGTTTATGCACATTGGCAGGTAAGAACAGATTTACTGATTGAGATTGACAAATATAAGGAGTTCTATCACTTGCATGTTCTATGATCCATTGTTGATCAAGTTCGTATGCTGTTTTAAATGTCAGTTTTTCATGCTTGCTAAGAAAATCTAAATGCTGAACAGAACCCTCATTTGTTGAAATTGAGGACCATGTTTCATCATTGTCTTGATTTTTTTCTGCTAGTAGTTTTTGCAAGAATTTATTTCGTACTACAAATGAACCTGTAAGTGTCTTCTGTATAAATACGTTTGCTGCATACGGCTCTATTCCAGGAGAAGTGTTGCCTGCGATAATCGAAATTGAGGCAGTTGGAGCAATAGCGAGCTTATGTGTAAACCTTTCCATTAGATCGATTTCTTTAGCGTCAAGACATGGCCCTTTTTCTTCTGCTAATTTTTTAGAAACTACATCTGCTTGCTCGCGCAAATGCTTAAATATTTTTTTATTCCATTGTTGGGCTGTTACTGATTCAAAAGGAACCATTTTACTTTGTAAAAATGAATGAAAGCCCATCACACCAAGACCGATACTACGCTCTCTTATTGCGGAATATTTTGCTCGCTGTATTTCATTTGGTGCGTGGTTTATGAAATCCTCTAATACATTATCAAGAAAACGCATTATATCTTCTATGAAAAGCTCATTATCTTTCCATTCTTCGTAGTATTCAAGATTTACGGATGATAAACAACATACAGCAGTGCGTGACTTTTTCAAGTGATCGTAACCTGTAGTTAAAGTTATTTCACTGCATAGGTTTGACATTTTGATGTCTAAGTTGAGCTTTTTGTAAGATTCTGGCTTATTGTTATTTGTTGCATCAAGGAAAATAATGTAAGGTTCTCCAGTTTCAACTCTTGCTGTTAATATTTTAATCCATATATCCCGTGCTTTTACTGTTGAAATAACTTTATTGTTATGAGGGCTTATTAAATCCCATTCTTGATCATCTTCAACAGCTTGCATAAACTTATCTGTTACTATTACAGCATGATGTATATTTAATGCTTTGCGATTTGGGTCACCACCAGTTGGCTTGCGTAAATCTAGAAACTCTTCTATTTCTGGATGCCATACAGGAAGATAAACTGCTGAGCTTCCTCTTCTTAAGGATCCTTGGCTGATTGCAAGCGTCAGAGCGTTTTGTACTACGATAAATGGCACAATTCCTGATGTTTTACCGCTACCTTTGACACTTTCACCAATTGAACGTAAATTTCCCCAATAACTACCTATTCCACCACCACGTGCAGCGAGCCAAACATTTTCATTCCATAGATCAACTATTCCCTTCAAGCTATCTTCAGTTTCATTAAGAAAGCAGGAAATAGGCAATCCTCTTTTGGTACCGCCGTTACTAAGTATTGGTGTTGAAGGCATGAACCACAAGTTGCTCATGTAATCATAAAGACGTTGTGCATGTTTTCTATCATCAGAATAGTAATTAGCAATACGTATAAAGAGATCTTGATAACTTTCATTTTCTATTAAATACCTATCCAATAGAACTGCTTTTCCAAAATCGGTTAATTTACTATCTTTTGCGTAATTAATAGTAATGTAATTCATAAGGCTCCTTTTATGATAATATAGAAATTTATTTGAGCGATTTCTCGATTAAGTTGTTGAATTTGTTTGTGGATGTTGTAATGCAAATAAGATACCATCAACCTGACTGCCATATATTTTACAGTAACTCATTTGACTTATTTGCATATTTGTTTCTTTTGCAACATGCTGAATATAATCTTCTGAATGACGAAAATAATCTCCTTTGTTTACAAAGTCAATACCTTTACCTTCCTTTCTTCTTACTAAACATACAATAACCCCTTTTTTGTTTGTCAATCCTTTTGCTAGTTCCAATTCTGCTAGAAAATCATGTAGATAGTGTAGCACTTCAGCAAAGATAATTACATCATACTGCTGGTTCTTCTCTTGTTTAAGAAACTCTTTCATTTCTGTATGTATTAACTCATCGTAAACAGGTTTACCTTTTATAAGGCATCCTCTTGCAATATTGAGCATTCTATTTGAGATGTCAACTCCTGTTATGCAACTTCTAATATTACTTATTTTTAGGAAGTGACCACATATTCCAGTACCGCAACCAAGGTCGAGTATATTCAGTTTAGAAGTGGAGTTGTTAAAGACTTTTGTAATTATCATGTGTACTAGTTCATGCCCTCTGTATTGTTTGGCAATTAGCCAATGCTCAACAAAATATTCACCTGTGTAATCAAAATATTGTTTTATGAGATTTTCAGGCAATTCTACGATATCTGATGTGTTTGTTATTTTTTTTAAGTAGTAAGAAGCTTCTTTGTGACTACTATCTAATTTTAGTGTCTTTGTTAAATAATTATAAGCTTTATTAGTATTTCCTACTGCAAAATGACATCTTCCAATATTATAACAGACTAGAGGTAAATTGGGGTAGAATATGCTAATTAACCAAAATCTTAACTTTGCATCTGATATATTACCTTTATAGAAGTGATATAACCCGATTTCAATGTTGGTATTTAACAGGTTTTTAGATTTTTCAAGAAATACTACAATTTCTTTATGGAGAGTATTGTATTTATCCATAATGAAATTTTTTACTTTTTTAATATTTAATAAGCCAGTGAGCTTAGATATACAATTTAAAGCAAAGTTTTTTATAAAAGATAGATTACTTTTCATACATTAGAAATACTCCAAATGTTCATTTTCATTTTTAGGTAACTAATTTTAACACATTTTATCTTACAAAATATCTTTTTCATTAATTTTTCTGTACATATCAATTTGTCGAATATTTCTCAGATTGTACTGTTTAAGATTGCTGGTATATTGTTGTTGATAATAATAGGTAAATGTTTTGTGTAAAAAGGCGTTGACATATGATTTATCAGATTGTAACATATAAAAGATTAGTTTTTAGATGTTTGAAAAGTTTTATGGTAGAGATTATTTAATCTCAATTCAATTGTAAGTTAATATTTAACTCTGCATATTCTACATATAGTCAGATAAATAAATTATTAAGAGCACTTGATGGATGCCTTGGCGTTAAGAGGCGATGAAGGACGTGGCAGGCTGCGATAAGCTGTGGGAAATTGTCAACAAATTTTGATCCGCAGATTTCCGAATGGGGAAACCCAACTAGCTTAGCTAGTTATTATATACTAAGTATATAAAGCAAACTTGGTGAACTGAAATATCTAAGTAGCCAAAGGAAAAGAAATCAACCGAGATTCTGTTAGTAGTGACGAGCGAAAGCGGAAAAGGCTAGTGATTTAAAAATAAGAATTAGAATACTCTGGAAATGGTAACCATAGAAGGTGATAGTCCTGTATAAATAGAAAGTTTTTAAATCCTTGAGTAGAGCGGGGCACGTGAAATCCTGTTTGAATATGGGGGGACCATCCTCCAAGCCTAAATACTCCTTAACGACCGATAGTGAACAAGTACCGTGAGGGAAAGGTGAAAAGAACCCCGGGAGGGGAGTGAAATAGAATCTGAAATCAAGTGCTTACAAACAGTTGGAGCTCTATATCAATTTATTGATATTTAGAGTGACAGCGTACCTTTTGCATAATGGGTCAGCGAGTTAATCTATGAAGCAAGCTTAAGCCGGTAGGTGTAGGCGTAGCGAAAGCAAGTCTGAATAGGGCGTTTAGTTTTATGGATTAGACCCGAAACCAAGTGATCTAGTCATGACCAGATTGAAGGTATGGTAAAACATACTGAAGGATCGAACCAGTTAATGTTGCAACATTATTGGATGAGTTGTGATTAGGGGTGAAAGGCCAATCAAACTTGGAAATAGCTGGTTCTCCGCGAAATCTATTTAGGTAGAGCGTTGTATGTATGTTGTTGGGGGTAGAGCACTGGATAGACTAGGGGGATTCATCATCTTACCAAATCTAACCAAACTCCGAATACCAACAATTAATTATACAGCAGACACACTACGGGTGCTAAGTCCGTGGTGGAAAGGGAAACAGCCCAGATCACTATCTAAGGTCCCAAAATTACAGCTAAGTGGGGAAGGAAGTGGAAAAACCATTACAGCTAGGAGGTTGGCTTGGAAGCAGCCATCCTTTAAAGAAAGCGTAACAGCTCACTTGTCTAAATAAGTTTTTCTGCACCGAAAATGTACCGGGGCTAAAGCTGTATACCGAAGATGTGGGTGCTTATTAATTTCGATTAATAGGCGCGGTAGCGGAGCGTTCCGTAAGTCTGTGAAGGCGGTTTGTGAAAACTGCTGGAGATATCGGAAGTGAGAATGCTGACATAAGTAGCGTAAAAGAGTGTGAAAAACACTCTCACCAAAAATCTAAGGGTTCCTACGTTAAGTTAATCTGCGTAGGGTTAGTCGGTTCCTAAGGCGAGTCCGTAAAGGAGTAGTCGATGGCAATTAGGTTAATATTCCTAAACCTCTTAAGTGTGACGGGTTTTGTATTTGTATAGGTCTTATTGGATTGATCTATGCTTAAAAGAAGCTCCAGGAAATAGCACTTATATTTATGAGGCCGTACCGTAAACCGACACTGGTGGATGAGTAGAGTATACTAAGGTGTTGAAAGAATGATGTTGAAGGAACTCGGCAAATTATACCTGTAACTTCGGAAGAAGGGTAACCTGCTTTTAGGCAACTATGAGTAGGTGGCACAAAATAGGGAGTAGCGACTGTTTACTAAAAACACAGGACTCTGCAAACACGTAAGTGGAAGTATAGGGTCTGACGCCTGCCCGGTGCTGGAAGGTTAATAGGAGGGGTGCAAGCTCTGAATTGAAGCCCCAGTAAACGGCGGCCGTAACACTGACGGTCCTAAGGTAGCGAAATTCCTTGTCGGGTAAGTTCCGACCCGCACGAATGGCGTAACGATTTCTCCACTGTCTCCAACATCACTTCAGCGAAATTGAATTCCCCGTGCAGATGCGGGGTACCCGCGGTTAGACGAAGAGACCCCGTGCACCTTTACTATAGCTTTACATTGCTATTAAAAGTGTGATGTGCAGGATAGGTGGGAGACTTTGAAGTTATGGCGCTAGCTATAATGGAGTCAACCTTGAGATACCACCCTTTACACTTTTGATATCTAACTACGTTTCATTATCTGGAACTAGGACATTGTATGGTGGGTAGTTTGACTGGGGCGGTCGCCTCCTAAAAAGTAACGGAGGCGTGCGAAGGTAAGCTAGAGCTGGTCGGAAATCAGCTTGATAGTACAATGGCATAAGCTTGCCTGACTGCGAGGCTGACAAGCCAAGCAGAGACGAAAGTCGGTCATAGTGATCCGGTGATTCTGTATGGAAGGGTCATCGCTCAACGGATAAAAGGTACGCCGGGGATAACAGGCTGATGGTGTTCGAGAGTTCATATCGACGACACCGTTTGGCACCTCGATGTCGACTCATCACATCCTGGGGCTGGAGAAGGTCCCAAGGGTTCGGCTGTTCGCCGATTAAAGTGTTACGTGAGTTGGGTTTAGAACGTCGTGAGACAGTTCGGTTTCTATCTGCCGTGGGTGAAGGAAATTTGAGAAGATCTGACTCTAGTACGAGAGGACCGAGATGGATATACCTCTGGTGTACCAGCTGTTATGCCAATAGCATCGCTGGGTAGCTATGTATAGATGGGATAATTGCTGAAAGCATATAAGCAAGAAACCCTCTTCAAAAAGATTTCCCAATTAAGGCCGTGGAAGACTACCACGTTGATAGGCTAGGTGTGGAAGCATGGTAACATGTGAAGCTAACTAGTACTAATAGCCTGATTGATTTATTTCCTTTCTATATGTGCATATGCAGTGTTAAATATTAAATTGAAATTTGTTAAGTCAGAAATTTTTATTGACTTGGTGACTATAGCAAAAATGAACCACCCGATCTCATTTCGAACTCGGAAGTGAAACTTTTTAGCGCCGATGATACTTAAAAAGGGAAAGTAGGTCGTTGCCAAGTTTATAAAAATTTCTTTTTATTTATATCTGTTCAGTAGAGCGATGAAACAAGGTAAACATAGAGTAGCTGTGAGGTAATATAACTGATCTTTTAGAACTTTGCGAAAACTTTAAAATAAAAGTAGAAAATTTAAAAGTAGAATTTGTCACCTATTTGCAAATGAGGAGAGAGATAGCAACATTTAACAAATCATCAAACAATTGGTCTTCCGAAAATCAAACTTTATATAATTGAATATTAATTAAGTTGTTGGAGATGAGGAGAAAGAAGAAGTAGCAAACTACCAAAAAGCAGATACATTTGGTCCAATAGTTAGGTGATAATTGTAGCACTCAGTGGATTTTATAAAAATTCAAAACGTGAAAATTATAAGTGATGTTTTTAATGTGAATTGAAAGCGTATCAAATAGTGAATATAGAATTCCCTCAAAATGCAAAAAGGTGTATGAGCAAATCGAATAAGAAAAGTGAGGTTTTGCGCATCAACGTGTTATAATAAAGGTAAACTTGGTTAGTGCTGAAGCAATACTGCAAGTTTTAAAGGGAAAGAAGATTTAAAAGACAGTGTATGTTGCAATCGTAATAGTCGCTGACAGGTACTTTGAAACATAGCTGGACTATTGAAGTTAAAATTCTGGGCTGTTACTTAAAAAACGCATCCACTGAATTATTTATGCTAAAAAAAGCTTTATTAAAAAATGAAACAGAAGTGTAAGAAAGTTGCAAAACGTATAAGGTATTACTTGAAGCGTGTCCGTTCAGCAGAGCGGCAAAATAAGGTAGACAAAGCAAGATAATAAAGATAATCATAGGGTAAATATGAGGTAATATGGTAAACCTTTTAGAACTCTGCAAAAATTTACAGCAAAAAATAGAAAAGTTAGAAGCAAAAATAGAAAGATTGGAAAGAGAGAATGAAAGTTTAAAAGCAGAGCATGAGGCTTTAAAGATAGAGAACGCTGAATTAAAGGAAAGGCTAGGTTTAAATTCAAAAAACTCATCAATTCCCAATTCAAAAGAATTATACAAAATGAAAAAGGAAAAGCCAAAAAGCGAAAGAAAGATTGGTGGTCAAGTTGGGCATAAGGGTAATTATCGTGCTAAAATGGAAGCAGATGAGGTGATAAAGATAGAGTTGTCACCTACTTGCGAATGCGGAGGGAAGATTGCAATATGCGAAAAACCTTATATTCATCAGAAAGTAGATCTTCCGGAGATTAAGGCTTATGTAATGGAATATCAGTTGGAACATGGCCGTTGTCAGAGATGCGGAAAAAGAAGAAGTAGCAAGTTACCAGAGGGTGTTACGCCAGATACATTTGGCCCAAGGGTTAAGTCAGTAGTTGCAGCACTCAGTGGGTTTTATAAAAATTCAAAGCGCGAAGTAGCTAGCATCATAAATGATATCTTCAATTTGAACATAAGCGTCGGTAGCATATCAAATAGTGAACATAGAGTTGCTTCAAAATGCAAAAAAATGTATGAGCAGATCGAACAAGAGATAAGTAGGAGTAAAGTTCTACATATTGATGAAACGAGCCATTATAACAAAGGTAAACTCGCTTGGTGTTGGATGTTTGCAAGCAATACGGCAAGTTTTGTGAAGTTGACAGAGTCAAGGGGAATGAAAGTTTTAAAAAATAGTGTATGCTGCAATCGTAATAGCTTGGTAGTAACCGACAGATATGCAGCATACAACTACTTTGCTGATGAAAGAAGGCAAATCTGTTGGGCACACTTAGCAAGGGATTTTGAAAGATTAGCGCATAGTTGGAAATTTGAAGTTAAAGTTCTGGGCTGTTACTTGAGAAATGTAGCCACTGAGTTATTTGCACTGAAAAAAGCTTTACTAAAAAATGAGATAGATGTTTCAAGATTTATTAGACGTGCCAAGAAATTGCGAAAACGTACAAGGTATTATTTGAAGGAAATATCTCGCTTACCTGAAGCAATTGGAGCGTCTCGAGTTGCAAAGAATATTTTGAAATCTGAAAGAATGATGTGGAAATTTTTAGATGACCCAGAAAATACTCCGCTGACAAATAATCACGCTGAACGGCAAATACGGCATTATGTCGTTTATCGCAAAAATTCATATTTTACACAATCAGAACGAGGAAACTCATTCCTTGAGCAAATAATTTCGTTATACTTAACATGGAAACAGAGGAGGCTAAACCCTTTTCACAATCTTCTATCTATCGTTTCTTAAACCACTCTGCTGAACGGATACCTTGAAGCGTGTCCGTTCAGCAGAGCGGCAAAATAAGGTAGACAAAGCAAGATAATAAAGATAATCATAGGGTAAATATGAGGTAATATGGTAAACCTTTTAGAACTCTGCAAAAATTTACAGCAAAAAATAGAAAAGTTAGAAGCAAAAATAGAAAGATTGGAAAGAGAGAATGAAAGTTTAAAAGCAGAGCATGAGGCTTTAAAGATAGAGAACGCTGAATTAAAGGAAAGGCTAGGTTTAAATTCAAAAAACTCATCAATTCCCAATTCAAAAGAATTATACAAAATGAAAAAGGAAAAGCCAAAAAGCGAAAGAAAGATTGGTGGTCAAGTTGGGCATAAGGGTAATTATCGTGCTAAAATGGAAGCAGATGAGGTGATAAAGATAGAGTTGTCACCTACTTGCGAATGCGGAGGGAAGATTGCAATATGCGAAAAACCTTATATTCATCAGAAAGTAGATCTTCCGGAGATTAAGGCTTATGTAATGGAATATCAGTTGGAACATGGCCGTTGTCAGAGATGCGGAAAAAGAAGAAGTAGCAAGTTACCAGAGGGTGTTACGCCAGATACATTTGGCCCAAGGGTTAAGTCAGTAGTTGCAGCACTCAGTGGGTTTTATAAAAATTCAAAGCGCGAAGTAGCTAGCATCATAAATGATATCTTCAATTTGAACATAAGCGTCGGTAGCATATCAAATAGTGAACATAGAGTTGCTTCAAAATGCAAAAAAATGTATGAGCAGATCGAACAAGAGATAAGTAGGAGTAAAGTTCTACATATTGATGAAACGAGCCATTATAACAAAGGTAAACTCGCTTGGTGTTGGATGTTTGCAAGCAATACGGCAAGTTTTGTGAAGTTGACAGAGTCAAGGGGAATGAAAGTTTTAAAAAATAGTGTATGCTGCAATCGTAATAGCTTGGTAGTAACCGACAGATATGCAGCATACAACTACTTTGCTGATGAAAGAAGGCAAATCTGTTGGGCACACTTAGCAAGGGATTTTGAAAGATTAGCGCATAGTTGGAAATTTGAAGTTAAAGTTCTGGGCTGTTACTTGAGAAATGTAGCCACTGAGTTATTTGCACTGAAAAAAGCTTTACTAAAAAATGAGATAGATGTTTCAAGATTTATTAGACGTGCCAAGAAATTGCGAAAACGTACAAGGTATTATTTGAAGGAAATATCTCGCTTACCTGAAGCAATTGGAGCGTCTCGAGTTGCAAAGAATATTTTGAAATCTGAAAGAATGATGTGGAAATTTTTAGATGACCCAGAAAATACTCCGCTGACAAATAATCACGCTGAACGGCAAATACGGCATTATGTCGTTTATCGCAAAAATTCATATTTTACACAATCAGAACGAGGAAACTCATTCCTTGAGCAAATAATTTCGTTATACTTAACATGGAAACAGAGGAGGCTAAACCCTTTTCACAATCTTCTATCTATCGTTTCTTAAACCACTCTGCTGAACGGATACCTTGAAGCTACCTATCTGAAGCAACTGGAGCTTTTCAAGTTGCGAAAAATATTTTAAAATCTGAAAGAATGATGTGAAATTTTTTAAGTAAACCAGAAAGTATTCCACTATCGCGCTGAACAGCAAATTAGGCATTATATCATTTACTGTAAAAGCTCATATTTTACGTAATCAGAGCTAGGAATTTGAAAGGATAATTTCATTATACTTAACATGTAAACAAAGAGAACTATACAATCCCCTGCCTATCGTTTCTTGAACCACTCCCCTGAACGGGTACTTTTACTTTTATCAAACTATTCTCTTATTGTAATAAGTTGCTTCTATATTCAAATTTAGCAACTTCCCTCTAGGATTATCCTTATTTTGTTCTAAGTATTGGCTTTGTTCAAATGCCATTCCCCATTGTGTACGATAGCTAGACTTTCTATATTCATAAAAACTCTCTTCAGCATTATTTGTATCGAGCTTTTTATCTTGTTTTCTTATACTCTCTACCATCAAGCACCCACATCTATTAATTTATTTTAAAAAGTTTACTTATCTTATCATAAAAAATATAGCTGTAAATACTTTAGTGAAAATTTCTTCTTATTTTATCTTTCTTTAAGCAAATATTGAGGTCTTTTTGTAAATTTTTATAGCCTGCTTGCATAATGTTTTTATGGGTTAGTATTATGTAATAGTATCCTACATTACTTATATTAGAAATGCTAACTTTAGTTAGCATTCGTAATTGCCTTTTTATTTTATTTCTTTTTGCTGCTTTTCCGACTTTTTTACTGATAGCCAGACCTACTCTAATAACATGAATATACTTTTCAGGTTCTCTTTCTTTTATAGCATATAGTGATATATATACCCCTCGATAAAAAAGACTGTCAGGTGCTAATCTGTTTTTAAAAGCAAAGGAAAACTCTTTTTTTTTATGCTTACTATGCGCATAATTTATTACACCCTAATGAGCGACGCTTATTAAGAATTTTTCTTCCAGCTTTTGTTGACATACGTGAACGAAATCCGTGTTTGTGCTTTTTTTTTAAATTTTTTGGTTGAAATGTTCTTTTCATTGTTTTTATATTAATATAACTATTTATTTTAAATTATTTTTCTCTATTGTCAAATAATGGTCAACTTCTATGGCATTCTTATTGAATAAAATTTGATATATGGAAAAATGAATTTAATTATAGGCGTACCTGTTTTACTAATCCTTTTATTTTGTTTGAGTAAGTTTCAAGCAGTAAGTAAAGTTAAGTCTTATATATATTTGAGTTGTATGTGGATGCTACCTTGTTTGTTAGCATTCTATGATGGTTATTTTATAACTTCTATTTCTATAGCGTTACTTTTTTTTATGCTGATTTTTATCTTTAAAGGTAAAAGAAATAAGATGGTAAAATTTTTGTTATTTATGGCTTTAGCAATATCACTTTTTATCACTTTATTTATAATGCTATCTATTTTTGTTCAGTCCATTTCTTTTTTTAATAAAGTAGCTATTTCAGAATTCTTATTTTGCTTAAAATGGAAGCATAATGTAGCTATTATTGGTGAAGGAGAGGTGGGGTGTTTTGGTATAGCGCCACTTTTAGTGGGGACATTACTTATAACTATTGTAGCAATGTTAGTTGCGGTGCCGCTTGGTTTATTTTCTGCAATATATATTAGTGAGTATGCGAGTGAAAAAGTGCGTTATGTTATTAATACAGCCTTACAGGTTTTGTCTGCTATTCCTACTGTTGTATATGGATACTTCTCAGTTGTATTTTTGTCTTTTTTTATAAAGCAGGTAGCGAATTTTTTTAATCTAAGTATACACTCAGAAAGTGCTTTGATTGCTGGTTTATCGATTGGAATAATGATTCTTCCTTTTATTATTTCTTTGCTTGAAGATGCTATAAGATCTGTTCCAAAAAGTTTACGTTATGGTTTTATGGCGCTTGGCGCAACACCAGCGGAAACTATATGGCATATAACAATACCTTATGCAATGCCTACAATTTTAAGTGCAGTTTTATTATCAATTTCAAGGGTGATAGGTGAAACAATGATTGTACTAATGGCTGTGGGAATCAATGCAAATTTGACCTTTAATCCTCTCAATTCAGTTACTACTATCACTGTACAAATTGCTACATTACTTACCGGAGATCAGGATTTCAATAGTGTGCAAACTCTTGCTGCTTATGCGCTTAGTTTGGTGCTGTTTGTTATTACTTGGCTATTGAATGCATTTGCACTATTTATAATGAAACGTAACTAGTAAGTGTTTTAATATTGCAAAATTTCTGTTAATAATATAAGATTTATTTTTTAGAAGTTCTTTTATAGAATTATAGTGTTAGGTGATGAAAGAGATGAATATAGGTAGAACGGTTAAGATAACTCAAGCAGTTGTTGATCTAAAATTTGAAGGCGAGTTACCTAAGATATTTAATGCTTTAAAAAGCAAACTAAAATGTAAGGGCAAGGAGCTAGTTTTAGAGGTTTCACAACATATAGGTGACAATATAGTTCGTTGCATTGCTATGGATAGCACAGATGGTATGTCAAGAGGTGATGAGTTTGTTGATACAGGTGCACCAATATCAGTTCCGGTTGGACGCTCAACTTTAGGAAGGATTTTTAATGTTGTAGGGGAGCTTATAGATGAGTGTGGTCCTTTAAAAGGAAAGTATAATTTAGAACCTATACATAGATCACCTCCAAGTTTTACCGAGCAGAAGATACAGGAAGAGGTTTTAGTTACAGGAATAAAGGTTATAGATCTTCTTGCTCCTTATCTTAAAGGAGGAAAAATTGGCTTATTTGGTGGAGCTGGTGTTGGTAAAACAGTTCTGATAATGGAGCTGATTAACAACATAGCAAAAGCTCATAAAGGATTTTCTGTGTTTGCCGGAGTAGGAGAGAGAACGCGTGAAGGTAATGATCTTTATAACGAGATGATTACTTCGAATGTAATAGATATAAATGAGCACGAAAAATCTCAAGCCGTTTTGGTTTATGGTCAAATGAATGAACCTCCTGGAGCAAGAGCTAGGGTTGCTTTAACAGCACTAACTATGGCGGAGTATTTTCGTGATCATGAAAATCAAGATGTTCTATTTTTTGTAGATAATATCTTCCGTTTTACTCAAGCTGGCTCTGAAATTTCTGCTTTGCTTGGAAGAATACCGTCGGCTGTTGGTTATCAGCCAACTCTTGCGACTGATATGGGCGCTATGCAAGAGAGAATAGCCTCAACTACTGCTGGTTCTATTACTTCTGTACAGGCTATATATGTTCCTGCAGACGATTTGACCGATCCAGCTCCAGCAACGACATTCTCTCATCTTGATGCAACCACAGTGTTGTCAAGGCAGATAGCTGAAATGGGTATATATCCTGCTGTTGATCCACTTGACTCAACTTCTCAGTCTTTATCTGCTGAAATCATTGGTGAAGAGCATTATAATGTGGCTTCTGAAGTGAAACGTATATTGCAAACTTATAAGTCGCTGCAAGATATTATCGCAATACTTGGTATGGATGAACTATCTGATGAAGATAAAATTATTGTTGATAGAGCTCGTAAAATTCAGAAGTTTCTTTCTCAACCTTTTCATGTTGCGGAGGTATTTACTGGCATGTCTGGCAAATTTGTTTCACTTTCTGATACTATTTCTAGTTTTAAAGGAATTATTGAAGGTAAATATGATCACCTGCCAGAAGCTGCTTTTTATATGGTGGGAAGTATAAGTGAAGCAATAGAAAAGGCTGAATCAATAAAAGCTGAAGTTGGAGCCGGACATTAAAGATTATGAACACTTTTAAGGTGCAATTTTTTTCTCCTGATAATCGAATTTCATTCGATGAAGTGGTTTCGCTTTCAGTGAATGGGCTTGAAGGAGAGCTAGTGATTTTAGCTTACCATTCTCCTTACTTAATTTATTTATTGCCTGGTATAATTACTGTTCAAATGAGTAACCAGACAAAGGAAAAAGTTGTAATTGATAATGGTATATTAGAGGTTGCAAATAATAATTGTAGCATTATAACGAATCAAATTCAGGTTTTTGATCATTTGACTCATGATGAGGAATCATTAAAAAATAAGAGAGTTGGTATATATTTAAGTTATCTTGATGTCAAATCTCTTTAGGGGCTCTTTTTGTGTTCAAGAAATGAGTTTACTCTTGTCATTCCCACTTCAAGTAGCTGACACACAACTGTACGAACATTATGGTTCAGGGAAGATGTCATTCCAGTATCTTCCTTCTTGTCATCCCAGTGCGTGACACTGGGATCCAGATATAAAAAGTATTTGCAAATTATGCAGTAAACAATAGTTCTTAAGGACATATGTCAAAAACAATGTCCAAAAACTAGATCCCAGTGTCACGCACTGGCATGACATTGTTTATTATGTGCCGTATTGCAATGTTCGTACAGCTATGTGTTACACTACTCGGATGACAAGAGGGGCTACTTGAATAAAGAAGCCGCTGGTCTCATGTGCATCTTTAAACATTTCCACGCTGACTTTGGCTACACACCTTTGAGGGACTGCTGATTAAGTCTAGAAGTGAATTACAGTGATCGCTATGAAATGCGCTATCAAGGCTTAAAGACCTAGATTTTTTTTCTGAATCATCAATTTTCTCTGTAAGCTGGTAAAACATTTTTGAATTATTATCAAAAACTTCCTTTTTATTAACAAGTACTTGATCAATTACTGGACTTAACAGTTCTACTTGGCTATTTAAGTATTGCACTGTACCGTTTAGCTCTTTTTTTTCTCTTATTAATCTTTCAATCTCATCTTCATATTCTTTAAACTTTAATTCCAGTGATGGACGGTACTTATTAACTATTTCTTCTTCTATCTCCTGCCGTAATTGCCCTCTTATTGTCTCGATCTGCTCATCTTTAAGCTCTAGCTCGTTCTTTAACGTTTCAAAATCCCACGTTAGCTGATCTGCCTCTTGTTCATCAGATTCCAAATGTGCGTTATGCTCATTTTCTAAATTTTGTATTTGAGATTTATAACTCGCTATACACTTATCCCTTGCACTTATCATGTGTTCTGCTTCCTCTATCTCTTCCTCTTTTTTTTCAAACTGGTTCAATTTACCTTGTAGTTTCTCTTGTTCTGCATTAGCAGTTTTTAGCTTTTCCTTCAGTTCTTCTACCTTTTCTTCCAGTTCCTTATTTTTTCCATAAATTTCTTGAATTTTCTGCTCTTGCTCCTTATTGAGCTGGATTATTCGCTCATCTGTTTTACTCATTTCTTTCTCAAGTCTTTGTTCCTTTTCTTTACACTCAACTTGTAAATCATTGCACTGTTCCTCCAATTCCTCAATTTTTTGCTTAGCCTCCACGAGTTCTTGTTCTGATTCTACTTGCTTTGCTTTTAACATTTGATTTGCTTCTTTCAGTAATAATAACTCTTCTTTCAAATCTGATATTTGTTGTTCACTGCTTTCTTTTGTACTATTGCTATAGTGTTCTAATTGATCAAGCTTGTCTTCCAAACTATACTTTTCTTCTTTCAGTTGATTTAATTCCTCGTGCAATTTTCTTAACTCACTTATCAACTCTTCTTTTCCTGCATTGGCAACTTCCAGCTTTTTCTTCAGGTCTTTCTTTTCTTCATATGCACCTTCAAGTTCTTGCGCTCTTTCTTGCAGCTCTGTTGACATATTTGCTAGCTTTGCATTTTTTTGCTTTTCTTCTCCAAGTTCATTCTGTAAATCACTATTATGCTTTTCAAATTCTTGCTTGGCCTCTTCGAGCCTATGCTGTAAATTGTTCCTCTGCTCATTTAATTCTCTAATTTCTTGCTCAGCTTTTGTAAGCTTTTGATCTAGTTGTTGTGAATTAACTTCTGTTTGAGTTGCAATTGCCTGAGTTGCAATCTGCTGTGGATTAACCTCTGATACATTGTTGCTAGTGAAAGAAAGAATAGGATTGCTTTTAGCATCATTTTCAAGATCTTTCAGCTTTTCGTCTTGATTGATTACGATATGTTCGTTATTTTGCAGATTACTAACAGCCGGTGCAATGTTAGCATTTTTGTTCTTTTTCAATAATGCTTTTACAGCATCATGTAGAGAGAGGCCTTGAATATATAATTCCTCATTTTGTCTTATTAATTCCCAAAACTCCTCAGGTGGCGATTCAAAATCTTTACCATTAAACTGTAGTACTTTAGTTATACCAGAATTACTTACATTCATAACCATAGTACAGGTAAAAGTTTTCCCATCCTTGTCCTGCACAGGCCAAGTGCTTGTCATTTCATAATATGCACCCTCTTTAAATTCATAATGTCTTTCCTTACCTTTTCGGTAAGCGTATATGTCATGCTTTTTATCGCAATAGATATTCAATGTGCTAATATCCCTTTCTTGCTGTAAGATATCACTAATTCTTATTGGCTCACTTCTATTGTAATTAATAAGATTAATGTTTAACACTTTATCAGAATTGTTAGTTTCTACATAAAAAGCTCGAAGGTCTATGTCTTTGTCTCTAAAATACTTACTTACAGCTTTTTTTGCCTGATTTGCTAATTCTATAAAGTTTTTTTTAAAGCTCTTGTTGAAAGATAGATCTATATATGCTTGCTTAAAATTTTCATCATTTGTTAAATCCATGAGCAAGTCATAAACCTCCCATTTTTCCTGACAATGTTCTTCTAAAACAGTAATGCTATTTTTTCTTTTCAGCTCTGCTAATATGTTTTTCAATGTCGGGAAATTTGTTGACATAGTATACCCCTTGTTACTATTGTTCTGATAATATATTTACTTTAGGAGTGATTAACTCCTTTTATATTAACCTTTTTAGTTGAATTTAATTGCGAGCGTTAAACTCGAACTTAGTCATTTTGTTTATTGTTCCTCACTACCTATTTGTGTTACTATACTAATAGTAGCACTAAGTTTTAGGCTATGCAAGAATTTCTATTGAACGTAAAGCTAGTAAACTTCAGAAATTGGTTATGCTAATTTTGTTAATAAAATGCAACCAATTAAGGAAAGCGCTATACTGTGTCTCAGTGCAATATTTTCTTTCCTAACGGACTGAAAATTGAGTTGAGTTAAAAATCCGATTTTATTTAATACTTTTCAAAGATGACAATATTTTGTAAAAATAGGTTTTTAATAGGACAATAATATGGAAATTTTTCTTGATAGTGTTGATTTGAATGAAATTAAGGAGCTAAAAGAGTTCATTGATGGTATAACAACTAATCCTTCTTTAATAGCAAAATCTGGACATAAAGATAAGTACGAAGATTTAGTAAGCGAAATATGTTCTATTATAAAAGGACCTGTTAGTGTTGAAGTTGTTGCAGATAGCCATGAAGATATGGTTAAGGAAGGCCTTAAGTTAGCGAAAATCGCTAGTAATATCGTAGTAAAGTTACCCCTTACACATGAAGGATTAATTTCTTGTAAAAAGTTGTGGACAGAACATAAAATACCTGCTAATATCACATTATGTTTTTCTCCTGGACAAGCACTGTTTGCCGCTAAGGTCGGTGCTTGTTTTATTTCTCCCTTTGTTGGTCGCCTTGATGATATAAGCTATGATGGCTTATCGCTAATAGAAGATATATGCACTATATATTCTAATTATAATTTTAAGACAAAAGTTCTTGTTGCATCAGTAAGAAGTCCAGCACATGTAATAGAAGCTGCACGGCTTGGTGCTCATTCAATTACTGTGCCAGCAAAAATACTTAGACAGTTAATTAATCATCCACTTACTGATCAAGGGCTCGCAATATTTGAAAAAGACTGGGGCGTAAAACAATAAATGACATTGCTAAAAAAGACATAAAAACACAATAATTTATATAAAAAGGACATAGGTACCATCTGTCCTTTAAAGACATGTAGGTCAATGATATGCGTAATTCAGTGTTTTAAACATGATAGTCCTCCACTAATAAAAAAGATTGAGAAAAATGTATACAGCTACGACCGAAGTATAGCTAAAATATATTTTAACTGAAGATTATAGATTAATTGAATTGAAAAGTCTGCAGACGAAGATAGATTCCGAGCTCTAGAACACCTTCACTGTGCATGGTAACAAAACTATTAGAGTTTGTCAAGTAATTTTTTATCGTAATTTTACGAACGTGCCATGCCAGTAATTATATCTAGTGAAATTTGTAAAGTAATACAGTGTTTTCGATAGTTATAAAAAAGCTGGATTTCAGTACTGGAGTAACATTTTGGAAATTGGGATGAAAAGAGGGAAAGTACTGGTTTGAAATTAAGTTTTCTGGATTCCAGTGCTGGAATGACAAGAGAGGAGCTCCAGGTACAGCTGTTACCTATAGAATGGCAGTACTAGAATGATAACAAACTGAATGACATATTTAATCTCTATACAGATGTACATCACGCACCGATTTCCATTCAAGGTAATGTCATTCCAGCATTGGAATCCAGTTAGATTTGCGAGTATAAAAGTAATACAACATTTTTGGTATCCGTTCAGCAGAGTGGTTTAAGAAACGATAGATAGAAGATTGTGAAAAGGGTTTAGCCTCCTCTGTTTCCATGTTAAGTATAACGAAATTATTTGCTCAAGGAATGAGTTTCCTCGTTCTGATTGTGTAAAATATGAATTTTTGCGATAAACGACATAATGCCGTATTTGCCGTTCAGCGTGATTATTTGTCAGCGGAGTATTTTCTGGGTCATCTAAAAATTTCCACATCATTCTTTCAGATTTCAAAATATTCTTTGCAACTCGAGACGCTCCAATTGCTTCAGGTAAGCGAGATATTTCCTTCAAATAATACCTTGTACGTTTTCGCAATTTCTTGGCACGTCTAATAAATCTTGAAACATCTATCTCATTTTTTAGTAAAGCTTTTTTCAGTGCAAATAACTCAGTGGCTACATTTCTCAAGTAACAGCCCAGAACTTTAACTTCAAATTTCCAACTATGCGCTAATCTTTCAAAATCCCTTGCTAAGTGTGCCCAACAGATTTGCCTTCTTTCATCAGCAAAGTAGTTGTATGCTGCATATCTGTCGGTTACTACCAAGCTATTACGATTGCAGCATACACTATTTTTTAAAACTTTCATTCCCCTTGACTCTGTCAACTTCACAAAACTTGCCGTATTGCTTGCAAACATCCAACACCAAGCGAGTTTACCTTTGTTATAATGGCTCGTTTCATCAATATGTAGAACTTTACTCCTACTTATCTCTTGTTCGATCTGCTCATACATTTTTTTGCATTTTGAAGCAACTCTATGTTCACTATTTGATATGCTACCGACGCTTATGTTCAAATTGAAGATATCATTTATGATGCTAGCTACTTCGCGCTTTGAATTTTTATAAAACCCACTGAGTGCTGCAACTACTGACTTAACCCTTGGGCCAAATGTATCTGGCGTAACACCCTCTGGTAACTTGCTACTTCTTCTTTTTCCGCATCTCTGACAACGGCCATGTTCCAACTGATATTCCATTACATAAGCCTTAATCTCCGGAAGATCTACTTTCTGATGAATATAAGGTTTTTCGCATATTGCAATCTTCCCTCCGCATTCGCAAGTAGGTGACAACTCTATCTTTATCACCTCATCTGCTTCCATTTTAGCACGATAATTACCCTTATGCCCAACTTGACCACCAATCTTTCTTTCGCTTTTTGGCTTTTCCTTTTTCATTTTGTATAATTCTTTTGAATTGGGAATTGATGAGTTTTTTGAATTTAAACCTAGCCTTTCCTTTAATTCAGCGTTCTCTATCTTTAAAGCCTCATGCTCTGCTTTTAAACTTTCATTCTCTCTTTCCAATCTTTCTATTTTTGCTTCTAACTTTTCTATTTTTTGCTGTAAATTTTTGCAGAGTTCTAAAAGGTTTACCATATTACCTCATATTTACCCTATGATTATCTTTATTATCTTGCTTTGTCTACCTTATTTTGCCGCTCTGCTGAACGGACACCATTTTTGATGATGGAAGCCATTACTAGGATAACAAGAAAGGAAGTGCTGATTTCAGTGTTTATACGTTAGCCATGCATCTAAAAATTTATAAACAAAAGATTACACTTCGCAACTTTGTGATGGAATAAGTTTTTCAATGCTGTTGACGCAAAACTCAGTTGTATTATTAGCTATTTCATCGAATTTATCATTTATATCCTTACCTATTTTTTCATCTTTAATATATTCATACAGAGCTAAAATAGCTATAGTTGAACATATTGCGATGAAACCAACTTTTGCTGTAATAAGTAATGATAGCCCACCTGCAAGTATGGACACTGCTCCAATAGCTAGGTTTATAATTTTATTTTGTGTTGATTGATTCTCTTTATCCTCTAAAACGTTTGATATTGCTTTTGAGGCAATTTTTATCGCTATTGCTGTAGTTGAGATTATAACAAACATCATAGCTATTTTTGCTAAGAGAAAAATTGATGGTAGCATTATTACAAGAAACAGTGAAGCACCTCCTATAAATAACCATTTCTCATTTATTTTTTTAGACTGATCTGTATTATTAGGCATTGCAACCCTCCACTTTCATTAACAGTTTATTCATATAATATGAAACATGCGATAGTCAAGATGTTTTTGTGTGGAGAAGCTTGCGATTGAGTTTTGAAGAGCTTTAGCTTTACAAGATGGTAGATTTGGTGATTATCGTAAGATTCTTGCAGTCATTTTAGTGGGAAGAATTTGTAAAATATGAAAAAATAACCGCCAGAAAATTGGAAACGCTATAACTTTCTTTCCTTTAAATATACTTTTTAAAATATATGCTGCAGCTTTTTCTGGCTCCCATATGAAGGGAAGTGGTTTATTAGACTTAAACATATCTGTTTTTACTGGCCCTGGCATTATGGTGATAAACTTTGTGCTACTGTTAGAATATTGGATTTTTAGTGATTGAAAACAACTTTTTAGTGCTGCTTTGCTGGCACAGTATGCAGAAGCATGTGGTGTTGCATGCATAGCAACAAGAGAAGATATAACCGCAAAAGTTGCCAAGGAATTATGATGAATCCATTCTTCAATCCAGTTGATAACGCCAAAATAATTGGTTTCAAATGTTTTTCTATGAATGTTGGTATGAAACTTATCTTCTATTTCGCCACATCCTGCATTAAGAAAAAAGAGATTTGGTATAATATTTTGCTTTTTTAAAAAATCAGACGAGTTTTTAATATTTTCACTTTTGCTTACATCACATGTTATAGGTAAAAAATTACTACCTAATTCTTCTTTTAATTTTTCCAGTTTTTCAGTGCGCCTTGCAATGCCAACCACAAACCATCCATCTTTAATGAGCAACCGTGCTAGACTTTCTCCAATGCCAGATGATGCTCCTGTAATGAGACAAGTTTTTCTATCCATGTGAATTTACATAACGTGAAGTATGAATGTAATGACTATTGCCTATTCACACAAGTTAAGTTTGCTATAATTTTGCTAAATAATAAAAAAAGAAAGCTACTTATAATTTTGAATTTTATATAAATTTAAAGGGAAGTTTAGTATTTGCTTACTTGTAATTTAAAATTCTTATATAATATTTTAAATGAGTTGAGAGAATTAAATGCAGGATGCAGCTTTAGTTTTACAAGATGGCAAGTACTTTTTGGGAAAATCGGTAGGTAAAAGAGGCAAATGTATAGGTGAAGTTTGTTTTACCACTGGTATGACAGGTTATCAGCATACTATAACAGATCCTTCTTTTGCTGATCAAATAATAGCGTTCACTTTTCCTCATATTGGTAATGTTGGAATAAATCACAAAGATAATGAAGGAGAAAAAGTTTTTGCAAGTGGTGTGGTTATGCGTGAACTTTCTCCTATGTCTCACTCTTCTTCATATATTAGTTTAAATGATTGGTTGGAGAAAAATAATGTAGTTGGGATATCGGGAATTGATACTAGAGCTTTGACGAGATATTTGAGAAAACATGGATCTCAAAATGGAATGATATGTCCGTCAAGTGAGGCACATATATTAGATGAATTGAAGAAATACAAATCTGTAAATGGAATAGAAATAACTAAGAAAGTCAGTTTAAGTAATAACTTTCAAAGCGTTCTTAATGCAAAATATAGGATTGTAATTGTTGATTTCGGTATAAAAAATAGTATAATCTCACGCTTAGTAGAACTTGATTGTACGGTTGAATTAGTCAAACCAGATACAGGTTTTGCTCACAAAATATTAAGCATGAATCCAGATGGTATAGTGCTTTCAAATGGCCCTGGTGATCCACAAGAGATAGGAGAGAGTGTAATTTCAGAAATAGAAATTATTGTGAAATCTAAAATACCAGTTTTTGGCATATGCCTGGGCCATCAATTACTTGCAGTTACTTTAGGAGCAAAGACTGTCAAGATGGATATTGGTCATCGAGGGAGTAATCATCCAGTTTATGATCTGGAGAGTAAAAAAGTTGAGATAACTAGCCAAAATCATGGTTTTGTTGTTGATTCAGCTTCTCTTCCAAGTAACGTTGAAGTTACTCATATTTCTCTATTTGATAATAGTGTAGAGGGGATAATGATGAAGGATTACCCAGTCTTTTCTACCCAATACCATCCAGAAGAAGCGCCAGGTACACATGATTCACATTATTTATTTGGGCGTTTTATTGACAATATTTTGTTATATAAAAGTAAAATCTAACTGAAATCAGTTAGATTAGCTTTTATTACTTGATCTTTTGGATTTGGATGTTTAATATTAGGAATAATAAAACTTAAGTTAAGGTAGTGTTCTCTTAACAGATTTTTGTGGAGGAGTGACCGAGTGGTTAAAGGTAACAGACTGTAAATCTGTCCGCATTGCGTACGTAGGTTCGAATCCTACCTCCTCCATTGTGCGGGTATAGCTCAATGGTAGAGCTCTAGCCTTCCAAGCTAGTGACGTGGGTTCGATTCCCACTATCCGCTCTTTTTTTGTTGTATTTATATAAAATCAACATATTATTTATTGATGTATTTGTATTTTAGGTAGAAGAGTTAAAATTATGACAGCGATAGTAGAAGCATTTGGAAAGCCGCATATAAACGTGGGAACGATAGGACATGTGGATCATGGGAAGACAACGTTAACAGCGGCGATAACAAAGCATTATGGTAATTTTGTAGCATATGATCAGATAGATAAAGCGCCAGAAGAAAGAAAGAGAGGTATAACAATAGCAACAGCGCATGTTGAATATCAAACAGAAAAGAGACACTATGCACACGTTGATTGCCCTGGACATGCTGATTATGTAAAGAATATGATAGTAGGTGCAGCACAGATGGATGCAGCAATATTGGTAGTGTCAGGGGTTGATGGGCCGATGCCACAAACGAGAGAGCATATATTGCTGGCAAAACAAGTGGGTGTTGGATATATCGTGGTATATATAAACAAAGCTGATGTTGCTGATGCTGATATGATAGATTTGGTGGAAATGGAAGTGAGAGAGTTGCTGAGTAAGTATAAATTTCCAGGTGATGAAGTGCCTGTGATAGTTGGGTCTGCGTTAAAAGCATTAGAAGATGATAGTAGTGAGTATGGAAAGAAATCAATGGATAAATTGATGGAGAAGTTAGATGAGTATGTGGCAGTACCTCCAAGGCCTGTAGATTTGCCGTTTTTGTTGCCAATAGAAGATGTATTTTCAGTGCCGGGCCGAGGGACGGTAGTAACAGGAAGAATAGAGAAGGGGGAGATAAAGATGGGGGATGAGATAGAGATAATAGGTCTGAAAGCGACGCAAAAGACGATATGTACTGGTGTTGAGATGTTTAAGAAGTCGCTAGATAAGGGAAGTGCAGGACTCAATGTAGGAATACTACTAAGAGGAACAAAGAAAGAAGAAGTGGAGAGAGGGCAAGTATTGGCAAAACCAGGGACAATAACCCCGCATAAGAAATTTAATGCGGAGGTGTATATATTGAAGAAAGAAGAAGGAGGGAGGCATACACCATTTTTTGCAAATTATCAGCCACAGTTTTATTTAAGGACAACGGATGTAACTGGGAGCATAAAATTGCTAGATGGAAAGGAGATGGTAATGCCAGGGGACAATGTAAGTATAGAAGTGGAGTTGCAAGTACCAATAGCAATGGATAAAGGATTACGTTTTGCGATAAGAGAAGGTGGTAGAACTGTTGGTTCTGGCGTTGTTTCGGAAATTTTAGAATGAGTATAATAACTAAGATGAAGCAAGATATATATATTAGAATCAAAGCTTTCGATTGTTCTTTGTTGGAAAAGTGTATTCGCGAGTTTATTGATCAATTAAAGCAGTTTAATGCAGATTTATCTGGTCCGATTGCGTTGCCAAGAAAAGATTCTAAATTTACTGTTAATAGGTCTCCTCATGTTGATAAAAAATCTCGTGAGCAATTTGAAATGAGAATTTCTAAGCGGTTAATTATTGTACATAATCCTACTTCTACTATGATGAAGATGCTTGCAGATTTATCTTTTTCTGCTGGTGTAGAAGTGGATTTAAAGGTTAAGGAAGTTAATATTTAGGAAAAGGAAATGAAGAGAATAAATTCGCTTAGGAGAATTGGTTTGTTAATGACGAATGTTGGCCATACTGCTATGTATTTTGATAATAGTCGCATGGCTGTAACCTTATTGCATCTCAGCGAAACTTATATTATCGATATAAAAGGACAAGATAAATGTGGCTACAATTCAGTCATTTTAGGCACAGGAGATTTAAAAAAAATAGCAAAACCTCAGTTGGAATATTTAAAGAAAAAGGGTATAAATAGTAAATGTAAATTATACGAAAGTAGATTAACTGATCTATTCGGAATAGAATGTGGTAAAAAGGTGGGGGTTAATCATTTTGTAGTTGGTCAATATCTTGACATTACGGGTTATTCTTTAGGTAAAGGGTTTGCTGGTGTGATGAAGCGGCATAACTTCAGTGGGCTTAGGGCATCTCATGGCGTTTCTATTGCTCATAGATCACAAGGTTCTACTGGTCAATGTCAAGATCCTGGTAGAGTATTCAAGGGGAAGAAAATGGCTGGTCATTTAGGTAATAGCAGAGTAACTGTACAGAATATGAAAATATTATCCATTGATTATGAAAATAGCATAATTGCTGTAAAGGGTAATAATGTTCCTGGGTTTAAAAACTCTTATGTTTTTGTGAGAGATGCAGTTAAAAAGCCTTTACATAAAGATGTTCCTTTTCCAGCAGGTCTGCTGTTGAATATGAGTGATGATGTTAATAATTTGGTGAGTTAGTTATGGAATGTGAATTAGTTGATCTATCTAATAATAATGTAGGTAGTGTTGAGCTTAATCCCTTGATATTTTCTGCCAAGCAAAAGTTGAGTATTTTGCATGATATAGTGAGATGGCAATTAGCAAAGAGAAGAGTTGGTGCTCATAAAACAAAGGGTATCAGTGATGTTTCTGGTACAACAGCTAAGCCGTATGCTCAAAAACGTACCGGTAGGGCGAGACAGGGGAGCTTGCGATCTCCTCAGTTTAGAGGTGGTGGAATTATTTTTGGTCCTGTTGTGAGGAGTCATGCTTATTCTCTTAATAAAAAAGTACGTAAATTTGGTTTGAAAATTGCTTTATCTCTAAAATATTTAAATAATCAAGTTATTGTTCTTGATAGTTTGAATGTTGATGTGAAGAAAACATCTAAAATGTGTGAATATATTAAAAATTTTAAATTTTCTTCTTTTTTAATAGTTGGTGATTATGGAGATGATTTGTTACGTGCTGCTAAAAATTTGCATTATGTAGATTTAATCAAACCTATTGGGTTAAATGTTTTTGATATATTGAATCATGAATGCGTGATGTTAACAAAAGACACTTTAAAGCATCTTGAAGGTAGATTGTTATGATTAAATATAATAATATAATAAAATCTCCTGTAATCACAGAAAAGGCTTCTCTTTTAAGAGAGAAGTTTAATAAATACTCTTTGTATGTTTTTGTAAATGTAAATAAGCGTCAAATAAAATCGGCAATAGAGTCTTTATTTAATGTCAGAATTTCTTCTATAAATGTTATTAGAGTTAAACCCAAATATAGACGTTTCAGGGGTGTGGTTGGTTGTAAAAAACAGAGAAAAAAGGTTTATTTTTCTTTGATAGATGGTCAAAAATTAGATATAATGAGCGTTTAATATGGGTATGAAATTTTTTAATCCTGTTACTCCGTCTTCTCGTGGGACTATATTAATAAGTAAAGTTGGTTTATCAAAAGATAAGCCGGAGAAGTCTCTTGTATTTGGTAAAAAATCCAGTGGTGGAAGAAATAATCATGGTAGAATTACAACTCGTCACAGGGGTGGTGGTCACAAGAAGAAGTATAGAGTTATAGATTTTAAACGTAATAGAAGTGATCAGGGTATAGTTGAGAAAATAGAGTATGATCCAAATAGAAGTGGTTTTTTAGCATTAATATCATATAAGGAAGATGATACTAAATCTTATATATTAGCTCCTCAAGGTATGAAGCCTGGTGATGTTGTGACAGCTGGAGATGATGCTGATATTTTGCCAGGGAATTGTTTACTACTCAAGCATATACCTGTTGGTTCTTTCGTTCATAATGTTGAGCTGAAGCCAGGTAATGGTGCTGCGATTGCTAGAGCTGCTGGTTGTTATGCACAAATCGTTGGTCGTGATGGCCAATATGTTTTATTACGACTCAGGTCTGGTCAAATTAGGTTGATTTTATCTTCTTGCAAGGCTACTATTGGTGTAGTATCTAACCCTGACCATAAGAATAGAAAGTTGGGTAAAGCTGGGAGAAGTAGGTGGCTTGGGATTAGACCTACTGTACGTGGAGTTGCAATGAATCCGATTGACCATCCTCATGGAGGTGGAGAGGGAAAAACTTCTGGCGGTCGTCATCCTGTTACTCCTTGGGGTGTTGCAACAAAAGGAAAGAAAACTAGGAAAAAAAATAAATCTAGTGATAAGTATATAAAAAAATTGAAAGGTTAATTTATGAGTAGATCTGTATGGAAACCACCTTTTTTACACCCATCTGTACTAAGATTAGTTCAGAGAACTTTAAAAGAGGGTTCTATTAATAGGGTGATAAAAATTCATTCCAGGGCTTCTGTAATTCTTCCTAATTGTTTGGGTTTAAAATTTGCTGTTTATAATGGTAAAGATTACATTCCTGTTAGTGTTGATAATCAGAATATGATAGGTCATAAATTCGGTGAATTTTCACCTACTCGTAAATTTACTGGGCATGGTGGTGATAAAAAGGCAACAAGAAGATAGGTAATTTATATGAAAAATAGGGATATAATAGTTGAGGCTGGTTCTAAGATTTTAAGATCGACTCCTCGCAAATTAAATTTGGTTGCTGATTTAGTGCGTAATAAAAAAGTTTCTTTTGCTAATGTACAATTAAGATTTTGTGAAAAAAAGGCTGCCGGTTTTATAATGAAGGTGTTGAATTCTGCAATTGCTAATGCTCAAAATAATTATGGATTGAACGTTGATAATTTATATATAAAGGAAATTTTAATAGGTAAGTCACTTACTTTGCGTAGAGTATATCCAAAAGCTATGGGTAGGGCTAATAGAATGAGCAAATTTTATAGTAATATAACTATAAAATTGAAAGAAATTGTATGATTTATAGAAATGGAAAATTAATAAGGAAAGTGTAAAAATATGGGACAGAAGGTTAATCCTAAAGTATTTAGATTGCAAATAAATAGTAATACCTGGGATTCTGTTTGGTGTGCTACGGACGATTATAAACGGAAATTGCATCAAGATCTATTTATTCGCAGTTATATAAATGAATCCTTTAAGCATGCTGGTATTTCTAAAGTAACTGTAGAGCGTACAGTTACTTTAGTGTCTGTAATAATACATTCTTCTAAACCTGGGGTTATAATAGGTAAGAAAGGTTTGGATGTTGAGAAGATAAAGCAAAAAATAGCTAAAAAAGTAGAAAGTAGTGTCGAAGTGAATGTAGTAGGAGTTAAAAAATCTGAAATAGATGCAGTTTTAATATCAAGGAGTATTACACATCAGCTAGAAAAAAGGATTTCATGTAGAAGAGCGATGAAAAAAGCTATTCAAAATTGTTTGAAGATGGGTGCTGAGGGTATTAAAGTAAGTTGCTCTGGGCGTCTTGGCGGAGCTGAAATAGCTCGTACTGAATGGTACAAAGAAGGTCGTTTGCCTTTACACACTTTGCGTGCTAATATAGATTATGCTTTTTGTGAAGCGAAGACTATATGTGGTATTATAGGAGTTAAAGTTTGGGTTTATGTTGGTAGTTAAGGTATATTGAAATGTTTGTTCCCAAAAAGAGTAAATATAAAAAGGTATTTAAGGGGAGAATTAAGGGTAATGCTAAGGGTGGTAGCACGCTGTCTTTTGGAGATTATGGATTAAAAGCTATGGAAGTAGGTAAGGTTCAGTCTAAGCATATTGAAACTGCAAGGCGCGTGATATCTAGAACGTTAAAACGCTCTGGTAAAGTGTGGATAAGAATTTTTCCTGATACCCCGGTTAGTAAAAAGCCAGCAGATGTACGTATGGGTAAAGGGAAAGGTAGTGTTGAATTTTGGGTATTTAAAGCTAAGCCCGGTAGGGTTTTGTTTGAAATTAGTAGTGATGTTCCCATGCATTTAGCAAGATTGGCGCTTGAAAAAGCGACTGCTAAGCTTCCTATGAAGTGTAAATTTATATCTAATCATAATTGAATGGAGTTGCAATGGATATAGTTAAATTTGAATCAGAATCTTCACAAGGATTACATGAACTTCTTGTGAATTTGAGGAAAGAATTTGTTAATTTGGCTTTTCAAAAAAAGCTGGGCCAGTGCAACAATTTTTCGCGTTTTAGCTTAATAAGAAAGAGCATAGCTCGTAGTCTAACTGTATTAAATAGAAGAAAGAGAGAGGGAAAAAATGCCTAAGAAGGTTTTTTGTGGTGTCGTAACTAATGCTGAGTCTGATAAGACTGTAAAGGTTTCGGTGTTACAAGTGTATAAGGATAGGCTGTATAAAAAAGTTATTAAAAAATACAAGAAGTATACAGCACATGATGAGAATAATAGTTGCAAAAAGGGAGATAGGGTTTTAATACAGGAACATAAGCCTATTTCTGTTACTAAAAAATGGGTTGTTATCAATAGCTAAAAAGGAATAGGTATTTATATGATTCAAAAAAATACATTGTTAGAAGTAGCTGATAATTCTGGTGCGCGTGCAGTGCTTTGTATTGGCTTGTTAGGTGGTAGGAAATCTGCATCTGTAGGTGATACGATTATTATATCTACTAAGTCTATTAACCCAAAAGGTAAAGTTGAAAAAGGAAAAGTATATAAAGCAGTTGTTGTTAGAGTAAAAAATAGTGTTAAGAAATCTGATGGTTCTGTAATTCGTTTTTCTAGCAATGCTGTGGTTTTAATTAATGATCAAGGTGAACCACTTGGCACTCGGGTGTTTGGTCCAGTAAAAAAGTTGTTATCTGGTTCTTTTATGAAAATAATGTCATTAGCTGATGAGGTTTTATAATGAGTGCTAAAATAAAAAGTGGTGATGATATTATAGTTTTAACTGGTAAAGATAAGAGAAAAATTGGTAAGGTAATCAAAGTTATAATACGTGATGCTAAAAAGAAAGTAGTTGTTTCTGGCGTAAATGTGTGTAAGAGACATACTAAACCAAGAGCTGGTAGTGGTGGTGGTATATTGAATAAAGAGTTAGCTATTGATGTATCCAATGTTGCAATATTGGATCCTAAGTGTAAAACTCCAACTAAAGTAGGATTTAAGATTATAGATGGTAGAAAAGTGCGTTTTGCAAAAGTTTCTGGAGAAGTGATAGATTAGGTTGATATGTTTAAACAATTGTATAAAGATAATATAGTAAAATCCTTAAAGGATAAGTTTAATTACAGCAATGTAATGCAAGTGCCTAAACTTGTCAAGGTGTGTATCAATATGGGCGTTGGAGATGCTGCTACGGACAATAAAGCGATAAATGAGCCATTTGATAATCTACATTTGATTGCTGGGCAAAAGCCTGTGTTAACCTTTGCAAAAAAATCTATTTCTGGTTTCAAAATTAGAAAAGGTGCAACTGTAGGTTGTAAAGTGACTTTGCGTAGAAATAAAATGTATGAATTCTTAGAAAGATTAATATATATTGCTTTGCCAAGGGAAAAAGATTTTAGAGGGTTTAGTGTGAAGCAATTTGATGGTCATGGTAATTTTTCCCTTGGTATCAAGGAGCATATATCATTTTTAGAAATAGACTATGATAAAATAAGTAAAATTAGAGGTATGGATATTAATATTATAACAAGTGCAGTTAGTGATAAGGAAGCAAAGGAATTATTACTGGCTCTTAAATTCCCTTTTTTTGATAATTGAGAGAAAATATATATGGCAAAAAAATCCATGATACAGAAGAATCTTCATAGAATAAAGTTATGCGATCAGTATAGGGAGAGAAGGGAAGAATTAAAATCTATAATGAATAATAAGGATTTATCTATTGCAAAAAGGTTTGCAGCTCAAAGTAAGCTGATTAAAAAATTGCCTAGAGATTCTTCTAAAATCAGAATTAGGAATAGATGCGCTTTAACTGGTAGGCCGAGAGGAGTATATAGAAAATTTGGTTTATGTAGGATTGTTTTACGTGATTTGTGTTCTTTTGGACAAGTTCCAGGGGTTACAAAATCTAGTTGGTAAATGTGATATAAGGAGTGTAATAGTGTCGTTATCTGATGGTATTGGTGATTTTTTAACAAGAATACGTAATGCTCAATTGGCAATGCATAGGGAAACAAGAGTCCTATTCTCTAAAGTGAATTCTTCTATATTGAAGATCTTAAAAGAGGAAGGGTATATTCTTAATTATGAAAAGCAAGAGAGTGATAGTATCCCTTCGCTTGTTGTGCAGTTGAAGTATTATGATAAATCACCTGTGATTAATGATATAGCTAGGGTATCAAAGCCCGGTTGTCGTTATTATTCTAAGTGTAAGGACATTTCTAAAGCATATAATGGTCTTGGAATTTTTATTATATCTACACCGAAAGGAGTGATGACCGATTATAATGCACGTAGATTAAAAGTTGGTGGAGAAGTTTTGTGTCGTGTATTTTAAATGATAGGAGAAATGTATGTCTCGTATAGGTGCCGCACCTATCAATATTCCTGCTGATCTTTCAGTTGAATATAATGATGGTAGGGTATTAATAAGAAGTGTTAGGGCAGAAAAAGAGCTGAACTTGTGTAGTGGCATTCTGTGTCAGATAGTTGATAATCAATTGTTACTTTCTGTTGATCAAGGCAGGGATGATTATGATAAAATAAAATCTATATGGGGCACTTATAGAAGTAATATTAATAACATGATTAACGGTATGGTTAATGATTTTTCTGTTGATCTTGAGATTAATGGTGTGGGGTATAAAGCAGAATGTGATGATAAGTATTTGACTTTATATCTTGGTTATAGTCATAATATTAAGTATAAAGTGCCTAAAGACGTTGAGATTAAGTGTATAAAGCCAACTCATTTAGTGATTCGCGGTATGGATAAGCAAAAAGTCTATATGGTGGCTTCTGATATATGCAAAATTAGAAAATATGATCCTTATAAAGGTAAGGGTATTGTAATAAAAGGCAAATTTATGCTGCGTAAGGTTGTAAATAAAAAGAAGTAATTAAAATGAAAAGATTGTATAATTTTTTAAGTAGCTATGAAAAAAGGAAACTTCGTAATAGAGCGAAGCTCGATAAGAGCGCTGGACGTTTACGTATATCCGTATTTAAGTCTAATAAACATTTTTACGTTCAGTTGATTAACGATGCAAAAGGAATAACCCTAGCTTCTGCTTCTACTTTGGATGATAAAATTAGGAATGTATGTAAAGGTAGGGTCAATGCTGAAACTATAAAACAGGTTTCTTCTTTATTGATTGAGCGTCTGCCTAGTACAAAATTGCAGCAGCGGTTCGTCTTTGATCGGGGAGCATATAAGTATACAGGATTGATTTCTCAATTTGCTGAGGCTTTAAGAAGCTCTGGATTTAAATTTTAGAAGGTTTTAAATATGGCTGTAAAGAATTTACAAAATAATAATGATTTATCAGAACTTTTGGTTTCAGTGCGAAGGGTAACAACGGTTACTAAAGGTGGTAGAAGATTTTCATTTTCAACTTTGGTTGTTGTTGGTGATGGTAAGGGTAGGGTAGGATGTGGAATAGGTAAACACGCAGAGGTTGCTGAAGCAAGAGTGAAAGCTGTAAATGCTGCAAAGAAGTCGATGATTAGGGTGTACTTACGTGAAGGTAGAACTTTACATCATGATATTAAAGCTAAATTTTGTTCTGGTGAGATAGTTTTAAGAGCTGCAAGAACTGGAACAGGTATTATTGCTGGTGGAGCAATGAGGTCGGTTTTTGAGGTATTAGGTATAAAGGATGTGGTAGCTAAGTCTACTAGATCAAATGATCCCCATAATATTATATGTGCAGTATTTAAGGCTTTTGATGTTATGTTATCTCCTCGCCAAGTGGCAGGTAAGAGGGGTAAAAAGATTAGTGAGATAGTTGGAAATAGGTAAAGTATGAATGATGCTGTAAAATTAAATTCTGTGTTTACCAAATTATCTAAGAAAAAGAAGCCTAAATTATTAGGTAGAGGTATTGGTTGTGGTAAAGGTAAAACATCCGGTAGGGGGCATAAAGGGCAAAAAGCGAGAAGTGGCGTTTCTATAAATGGTTTTGAAGGTGGACAGCAGTCTATATATACTCGTTTACCTAAAAGAGGTTTTAAGCCTATACGCAAAAACTTATACTCTATATTTAATGTTGGTGATGTACAGTGCTTAATGGAAGCTAAAAAAATAGTCAAGGATTCTATCATAGATAAGGAGCTACTGCATAAATTAGGTTTTATCAGATCTGTTAAAAGTAAAATCAAACTTCTTAATAATGGTAAATTAAGCGAAAAATTTGTGTTTCATGTTGATTTTGCATCAGAAGCTGCAAAAAGATCTGTAGCTTCAGTTGGTGGTAGTGTAGAAATACTATCGTAAATCATGAGCAGTAAATTTGCATTTAATAGTTTGGATTCTACGTTGTTATATAAAAGTGATTTACTAAAGCGTATATTTTTTACGCTAATGGCTTTAGTTTGTTATCGTTTAGGCACTTATGTTCCTATTCCTGGAGTTAATCTTGATATAATCAATGATATATTTCCAAAAGAGAGTTCTGGTGTTTTTGGAGTATTTAATTTATTTTCTGGTGGCGCTTTAGCTAGAATGACGATCTTGGCGTTAAACGTTATGCCATACATAGTTGCATCCATAGTTATGCAATTATTATCTTCTGCCGTTAAAGGAATCAATGAAATTAAAAATGAAGGAGAGTTAGGACGTCGAAAGATGAACTCTTATATACGCTATATGACTATAGTGTTTTGTATCTTTCAATCAATTACGATCTTAATAGGGTTAGAAAGAATGAATAGGGAAGGGGTATTAGTTGTAGTTGAACCTGGTATTATGTTTCGTACTATAGGTGTCTTTAGCCTTTTAGGTGGAACTATATTTTTAATATGGCTTGGTGAGCGGATCAGTGTGAGCGGTATAGGCAATGGTATCTCATTAATCATTTTTACTGGCATAACATCTGAATTACATAATGCTTTATCATCTCTGCTAACATTAAATAAAAATGGTAGTATGTCGTTTTTCATTACCCTTTTTGTTATAGCATTGTTTTTTTTACTGCTCCTTTTAGTCATTTTTACAGAATCTTCTTATAGAAAGGTAATTGTTCAATATCCCAAAAAACAGTTTAAAAAATTACATAATGATGATTTTACTTACATTCCATTGAAGATCAATTTATCTGGTGTAATACCAACTATTTTTGCTAACGCAATTCTATTAACGCCTATTTCAATTGCAAATTTCTATAAAGGTCATGCCATTGCTGATTTTATTTTAAACTACTTTATGGCAAATAAAGTGATGTACATTATAACTTACTTAATACTCATAGTACTTTTTAATTTTTTCTATACCAATTTTATATTTAATCCAGAGGAAAATGCTGATTTTCTTAGGAAAAATGGTGGTTTTATTCCTGGTAGAGGGCCTGGAAAACATACTTCTGATTATCTTCAAGATATAGTTTTTAAATTAACATTTATTGGGTCTGCGTATTTGGTGGTAATATGTACTATACCTGAAATTATGAGGTATCATTATGATATACCATTTATTTTTGGTGGGACGAGCTTGCTGATTATAGTTAACGTTATTACTGATACTATTATGCAAGTACAATCTTATGTTTTTTCAAATAGGTACGATAGTTGGATAAAGAAATATGAGTCTAAAACAAGGAGACTAAAGTGATTATTACAATTTTTGGTCCTCCTGGCTCTGGTAAGGGTACTCAGTCCAGTTTGTTAATAGCAAAGTATAATTTTAAATTAGTTTCAGTAGGAGATTTATTAAGGAATATTATATCTAGTGGGAGTAAATTAGGTAAAGGAATAAAGGATACTGTTGAATCTGGTAATTTAATTCAAGATGAAGTTATATGTAAATTATTGTGTGACCAGCTTGCATTAATAGATGGTGATTTTTTGTTAGATGGTTTTCCAAGAAATTTAAATCAAGCTCATTTTTTAACTCAAGTTTTGCAAAAAAGATGCAATAGGGATGTTGATCTTGTAATTGAGTTGCAGCTTGACGATAATATTGCAATTGATAGATTAAAAGATCGTCTTACTTGTTTGGATTGTAAAAGTATATATAGTATATCTTCTTTTAAGAATACTACTTGTGCTAAATGTAAAAGTACGAGATTGGAGAAGAGAATTGATGATGCTAATATGCTTGCAATTAATAAGAGGATAAGAGAATATCATTCTCAGATAGAGGGTTTGCGCGAGTATTATAAGGACAAGTTGTTAACAATTAACGCTAATTTGAGTGTTGATAGAGTAATGCAAGAGATTGAAAGTAAAATTTCTTGTAATTTGATTTGACTATAAGTTGTTTTATGGTATAAATTAAGAGTTATTATTAATAAAGTATCGAGGTATCAGTGGCACGTATTGCAGGCATAAATGTTCCGGTGAAGAAGTGTATTCCTTTTGCATTAACTTATATACATGGTATAGGTATTACTACTGCGAATATAATTTGTCGTAGCTGTAAAATTGATGAGCGTAAGCGTGTTTCAGAATTACAAGATGAAGATATAGAGAAAATTAGTAGTTTTATTAGGCAAAAATATGTCATAGAGGGTGAGCTCAGAAAAAAAGTGGCTATGGATATAAAATCTTTAATAGAAATCGGTTGCTATAGAGGATTAAGGCATAGAAAAGGTTTGCCTGTGAGGGGACAAAGAACCCATACTAATGCTAAAACTCGTAAAGGCAGATCTAAATTGCCTATTGCTGGAAAAAAATAAAATTTGTTATTATCGTGAGTTTTTATGAAAAAAGTTAAAACGGTTGGTAAGAATACAAAAAGGTTTATTACTGGTATTGTCCATATTCGTGCAACTTTTAATAATACTTTTGTAAATGTGACTGATGTTTGTGGTAATACGCTTTACCAGACTTCTGTTGGTGCATGTGGTTTTTCTGGTTCGAGAAAATCCACACCTTATGCTGCAGGTAAGGTTGCCGATTCTGCTGCGAAGAAAGTAATAGAGAGATTTGGTATGAAGGTTGTTTCTGTAATAATTCGTGGTCCTGGTTTTGGTGCAGAAGCTGCAGTTAAAGCACTTAGGAATTGTGGATTGACTGTCACTTCAATTGCAGATAAAACGGCGATACCTCATAATGGGTGTAGACTAAGGAAAAAAAGAAGAGTATAGGATATTTGGAAGGTTTTTGTATGTATTATAGTGATAATGTCTCTTTCTGTGGAAATTTAGATAGATTAACTAAGCCTAATGCGATTAAGGTAATATCAGGTGATTCAAGTAAAAAAAGTGATATAGTTCTAGAACCTTTGGAAAGTGGTTTTGCTTTAACGTTGGGTCATGCATTAAGGCGTGTAATGTTGTCTTCTCTTCGCGGTAGTGCTGTTTATGGAATAAAAATTGAAGGCGTGAATCATGAATTTACTTCGATCCAAGGAGTTAGGGAAGACATAACTGATATAGCATTAAATATGGGTATGTTGAGATGTAAGTTAAATAACACGTCTAATAAGTGCTTAAATTTGAGCGCTAAAGGGCCTTGTCAAGTATTAGCTGGAATGATAGAAACTGATGACCAATGCTCTATTGTTAATAAAGATTTGGTGATATGTACACTAGGTCAAGATGTGGAGCTTAACATTACTATATATGTTGCTAGCGGAAAAGGTTATCTTCCTGTAAATAAATATAAAGAAAATGAATTTTTAAAGCTTATGAATGAACAAGATTTAATTGGTTTTATTCCAGTTAATGCTTTATATAGTCCTGTCGAGAGGGTTTCGTATAGAGTAGAGAATAGTCGTGTTGGTCAAGTTACTGATAAAGATAAGCTAATATTGTCAATTGAAACTGATGGTACAATCTCTCCAAGTCAAGCTGTTGACTATGCTGCAAGAATATTACAGGAGCAATTTCAGCCTTTTATTAGTTCTGATATTAGTTATAAAAAATCGCAAGTTTCTTTGTCTAGTGGTGCTAAAGATTTGGGCTATGATCCTGTTCTATTGCGTAAAGTAGATGAAATGGAATTATCTGTTAGATCTCATAACTGTCTGAAAAATGAAAATATCACTTATATAGGTGATCTTGTGCAAAAGACGGAAGTTGAAATGTTAAGAACTGCTAATTTTGGCCGAAAGTCTTTGAATGAAATCAAGGCAATTTTAAATAATTCAGATTTGTCTTTGGGTATGAATATACCAAATTGGCCGCCTAAGGATATAGATGAACTGGCTAAACAACATACTGATGAGGATTAGGTAGTATATGAAACATGGAATAAAGAAAAATAAACTGTCTCGTTGTACCGAGCATAGGTTATCAATGTTAAAGAATCTATCTATCTCGTTAATTAATCATGAGCAGATTGTAACTACTTTACCAAAGGCTAAAGCACTTCGTCCATATGTGGAAAAGTTTATTACAATTGCTAAGAATAACGATTCTTTACATGGTAGAAGGCTTTTGCTTTCACGTCTTCATAATAGTAAGTTAGTAGTTGATAAATTATTAAGCGTTCTAGCTAATCGTTATCAAGACCGTAAAGGTGGATATTCTAGAATAATAAAATTTGGTACTCGAAAGGGTGATTGCGCTCCAATGGCAGTGATAGAGCTAGTTGATAGAGATATTTCAGCAAAAGGTGAGATTTATAGTAAAAATAAAAAAGGAAGCAAAGTAGTTACACAAAGCTAATTATTCTTTTTATGGTAAGTAGGTTACGCTATTTTGTAGGTTACTTTGGAGAATTGTTAGTTTCGATATATTTAAAGCTGAAATTCTATAATGTTATAAAACGTCGCTTCCGTTGTAAGTTGGGTGAAATTGACTTAATTGTATCTAAAAAAAGGGAGCTGATTTTTATAGAAGTTAAAACAAGTTTATTTGGAAAAGAAGTACCGATATCTCATTTTCAGTGTCAGTCTATTATAAATTCTTCTAAATATTTCTTAAGTAAAAATCTTGATTTTTTAGATTATTCAGTCAGATATGATTTATGTTTTCTTTCCTTAAGGAGAAGACCTATTTATATAAAAAATGCTTGGATTGAACAATGGTAGCTAAAATAATTTAGATTTACTAGAACAGGTAATTGAATATGAAAAACAATAATTTAGTTTCATCTTATGCTAGAGCACTGTTTCATGTCTCAGGAAGCAGATTAGGTATTATAAGAAAAGAAGTAGAATTTTTGTTAGCTTTTTTTAAAGATCAAGATGTTTTTGTGTATCTATCTCATCCTATGGTTTCTCTTTTGCACAAAAAAGAAGCGATACTTTCTATAAAGGAGAACTTGAGTGAAAACTTAGTCAAATTTATTATGGTTACACTTGCAAACAAGCGCTCCCGTTTATTAATCCTTATATTAGAAAAATTCTTAAATCTTGTAAGGGAAAGTGAAAATGAATTGGAAATTACTATAAAATCAGCAGAGATTTTAAAGAAACCTGATATAAAAATAATTACTGAATCTTTGAACTTTCTTGGTAAAATAATAAAAGTCAGTCATGTGGTTGATCCTTCTATACTAGGTGGCTTTGTAGTTAGGTATGGTTTTAACGTGATTGATGCTTCGCTTAAGAGTTATTTGGATAGATTGGTTGATTTGAGTAAAATGGAAATGTTGAAAATAAGGAATTGTATATGAAGAATAGCATAAATGCCTCTGAAGTAGTAAACATAATAAAAGAGAAGGTTGAGACATTTGATAATCCTATAAAACGAGAAAATATAGGTGAAGTAATTTCAGTAACGGATGGTATCACATTGGTCTATGGGCTGGAAAAAGCAAAGTTTGGTGAAAAGGTATCTTTTGCAAGCGGTGTAGAAGGAATAGTTCTTGATTTAGATCATGATACAGCTGGAATAGTTGTGCTTGGCAATGACCGTGATGTAAAAGAAGGGGACGTTGTAAAATGTAGTGGTGATGTTGTACAGGTGCCTGTAGGTCATGAATTATTAGGGAGAGTTGTAAATGCATTAGGCGATCCTATAGACGATGGCGGAGAAATTAGAGCCAAGAAAAAAATGTATATAGAATCTAAAGCGCCAGGTATTATTGACCGTAAATCTGTGCATGAACCTCTGCAGACAGGAATTAAAATTATAGATTTGTTGATTCCTATAGGTAGAGGGCAACGTGAATTAATTATTGGCGATAGACAAATTGGTAAAACCACTATTGCGATTGATACTATTATCAATCAGAAGAAGATTAATGATGAGGTAAACGAAAATCAAAAAATTTACTGTGTTTATGTTGCTATTGGACAAAAAATTTCGACAGTAGCAAAAGTGGTGAATAAGCTAAAAGAAAGTGGAGCATTAGAGTATACAACCGTAGTTGTGGCTAGCGCATCTGACTGCGCGCCTATGCAATTTTTAGCACCTTATACCGGTTGCACTATTGGAGAATTTTTCCGTGATAATGGAATGCATTGCTTGGTGGTATATGATGATTTATCTAAGCATGCTGTGGCATATAGGCAGATGTCCTTATTGCTCAGACGTCCTCCTGGTCGTGAAGCTTATCCTGGAGATATATTCTATGTACACTCTCGCTTGCTTGAAAGAGCTGCCAAAATGTCTGATGAAAAAGGACAGGGATCTTTGACTGCTTTGCCGATTATTGAGACTCAGGCTGGTGATGTATCTGCATATGTTCCAACTAATGTGATTTCAATTACCGATGGACAAATTTTTCTTGAGTCTGAATTGTTTCACAAAGGATTTCGCCCTGCAGTGAATATAGGTTTATCGGTTTCTCGGGTTGGCTCTGCTGCACAATTGAAATCTGTGAAAAAAGTTGCTGGTTCTATAAAGCTGAGTTTGGCCCAATATAGAGAACTGGAAGACTTTGCTAAATTTGGTTCTGATCTTGATGCTACTGTTCAATTGTCCTTAAACAAAGGTAAATACCTTATTGAATTATTAAAGCAAAAACAGTATTCACCTATGCAAATAGAAGAGCAAGTATTGCTTATGTATATCTTTTCTAATCTGTATGGTCAATTAAATAAGGTACAGGTGAGCAACATCAATAGGTTCGAGTGTGATCTTATCAATTATTTTCAAACTGTTCACCCTGGAGTTTTAAAAAAGTTGTCAGGTGACATGAATGATGATATAAAAGATGATATTCTTGGTATTGTGAGTGATTTTGTCACTCAATTTAATTGCGTTTAGGCGGTGATTATGACTTCATCCATTGTTAACAAGTTTCCTATTACAAGGGAAGGTTTTGAGAGTATGCAAGTCGAACTTGAGAAATTAAAGGAAGAAAAACCTTCTATCATACAGGCTATTTCTGATGCTCGTGATCAAGGCGATTTATCTGAAAATGCAGAATATCATGCAGCACGGGAAAGATTAAGTTTTATTGAAGGCCGCATAATTGAGGTAGAGAGTAAACTTTCACATGCAGAAGTGATAGAAGTAAAAAATTTGTCTGGTGATACAGTAATGTTTGGTGCAACTGTTACGGTAAGCATGCTCGGTGATGATAACAGTGAAATAGAATATGTTTATAAGATTGTAGGTGGGTATGAAGCTGATGCTTCAAAGCAGTTGATCTCTACGGATTCACCACTCGGTAGTGCTTTAATTGGCAAAAAAGTTGGTGAGTATGTGGAAGTGATAGTGCCAAATGGAGAGAAATTGTATAAAATAGTTAAGATTGAGTTTAAGTAAATCATGGTACAAGTAACTTATCCTTCAATTAGTCTACCCGGTATTTCTTCTGTGGAAGATGTATTGAGGGATGCTAGTTCTGGTAAATTATTCATTTTAGTTGACGATGAAAACAGAGAGAATGAAGGTGATCTGATTGTATTAGCTGAGAAATTAGAGCCAGAACATGTGGCTTTTATGGTTAGATACGGTACAGGGATTGTTTGTTTAGCAATGACTAAAGTTCACATGAAAAGGTTAGGCCTTAGTTTCATGGAAAAAAAAAATGTTGGTGAAAATCATACTGCTTTTACTACATCAATTGATGCACGTTATGGTATTACTACGGGTGTTTCAGCTGAGGATAGAACAAAAACTATACATGTTGCTATTGATAAAAATAGAACTCAGGATGACATTATAACTCCCGGTCATATTTTTCCTGTGATTGCACATGAGGGTGGAGTAGAGCAACGTGCTGGTCATACTGAAGCAAGTGTTGAGATAGCTAAGTTAGTGGGATGTAATCATTCTGCAGTTATTTGTGAATTAGTGAATGATGATGGCTCTATGATGCGCTTACCCCAGTTGCTTGAATTTGCTGAACAACATAATATTAAGTTAACTACCATTGATAAACTTATCAGTTACGTTCAAAATTTAAACTAGCGTTTATAGATTCGTATAGTTTAAGTGTTAAAATATAAAATTCCTCAAAGTTATACAAACAAGGAATTTCCATGTCTAAGCTTTTTGTTTTACTATTTTTTTTCGTATACTGTAATAGCGCTTACTCTGTTAGTATTATTAGAGATAGTGAAGTGGAAGCGGTAGTTAAGGATCTAGCGCAACCTTTATTTTCTGCTGCGGGTATTGATAATGATAAAATAAAAGTTTTTATAGTTGATGATAGATCGATTAATGCTTTTGTAATTAACAATAATAGCATTTTCATTCATTTAGGGCTTTTACAATATTCGACTGAACCTTATGTCTTACTTGGTATATTAGCACATGAAATTGCTCATATATCTGCTGGTCATGTATTACAAATGAGTAGTGCTGTAGGTTATTTTCAATCAATAGCAATGATTAGTTATATGGTAGGATTAGTTTCTAGTATTGTCATTAACCCTCAGGTTGCGAGTGCAATCTTGCTTAGTGGTGTAACGCTTAGTTCAAGGTTGTTTTTTAACTATTCTCAAGAGCAAGAGAGTGTAGCAGATAGCTATGCTTTAAGATACCTAGATGAATCTGGCTATGATAATTTGGGTATGAAAGAGATTTTTGACTATTTTAAGAGTATTGAGCATGAAAACACTGAAGAGTATTTCCGCACTCACCCACTTAGTGATAAGCGTATATTTGCTGTACAGAATTATAAGGTTAAAAACAATATAAAACCAATCCTTGCAGATAAATTGCTGAAGTTTGAGCGTATGGTTGCAAAGCTAGACTCTTTCTTTGCTCCTATTCATGTGTTATCTAATAAATATGAAGGTAGTTCTAAGTATGTAAATTCTGTAATTCACTATAGGCAAGGAAAGATCGAAGAGGCTATTACTAAAGTTAATTCATTGATTCAAGAGTCACGCAATGATCCTTATTTATATGAATTAAAAGCGGAGATGTTATACAAAGCTGGAAATTTAAGTGAAGCAATAAAAATGTATGAAGAATCACTTAGATATTTATCTGAGAAGAATAACTATTTAGTGAAACTTGCATTATCTCATACTTTATTGTTATACGGTGACGTAGAGAAGGCAATTTTTTACCTGGAGCAGATTGCAAGCGTAGAAGCAAATAACGCTTTTGTCTGGAAGTATTTAAGTATTGCATATAAACGTAGCGCTGATATGGCAATGTATTACTTTGCTTTGACAAAGAAGGCTTGTATTGAAGGTGATTTAGAGAAATTTATGAAATACGCTGAGGTAGCTGTTAAAACTTTACCGAAAGACAGTCATTATTTGTTACAGATTGAAGACATGAAGGAACAATACACACAAAAATATCCTGATTTTTAAGTTATTTTTCCCCACACTTGCTCAACATACTATCTTGTTTAATGCTATCGGGTATAATTTTCATTATAATCGCTTTGGCACCAAAAAATACACCACAAAACATACCTAGGGCAAAGAGAGCTGGCCATGGCATTCTACCAAATATTGCAAGCAAAGCTGCACCTATTATGACTACAGTCATAAGTGGCCCACCTATTCCCCAAATATAACCAATAATATTGCATATTACTTGGGCAGTTGTATCATCTATATCAGTAGCAGCATTTGCGTAATCTGAAAAAGAGAGAAACAGCACTATACATAAAGCATTAAAAAATTTTTTTATTATATAGCTCATTCTTTTGCCTCCAAGTAATAAACTAGTGTGAATCTAAATTTATATATATATTTATTTTAGGGTAAAACTCATAGTTTGTCCATAAATAAGTGTTGCTACATAAATAGCCCACCATTGATGTTAAGCACATGCCCCGTTATATATCTTGCTTCGTCGCTTGCTAAAAACAATACTCCTGCTGCTATTTCTTTCCCTGTTCCCATTCTTTGCATTGGAATATTATCTAATATTTTTTCTTTTTGTTTTTCATTTAAAACTTCAGTCATCTTAGTATCTATAAACCCAGGAGCAATGCAATTTACTGTTACACCGCGACTTGCAACTTCTTTTGCTATAGATTTACTCATGGCTATTATCCCAGCTTTAGAAGCTGCATAATTTGCTTGCCCGGCATTGCCTGTTAAACTTACTATTGAGGAAATATTTATAATTCTTCCCCAATTATTTTTAATCAGTTTCCTGCATGCTTCTCTATTTAACTTAAACGTGGAGTTCAAATTAATGTCAATCACCTTTTGCCATGCTTCATCTGTCATTCTCAGCAATAAACTGTCTTGTGTAATGCCTGCATTGCATATGAGCCCATCAAAGCCTTTCATCGACTCACCTGCTTCATTTATTAGTTGATTTACCTCTTCAGCATTTGATAAGTCACAAGGGAGTACATGAATGTTTTTTTCATATTTTTTAGCAACTTCTTCTAGTACTTCTTTTTTTGTGCCAGAGATACATAAAGTTGCTCCGGCTTTATGCATAACCTCTACAATTGCCTGCCCTATTCCGCCTGATGCACCAGTAATCAGAAATTTCCTGTCTTCTAATCCGAACATGATAATTTTTATATTATCCCAGCTCTTAACAGAATATTAAAAGACTTGCAATAGATTTTTTTCATAACTTTCATTTAATAGAAGATTCTTGACAAATCTTGTGTTTATTGGCGAAATTATGGCGGCTGCATGCCTTTTTTTATTTTTTTCTATTCAGCCTAAACACGCTTCGTTTAAGCGTTAGCACATTATCAATTACAGTAATAAAATCAGCACCATGTGGATTCTTTTGCCTTTTTTTGATTGGTAAATTTCTTAACACTTATAGCTAAAGTAATTTAAGAGAGCCAGCGCGTGACTAGTTCTTATTACTTGATCAGTCTTCTGGATCCCAGTGTCTGGGCACTGGGATGACAGGAGTGTGAGATAAGGCTACATTCATACTCCAACAGGAATGACATCATAGAGGTCATTGAGATGACAGGAAAGAATACTTGAATGACAATAGGGACACTAGAATGAAAGGAAAAGAGGCTATTTAATTGTGCTGAATTTTACAAAATTTATTACTCCTGCCTGACAAATTTATTAGAATAGTATGTATAGTATGTTTATTAGTGAAAATCCGAAAAAAATGCAAGAAAAGTTAATATATTACTTTAGCCAAAGCAACTGTGAAGGTAATGCAGCAATGAGAAATCTACTAGGAGGGAAGGGAGCAAATCTGGCAGAGATGTGTAACATTGGCATTCCTGTTCCACCTGGTTTTACAATTTCCACTGCTGTTTGTCAGGCCTATTGTCAAGATAATGAATTGTCTTGTGATCTACGTAACGAGATAAAAAACTACATGGCGATGCTCGAAAGTGACATCGGTTGTAAATTCGGGGATTCAAATAATCCTTTATTAGTTTCCATACGCTCTGGTAGTGTGAATTCAATGCCGGGCATGCTTGATACTATTTTAAATGTTGGTCTAAATGATGAAACCGTTGTTGGGCTTGCAAAAAAAAGTGGCGAACGTTTTGCTTACGATAGCTACTGCCGTTTCATCATGATGTACTCCAATGTTGTACTACAGCTTGATCATCACCTATTTCAAGATGTTATTGATAATGAGCAGCAAAAGAGTGGAGCAAAAAGCTTAGCTGATCTTGATGTTAATGTTTTAAAGAAAATTGTTAATGATTTTAAAGAGATAGTATGTGAGAAAATAGGAAAAAATTTCCCGCAGAACGTTGAAGAGCAATTGTTAAACTCAGTTAATGCAGTATTTGCCTCTTGGAAAAATGATAGGGCTGTTTCCTATAGAAGAATACATAATATTCCTGAAAACCTTGGAACAGCGGTCAACGTGCAAGCAATGGTTTTTGGTAATTTAAATGATAATTCTGCAACCGGCGTGATATTTACACGTAATCCTTCAACTGGAGAAAAAAAGCTTTTTGGTGAGTTTTTAGTTAATGCTCAGGGTGAGGATGTGGTTTCTGGTGTTTATACTCCTATGCCAATTGACGGGGAGCAAGAAAGTACCATGGAGAAGTTGCTACCAAGTGTCTACCGAGAATTATGCGCGGTATGTGAAAAACTTGAAAGTCATAATAAGGACATGCAGGATATCGAATTTACTGTACAGGACGGTAAGTTATGGATTTTGCAGACTAGGTCTGGCAAGCGCACAGCCGAAGCTGCTATTCGCATAATAGTTGATATGGTAAACGAAGGAGTGATTACAAAAGAGGAAGGAATATTGAGAATTGATCCAAAAACTTTTGACAATTTATTGCATCCAGTTCTTGATGTTAAAATCGATCAAGAAGTAATAGGCAAAGGACTGCCAGCTTCTCCAGGTGTTGCTTCTGGATATGTAGTATTCAGTGCAAGTGATGCTGAAAAAGCTGCAGAGCAGGGTAAAAAAGTAATTTTGGTAAGATCAGAGACGAGCCCTGAAGATATTAATGGAATGAATGCTGCAAGTGGAATAGTAACAGCGCGAGGAGGTATGACCTCGCATGCCGCTGTTGTAACTCGTGGAATGGGTAAACCATGCATTTGTAGTCTAAATGGACTTTATATTGATAAAGATGAAAAATTTCTTTCTATGGGGGATATAAAAGTAAATAAAGGTGAATCAATCACCATCAATGGAGGAACAGGAGAGGTTATGCTTGGTATTCTTCCTACAATTTTGCCTGAATTATCTCAAGAATTCAAAACGATAATTAACTGGGTAGATGAAATCAAAACAGTGAAGGTGAGAGCGAATGCTGATACTCCAAAAGATGCAAAAATTGCAAAAGAATTCGGTTCAGAAGGTATAGGATTATGTCGCACAGAACATATGTTTTTTGCTAGTGATAGAATCGAATTCATTCAAAAGTTGATAATAGCTGATGATGAAAATGAAAGGACAAATGCATTAAATAAACTCGAAGAAATGCAAAAGTCTGATTTCAAAGAAATATTTTCTATTATGGAGGGCAGGGAGGTTACTATACGTTTACTTGATCCACCTCTACATGAGTTTTTGCCCCACAATCAATCTATTATAGAGAAAATTGCCAAATCACTGAATAAGTCAGTTGAATCAGTAAAAAATAAAATAGCACAGTTATCAGAAAAAAATCCAATGCTTGGCCATCGAGGTTGTAGACTTGCTATTTCTCATCCTGAAATATATAAAATGCAGATTAGGGCAATACTCAGTGCTGCAAGTGAATTAAGGAAAGAAAAGAAGATAGAAGTGAAACCTGAAATCATGATTCCTTTTATCATGAGTGAGAAAGAGTTTATTCTGATATGCGAGTTAATAAAGAAAGAAGCCGAAAATTTCGATGTGAACTATTCAATTGGAACGATGATAGAACTGCCAAGAGCAGCACTTATTGCTGACAAACTCGCAAAACACGCAGAATTTTTTAGTTTTGGCACTAATGATTTAACACAAACAACTATGGGACTTTCACGAGATGATTCAGTTAATTTTCTCGATTCTTATAAGGAAAGCAACATATTCAAAAACGATCCCTTTGAGGTGCTAGATGTCGAAGGGGTAGGGGAATTAATCAGAATAGCTATCGAAAGGGGCAAAAAAACCAGAAAAGAAATTAAACTTGGTATATGTGGAGAGCATGGAGCGAATCCACAGTCCATAGAGTTTTTCATCAAATCAGGGGTTGATTATGTGTCATGCTCGCCTTATAGAGTACTGGTTGCAAAATTAGTGGCAGCACAGCTTAGCATAAGTTTGTTGGGTAAATAGCGATAACTAACTGTGCGAACATAGATTCCGCTAACAAGTAGCGGAATGATGATTTTTCAAATTGTCGATAAATCTAAGTCAGTTTAGCTATTTTGCTGCTGCTTTTTCTTTTCTTAATATCTTAAGAAAGATTGACTTTTTGTCTAAAATAATATAGGATAAAATAATAGTGAGTGAGGTAAAAATGTCAATATCAAAAGAACGTAAGGAATATTTACTAGAAAAGTTTAAATATGCTGCCAAAGAATTTGGCAAGTCTGGTACAAAGTCCAATCATCTAGCAGTACCAAAGGAACAGCAACTCTCTATTGATTTAGGTAATAGAAAAGTTTTTGGTATCATAAATAAGATTCTGTATTGGATAGAGAATAATTTGTATCCGTTCAGCAGAGTGGTTTAAGAAACGATAGATAGAAGATTGTGAAAAGGGTTTAGCCTCCTCTGTTTCCATGTTAAGTATAACGAAATTATTTGCTCAAGGAATGAGTTTCCTCGTTCTGATTGTGTAAAATATGAATTTTTGCGATAAACGACATAATGCCGTATTTGCCGTTCAGCGTGATTATTTGTCAGCGGAGTATTTTCTGGGTCATCTAAAAATTTCCACATCATTCTTTCAGATTTCAAAATATTCTTTGCAACTCGAGACGCTCCAATTGCTTCAGGTAAGCGAGATATTTCCTTCAAATAATACCTTGTACGTTTTCGCAATTTCTTGGCACGTCTAATAAATCTTGAAACATCTATCTCATTTTTTAGTAAAGCTTTTTTCAGTGCAAATAACTCAGTGGCTACATTTCTCAAGTAACAGCCCAGAACTTTAACTTCAAATTTCCAACTATGCGCTAATCTTTCAAAATCCCTTGCTAAGTGTGCCCAACAGATTTGCCTTCTTTCATCAGCAAAGTAGTTGTATGCTGCATATCTGTCGGTTACTACCAAGCTATTACGATTGCAGCATACACTATTTTTTAAAACTTTCATTCCCCTTGACTCTGTCAACTTCACAAAACTTGCCGTATTGCTTGCAAACATCCAACACCAAGCGAGTTTACCTTTGTTATAATGGCTCGTTTCATCAATATGTAGAACTTTACTCCTACTTATCTCTTGTTCGATCTGCTCATACATTTTTTTGCATTTTGAAGCAACTCTATGTTCACTATTTGATATGCTACCGACGCTTATGTTCAAATTGAAGATATCATTTATGATGCTAGCTACTTCGCGCTTTGAATTTTTATAAAACCCACTGAGTGCTGCAACTACTGACTTAACCCTTGGGCCAAATGTATCTGGCGTAACACCCTCTGGTAACTTGCTACTTCTTCTTTTTCCGCATCTCTGACAACGGCCATGTTCCAACTGATATTCCATTACATAAGCCTTAATCTCCGGAAGATCTACTTTCTGATGAATATAAGGTTTTTCGCATATTGCAATCTTCCCTCCGCATTCGCAAGTAGGTGACAACTCTATCTTTATCACCTCATCTGCTTCCATTTTAGCACGATAATTACCCTTATGCCCAACTTGACCACCAATCTTTCTTTCGCTTTTTGGCTTTTCCTTTTTCATTTTGTATAATTCTTTTGAATTGGGAATTGATGAGTTTTTTGAATTTAAACCTAGCCTTTCCTTTAATTCAGCGTTCTCTATCTTTAAAGCCTCATGCTCTGCTTTTAAACTTTCATTCTCTCTTTCCAATCTTTCTATTTTTGCTTCTAACTTTTCTATTTTTTGCTGTAAATTTTTGCAGAGTTCTAAAAGGTTTACCATATTACCTCATATTTACCCTATGATTATCTTTATTATCTTGCTTTGTCTACCTTATTTTGCCGCTCTGCTGAACGGACACAATAATTTTACTTATTTTTTTCCACGATATAATTTGTTTCCAGAAGTTGGAGTTGAAGGAAGAAAAATTCCTGGAACTAATACAAGGGTTAAGTATTTTAACTCTGATGAACAATTTGATCAAAGAAAATTTATTGGCGAGCAAGATGGGGAACTTAAGTTATACAACTTAGAGGGCAAATTATATGATACAACTGATAAAATTAGTAAGGGTAAAAAAGGTTGTGTAGCTTATGTTATCACGCTTGATGGAAAATTAGTAACTCATGAACATATTAATGTTAACAAAAGCGAATGGGCTTATCGTCATTCAACTCTTGCAGGCGGTAAGCCGATTTTATGTTCTGGTTTAATGAAAGTGGTAAATGGTAAAATAACTTATATAGACAATAATAGCAGGCATTATAAACCAGAATCAGCAAACTTATACAATGCAGTGAAAAAGTTAGAAGGTCTATTTTCGAAAGATGCGAAAGTTGTTTGCTTACCATATTGGATTAGCTTGAAAAAACAAATTCCGCTTACACGCAAAATTAATCTAGCCAAACGAGAGCCAGTAGAGGAATTCTTGAAAAGGATGGAGAAAAAAGGGAAAGATGGATTGACTCAATATGAAAGACATTTTGAAAAGATAAAGAAATTTAATGAGCAATATGAACAAAAATTGCTTCTTGCAAACTATAAGTCACCTACAAATGAACTGTCCTACAAACCAACTATACATAAAAAACACAGATTGAAATACTCTGAATATATTAACTTACACCTTAATTTTTTGAAAGAGTTTGATGAAAGTCCTGAAGTGCAAAAAATAGCAATAGAACATTCAATAAGAAGGGTTATTGGAGCAAATTATGGCCATAAGCCTACAGTTGCGCTTGCTAAGGCACAGGTAATAGATAAAGATGGAAAGCTGCAAGAAACGGACGAAATAGTAGGTATAAATGTTGCTTTTCACCATGAGAATGATCGTGATGGCTTTGCTAAACTTCTAGATTTTAAAAAGTATAGCTATATTTGCGAACCTCATTTGCAAGATAAAAAAAATAGAGCAGATATGGAAAAATTAATGCCCAATAAACATACAGTTTTTATGAGTACAGACCAGGATAATAAATTTATAAAGGGCACTTTACAAATTAAAATTGATAGTGTTGAGCAATTGGGTGTTGGTTTAGTGATGGGCTAAAGCTCTGTTTAAATATATATTTAGTTTTGTTACAATATTCTTATTTTCATCATATAATATGATGAAAATTTTATGCACAACTTTTTTATTTGATTAAAAATTGCATTTTTGCAATAAAAACTTATTTATTGTAAGAAAACTTGCTCATATAAAACTATTTATAGAGTGACAATAGCTGTGTTATACTTACACTTCTGATTCGAAAACTTATGCAGTTATTTCTAACAAGATTGGTCAATAAATTTTACTGTTTAAGGATGAGAAACAAAGTAATCATCGGTTCTGGTATTGCTCTTATTCTACTGTTTTTTATCAACAGTACATTTTTAAAAAAAGATCAGGCAGTTCATAGTGATAATCCAATTAGTAGTTTTTCAGTAAAAACTCAGGATTATACTCCACAAAATCGCACTGTATATTTAAATTTTTCTGGTACGGTAAATCCCTTGCATAGGGTCAGCCTTGTCTCAAGAACAAGTGGTCAAGTTATTGCTATTTATTTGTCTGATGGTGAAAAAGTAAAAAGAGGCGATGTAATTTTAAAGATAGAAGATTATGACAGAGTTGCACAAGTTGAGAAAGCCAAAGCTTTATTAAATCAGCGTGAAATTGAGTATGATTCCTCTCGAAAATTGAATAAAAAAGGCTATGGAGCACAGATAAGAGTGGAATCAGCTTTTACTGCATTGCAGAGTGCAAAAGCTGACCTAAAAAGGCTAGAATTGGATTTAGAAAACACTGCGATTAAATCTCCTATTGATGGTTATATAGATAAGATCAACGTAAATGAAGGGGATTTTGTTAATCTTGGACATAAGATAACTGACATAGTTAATTTTGATCAGGTTCTTGTGGTGTTATATGTTTCAGAAAATGAAGTAAATAAAATAAAGCTAGGTAGCACAGCGCAAATTAATTTGCTAGACGGAAGGGAATTAGTAGGTGAAGTGAGTTTTATTAGTAAAATTGCTGAGCCTAAAACTGGATCTTATAGAGTGGAGGTAAAGGTAACTGATAATGAGATTATATCTTTGCAAGGACTGACTGCTAGTGTAAGCCTCCCTTCAGGTGAAAGATTTGCATATAAAATTCCTTCTTCGGCCTTAAGCTTAAGTGACGATGGTGTTCTTGGAATAAAGATTGTTGATGACAATAATTATGTAGTATTTACACCAATAGAAATTGTTGATCATGAAAACGATGGTGTTTGGGTGGTGGTAAATAACGAAGATAAGCCTATAAAGTTAATAACATTGGGCCATCTATTTGTTAAGCCTGGTGATAAGGTTTAAGACATAACTTCAGTGTCAGTTATAGCCCTTCCCATAATAGTCCAAAAAGGTCATAAGAAAGAAGAATCGACAGCATGACGAAAAGATTTGAATAAAGGAATGTTTTTCCTGGTTCTGTTTTTTATAGCAAACCAATAATGTTCAATTTTGTTAAAATCTGGAGAATATGGAGGAAGATATAAAATTTCTGCACCAACTCCTTTAGCAAATCTTATTAGACTTATGAAAAGTAGCATTATCAAGGATAACAGTTTGTCCAGGTTCCAAAATCGGTGTCAGAAACTGCTCAAACCATTTATTAAAGATATCCATATTGCAGTGGCCTTCAAAGGTTAACGGAGCAATTATTTTTCTTCCACTTAAGGCTGCAACCATGCTAATTCGTTGAGTTTTCTTCCCAGATTTTAGGGCATAAAACCGCTGTCCTTTCTGGCAATACTCATAGGTTCAGTGTCCAGACTCATCTATATACACTAATTCTTTAGGTTCTTTTGTTGCTATAACCTTTGAAAATTGAGCTCGCTTTTCTTCATTTCTTTCTTTATATCCGTAGGTCTTTTTTTTCTTGTGAATCCTATATTTTTAAGTGCTCGATGAATTGTTTGTCTACTAATATTGCCCCAGCATCTCTGACTGAGTTTTGCCACCTTGCTCATTTGCAAATTCGGCAAATGCATTCCAGTCGGTAATTTTATGCCACGCTTCCAGGCTTTTTTGACTGAAAATCTCCCGTTTTCTCACGTCTTTTCTTCCACTCATATAAAGTTGTTTTTCCGATCTTAAATCTCTTGGCAACAGTTTCTCCACTCTCTCCTTCATCCAATGCTTCCATTACCTTTTTTCTTAAGTCATAACTATATGCTATTGGCATCCTTACCTTCCACTACTATCAATCCATCTTACTCTTTTTGGACTATTATGAGAAGGGCTATACTTAAAACCTTTGCTTCAAGTTCGGTTGTTTGCCTTTTTCTGACTACTTGTGGCTCGAAACTTCCTTCTCTATCTCTTGGTGTCAATAGTTCAAATACTTGTCCGTAAAGTCTTTGAATTTCTTCGGTTGTTTTCTTCGCTTTCAGCCGACAAATGGTTTTCTATCTCGCCTTCCCTCTAGCAGTTTTTTTATAAATGGTGTTAATGCTCCATCTCTTCCTGTCAATGGTCTTCCTTCTCGTATAGATGATAAGATATTTGTTTCTAATTCTTTATAGTCTACCAAACCGGTAGTTGTGTTTGCTTGACTCATTGTCAAACCTCCATTTTTTTATCAATTTATTACTTTACTTCTCGGTTTGACACAGTTTATTTAACACTCCCCTTTTTGTTTAGTAATGGTTAATGCTTCCTTCTATAATGCAAAATCCATACTCACCCAACCCAATCAATTACTTGCAATCTGGATTCCAGTTTTAAGCTACTCGTATGACAGAGAAAGGGCTAATTGCATGAAATGAAAAGGAGCACCGAGCAGATCACTTCTTCACAAAGATCTTATCAGCAACACGCATATCAATTATGCTCCAATTGCTAAAAGTAAAGTCGGTTGTATTTTGCAAGTGGCTTAAATAATCCCATGCGCTATAAGGATTATCTTCAGGCAATTTTACTGTGGCACTGTTATCGAGTATGATATTCCATCTTCTATTGCCTACATAAACACAAGAAGAAATATGATCACTTAATTGAGTTTTCCTCTCTAGTATATCTTTAATGAATTTTAGGCTTGATAACGAATTTTGTCCTTTGATTATAACGAGGTTATCTATCTGGTAATCATCTACGATTACTTTACCTTCAGAGTCAATTACTGAAGTTCTGTTATCATCTTTCCAAAGAGCAAAAGGTTTGTGTTCATTTACATCAATGCGTAAGGTGTTGGGTAAAATCCTATAAATTCTTACATGTTTTATCCATTCGCTTACAGATTGTATATTATCTGTTAGTTTTGAGAGTGATACATACATGATAGGTTGTGTTCTATCTACTAAACTTAGAATGTCCTGTTCATTTGTAAATTTGTTTCCAGTAACGGTTACTTTGTCGATTGAAAATCCATTGCTAATTAATAAGCTCGATAAGCGATCGTTACACCAAGTAAAGTAGTAATTGAATCGATTTGTTATTTTATCAAGTGAACTATAAAGTACTAGTGTAAGGAAAAGTGCAGTTATAATCATGAAAGCACACTTGCGCAAAAAACTCCTTTGACTTCTAGTAACATTGTTCAACATCGGCTTGATCTCTAATATTCTTGTGGTGTAAACTGTCTTTGACAATAATTTTAATTAATTCATTAAAATCAATTCCTTTTGTCAATTTTGCAATTTCTGGTACTAACGATAATTCAGTAAAGCCAGGATGTGTATTAATCTCAAGCATTTTTAAAGTGTTATTTTGGGGATTATAACGGAAGTCTGAGCGGGAAACAGTTTTGCATCCTAAAAATTGATGAACTTTTAGTGCGTGTTCCAAGGTCATTCTATATATGTTGTCAGGAATTTTAGCAGGAAATATATGTTCTGCAAATCCATCTGTATACTTTGCTTCATAATCATAGAATTTATTTTTTGGTCGTATTTCCATAGTGCCAATTGCTTCATTCAGCAACACAGCAGTATGTAACTCTATACCCGGTATGTATTCTTCTATGATCATCTTTTCCATTATAGTAGAACTGTTATTTTTCAGCTCTAAGTAATCCTCATGTGAGAAAATCATGTGTACTCCAATGCTTGAGCCTTCGTTAATCGGTTTTAAGACGTACGGATAATCAACTTTAATATTATTTTTTAGCACATCTTCTCGACTAATTACATAACCTCTTGGAGTGTCGATATTAAGAGAATGGAATATATGCTTTGACATCACTTTATTCATAGCAACAGCCGAAGCCATAACTTCTGAGTGTGTATATTTTATACCTAAAATCTCCAGTAAACCTTGAATACAGCCATCTTCACCATAAGGTCCATGTAGAGCAATAAAAGCAAGAGCGGGATTAGTTTTTTTAAGCTTTTGAGCAATGTTGCTATCAACATCTATTTCTATTGCATTATATGAAAGGCTATCAAGCGCCTTCTTTACTGCTTTTCCGCTCATAAGCGATATTTCTCTTTCGCAAGAAAATCCACCACTTAAAATTGCTATAGTTGGAACCATAAGCACCCTAATATTTTGCTATATATCATATATAAAAGATACTTTTATCTTCAATAGAAAAAACGCTTTGAAAAATTCCACAGCTGTACAGATATTGCAATTTGCAGGTGGCAAGTAGTTTTATGTAAACTGGTTCCTTTGTGATCAGACACCAGATTGCAAGTAATACATTGGGTTTTGCATTATAGAATAGGGTTATTGCAAAACATATTTCCTTCAAACGTAAATGGTGTCCCTATATCCTATTGTAACGATAGTTACTTCATGTTTTTGGTGTCCGTATAATACACATCGCCAACTCTTAGTCTTCTAAACCCTTTAAAGCTATGGTGCAAGATTCACTGAATCAACTGTAAGACGTTCCTGTATTGCTTTATTTACTTTTGATTCCATATTTAATATAGTATTAATACTTTTATACTATATTAAATATAATATTAATTAAGGAGAATATTATGTCAGAAAAAGATAATAATCAATGTTCATTAAGTGAAGTTTGTATTAAATCAATCACTGGACCGTTATGGGGAGCGCATTATAACTCAAAGAAGACAATTGAAACAATTAAAGAAGATTTCAAGAATCTAAGCAATAATATTCATTTAACCAATACCAAGTTATGGGGAGAGTATGGTAATTTAAAGAAGACAATTGAAACAATTCAAAAAGATTTCGAGAATCTGAACAATGAACTTAAACCAGACAATATTGATAGTAATATATCATCTGCTGATATATTTTCTGATGAAACGCACATTTACGATTCAATGTCTATTTAACCAAAAAGATGTGAGGCTTCTTTTGTACTCTCTATTTATTCTGAACTTTTCAATAAAGTAATAAACGTATCTGAAAAGTAATTATGCTAATATAAATATTACAATTTTATTAACACATAAATGCTACCGTGGAGTTAGTTTTTTAATTTAGGAGTATATTATGGTTATGTCTACACAAAACTCGAATTCATTAACGTTTCAGGCACGCAACCTATCTCATATTTGCCATAAAAACTGTGAAGAGGCGTTCAATGAAACAGACAAACCTCTGTGCAAGGCTAGATGTGATACTTTCTTTCCAGTGCCTGAACTTCGTTCACAAATTAGTGAGAAATTAATAGACATTGCAAACAATCTCCGTTTTGAGAGTGCACAATTATCGTCTATGGCAGATGAAATAGATGCTTACAATTCAATGTCTATTTAATCAAAAAAGTGTGAGTCCACTTTCGTACTCTATTACCCTAAATTTTCGTCAAAATAAGCTGTTTTATCCTTTTTTTCTTTATACTCTTCTGCTGTATCTAGGGGTTGCTTTTTAGCTGTGACATTTGGCCACTTTTGCGAATATTCTACATTTATGTTGTAAAATGATTTAAAGATTTTTTGTTCATTGTTCAGTAAGCCTTCATCTAGCTCTAGAATATCTTTTATGGAATCATCAGTTACAATTGCATCTACTGGACATTCAGGTATACACACTCCACAATCAATACACTCATCTGGGTTAATCACGAGCATATTTTTACCTTCATAAAAGCAGTCAACGGGACATACTTCTACACAGTCCGTATATTTACATTTTATGCATTTATCTGTAACAAAATGCGTCATAAAATACTGTATATTTGCATTATCTTGGGTACACTAAACTGATAAGAAATTCAAGCCTTTTATGAAGATAAATAAATTAAATAACGAAGAATTAGAAATATGGCTAAGCTTGGCTAGAACTGTGGGACCAGTAAAGTTTTTTAGTATACTAAGAGCATGTGGCTCACTAGATGAAGTGCTTAAGTATCTTAATGAATTGGCTAACAAGGATTATGGAATTAAAAATGTACAAGAAGAAATTAAGAATGCAGAAAAAATTGGAGCCAAAATAATACCAGCATGTGATCCAGATTACCCTGACATTTTAAGGAATATACCGAGTTGTCCTCCTGTAATAACTACACTTGGTGATATATCATTGTTAAGCCGTGAGATAATTGCAATAATCGGTGGACGTAATTCTTCAATCAATGGAAGAAATTTTGCCAATAAGTTGGCACTTGATTTAAGCGAAGTTGGTTTCATCGTAATTTCTGGACTTGCAAGAGGGATCGATACTGCAGCAAACAGTGTAATATACAAAAATCACCCAACCATTGCTGTCACAGCAAGCGGAATTGACGTAATATACCCAAGAGAAAATTTTGATCTATACAAAAGAATCACTGAAAATGGCGGGTTAGTAATTACCGAGCTTCCATTTGCTACTAAACCAAAGCCTCAGTATTTTCCCCAAAGAAACCGAATTATATCTGGCCTTTCACTCGGTGTTGTGGTAATTGAAGCATCAAAAAAGTCTGGTTCTCTCATCACAGCAGATTTTGCTTTGAATCAAGGAAGAGAGGTGTTTGCAGTTTCTGGTTTCCCTTTAGATTCACGCTGTAGTGGTAGTAATTATTTAATTAAGAACGGCGCTAAACTTGTTGAATCCGCTGATGATATAGTAGAGAGCGTGAGATTTAGTTTACCTCTTCAGCAAAAAAATCTATTTGATACCGTTGCTGACCAAAAACAAGAAAAATTACAACAGGCAAAATCTGTTATAGTTGATCATATTAACTCTGTACCTGTTGATATAGATGAACTTATATTAGCAAGCGGACTTTCTACCAACATAGCTCTAATGGCTCTTTTGGAACTAGAGACGGAAAATAAAATAGAGCGTTTGCCGGGGAATAAAATATCATTAATTTTCTAGATTGCTTTAGTTATAAATCCACAACCGTACAAACATTATGATTTGAGTCCACCAAGAAAGATGTCATTCCAGCGTGTGACGCTGGCTTTCCGTAATCTCACTAAAAACGTTGTATTTTTACATAACTTTTATACTTACTAACTTAATATATAATCAGAATTCCTAGATTCCAGACTCATGCATCAATAGACCTGCTGCAAAAGGTAATGATAAAATGATGGAAGAGGAATAAGCAGATAGAGTAAGGTAAAAAAATGAGCTTTAGTTACTACAATATAAAGAAACACCCAAGAAATTTTCGTAATATAACAGGCTTAACTGTAGAAGAATTTGAAAAGGTGATAGAAAAAGTGGGGAACGTTCAAAAAAGTGTGTCAAGCCGAAAAGAAAAGTAATAAATTGATATAAAAAATGGAGGTTTGAAATGAGTCAAGCAAATAGAACTACCGGATTAGTAGACTATAAAGAACTAGAATCAAATATTTTATCATCTATAGCTAACCCAAGAAAGGTTTAGCTATATGGCAAAATTGGTTAGAATGGTATAATAAGTAATGAGAAAGAAGAAGATGCCAAGTCCATATAGTGAGGATCTGAAAGAACGTGTTCTCAAAGGAGTCGATAAAAAAACAATGACGATAAAAAAAATCAGTCAAATATTCAAAGTGAGCATAAAACCAATATATTTGTGGAGGAAAAGGAAAAAAGAAACAGAAACCATCTTCAGGCTATCACAAAGGATATGGCCATAAGATTAAAGATATGGATAGATTTATCAAATTTCTGAATGGAAATCAGGATATTAGAATTGAAAAGATAATTGAAGAATTTGGTAATATGTGTAGAAGCACAGTATATAACTACCTTAGCAAAGTAAACTATACATATAAAAAAAACTTTTCTTTATCGAGAAAGAGATAAAGAGAAACGCAAAGAGTTCATAAAAAAAGTAGAAGAAATAAATAAAGGAAACTTGATATACATAGATGAGTCTGGAATAGAGGACAATGAATTTTATGAATATGGGTGGTCTCAAAGAGGAAAGAGGTTATTTGCCCAGGGTTTAAAAGAAAGAGGGTAAGCATAATTGGAGCACTGAATGAAGGAAAAGTTAAAGCATCATGGATAATTGATGGCTACTGCAACAGGGAGATTTTTGATGCTTATGTAGAAAATGTACTTGTTCCTGTATTTAAACCTGGACAGACTATTGTTCTCGACAATGCGAGTTTTTATAAATCTGCAAGGACGAAAAATTTGATAGAAAATATTGGGTGTAAAATTTTGTTCTTGCCTCCATACTCGCCAGATTTAAATCCTCACTTTTACCCACAAATAAAAAAGTGAGTAAAATGGATACCAAATAAATTTGGGATTAAAATGAGTGAAGTAAGTACAAATGTGCAATATACTGATGGCTTAGGGGATAAATGGCTGGAAAGAGAGTTAAAACACGTTAATTTAGGAGATACAAGACTTAATAAGAGACTTATTAAAACAGGCTATTGTATAGAGGGTAAGGCGTCTGGATCAATTAATCAAAGCTGTAGTGGATGGAAAGAAGCTAAGGGTGCATACAGATTATTTAGCAATGAAAAGCTTAAGGATAAGGAAATTTATTCTTCCCATTACAAAGAAACTATGGAGAGAATGAAAGGAAATCAGTTTGTTTTTTCAGTTCAAGATACAAGTTATTTGGATTTTGACTCTCATATAAAAACTAAGAGGCTAGGTAGTATTTCTAAAGCTTATACGAAGCATAAAATGGGTTTACTGTTGCACAGTGCCTTAATAGTCAGCAAAGACGGATTGCCTTTAGGTCTATCTTCTCAACAATGTTGGGCACGTTCTATTAGGGAAAAAGAAACGTCACAAGAAAAAGCAAACAGGAAATACCGTACCTCCATAGAAGAAAAAGAAAGTTATAAGTGGATAACAGCTCTCAAAGAAAGCATAAACAACCTTCCTGCAAATGTACAACTTGTTACCCTTGGTGATAGAGAGGCAGATATCTTCAAATTTTTATGGATCACTGAGACATTAGGTAGTTTTTATGTAATCCGTAATCGAACTAATAGAAGATTTATCTGTACTGAAATTGGAAAAACAGATTTGCAAACACGCATCACTCAACTGCCAGTAAAGAAGAAAATTTCTCTAGAAGTTAATAAAGGTGGAAACCAAAGATCAAGGAAAGCTAATATTGAAGTTAAGTATATGAAAGGCTATATACCTATCAGATCTTCTTCAATTTATGGATCAAAAGACACAGTGCATAAAATAAGTGATAAAATCCCTGTATATGTGGTAAGTGCAAAAGAAACAAATCCTCCTGAAGGATTGGAAGCTATTGATTGGACTTTGCTGACTAATGTACCAGTTAATAGCACTTTAGATGCTATAGAAAGGATAAATTGGTATAAGCTAAGATGGAAAATTGAGGAGTATTTCAGGGTTTTAAAATCAGGATGTAAAATAGAAAGCTCTCGTTTAACTACAAAGGAAAGGCTACAGAAATTAATTGCTATAAAGAGCATTATTGCATTTAAAATTTTATATTTAACAAAAGTCGCTTTATCAAATCCCATGGAAACCTGTACTAAAATTTTAAGCAACGAAGAGTGGAAGGCCCTTTTCATACGTGAGCATAAAGTAGCTACATTGCCAGAAGAACCTCCAAACATAAAACAAGCTATTATTTGGTTAGGAAAATTAGGTGGATTTATGAATAGAAAAAGTGATAATTTACCAGGGGCTATGACTCTATGGCGGGGCTATGAAAATCTTAAGGAGAGCATAGTTATGCTTCACATCATGACCTCTCAAAATTGTGGGTAAAAGTGAGATTTAAATCCGATTGAGAAGTTCTGATCAAGCACGCCATAAGAAAGGCTCTACAAACCTTTTGGCCCAATATTAATTCGGCTATTGATTTTGTTTTTCAGTGCTCGGGCAAATCTTACTTCGGTTAGCTATAGCAGCGTGTCCGTTCAGCAGAGCGGCAAAATAAGGTAGACAAAGCAAGATAATAAAGATAATCATAGGGTAAATATGAGGTAATATGGTAAACCTTTTAGAACTCTGCAAAAATTTACAGCAAAAAATAGAAAAGTTAGAAGCAAAAATAGAAAGATTGGAAAGAGAGAATGAAAGTTTAAAAGCAGAGCATGAGGCTTTAAAGATAGAGAACGCTGAATTAAAGGAAAGGCTAGGTTTAAATTCAAAAAACTCATCAATTCCCAATTCAAAAGAATTATACAAAATGAAAAAGGAAAAGCCAAAAAGCGAAAGAAAGATTGGTGGTCAAGTTGGGCATAAGGGTAATTATCGTGCTAAAATGGAAGCAGATGAGGTGATAAAGATAGAGTTGTCACCTACTTGCGAATGCGGAGGGAAGATTGCAATATGCGAAAAACCTTATATTCATCAGAAAGTAGATCTTCCGGAGATTAAGGCTTATGTAATGGAATATCAGTTGGAACATGGCCGTTGTCAGAGATGCGGAAAAAGAAGAAGTAGCAAGTTACCAGAGGGTGTTACGCCAGATACATTTGGCCCAAGGGTTAAGTCAGTAGTTGCAGCACTCAGTGGGTTTTATAAAAATTCAAAGCGCGAAGTAGCTAGCATCATAAATGATATCTTCAATTTGAACATAAGCGTCGGTAGCATATCAAATAGTGAACATAGAGTTGCTTCAAAATGCAAAAAAATGTATGAGCAGATCGAACAAGAGATAAGTAGGAGTAAAGTTCTACATATTGATGAAACGAGCCATTATAACAAAGGTAAACTCGCTTGGTGTTGGATGTTTGCAAGCAATACGGCAAGTTTTGTGAAGTTGACAGAGTCAAGGGGAATGAAAGTTTTAAAAAATAGTGTATGCTGCAATCGTAATAGCTTGGTAGTAACCGACAGATATGCAGCATACAACTACTTTGCTGATGAAAGAAGGCAAATCTGTTGGGCACACTTAGCAAGGGATTTTGAAAGATTAGCGCATAGTTGGAAATTTGAAGTTAAAGTTCTGGGCTGTTACTTGAGAAATGTAGCCACTGAGTTATTTGCACTGAAAAAAGCTTTACTAAAAAATGAGATAGATGTTTCAAGATTTATTAGACGTGCCAAGAAATTGCGAAAACGTACAAGGTATTATTTGAAGGAAATATCTCGCTTACCTGAAGCAATTGGAGCGTCTCGAGTTGCAAAGAATATTTTGAAATCTGAAAGAATGATGTGGAAATTTTTAGATGACCCAGAAAATACTCCGCTGACAAATAATCACGCTGAACGGCAAATACGGCATTATGTCGTTTATCGCAAAAATTCATATTTTACACAATCAGAACGAGGAAACTCATTCCTTGAGCAAATAATTTCGTTATACTTAACATGGAAACAGAGGAGGCTAAACCCTTTTCACAATCTTCTATCTATCGTTTCTTAAACCACTCTGCTGAACGGATACATAGCAGCTATAATGTGCTTGCAACAACTAATTCACTACGGCAACTGCACCGTGACAGTGTTTGTATTTTTTTCCAGAGTTACAAGGGCACTTGTCATTTCTTGAAACTTTTGGAAGTCTGCTATTTTTAGTAGAGCGTGACCTATTGCCTATTTCTTGATTGTCTAGCAACTTAAAGTGCGCTAGGCGGTGAATGGTAAGCTCCCCCCACTTTTCAAGCATCGACTCAAACATTAAGAAAGCTTCGCGTTTAAATTCATTCAGTGGGTCTTTTTGCCCCATGGCACGCAAATTTATGCTTTGTCTTAGGCTCTCTAAGACCGAAAGGTGCTCCCTCCATAAATGATCAAGTGTCATGATCATCACTTGTTTCACTATCGTATTCCACAAATCTGTAGTTTGTTGACTATTGAAATATTTTTCTTTCTCAGTAAAAAATTCTTGTATCTTGTCATTTATATAATCCAAGGCTTCTTGTTTATTCAAAAACTCTTCTAGATTAAGCGTTATCCCGTATCTTATGTGGAATTCTTTTGCAATATCTTCAACATAATCTTCGTAATAACCACTTTGTACTATACCTTCTATTATATCCTCATTTACTTCACTATATACTTCAACTAAATCATTGATTTCATTGTTTAAAATATGATTTCTCTGCTTAAAAATAACTTTACGTTGATTGTTGATTACATCATCAAACTTTAGCAAAGACTTCCGCACATCATAATTTCTAACTTCAACTTTCTTCTGTGCTTTTTCAAGTGCTTTATTAATCCATGGATGATGAATAGCCTCGTTGTTCTTTAGTCCCACTTTTTGCAAAAAATTCCTCATTCTATCAGAACCAAATATCCTCATTAAATCATCTTCAAGTGATAGAAAGAACTTAGAAAGTCCAGGGTCACCTTGGCGGCCAGAACGTCCACGTAATTGATCATCTATTCTCCTGCTTTCATGCCTTTCGGTTCCAATAACACATAAGCCACCAGCTTTTATAGCAATTTCCTTATCTTTTTTTACTCTTTTGACTATTTCTTGATATTTTTTTTCTCTTTCATCAGCATTTTTTATTTTCTCGAGCTCTATTTTTGCAATCATTTCAACATTTCCACCAAGCTGAATATCAGTTCCACGTCCTGCCATGTTTGTTGCTATAGTAATGCTGCCTGGTATTCCAGCTTGCGCTATTATATACGCTTCTTGTTCATGATAACGAGCATTCAATACTGAATGCTTAAGAGAATGGCTTTTCAAAAGATCGGAAAGTTTTTCAGAATTTTCAATACTCACAGTGCCAACAAGCACTGGTTGAAGGCGTTTGTGACATTCCGCTATAAACTTCAATACAGCACTAAATTTTTCTTTTTCTGTGCCATAAATTTCATCATCAACATCTATTCTTTTAACAGGCACATTAGTTGGAATTTTTACTACATTTAATCTATATATATCACGAAATTCTTCTGCCTCTGTTGCTGCTGTTCCTGTCATACCAGAAAGTTTGTTGTACATACGAAAGTAGTTCTGAAATGTGACTGATGCTAAAGTTTGACTTTCATGCTGAATTTCAAGATTCTCCTTTGCCTCCAGTGCCTGGTGAAGACCATCAGAATATCTCCTACCTTCCATCATGCGCCCAGTAAACTCATCAATAATTACCACCTTACCGTTTTTCACTATATAATCTTTATCAGCAGTAAACAGCTTATGTGCACGAAGTGCTTGATCTATATAATGAGTCAGTATAATATTGCTAGTATCATAGAGCGAGGAATTTTCAGGAATGAGGTTATACGATTTTAGTAATTCCTCCACTCGTGAAATGCCATTTTCAGTGAGGAACACTGCTCTACTCTTTTCATCGACTTCATAGTCAGAATCAACTAATTTGATTACTATTTTATTGATATGCTTATATATCTGATTATTTTCCTCAAGTGGGCCAGAAATAATGAGCGGAGTACGCGCTTCATCAATCAGTATGGAGTCTACTTCGTCTACTATTGCATAATTGAAGCCTCTCTGAACCATATCTTCTTGAGAAAATTTCATATTATCTCGTAGATAATCAAAGGCAAGTTCATTATTTGTTGAGTATACGATATCTGCGCTATAAGCCTTTTTTCTCTCGTCGTCTGTCAAATTATTTGTAATAAATGCAACAGAAACTCCAAGAGAATTATATAATTTACTCATCCACTCTGTATCTCGTTTTGCAAGATAGTCGTTAACAGTTACGACGTGCACACCTTTTCCTTCTAAAGAATTTAGATATGCGGCTAAAGTTGCGACGAGTGTCTTTCCTTCTCCTGTTTTCATTTCTGATATCATGCCATTATGGAGAACCATTCCACCAATTAGCTGAACGTCGAAATGCCTCATGTTAAGGAATCTTCGTGATGCTTCTCGTACAACCGCAAATGCAGGTACGAGAAGGTCATTTAGTGTTTTTCCATTTTTCAGTTCTTGTTTTAATTCCGCAGTTTTACTAGCAAGATCCTCATCAGATAAGCTCTGCATTTCTTGCTCTAGCGCATTAATCTGCTGAGCAATTTTTCTGAAGGATTTTATTATCTTCTTGTTCGTTGATCCAAATATCCTTTTTATAAAAAAAAGTGACAACGTAAAGATGAAGAATATAAGAATAGTTGTTAAAACTAACGTAGAGTCTGGCATAAACTTAGGTAAAGTTTTATTTAATATGAGATTATATTACTAAACGTAACCTGCGGCAATTAGATTCAGAAAATCTTTATTTACAAACTAAGGAAAAGATTCTTGCAGATGAAATGTAAAAGAGTCTATTTATTTTATTAAATATTATAATTAATAATTAAACTTTCTTGATAAATTATTAAAATAGTGTTAAGCTACATGTATAAAACGGTTAGTGGAGTTACAATATTAAGCAATATTATAAAAGTAAAATTAGAGAAAAATAGTTGTCCTTTTGAAGAATTAGAAGAATTTTTTGCTTCATTAAAATTTGGTACAAAAGGGTTTAAAGATTCTTCAATAAAATTAGTTTGCCAAGGATGGGAAGATTTCACCTTAATTCTACCAAGAGAAGCAGTACCTAATTCTTTCGCTTTGAATCTTTTATCTTTGCTTAGTAAGGGAAATGAGCTGGCTTTACCTATTATATTAAAATACCTTTCTTGCAGAACTGTATTTAAAGATTTTGGTTAAAAACTACAGGCTAAAATGGATCAAGATATAAAAGAACAAAACGATTCTAAAATTTCTCAGGAGATTGAGTTATGTAAAAAAAGACATTTTAAATCTTCTAAATGGTGGTAAATCAGTATTAGATGTTCAATTGAAGCAGCGGTATAAAAAATACTATTCGTCAATAGATAACGAGATTGAAGAGTTAAAGACTAAAATTTTAAAAGAACTAGAAGATTATATTAGCAATACTAACGTTAATAAAATGTATCGAAGCCTTAATAATAACAAGAAAAACGAAGAATCATTAAAAGAAGTAGTGTTAGGATCTTGTTCATTGGGTGGATTTTGCGTGTTAATATTTTTTTCACTTGGTTTTTTTATTTTTTTAGCAACAACCATTGACCCACCTGCTCATATGAGTATGTATAAAGTAAAGGTTTTTAGGTGTATAGGAGCTTCACCTTTAGTTTTTGCAGCATTAGCACTAACAGTAGCAGGTGTAGCTTACTTAACAAGTTGTTATCTAAATCATAGTTTTACAAAAGAAATACAAGACTATATAGAGCAACCAATAAAATGTATGGATAAGGCAACTAATAATAAAGAATTAGACAATTTTCCTTCTGACAATTATGAAAAAGTACAACCTTCAGCACCGCTTGAGGAACTACTACCTTCATACGAAGAATCGTGTTACAGTAGTTTAGGTTATATTCAACCATCTAATCCAATACAGCAAAATAAGTTGTTGTAGTGAAGGTATAAAGAGAATAAGCAAAATTATATTTGTAATTTTGCTTCCTTTATCATGACTTAGAACATGCAGCAACATGACGATTTGTCTATGCTTTATCAAGTATATTAATGGGTAAATGAATTTTAATACAATCTTATTATACTTATAAATACGTTATATGTGAGAAGATATGGAAGATTTTATAACTGCAAGAAGGAAAGATGATGCTGTGATATCTGTTTGTCAGGATAATGAGAAAAAGAACGTATTAATCTTGGGACTCAATCAAGCTGCAAGGAATTTATTAAAATGTGAGGAAGGGAATTTACTTAATAAACCGTTAATCAATATTTTAAGTAAAAGAGCAGCTGAAGATATGAAAAGCTATTTGGAGTATACTGAAGATGGGCGCGATTTGCCCGATATATTGCCAAAAGTGATAGGCTTTTCTTTAATCGACGCTAAAGGAGAAGATATAAAAACAAAGGTAAAAGTTTTTCGCACAACGCAATTTACTAATAGCAAGATTAATTATGAGCTATTAATACGTGACATTAGCCTGTTTCATAAGCTAGGAATGTTTAGGGATAAATATCTGATAGGTAAAAAATATAAAAACCACAATTTGTTTAACATACCAGACAATGAGTCCACTATTTTTGAGTTATATGTTGTATTAAATTTTGCCTTTGAATATCAAATTAATGCAGTTATAGGGATAATAGGCTTCAATAGTAAATTGAATGAGACAAACGATGCATTGAGTGTAATCATAGAGCATTTTTATAAAAATTGCCGTAGTGATGATTTTCTAGGATGTATTGATGAGAATAAGGTACTTTTTATTTTGATTAACTGTGATGCAAATAACACATCTAAAATAGTTAATCGCATACATTCTGCCATTAATAAGCAGTTATTGAGACGAAATCTACCAGGCATATCAATGATTTATGGGAATGTAATTAAAAAGTGTAGCGTGAAGAGTGCTTAAACACTTTTGTGATTGTTATTTATAACTAACACAAGGATTGTTTTTTATTTCTGTTAAGCTTATATTAAGAATTTAAGCTTACCTATGAGGTTACTAATCACACTGTTTTTATCATTACTCGTGGGAGGAAGTGCTAACGCTAGGGTAATTCTAGATAAGGAGATATTTTATGCAGAACTAGATGGAAAAATAGATTTAAGATTTGGCTACGCTTTCAACAGAGATTCTTTTAGCTCTACAAAAGACAAGACCTCAAGCTATTCAGACCTGCGCTTTCTTTATTTGCAGCAAGTTTATCCAAATACACAAATGGGGTTTAATGTTAAGGTAGGAGTTTCTGGTATTGCAAACTTAAAGTCACTAGACATAGAAAAGTTAGAAATGGAGAAGTGGTATTTTATCATAAAGAACCAGGAATTTGGATCAATTGAATATGGTAAAGGAAGTTTAGTTAGTCAGAGTATGTTAATTAACACTTCAAAAATTTACACAGCTGCCGGAGGAATAAATGGTCATTGGACAAATTACTCAAATTTGCGCGGTAATGAAAAAAAAGATAATGATCCTGGGTATGATAAAGATGAGGTATTTTGGGTAAAACCCAATATTTACAGCGACTATAATGGACTAGAGCTGAAGTTAAAACAACCAACGATAAACTATATTTCTCCTGAAATCTATAACTTTCAACTTGGACTCAGTTATGTTCCAGGAAAAAATAATTTGCAATATAACAATCTAATAGCCGCTGGTCTTTCCTATAAAAATGGCTTATCAGATGAAATAAATTTTACTACTGCTTTTACTGGTGAGTTTGCAAGAGAAAATTTAACTGATTGCTCGGATGGTACTTCTGAAAATTATAAATGCCGTAATCAATTGCTACACTGGAATTTTGGCTTGAAGCTAAAACTTTTTGAACTTGATTGCATTTTTTCGTACGGTAATGGCGGTAAATCTGGTGAGAAACGTAGTCCTGAAACAAGTAATATGAATTATATAAATGCAGGTGTTGCTTATCATTCTGATTCTCGTAAAGTGAGCTTAACATATTTTAGTAGTAGCAGGGATATTGTAGGCAAAGGTACAAACGAATTAACATCACAGGCTTTCAGTCTTGAATATCCATTAGCTCTTGGCACTTCATACTACTTAGATATTGTAAAATTTAGTACCAAAGAACCTGAAATCGAAAGTAATAACTCCGGGTATGTGCTTTTGGCTGGGCTGAAGCTAAGTTTTTAATGAAATAACCGGTTTGTAAGTGTTGTAATGTGGTAAATAGTAAGCAATGAGAGTAAAATCGAGTTGTTAATATATGTGCTATTTGATATGATAAAAATAACTATTACATAAGATTTTTAATAAAAAGACATTATGTCACTAATCCAAGTGTAGGCGATTATTAATTAGTAAACCAAATCCTTCACAAAAGAGTACCTCATTTGATGCTCTTTTTTCTTTTTTATATATAGAAAAATTAGATAGTATTGTGAGTGCGGTTTTTTCTGTATTCTGATGCTTCTCAATTCTATAGTTCTCGGGTTAAATTTTCTTTTTTTACTGTTATTTCTCTTTTTCGTCGTAAAAAAGAATAGAAAGCTAAGTGAGGAGAAAGCAAATCTTGAACTTAAATTAGAGCGTGAGCTTCAAGAGGCAAAGCGAACTTTACTGAATAAGGATGAAGAGATAGTTGGGTTGAAAGTCAAAAAAGCAGAGCTTGAAGTAATTCTACAAAAAGAGCGTGAGGAAAAGAAAAAGGAAATAGAATTACTGACAAAAGCAGAGGAGAGGCTTACAAATACTTTTAAAGCGCTTTCTCTTGATGCTTTGCAGGTAAACAACAATAATTTTCTGAATTTAGCGAAGGAAGTAATCGATAGTAAACTAAAAGAAACAGAAAGTGATTTCAAAAAAAGGCAAGCAACGATCAACGAAGTTGTCACTCCAATAAAAGAAAAGTTAGAAAAATTCGATAGTGAAATACGTGACCTAGAGAAGGAGAGGGTAGGGGCCTATGAAGGTTTAAGGGAGCAAATTGGAGCATTAATGAGTCAAACTTCTAGCCTTGCTAACGCCCTGAGGAAGCCTCACATTAGGGGTAAATGGGGTGAAATGCAGCTAAAAAGAGTAGTAGAAATGGCGGGAATGATTGAATATTGCGATTTTTTGACTCAAGCCTCAGTAATTGATAAAAATGAGGACAATTTGTTGCGTCCTGATTTGATAATAAAAATGCCATCAGGAAAGCAAATAATAATAGATGCTAAAGTACCACTTGATTCTTATATGGATGCTATGTCGCAAAATGATTTGCAGATACAAAGGGAAAAATTGAAGAATCATTCTCTGGCAATAAAAAAACATATAAACGATCTAGGCAGAAAGGAATATTGGAATCAGTTTGAAAATACGCCAGAACTTGTAGTACTTTTCTTAACAGGAGAAGGAGTTTTCAGCGCAGCACTGGAGTGTGAACCAGCTTTGATAGAAATTGGAATAGAAAAAAAAGTTATTATTGCAACACCGATAACTTTAATTGCGCTGCTTAGGGCAGTAGCCTATGGATGGAAGCAAGAGGTGATAGCAGAAAATGCAAAGAAAATAAGTAAACTAGGCCATATTTTATATGAGCGAATCTGCACAATGGGCGAAAACTTTGACAATTTACGCAGGAGCTTAAAAAGCGCTGTCGACCATTACAATAAAACTGCTGGCTCGCTTGAGGCAAGAGTATTTCCCGCTGCTCGAGAATTCAATAAGCTTGGTATACATGCAAAAAATAAAGAACTCACTGCTGCAAAAGAGTTGGAATCTTTACCACGCAGTTTACATGCTGAGGGGTTGAAAGTAGATTAGTATTTCAGGTCTACTTAACTTACATTTGCTGATTAAAACAACTTTCTAAAAATTTTTTTTATATAGCTCAATTCCTGCACATCATTTGCTGCATAAACAGGTATAGTTTGTTGCTCAGTACCAGGTATTTCTACAAAAATTTTGCCCACTTCTTGACCTTTTTTAATTGGTGCGGGTAGCATATCTTTATACTCAATACGCACTTTAATTTTATCATGTAATCTGCGGTTATAAGTTATGGTAACATCGTTTGCAACTGTAACGGGCACTTTTTTATCTTTTCCATAAACAATATTTATTTCTTCAACTACGCTATCCTTAGCAAATATTTTCTTGGTATTAAAATGATTTAAGGAATATTGTATTAGTCTTTTTGCTTCCTCTATTCGCTCTTTCTCGGTGTCCAAACCATTCACGACAGCAAAAATTCTTCTATCGTTCCGTTTTGCAGATGCTATAATGCCATAACCACCAGCACTTGTATGACCTGTCTTTAGACCATCAACTCCAATATCATGGAAAAGTAAAAGATTTTTATTTTTTTGTACAATATCGTTATATGTCAAATATTGTTCAGAGAATAGATCATAGTATTCAGGAAAATCAGTAAAAATCCTTTTTGCCAGTGTTACCAAGTCTTTTGCGCTCATAAAATGGTTTTCATCTGGCCACCCGCTTGAGTTAACAAAATGACTATCATTAAGATTTAAATCTTGTGCAACTTCATTCATTTCAGCAACAAAATTCTCCTCTGATCCTGCAATACCCTCGGCTAGCGCTATGCATGCATCATTACCTGAGGCAATTGTAACTCCTTCAAGTAGTTCTTTTACCGTAACAAATTGACCTTCTTTCAAAAACATAGAAGAGCCTTTCCTTTCCCATGCTTTTCTACTTACTCGAAATTTATCTTCCATTTTTATTATTCCAGCTTTTAGATAATCAAAAGCTACATATAAAGTCATCAATTTGCTCATTGAAGATGGGGCCATTTTTTCCCTGGAATTGTGTTCAAAAATGAACGAGTCTGAAGCTAAATCTAAGACAATTGCTTGCTTTGCTTTGGTTCTAAACTGATATGAGTATGAGTAAAAAGGAAATATAAAAATTAATAGCAAAGTTACTAATTTGCTTAACATATTTATAATTTTAAATTTATAGTGTACTAATTAATAGTATGATTTTGCACGAGCATTTCAATAGATCTCTCGCATAAAACTTCCTTGACAAACTGCGCCAGCCCCCTTATTATGACAATAAGAGTATTTATCCTTGTTTTCGATCCGCGCGGGTTCAACAACAAAAATTCAGTAAAAAACTCAGATATTTATTGGCAAATTACATAAAAATTATAGCGGCTGCATGTCTTTTTTATTTTTTCTACATTCAGCCAAAACGCGCTTATTTTAAGCGTTAGCACATTATTACAGCGCCAATTTACATTATTATAGGGTCAAAACTCGTTACACGGGGATTTTTTTGCCTTTTTTTTCGCTTGGTAAATTTCTTAACATTTACAGCTAAAGCTTCAGGCCAGCACTTGATGCTGGAAATTTTTTGAGCACAAAAGTTATGCTAGGTTTTTGTTGGTAATACCAACTCCAGTTACAAAACAAACAAATAGACAATATGTGTGATGAAGTTATACTCAAGCAGGTATAATCATTGAGGTTAAGAATGGCACTAAGGTCAAAATTATTAGATGAAAAAGTTGTAAACTTGGCAAAAGAAATGTTAAAAAAGGTGAGAAATAACGCATATGTTTCAAAAAAATTACAGGCTGTAATTGCAGCGAAAAAATATAGTATATCAGAGGTAGCAAGGGTATGGTGTATCTCAAGAACTGCGCTGAAAGAATGGATAAAACATTTAAAATTTGGAAGGGTAGAAAGATTGTTTGTCCCACCTGAACGGCGAAAAAAAAGTATATTAAACCAGAGTCAACGCAAGCAAATCGAGATGTGGGTGGAGAAAAATCCAAACATTACTATCAAGGAAGTAAGGTTAAAAATCCAGAAAGAATTTGCTTTAAATATTAGTAAATCTACAGTACACAGTGAAGTACAAAAGATGAAGTTTTCTTACATCACGCCACGTCCAGTGCACCATAAACAAGACAAAAACAAGCAAGAAGAGTACAAAAAAAAATCTCAATAAAATTGTACAGAAGAACCCAAAAAAGGAGATATTTTTCTTCGATGAATCGCGATTTGGAACACACTCGAAAGTTGGGCACGGATGGTTTAAAAAGGGATCAAGAACACAAATTAAAGTAAAAATTGGTAGGGAAAATTTCTATCTTTACAGCGCAGTAAATTACAGGAGCGGAGAGGACTGTAGCTTACTTTTTCCATATGTAAATACCGACTGTATGAACATATTTTTAGAACAGATGTCGAAAAGCTTGGGAAACAAAGAGGCCTTTCTTATCATGGATTGTGCCAGTTGGCATAAGTCAAAAAGTCTAAAAATTCCAGAAAATATTACTATAATTTATTTACCTCCATACTCACCTGAACTGAACCCTCACTTTTACCCACAATTTTGAGAGGTCATGATGTGAAGCATAACTATGCTCTCCTTAAGATTTTCATAGCCCCGCCATAGAGTCATAGCCCCTGGTAAATTATCACTTTTTCTATTCATAAATCCACCTAATTTTCCTAACCAAATAATAGCTTGTTTTATGTTTGGAGGTTCTTCTGGCAATGTAGCTACTTTATGCTCACGTATGAAAAGGGCCTTCCACTCTTCGTTGCTTAAAATTTTAGTACAGGTTTCCATGGGATTTGATAAAGCGACTTTTGTTAAATATAAAATTTTAAATGCAATAATGCTCTTTATAGCAATTAATTTCTGTAGCCTTTCCTTTGTAGTTAAACGAGAGCTTTCTATTTTACATCCTGATTTTAAAACCCTGAAATACTCCTCAATTTTCCATCTTAGCTTATACCAATTTATCCTTTCTATAGCATCTAAAGTGCTATTAACTGGTACATTAGTCAGCAAAGTCCAATCAATAGCTTCCAATCCTTCAGGAGGATTTGTTTCTTTTGCACTTACCACATATACAGGGATTTTATCACTTATTTTATGCACTGTGTCTTTTGATCCATAAATTGAAGAAGATCTGATAGGTATATAGCCTTTCATATACTTAACTTCAATATTAGCTTTCCTTGATCTTTGGTTTCCACCTTTATTAACTTCTAGAGAAATTTTCTTCTTTACTGGCAGTTGAGTGATGCGTGTTTGCAAATCTGTTTTTCCAATTTCAGTACAGATAAATCTTCTATTAGTTCGATTACGGATTACATAAAAACTACCTAATGTCTCAGTGATCCATAAAAATTTGAAGATATCTGCCTCTCTATCACCAAGGGTAACAAGTTGTACATTTGCAGGAAGGTTGTTTATGCTTTCTTTGAGAGCTGTTATCCACTTATAACTTTCTTTTTCTTCTATGGAGGTACGGTATTTCCTGTTTGCTTTTTCTTGTGACGTTTCTTTTTCCCTAATAGAACGTGCCCAACATTGTTGAGAAGATAGACCTAAAGGCAATCCGTCTTTGCTGACTATTAAGGCACTGTGCAACAGTAAACCCATTTTATGCTTCGTATAAGCTTTAGAAATACTACCTAGCCTCTTAGTTTTTATATGAGAGTCAAAATCCAAATAACTTGTATCTTGAACTGAAAAAACAAACTGATTTCCTTTCATTCTCTCCATAGTTTCTTTGTAATGGGAAGAATAAATTTCCTTATCCTTAAGCTTTTCATTGCTAAATAATCTGTATGCACCCTTAGCTTCTTTCCATCCACTACAGCTTTGATTAATTGATCCAGACGCCTTACCCTCTATACAATAGCCTGTTTTAATAAGTCTCTTATTAAGTCTTGTATCTCCTAAATTAACGTGTTTTAACTCTCTTTCCAGCCATTTATCCCCTAAGCCATCAGTATATTGCACATTTGTACTTACTTCACTCATTTTAATCCCAAATTTATTTGGTATCCATTTTACTCACTTTTTTATTTGTGGGTAAAAGTGAGTATTTTACTCTGTACATCTAGTAATTTCGCTTTATCCAATAGAAACTCCAACGTTTTAATATTACCACTGTCAGCAGCTGCCCTAAATGCTTCATAATTCTCCACTGCTAACATTGCATGTTGTTCTTCTAGTGATCCTGCTCTATCCAGGAGCAACTTCGACACTTTAATATTACCTTCACTGATAGCTTCCCAAAACGCTTCGTAATTATTAGCCGCCAACATTTCACACTGTAAATCTAGTAGTTTCGCTCTGTCCAATAGAAACTCCAACGTTTCAATATCACCATCATCATCTGCAGCTACTCTAAACGCTTCATAATTATTAGCCGCCAACATTTCACGCTGTACATTTGATGATTCTGTTCTATTCAATAAGAGTTTCAGTACTTCAGTGTGCCCTGCATAAGCAGCTACTCTAAATGCTTCATAATTATTAGCTGCCAACATTTTATACTTTACATCTAGTAATTTTGCTTTGTCCAATAGAAGCTCCAATACTTTAATATTACTTTCAACAGCAGCTTCTCTAAATGCTTCATAATTCTTCACTGCTAACATTGTATGTAGTTCTTCTGGTAATTCTACTCTATTCAGCAGCAGCTCTAATACTTCAGCATTATCATTACCGGCAGCTTCTCTAAATACTTCATAATCATTAACTGCCAACATTTTACACTGTAAATCTAGTAGTTTCGCTCTGTCCAATAGAAATTTCAACGTTTCAATATTACCTTCAGTAGCAGCTTCCCTAAATGCTTTATAATTAGCAGCCGCTATTAACATTTTATATTGAATATTTTTCTGTGATTGTGTGTTTCTGTTCATAAATTACCTCTAACCTATAGATACATTATGCAGCATAAATACTTAATAGTTCTTAACATTACTGTACTTACATTTTTGAGTACTATAAATGCTTATATTTTTTTTGTATACTTCTGCGATTTTTGCTTTCTTTAGGAAAATTTCTATTGCACTTTTATTATAAGATAAGCATAAACTTTTCTTACCATAATTCTTCTTTTCCATTTTTTAATGAATTAGTATTACATATTGCTAAAAATTTAAACAATATAACCATTTCCAGCAAACAACATTAGCTAGTGAGAGAAGAATTTGTTTTGGGATCTTGGTCTACCACTTGTTCTACGCGAATTTATATCAATTTATTACTTTATTTCTCTGTTTTTTTGAAATTCCCCTCATGAAATTAAATAGCTTACTGTAAAATTATAGTCTTAAGTCCTTGTTTGCAGGTTGTACAGAGACGCTGTTAAATGAAGATATAGGTGACCTATGAGTTAAGTTAACTGTGCTTTTATCTTCAAATTGCAATGCTTCACTTATATTTTTTAATTTTCTTTTTTTAGGTAGTGTATGTTCATCAAATGTCTCTAGGTTTCTTTTATGTGATTGTGTTTTTAAGTCTGGAGCTAAGTGCATATCTTCAAGATAATAAATAATTTCTTCTGAGTTAGAATATACAATAACATAGTCCAAAGGACTCATATTTTTTTCATCTTGTCTATCTATACTAGCTCCTTTCTCTATAAGGTATTCAACAATATCTAACTGACCATGCATAACAGCAAAGTGCAAAGGACTCTCACCTTCTTTGCTACGTAGATTTATATTAGCTCTTTTCTCTACAAGATATTTCACAATATCCAATCTACCATATATAACAGCAAAGTGCAAAGGACGCATGTTATTTTTATCCTTTATATTTATACTAGCTCCTTCCTCTACAAGGTATTTAATAATATCTAAGTGACCATATATAGCAGCAAAGTGCAAAGGACACATACTATCTTTGTTTAATGATTTTATTATAGCCCCTTGCGCTACAAGGTATTTAGCAATATCTAAGTGACCATATACGGCAGCAAAGTGCAAAGGATTCATACCTTTTGTGTTATTTAGATTTACATCACCCCCTTTCCTTACAAGATGCTGAACAGTACCTAAGTGACCATGTATGATAGCATAATCTAAAGAAGTAAAATTCTTTTCATCAATAGCATTAATAACTTTACTTAATTTATCAGGATATATTTTCTCTAATATCAGCTTAATAACCTTTTCATTACCATCTTTGGCTAGCAAATGTAAGATAGTACCTCCATCATAAATAGAATCAATAAATTCATTAACTAATCTACTATATTTACTTGCATGACTCCAAACAGACTTAACGTGATTTGGATTCGTAAGGCAAAATGATGTCATCATTTCTCTTAAAGTTTCTTCTTCTATTCCTGTTCGTTCTTTCTCTACTCTTACTGTTTTTTGTATTCCTTTATGAACTCTTGCTATTGACTCCTCTAGCTCAATCACTGAAAACTTATTGAGTAGATTAAGAGCATCCAAAACTTGTTGCTTACCTTTTTCTGATTTCTTTCGGAGGAAAATTTCTTCTATATCAATTTGATTGGGATCCAAGTAAGCCATATATGATACAATATCATGCGATTGCTGCCCAACATTTTTTTCTCTTCTTATTTTATTAAGGTTAAGCTTCAAAGTTGTAAATAATTCTTTGGTGATACCTAATGCTTCCAAAAGATCAGGATTTGATTTTTGTATTGCTTCATTATAGCGTTTTAGATATTCGCTAATACTAATCTTTTCTTGTTTTATATATGCTGCTCCTTGCACCAAAGCTAATGGTAGATAATTCAACGCTTCTGCTAACTCTACTAGATAGCGATTCTCTAATTTATCTTTTATCCCTAAGGCCCTTTCAATAAATGTTATAGCTTCTCCTAGAGAAAATCCATCATTCAACTGTGTCTTTTCTATTTCTTTTTCCCAATTCTTGCTACGAGAAGTAATTAAAACATAAGGCTTTTCTCCATGAAAAAACAAATTAGGAAAATAGGATGGTAAAAATTTTTCGATCTCCTTATACTTACTGGTGTTATCAAAGATGAAAAGACTTTTTACGTCTCGAAAATACTGGTATACATCCTGGACAATAGATTCTATTTCTCTATCTCGAACAACATTAAAATCCATATCATTATCATTTTCTGTAGGAATTTCTAATTCTTTAGCTAAATTACGAAATGAATTGAAAAGAGTGTCATATGTTTTAGCATTTATCCATATAACTTTTGTCCAAATATTACTCTCCTTACTATATGCGTAGCTTCTAGCTAATTCACTTTTTCCTGTTCCATATTCTCCATTAATCAAGACCATTCGTGACAGTTCTACTTCTTGATTTTTACTATCTAACTTCTTTTTTAATTCGTCTAACATCACTTCTCTTTTTATAAAGAATTTTGGTAAATAGCCCAAATTAAAGGAAAATGTATTTTTACCTTCTTTTTCATGAAGTATTCGTAAATTTCTGATTTCTTCACGCAGTTCTTGTATATCCTTTTTTTTTGCTGAATCGTTTTCATTGATCTCTTTTAATATACTACTAGCCAATCCTTTCTTTTTTTCCTCATCTAAAATACGCACATACTCTCTTTTTTTAGATGTTGCACTAAGTACATATTTTTGTTCTAACTCTTCCCAATTTTCTAATTCCCACGTAAAGGGAAGCCGATAGCCGTATTTTTCAGCAAAGTCATGCTCCTTCAATTGATAATACTTAATAATCTCACCCTCTGCTTTCTCTATTCCCACCTTTTCATATAACTCTGAAGTCATCAACATTTCACCACTTTGTTTATCTTTTACTTGATGTCCAGTACGTGTAGTAAACGGGTACTTTCTTTTTGATTTACCTAAAATAACACCTTTAGTTATGTGAAGATTGGGAAATTCTCCTTTCTCGTTGCAAGATGTAGTGTAATTTATTACTCTGGATACAGTATCCATTGCTAACTTCTCAATCCCCCTATTACAAGACAACTGATTAGTATCCACAATTTTAGTGAATTGCTTCTCAAAACTTTGAAAAATTTCCAAGCCAGCTTCTATTAAAATCTTTCTTAAGTTACCTTCTGAAGGCGCAACTATTGTAGAAAATATTTTTGCTTTTTTCCTATGTTGGTTTGTAGAAACAAAACTCACACACTCCATAACTTGAGAAGTACCTACTTTCTCCACACTTGGTGGAATATAATTACCCACAGTTGATACAACCTTAGCTACTACTTTACCTGTTTTACGTACTTTTGAACCTGGTTTTGCTTCTTTAGAACATTCAGATAGTTTTTCCTCGAATTCTTTAACAAAAGTCTTAACAAAAAAAGTTGCTTTTTTCACTATTTCATCACTTGTAATGCTTATACAGCTAAACATTTCTTCATCATCAGTCGATGTACTACTGCTGCCTATAGATGAAGATCTTGTTACTCTAGGGCTCTCCTGACTTCGTCCACACTGAAGTTCTTCACTAGATAATATATTTTCATAATCAACTATTGCTGATCCAGCATCTACATAATCCATTTGATTATCTGCTACTTGTTCTCCTATATTTTCTTTACCTAACATAAAGCCGCCTATATTTTAATATTCATATTTTGATTGTTTTGTCGTAAACCTCTTTTCTGAAGATTGATTTCAACATTTGATTCTTATGCAGCTGTACCAAACCAATTTGCTGTAGAAACCTTACGGTAATCCTAAGTAACTTTAATTGCTGAGTAACAGTGTGCTTTTCTTTTGACTTCTGACTAAAATAGATATATTCTTAAAAAATCGAGAATTGCTTTCTGAGTGATATACATAATACAATGCATCTAACTCACACCCCATGTTTTCATTACGTTAGACTGCATTGTAGCTAAAAAGATCTAGCAAAGCAAGAATTTTTTTGCATACTTTAGCATCTTATTTTAGTTTTTATTTTAAAACTAAAGCAGCTCAGTTTCATGTACTTTTATTTCTTTATCGACTGTTATTTTTCTTCTTCAATGCATCTATGAGTAATGATAACGTGGACGGTAAAGCTTGTAAAGCAATTTTTTTATATAGCAAGATTCAGCTATTTAATAAAAAGATCGTGGCTAGACCAAAAAATATAAGAGCTGAGAGAATATCAGTTGTTGCTGATGTTAAGATTGAAGACGAAACAGCAGGATCGGATCTTAAACGATGAAGCATTATAGGAATGAAAGTTCCGATGAACGTTGCAATAATTGACATCATAATCATGGAGACCACAAAAATCATCTCCACTTTGACATTGTGAAACCTTATTGCTAACACTACTAATGAAATAGTAGATAAGATCACCCCGTTTATAAGACCTATTAAAAATTCTTTCATCAGTATTCTTTTTGCATTTTGCTCAGTTAGATATTTTGTTGCGATTGCCCGGATAGTTAGTGTTACTGTTTGGGATCCTGCATTTCCGCTCATCGATGCAATGATTGGCATAATTATTGGCAGTACTATAAAACTTTGTATTACGTTATCGAAAAAGCCAACTACTATAGAACATATTGTTGCAGCTAAGAGGTTAAACAGTAACCAAGGTAGTCTTTTAATTATAGTTTTATGTATAGGGGCATTTATATCAGATTTAGAAGATACACCGCTTATTTTAAGCACATCCTCTTCTGCTTCTTGTTGAACAATTTTGATTACATCTTCAATAAGGATTACACCTATAATTTTACCATTCTTATTTACTACTGGAGCTGATAATAGAGCGTAATCTTTAAATATTCTTGCTACTTCTTCTTGGTCCATTCCAGTTTTAATTATTTTTATATCTTGACTCATTATCTCTTTTATTATTGTTTCTCCTGAGTGAGATATTACCTTATTTAAGTTGAAAATGCCTATGGGTTCTAATTTTGAGTTAATGATGAAAATTTGATAAAATGTTTCTGGTATTTTTTTATAGTTGCGCAAGAATTCCATTAGCTGATTTATCGTCCAATAATATGGAGCTATAACCATATTTTTATGTATCAACCTTCCTGCACTTTCTTCTGGGTATGATAACAATTCCTCTACTAATTTTTGAGTTGCATTGGGTAAGTAGTTAAGTATATTTTCTATAGACTTTCTATCTAAATCTTTCACTATAGCTACTATGTCTTCTATATCAAGAAGCATTAGTAACTTTGCTGTATTTTCTATTCCCAATATTTCTATGATCTCTACTTGTAAATCTGGTACTACATGTACTAAGGCATCACTTAACAAATGTTGATCGAGGATATTAACTAATTTCTCCCTGTGATCACTGATCGAAGTAGATAAAAAATAAGCTAACTGAACGCTATCTATCGTTTTTACAATATTACGAACATTCTCTAATTCTTGATTATCGAGAGACTCTATTAAATCATCAATAGCCTTTTTGTCTAAACCATAATGAGAACTTGTTTTAATATTCATTACTTTACCTTATTTTTTTAATAAATATACACACTTGATTTTATTGAACATTCAAGTATAATAAAATTATTTTGAATTAACTATTATATGGTTAAATTTCTATTTTGTTTGCTGTTATTGTTAGTGATAATAAATATATTAAAGTCTAAAGTATAATGAAAACCCATCCAGAAATCCTTGAATACTTTCAAGGCTTAAATAAAAGTATTTCTCTTATCAGGAGGTGTCTTTGACATAGAAAAATTGAAGTTGCGTCTTGAAGAGCTGGATTCTCAAGCGTCGAATGATAATCTGTGGCAAGACAATCAAAAAGCACAAGAGATTTTAAAAGAACGCTCTAAAATTAAGCATGAAATAGAATCGTTTTCAAAGCTAGAAAGCGATTACAACGATTCTATCAGCTTGATGAAATCTGCTATTGATGAGAATGATGAAGAATTTTTTTCTGAAGTTAAAGGTGAGTTAGTAAAGCTAGAGAAATTAATCAAACTTAAAGAGACAGAATCCTTATTTACTGGTGAAGCAGATAACAATAACTGCTTTTTAGAAATCCACTCAGGAGCCGGTGGAACAGAGAGCAATGATTGGACTGAGATGCTCATGCGCATGTATACAAGATGGGCAGAAATTTATCACAATTTTAAAGTTGAAGTTGTAGAAAAATTAGATGGTGATGCAGTTGGTATAAAATCTACAACAATAAAGATCATCGGAGAAAAAGCTTACGGGTGGGCAAAAAGCGAAAGTGGAGTTCATAGATTGGTTAGAATATCACCATTTGATGCAAATGGTAAACGTCATACCAGTTTTGCAAGTGTAGGAGTAACTCCAGTGATTGAAGATTCAATAGATATTGTTGTGGATGAAAAGGATTTAAAGATCGACACTTACCGTGCTTCTGGAGCAGGTGGTCAGCATGTAAATAAGACTGAAAGCGCGGTACGTATTACGCATATTCCAACAGGCGTTGTAGCTCAATGCCAAAATGGTCGTTCTCAACATAAAAATAAAGATGAAGCACTTAAACTACTTAAAGGACGTTTATATCAAATTGAATTGGAAAAAAAAGAACAAAAAATGGCCGAAGAATATGGCAAGAAATGCGATATAGGTTGGGGCAGTCAGATCAGATCGTATGTTATGCATCCGTATCAAATGGTAAAGGATTTAAGGACTGGACATGAAGTTGGCAATATAAATTCCGTTTTTGATGGCAATATAGATTGTTTCATAGTTAGTGTATTGGAGTTAAAATGAGATTTATTAAAAAGCTAAGTTTTATGCTCTGCTAATAAGGGGAAAAGAAAACCAAAATCTATTGAGAAAAATGGAACAATTTTGTGAATATATCTATTATCCAAGTAGCTGATGAAAATGGCAACTCGTTTCTTATGGGCACAAAAATGTAATATGAAGAGAAATCTTCGTACATTAAGTTGTAGCCGCGCAACGTCTGCCATTGATGATTATTTCACCTACTGTAACTGCTGCTAAAATAAAGCAGTAATAAACTTGTGTTAACAAAGAAATAGGTGAGACAGAAGCAATGCTACCTGCTAGCAGCAGCTGGGAACCATAAGGCAAAATGCCTTTTGTAACGCAAGCAAAAATGTCTAACAAGTATGCACTACGGTATGACGGAATATTATGCTTTTGCGCGAGCCTTTTTGCAATATCGCCACTTAATAAAATAGCAATGGTATTATTAGCAACTAAAACAGTAAACATAGATGCTATGCCCGCTATTACAAATTCAGCTTTAGTTTTTGTGATATTGCTTTCATCGATAAGTTTGTGTAATGCCTTTTGACCCTGCTTGTACATTATATGACTCAATCCGCCAATAAATAGAGCAAATATCACTATCTCGTTTACTTTTTTGAAACCGTCATATATGTCATGAGAGAGTTGAATGATAGTATAGTCAAAAAAAGTCATCCCTAATACACTAGCAACAATTATATTTATAGTTATTGTTACTAAAGTAGTAACTTCAAATAACCCCATGATTATTAAAGAAATATAAGGAATAATCTTTATTACTGATAAATAATCTAAATTTGATGTAGGAATAATTTTTGTACTATCTGCCATAATTGCCAGATAGACAAGCGTTATAATGCTGGCAACAAATGCTACTTTAGAATTCACTTTAAGTTTATCCTTTATCGTGGCCCCCTGTGAAGAAACAGATGCAATAGTAGTGTCAGATATCATTGAAAGATTATCACCAAATACGGCACCTCCAACTACAGTTGCAGTTCCTATTTCAAGACCAAAAGCCCCACTTTTTGCTAAGTTAACAGCTATTGGTACCATTAATACAACAACTCCCATAGACGTACCAATTGCAGTTGATATAAAAGCGGAAGCCAAAAATACTCCAGGCAGTAGTAATCTTGCTGGAAGGAAATTGAGAATTAAATCAGCAACAGTATCTGCACTACCAATTGATTGAGTCACCACAGAAAATGCTCCAGAAAATAGAAAAGTTAAACACATAGTAAGGGTGTTTTTATCGCCCATACCCTCGATGACAGTATCGATGTTACGTTGAATTTTACCTGCACTGCATGCAACAGCAAAAAATAGCGCCGGTAGTAGGCAAATCACCGGTGAAACTTGGCGAAGCGGATTATCAATTCCAATAAAGGAAAAATAGACACCACTTCCAAGGTATAAGATTAAAAAAATAACCAAAGGAAAAAAAGCTGTCATTTTACTGCCTTAAAACCTATGATTATAATCAATTAAGTGGTTTCAGGCAAGCTTGGTTTTCTGTAAGTTAATAACAGTCCTTTTAGACTCTCAAGTTACGCTATGGAAAATGCGTTGACTATTCTACCATAATATATAGCATCAAAAAATACTCTATAGTATGAGGTAAAGCTATGGTAATGACATATGAACAGTGTAACATAATATTAGGTGTAATTGATCAAGAGGTAAATTTAAGTAAAGACAATGTAATTGAAAGAATAAAAGAGCTATTAAAGGAAGTAAAGATACTAGGGCAAGCAGAAACATCAAGAATGTTAGAAGAGATATCGCATGGATTAGAAGTATCAGGCGAGAGTACAAGAGTACAAGAGACACAAGAGCCATTAAAAAAGAGACTAAAGGTGGTAAATGTACCGCAGACAAAAGAAGAAGTAAAAAAGATACTAAAGGAGTCAAGGGTATCAAATGCGCAACAGATGGTAAAAAGAATGCTAAAAAGGTTAGGTGTACAAGAGACATCAGAAGAATCAAAAGCAGTGGCGCTAGAGGATGTGCTAAATGCACGAAAGATCTCAGAAAAGGTACCAGTGATGCTAGATACACAAAAGATACTAGAAACACTAAATAGACTAAAGAAAGAAAGTGGAAATGTGTATAGAGAGTGGAAGGAAAATGAGTTTGATGTAAATCATTGGTTTGAAATAGATCGTTTGCATGAACGCTTTTCATACACGTTATTATATTTAGCTATTGATTTTGAGCTGAACAATTTAATCAATGCTATGCTTGAAGTAGAAGGAGTCGATATTAATGCAACAAGTCCGTTGTTCAAATGGACTGCTTTACATTGGGCTGTTGAAGATAGGAACATAGAAGTAGCACGCAAGCTAATAGAAAAAGGGGCAGATGTTAATCTGTTGGATTCATCTCAACGGACTACTTTATATCAGCCAGCTGTAAATGGCGATATAGAAATAATAAAAATCTTAGTAACGAAGGAGGTAAATCCTAATGTGGAAGATCTGATGAACTTGACTGCTTTATATGAAGCTGCCAGGAATGGCCATAAAGAAGTAGTAAGGTTATTAATGAATAATGGAGCAGATGTTAAGAAGAATGGGGCGCTTAAACTTACTCCTTTACATATTGCTGTTGCAAATGTTGATAGAGCAATGGTGGATTGTATAATAAAAAACGACAAGAATATCGACAAAAATATTGAGATAGTAGATGTATTTGGATGGACTCCTCTATATTGGGCTGTTACAAAGAACGATATTTCAATATTAGAAGACCTATTAAAGTGCATATCAGAACATGGAGCAGATGTTAATCTAGAGGATAATTTAATTGGACGATCTCCCTTACATATTGCTGCTACGAATGGTAATGTGGGAGCAGTAGAGCTCTTAATAAAATATGGAGCAAATGTTAACCATAAGGATGCATGGGGATGGACTCCTTTTAATTGTGCTGCTACAAAAGGCAATAGAAAAGTAATGTATTATCTAATAGCCCATGGAGCAAGTATTGAGACGAATGATTCACAGAAAATATTACTTTCTATTTGTCCATATAATTATCTAGAAGCAGTAACTACTATGATACAACTTGGAATATGGAAGGATGTGATGAAATTGATGGGAGCTGAGTTTTTACGTTGTGCTGCCAGACATGGTGATACACTAATGGTACATGCTCTATTAGAAGCTGGAGTAAATGCTAATGCAGATGATGATTTAGGATCAACTGCTTTACATAAAGCTGCCAAGTATAACCATCCGGAAGTAGTAAGGATCTTAATTTTATATGGAGTAGATGTTAATGCACAGGATAGCTCTGGGCAATCTCCTTTAGCTTATGCTGTCGAACGTAGACACTGGATAGTAGTAATGACCTTACTATGTTATCGCGCAAATACTTCATTGCCTGATCACTGTGGTGAAACTGTAAGAGATTTAGCTGAACGTCAAGGTATAAGTAATCTTCTAGTGGAAGCAGAACAAAGAGCAATAGCTATACTTACACAGCTTGACTTAGAATCAAGTATACTCAGAAACAAAAAATTAATGACAGTGCAACACATAGAATCACATATGTTGAGAGAAATAGAATCACATAATCTATCTATCAGCTTTGAACGTATGATAAGAGATCAAGCTAATCAAATTGAACAATTACAGTATAACGCTAAACTTAATGGAAAAGGAGTAGCACTTATAACTGACCGCATTAAATGTGTGCAGTTAGGGACTAACACTAAAGCGTGTCCAGATGAAATGGATGGAGTAAAAGAACAAATATTACATAGTCCTTACAGGTGGTCATATCGCACTAAAAATGTTAATGTAGGAAGAGTAACATCTTTAGCTAACGGCATTGAGTGTATGAAGTCAGGGCCTAACACTGAAGCGTGTCCAGGCCCTAGTACTAAAGAGCCTAATACTCACCTCTCTATGATCGAGAAACTATCATTGTTACCACTTTACTCAGCTGTAGGAAAATATGAAGCTGTTATAAAGAGTTAAATAATCCTCTAAATTCCAGCACGCAGCACTCGATGCAAGTAGCTGAAACTGAGGAGTACATTAGGTATGTTAGATTTTAGTTTACACAATAAAATTTTTATAAGTAAGATGTCAGAAGGTATCAAAACCATATTAGTAGAAGACAATAACGTTAGGCTCGATAGGTACATTAGAAGAATTTTTCCCAATTTGAAACAATCTGCAATTGAGAAGTCTTTAAGGAAAGGATTAATCAAGGTTGATAATTGCACGGCAAAATCCAGCGATAGAGTGAATTCTGGGCAAACTATAACGATAAGATACTTAGATTATATTGAAAACACTAATTCTGATCGTAAATATAATGAAAAATTAGTAAATTTACTGAGAGACAACATACTATATGAAGACGAGTATATATTAGCTATAAACAAGTCAGCAGGAATAATCGTTCAAGGCGGTATAAAGGTAAAAATTAGCATTAGTGACTTGCTTGACCAAATAAGAGAAGGGGAAGTATTTAAAATTGTCCATAGACTTGATAGAGATACAAGCGGAGTAATAATATTCGCGCGCAATGCCAGTGTTGCAAGATACCTTATGGAAGAATTTAAAGGACGGAGGATAAAAAAAACTTACCTAGCATTAACTTCTGGTATACCGAGCAAAGATAATGGAATAATAGACTACCCGTTGGTGAAAAAATATATTTCAGGGCAAGAAAAAGTAGTTATTGATGAAGACTCACCTCAAAATGCCACTACGCATTTTTCAATTATATCAAGATTAAAACATAATGTTGCTTATTTAAAATTACAACCAATTACCGGCAGGACACATCAGTTGCGTGCACATTTAGCTCATATAAATTGCCCTATTCTTGGTGACGGTAAATATGGTGGTAAAAAAGCTTTTATCGATGGGGTAGTAAATCAGATCCACCTTCATTCGCATTCTTTATCTTTAAAATTGCCAAATAATAAAGTAATCACTATTACTGCTCCTATCCCTAGGCACATCGAAAAATCTATTGAAGTGCTATCTTTCAACTGAAACGATTTCACCAATCAACTTTTCTATCTTTGGCTTTAATTTGAAGTACAGATATTAGGCTAATTAATGCACAGATAGTAAGATAAATGCCTGCTGCAAGTTTTGTTTCAGTTTTTTCTATAAGCCACATGCATATCGATGGAGAAAGGCCGCCAAAAATACCTGCAGATATGTTATGTGCGAGGCTAAAGCCAGTGCATCTAACTTTTGTTGGAAATAACTCGCAGGCGAGAGAATTATATATTCCAAAAGATGCGCCTATCGGCACACTTATTAATAGAAAAGTGAGCGTTACAATATAGTGGTTATCATATGATAATAGTGAAAGTGCCGGCAAACCGGCGCAAGCTAGAGTTACTAATGTAGGAATGATCACGTTTTTTCTTCCAACTTTATCAGACAGTATTGCAAACAGCACTGCAGACGTCCCAAATGTAATTTCAACCATAATCCTTACTACATTTTTAATATCAATATCTGAAAGAATAAGCTCTTTTACAGATATGTTGTAAAACATGATTACTGAATAAACAATTGCGTTTTGAGCAATGCCAAGTCCAATTGCTATCACAAATGCCTTTTTATAGTCCCTGATTAATTCTAAAAATGGAGAATCAGATAAGCTTCTATTTTGATCATGAATTTTATATGCTAGGCTCTCTTCCATTATGTATCTTATTAAGAAGCCTATTACGCCCATAACAGAGCAGAAATAGAAGAGCAATCTCCAGCCCCAAATCTCATAATTTTCACCTGTAAATTTTTTGCAAATAGCTATCATTACAAAACATGTAATAGAACCAAGAGCACCACTGAAAGCTTTCATGCTACCTAAAAAGCCTAGATTTTTTTTATCGCTTGAATGCTCTATTAAAAAGGCTGAGTTGATACTCGTTTCCCCTCCTGTTGCCATTCCTTGTATTATTCTACAAAGCAGAAGTAATATAGGAGAAAATATTCCTATTTCTTTAAAGCCTGGTATAACCGCAATTGCGGTGGATGATATCGAAGCTAATATTACAGAAGTCAGTAAAATTTTCCTCCTGCCGTATTTATCTCCAATGTAACCAAAAATAAATGCACCAAATGGTCTAAATCCAAATCCAATTGCAAAACTGCCAAGAAATTTGATTGTGCTTAAATAATCACTTTCTGAAGGAAAAAAAACGTTGCTTATTATATGAGTTAAAACTCCAAACAGAGTTACTTCATACCATATAATCATATTGCAGATTATGCTTGATAGTATTGCTTTTTGAATATTGTTCATGATTTCTGGTTTACCACACTCCGCTATAAAAATTTTTATTCAATAACCTTCAAGGATAACTCACGTAAATGTTTATTGTCCACTTCAGAAGGAGCACCCATTAGAACATCCTCTCCTTGCTGATTCATAGGAAAACAGATTACTTCACGAATGTTTGGCTCATCAGCAAGTAGCATAACCATTCTATCAATCCCTGGTGCTATTCCACCATGAGGGGGCACACCAAACCTGAATGCACGTACAAGTGCGCCAAATTTTGTATCAACTTCTTCTTTACTGTAGCCTGCAATGGCAAAAGCTTTATACATTATATCCAGTTTGTTGTTACGAATTGCTCCACTTGAAAGCTCTATTCCATTACAAACAAGATCATATTGATAAGCAAGGATGTCCAGTGGATCTTTTTCTTCTAAATCCTTCAAGCCACCATGTGGCATAGAGAATGGGTTATGAAAGAAATCAATTTTTTTGCTTTTATCATCATACGCAAAATATGGAAAATCAATAATCCAACAGAACTTAAATATGTCGTTATCTATAAGACCTAGTTCTGATCCTAAGAGAGCGCGCACTTTCCCTACAATTATTGCTGCTTCATTTTCCTTATCAGAAGCAAAAAATACACTATCTCCAGGCTTTACATCCGTTATTTCTTTTATAGAATTTAGCCTATTTTCATCAAGGAATTTAGCAATTGGCCCTTTTGCGATGCCATCTTTATCAAACGTTATATATCCAAGACCTTTAGCACCGAATTCTTTTTGCGCATGTTCTATTTTTTTATCAAAGAAGCTACGAGGTTCTTCTGCTGTTTTAGGAGCAGGGATGGCTCTCACTACCATACCGCGTTCAATATTGCTTTTGAAAATATTGAACTCTGAATCACGGAAAATTTCTGTAACATCGCTAACTAACAATGGATTACGCAGATCTGGCTTATCAGATCCATATTTGAGCATTGCTTCTTTGTATGTAATACGTGGAAAATCTTTATCGACAGACTTGCGAGAAAATTTAGCAAACACTTTATATAAAGTAGACTCAATAACCTGAAATATATCCTCTTGAGTTACAAAAGACATTTCAAGGTCTAGCTGATAAAACTCCCCAGGAGAACGGTCAGCCCTTGCGTCCTCATCACGAAAACAAGGTGCAATTTGAAAATATTTATCAAACCCCGAAACCATAAGCAACTGCTTAAAAATCTGCGGAGCTTGTGGTAATGCATAGAATTTACCAGGATTTAGTCTGCTTGGCACTAAGTAGTCACGTGCACCTTCAGGAGAAGAGGCAGTAAGTATTGGAGTTTGAATATCTAAGAATCCTTGCTCTATCATGAGCCTCCTGAGCTCTGAAATGATCTGTGAACGTAGAATAATGTTATTACGAACCTTTTCACGTCTTAAATCAAGAAAACGATATTTAAATCTCATGTTTTCTGGGTATTCTTGCTCACCGGCGATACTTGCTAATATACTCCTTTCTTCTTTTGCTATTTCTTCATCACAGTGGAACTCAACTTCAGATTCAACTTGTAAATTACTAACTATAACTTCAATTTCTCCTGTGGAAATAGAGCTATTTACCGTATCTTCAGTTCTAGCTTTGACTATTCCTGTGACAGTAATCACACTTTCTGATTTTAAATTCGAAATTTCATCAAAAAAATCTTTATCGTTATTGAATACCAACTGAGTAATCCCATGAAAATCTCTTAAATCAACAAAGATTAGGTTACCATGGTCACGTTTGCGATACAGCCAACCAGAGAGAATAACTTCCTTTTCTACATCATTCTTCCTTAATTCATTACACTCGTGAGTTTTATAACAGTTCATTTAATTGAAATTTCTAGAATACAAAAAGATTATAAAATAAATTAACCTTTGGGCAAGATAATATCTAAAGATCCTTTACAAGCAATTCTGATTTAGATATACTTTTTTATTATGTGTGTTGAGGTGTATTTATGAACCCTGAAGAATTAAAAGAAATTTTAGCTAAAAAAGAGAGGGTGAATGCTGTAATAAAAGATCTTGTTGATACTGTTACCAAAAATGATTTAGAAAAAGTAAAATCAATTTTTGAGAAAAACAGCTCTATTATTAAAGATGTTGTTGCTGAGATTAATTCCCAAAATGGTACAAATTTATTAGGTTATGCTATTGATAGTAAAATGGCTAAATATCTAATAGAGCAAGGTGTAAAATTCGTCACTGCAGTCGGAAAGGCAGTTATGAAAAAAGATTTAGAGTTAGTCAAATCAATCTGTCAGATGAATAAATCAATAGCTAAAAATGAGTTATCGCAAAATCCTGAGCCACTAGAATCTGCAACTTATGATCACAAATTTAATGATAAAATTGCAAGGTATTTGATTGAACAAGGTGCAAATCCTAATGCAACTGATCATCTTGGTCGTTACTTACTTCATCTGCAAACTGCAAAAGGCAATTTCGAAGGAGCTAAGGCTTTAATAGAAAACGGTGCGGATGTAAACATAGTAAATCAAGAACAGGATGGCTATTGGAGACCAGGCATAGACGCTAATGCGCTGAAGGGTCAAACTGCATTGCACTTTGCAATTAGAGTATACAGAAATAATAAAGACCTAAATCCTGAAAAAGCTAATAGAGCTTTAGGATTTATAAGTTATTTAATAGAAAAAAAAGCAAACTCAAATATCAAAGATTGTAATGAAAAAACTCCTCTAGATACTGCTATATTTTTTGACACTCCAGAGATAGTAGAATTATTAATAAAAGCTGGTGCTGATCTTAATGTTGGAAGGGAAAAAGCAGAAGGTGTTTTAAAGTATGCAATTACTGAAGGGCATATAGATATAGGGAAAGCTACAATTCGATATATTTTGGAACATGACTCACACTGGTTAACAACTTCAAATAAACCAGATCTTCTCAATGACCAACAAGAGTTATCAAACTATTGGGATGAATATAAAGCTCAAGTTAAAGAGCTTCATGATATAGTGGGAGATAGAATTTACTTAACTGGTGACCGCTCTACCCGTCCTATAATGAGAACAGTGAGTGGCTTTTTAGATCATGAAAGTAGAAAAAATCTAGTAAGGAGAGTAGACCGGCGGAGCTTCCCCACCAGTCTCTCGCAGAACTGCACGGAAACCTCTCGGCTTATACAGCTCCCATTATTTAGCCTTTTGATCCTAACCCAAGTGTCCAATGATAGAAAATACTTGGAGACCTCTTTCTCACTTTTCCTAGAAATTGCTTTGCTAGTCTTCCGTGATCACGAAGTTTCTTATATTTTGTCCTGACCCATCTTATGAGGTATCTCTCTATATTTCTGAGAGATGGATACATCTCTGATTTATAAAACCTGCCATAGTACTGAAACCAGCCTCTGACTATTGGATCTATTTTCTTCGATATTTCCTCTAGTGTGGTCCATGTAATCCGATGTATTCTCCATGACTTTATGGTTTTCTTGATCTTCTTCTTGGCTTTGTTACTAATTGCAGGTAGAAATGAGATGAAATAATTCCTCATCTTATTCTTTGCTACTCTAGGTCTAAAAGTATAACCTAGAAAATCAAAGCTTTGTTTAGGAAATTGTTCTTTTCTATCATCATCCTTACTGTACACAATCTGTGTCTTTTCAGGATGTAACTTCAATTTACACTTAGCCAATCTTTCTTCAATCATTACTTTCATAAATCCTGCCTGTCTTTTAGTTCTGCAGTGCACTATCGCATCATCTACATATCTTTCAAATGGTACTGTTGGATAATTTTGTTTCATCCACATATCAAAGGCATGGTGCATAAATATGCTTGAAATGATTGGGCTTATTGAACCTCCTTGCGGAACTCCTTTATCCCTTGTTACCCTACTGCCATCTGCTTGCTGAATGGGGGCTTTCATCCACCTCTCAACATACAGTATGACCCATTTGCAGTCTGTGTGTTTCTTGATAGCCTGCAGTGCTAAATCGTGGTCCAGATTGTCGAAAAATCCAGATATATCAAGATCTACCGTCCAATCATTTTTCCAACATCTCTTCCGTGCTGTGTATATCGCATCCAGTGCAGACTTATTTGGTCTATAACCATATGAATCTTCGTGAAATTTCGGTTCTACTAACGGCTCAAGATACATTGTAGCTGCTGTTTGCGCTATTCTGTCGAATACTGAAGGCACACATAAAATTCTTTGCCCTCCTGTATCTTTTGGTATCGCAACAGCTTTTACCGGCTCTGGAAAATAACTTCCGGATGACATCCGATTCCATAATTTGTATAGATTATCCTTTAGATTTTCTTCAAACTTTGTTATCGAGACCTCATCTACACCTGCTGCACCTTTATTTTTCGATACTTGTTTATAAGCTCTCCAAATAAGTTGCTTCGGTATATCAAAAGACTTTGTTTTATTCATTAACTCCTCCCTTTCGGTTGATAAATAATTAAAACTAAATAACTTAGCCCCTTCACTCCATTTCCATTACAGAAACTTCTTCGCTACTACGAGCTAATCCGCCCCTGTTTTTCGCATCGGTACTCTCATCCTCAGAGATCAGCTCTTTGGACTTCTCCCTTTTCATCGAAACGACAGGTTCCCGTAGTTCCATGCAATAGCCTAAAATAGATTCACGCCACTTTTATGCCGGACGCCACCTACCCAGTAAACAAGCTCCCAGTAGATTCATCCCAGGTTAACGACTACCCCCTGGTTTTGACGTCGTCTCTACGCTTTCGACACTTCATCAGTGGTTCACTTGCGTTCGTCTCTCTATTTCATACATGACACATAATTGTGCCTTTTCCATAACGCTTACTACCTTAGCTCTTTACCAAAGCAGCTTATGGCTGTTTGAAGCCTGCTCTTGCAAACCGGCTCCGAGGGGCCCTCCCTCATCTACTGCACAGCTTCAACACTTTTCGTGTTTCTACGGCGCACAATCATCATTCATATCTAGTGCTGAGGCACCAGAAAATTTTTGTCCGAGAAAGCTGGCTGTTATAAGTGTAGCTGCAATAACTTGCGCTTTAGCATTATATTTTCTTGCTCCATTAATCATTGGGTCTTCTGCTGGAATTGGTACTCAACTAGCATTAGGAGCTGTAGGTGCAGTTGTAGGTGGTGGAATTGGAATCTTGACCAATGTGGCAATAGATCAATGCTACGTTAATTCAGCTACTCAGAAAGCTGACTAAAATTAAAGCGCCATAGATTGCTAAAACTCCATAATTGTGGAGTAATATAATGTTACTTTCCTCAAGCCTTTAGCTCCTCAAACACTTCACTTGCTCTATTTAAAACAGAGTCAGGAAAACCAGCAAGTTTTGCTACATGTATTCCATATGACTCATCTGCAATGCCTTCAATTACTTCATGTAAAAAGATAACCTCTCCGTTCCATTCTTTTATTTTCATACAAAAACATTTCACATTTTCTAAGTATTCACCTACTTTAGTTAATTCATGATAATGAGTTGCAAAAATGGCGCGGCACTTATTTACATTGTGAATATGTTCAATCACTGCCTGTGCAATAGATAATCCATCATACACTCCTGTGCCCCTACCAATTTCATCAAGTATCACCAAGGAACGATCTGTTGCCTGATTTACTATCGTTGCTGTTTCGATCATCTCTACCATGAAGGTAGAATAACCAGCTGTTATATTATCTGTTGCACCAACCCTGCTAAATATCTTGTCAATCACTCCTACATGCGCACTCTCTGCTGGCACAAATGACCCCATATGAGCTAAAACTGCAATGAGAGCGTTTTGCCTCAAGAAAGTGCTTTTTCCAGCCATATTAGGACCAGTAATTAGATGTATACCAGCTAAATTGATGCTATTTGCAATGAATTTATCGTTAACTTCAACCACTGGATGTCTTCCGCTACAGATATTGAACTCTTTGCTGTCATCAATGATGGGTTTTACGTAATTATTTTGCACTGCAAGCTCTGCAAACGCGGTTCTAATATCAAGTTTTGCCAAAGCATTTGCAGCAAGAGCAATTTTTTCAGATTCTTTAGCGACTTCACTACACAGTTCACTAAAAATTTTCATTTCTAAGCCGATTGCAGCATCACGTGCCGTAAGAATTTTATTTTCTAGTTCTTTCAACTCATTAGTAGTGTAGCGCATGCTATTTGCTAAGCTTTGTCTATGAATAAATATATCCGAAGTTATTTTGTGATTTGCCGACACTTCAACGTAATAACCGAGTATGTTGTTATGTAATATTTTAAGTGCGGCAATACCAGTTAGGTCGCGATAAGATTCACGGAGTTTGGTTATTAGTTTATTACTATTATTTAATATGTAGGATAACTCAGATAATTCTGAGTTGTATTTTGAGTGAATAAATCCTCCTTCTTTCACGGAACTGAGGTTATTATCAAGTATAGCACTATTTAACAGTTCAAATAGGTCTTTATGATTGCCAAGGCTTTTATGTATTGTGCTTAGTTCACTTTCGTCACTACTTATCACCTGAGTAGTAGACACTGGTTCCTTTTCTCTTGTCAAGCACTGGAATGACATCTGAGAGTTAATTTCTGATTTTTCACTTAAACAATAATTATGCAAGGTAGACAGAAACTCAGACAACTCTAAAGTTTTTCCTAGGCCTATTTTTAATAGGTTCATATCCTTTGGTGAACCACGCCCTAGTATTAAGCGCGATAAAGACCTCTCAATATCTGGAATGTTAGATAATATCTCTCGTATTTTTCTGCGTGGCTCATGATTATTTACAAAAAATTGAGCGGTGCTGAGCCTCAAATTAATTGCCTTAGAGCAAGCAAGGGGTGAAGCGAGCATTTGTTTGAGCAGGCGTCCACCAGAGGCTGTTACTGTGTGATCAATAACTGAAATTAGTGAACCTTTCTTTTCACCAAATTGAGTTGAAAACAACTCAAGGTTTCTCCTTGCTGAAGCATCAATAAGCATGAAATTTTGTTGCTTATAGGTTTTTGGGAATTCAAGCCTTGGAATGGAGCCCCTTTGTGTTACTCTGACATATTCAAGCAGTGCACCACACGCCATGATTTCTACTTTGCTGAAATTTCCTATACTCCCAAGTTCCCTGATTTTATAAAACTCGCATAACGTTCTGTGAGATTTACTATACTCAAAAAAGCTCTGTGCGTGTTGCGTAATTGATATTTTATAATTTTTTAAAATCGATCTAATTTTTTCGTCCTCAGTGAATTTTTCAGAAATTAATAATTCTCTTGGTGATATACGCAATAAATCACTATCTAGAGCTTTCAAACTCGTTAAAATGTGAAAAAATTTTCCCGTCGATAATTCAAGCCAACTAATAGCATATTCGTCATTTTGTTCAACTATGGATGCGAGATAATTATTGCTTTTATCCTCCAGTAGTGAATCTTCTATAATTGTACCTGGAGTTACAACTCGCACTACATCACGTTTTACTATGGATTTATAGCCCCTCTTTTTTGCTTCATCAGCAGTTTCTAATTGGTCACAGATTGCTACTTTGAATCCTAAATCTATTAGCTTGTGCAGGTAAGACTCACTACTGTGTGCTGGCACTCCACACATTGGTATTTCTTGCCCATTTGAATTGCCCCTCTTGGTTAGCACTATATTCAGCAATTTCGCAGCTTTAATAGCATCATCGAAAAACAATTCATAAAAATCGCCCAGTCTATAAAACAATAGATGATCCGTGTATTGAGCTTTCAAATTTAAATATTGCTCCATTACAGGGGTATTTTTTTCTCTTATTAAGTTCATAACATTTTTAAATATGTTAGCAGCAAACCACTTACTCTGGTGTTGGTTATTTTATTATGGATCAATAATTTTTTTTAGCTATAGTACAAAAACAAATAGTTTGAGGTAGAATTATGGAATATGAACGGTTGTTAAAAATATTAAGGACAATAAGTGACTTAAATGAGAACAATATAATCGAAAGGGTAAAAGAGGAATTGGAAAAAGAAGATCCAGACACGTATAAAAAGTGGCAAGATAATGGATTTAACATAAATTATACATTCGATGATCAAAGTACATTGTTACATATAGCTGCTAGAAATGATCTTGTAAAGATAGCAGAGCTTTTAATAAAAAAAAAGGGGGTAATGTTAATACAGCAGATCAAGATGGATGGAATCCTTTACACTTTGCTGCTGCAAGTGGTAGTATAGGAGTGGTAGAGATTCTCATAGCAAACGGGGCTAATGTTAATGCAGCAGATCAAGATGGGTGTACTCCTTTGCATTGTGCTGCTCACAATGGACATAAAGAGATAGTAGAACTCCTATTAGACACGGGGGCTAATGTTGATGCAGTAGGTAAAGTTAAGATAACTCCTTTACACGCTGCTGTTCGCTTTGGTTATACAGAGATAATAAAAGTTCTCATAGCAAACGGGGCTAATGTTAATACAGCAGATCAAAATGGGTGTACTCCTTTGCATTGTGCTGCTCACAATGAAAATAAAGAGATAGTAGAACTCCTATTAGACACGGGAGCTAATGTTGATGCAGTAAGTCAGGCTGAGAGTACTGCATTACATCATGCTGTTTCTGCTGAAAATTGCCAAGTGGAAATAGTAAAAGCTATCATAGAAAAGGAAGCTGCTGTTGACATAGCGGATAAATACGGGCGTACTCCGTTATGCTGGGCTATTAGAAATGGCTATTCAGAAATAGCAAGAATTCTACTTGAAAACAAAGCAGATCCTTTATTGGGACATAAAAGTTTTAACACATTAAAGCTCTTGATTGAATTAATAAAAAATGATTTTAAGCACTCTAAGAAAGCAGAAGAAACACAGCAACAAGAGGATGATGAATATGAATTGATTAAATACTCACTGGTACTTCGCAATGACTGTTCTTTAACTGATATTGCTGAAAGAGGTGCATTTGGTAAGTTGATATCTACGTGGCTTGTTGACATGTCCAACTTAACAGAGAGTCAGAAGGAGTTGAATAAAAAATTCTTAAGTACTTTTAAAGACTTTCCACATGTTACTTATAAGGATTATAAGAACGATGTTGAAAAAATTAAAAAATTTTTACTGGATCATAAAAGTAATCAAGATCTAAAAACCATCCTCAACCTTAAAAGAGGAGAATCTAAACTGACAATACTGCATATTCTATCAAGTATGGAATGTAGCAATGCGGGAGAATTCATAGATTTACTGTTGAATTCAGGTGCTGATCCTAATGAAAAGGACGACACAGGAAGAACACCTTTACATTATGCTACTCGTTCTGGTCATTGTGATACAATTATCAAATTGCTTCTAAGGAAAGGAGCTAATCTTGATATAAAGGATAAAAAAGGTAAAACCCCAATAGAATTTGCAGTTAATAATCCCAACCTTAATATTAAAGAGTACTTTTTAACTGATGATGTTATTTATGGAACTTTTCGTAAAAAAACACAAGTTGACTATAATGGAAAAAAGTATTTGTGCAAAAGTGTAAATCTATGGGGGGAGGATTTTCTACTAGATGAGCAAGATCCAGGTAAATATTTTTGTAAATTAGATGAAGTTCAAGACATAAATCAGCTAGAACAGGTTGTAAATGAAGCTATAAAATCTAGGGTAAGGTTCAATCTTACTCGTGAGGGAAATATATATGAAAATACTTATGAGAGTAGGTATAATTTTACAGATTATGTAATAAGAAGAATTAGTGAATTAAAGATTTTTCAAGGTGAAAGGGACATAGAAGTTGCTAGTCGCATAGTATGTAATTTGGTAAAAAGAGGTGCAGTATTTGAAACTCTAAGTAGTATAATTGTAATTGATAAACTAGAGAAGTTTAAAGACCACAAAGCTAATCTTAAAGAAGCACGTAAAAGCTATATACATTACTCTCTAAGGTTTTTGGAAGCTGCAAAAAACGCAACTACTGGTAAGGTAAAAGAGGCAAAAATGGACAACTTCACTTTCTACTTGAAATACTCAAAGAATAGTATAGTCGAGGTTGCAAAAATCGTAAATGGAACAGATGAAAGCACAGAATTTCGAAGAGACGTGATAGCAATCGGTGAAAGCGAGACAGAAATTTTAACAGAAGGTGGGGTAAGAAATTATACTGACCTTATAGGTAATATAGTACTGACTTTTCATACTGATTTGGGAAAAGTAGATGCTAGATTGTATTCTGATGTCCAAGATGAAGGAAAAATTATAGTAGAAGTGAGTAACAAGGAGGAAATATTGGAAAAGTTTAAAAATTATAAAGAAGAGTTAGGTGAGAACTGCTTGCTTGGTGGTTCTTCTGTCTACGACGCTATTAAGCAGGGATATTTTAAAAGGCCTGAGGAAGTAGATTCCATATATCATGTAAGTTCTTCATTAGAAAATATATCTTTATTTCCTATTGTACAACAGAACATAGAGAAAATTCGCCAGCAAGGTTAGTGTTGCTTAGCTTAAGTTTAAATTGCAAAAAAATGCAAACTTTATGATACTGAAGGAACTACTTTTTTGCTAGAAGGCAAAGCAGCAAGGAGCGAACCAAAAGCGATAAGAAAGGATCCAAGCCAGATTATAGACATTCCAGGTTTATAGTGCACTTTAGCTGCAATTTTGCTCTTACTCTTATCAATCTCTCCAATTACAACATAAATATCAGAAAATAAATTGTGGTAGATACTGCTTTCAACATTTTTCTGACCTTCCGCAAGGTAAAATCTATATTCAGGAGTTACTTCACCTAATATCTTATTATTCAGCAAATTCCTGATATCCATTGTACCCCTCACTGCATGGAAATTTTTTTCTTTTATTAGCTCAATATTTCGTAAAGTAACTTTAAATTTATTGACTGTTATGCTGTCTCCTATTCCCAAGTAGTTTTCTTTTTTCTCCTGCCAACCAACTGAATAAGATATACCAAGCACTAGAATTGCCACTCCAGCATGAGCAAGCATCATTGCATAGTAGGACTTAGAAACTCTTCTTGCTAATAAAATTGATTCACCAAATGCTACCTTAAATAAACAAATTCTTTTACTATATGCTTCTAAAACAAAGATTAATAACGCTATGGAGATGGTAATTGATAGCACAATCATTAGCTCCATGTGAAAGATAAACGGCAAAATAGCTGCAGCACTACAAAATGAAAATCTATATTCACGGAATATTGGCAATAGACTATTTCCCTGCCAACTGCAGTATTGCCCTATCATGGTGAGCACTAGAATAGCTAGTGCAATAGAGTTAAATAAAGAATTGTAATATGGTGCTCCAACTGAAATTAATTCACCGGTTAAATACTCAAGCACTGTAGGGTATAAAGTGCCAACAAACACGATGAAAAAGGCAGTGATGAATAATAAATTGTTCATCAGCATCATCGTAAGGCGTGAAAAGAATCTTCTACCCTCTGTCACTTGAGTAGCAGATTTCTTTTCAGATTCCAATATCGAATACTGGAAAGATGTGTGATTCTTTCTCGTAAACACTACAAATATTACTAAGCTACTGACTGTAATTACACCAAGTAGAGCTAATATATACAGTCCATATCTTGGGTCATCTGCAAACGTGTGCACTGAGGTAAGTATTCCTGAGCGGACTAGAAATGTTCCAGTCACACTCAATATAAAAGTTGTGAGCGTAAGTAAAATAGCAAAATTCCTTAAAGTATTGAAATTTCGTACAACGAGCAACAAATGTGTCAGCGCCACTGCAATTAGCCACGGCATCAAAGAAACGTTTTCCACTGGATCCCAAAACCAAAATCCACCCCAACCGAGTTCACGATATGCCCACCAGCTACCCAAGCTGATGCCCAAAGTGAGCAGCGACCAAGAAATAAGTACCCAAGGCCTGACAATTTTAGCCCAAACATTTCCTTCAGTATTTAAAATTAATCCAGCTATAGAGAGCGAAAAAGGAACGCTAAATCCAAGGTACCCCAAATATAATACCGGTGGATGAATAGCAAGGCCTATATCCTGCAATATCGGATTAAAACCCAGTCCATCTGTTTCAATGCCTGGCATTTTAGTGAAGGGGCTGGATTCAAGTAAAGTGAACAGTAAAAAACAAAAGCAAATCAAGCCTTGGGTGATAAGAGATATTTTTTTTAATTTACTACCATTAGTTCGTTCTGGTGTCATTCCAGTGCTTGACACTGGAATCCAGTTTTTATTACACTGCCATTTGATGTACTCATTTGCAATTAAATTCCAGTGTCTGGGCACTGGGATGACAGAAGGTATATAAATATCCATTAGTAATAAATACATGACAAGCACTAAGGTCCAAAGCAACATAGACCCTTCTTTATTTCCCCAAACACCACAAATCTTATAGATCAAAGGTTTTGTTGTGTGTGAGTGGTAATATACGTTTTCAAGTGAGAAATCATTTTTAATGTGGCAGTAGATCAAAATAGCCATTGATGCTGACACAAAAAAAAATATGGCAGAGGAGACGAATCGGTAAGAACTAAACGGTAGAAACAAATACGTTAAAGATAACAAACAGGCTACCAATAACAATATATTCCCAAATTCAGGCATAAGATTCATATAATGATATTACTAATAATAAATTGGGAGTTAAAGTTTTAATATAGGAACAAAGTTAATCTTCAATTATATTAATAGTAAGTAAAAATTAATCATTAAGCTTTTATACTTTATATTATATAACATTAATATTGTGAGGTAATATTATGGGCACAACTAAGATTAGTGAATTTCTATTCAATATAAAAGGTAAAGTGGCAAAACAACATGCTGAACCAATAATTGAAAAAAATCTCTATACTATTTTAGGATTCAAAGATGTAGAAGATTTAGAACATAAGACAAGTAAGTCCGTTAACAAAAAAATTTGGCAGCTATTTATTGATTGCTTTACAAAGGAAATAGATTATGTAGCAACTAAGCAAGTTGTAAAAAACGTTGTTTGTAATATTGCCAAAAGTGCCCAAGGCAATGCTTTTACTGAAGCTGAAAGCTTAATCTTAAACGAAAAACAAGATAATAAAAAGAGAGAAAGAGCGATTAAAAAAGCTACTAGTATTTTAAAAAAAATCAATCCAGAAAAAGCCTTCAATGAACTTTCAGTAATAAAAAAACAAGCCGAAGATTTTTTACAAACCGATTTTTATAAGGCGCAGAGCAAACCACTGCCAGGATTTGCTACATCTGGTGCGCAGCTTTTTGCGGAAACTTTGAAATATATAGAAACACTAGAAAAATTATCAGAAGTTAAAAAGGAAGATTTAACTAAGAGTTTCCTATTAAATTATATTAGTTCACTGAACAAAAAGTATCCTAAATCACAAGGTAAAAGGGAAGATGCTATACGAATACTATCAAGCGATGAGTTGAAGAATTTTTATAATAAAGGTGTAGAGGAAGGAATACTACAACCGCTGGTATCATATAAAGAATGCAGAAATCTGTATGATAAAATGAGCCAAACAAAGAATGAATGTATAATCAAAAAAGAAGAGCATGAGAAAGCAAGTAAGTCAATAACCAGTATAATTAGTGACATAAAAAAATGTAGAGAAGCAGTCCTTAATTGCAAAAATTTTCAGAGCTCCTACATAAAGGAAAAAGCAGAACACCCATTTAGAGGCACCTCATGTCAAAAAATGATTGATATATATCAAGAGAGAATTGCTGGATATCAGGAAAAAATTCGTCAAAACCTAAACCAAATAAGAGCAATATTAAAAGATACGCCGCAAGATGTGGAGGAAATAATCAATTGTGTGCATGAAGCAGAGCAGTATGATGAAATTTTTGATTCGGCTTTAATTTGTTTACCGAACATACAGAATAAGCTAGATATTCAACCAGAAAATCCCCTAACAGAACTCAGAGCTTCACAAATTAACGTTGAAATTGAGCTAACTAGGCTCTGTGAACAAAATATTAGAGTAAGCATGTGAGTGCTTCAACAAAATTCAAAAAACCAATAAAGACCTCATAAGTCTTATCAAAACAGGAGATTTCTAATAGTGGCAAATACCATGTATTTCTTTCAATTTGCCACTATTACGCCATCTAAATCACACATTGTCTTCCAGAAGGAAAATTTTTGTTCCACTGGCAACCACCTCATGTATAGCTTTATAGCTCTTCTCACAATAATCCGAACAGGTCATAATAATATACTGCTGGCCTCTTGGCTTATAATAGCTATAAAGACGTTTTTACCTCCGTTCGGACTATTATAAGAAGAGCTATACTTCCATAATAAGAAAAATGGCAAAAGCAATTTTAGATCTACTCTAATAAAAGCCTATTTTCCTTGAAACTAAAATAGCTACTAAATGTGATAATAATATGATCTATTAATTCTATTCCTATGCTTTTGCAAGCTTCTGCAAGCTGTCTGGTGAGAAACATATCGCTACTTGAAGGCTGTATATCTCCACTTGGGTGATTGTGGGATATTACAATCGATGTTGAGCCAATCAAAAGAGCGCGTTTTATGATCTCTCTAACATAAAGAGGAGTTTGATCTATTGTACCAAAGTTTTGTAGATCTTCTGCTATTAGACGATATCTTTTATTCATATAGATAACGCGAAAATTTTCTTTATTAAGGCTTCCTATACTTGCTTTTAAATAATCAAGCAATTTTTCCCAATTATTGATTATAGGTAGGTCCTTTACTTCTTCTCGTGCAGAACGAACAAAAGCCTGTTTAACACAAAAGATAGCAGATATAGCTGCATTACTAACTCCTTCGATATTCTGCAGTGCTTCTAAATCGGCATTAAAAACCTTATTTAAACTACCAAAATTTTCTATCAAACTCTTTGCTACTGGCTTTACATCAATTCTACTATATGCTGAATATAAAATGTGTTCTAAAATCTCATAATCAAGTAATGATTGTCCGTTATCTGAAATAATTCTCTCTCTTAGGCGCTTTCTATGACCTTTTTTGTAATCTTTCATTATTCATGAATTGCTTATCTCTTATAATAAGAAATTGAATTTTTAAGTAAAATATTTAATAAAATATATGAAGCATAATTGTAAATTTTTGAAGACAGCAAATGAAAGTAGCCCCTCTCTTGTCATCTCCTGCTCCCTCCTTCTATGTCATCCCAGTGCTCCTTCTATGTCATCCCAGTGCTTGACACTGGTTTCTTATACCAACTCCACTTACTAGACGAACAAATAAGGAATATTACAAACTTGTTTAACCGTAGCAGGGGAAAGACTAACAATAAAATTACATAAAACATCTTCAAGTAGACCGATAGTATCATAGATTTTGTTGCGTAAAATGTTCTGTTTTATATATTGCCAAAACCTCTCTACTGGGTTCAGTTCTCACTTTTACCCACAAATAAAAAAGTGAGTAAAATGGATACCAAATAAATTTGGGATTAAAATGAGTGAAGTAAGTACAAATGTGCAATATACTGATGGCTTAGGGGATAAATGGCTGGAAAGAGAGTTAAAACACGTTAATTTAGGAGATACAAGACTTAATAAGAGACTTATTAAAACAGGCTATTGTATAGAGGGTAAGGCGTCTGGATCAATTAATCAAAGCTGTAGTGGATGGAAAGAAGCTAAGGGTGCATACAGATTATTTAGCAATGAAAAGCTTAAGGATAAGGAAATTTATTCTTCCCATTACAAAGAAACTATGGAGAGAATGAAAGGAAATCAGTTTGTTTTTTCAGTTCAAGATACAAGTTATTTGGATTTTGACTCTCATATAAAAACTAAGAGGCTAGGTAGTATTTCTAAAGCTTATACGAAGCATAAAATGGGTTTACTGTTGCACAGTGCCTTAATAGTCAGCAAAGACGGATTGCCTTTAGGTCTATCTTCTCAACAATGTTGGGCACGTTCTATTAGGGAAAAAGAAACGTCACAAGAAAAAGCAAACAGGAAATACCGTACCTCCATAGAAGAAAAAGAAAGTTATAAGTGGATAACAGCTCTCAAAGAAAGCATAAACAACCTTCCTGCAAATGTACAACTTGTTACCCTTGGTGATAGAGAGGCAGATATCTTCAAATTTTTATGGATCACTGAGACATTAGGTAGTTTTTATGTAATCCGTAATCGAACTAATAGAAGATTTATCTGTACTGAAATTGGAAAAACAGATTTGCAAACACGCATCACTCAACTGCCAGTAAAGAAGAAAATTTCTCTAGAAGTTAATAAAGGTGGAAACCAAAGATCAAGGAAAGCTAATATTGAAGTTAAGTATATGAAAGGCTATATACCTATCAGATCTTCTTCAATTTATGGATCAAAAGACACAGTGCATAAAATAAGTGATAAAATCCCTGTATATGTGGTAAGTGCAAAAGAAACAAATCCTCCTGAAGGATTGGAAGCTATTGATTGGACTTTGCTGACTAATGTACCAGTTAATAGCACTTTAGATGCTATAGAAAGGATAAATTGGTATAAGCTAAGATGGAAAATTGAGGAGTATTTCAGGGTTTTAAAATCAGGATGTAAAATAGAAAGCTCTCGTTTAACTACAAAGGAAAGGCTACAGAAATTAATTGCTATAAAGAGCATTATTGCATTTAAAATTTTATATTTAACAAAAGTCGCTTTATCAAATCCCATGGAAACCTGTACTAAAATTTTAAGCAACGAAGAGTGGAAGGCCCTTTTCATACGTGAGCATAAAGTAGCTACATTGCCAGAAGAACCTCCAAACATAAAACAAGCTATTATTTGGTTAGGAAAATTAGGTGGATTTATGAATAGAAAAAGTGATAATTTACCAGGGGCTATGACTCTATGGCGGGGCTATGAAAATCTTAAGGAGAGCATAGTTATGCTTCACATCATGACCTCTCAAAATTGTGGGTAAAAGTGAGAGTAAAATATTGGCAGCTAATAATTATGAAGTATTTAGAGTAGCTGCTACCGGTAATGGTAATATTGAAGTGTTGAAACTACTGCTGGATAGAGTAGAATTGCCAGAAGAACGACATAAAATGTTGGTGGCTAATAATTATGAAGCATTTAGAGAAGCTGCTGCTGAAAGTAATATTAAAGCATTGGAGTTTTTATTGGATAGAGCAGGATTGCCAGAAGAACAATATGCAATGTTGGTGGCTAATGCTTGTCAAGCACTCAGAATAGCTGCCAGTGAAGGTAATATTGAAGTGTTGGAGCTACTATTGGATAAAGCAGGATCTCCAGAAAAACGACATGCAATGTTGGCGGCTAATAATTATGAAGCGTTTAGGGTAAATACTGTTCATGTTGACATTAAAGTATTAGAATTTCTATTAGATAAAGTAGAATCGCCAGAAAAACGACATGCAATGTTGGCGGCCAATAATTATGAAGCATTTAGAGAAGCTGCTGCTGAAGTTGATATTGAAGTGTTAGAATTTCTATTAGATAAAGCAGGATCACCAAAAGAACAATATGCAATGTTAGCAGCTTATAATCATAAAATGCTTTCTTCCCATATAATTGAGAGCCATGAATATTCTTCTGAGGAGTTCAAAAGGATGTGTCTTGAAGCTGTGATAAACTATAATAGTAAGGAAATGCTTGATACAGTGCAGTCAAACCTTTTCCCTTCCAGTACCCGTCAAGAAGTAGATGAATCTTATCAAGAGAGAAAGAGAAAATTTGAGGCAATAGAAGATTTATCAAAATCACAGCCAGGACCTTCTGGGTATAAACCACTATCAAGGCATCCTCAAAGAAAAATGTCATGTGTAAATATTGAGCCAGGAAATGGAGAAAGAGAGAAGGTAATGAAATGTTGAGAAAACATTCAAAAAAGTGTGTCAAATCAAAAAATAAATTAATATAAAGAAAAGTTTGTATGTATTGAGTGGTAGACCATAAGATCCAAAAACAAACACTTCTCACATTTGCTGGTTTTTGTTGCTGAAAGTAGATATATCATTTAAATTCTTAACAAGAAGATATATTAAATTAATAATAATTTATTTAGGAATAGTAAAGAAGAATCGAGTAAACTTATTGACATTTATTATTAATATATTAATACTAAATATTAATCATTTTAGAGGTAATTTATGCCACAACTAGAAGAAACGAAATCAACAGAACTTTTGGATGCTGTTAGAAAACGAGATATGAAGGAATTTGTGAGATTGATAAAAGCTGGAGCAGATATTAATGCAAAAGATAAGGATGAACGAACTCCTTTGCATCATGCTGCTCAAAGATTATCTACAGAGGAAGTAAAAGTTCTAATAGAAGCTGGAGCTGATGTGAATTCAGTAGACAGATGTGGATGGACTCCTTTGATTACTTCTATTATGTGTTTCTATGGAGAATTTACAGATATAATAAAAGTTCTAATAGACTTAGGAGCAGATATTAATGCAAAAGATAAGAGTAAAAAAACTCCTTTGCATTGGGCTACTGAAATGGGCTTTACAGATATTTGTGAGGTTATACTAAATCACATAGCAAGACTAGAAGTTGCTGGCTTATATGTAAGTGAGGAAAATTTACAAAAGAAAAATGAATTTATAACCACTTCAACCGAGAGGTATAACAATTATTTACAGCATCTTAAAAATTGTGAAGAAGAAGTTAAAAAGATTAAAGAAAGAAATAAGTCACTATATGACTTTTTGAGGGAAAATGACGTTAATAAAATGGCTGGCATATGGGAGCAAAATGAAAACGTACGTAATGAATTTGATAATGAAGAGAATTTAAAAAAGCTATATCCAGAATATGCACATATTTTAATTAATAAGGCTGATGAATTGAAAAAAGAAATTTTCCTTCATAACCATAGACCATTGATTGATGTTTTATCAGAAAATTATAAAGGAGATTTTCAAAAAATGTCATTTGCTGGCATAAAAAACTCTCTTATGTTTCATAATAATGATTATAGTTATATTCAACAAGAAACGGGAGTAACTTTGATTAATTGTTTAGATTTTGAAGATGTGAAAGAAAGGCATGTGCCTAAGCTTAAAGTAAGGGTATTTGCAGAAATGATTGAAAACAAAGGTATAAATAGTCGTCTTGAGTATTCAAGCACTGAACAAACTCAAGGAGCTAGTCAGTCTCTTAATTAAAGAGGGATACATGGAGACCTGCTGCAAAAACAAAAAGAGGTGTTTCTCACTTCTATAAAGTGTTTTTAAACGTGATTTTTTAATATCATAATTACTATGAAAACTGGGGCTTTCCTTTTGCAGCAGTTCTTGAGTTCCAGCAACAGACCAATCCATCCCAAAACGAACTCTTCTCTCACTAGCCGGTTTTAGTTGTTGGGAATGGTTGTTTTATTTAAATTTTTAGTAATATATACTATTAAGTCAGTATTAATTCGTTAAGAACTTTCATTAAAGATTATCAAAAAAACTTCTAAATAGGGATTGACAAGTTTTAGAGATGGAGTATTTTATGAAAAGTATATTGAGCTATTAATTTTTTATGTACAATAAATATGATAGTGAAAATATTTTTCTTTATATTATGAGGTAGCTGTTTTATTCAGAAAAAGATTTTTTTCTTACTTTGAAATTGAGTTGTTTTTATGGAGGGTTAAATGATTAATGAATTATTTGCTACTGTACGTAGTGGAGATGCCAATCAAGTTGCGGATCTTATCAATAAAGGGGCTGATGTTAATGCCAGGGACAATAGAGGCAATACTCCTCTACATTTAGCTGTTCTTGCAGATAAATTACAGGTAGTAGAAAAGCTTATAGAGGGAGGGGCTGATGTTAATGCTAAGAATAATCATGGCGCTACTCCTCTGCACTGGGCTGCTCTTAATCAGAATGTCAATATAGTAGAAAAGCTTATAGAGAAAGGGGCTAATGTTAATGAGAAGAATAAATATGACAATGTCCCTCTGCACTATGCTGCAGGTTATGGTAGCTTAAGTGTAATAGAAAAGCTTATAGAGAAAGGGGCTGATATTAATGCTAAGTCCAGTAATGGCGATACTCCTTTGCATTTGGCTACTAAAAATAGTCATTTAGATGTATTAGAAAAGCTCATAAAGGAAGGAGCTAATGTTAATGAAAGAAACAAATATGGTAATATCCCTCTGCACTACGCTGCAGTTTATGGTAGATTAAGTATAGTAGAAGAGTTTATAGAGAAAGGAGCTGATATTAATGCTAAGAACAATAATGGCAATACTCCTTTGCATTGGGCTGTTAAAAGCAGTCATTTAGAAGTAGCTAAATTTCTTATAAGTAAACATGCTGACGTTAACGCTAAAAATAAAGATGGTTGGACATCTTTGCACTTTGCAGCTGCTTATGGCAATTTAAATATAGTTAAGTTCATTCTTGATGAAGAGAATGATGTTGATGCTAGAGGAGCTTTAACCGTAGCAAATACGCTTAGTAAAGAAAACAGCTCAGAAATACTAAACCTTCTAGAGGAAAGAATAAGGAAAAATGAAGAAACTACACAACATTTTATAAGACATAGGCGTCATCGATACTCACAAGAGGAAGGCAGTTCTCTATCAATAGGTGTCCATAATCGCCGTAGTATTGTAAAAGAAGATGAAAATTCATTGCAAAATGATAAAATAGGAGTTACAAGCGGAACAAGTAAGCCATCTTCATTTATCAATATTTTTGCTTACACTACGGTAGATACTATTAAAGGTATTTTTCAGTTTGTTTCTTCTCCTTTTAAGGCAGCTATAAGTATGGAACCTTCTAAAGCTATTACAGTTCAAGGTATTGATAACAACGGTATACTTCTTTTATTAGATGTATTTATAAGGAAAATCACAGGTCAGAAGTATATTTCCACAGTAGTTCAGTCTATATCACCATTAGAAGCACAGGGCTATGCATTAAATATTATAGAGGAATTTGAGAAAGTAGTAGAGCAAGCTGGATTAAAAAGTGGCATATCAATGCACCGGTTAAATATTGATTATGTAGAAATGAAGAAAGAGGTTGCTGCAAAAATCATAAGTGGTAAATTTAATGAGATTCCGAAGGTTTTAAACTCATATGTAGAGCAAGCATGCCACGATAGAGAAACAGGTAAGTTAAGTCCAAAGAAGTTTAACAAATTTATGATTGTATTTAGTAAAGGACTAGATTTAATAGTAAATCAATCAATAGAGCAGATATTACACAATAGAGATAGTACATTAGAAGTTGAAGAACAGCAAATAAACTTAGAGCCTCAAAGTTATTTAAGTAATACTTCTGTTCAAGGCCATTTAACTCAGGATAGAGGTTTAATAAATCAAGGTAAGGCTTAATCCTTAGCTTTTTGATTTCATCTAGTAAAAGGCCGGTAATTTGAGCTATAACATCAATGGGTACACCGGCCTTTATTTTGATGCCTTCAAGCAATGTGTGACTATTACGCCACCTAAAAAAATAATCATACACTGTCTTCCATAGAGGAAAATCTTTTGCTCTACTGGCAAATACCTTTCATTATGTATCGTATAGCATGAATAATCGTTCTGATTTTATGCTTTCTTGGCCACACCTTATGCAACTCTTGGCTCAAAAAATTTCCATTCTTTGTCACTTACATCACCTGGATATATTTTTTACTGATCCTATCATATTATCTTCCTAAATTCCTTTCAAGATATGTTCTAAAAAGTAGAATCCGTTCAGCAGGGTGATAAAATAAGATAGAAAAGACAGCCATAGAAATAAATGGTGTCATCCCAATATGATGCTTTCTCTGTCATCCCAGTACTTGACATTGGGATCCAGTTTTCTTTATAAATTCATCAAAAGTGCTTCATTTTATAACGCAAAATCCATACTCACCAAACCCAATGCATTACTTGCAATCTCAATTCCAGTATCAAGCACTGGAATGACACCATTTTTGCTTCGATATTTACACATTAGCCATGCATCTGAACGGATACAAAAGTAGAATTTATAATTCTATCTAAAAGGATACCGAAAAAGAGCAGGAGTCCTATCTGGGAATTATTTTTAAATATGGACATGCATTGATTAGAATCGTCTGGATTGAAATTTTTGTGTTGGTGGTGAAATATGAATCCTATGGCAAGTAAAGCAATATAAAAGATGTTATTTAATGATGATAGTATACCAGCATACAACCATGCCATTAAGGATATTAAATAAAATCTTTTCAACCAAGATTTTGTTGTATTGCCAAAATATAATGCAGTAGATTTCATTCCTAATTTCTCATCATCTTTTTTATCTTGATGAGCGTATATAGTATCATAACTAAGCGTCCAAAAGACGCATCCTATATAAAATAGCAAGGATTCTATGCTAATCTGGTTTGTTATTGCTGCTGAACCCATGAGTGATCCCATGTTGAAAGTAAACCCTAAAAACAATTGTGGCCACCAAACGTAACGCTTTAGCAAGGGGTAGATAACTATCATGCACATTGAAATTATTCCAAGTATAAGAGTAGTTTTATTGGTTAATAATAAGATTACCAGGGCAATAGACAGTAACAGTGAAAGTAAAGCCAAAGCCTGCTTTATGTTTAATGCACCACTTGCAAGTGGCCTATATTTTGTTCGTTCAACGTGCGCATCTATTTCTCTATCGAAGATATCATTGATTATGCACCCTGCGGGTCTCATTAAAAATGCACCTATAGTAAACAAAACAAGGAGAAAAAGAGCCTGATACGATAGAGAAGTTGAGGCTAAAAGAATGCCGCTTAAGCTAGAAAATAGCACAAGCCATAAACCTGTTAAACTGTGTATTCTCATTAATGAGAAATAATGGTTGAAATACATTAATTAAGTGTGATTATGTAATATTTTGCTTACATTGACAAAATTATCGAATGCTAAATCAGGCTTAAAAACTAACTCAGGTATAAATCGCAAATCAACATAACACAATATAGATTTACGTATTGACCATGCAGATTGGTTCATTTCATTAACAACAGTGCTGATATCATCATTATCATTTTGGATGTTTAATGAAGATAACACAATATATACATCTGCTTTCTTCAAATCTTTGCTTAGCTTTACATCAGATACTACTACTTTTTCATTAAGAACATTACCTTCCATTAAGACTTTTGATATTGCCCTATGTAATACCGATGCTACTTTTAGATTTCTAATTTCCTTTTTCATATTCAACTACTATAACGTCCTTTCTTCTTGCACTAATTGATAAGCTTCCAAAATGTCTCCAACTTTAATATCGATATTACCCTCTAGCGATATTCCGCATTCAAAATTTACACCCACTTCTTTAACATCATCTTTAAATCTACGTAGTGCTTTTAACTTTCCTTCATGCACCAATTTGCTGCCACGTACTACCTTAATTAAAGAATCTTTTTTTATAACTCCATCAGTGACATAACATCCGATTATATTACCGGCTTTGGATGCATTAAATATTTGCCTTACAGATGCAGAACCAACACGAACCTCTCGTGTAACAGGCTTTAACATTTTAGTTAGATACATCCTCATGTCTTCAATAAGCTCATATATTATATTGTAAGTATGTATTTCTATACCTTTTTGTTTTGCTAATTCTCTTATTTTTGAATCCACTTTTACATTAAAAGCTAAAATTACTGCGCTTGATGCTTCTGCAAGCAGCACATCTGAATCTGTTACTCCTCCTACTGCTTTGTGTAGAATATTTAATTTCACTTGCTCTTTACCAAGCTTATCAATTGAGCTTGATATTGCTTCAATAGAACCAGTGACATCGCACTTTAAAACTACAGATAGTTCTTCTGTTTCACTATCATTACGACTGAATATATCTAAATTACTGTCGTCTAAATCTTCTTGCTTTTTCTTGATTAATTCTAACCTGTATTCAACAATTTCACGAGCCTGCCTTTCAGAGTTTACAACAACAAATTTATCTCCAGCATTTGGTACACCATTTAAACCAGTAACTTCAACTGGAGTAGAAGGTAGTGACGCTTTTTCTCTTTGACCAAGGTGATTAACCATACTGCGTACTTTGCTGTATGTTGTACCAACTACCAATATGTCACCAATCTTTAATGTCCCTTCTTCAACTATTAATGTAGCTGATATTCCTTTAGCTTTATCTATTTTGGACTCTATTACCCATCCAAGTGCTCGACAATCCTCTATTCCTTCTAGCGTCATTAATTCAGCAATTAATAAAATTGCCTCTTCTAGTTTATCTAAGTTGATTTTCTTTTTTGCTGATACTGGCACAATTATAACATCACCACCAAGTTCTTCGGGGATGAGGTCATACTGAGGCAAACTATTAATTATTCTTTCTACATCGCCAGGTTGTGATTTATCAATTTTATTAATGGCAACTATAATAGAGACATTTGCTGCTTTTGCATGGTTTATTGCTTCAACTGTTTGTTTCATGATTCCATCATCAGCTGCAACTACTATCACAACTATATTAGTAATATTGGCACCACGTGCACGCATTGCAGTAAACGCCTCATGCCCTGGTGTATCAATGAAAGTAATTTTTTGCTTATTTTTTGTCGTTAATTGATAAGCACCTATATGTTGAGTGATGCCACCTGACTCTCTTTCTGCAACATTGGATTCACGAAATGCATCAAGCAATGATGTTTTACCATGATCCACATGTCCCATAAAAGTAACGATAGGTGGTTTTGGTCTTTTAGGTAAGTTTTCTCTGTTGCTTATGAAGAGTAAATTCTTTTCTTTATCAGCATCACTTACTCGTTTAGCCGTATGATTAAATTTTTTTGCTATTTCGCATGCTATATCTGGATCTACTAGATCATCTACTCTATAGCTCTCCCCAACTTCTTCTTTGAGCATTTTTAGCACACTCTTGCTATCTTCTGCCATACGAATAGATAACTCCCTGATAGTTATTTTGTCTGGTATAATAACTTCTCTTGCTATATTTTTACCCTTAGTAAACTTTGATTGTTTACTTCTTATACCAAATTTTTGCTTAAATACAGGGAGGTGTTCATTTCTTTCATCTATTGCCTGTGTAATTACTAGCTTAGAATGCTTAGAGTATATATCTTTGCTAGCTTTAAAAGACTTTTTATCATTGTTCTCATATTCAATACTATCTTCTTTTTGTTCAACTGAGTTAGTATTACTTAAAACTTCCTTATTTATTTCTTTAGGTACAGAGTGTGATTCATTTTTATCTTCAGCTTCTTGATTGCTTTCTTCTTTTTTTATTTTCTCTTCTTGTTCTCTCTGATTCCTTTCTTTCAGCAAAGTAGCATTCTGTACAGCATTAATGCGGGAAATTTGTTCTTTTTCAGTTAAAGAGCCTAATTTACTCTCGTCAAATAAACTATATTCTTCTGCAGAATGAATTTTTCTTCTTTTTTTTACTATTGTAGTACCAGTACTTTGACTATCTAAAGAGTTTAAATTAATGTCTAATTTAAGCTTGCTTAAGCCTTGTAGGGTTAATTTTTTATTACTGATATCTTCATTATTCATATTGTTTTTATATTAATCCAAGCTTTTTACGTGCTTCTATGATTATTAAATCTGCTGTATCTTTTAGATTGTCTTTATTATTAGTTGAGGAAGAGAGTATGCTACAAAACTCATAATTTGATAAATCTGCTATGTCCTCTAAAGTTTTAATATTATGTTTACTAAGAGCAATTTTATTATCTATTGATAAGGCTAAGTTGATTACATCGTCTTCCATACCTAAATTTTTTAGCTCTTCTATTTTTCTATCATTCTCTGCTTTCAGGTAATTATTTGCTCTATTATGAAGTTCATTTGCAATATCTTCATTGAAGCCCTCTATTGAAGCAAGTTCCTTAATTGAAGTGTTAGATATATCTTCTACACTTGAAAAACCTTCTGTTACCAATAATTGGCCCATAATCTCTTCTAAGTTTAAAGCTTCAGCAAATAAAACTGAACATTGACTAAATTCTTTGTTTCTTCTTTCTGATTCTTGCTGAGTGCTTAATATCTCAATTTTCCATCCAACAAGCTCTGAAGCTAATCTTACATTCTGACCCTTTTTTCCTATAGCTAAACTCAATTGATCTTCAGCAACTATTAACTCTATACAATTTTCATTTTCGTCAATAATGACCTTTGATACTTCTGCAGGAGTAATGGCTTTAATAACAAATTGACCCAAATCTGATGAGTAATGTATGACGTCGATTTTTTCACCGTTTAATTCGTGTATAATAGTTTTTATTCTATCTCCTTTAACTCCAACGCAAGCACCTACTGGATCGATATTCTTATCAGATGAAAAAACAGCAACTTTAGATCTTGAACCAGCGTCTCTAGCTATACCTTTAATTGTTATCAATCCGTCAGCAACTTCTGGTACTTCTTGATTCAACAATGCCTCTAAAAAGCCTTCATGAGTCCTAGAAAGAATGATTTGACGTCCATCGTCAGAGCGCTTAACAGCCTGTATGTAAGCTTTAACCTTATCGCCTTCACGAAATGACTCACCACCAATTAAGTTTCGTAAAGGGAGGTATGCTCCAATTCCGTTTATGTCTATAATAAGATCTGAATATTCTACTTGTTTAACGATGCCATACCTCATTTCTCCTACCTTATCTTTAAATTCCTCATATTGCTTTTTTAACTCTTCATTTTTGATTATTTCAGAAATCTTTTGCTGGGCAATTCTTGCTGAAACAAGATCAGTGTTAAGAGAAATCAACTCACTAATAGTATCTCCAACTTTTGCATCTTCTTTTATTAACTTAGCTTGTGTCAACTTAATTAAGTCACACTCATTTTCATTTGATTCATCATTAATGACTTTTAGTTGTCTATATGAGGTAACTTTGCCTGTGTTTCTATCTATATTAACTACAATTTTACTTTTGCTACCATACTTTTGTTGAGCTACTGCTTCGATAGCACTTTTAAGTGCATTTATTATAATATTAAAATCCAAACCTTTTTGAAGTGAGAGCTCTCCCGCTGTTTTTATTACATCAAGGCTCCCAACTATGTTATTCTTGTTGCTTTTCTGCTTAACACTGCTTTTACGATTAGCAATCATATAAATAAATCCAATTTAATTAGTTATAATTATAGCTTCAACAGGTAAAGAACGCTATCTTAAATGTTAAATGATTGCTAATTTAAGTCAAGTTTTTTCATGTCTTTGTATGACAAGCAACGCCGGAGTAAAGAGTAAAGTTAAGACCGTTGCAGCCAATATTCCACTTGCTATGGTTGCTGAAATATCAACCCACCACTGGCTTGATGGAGCATCATATGTGATTTGTAGCGTAAAAAAACTGATATTTAACCTAGTAATCATAGGTATTAAACCAAGAACTGTAGTTGCAACGGTAAGTAGTATTGGCCTGATGCGAGAAATTGAAGCGTTTATTATACATTGCTTAATGTTATTTTTGCGCACCTTAATTTGCTGATGAAAGGCATCAAGCAATAGTATATTATTATTCACTATAATTCCTGCTAAAGCAATTATCCCCACTCCACACATGACAACTACAAAAACTTTCTGAATAAGAAAGAAAATGAAAAATACACATGTTGTTGATAAAAACACTGCTGTCATTACGATAAATGTATAGTATATGTTGTTAAACTGTGCCACTAGCACCAATATCATCAATGTAATTGCTAATATAAAAGCCTTTAATAAAAATGCTCCTGATTTTTGTTGATCTTCCTTATCACCTTTGAAATCAATCTTTACTCCTTTACTACAGTCTTGAGTAATCGAATTTTGAATGAACTTAACTCTTTCATCAACAAGATAGCCAGTATCAACGTCAGCAGAGATTGTTACTGTGCGTGATCCATCAATCCTACTTAGTTTATTTGCCTTTTTTTCGGGAACGTATTTCACTATGCTACTCATAGAATATGGTCCATTTGCTGTATTAATAAAAAGGTTATCTATAGTTTTCATGTTGCGATTCTTTCTGGGAAAGCGTAGTACAATATCAATTTCTTCATCTGCGTTATTTGGTCTATATTTTCCAATTAATACTCCATTTGTAACCATCTTTATAAAATCACCGATGGTTGCAACACTTACTCCAGAGCTTGTAGCCTTACTCTTATCAATACTCATATTCCACTCTATTTCAGGTGCTGATCTACTATCTTGAATATTTATAAATCCAGATGAAGGTTGGTCCATAATTTTTAGGATTTTCTCTGCTACTGAATTCAAGTTGGATGCACTTCCGCTTAAGTTAATTTGTATTGGCTTGTCAGCTGATGGTCCTGACTTTTGTTCCTGTACATCAATTATTACTCCTTTTATGTTTTGTACACTACTCCTTATATCATTTAGTATTTGCGTAGCTTTGCGCCTGCAGCGCCAATCTACAAGTTCCAATTGAATTTTGGCAATAACGTTGTCTGAAAATTTTCCTGATCGAGCATAAAAAACATAAATTTCCTTTTCAACACCCAAAATACGTTCTTCTACTTTCTTAAGTATCAAATCTCGTTCTTTGGCTGATAAGCTTTCTTTTACTTTAACGCTGATTAAAATGTTATCTGAATCTACATTCGGAAAGAACTTTAATCCAGGACCAAAAGTAAAATATAATATACTAGACAAAAATAAAACAAACACAACAACACATACAAATTTTTTGGGGTGATCTAAGACTTTCTCTAACATACGTACATAAGTTCTTATTATAAGCCCAGTATTTTTTATCTCACCACTTTCTATAGCACTCATTCTTATTATTTCTTTTTTTGAAGTTATGGAAGGTTTACCAAATATTGCACCAAGTGTTGGTATAAAAACCAAAGCCATAATTAGCGATCCAGTTAAAGTTAGAATTATTGTAATTGGTATGTACTGCATAAATTTACCGACTGTATCGGGCCAGAGTAACAGAGGGAAAAACACTGCTAATTTAGTCAATGTTGATGATAAAACTGGATAAAACATATCATGAACTGAGGTGCAAAAGGCTTCTACTTTATCCATGCCACAAATCATCTTTCTATCAGCATATTCGCTGATTACAATTGCATCATCAACCAGCATGCCAACTGCCATAATTAAACTGAAGAGCACAACTATATTTAGAGTAATACCCATGAGGTAAAGAGCCATTATTCCTATTAGAAAGGAGCCAGGTATTGATAGTGCAACAAGAATAGCAGCCCTTGTTCCCATAAAGAGCATTATTATGGTTAATATTAGTAATACGGCAAATATTATACCATTTTCCAAGTCGTCAAGCACATCACGTACATTTTTTGACTGGTCATTCAAATAAACTACTTTTAAATTTTCAGGTAATTGATCTTTTGCTTTGTCCATTAAGTATTTTACTTGATTTACCGTGTCTATTATGTTTTTTCCATTACGTTTTGAAATTTCTAGTACAATGCTAGGTAGTCCATTAATACGAGCAAATCCTTGGTGATCCTCAAACCCAAGGTATACTTTTGCTATATCTTTGATTCTCAAAACTGCATCACTTTGAGATCTAATAGGAATATTCATAATATCTTCTATGTCTTTTAATAACCCTGATATTTTAATCGAATATTTACCGGTATCATTTTCTAGTGATCCGGCTCCTACCAATCTGTTGTTGTTTGATATAGCTTGAAATATCTCATTTGATTGAATGTTATATTTTGTTAGAACTGTGGGCTCAATTATAACTTCCACTGTTTCTTTACGCATACCTGCTACTGCAACTTTAAGAACATTTGGCAGAGATTCTATTTCTTTCTTTAGTTTGCGTGCTATTTCAGTTAAAGTTCTTTCCGGCAAATTACCAATCAAGCCAACGTTTAGTATCGGAAATAAGCTCAAGTCTATTTCATTGATTATCGGAGATTCTGCTTCAATAGGTAATTTTGATTTTATGTTTAAAAGCTTTGAACGGACATTATCGAGCACTTCTTTATTATTATACTCTGTTCTAAATTCGATTATCATGTGAGCACCATCATTAGTTGCAAAAGCTCTCAATTCTTTTACACCTTCGATGGATCTTAGTTCATTTTCTATAGGAAGCACTAATAGCTTTTCACTATCCTCGACAGAAATACCAGGAAACCCGACAAATACACTAATTATAGGAATCTGTATATCAGGATTGCTTTCTCTTGGCATCTTTATATAAGTGTATGAGCCGAAGGTAAAAATCACGATAAGCAATAATATTACTGTTCTATTCCTCTCTACAAGTAAGCTTTTCATGCCAAACATTATACGTATTTATATCATATTATAGCTAAGATAAATTATATATTAATTAATCCTCATATAGCTTTATGTAAATGATTAAAATTTTTACAGTTTTGCAAGCGTAAGAAAATTTCTATATAATATGACTTTAGTATGGTATTTGAGGGATTATTATGGTAGCAGTTTTAAGTGTGATAGAAGGCAAGAATAAAGTGATCATATCTGGGTTGGTTGGTGTTTCATCAACTTTAGTATTTTTAACAGTGATTCACATTGCTGCAAAGATAGCCATTATAGTTACTGCTGCTGCAGTTACTTACGCATTACTTTCATTGCTTAATAAAGCAGGAGCTAAGTCTGTTAAAACTGATGATATGTCAGAAGATGAAGGGTATAGCAGTGTTGATGAAGGTGAAGAAAAAGATACCGTAAAAGAACCAAAAAGAACTGAAACTGAGCTAGAAGAAGAATTAAAAAATAAAAGAGCAGAAGAAGAAATGAAAAATGGACTACCTAAACATATGGATTTCAAAGGTAATTCACTTTCTAAAAGTGCTGATACTACAGATAGTCATTTCGTTTCTAGTGCTACAAATATTGTTATGGAACCTTTACCTAAACACATGGATGCACTTGGTAATCCACTTCCTGAGCAGCCACCGAGCAACCTTACCAATATAGGGCTTGGATCATCTAAAAGTACGCAGAAACTATCTGCTGCAGACTTGCTATTACAGTATGGGAATGTAAATAATGATGTGAGGAAAGTGCTAGAATGGCCAATTACCTCAAAGGAGTTTAATGGGTTAGGGTTTAACAGGTAGTTGCTATATCAAACTCTCCATCTTATATTGAGGATCAGATGCAATGCCATACACTCTATTTGGCGGAGCAATTTTGTTCTCTATACCAAAAACTATACCTTCAATTATTGCTGTGAGTACTTTTTCAAGGTTACAATCTGCTCCAGGAACACGGTGCTCTAGGCGGCATCTTTTGGAATCGTTGCCAAAATAGGGAATTCTTATCGCAGCAGTTCTGTTATTCACTCCCCAACTAATCGTAGTTGGAGTATGAATATCTGGGTACTGAAATCTTAAATATGAATCATCATTTGGAGCAAAAAACAACATATGTTTTTTCATCATTGCACATAATCCACCTATGCTGTGAATCAGGTGGTCACTATATTTTTGCTTATTGCCATAAAATAAGTTATTATTATTTGAATCCATGAGGCTAACATGTACATTTAGTGCGCTGCCTGCTCTATCCAAATAAGGTTTTGCTTTAAAAGAAACATTACCATCGAACTCTTTTGCTGTTCCAATCAGTAATTTTTTTACTAACTCAAAATGCATAATTAAATTATCAGGACTCGTATAACAATCACTTTTTATCTCGTATTGGTTTAAAGAACTCTCTTTCTCACAAAAAAATCCAAGAGAAGCTATTTTATTTTTGATGCTATTCAGAAATAAATATTCTTTTTTTATTCCCTCAGTGTAAAACTCCAGTTCAATACCGAATACAGTATTATGACTCAAATTACTTAATATAATCACAAATTTACTTCAATAAATTTATACTAAATCAGCTATATTTATACAAGTACTTTACTTATTTATCAGTAAATTTAATATCTTATTTATACATAATATATTACTATTTTTTAATAACATACTTCTAATCCTCGGTACAAGCGACATTTACAAATTGATTGTTTTTATTTCAAAAAAATGATCAATTTTAGTGCTTTTATACTCTTTACAACTCGTCAAAAAATCCTCATAATTTTAGATATGTATTAAGTAGTGTTAGCTTTTTATCTTACAGTAAGCTATTGATTATCTTGCATCTTTCTGATTATTGTTCTTTCTTGGTGTGGTATATGAACTTAACTAACCCTAAGGTTTCTACTATGTTTTTTGATCAGATTATTACAGTAACGGACCACAATGTTACTTGGGAAAAAATCCAAAATTATCTCCATAATCTCTATGGAGAAGCAACATATAACAGCTGGCTGAGTTCACTAAGATTTATCAGCAACAGAAATGGAGAAGTTTTGTTGTCTGTACCAACAAGATTTATAAAGGAGTGGATTACAGTTCACTACATGGAAAAAATATTGTCATTATGGCAAAGCGAAGATCAAAGTGTATGTTCTATTGATATTCAATTAATTGAAGAAAGAAATTCAAATTCTAATACGATACTAAAAAATAGAGAGGAAAATAATCATAATCTTGGTTCACCACTAGATACCAGATTCACTTTTGATAATTTTGTGGTAGGAAAGTCAAATGAGTTAGCATTTACAGCGGCAAAGCGTGTAGCGGAATCTATAGATCCAATATCAGGAAGCAACCCTTTATTTCTATATGGTGGAGTGGGACTTGGTAAAACACATTTAATGCATGCTATAGCTTGGGACATAGTTAATTCTCCGTCAGCAAAAAGAAAAGTGGTATATTTATCAGCAGAGAAATTTATGTATCAATATATTACGGCGCTGCGGAGAAAAGATATTATGTTATTTAAAGAGCAATTTAGATCAGTAGATGTATTGATGGTAGATGATGTGCAATTTATCAGTGGTAAAGATAGTACACAAGAAGAATTTTTTCACACTTTCAATGCATTGATAGACCAAAATAAACAATTGGTTATATCAGCTGATAGGTCTCCTAGTGATCTTGATGGAGTAGAAGAAAGAATAAAATCACGACTTGGTTGGGGATTAGTTGCAGATATTAATGAAACAACTTTTGAATTAAGACTTGGTATATTGCAGGCGAAAGTGGAACGAATGAATATGTATGTTCCCAAGGATGTCCTAGAATTTTTGGCAAGGAATATAAAATCCAATATAAGAGAACTAGAAGGAGCATTAAATAAGGTTGCTCATACCTCTTTAATTGGAAGAAGCATGACAGTAGAATCAGCTAGTGAGACCCTAATTGATCTTCTTAGGTCAAATCATAGGTCAATCACAATAGAAGAAATACAGAAAAAAATAGCTGAATTTTTCAATATAAAGATTGCAGATATGCAATCTAATAGAAGGCTCCGCAGTCTTGCGAGGCCGAGACAAATAGCTATGTATTTCGCAAAGAAGTTTACGCAAAAAAGTTTACCAGATATTGGAAGAAATTTTGGTGGTAGAGATCATGCTACTGTTATACACGCAGTCAAACAAGTGGAAAATTTCATAAGAACTGACCCAAAATTTGCTGATGAAATCAATCGATTAAAAAAGATGTTTAAGTAGCACTTTATTAATGACAACCAGGCTGTTTTCATTTTTTTGATCAAATATCTTTTTCAAGTAGATTAAGTAAATCAAAGATCATTATTAGTATAAGCTAAGAGAAAATAGCTAGTCGATTGCTTAAAAAGTATATAAAATCACAATTTAAGTAGGAAATATGGCAATTAGACTTATTCCAGATAATCTTGATATAAAATTTAGTAAATATAGAAATTTGACAGCACTTGTTAGCGTTATTCTTATCATTTTTTCAATGCTTACTTTTATGCTGCGAGGAATGAATTTGGGTATAGACTTTACAGGTGGAATTTTGATAGAGATAAAATCTTCAAGCAAGGATGATGCTATTCTCGGTATATTAAAAGAGAGTGGATTTACGATACAGAGTTCAAAAGCTGGTGATAACTTAGTTGTGCGGTTTAAAGATGAGGGAGATGAAGATAAAATTAAAAAGGTTAAAAGTATATTAGAGAGCAAATTAGGTAATTTAGTAACTTATCGCAAAATAGATTATGTTGGTCCACAAATAGGCTCAACGCAGATATTTGAAGGGATATCAGCCATGTTAATTGCAATTATTGGAATATTTTTTTATGTTTGGCTTAGATTTAACTGGCAGTGTGGACTTGGTGGAATAATGGCACTGATCCATGATGTGATTTTAACTCTTGGCTTTATCAGTTTAACGAGTATTGAGTTTAATATTTCATCAGTTGCAGCTCTCCTTACCGTAATTGGCTACTCAATCAATAACTCAGTGGTTATATATGATCGGATTCGAGAGTATCAAAAAAGTGGAAAAAATGCAAAAATAGGTGAAGTAGTTGATGCCAGCATTAATTCGACGCTATTTCGCACTATGTTAACTTCAGGTACTACTCTTCTTGCCGCTCTTCCTTTAGTGCTGATTTGTACAGGTGTGGTCAGAGACTTCTGCTTAATCATTTCTTTTGGCATTGCAATCGGCACCTGTTCCGCAATATTTATCTCTGCTCCTATATTGACCTGCAGAGCGTTGATAAGTAGAGTATAGAACGTTTAACTACGATATAATATTAGCTTGTTATCCCTAATAGTGAAATGAAAATATCTCAAAAAGCTCATACCAAGTAATGAATGGGACATAGAGTGAGTATTAACACTAGCGTGCACATCATTAATTAAAAAATTTCCTATTTTAACTTGAGGTATTTGAACCACTCCAGCTTTTATTTGACCTTTTGCAGTTTCATATATTTTAAAGTCTTGAATGTTTTGTAAGTTAATACCAGCATGTAACGCATCTTTTTGCGATAGAACAATATCAGTTGCTCCGGTATCAAGCAAAAACGTTATATTACGATCATTGACTTGAGCTTGAATATAAAAATGTCCATCGTATGACTTTGTAAATTCGATACTTCCGCCATTTTGAACCCTTCCTTTGTACGGTAGAAAAGTGCTCAGAAACCTATTGCTTAGTTTATCCCCTTGTGAATCAATAAACATTGCAGTAATGACTATTATCAGTAGCCAAATAACTAGATTTTTTGCTGCATTCATATTATTAAAATTTGAAGCCATAAGAGTAAATTTTTAAGATTAGCGTTAAAAGCTATTATTAAAAATAAGTAAATTTTATTGTTTTAGTACAATATTTAATATATACTTTAAGGAGGTATGTTCGATTTAATTTCATGTCAGAAGCAAAAAATTTAATTTTAGCAACAATTCTTTCTATATTGATTATAGTATTATGGCATATTATTTATGATAATTTTCTTAACACGAGCCAAAGCCAACCATCGATTGAAAATATTGAACATATCGAATCTTCTAACGACCTTGCTCCTATGATATACCAAAATCGTTCTGAAATTATTAATTCTACTAGAGAACAGAGAGTTAATTTAACCAATAACATGCTTGAAGGATCAATTTCTCTGAAAGGTGCAAGGTTTGATGACTTAATCTTAACTAACTACCACTTAGAACCGAGTTCTTCTTCTCCACAAGTGGTGTTACTGTCACCTGCAGAATCAAAAGATGTATATTTCGCAGAATTTGGGTGGCTCGATCCGAATGAAAAGATTAAAGTTCCAGATTCTAAAACAGTATGGCAAGCAGATAAACTCAATCAAAAAGAGGTCAATTTATTTTGGGATAATGAAAATGGCATTTTATTTAGAATGAAAATTAGCCTTGACGATAACTACATGTTTAAAGTTGAGCAAATTATTGAAAACAATACAAAAGATAATGTAGTTTTGGTTCCCTATGGTAAAATCAATCGTAAACGTGATAATATTAACGAATCCTATTGGATATCACATGAAGGAGTACTAGGTGCATTTAACAATAAACTAGAGGAGTGGACATATAAGGATATTTCCAAGAAACGTTTAATAAAGGCCAGCACAAGTGAAAAAAGTTGGTTTGGTTTTGCTGATAAATATTGGTTTACAGCTATCATACCTGAAAAATCTGATCAAATAAATGTAAGTATTAAGCATACGAATGTTAATAACATTGATAAGTTTCAAGTAGATTTTGTTAAACCTTACAAACACATACTCCCTGGTGCAAGTGTTTCTACTCTGAACTACTTTTTTGCTGGGGCAAAGAAGTTGAATTTACTTGATTCTTATAAAGACACTCTTAATATACCTTTATTTGATAAGGCTGTAGATTTTGGTGTACTTTATTTTATAACCAAGCCAGTGTTTTTACTGCTTGAATATTTTAACTTTGTTTTGAAAAATTTTGGCTTAGCAATATTATTGCTAACTTTAGTAATCAAAATTTTGATGCTTCCCTTATCTAATAGATCATATATTTCGATGTTCAAGGTGAAAAGCCTGCAGCCTGAATTAACTCGTATAAAAGAGTTGTACAAAAATGACAGCTTAAAGCAGCACAAAGAGACAATTGCGTTGTTCAAGAGAAACAATGTAAATCCAATGTCGAGCATTTTCCCTATTCTCATACAAATACCAGTATTTTTTGCTCTGTATAAAGTATTATTTGTTACTATAGAGATGAGACACGCCCCTTTTTATTTATGGATTAAGGATCTTTCAGCTTCTGATCCAACAAACATTTTTACATTATTTGGGTTGTTTAATTATAACTTTCCTATTTCTATAGGCATTTTACCTATAATTTTCGGCGCTACCATGATAATTCAGCAGAAGCTAAGTGAGAAAGATCAAACCAGTAAAGATGATATTCAAGTAAATGTTATGAAGTTTTTACCTTACATTTCTGTCTTTATTTTTTCTTCTTTTCCTGCCGGCCTGGTAATATATTGGATATTTAGTAATATTATAACTCTGGTTCAACAATCATTAATAAAGTTGCTTTTAACAAGAAAAGTAGGAATGAATGTCGAAAATACTAATAGTTAATTCAGTTTATTATACTGAAATAGCAAACCTTTTGCTTGAGGGTGCAACTGATAAATTCAAAGGAAATAATATTGGTTACGAGATAATTAAAGCGCCTGGTACGTTTGAGATACCAGCTGCAATTCTTTTTGCGGTCAAAGGCAAGAATACTAATTATGATGGTTATTTAGCTCTTGGATGTGTAATTCGTGGTGAAACTGATCATTATAAATACGTTTGTAAAGGAGTAATCGAAGGCTTAAATGCAATTGTTATGCATCATGCAATACCTCTTGGTATGGGAATAATCACAGCAGATAGTAAAGATAAAGCACTAATTAGAGCTGACAAAAATAAAAAGAACGTTGGTGGCCATGCAGCCTCAACTGTTTTGCATATGATAGATCTACACAATAAATTAAAATAATGGAGGAAAAACCAGTAGATAAAAAGTGGCGCATAAAAAGAAGTACGGCAAGATTTTTTGTTGTACAAGTTGCTTACTCAAATATTTTCGTAGGTTACAACAAAAGCACTTTTAAATTGGAAAATTGTGAACTTAAGGACTACATAAGTACGTTGAAAGATATATTTGAATGTGAAGAATTTGAACATCAGTTCTTAGAAAACTTGTTATGTAAGGTTATAAAAAGCAGTGAAGAATATGATAAAATAATAGAGTCTTATTTACACCCAAGCTGGTCACTTTCACGATTAAATCTTATAAGCTTATCTATTTTGCGTGTTGCAGTATGTGAGTTAATTGATTTTGATACACCAGCACCAATTGTTATTAATGAATATACTAACATTGCATCTGATTTACTTGATGCTCCAAACAAAATTGGCTTTATTAATGGGTTGTTAGATAAGGTAAAGGATGCAGTCAGACTAAATAAAAATCCTTAGTAACTTCTCGTAAGGTATTCGTTCAGTAGGGTGGCAAAATAAGATAGAAAAGACAGCTATAGAAATAAATGGTGTTATCCAATATGATGGCAGTGCTCCTTTTTCTGTCATCCCAGTGCTTGACACTGGGATCGAGATTGCAAGTAATGCATTCGGTTTGGTAAGTATGGATTTTGCGTTATAGAATGAAACACTTTTGGTAAAGAAAACTGGATCCCAGTGTCAAGCACTGGGATGACACCACTTTTGCTTCGATATTTACACATTAGTCATGCATCTGAACGGATACTTTGAGACAGCTTCTATAATGTGTCCGTTCAGCAGAGCGGCAAAATAAGGTAGACAAAGCAAGATAATAAAGATAATCATAGGGTAAATATGAGGTAATATGGTAAACCTTTTAGAACTCTGCAAAAATTTACAGCAAAAAATAGAAAAGTTAGAAGCAAAAATAGAAAGATTGGAAAGAGAGAATGAAAGTTTAAAAGCAGAGCATGAGGCTTTAAAGATAGAGAACGCTGAATTAAAGGAAAGGCTAGGTTTAAATTCAAAAAACTCATCAATTCCCAATTCAAAAGAATTATACAAAATGAAAAAGGAAAAGCCAAAAAGCGAAAGAAAGATTGGTGGTCAAGTTGGGCATAAGGGTAATTATCGTGCTAAAATGGAAGCAGATGAGGTGATAAAGATAGAGTTGTCACCTACTTGCGAATGCGGAGGGAAGATTGCAATATGCGAAAAACCTTATATTCATCAGAAAGTAGATCTTCCGGAGATTAAGGCTTATGTAATGGAATATCAGTTGGAACATGGCCGTTGTCAGAGATGCGGAAAAAGAAGAAGTAGCAAGTTACCAGAGGGTGTTACGCCAGATACATTTGGCCCAAGGGTTAAGTCAGTAGTTGCAGCACTCAGTGGGTTTTATAAAAATTCAAAGCGCGAAGTAGCTAGCATCATAAATGATATCTTCAATTTGAACATAAGCGTCGGTAGCATATCAAATAGTGAACATAGAGTTGCTTCAAAATGCAAAAAAATGTATGAGCAGATCGAACAAGAGATAAGTAGGAGTAAAGTTCTACATATTGATGAAACGAGCCATTATAACAAAGGTAAACTCGCTTGGTGTTGGATGTTTGCAAGCAATACGGCAAGTTTTGTGAAGTTGACAGAGTCAAGGGGAATGAAAGTTTTAAAAAATAGTGTATGCTGCAATCGTAATAGCTTGGTAGTAACCGACAGATATGCAGCATACAACTACTTTGCTGATGAAAGAAGGCAAATCTGTTGGGCACACTTAGCAAGGGATTTTGAAAGATTAGCGCATAGTTGGAAATTTGAAGTTAAAGTTCTGGGCTGTTACTTGAGAAATGTAGCCACTGAGTTATTTGCACTGAAAAAAGCTTTACTAAAAAATGAGATAGATGTTTCAAGATTTATTAGACGTGCCAAGAAATTGCGAAAACGTACAAGGTATTATTTGAAGGAAATATCTCGCTTACCTGAAGCAATTGGAGCGTCTCGAGTTGCAAAGAATATTTTGAAATCTGAAAGAATGATGTGGAAATTTTTAGATGACCCAGAAAATACTCCGCTGACAAATAATCACGCTGAACGGCAAATACGGCATTATGTCGTTTATCGCAAAAATTCATATTTTACACAATCAGAACGAGGAAACTCATTCCTTGAGCAAATAATTTCGTTATACTTAACATGGAAACAGAGGAGGCTAAACCCTTTTCACAATCTTCTATCTATCGTTTCTTAAACCACTCTGCTGAACGGATACTCTATAATAAGCTTAAATAACTAACACTAAAAAATGAAGGGCAGACTTATTTAGTCTGCCTCTTTTATACTTAATTTTTTAATGATTTTCCTTCCTCTTGTTGTTCAACTTTTGATGATTTAACAATTGAGCTTGGCACAAGTCTAATGGTTAGTTCTTTAGCATCATTTTCTTCAGTGCTAAAACCTAACGTTTCTAACTTTTTTTCATATTCATGTATTAATTTATACTCATCTTTATCATTTTTTCTTCCTAATGAATTTATCTTTAATAATCCATCATTGTTATTCATTTCCTTACTTGTAGCAGTAATGTAGTAACTTTTACTTTTTAAGTTAAAATATATAAGATACTCATCGGTGATAACTCTGCCATCTTGATCCGTATTTTGGTTGTGTTTTTTGATATACTCAAAATCTTCATCTTTTACTTTCACAAATAGATCTCCTGCCTTTTTTATAATAGAAACTACCGGAGTTTTAGTCATGGAATATATTGCTAAACTAGCCAGTGCAACAGCAGCAAATGCTAAAACACTTATTCCAAGTGGTGTAGCTGCAAAAACTGCAATTGGCGCTAAAATCGAAGTTGAAGACACCCAATACGGTGTTGAAAGTGCTACTGCTGTGCCTATAACATACAGAGAAGTAAGCGCTACAATTGCAATGTTTGTTTTATGACGGTGGGTTTTTAAAATTGACATAATTTCCTCTTAAAATAAGTTAATAATATATTAATATTATATATCAAAAAATCAATACAGTCAACTTACATATAAAAAACTACCTACCGCTTGATCCAAAGCCCCCTTCATTGCGGACGGTTTCTTCTGTGCAGAATTCTTCTCTGTCATCCCAAATTACTTGAGATACAGGAGTGATGAGGATTTGTGCGATTCTATCTCCTCTTTTTATTTCATATGGCTGATTACTTAGATTGATTAGGCAAACTTTAACTTCACCTCGATAATCGGAGTCTATAGTGCCCGGAGAATTTAAGACAGTGATTCCATGTTTTGCAGCAAGCCCAGAACGTGGGCGAACTTGTCCTTCAAAACCGTTTGGTATTGCAATCACAATGCCAGTTGGAATAAGTAACCTTTCAAGTGGATTTAAAATAATAGAGTCGTCCAATGCAGCATAAAGATCCATGCCAGCACTCTGCATAGTTGCATAACAGGGAAGAGGCAAGCTTTTGCCATGTGATAACTTTTTTATTTCTACTTTAATTTTATCTCTTTGCATTTTTATTCACCAGTTATGAAAATTTGATTGTAGCATGTAAATTATGCCTGTAAAAGATAAGAAAACTACTTGACAAATCTTTCAGCTTCCTTACTATAAAATTCAAAGTGTTTTATTACCTTCAATCTGTTTAGATTAAACGACAAAAGTATTATACAGTTGGCGTCTTATAAATCTTTCCGCTATGTGCACTTTATGTCTTCACAATAATTTCTACCTAATATAAGCTGAAGCGGGCTTATAAAATGTTTAAATACAGTATAGAACGCCAATTTTTAGGACTCACTTTTACCCACAATTTTGAGAGGTCATGATGTGAAGCATAACTATGCTCTCCTTAAGATTTTCATAGCCCCGCCATAGAGTCATAGCCCCTGGTAAATTATCACTTTTTCTATTCATAAATCCACCTAATTTTCCTAACCAAATAATAGCTTGTTTTATGTTTGGAGGTTCTTCTGGCAATGTAGCTACTTTATGCTCACGTATGAAAAGGGCCTTCCACTCTTCGTTGCTTAAAATTTTAGTACAGGTTTCCATGGGATTTGATAAAGCGACTTTTGTTAAATATAAAATTTTAAATGCAATAATGCTCTTTATAGCAATTAATTTCTGTAGCCTTTCCTTTGTAGTTAAACGAGAGCTTTCTATTTTACATCCTGATTTTAAAACCCTGAAATACTCCTCAATTTTCCATCTTAGCTTATACCAATTTATCCTTTCTATAGCATCTAAAGTGCTATTAACTGGTACATTAGTCAGCAAAGTCCAATCAATAGCTTCCAATCCTTCAGGAGGATTTGTTTCTTTTGCACTTACCACATATACAGGGATTTTATCACTTATTTTATGCACTGTGTCTTTTGATCCATAAATTGAAGAAGATCTGATAGGTATATAGCCTTTCATATACTTAACTTCAATATTAGCTTTCCTTGATCTTTGGTTTCCACCTTTATTAACTTCTAGAGAAATTTTCTTCTTTACTGGCAGTTGAGTGATGCGTGTTTGCAAATCTGTTTTTCCAATTTCAGTACAGATAAATCTTCTATTAGTTCGATTACGGATTACATAAAAACTACCTAATGTCTCAGTGATCCATAAAAATTTGAAGATATCTGCCTCTCTATCACCAAGGGTAACAAGTTGTACATTTGCAGGAAGGTTGTTTATGCTTTCTTTGAGAGCTGTTATCCACTTATAACTTTCTTTTTCTTCTATGGAGGTACGGTATTTCCTGTTTGCTTTTTCTTGTGACGTTTCTTTTTCCCTAATAGAACGTGCCCAACATTGTTGAGAAGATAGACCTAAAGGCAATCCGTCTTTGCTGACTATTAAGGCACTGTGCAACAGTAAACCCATTTTATGCTTCGTATAAGCTTTAGAAATACTACCTAGCCTCTTAGTTTTTATATGAGAGTCAAAATCCAAATAACTTGTATCTTGAACTGAAAAAACAAACTGATTTCCTTTCATTCTCTCCATAGTTTCTTTGTAATGGGAAGAATAAATTTCCTTATCCTTAAGCTTTTCATTGCTAAATAATCTGTATGCACCCTTAGCTTCTTTCCATCCACTACAGCTTTGATTAATTGATCCAGACGCCTTACCCTCTATACAATAGCCTGTTTTAATAAGTCTCTTATTAAGTCTTGTATCTCCTAAATTAACGTGTTTTAACTCTCTTTCCAGCCATTTATCCCCTAAGCCATCAGTATATTGCACATTTGTACTTACTTCACTCATTTTAATCCCAAATTTATTTGGTATCCATTTTACTCACTTTTTTATTTGTGGGTAAAAGTGAGAGTAAAACTCAATGGTAAAATACTGGAAAATGATGAAGTTCAATCCGTCTTTACGTTTTTTGCGACTTACATGTTAACGTTCACTATATCATCAATAGTGATGTCTTACTTGAGCAATGCGGACTTTATAACTAGCATCAGCTCTGTTTCTGCAATGCTTACAAATTCTGGCCCAGGATTTAGTAACCTAATAGGTCCTTCAGGTAATTATTCCTCCTTTAGTGGTGGAGTAAAGCTATTTCTATCGTTTTTGATGCTGCTTGGCAGGCTTGAAATATTGCCAATTTATTTTTGTATAGGTAGTTTATACTGGAAACTTTGCCATTCCAGAGTGTAACGCTAATTCAGGTTTACATTTAAATTCTATTACATATTATTATAAGTATTACAAAACTTTAAAGGACAATTATGGCAGTTATGCCAGATAAATGGATAAGGGAAAAGGCTGAAAACTCTAGAATGATAGAGCCTTTTGTGAATCATAAAAGCAGTAAGGGTGTTGTATCTTTCGGATTATCATCTTATGGCTATGATGCAAGAGTTAGTAATAAGTTTAAGATTTTTACTAATGTTAATTCAGCTATTGTAGACCCAAAGAATTTTTCTGAGAATAGTTTCATAGATAAGGAAACAGATGTATGTATAATTCCACCAAATAGTTTTGTACTTGCCAGCACAGTGGAGTATTTTCGTATACCAAGGAATGTACTGGTAATTTGTGTTGGTAAGTCAACTTATGCAAGGTGTGGTATTATAGTAAACGTTACTCCCTTAGAACCTGGATGGGAAGGTCACGTCACACTTGAATTCTCGAACACCACTCCACTTCCTGCAAAAATTTACGCTAATGAAGGCGCATGCCAATTTGTGTTTTTAAGCGGCGAAAGTGAATGCGAGAAATCATATGATGATATGAAAGGAAAATATATGAACCAACATGGTATCACTTTGCCGTTAGTTAAGTGATTACTTTAGATGCATTTCTTTATTAATTGATATCCTTTCAAGCCGCTAATACTGATTGCATTTGCCTAGTTACAAAAATAATGTCTGTGCTAAAACATGCTCATATATAGCTCTTTTTCTAATAGTTCGAATAGCTGGATATTCTTTCTGGCTCAATTTTTTATAACAAACCAATGGTTTGATTAAAATCTCACTTTTACCCACAAATAAAAAAGTGAGTAAAATGGATACCAAATAAATTTGGGATTAAAATGAGTGAAGTAAGTACAAATGTGCAATATACTGATGGCTTAGGGGATAAATGGCTGGAAAGAGAGTTAAAACACGTTAATTTAGGAGATACAAGACTTAATAAGAGACTTATTAAAACAGGCTATTGTATAGAGGGTAAGGCGTCTGGATCAATTAATCAAAGCTGTAGTGGATGGAAAGAAGCTAAGGGTGCATACAGATTATTTAGCAATGAAAAGCTTAAGGATAAGGAAATTTATTCTTCCCATTACAAAGAAACTATGGAGAGAATGAAAGGAAATCAGTTTGTTTTTTCAGTTCAAGATACAAGTTATTTGGATTTTGACTCTCATATAAAAACTAAGAGGCTAGGTAGTATTTCTAAAGCTTATACGAAGCATAAAATGGGTTTACTGTTGCACAGTGCCTTAATAGTCAGCAAAGACGGATTGCCTTTAGGTCTATCTTCTCAACAATGTTGGGCACGTTCTATTAGGGAAAAAGAAACGTCACAAGAAAAAGCAAACAGGAAATACCGTACCTCCATAGAAGAAAAAGAAAGTTATAAGTGGATAACAGCTCTCAAAGAAAGCATAAACAACCTTCCTGCAAATGTACAACTTGTTACCCTTGGTGATAGAGAGGCAGATATCTTCAAATTTTTATGGATCACTGAGACATTAGGTAGTTTTTATGTAATCCGTAATCGAACTAATAGAAGATTTATCTGTACTGAAATTGGAAAAACAGATTTGCAAACACGCATCACTCAACTGCCAGTAAAGAAGAAAATTTCTCTAGAAGTTAATAAAGGTGGAAACCAAAGATCAAGGAAAGCTAATATTGAAGTTAAGTATATGAAAGGCTATATACCTATCAGATCTTCTTCAATTTATGGATCAAAAGACACAGTGCATAAAATAAGTGATAAAATCCCTGTATATGTGGTAAGTGCAAAAGAAACAAATCCTCCTGAAGGATTGGAAGCTATTGATTGGACTTTGCTGACTAATGTACCAGTTAATAGCACTTTAGATGCTATAGAAAGGATAAATTGGTATAAGCTAAGATGGAAAATTGAGGAGTATTTCAGGGTTTTAAAATCAGGATGTAAAATAGAAAGCTCTCGTTTAACTACAAAGGAAAGGCTACAGAAATTAATTGCTATAAAGAGCATTATTGCATTTAAAATTTTATATTTAACAAAAGTCGCTTTATCAAATCCCATGGAAACCTGTACTAAAATTTTAAGCAACGAAGAGTGGAAGGCCCTTTTCATACGTGAGCATAAAGTAGCTACATTGCCAGAAGAACCTCCAAACATAAAACAAGCTATTATTTGGTTAGGAAAATTAGGTGGATTTATGAATAGAAAAAGTGATAATTTACCAGGGGCTATGACTCTATGGCGGGGCTATGAAAATCTTAAGGAGAGCATAGTTATGCTTCACATCATGACCTCTCAAAATTGTGGGTAAAAGTGAGGATTAAAATCAGGAGAATGTGTAGGCAGATATATAACTTCAGCACCGACACTTTTAACAAATTCACTTGTTTTCTATGAAAAGTTGCATTATCCAAAATCACCCAGCAAAAAGTTTGAACTAGCTATTAAAAACGTCTGTATCGCAGTAGCCTTCAAAAATCATAGGCGCCATAATTTTTCCCTTATTCAAAGCTGCAATCATACTAATACGCTGACTTTTGTGTTATCAATTCCAGATTAGTCGATATATACAAGAATTTCAGTGTTTTTTGTTGCTATGAGTTTTTTAAGCTCAGCACGTTTTTTCTGCGTCCTTAAATAGTCCTAATTTTAATTTGTTTTAAGTTTAAAGTCTTTCGTTAGGTTTGCAGAATACATTTCCTTATTATCTTGGTTATAGAAAGTAAATTTGTGATCGTCTAAACCTAATATTGCAAAGCCAAAGCCGAAAAAGTTTCTAACTTCGTGTGCTAAGTAATTTCTACTATTTGGATAGTTAAATTCTACGTTTTGATAAACAGGTTCTTGATCTTGAGCGTGTAATAATGCACCGCCGTTTCCAACTATAATCTGATCTGGAACATTATCCATTAATAAAATCTGGGCTATATGAATGTGGCCAGAAACTATGGTAGTAACATTGCTTGGAAATTTATCTCCAAAAGCTTCAATTTGTGTAAGATTACCATGGCTTTTTAATGTCAAAAATTCTTTTTTTGGAGATCTCCAAAGTGGTTTATGAGTCAAAAACCACGTGGGCTTATCTTGTATCAATTTATCAAACTGCCTCTCAAAAGCATCAACTGTGCTTTGGGTTGTAAAAATTTCCTCACCGGATGAAGAGTCGAAGATAAAAAACTTCATCGGCCCAGCATCTAAGAACCAACTGGAAATAAGATCTTCACATTTTTGAGGGGAAAAGGGGTATGAATCTAAATATCTGAACCATCCTTCATAAGCTCTATTACAACTCTCATGATTTCCACGAACAAAAAGAAAAGGAGATTGTGTTAAAATATCTTTTGCAGGCTCAAACCAATCAGCGTACCAAGCTTCTTTGCTATATCCATAAATATCGCCGCACTTTTTTGTGTTTCTACATTTTGTTTGTCTATAATGATAATCACCAACATGGATAATTAAATCTGGTTTATGAAAAGCGATTGAATCTAAATTTTTTTTCAAAGGCCAGCTATCTACAGAATTACATTCTTGCTGAAATAACATATTTATTCTACATCCTGTATCGCCAATGAAGGCAATTTTGCTGATCTTTTCCGCTAATACGGGAACTTTTATATTGTCAATACTAATGTTTTGAGCATTTGTTTCTACTATCAGTTCACAAACTGTTTCGGTATTGTTAATTGAGCTGCGACTTAGCATTTCTACTTCCTTATTATCGACGTAAGCAATGGGACACATGTTATTGTCTATAATCGCACGTATGCTTAATTTATTTTCTGGAATGATTTGAGACCATGTGTACAATATTTGTGCATGAGTGGAGTGAAAGCTAATTGTAAGAGATAGAATTAAAAAAATGAAGATATTAGCTACTTTCATTTGTATAAAGACCTAAATTAAGAATTAGTATTAAGATTATCTTAAATGATTAAAGTTTGTAACCATAAAATTCATAGTTAAATTATACAGGCATTTCCTAAATTATCCTAGTATCAGATTGACACTTTAGATGAAAAACCCTAAAATGATTAAGTAATTTAAAGTAATTATATAGAAACTAGAATAAAGTGCGGTCGTGGTGGAATTGGTAGACACGCAGCGTTGAGGTCGCTGTGGCTCACAAAGCCTTGGAAGTTCAAGTCTTCTCGACCGCACCAAGTTGTTTGGTGTAGGTGAAATGTTTATAGGAAATCAAAGTAGAAATAAAGTAGAAAGGGCCATCAGTGAAGTCAGGCGTGGTCTTCCAATTTTAATATATGATGATGAAAATAACTATCTATTGCTTGCTGCTGCTGAAACTTTAGAAAAAAATTTATTTAGTCAATATAAGCTTATATCAGGTAATGTGTATGTTACTTTGACTGCAAGTAAGGTAAAATACATATGTCAGAGTAAAGAACATAGTAGCAAACGTCTGTTGATAAGCAATTTTGATGAACTGCTCCATTTAATAAACTGTTCAAAGGAAGATTGGATAAAAGAGTTGCAATGCTCAAAGACAATAGATGCGTATGCTGTTGCCTTGCTTAAGTTCTCAGAATTATTGCCATACGCGTTAGTGGCTGATATGACTTTTGAGAATAAACATGAAATGCGAAATTGGTGTGAAGAAAATGACATTATTGCACTAAATACGTTACTTGTGAATGATTTTCAACAAAATCATAGTGTGTATGAAGTGTGCAAAACATCATTATTTTTAAAACAGACTCAAGAAGTAGATATCATATCTTATAGAACCAAAAGAGGCGGAAGAGAACATTATGCAATTATCATTGGCAATCCAGATAAAGATAATGAGCCATTAGTGAGAATTCATTCTTCATGCTATACAGGAGACTTATTAGACAGCTTATCATGTGATTGCAGAAGCCAGTTACATCAAGCGATTCAAATAATGACCGACTTTGGGAATGGCATTATATTATACTTGATGCAAGATGGGAGAGGCATTGGTTTAACTAATAAGTTAAGAGCATACAGTATGCAAAGAAAATATAATCTTGATACTGTTGATGCAAATAGAGTATTGGGTTTTGAAGATGATGAAAGGAGCTTTGCTGTTGCAGCTAAAATACTTAAGAAATTGAACATTAACAAAATACAATTACTTACAAACAATGGTAGAAAGTTATCAGAGTTGAAAAATAACGGTATAGAAGTTACAAAGTGTGTACCACTTATTATGGAACGCAATGAATATAATGATTCATATATGGAAACAAAATTTGGCAAGTTAGGCCATGGATTAAGGGTTTATTAGCTTTTTTGTTATAACTACTTTGTTAGCTTGCTATGTTAATTAATATAAGTTAAGATTTTTAAGAATATTGAGATGCTGAAATTTTTAAAACAAGAAAAAAATAATGAGTCATTGGATAAGGATATAAATTGGAATTCAAGTCGCTATAGCACAGTTGTTGCTCAGAGAAATACTTTACTTTTATTTACATTAATATTACTAGTTGCAATTTCTATAAGTATATTAGCTATATTTAAAATTAGCACAAGTAGCACTATTGAGCCATTCGTTATAGAAATTGATAAAAAATCAGGAATAGTGCAATTGGTTGATCCTGTTACAGTAAAACAATATTCTGCAAATGAAACGCTGAACGATTATTTTATTTCAGAGTATATAAAAGCAAGGGAGGTTTTTGACCCATATAATTATAATTATAATTATTATACAAAAGTAAGGTTGTTTTCTTCGCCTAGTGTATATAGTGAATTTAGCAATTATATAAAATCGCAGAATATGAATGACCTTTTTAATTTATATTCAGATGCTAAAGGTGAGTTGAAAATTCGTTCAATTCAAAAATTAGGTAATGATGCTCTTCAAGTGAGATTTTCTATAGAATTTACACGAAAAGATGGAAATTCCTCAAGGAAAAATAAGATAGTTGTGATGTCGTATAAATATGCATCGCTTGAAATGAATGATCAGCAAAGATATATTAACCCGTTAGGGTTTCAAGTTATTTCATATAGAGTAGATGATGAATATGTGTAGGATATTGTTAGTTTTAGCTTTACTAATAAGTGGCAACTTAAATGCATCTATTAATAATAAACCTATTTCTGTAGATAGTAGAATAAAGACTTTTGTATATAGCCCTAATGAGGTGTTTACAGTAATTTTTAGTCAAGGTTACTATTCTTATATTGAGTTTGCAGAAGGGGAAAAAGTCAAAAATATTGCTGTTGGTGATGCATCAAGTTGGAAAATTAATCCTTATGATAATAAACTGCTTGTCATGCCATTTGAAGTCAGTAGTCGCACTAACATGATTATTACGACAACTAAAAAGAGAAATTACATTTTTGATCTAATTTCAAGACCAAATTACGATAAATACCCAGATACTGATGCTAAAAAAGTGGATCATGATTATTCCGTTGAAAAGGATATATCTTACGTAATACGTTTTTATTATCCTCAAGAAGAAGATGAATTTGATGTTGATTTAGATGAGGTTTCTTTACCTACTCAAATGCAATACATTACAGAAAAGCCAGAAAAAATAATACAAGAAAATAATACGAGGTACAACTATACATATATTGATGAAGGTGGTAACGTAGATATAGTTCCAATTGAGTTATTCGATGATGGTTATTTAACCTATTTAAAGTTTAGAAATAGTAATAAAATTCCTCAGATTTTTATAGAAGGCGAATCCTGTAAAAGGCTGTTATTTGATGATTATGTTGTAATAAAAGGAGTACATAAAAAGCTATTAATGCGTTATGAAGGTAGTGAAGTTGAAGTTATAAATAGGTCACTTTAGTTCTGGTACATATAATATGAGTAAAGAAAGGCATAATAGTGTAGAAGATGAATCAGAGATAGAAAGCAAGGTAGTAACAGTTGGCTCTAATCAAGGTTATAAGGCATTGATGATAGTTATGGTAGCGCTCTTAGTTGGTGGAGTGTACTATCTTTATTTTAGTCCTTCTAATAAAGAGGGTCCAGAGATTGTTAAAAAAGAGGAAACAAAGCAAAACATTCAAGAATTGAAAGGAAAGTTAGAACAAGTTCCAGATAATGCAATAGTTTCCGAAAGAGTAGTAACTGATCTCTTGCCACCCTTACCTCCTCTTCCTATTCCACAAGTCATACCAGAAGTAAAACAAATCAAAAAAGAGGAAGTGACAAAAAAAGAAGAGCAACTAAAAGAAATTCCCTTGTCAAATATACCTGTTTTACCAAAGCAAAATTTTCCTTCTGGTAATGTTATTAGCAATTTGCCTACTTCATTTCCTACAATAGGGGGTGGCGGTTATCCTAGAGACAGACGTAGTGCACAAATGTTAGCAATTTCAGGTAGTAGTGGGGAAGGTAAAGCTACAGATGCTGTTTTATCCAATACCTCAGCACAATCGAGCAAAGCTACCAAAGCTGGAAAGCTTGGTTTAATGATTATTCAAGGTAAGGTTATTGACGCTATTCTTGAAACTGCAATAAGTTCTGACTTACAAGGAATGCTCCGTGCTGTTGTTAGTAGAGACGTTTATGCAGAAACTGGTGATACAATTTTAATACCAAAAGGTTCAAGGTTAATAGGTGGTTATTCATTCGACTCAAATGTTGCAAAAGCCCGCGTGAACATAAATTGGAATAGGATCATTCTTCCTCATGGTATAGATGTTGCTATTGCATCATCTGGTACCGATGAGCTTGGAAGGGCAGGGATAGCTGGAATAGTTGATAATAAAATAGCAAGTGCATTATTCTCTTCAGTGGCACTTGCTGGTGTTTCGATTGGTTCAGCTGTTGTAGGACAAAAAGCCTCTAATCTTATCGATGCGCTAACTGCCATGGATGCAGTGAAGTCTATTACTGCAACTGAAATAGATATTTCTTCTCTCAAAGGGGCTATTGTTGAGAGATTGGAGAATTCTATAAAAACTGAAGTTGGGAAGGTAGGAGACGAAAAATGGAAATTGGGTATTAGGGCTATTGAAAAAATTCGAAATGCTAAAAGTGATCAGGATTTGCTGAGAATAATAAAGGAAGAAATAGTAAGTGTGATAAAAAGTTCTGGAGCTAGTGGAGTTGATACAATTACTAGTGACAATATCGGTATAACTTTAGACGATGTACGTCAACTGTTGAGGCAAACTCAGAAAAGAAGCAAATCTGTTTATGATGAAGCAATTGGGAAGTCAATCAATGATTTTTCCAAAGACATGCGAGATATAGTTGATAGGAGTGTAGATAAAAAACCAACTATTTATGTTAATCAAGGAACTGCATTGAAAGTATTTGTTAACCAAGATATAGTATTTCCTCCACAGTCAATATTAAATAACTGAAATGAACTATGCTGCACTTGATACATACTTGGAGCCATTACAAGGGATATTTCAAGAGGAAGGTGTAAATGAAATATCAATAAATAAACCGAAGGAAGTATGGATTGAAAATCGCGGTGAAATAAGATGCGAAAAGTTAGAAATATTTGATCTTAATCATTTAAAATCTCTTAGCAGGTTGATTGCTCAAGCTACAGAACAAAAACTGAGCGAAGAGACACCGCTGCTTTCAGCTACATTACCAAATGGTTATCGTATACAGATAGTGTTTCCTCCAGCATGTGAGCCTGATAAAGTAGTCATTTCAATTCGTAAACCTTCTTCTATGCAATTGGCATTGGATGATTATGAAAAAATGGGGGCTTTTTCTGAAACTGTTATAGGAGTGACCGATAATCCAGTAGATCGTCACCTAGATTTGCTACTGAAACAAAAAAAAATAAAAGAGTTTTTAGAATATGCTGTAATAAGTAAGAAAAATATCATAATTAGTGGTGGAACTTCCACTGGTAAAACCACTTTTACTAATGCTACTTTGCGTGCTATTCCATCTGAAGAAAGAATTATTACTGTTGAAGATGCAAGAGAGATAGTTTTGAATGATCATCCCAATAAAGTCCATTTAATTGCTTCTAAAGGAGGGCAAGGCAGGGCAAAAGTGACCACTCAAGATTTGATAGAGGCATGTTTACGTTTAAGACCAGATAGGATAATAGTTGGTGAATTACGTGGAGCAGAAGCTTTTAGTTTTCTTAGAGCAATAAACACTGGCCACCCAGGGTCAATATCAACTCTTCATGCGGATAGTCCGGCAATGGCTCTTGAGCAAATAAAACTTATGGTTATGCAAGCAAATCTTGGCATTCCCCCAGATCAGATCATACCATACATTAGAAATGTAATTGATATTGTTATTCAGCTAAAAAGAACCAGTGGAGGCAAAAGAAGCATTTCTGAGATATTATTTACTAGATCTTCAAATGAAAATACTTAAATTTATACGTAAGTTAAGAAAAAGTAGTTTATGAGTAATGGAAATCACCTACGCAATATTCTCATAGGAGGTGTAGTATCTTTTAGCATACTTGAATTTTGCTTCTATTTGTCTGGTATATTATTCTACCTGTTTGTTGACGGTCCAGATGGTGTAGATTTTAGAGCAATTAATCCTAGCTTGACACCTTTTCCTCAAGCTCTCTGGCCGACAATTTTTGATCATATACAATATTGTTGGCATCATCCAGAGCTATATAGCTTTGAGCTCAAAATTAAATTAGTTGTATCTTCTCTACTGCCTCAAATTGTTTTGATGATTATTTTGTGGAATGTGAGAGAAAGACTAATTGAGTGGCGGCCATTTAAAAAGAAAGAATCACTTCATGGAGATTCACAGTGGGCATCAGAGAAAGACATACGAAAAGCGGGATTAAGAAGCAAAAAAGGTCTATTGCTTGGTAAAGATAAGAGAGGATATTTTATTGCTGATGGGTTTCAGCATGCATTGCTCTTTGCACCTACAGGCTCTGGTAAAGGTGTTGGTTTTGTAATTCCTAATTTGTTATTTTGGAATGATTCGGTAATTGTGCATGATATAAAATTAGAAAACTATGAAATAACAAGTGGTTGGCGAGAGCGACAAGGACAAAAAGTATATGTATGGAACCCAGCGCAGCCAGATGGGGTAAGCCATTGTTATAATCCACTGGAATGGATTAGTGAAAAACCTGGACAGATGGTTGACGATGTGCAAAAAATAGCTAACCTAATCATGCCTGAACAAGATTTTTGGCAAAACGAAGCAAGAAGCTTATTTGTTGGGGTGGTACTATATTTACTTGCTGCACCAGAGAAAGTTAAATCTTTTGGTGAGGTTGTGCGTACGATGCGTAGCGATGACGTAGTTTACAATCTTGCTGTAGTTTTGGACACAATGGGTAAAATAATACATCCGGTAGCGTATATGAACATTGCAGCTTTTTTGCAAAAGGCTGACAAAGAAAGATCAGGTGTTGTGTCAACTATGAACTCGTCGCTTGAATTGTGGGCAAACCCATTGATCGATACTGCAACTGCATCAAGTGATTTTAATATTTTGGATTTTAAAAAGAAGAAAACTACAGTTTATGTTGGTTTAACTCCTGATAACTTAACTAGGCTCAGGCCTTTAATGCAGGTTTTTTACCAACAGGCAACTGAGTTTTTATGTAGAAAATTGCCATCGGATGACGAGCCTTACGGCGTATTATTTTTAATGGATGAGTTTCCAACACTTGGAAAAATGGAGCAATTTCAAACGGGCATCGCATACTTTCGTGGCTATCGAGTAAGGTTATTTTTAATTGTTCAAGATACTGAACAGCTTAAAGGAATATATGAAGAAGCAGGAATGAACTCCTTTTTATCAAACTCAACCTATAGAATAACTTTTGCAGCCAATAATATTGAAACGGCTAATTTGATATCTCAGCTTATAGGAAACAAAACTGTACAACAAGAATCATTAAACAAACCTAAATTTTTAGACTTGAATCCTGCATCAAGATCATTGCATATCTCTGAAACACAGAGAGCATTGCTCTTACCTCAAGAAATTATTATGCTGCCACGTGATGATCAGATAATTTTGATAGAATCGACTTATCCAATTAAGTCAAAGAAAATTTTGTACTATAGTGATAGCACATTCACAAGAAGGCTGATTAAACCAACACGTGTGCCTACACAAGAGCCATATGATCCAAACAAGGTCTTTTCTGCTGCTAACAAAGATAAGATTAGTAATGAAGAAGAGAGTAATGCTATTGAAGCTGCTGATTATCCTGTTGAAGCTAAAACTGAAGATGCAATATACGATGAGCCAGAGATTGAAGATGGATTTGAAGACGAGGATATTGATGATAAGTTTGAAGGTGGTGATGGGTTTGATGATGAGGAAGACGATGATGAGTTTGATGATGAAGACAGTAAGGATGAATTTGACGATGATGATGAATTTGAAGATGAGGACAAACTAGACGGCAATAAAATCGAGGATAGAGGTTAATTTTACCTATTTTTTAGCTTAGAAAATAATTAGTTTTTTCATATTAAATCATTTTTAATTAATTAGTACTAGATTAGCATCGGACAGATATAAAACCTGTCAAACCAGAAAGAAACTCCTATTTTCTACTTTTTTGAATATAATTTTACGGAGAAGCGCTTCTGCAGTTATAGCCGAATAGGCAATGGTGCCTTAGTGCCCGTAGGTTAGCATGGTTTTGGAAGGAACGATCAAACCACTGATGGAGTCTTTGAGACTACCTCGATTAGAAGAGCGTATAATTCAACCGTTCCAAGCTGAAGTGCTTTTCAACTATTATATGATGGAGGTTAGAAATGGCAAAAACAAAAAGTAAATTAGAGGTAATGAACCCTGATGCGGCAGGAATAGATATTGGTTCATCTGTGCATTATGTATGTGTACCAGAAGGAAGAGATAAACAGAATATACAAAAATTCTGCTGCTTCACAGAAGATCTTTATAACTTAGCAAAGTGGTTAAAGAGGTGCAAAGTTACTACAATAGCCATGGAATCAACAGGAGTGTATTGGATCCCTTTGTTTCAAGTACTTGAATCATATGGATTTGAAGTAAAATTAGTAAACGCAAAATATGTTAAGAATGTGCCTGGAAGAAAATCTGATGTTCAGGATTGCCAGTGGTTACAACAACTGCATAGCTATGGACTGCTTCAAGGGTCATTTAGACCAGATAATCAAATTTGTGTATTACGCAGCTACGCTAGACAACGAGATAACCTAATAAAAAGTGCAGCAGCACACATTCAACGTATGCAAAAAGCGTTAATTCAAATGAACATTCAATTGCATAAGGTGATAAGCGATATAACAGGAGTTACTGGCATACAAATTATTAAAGCAATACTTGAAGGTGAAAGAAATCCAGAAAAATTAGCTGAATTAAGAGATGGACGAATAAAAAATGATAAATCTACCATTGCAAAAGCATTAGCAGGAGACTATAGAGAGGAACACCTGTTTACACTAAAACAAGAGTTTGAGCTATACAATATTTATCAGGAAAAAATAGCAGAATGTGATAGAAGTATTGAAGGATATTATAAAACATTTGAGACAAAGTCAGGTGGGAACAAGCTATGTAATAAAATAAAGCGTAAGTCTACAAAACATAGGCCAAACTTTGCTATACACGAAGAACTGCATAGAATTACAGGTAGGGATTTCACAAAAGTTCCAGGACTTGATGTAGTAACCATACAAACAATAATTTCAGAAACTGGCATAAACCCTAATAGATGGCGGACAGAAAAACACTTTTCATCGTGGTTAGGGCTCAGCCCTGCCAATAAAATTACAGGAGAAAAAGTGTTTAGCACAAGAACGCGTAAAGTCATTAATCGTGCTGCAAATGCATTTCGAATAGCTGCTCACTGTGTATCAAGAAGCAACAGCGGAATAGGTGCGTACTGTAGAAGAATAAAGAGACGACTAGGTGCACCAAAAGCAATCACGGCTACCGCAAGAAAACTAGCATGCATTTTTTATAGTATGCTAAAGTATGGGCAAGAGTATGTTGAAAAAGGAATGAACTATTATGAAACACGTTACAAAGAGAGAGTTAAAAAAAACTTGATCAAAAAAGCACAGGAATTTGGCTACATCTTAGTTCAAAAAGATGAACTGGTTGAGGGAGTTTCTTAGAAGAGCCATATGATCCAAACAAGGTCTTTTCTGCTGCTAACAAAGATAAGATTAGTAATGAAGAAGAGAGTAATGCTATTGAAGCTGCTGATTATCCTGTTGAAGCTAAAACTGAAGATGCAATATACGATGAGCCAGAGATTGAAGATGGATTTGAAGACGAGGATATTGATGATAAGTTTGAAGGTGGTGATGGGTTTGATGATGAGGAAGACGATGATGAGTTTGATGATGAAGACAGTAAGGATGAATTTGACGATGATGATGAATTTGAAGATGAGGACAAACTAGACGGCAATAAAATCGAGGATAGAGGTTAATTTTACCTATTTTTTAGCTTAGAAAATAATTAGTTTTTTCATATTAAATCATTTTTAATTAATTAGTACTAGATTAGCATCGGACAGATATAAAACCTGTCAAACCAGAAAGAAACTCCTATTTTCTACTTTTTTGAATATAATTTTACGGAGAAGCGCTTCTGCAGTTATAGCCGAATAGGCAATGGTGCCTTAGTGCCCGTAGGTTAGCATGGTTTTGGAAGGAACGATCAAACCACTGATGGAGTCTTTGAGACTACCTCGATTAGAAGAGCGTATAATTCAACCGTTCCAAGCTGAAGTGCTTTTCAACTATTATATGATGGAGGTTAGAAATGGCAAAAACAAAAAGTAAATTAGAGGTAATGAACCCTGATGCGGCAGGAATAGATATTGGTTCATCTGTGCATTATGTATGTGTACCAGAAGGAAGAGATAAACAGAATATACAAAAATTCTGCTGCTTCACAGAAGATCTTTATAACTTAGCAAAGTGGTTAAAGAGGTGCAAAGTTACTACAATAGCCATGGAATCAACAGGAGTGTATTGGATCCCTTTGTTTCAAGTACTTGAATCATATGGATTTGAAGTAAAATTAGTAAACGCAAAATATGTTAAGAATGTGCCTGGAAGAAAATCTGATGTTCAGGATTGCCAGTGGTTACAACAACTGCATAGCTATGGACTGCTTCAAGGGTCATTTAGACCAGATAATCAAATTTGTGTATTACGCAGCTACGCTAGACAACGAGATAACCTAATAAAAAGTGCAGCAGCACACATTCAACGTATGCAAAAAGCGTTAATTCAAATGAACATTCAATTGCATAAGGTGATAAGCGATATAACAGGAGTTACTGGCATACAAATTATTAAAGCAATACTTGAAGGTGAAAGAAATCCAGAAAAATTAGCTGAATTAAGAGATGGACGAATAAAAAATGATAAATCTACCATTGCAAAAGCATTAGCAGGAGACTATAGAGAGGAACACCTGTTTACACTAAAACAAGAGTTTGAGCTATACAATATTTATCAGGAAAAAATAGCAGAATGTGATAGAAGTATTGAAGGATATTATAAAACATTTGAGACAAAGTCAGGTGGGAACAAGCTATGTAATAAAATAAAGCGTAAGTCTACAAAACATAGGCCAAACTTTGCTATACACGAAGAACTGCATAGAATTACAGGTAGGGATTTCACAAAAGTTCCAGGACTTGATGTAGTAACCATACAAACAATAATTTCAGAAACTGGCATAAACCCTAATAGATGGCGGACAGAAAAACACTTTTCATCGTGGTTAGGGCTCAGCCCTGCCAATAAAATTACAGGAGAAAAAGTGTTTAGCACAAGAACGCGTAAAGTCATTAATCGTGCTGCAAATGCATTTCGAATAGCTGCTCACTGTGTATCAAGAAGCAACAGCGGAATAGGTGCGTACTGTAGAAGAATAAAGAGACGACTAGGTGCACCAAAAGCAATCACGGCTACCGCAAGAAAACTAGCATGCATTTTTTATAGTATGCTAAAGTATGGGCAAGAGTATGTTGAAAAAGGAATGAACTATTATGAAACACGTTACAAAGAGAGAGTTAAAAAAAACTTGATCAAAAAAGCACAGGAATTTGGCTACATCTTAGTTCAAAAAGATGAACTGGTTGAGGGAGTTTCTTAGAAGCTATTTTAACTAGAGGAATAGTCATGATGAGTAAAAAAACATTAGCAGTTACAGCACTTGCTTTATTGTTGTCACAACAATCTTTTGCAAGTGAAACGGAAGGATTTTACTTTGGTGGTGGATATTACGGTCAATATTTGAACTTGGGTAAGTTGAAAGCAAAAATTGGAGGCAAAGATGCTACAGATGATAACCGTGTATCTATAAATGACATAGACGCTCAGAGAACAGAAGGTCAGTTAATAAGTAAGTATAAAGGAGATTATAACCCACCTTTTGCTGCAAATGTAACGTTTGGTTACACAGGAGAACTAGGCAATAATAGCTATAGAGCTGAATTGGAAGGGATGTACTCTTCTGTAAAAGTAGATAATATTGGTTTATCAAGTAATCAAGTAACTGTTTCGTATCTAAAAGACGTTGGTGAGGGTACTAATAAAAAAAAATATATGTATAAAACTGTAATTAATCATGACCAAGTAGAAAACGCATCTGTAATGGCAAATGTTTATCATTATTGGAAAAGTGATAGTTTTTCTTTTTCTCCTTACGTTGGTATTGGAGTTGGTGGAACAAGAATGACGATGCTTGAAAAATCGTCAATAAGACCTGCAGGTCAATTGAAAGCTGGCTTTGATTATCGTATAAACGAAGATGTAAATATGCACATCGGATATAGAGGTTTTGGTGTTCTTGGTAGTAATGTTGATTTTGAAGCAGAGGTGTTAGGAGAAATGAAAGAAAAGCAACAGGCAAACTCAGATGGAAAAAAGATATTAGAATTGAATAAAAATCAAAAACCATCGGACCAGAAGTTACACAAAGAAAGTATCAGTATAGGCAATCAAGTGTTTCACACACACGGTATAGAAGCTGGTCTTACTTTTCATTTTGCCAGCAAAGCTTAACTCTGATAGAGACTATTTTCCTGTTAGCACGTCTGCGGCACACTACTGCAATTGCTGACTTAGTAACAGAGCAGCTTCTTGTTATTTGAGTGCTTCTTTCATGTCTATTCGAGTTCTTTTATTCTCAGCTCCAGAGCTACACGCTGGAACTGAGAATAAAAAGCATATTATTGTGCAAGAAGTCTACTTTTTATTCTTAATTAACTCTAAGGCTTTCTTCAAATCTATACTTTCAATATCTATGTCTTTGCCTAAAGCAACGTTTGTCTTATCGCATTTTATATAGAATCCGTACCTACCATTGCAAATGAAAACTTCTTTTCCCTTTTCATTAAGCCCAAGAGATTTTATCTCTTTGCGTGGGCTGCTCGCAATAATTTGTACAGCTTCGTTTAATTGTGTATCTAATACCTCTTTGGAGCTTTTTTTAAGAGAAAAGTATCGACCATCATAGAGAATATAGTACCCAAATCGTCCAAGACCTATTTTTACTTCCTTTCCAGTTTCTGGGTGTTCTCCGATTATTTTCGGCAGGGAAAGTAATCGAGTGGCGGTATTTAGATCAATATCATTAACATTTATATCTTTTGGTACAGAAATCTTTTTTTTCTTTTCTGACTCACTATTAAACTCCAGATAAAGTCCAAAAGGACCTTTTTTGATCATTACCTCTTGGCCTGTCACATCATCTATACCCAAACTTTTTGGATATTCTGAATTGTCATTACTGCCCGTAATTTCTTTTGTATGATTGCATGCAGGATAGTTAGAACATCCAAGAAACACACCGGCTTTTCCAAAATTTAATTTCAATATACCACCAGAGCAATTAGGACATTTTTTACCTATTTCTTCCTTTCCTTCCTCTGAGCAAAACCAATTGACTACCAAATCATGAATACCACTAAAAATCTCATCATGTGTCATTTGCTTAACAGAATTTACATGATTAAAAAATGGCACCCAAAAATAGCCTAGTTCTTTTTTCCAATCTGCATGTCCATTTGAGATTGAATCAAGCCTTTCTTCCATTTGTGCTGTAAAGTCATACTCTACACAACGCTGAAAAAAAGTTTCCAAAAATATAGTCACGATCTTACCGCGGCTGCTTGGAATAAATCTTTTGTTATCCAATGAAACATATTCACGATCTTGTAATACCGAAATAATTGTTGCATAAGTTGATGGGCGACCTATACCGACTTCTTCCATTTTTTTTACTATACTCGCTTCACTATAACGAGGTGGCGGTTGAGTAAAGTGCTGTTTCGGATCAACAGAAATCAACTTGCACGCTTCCTCTTCTTTCATGGCAGGGAGCAGGCCTTCATTTTCGGCTTCTATGTTATCTTGATAGACTTTATAAAAACCATCAAAGAATATACTTGATCCACTTGCTCGCAGAATCACTTTCTGGTCAATAGAACTAATTTCAACTACCACTTGATCAAGAATCGCCGATTCCATTTGACTTGCAATGGTTCTTTTCCAGATTAAATCATACAATTTAAATTGCTCTGGCGTTAAGTAATCCTTAATACTACCCGGCGTTCTATTAATATCAGTTGGCCGGATTGCTTCATGTGCTTCTTGAGCATTTTTGACCTTTTTTACATATTTACGAGGAGACTGCGGTAAATATTTATCACCATATAACGACTTAATTGATCCCCTGATTGAGTTTATAGCCTCATCTGCAATATGAAACCCATCTGTACGCATGTAAGTTATCAACCCTACGGTTTCACCACCAATATTGATACCTTCATATAAATTTTGCGCTACTCGCATAACATTTTTCACATTAAAATACAGTTTATTCACTGCATCTTGCTGAAGACTTGAGGTGATAAATGGAGGAAGCGGGTTTCTCTTAACTTGCTTGCGTTCTACTGTGCTTACAGCATACTGCCTTGACTCGATCTCCCTGACTAAGTTCTTTGCCTCTTCTTCATTCTTAATATCAAATTTTTCTAGCTTTTTATTGTCATAGTGGCTTAGCATAGCAAAAAAAGCCTCATCTTTGCTATTTTGCATTTCTGCCTTTATGCTCCAATACTCCTGTGTTATAAACTTACTGATTTCATCCTCTCGTTCGCATATAAGCTTTAATGCAACAGACTGCACTCGCCCTGCAGATTTGCTTCCCGACAATTTTGTCCACAGCAGCGGTGACAAGCTAAATCCAACTAGATAATCCAAAGCTCTGCGTGCTTGCTGTGCACGCACTAAGTCCATATTAATTTCACGTGGATTTTTTATAGCTTCTTGCACTGCACTTTTTGTTATTTCGTTAAAGACTACTCTATGAATGTTGCTTTCATCATTGATTGCTTTTCTTTCCTTTAGTGCCTCTATCACATTCCAAGCTATTGCTTCTCCTTCTCTGTCTGGATCTGTTGCAAGGTATATATCTGATGTTTTACTAGCTTCCTTGACTAACTCTTTTACATACTTTTCTGCTTTTTCAATAATCTCATACTTCATGGCAAAGTCATTATCAGGATCAACAGAACCATTCTTCGCTGGCAGATCTCTGACGTGGCCAAAGGATGCAGCCACTTTGAATTCTTTACTCAAATATTTACCTATCGTCTTTGCCTTTGCCGGCGACTCAACTATCAATAATGCCATAATTATTAGTACTTAAAGGTAATATGTTGAAATATATAGAATAAAAAGTAAAAAAATATTTTAATGGTCTTCTCAGTTTTTTAAGTGAATTGTTTTAATGTTAGCAAAAAACCTAATGAAAGAGCCTACTTTACAAATTTTCCCAACTCCCTTACCATAAGGATAACGCTATACTATTTATCTTCGTCTGTGGAGATTAAACGACAAAAGCATAACGCAGTTGTCGTCTTATTTTTAATTTTTTGCACTATGTGCATCTTATTTCTTTACAAAACTTCCAGTTTTTTAACCATATAAGCTGAAACGGGCTGTTTAAGACAGGCCAATTTTCAGGATTAGAGCTAGCTAATAGGGGGTTTCTTTTGTCTTTTTTCTACTTGGTAAATTTCTTGATATTTGTAGCTAAAGTAATTTAAGAGAGGTGTCATCCCAGTGCTCCGACACTGGGATCCAGTTAAATTTACGAGTATAAAAGTAATCAACGTTTCTGATGATGGAAAAATGGATCCCAGTGTCGGAGCACTGGGATGACAAGAAAAGGAGTACTGGAATGACAAGAAGGACATTCCACCATGTCATTCCAGCGGATGACCAGATTTTTTTATTTGATCCCAGACTGGCTGGTTATGCAAGTTCCAATTTTAATAATATTTACATATAAGCCATACGCTTGAGTTGCAAAGTTCTAAAAAGCAGCCAAAATAAAAATAAGTAGACATTTACAAATTAAACTAAGTGTACAATCAACAAACAAGAGTATTGATTGCAACAATACTCTGTAGAATCGCAATATGGTATGACCATATGCTCTTTATTGATCTGGTTAATATAATTAGTAGAGAATTTTGTTATGCAAAAGATATCTACTACAGCATATTGCAATTGTTTGGAATTGCAGGACTGGGTGCAATGGTAAGACCACTTGGTGCATCTGTATTTGGTCACATTGGTGATAGGTATGGAAGGAGAATGGCGTTAACGATTGCTATCTTGCTAATATCGATTCCTTCTAGTCTCGTTGCGTTTATTCCAAGTTATAGTAAAATAGGAATAACCTCTACTATGTTGCTTCTTACAATCCATCTGATACAAGGGGTTGCACTTGGCGCTGAGCAAGGAGGTAGCTCTGTTTATCTCATAGAGCATTTACCTAATAAGAAAAAACTAGGAATGTTTTTTGGAATAATAAGTTTTGGTCGCTCCATTGGCATATTGCTCTCTGTCGTTGCAGTGATCATTTGTAAAAAAACCACTGATTTTAACGCTTGGGGTTGGAGGCTGCCGTTTATTTTTTCAGCCATTTTAGGATTAATAAGCGCATATAGTATATATACACTAGGAGAAACTCCAGCGTATGAAAAAAATCGAGAACAAAGAAATTTACCTAATGTACCAATAATAGAGCTTACAAAACGCTATAAAAGAGCCCTGATACTTGCCATTTTAATATCTGTACCTGTTAATGTTGCTGTTGGATTTACCATATTTCTTAGAACAATTGCAAAAGAAATAGTGTCTGTTGAAACTTATGTAACAACGTATGTCAACGAAGTTGTACTCATTATAACCAGTATATTAATGCCGATATCTTCAATAGTGCTTGGAATTTTAGCTGATAAAACAGGAAGAGAACGCACTGCAATCTTATTTATAGTGATAACAATGGTAATATGTTGTCCTATGTTATCTATTGCATATTACTATAAAAGCTACCTAATAATTATGTTGAGTGTGATGGCTCTTTCTATAATCGAGAGGGGTATTAATCCTATAGGGATAGTTACTGCTGAGCTTTTTCCTACTAATGTTAGATTTAGTGGTGTGAGTTTATCACGTAACATTTCTTATGCCCTGCATGGTGGATTTACTCCTATGATATGCACTTGGTTTACTATAATGTTTCCTAAAATAGACTTTGCTGCTGGGCTTTATGTAATTTTTTGCTTATTAGTCAGCTTAGTAGCAATATTGCAAATAAAACCACAAGATAAAAAGTGTGATTGGTAATTTTCTCTATTTAAATTTATTTCACTTATTTAGCTAATTTTTATTACAATTATAATTTTGGCTTTTATGAAAACTGCATACGTATGTCAATTCTGCGGTCATAGCACTGGAAGGTGGGTAGGAAGGTGTATTGCATGTGACAGTTGGGATACGGTTGTCGAAGAAATAGTACTAAAAACAGAAACGAGAAGTACATCTGCACCAATTTCAATAAAAGCGTTATCAGATAGTGAAATTATTACCCCCGATCGTTTTTTAACAGGAATAGAAGAGTTAGATAGAGTTTTTGGTGGAGGTATCGTTCAAGGTGCTAGCATTTTAATTGGTGGTGAACCTGGAATTGGAAAATCTACTCTTTTGCTTAGGATTGCAGCTAATGTTGTACAACTTTCCTCTTTTGAATGTCTTTATGTATCTGGCGAGGAATCTTTAGAGCAAGTGAGCCTCAGAGCAAAGCGTCTTAAGATAAATGAACCTAAAATTAAGCTTTTATCTACAGTATCTTTAACTGATGTAGTAGCAACAATAAGGAAAAATAAAAGTATTAAGTTCTTGATAATTGATTCTATACAAACTATGTATGATAGCAAAGTCACATCAGCACCAGGAACTGTAACTCAAGTCCGTACCTGCGCTCATGAATTGACTGTTCTTGCAAAGCAATATGGTGTTTCTCTCTTAATAGTTGGCCATATAACGAAAGATGGACAAATAGCGGGACCTAAAACCCTGGAGCATATGGTAGATACAGTACTATATTTTGAGGGTGAAAATAGTAATCAATATCGCATTTTACGTACTATTAAAAATAGATTTGGCCCTGCAAATGAAATTGGTGTTTTTGAGATGTCTAAAGCAGGACTCATGCCTGTTGATAATCCATCATCATTATTCTTGACCGTACATGATAGAGAAGTAGTTGGCAGCGCCGTATTTGCAGGAGTTGAAGGCTCAAGACCAATCTTAATGGAAGTGCAAGCATTAATAGCAAGGACTAATATGGCAACTCCAAGAAGAGCAGTAGTTGGTTGGGATATTAATAGATTAGCTATGATAATCGCGGTTCTAAGTGCTCGTTGTAAAATGTTTTTGCATGATAAAGAAGTATACCTAAACATTGCAGGAGGACTCAAAATACAGGAACCATCAGCTGATCTTGCTGTTGCTGCTTCCCTTATTTCAAGTTTAGTAAATTTACCGCTACCAACTTCTTCAATAATCTGCGGTGAAGTTGCACTTTCAGGAGAAATTAGGAATGTTTCGCATGCTGATCTCAGGCTAAGGGAAGCACAAAAATTAGGATTTAAAAAAGCGATTATGCCTAAAAATGGCAATTATTCTTCTCATGATATTGAGATAATTAAGCTTGGTCATATAAAAGAGTTAAAAGAGATCTTCAATCACAGTTAAATATTATCTGCATGAACATTTTGCTTGTGGGAAGGATGTTATCCCAGCTTCCATAATGTCATCTGAGTAGGTGACACTGGCTTCTTTTTTTACTGTTTTTACTGTAATTAAAAATTCATTGGATCTTGATTATATATTTCCTCTGCTATAAGCAATAATTTTTCGCTCTCATCATAGAGACTTTTTGCGCTAGCTGCTAATTTCTCACTAATTTGTGGTAGACATTGTCATAATATACTCCTTAAATTTTTAAAATATATTTATGTTGGTATACAAGTATCAATATTACATTAATATAATAACTTTTTAGGCATGAGTGACAAGCTGAAGTGGTTTTTAATTACTCAAAAAACAGAAACGTTTCTATTTCCTACACTTTCTAAAACCATAGGTACCAGTTGGTTTTTAGCTAAAGTAAAGGTCAAGTATCTGGAATTCTGGACATAAAATCCTCCTGTGTAAAAAAGAGTTAGAAAAAAATGCAGTGCACATACGACAGATATGCACTGAAGAATACATTTTTTAATAAGTTTGATTAAAAAGTCTGCAGACTAAAGATAGATTTTGAGCTCTTAAAATATCTCTATTTGTAATTATAATGAGATTGAAAATATGCGGAAGTAATTTTTATACGTTAACGGCTCACCCAACCCACTTGCAATCTGGATCCCAGACTGGGATGACAAGAAAAGGCTACTCAAATAGGAAGTACTGGAATGATACCATCTAAAAACGGCTTCTCATGATAATTAAGCTTGGTCATATTAGAAAATTAAAGAGATCTTCAATCACATTTAAACAGCGCTTCAGCAAACTCTTTGCCAGTAAATTCCCTCAGGTCTTCTATACTTTCACCAATTCCTATAGCGTGTAATTTCACCTTATAAGCTTCTGCAAGCCCAATCACTACTCCACCTTTGGCAGTACCATCTAGCTTTGTTACAATTAACCCGGTAACACCAACCATTTTACTAAACGCCTCTAATTGGCTATAAGCATTTTGGCCAGTAGTTGCATCAAGAACTAAAATAACATCATGAGGAGCAATATCATCCAATTTCTTTATCGTTCTATGTATTTTTGACAGCTCTTGCATGAGATTTACATTGTTTTGTAGCCTTCCTGCTGTATCAATCAAAACAACATCAACGCTATCTTTTATCGCTTGATTTACAGCTCTATATGCCACACTTGCAGAATCGCTACCGTGCTCTCCAGTAACAATAGAGCAATCAGAACGTTCTGCCCAAATATTTAATTGCTCACTCGCAGCAGCTCTGAATGTGTCGCACGCAACAAGCATAACGGATTTTCCTTTTTCCTTATATTTATGGGCAAGTTTACCTATAGTTGTAGTTTTTCCATTACCATTCACTCCGCATACCATTATTATGTGTGGTTTTTTATTCAAAATGAGCGGCTGCACAACAGGGTTTAATATTGTTTCTATTTCGCTCATTAACTGCTGTGTGATAATGTTATGTTCAACTTCTGATTCAAATTTGATACTTGCGAGCTTATCAATAAGCAATCTAGAAGTTTTATGACCTATATCCATGCTAATCAGCAGCTCTTCCAGATCATCTAAAAGCGACTGATCTAATTTTTTTTTGCCAGAAAAAATATTTTTTACTCCATCACTAAAACGGGAGGAGGTTTTTAATAGTCCTTGATAAAGATTACTGAATAAACTCAAGAAATACTCCTTCTAAAATTACCATATAAAGAATGACATGCACTATATGTATTTGTAAAGTAAATACACTCGTAACCTATATATTTTGTGAGTAAAATGTACCGCTTGCTAGTGTATTTTACTTTAGTTTTTAACCTAAATATGTTATAATGTAAGTAATGGTTTACGGGTAATCTATGAGTTATAATGAGAAAATTTTAGATCATTACGAAAATCCAAGGAATGTTGGTTCTCTGGATAAAAATGATCCAAATGTTGGTACTGGTCTAGTTGGTGCACCATCATGCGGAGATGTAATGAAACTGCAAATAAAGGTCAACGATAAAGGTGTTATTGAAGACGCAAAATTTAAAACTTTTGGTTGTGGTTCTGCTATAGCTTCAAGTTCTTTGCTTACAGAAATGATCAAAGGAAAAACTATTGAGAATGTAACAAAGATAAAGAATACTCAAATAGTGGAAGAATTGTCTTTGCCGCCAGTAAAGATACACTGTTCAGTACTTGCTGAGGATGCTATAAAAGCTGCTATTCATGATTATCAAAATAAACAAAAACATTGAGGAATATGAGTGAATTTCAAGGAGTAAATTCTGTTAAAAAACCTATCACTCTAACTGCAAATGCAGTAGAGAGGGTAAGGTTTTTATTGGACAAAAAGAAGCATGCTAACCTTGAAGAAGCAATAGGAATAAGAGTTCTAATTAAGCAAAAAGGATGCTCTGGTTTAAAATATGATATTGAATATGCATATGATGTTCGTCCTTTGGAGTCGGTAATTGAAGAAAGCTGCAGTGATGATCAAAAAGTCAAGGTGCTGATCGATCCAAAATCTATCATGTTTATCCTTGGTTCTGAAATGGATTATGTAGAGGAAAAATTCTCATCAGGTTTTATTTTCAAAAATCCTAATGAGAAAGGAAAATGTGGTTGTGGAGAGAGTTTTCATGTCTAGCAACCATTTCACATTATTTGGAATTGAACCGGCTTTTAACATCAGCTTTGATGAGCTGGAGAAAAAATATATTGAGCTAAGCAAAACTGATATAAATGAAAGAGAGTCCAAAAATATGGAAAATATCAACAAAGCTTATCAGGTACTGAAGTCACCGCTAAAGCGTGCCGAACATTTGTTGGATCTTTTTGACGTACAAAGCAAAAAAGAGCATCTTGATCCTGAAATATTAAATGAATCAATGGAAATAAGAGAATACTTTCTAGACTGCGATGATTTACAATTTGCAAGTAGGATGATTGATGAAAAGGTAAAAGATTGTACTAAAAACCTAATTAATGCTTTTGCTACAAAAAATTTTGATGAAGCTGCTACGCAAGTTTTTAGATTGAGATATTTATATAAGTCATTTGAGGAGATAAAGGAAAATGCGGCCAGTTCAAATTTCTGAACCAAGTTCAAATGAGGTAGTTTTTGGTATAGATCTTGGAACTACTAACTCTTTAATTGCCATGGTAAATAAAGCTGGCAATGTAGAAATATTTAAAGATGAGCAAGGTCGTGAACTATTACCTTCTGTCATTTCATATGAAAAGGATGTACTAAAAGTAGGCTACGATGTTGGCGAAAACGCTATCTGCTCTATAAAACGCTTAATGGGTAAAAGTGTTAAAGACTTGCATAAAGAAGGTATCAATTGTGAAATAGATAACGAAAGTGAAAAAGTTATTAGGGTAAAATGCTCAGAAGAAAAGTATCTCACTCCTATTGAGATCTCTGCTGAGATACTAAAAACTCTATGCAAGAGGGTAAAAAAATTCACAGGGATGAAAGTTAACAAAGCAGTGATTACTGTACCAGCTTATTTTGATGATTCAGCACGTAACGCAACCAAATATGCAGCAAAATTAGCTGGCATAGATGTTCTTCGCCTCATTAATGAACCAACCGCTGCAGCACTTTCTTACTCCATTGGAAAGAACAATAACAGTGGCATATATGCAGTTTATGACCTCGGTGGTGGAACATTTGACATTTCAATATTAAAATTACATCAAGGAGTGTTTCAAGTTCTTGCAGTTGGTGGTGATACTAAACTTGGTGGTGATGATTTTGATCATCTGCTTAGTTTAATCGTGCTTAAAAAGTATAGAGAACAGGTAGGTTTAAATAAAAAATGCTCTAGTGTCATCCCAGTGCTCCGACACTGGGATCCAGAAAGTTTGATTGCAAGTGAACACACCAGAAAGTTATATAATAAGAACTGGATTCCAGTGTCAAGCACTGGAATGACACCATCTGATACAACTACCTACAAATTACAACATTCATACACTAAAACTGGTATCTGCAATATACGTGCTATAAAAGAGTACCTAAGTGAAGATACCTCTGGCACTTTTGAATTCAGCATCAATGGTGAATTATTTAAGTGCAAAATTACCAAAGAAGAATTCGAGCAAGCAATCAGTCCTTTGGTTAATAAGACTATAAATATAGTTACTCGTACTATAAGCAACATAGATCTTAAAATCGATGATATAAAAGGGGTAATTTTAGTTGGTGGCGCAACTAGAGTGCCATTAGTGCAAAATTCACTAATCAAACTCTTTGGCAATAAAGTGCTGAATGATGTGGATCCGGACAAAGCAGTTGCCAATGGGGCAGCTTTGCAGGCTCATTATTTAACTTCAAACTCAAAAGATAGGAATATTCTCCTTGATGTGCTGCCTTTATCACTTGGCATAGAAACTATGGGGGGAATAGTTGAAAAAATTATACCAAGAAATACACCACTACCAGTTTCAGAAATAAAAGAGTTTACAACTTACGCTAACGGGCAAACAGCAATGAAAATTCACGTTTGTCAAGGAGAACGTGAAATGATAAAAGATAATAAATCTCTAGCACGATTTGAACTCAAAGGTATACCACAATTGCCTGCAGGTTCTGCAAAAGTTGAAATAGGATTTACAGTTAGCATTGATGGAATATTGACTGTCACTGCAAGAGAAAAAACTACTGGAGTCGAACAGACAGTTGAAATAAATTCAAGCTCTGGCTTAAGTGAAGAAGATATTCAAGATATGGTCAATCAGTCAGTAAGTAACTTTGATGAAGACATGAAGGCTCGTTCCCTTGCAGAGGCTAAAATTAACGGTAACAAGCTCATACATCTAGTTGAAAATGTTTCCACTGAGCAAAAGTTAAAAATTTTACTACAGAACGCAAAAGACGCTTTACAGGAAAATGACTTAGACAACATTAATAATGCTATCTCTGAGTTAGAAAACTCTGCTTTAGAATTATGCGAATCAGCAGACAGATAGAGTTCATAAAACTTTGTGAAGTACCCTGTCAAATCTCAGAGCAATAGGTAACCTAAAATCAAACGGCAACCAATCAACTTTGCCTAATTTAAACGATAAACCAACCATGCTTACGCGCCCAACTATATTTTCAGTTGGTATTAACCCAATTTCAGAAAACCTGCTATCAAAAGAATTATTTCTATTGTCTCCCATAACAAAAAATTGATCATCAGGCACATAATAAACTGGAGTATTGTATGATAACTCATTAGAAAGATTACCTATTAGAATTTCATGCTCCTTGCCGCTCGGGAGTGTTTCGATGTATCTTGCTATATTACGCTTTGACTCATAATCAAAAAAATTTTCAATTTGTCTTCGCTTTACTTTCTGATCATTTAAATATAACTCCCCCTCTATCATTTGCACTTTATCGCCCGGTATTCCTATTACCCGCTTAACAAATCTAATGCTGTCATTTCTTGTAGGCTTGAAAACTATTATATCACCACGCTCCGGAGGGGTATAAAAGATTCTACCGCTAAAGATGTTTGGAGAAAATGGAAAAGAGTGTTTACTATAACCATATGAATATTTACTAGTAAAAATATAATCTCCCTCAAGTAGAGTGCTTTTCATTGAACCAGAAGGAATATGAAATGGCTCAAATAAAAAACTACGTATTGATAGCGCAATTAGTAGCAAAAAAAACAGTGAAGATAAAAACTTTCTCGTTCTTGCTATCCGGTTCTCTCTCAATTCTTTCAATTTTATTTTCTTTGTAAATTTAAGCTTATCATAACACATAAAAGTGGTAATGTGAAATTTTACTCATGGGTGTTATTGCTCTTTTTTGAAAGTCGAAATAAGCTCTCAAGTAATTGACAGTGATTGATAACCAATAGACATCATTTGCTATGCAATATTGTATAAATCACAATGCTAGTTTTACTGAAAATTATACTATTTTAGATATAATTATAATATTTAAACTTAAGGTATAGGGATGAACCCTACAATTAGAAAGGTTTTTTGTATTCTACTTATAGTATTATTTATTTCTTTTTCTCATGTTGGAAGTGCTGCTAACTCTAATGACGATACAACTGCTCAAGTAATATGTAATATTATTGGCTACGTTTGGGGAATAGGTGGACCGCTTATGACCGTAGTGATAATAGGAGCAGCTTTACTTGCAATATTTGGTAGAATGCCGTGGCCTGCTCTTTTCGCCCTCGGTGTATTTTGCGCTGTGTTTTTTGGCGCTAAAACTATTGTCATAAAAGTAATGGGTGGTATAAACTCTACAAATGCCTCTTTTATGGAAGAATGTGGAACGGGAGATAAAAAAAAGAGTCAATAGGACTATTTCTTTCTAAAGCAGACTTGGTGCACAGCTTCAACTATATCTTCCACTTGTGGTAATGCTTTCTTTTCTAGGTTTGCAGCATAAGGTAAGGGGACATCCTTGCCGGTTACCCGTACAACCGGAGCGTCAAGGTAGTCAAATCCTTGTTCCATAACCATGGCTGAGAGTTCTGCTCCTATTCCTGCAAATGGCCAACCCTCTTCTATGCTTACTAATCTATTGGTCTTCTTAATAGAGTTAATAACTGTTTCAGTGTCAAGTGGTCTTAAGGTTCTGAGGTCGATAACTTCAGCTTCTATTCCTTCACTAGAGAGTAAATCTGCTGCATTTAACGCATCCATTAGTTTCAATGAAAAAGCAGTGATAGTTACATCCTTTCCTTCCCGTATAACAGCAGCTTTGCCTATCTCAAGTAGATAATCTTTGTTTGATAGCTCAGAGTCAGGAACTTCATGCTCATGTCCATAAGCGATCTCGTTTTCTAGAAATATTACCGGATTAGGGTCACGAATTGCAGCTTTAAGCAGACCTCTGCAATCGGAGGCAAAGTAAGGTGCTATTACTTTCAACCCTGGAACATGCGAATACCAAGATGCAAAGCACTGAGAATGTTGTGCTGCAACTCTTGCTGCAGCACCATTTGGTCCACGAAATACTATAGGGCATCCAAGTTGTCCACCCGACATATAATTTGTTTTTGCTGCGGAATTCACAATTTGGTCGATAGCCTGCATAGAAAAATTAAAAGTCATAAACTCGACTATTGGCCTCAGTCCAGCAAATGCTGCTCCAACAGCAAGACCAGCAAATCCATGTTCAGTAATGGGTGTATCAACTACCCTATTTTCTCCAAACTCTTTCAGTAATCCTTTCGTTACTTTATAAGCACCATCATACTCTGCAACTTCTTCACCCATGATAAATATATCAGGGTCATTTTGCATTTCTTCTCTGATCGCTGTGCATAAAGCTTCTCTTACACTTAAGATTGCCATTTGTAAACCTGTAGATTTCAACTGAAATAACTATATCAAAATTACCAGGAAGCGCACAAGTTAAGTTTTACAAGCATCATGTTGCATTGAGCATTGAATACTTACTTCTTTTAATTCAGTAGGTTGCGGTGATAGTGCGTATGTAACTCCACCGACTATCAATGAAGACATCACAGAAGTTGCAATCATCAATAGAATTGGTAATTGGAAGGCTATACTAAAGGCAACACCTACTGTCAACATGATTGCAAAGTTTACAGAAGCAATTTTTAAGAAAGACAGTTGTCTTTTTTCTGTTTTTTCTAGTAATACTTTATTTGCTTTGGTTTTGCTTAATTCACTATTAAGTGTTGTATTCTCGTTTTCCAGATCTTTTATTTTTTGCTTTAGTGATTGATTCTCTTTACTGAGCTTATCAACTATTTCTAACCGAGTCTCATGTCCAGCTACGTCACTCTTTGATTTTTCTAGTTCTTTCTCAACATGTTTTAATTCTTTACCTGGCTTTTCTAACTTCCGAATTTGGCTATCTTTCAACTGAACTTGAGTTTGCAGGCTTTCTAAAGTTTGGTTATCAACTTCATTAGCTGCCCCGTCGTAATTTATTTCGGAGTAGGAAGAAGTATCAAACGTAGTTTCAAGTGCTAAACCGTTGTCGTCACTACTAACGCTTTCACCAATAGGAGTCTGTTTACCACTATATGTAACACTTCCTCTTTGCGGTGACTCAAATTTTTCTACCATATTCTTAACACCAGCATGTAAGTATTGCTCACTTACTATACTGTCACTACTTTCGCACGTAACAGGAGCCTGTGCACCACTACGTATGGTATTGTATTGTTTCACAGAATTTATAACATCTGCTGATACATCAGTTTTTTTCTCATGCTTTGTATAAAAATTTTGTTCTGCTTTCTTTAACATTTCCTCTATAGCTTCTTTATTCTCTGTATTACCAACTATCTCTCTTGGAGTCTTATTTTTGCTTTTTAATGAAGGATTGACTCGATTGTCATTTAGTAACCGTTTTACCATGTCTTTATGTCCACAAGAAGCAGCAATATGCAAAGCAGTTAGCCCATCATTTTTAGAACCATCTTTTACTCGAGCGCTAACACTTGCTTTCTTTTTCATTAGAAATTCCGCTATCAAAAGATTGTTGCATGCTGCATCAAGATGTAACAACGTCCAATCTTCTGCAGCTTCTTCTGAAAATTTTATACTAAATTGATGTTCTTTACTAAAATTTTTACTAAACTTGTTGTACTCTCCTGCATCTTTTCCTTTTAACTCATTCTTTATTTTTTCAAGTAAATTATCTTCATCCAAATCGCTACTTTCACTTACCTCATTTATTATTTCAAAAAACTTCTCCTTCTCTATTGCCATAACCTTTCCCTCTCAATTTATTTTTATCACTGCATAATCTCACAAAAAAGTTAAATTTATCAAAATTCTATATTTTATATAAAATAAGATTTCCTGTTTCCAAAAATTGGTAAGCATGTTTTTGATGAGATTGTAGAAAACATACTTTTATGACACCATTTGTTGTACGAACTAACTTGGCGAAAACAGATGTTCATATAGTTGTGTGGCAAAATGTTTTGCACTAGTTATGCTACTTCGTTTTCCATAACAGTTGAAAAAATTAGTAGCAAGTTGTTGTGAGTTTATGTATTTTGAGGCTGTAATGGTCAAAGGTACATGAAGTATGATCAGAGTTAAAGGTGCAAGAGAGCATAATTTGCAGGGTATTGATGTCAATATACCAAAAAATAAGTTAGTTGTTATAACTGGACTAAGTGGTTCTGGTAAGTCTAGCCTTGCATTCGATACGATTTATGCAGAAGGCCAACGCCGATACGTCGAAAGTCTATCGGCTTATGCACGTCAATTTCTTAATATTCAAGATAAACCAGATGTTGAGTCAATCACAGGCCTCTCTCCTGCAATATCAATTAATCAAAAGTCGATCTCAAAAAATCCAAGATCAACTGTTGGAACCGTTACTGAAATTTACGATTATGTACGTTTGATATATGCACGAGTGGGAATACCTTATTCGCCTGTAACTGGGTTGCCAATAACGAAACAGGCTGTATCTCAAATTGTAGATACTATTATAGCATTACCTTTAGAAACTAAAATATATATACTTGCTCCTATTGTGCGTGGCAGAAAAGGAGAGCACTTCAAAGAGATATTGGAAATTAAAAAGCAGGGTTACGTGAGACTAAAAATAGATGGTGAAACATACAATATAGATGACTTGCCTAAACTCGACAAAAACAAGAAACATGATATTTTTGTTATTGCAGATAGAATCTCCATGTCAGATGATATAGGAAATCGACTACCAGGCAGTATAGAATCAGCATTGAGGCTGGGCCATGGCTTAATGTATGCAGAAATAGTGAACTTACCTGATAACCACAATTCCGAGTATAAAAATGGTCAAACTTTAACTTTCTCAGAGAATTTTGCATGTCCTGAGTCTGGCTTTACTCTTGAAGAAATAGAGCCAAGATTGTTTTCTTTTAACAGCCCCTACGGTGCATGCAGTTCATGCAGTGGGCTCGGTAAAAAACTAAGTGTTGATGCAAAGCTAATAGTGCCAGACGAAACGCTCTCGATATCTGAAGGTGCTTTAAAGCCAATTGGATCAATGTTCCGTCAAGTGCATACAAACTATGGATTGCTAAAAAATGCAATTCTATCACTGGCTGAAAATTGCAAATTTAGCCTTGATGTTCCGTGGAAGAATATAGACCAAAAAGTGAAGGATTTAATACTTTTTGGCTCTAGAGAAATGAAATTTCAAGGTTTGGTCAGTATCCTAGAACGCCAGATGGATTACGATGCATCACTTATTGATAGGTATTGTTCTGTTACTGACTGCAAAGAATGTGCTGGCTATAGATTGAGAAAAGAAGCACTTACAGTGAAAATTGACGAAAAACATATAGGTGAAATATCAAGGCTCAGCATCGATGAATCCCTTAAGTGGTTTGGAAATTTATCAGACAAACTTACAGAACAACAAAGGCAAATTTCAAATAAAATATTAAACGAAATAATCAAAAGGCTGACATTTTTAAAGAATGTAGGGCTAAATTACCTTACACTTGACCGTGAATCTAGCACTCTCTCTGGTGGTGAAAGCCAGAGGATCAGGCTTGCTTCGCAAATTGGCTCTGGTTTAACAGGAGTGCTATACGTGCTTGATGAGCCCTCAATTGGCCTTCATCAATGTGATAATGATCGATTAATTACCACACTTAAAAATCTGAGAGACATGGGTAATACTGTGATTGTTGTTGAACATGATGAAGACACAATAATGGCTGCTGATTATGTGATTGATATTGGTCCTGGAGCTGGCGTGAATGGAGGAAAAATCGTTGCAGAAGGAACACCAGATCAGGTACAAAAAAATTCAGAAAGCATAACAGGACAGTATTTAAGTGGAAAGAAGGAAATTTCAATTTCAAAAAGAAGAAAGCAAACAACTCAGTTCATAAAGGTAATTAATGCTTGTGAGAACAACTTAAAAAATATAAATGTTGAATTTCCTATAGGGAATTTTATTTGTGTTACTGGAATATCAGGAGGAGGGAAATCAAGTTTAGTGATAGAAACATTATATAAATACTCAGCACACAAGATAAATCATTCATCTGCAAGGCATGGTCAATGCGACAAAATAGAAGGCCTTGAGTATATAGATAAAATTATAGAAGTTGATCAATCGCCAATTGGTAGGACCCCAGCATCAAATCCAGCAACATATGTTGGTATGTTTACTCACATCAGAAATTGGTTTGCAGGTCTCCCAGAGTCGAAGGCACGAGGTTACAATATAGGCCGATTTTCATTTAATACCAAGGGAGGAAGATGTGAAGCTTGTAAAGGTGATGGGCATTTAAAGATCGAGATGCATTTCCTACCGGACGTTTATGTGAAATGTGAGCAATGTAGAGGACAGAGGTATAACCGAGAAACATTGGAAGTTACTTACAAGGGAAAATCAATTTCTGATGTGCTTGATATGACAATAGATCAAGCATGTGACTTTTTTGAAAATCTTCCAATGATAAAGGAAAAGTTGATTTCTTTACAGGAAGTAGGGCTTGGCTATATAACGCTTGGACAGTCGTCAACAACGTTGTCCGGGGGTGAAGCACAACGAATAAAGCTGTCTAAGGAACTATCAAAGCGATTTACCGGGAAAACATTGTATATTCTCGATGAGCCAACAACTGGGTTACATTTTGAAGATGTAAATAATTTACTGAAAATACTCCATAGGCTAGTTGATTTAGGAAATACTGTTATAGTTATTGAGCACAATTTACATGTTATAAAAACTGCTGATTACATAATAGATATTGGTCCAGAGGGTGGAGTAAAAGGTGGCGAAGTGGTTGCTGTAGGAACTCCAGAAAAAGTTGCACAGACTCCAAAAAGCGTTACAGGCAAGTATCTTAAAACATATTTATTGGATCAAGTATCGACTATTTCTTAATAATTAGGTTATGAGGAGCATTTTAAAAGGTATACCTAACATATTTAATTCATGAATCTTCTCTTATTAAAAAAAGCTACAGATCTCATATTTCCAAACGTATGCGTAAGTTGTGAACGTATAATTGATAAAAGTTATGATTTATGTAGTGAATGCAATAAAAAAATCAATTTTTTAACTAAGCATTACTGTAATGTTTGTGGTGTAGTAATTCCAGATAACATTGATACATGTGGTAAATGCATCAGTAACCCTTCACCATTTAAAGTATTAAGATCAGTTTTTGCTTATGATGAACATAGCAAAAATATGATTATAAATTTTAAATTTTTTGATAATTTAAATTATGTGAAAGTCTATGCAAAGTGGATGTACAAAGCTAACAAAGACATGTTTCAAAATGCAGAGGTCATAGTTCCCATACCGCTACATAAAATACGCTTATTTAAACGTAAATATAATCAAGCAGCATTGCTCGCGAAGGAATTAAGTAAGTTATCTAATTTATCTTATACACCATTTGCAATAAAACGTATTCGTCACACCAAACCTCAAGCTGGTCTTTCACTTAAACAGCGTGAAAAAAATTTGAAAAATACTTTTAAAGTAAGTAACAGCGAAATTATCAAAAACAAAATCGTGATATTGGTTGATGATGTAGTAACAACTGGCGCAACCGCAAGGTCTTGCTCTCAGGAAATTTTAAACTCTGGTGCAAGAGAAGTGAGAGTGCTATCGCTTGCAAGAACTGTATGAAAATCAGCTTTAAGGTATAATTTTCATTTTTGAAAACTGTTTAGTGTCTTAGTACTAACTTCTGTATCATTCCTCTTAAAAAAAAGTCTAGTTATAGTGTATACGGAGTCTATAATTATAGCTCTTTTTCTAATAGTTCGAATAGCTGAATATTCTTTCTGGCTAAATTTTTTATAACAAACCAATGGTTTGATTAAAATCAGGAGAATATGGAGGCAGATATATAACTTCAGCACCGACACTTTTAACAAAGTCACTTATTTTCTATGAAAAGTTGCATTATCCAAAATCACCCAGCAAAAAGCTTGAACTAGCTATTAAAAACGTCTGTATCGCAATAGCCTTCAAAAATCATAGGCGCCATAATTTTTCCCTTATTCAAAGCTGCAATCATATTTTTGAATACTCACTGCATTCAGAAAAAAATAGGTACATGCTAGTGTAATAGCACTGGATGTAATAATTGGAACAAGTAAAAAAGCCTCTATTAGTTTTCTTATAGAGCTGGCTGGTTTAATGCTGTTATTATTCAATGATGCAAAATAATTTTCACTAAGGTTGGCCATCCATTTTGCGCCAGATAAGACCCTCTCACTATTTTTTTTAGATAAGTTGACTTGTATTTGCTTTCCCATGTTTATAATTATGCTAATAATAAATATGATAAGATCAATATAAATTTTTTACTTCCGTGTTTTTTCTATTGTTGTTTATAATGACTATAGTTACATCACATATTTCTTTCAATTAAATGGATCAGTTATTTATTGCAAATCACTGACTTTTTCAATGGTTTCTTTTTTTAAATAATTCCTAAAAATGTGTTTACTTTTGTTTGTAATTGTGTAGTAACTGCAACGTAAAGTTATAGGAGGTAAAGATGGATTTTGAAAATCTGAAAAAGATATTAAGTGCAATTGATAAAGATGCAAGTGTAAATAAAGATAACGTAATTAATAAAATAAAAGAGGTATTGCGAAGGGAAGATACAATAGCGTATCAAGAGTGGGAAAATAAAAATTTTAGTATAAATCATACATTCATCCAAAGTGATCCTGATGCCGAATTTACATTATTAATTGCAGCTGCAGCAGCTGGCTGTAAGGATTTAGTGAATGTTTTATTAGATAGGCATGCGGATGTTCATGTAGAAGGTGAAAATAGAGAGACTGCTTTGCATCATGCCGTTTATAGTCGATGTGTAGGTGTAGTAAATGCTCTACTAAAAAAAGGTGCTGATGTGAATGTAAAAGACAGAAGTGGTAGTACTCCTTTGCATTATGCTACTATATATAAATTCATAGATGTAGTAAATGTTCTACTAAAAACAGGTGCTGATGTGAATGTAAAAGACAGAAGTGGTAGTACTCCTTTGCATTATGCTACTATATATAAATTCATAGATGTAGTAAATGTTCTACTAAAAACAGGTGCTGATGTGAATGTAAAAGACAGAAGTGGTAGTACTCCTTTGCATTATGCTACTTTAAGTAACCATATAGAGGTAGTAGATGCTCTGTTAGCTGAAGGCGCAAGTGTTCATGTAAAAGATAGAAATGGTAGTACTCCTTTGCATTATGCTGCTAAAAATGGCTATTTAGAGATAGTAGATGCTCTACTAGACAGAGGTGCAGATGTTTATGAAAAAGATAGTTTGCAGAAAACTCCTTTGTATTATGCCATTATAAATCACCAAGAAGATATGGTAGAGAGTATAAAAGGGTTTTTAAAAAATAAAGTAGTTCAAGGTAGTGTAGTTGTTGGTGGCTTAGTTGCCATGTTAGGGAATTTTGTAACATCGACGCTTTTTATAACCGAGACAATGGAAATTACATTAACATCTGTTACGGCAGCAATAGCTGTATCTGCATCAACAGCATTAACATCTGGTTATGCTAAATATCTAATGTCAAAATTCGATAACGAAATAAAAGAAATAAAAGAGCGACAAAACGTAATGGAAGGGAGGCAAAGCTTAACAGAAGGGAGGCAAAGCTTAACAGAAGGGTGGCAAAGTGTAGATCTACAAAGCATATGTATACATAATGCTCTTTCGTAAATTTTTACTTCCGCACTTCTTTAGTGTTGCTTATAATAACTATAGATTTAGATCTTAATTAGAGGCTTTAATTACCTACTTTAAGTTATTGAATTTCTTATCATAGCATCTATCATTCCAGTACCCTGGAATGAAAGAAAAAGAACACTGAATTAAAAATACAACATACCATCTTATATCTTAATACTGCATAATACCTCGATCATAGATTGATTAAGGATGCCTTAAGTTAGTCTTGCTTTACTATGAAAAGCTTGTACTCTTTAAATGTATTATTTATAAATTAACTGTTTATAAGCTAAAATATGTCTAATAGAGCTAATATAACTTTTTTTATAGCTGGTGCTATTGCTTCCCTTACATTAATTACATCTGGAGTTTTTGCTGTAGCTCCTTACGTTGCATTTTTATCTTCAGTTGCAGCTTTAAATATAGCTCCCCCTGTTATTTTTATTTTATTTGCGCTTTCTGCAGTAGTAATTGTGTTTTCATATAAAATGATTAAACAAAATAAAAAATCTCAAGAAAACTCGAAAGCTGAAGTCGAAGAGCCGAATAAAGGGTTAAGGAAAGAAGAAAATAAGCTAACTCCAATTAAAGAAGAATTAGAAGATGGAAAGGATAAAGAAAATAAATACGGGTTTAGTGATCTAGAAGAAAAAGTTCATAGAATTTCAGAGAATTTTGTAACGAAAGATGAAGTGAATGGGTTAAAAAAAGAGGTTAGTGATCTTTCTGCAAGGTTAATTAATAGTCCTGCAACAAAAAATGAAGTAGAAGCAAAGCTGAATATGGAATTTTACGCAAAAGATGAAGAAAGCAACAAGGACAACATTGCGAATTTAGAGTTCAAAAGGGTTATTCCTCGAGAACTACTGCGTCAGAAAGCTGGCGTTGAATTTGTATATAATGTTGACCTTGGAGGTTTTTATGAATAATAATGAGAGAAAAGAAAAATTGGAAACTCGTATTCTATCAAGCAGAGGCAGGTCTTTATTGGATCACGAGCTACTAGAACGTACTCTGTCTGGATATGCAGAAGGAAGAGAAGTGGCAAAAAGGCTAATTGAGCTCTTTAGTAGTTTAGGAAGGGTAATTAATGCTGATTTTCATGAGCTAAAAAACGTTACAGGAATGAATGATGGAGCAATAGCAAATATCTTTTGTCTGAAAGAGATTTTTGATAGGATACTGAAAGGTAAGTTAAAAAAATTGTCAATTCTTGATAATAGAGAAGAGCTACTAAAATACTTTAAAGCAGCAATAGGGCAGTCACGAAAGGAAAGCTTACGAGTGGTATACTTAGATCGAAGTGGTCATTTAATATATGAGTATATTCAAGACTGTGGAACTATAGACAGAGTACCTCTGTATGTGAGGGAAATAATAAAACAGGGATTACTGATTGACGCAGCATCTGTTGCAATTTCACATAATCATCCAAGTGGAGATATAGAGCCATCAAAGGAGGATGAGGATAACACACTTACATTAGCTGCAACCTGTGAAAATGTAGGAATGAAATTAATAGATCATATAATCGTAACACAGAAGAGCCATTTTAGTTTTTATGATAGTGGTTTATTATAGTATGCTATAAATCAAAGAAGGAAAGTTCTCTAGCTTTCCTTCTTTTTTTCTACTTCATAAATTAAAAAATTCAATATAAGCTTGAACAGCTAAAATTAGTAATGAAAGGTGCAATTAGGTAAAAAAGTAAAGGAACTTAGGTTATACTGTGGTTTAACACAAACTGAGTTAGGAAAGAGAATAGGTGTTTCATATAGACAGATACAAAGGTACGAAAATGGTTCAAATTGCATTTTAGCCAGTAGACTGTATGACTTGGCAAAAGCCCTATCGATTAATGTTGCTGATTTCTTTACTGGTATGCATGCTGACTCACATGAAAGTTACGATGAAGAAATACTAAAATTAGTCAAAGGATATAACGAAATTAAGAGCAAAAGGTTACGTAGTGTAGTTTATATATTGGTAAAATCTTTTTCTCAAAGTGATAATACATAGCTAATATTACCTGATACGTAAAATGACCATACAACATCCTATCGATAAGCAAATAGGGGAAAGAATAAGGAAAAGAAGGCTAATGTGTGGTTTTAGCCAAAGGGACTTAGGAAAAAAGCTTGAAATTTCATTTCAGCATATACAAGGATATGAAACTGGAGAGGTAAGGCTTATAGTTGATAGGCTGTATAATTTGGCAGAAGCTTTGTCCGTTGATATGTCATATTTTTTTACCAAAGCCTCTGAAGACTTGCATGATAATGCCTTCCGTAGCGATGTGGGCAGCGAAGAAATATCAAGATTAGTAAGAGAATATAGAAAAATTAAAGATGAAACACTATGTGATATTGTTCATTCAGTGATAAAGGCTCTTGCTAACAAATAATACAAATTTTAAAGTCCAGGTATTTTTTATAATATAAAACACTTCTACAAGCAATCCTAATTAAAGTAAATTATTTATGGTAAATTTGATTAAGTTTTAAAAACTACTTTACTTTGTAAAGGTTAAATTGTTTACTATTTATTTCTGATAGACAAGTGGCTATGTGAAACATAGCCACCAATCAAGAACGTCCTACAGATGTCGTTTTGTTGTCTTTTAATTTATTCACCCAAGAAAAAGTCTCACTGCTTTTAGAACTTTGGTCTCCCCACCTTCCACATCTAGTAAAGCTGCCTTTTTCTACTGCTTCTTTAACAGACATTCCACCAAGCAAACACCCCTGTCCTACGATTTCTCCTATTTTTTGCAACTCATTCCACATTTCTTCATCTTCCACCTCAATTTGTACTTGATTATAGTCTGCTGTGTCATGATATACCATTAAATTTAGCTCTCCTAGGCTAGTATAAAATGTGACTGCAAAACCGCTGTTATCGGATATATCTACGTAATTTCTTTTACCGTCTTTGCCAGTTTTGACTTCAACTTCACCATCACCTATTTTTATGATATTACCGCCAAGATTTAAGTCTCCTTTACTTAAGCCCAAATTTTTTGCACCTTCTACAACTTTGGCAACATCAACTATGCAGCTATGTGAAAATTCCATATAGAAGGTCTTATTATCAATTTCTACATTTTCAACAGTTCCTTCTATAGTAGCGTTCTCTCCAACTTCCCTGAGTTTTTTGAGCCTACTATATATTTGTGGCTCAATTTCTTTTTGCATCTTTTGATGAATTTCAGTTATTTTCTTATCAACTTGTACATTAAAATCTGCTCCATGTAAGGCTAATTTTCTGATTATATCTTCTTGTTTATTTCCTTTGAATTCATCACGATACATCTTAAACATTACAACGTTAGAAAAACTAAAGCCATCTTCATTGGCAGCATTGATTCTTATTCCTAAATCCAAAGCTTCATCGACGATTTTACTTAATTTGTCTATATTTTCAGATGCAATAGCTTTTTCCAAGAATTCATTTAGTTTCATATTTTCATATTCTCTTAGCCTTATCTTGCATAAAGCTGATCGAAATGGATTGAGCTCCTCAGGATATGTTAAGACAGGTAATTTACTAATCTTTTTATTTGCTGTTGGAGCAGCTTTTATAAAATTAGGTAATAACCCTTCTTTTGCTATTCGCTCTACTGCTTTTAACATTTTACTAGACAATTTTTTACCATTTATTTTTTTCATTGTAACCCTCACATTATTTAACTAATATATCGTGATAAATATTATTTAATTGTTAATATTATACGACTTATTGATTTACTGTAGATTATAATAACAAATTTAACGGGCATTTACACTACAAAAACACATCTTGTAAAAATTATTTCAGTTTCAACAAAAATAGGGTATTGTGATTGTAAAGTTGAAAGAAATGGATCTCCTGTCTTACTCCACTGAAAAGTTGAAGAAGCATTGTCAGCTACTTGATGATGAAGAAAAAATAATTCTATATGAGCAGTTGCTAGACAAGGCTAAAGACATACTTGAAAATTCAAGAGATAATGTTTCTGAACTGAAAAAGATCAGTAAAGCTGCTGTAGCAATAGAGGAAACTACCGATAAGCAGTTACTAGAAAAGTTTAATGATGACCACCCGCTAAGAGAAGTGGACATTTTAATCTACTCTCCTCAAGGAAATACTGAATATCTATTCAGCATAGATAACTCGTCGGAGCTTTATGATTTAAAAGAAGATAAGGATAAAGCTCTTTATAATGCAGTAAAATCAAATGATGTTGAGCTTGTAAAAAAGCTGCTAATGATCCTTCTACCTCAAGAAGTAGGTAATTTTGATGTAGAATACTTGGAAGAATTAAAAATATTGCTGTCAGGAATTCACAAAGAATTACAATTATCACAAGATATGAAAAATTATCTTGAGAAGACGATAAAGTTCTATAGTTTTTTATGTAGTAATTTTAGCTTATTAGTTGCAAATCCCACTGACGTAAAAGCCATGATGGATCTATTTGCTGCTCAACCAAATATTGATTACCAAATAGATAAGCTTCTGCTTTCTTTTATTGTGAGAGATGTAGAGGAAGAAAAGTTAAGTTCTGAAATCAGTCACATGATAGAACTTCTCGAGCAGCATGAAAGATTTTCTGAGCTTGAATATAAGGTTAGAAGATTAAGATCAGAGTTTGCAAGTGGTAAAAGCAGATATTCGGCTGAAGTAATACGAAATAGCATTGCAGAACGAGAAAAAGAGATGAGGGAAATTGAGAAAAGGTATATAACGCTACATAATTTAATTAGCAAAAGACAGAAATTATTGAAGCAATTTTTTTGTTGACTGTTTTTCCACTTCATAAAATTTGTTGTAAATTTGAGTAAGGGATAAAAGGTGCAATTAGGTAAAAAAATAAAGGAATTTAGGTTATACTGTGGTTTGACACAAACCGAGTTGGGCAGAAGAATAGGTGTTTCGTATAGACAGATACAAAGGTACGAAAATGGTTCAAATTGTGTTTTGGCCAGTAGATTATATGATTTAGCAAAAGCCCTATCGATCGATGTTGCTGATTTTTTTACTGATATGCACGCCGACTCACATGAAAGTTACGATGAAGAAATACTAAAATTAGTCAAAGGATATAACGAAATTAAGAGCAAAAGGTTGCGTAGTGTAGTTTATACGTTAGTAAAATCTTTTTCTCAAGGTTACAATGAGAGTTAGTATTGCTTTGATATATAAATTAAGATATTAACAAATGATTGTGCAAGCTGAACAACACCCTATTGATAAACAAATAGGTGAAAGAATAAGGAAAAGAAGGCTAATGTGTGGTTTTAGCCAAAGGGACTTAGGAAAAAAGCTTGGAATTTCATTTCAGCATATACAAGGATATGAAACTGGAGAGGTAAGGCTTATAGTTGATAGGCTGTATAATTTGGCAGAAGCTTTGTCAGTTGATATGTCATATTTTTTCACCAAAGCTTCTAAAGACTTGCATGATAATGCCTTTCGTAGCGATGTAGGCAGCGAAGAAATATCAAGATTAGTAAGAGAATATAGAAAAATTAAAGATGAAACATTGCGCGATATTGTTCATTTAGTAATTAAAGCTCTTGCTAATACAGGCTTCAAAGGGGATGTTAAATAAATCATATCCGTCAAGTTAAGAAAATGAGCCCAATATAGTAACCATTTAAGGTAGGTGTCTTATTTATAAAGAATTAATAAATTACTAACTTAATATCTAAAATAGTTTTTTTTATTTCCTTTCTTCCTTATGCCACTTTTTCTTAACTTGACGCGCATGGTCTTCTACACTTTCTCAAGTCTTTTTCCTTCACTTTCCTTACCTGTACCCAAGTTTTTTCTTGTAAATCTATAACTTGAGAGCACATTGACTAACTTGGCCAATATTAAAGAGGTGAGTCAATTACGTGAATTGAAGTTTAAGAGATTATGCAGAAATTAAGGTGAAAAACTTACTTGTCATAGCAAGTTTACATTTTCATAGAGAATTTTTATCACATGTCAAAAAATATATTGACTTAAATGCTTTTATATTTCTTAATGTTAAATTTGTAATATAGGAGGCAAGATGAGTTTAGATTCTGAACTAATTGAAGCGGCAAAACAAGGAAATTCTACTGAGGTTGAAAGTCTTATAGCTAGGGGAGCCAATGTTAATGCTAGGGACAATTTTGAAGGAACTTCCTTACACTGGGCCGCTATAAGGGGTTATTCAGAAATAGTGGAAAAGCTTATAGAAAAAGAGGCTGAGATTAATATTAAGAACAATCATAGCGAAACTCCTTTGTTTCTCGCTGTGTCTTCTAAGAAATGGGATATTGTTAAATTTCTTGTAGGAAAGCGAGCTGATGTTAATATTCAGGGTAGTAATGGTTATTCACCTTTGCATAAGGTTGCTTGGGATCTTGAGGCTAGCTTTGATATAATAGAGCTTTTGGTTAAAAATAATGCTGATATTGAAGCTAAAGATAATATCAATCAGACACCTTTACATATGGCTGCCTACCGTGGTAGACTAGATGTGGTAAAGCTCCTTGTTGAACACGAGGCCAACATTGAAGCTAAAGATAAAGATAATAAAACACCTTTAGACCTAGCTCGTGAAAAAGGTCATACAGATATAGTAAATTTTTTATCGAGAGAAGAAAATTTAAACCAAGAATTATTAACTGCTGCAGCACAGGGAGATCTTGATAAAGTTACAAATCTTATTGAGCAAGGTGCTGAGGTTGAAGCTAAAGATAAAGATAAAGATAATAAGACACCTCTACACTTAGCTGCTGAGGGAGGTTACAAAATTGTAGTAGATTTTCTTCTTAGCAATGGGGCTAACATTGAAGCTAAAGACAATAAAGATGGGTGGACACCACTCCACTATGCTGTAATGAAAGGTCACTCAGAAATTGTTCAGCTTCTTCTTGATCGAGGTGCTAATATTAATTCTAAAGCGTATAATGGTAGAGAGCCTATACATGCCGCTGTTCAATTTAATCAAGCACATCTTGTAAAATTTTTCCTGAAAAAAGGCGTAAATATTAATGTTAAAACGAATGAAGGTTGGACACCTTTACATTATGCTGCAATTCATGGTTGGTCAGACATAGCTGGGATTCTTATTGACAATGGTGCTAACGTAAGAGCTAAAAACAAAGGTAACAAAACACCTTTAGATTTAGCTGATGAATATAATAATACGGAAATAATAAAACTCCTTGTAAGAAAATCAGCTGAATTAGATGAAGTAACACCTTTACATTGGGCTGTGAAACACCGCTCATTAAAAATAGTTAACCTTTTCATAGAAGATGATGTTAACGCTAAAGAAGAAAACCATGGTTGGACTCCTTTACATTTTGCTGCTCAAGAAAACAAAAAAGACATAGCTGAGCTTCTCATTGCAAGAAACGCTACTGTTGATGCTAGAAACTATAGAGGTTGGACACCTTTACATGAGGCTGCAAGTAAAGGCAAGCTAGACGTAGCTAAGCTTTTTGTAAAAGAAAGAGCTAATGTTAATGCTAGAAATAATAAAGGTTGGACTCCTTTGCATGAAGCTGCTAAAAAGGGTAACTCTGATATAGTTGATTTTCTTATCAAAACTAATGGTACTGATATTGAAGCTCAAAGTCGTAATCGCAAAGACACTCCGTTACATGTAGCTGCTGGAGAAGGTAAGCTCGAAGTAGTTAAATTGCTTGTAAACAACACAGCTGATGTTAATGCTAAAAATAAATATGGCAAAAAACCATTGGATATTGCTAAGGACAAAAATCACACAGATGTTATTAATTTTTTAACACCAAAAACCTCTCGTAAACGTCGTGATGTGTCAAATGAGCAAGAATTTTCAGCTGCAAGTGGTTCAACTAGGATAACTTCATGGATAAATGATTATATTGCTTGGATTAAAGATTCTGCAAGTGAGTTTATAGGTAATATTCCTTTTAAAAGCACTACGTCATTGCTTACTAATAATATTCAAGTAGATTATGGCACTTCTCCTAAAAAACAATCAACTTATGAATCTGAAGATAGTACAAAAACAACAATCTCTCAGATTGATTTTAATGGAACAATAGCATTGTTAGATGTCTTTGTGAGGAGATTTACAGGGGAGAAATATCCTTCTTTTCAAGGTGCCTCTCTTTCTCAATTGGAAGTGTTAGGTTATGCATTGAATATTACACAGGCATTTGAAAAAGCTATAGAACAAGCTGCAAAGGGAAGTGGTATATCGATGCATCGACTAAGCATTGATTTTGTAGAAGTACAAGAAGAGATTACTAAGAAAGTCGTAGGTGGTAGATTTGACGAAATTTCTGGGGTTTTAAACTCGTATGTAGAGAAATCTTGTTCTAACGTAAAAGGTGGCAAATTCAGTCCAAAGAAATTTGATAGATTTATCACTGCTTTTAACAATGAGCTACCACAAATACCTTATGAAAAGGAAAGAAGTATTTCATTATCAAGGGCTAATTATATAGAAAATCAGAGCTTTAGCTTGAAAGACAAGAACCCTAGCAATTACTTAGAAGGTGTTTCTGTTCAAGGTAATTTAACTCAAGTTAAAGGTGTTTAGTTTTTTATGGGAATGTTCAAAAAAGTGTGTCAAACCGAGAAATAAAAATAAAATAGAAACAAAAAATAGAGGTTTGATATATGAGTTACAAAATAGAAAATGGAACGACTAGCCTGGTAGATTACAAAGAGCTGGAAGCAAATATACTGTCATCAATAAGGGAAGGTAAACCATTGATGGGGAGAGATGGAGCATTAACACCATTTGTAAAAAGGCTGCTGGAAGCAAGTCTAGAAGGTGAAATAGAGCATCATTTATCCAATGAAAGAGAAGGAAAGAATCGAAGAAACGGAAAGAATGGCAAAACTTTGAAGACGAGTGCAGGTTCATTTGAACTATTGACACCAAGAGATAGAGAGGGAAGTTTCGAACCACAGATAGTGAAAAAAAGGCAAACAAGCTTACATCCAGAACTTGAAACAAAGGTCTTGAACATGTTTGCAAGCGGTGTGGGATACAGGGATATAGCATCCTATGTGGAAGAAATCTATGACCATAAAATATCTGCAGCAGAGATATCTGGAATTACAGATAAATTACTGCCTATAATCAATGAATGGAGGAGTCGTCCCCTACAATCAGTATACCCGATAGTATTTATGGTTTTTTAAGGTCAAAGAGAATGGGCATTGCATAAGTAAATGCATGTATAATATATTAGCAAAATGGCAGAAAAGAAGTACTGGGTTTTTACTTAGCAGAAAGTGAGGGAGCTAACTTCTGGCTAGGTGTATTAAATGACTTAAAAGAGAGAGGAGTAGAAGACATTTTGATAGCTTGTGTTGACGGTCTGAAAAGCTTCCCTACAGCTATAAATAGTGTATTTCCCAATGCTGAGGTACAGTTATGCATTGTGCACCAAATAAGAAATTCACTAAAATACGTATCAAGTAAAGATGTAAAAGTTTTCATGAATGATTTGAAGAAAATATACCATGCTACAAGTAGAGAAATCGCAGAAAATTATTTACTTGAGCTGGAGGAAAAATGGGGTGAAAAGTATCCACTAGTTTTGGCAGAATAATTGGGAAAATTTGTCTAGCTATTTTAAGTATTCAGGGCCAATTAGGCGGCTAATTTATACCACTAATCCTATCGAGGGACTACACAGACAGATTAGAAAATTTACTAAAACCAAAGGTTCTTTTACCAGTACAAATGCCTTGTACAAATTGGTATATTGTGCTATAAAAAAGATAGAGCAAAAATGGGCTATGGCTTTACCTAATTGGGCTTTAACTATATCTCAACTTGACATCTTTTTTCCTGATAGGTTAAAAATTGAGTTGAACTAAAAATTCGGTTTGACACACTTTTTTGAACATTCCCTTTTTTATGGCAGTTCTCTGTAGAGCCTGAAATCAAGCTCTACAATAAAATTTAAGAATTCCACAAGCCTACTAACTTCTATTAAAAGTGTAGTAGGCTTTTTTTACTTACCAGTTAATTTCTGCTCTATAAGGAATGATTACAACTATTTTCTCGATTTTATCAATATCAGCATTGTTAATCTTGAGAGTCCATTCGCTTCCAATTGTAAATGTACCAGCAACTTCAAAAGTGTCTTTTTTCCAGTCATTGTCATTCAACTTTATTTTTTCTACACCTGGTGCTTCAGGTATAATTTTAACGCTTTTGTTTGAATCAATTTTTGGATTTTTGAAGTAGGCAGGAAAGATCTCAGCAGAAGGTTTGAATTTTAATTCGTGAGGTCCACTTTGTGTTTGCTTAAATTTTTTCCATGCTTCAGGGTAAGTTGTACTTAAATTTACCAGTAACATGCCATGATAATGCTTTAATTTTGAAAGGCCTTTAACTTGATCAGCTAATCCTCCGTCATTAAATGCTGTATAATCAATGTGAATTATCACATCAGAAATTTTGTTAGTGTCAAACCTATTGGTAGCTTTCAGTAAACTCAACTGCCAACTTGATATTGCACCAGTGCCTTCAAACGGTAAATAACGCTCATCATTAAAGTTAAGCTCAAATAATCCGCTATCTTGGTCACCCCTTGAGAGAGCAATTTCCTGATTTTGCTGCCAATTTTCTCTTAGGACACCATTTTCTGGCTGGCTAGAACCGCTTTCTCCTAATAAGTATTTTATTGCATCAATGTTAGGTTTAAGTACTACCTTATTACTTGTTTGCTGTAAGCTCGCATGAATATTTTCATAAGGGCCAACTACCGCAGGAATAGTAATTTTTATATTCTTGATCTTACGACAATAATGCCCAGGAAAATCTAGATCAAACAGCTTTTCTGTTAACTCAAACTTACAGCTACCCTTAGTCTTCAGCTCGTGCAGTGCTATAGGATTTATTTGCCCTAAAGAAACTACTTTGCTAATTTCAAGAGTCCTTTTGTTTTCATCATGATAGCCCTTTGCCATTTGTTCAAGTGCAAACTTTAGAACACTACCAGCAAGCGATCCTTCCTTAAAACTATTCCAAGAGTTGTTAGTAATGAATGATTTGTTATTGTTAAGTTCATACTGATAGGTCTTCTCTGCTTGCTTAGCAATTTCCAAGGCTATTTTATAAGCTTGAAAATATATAATTGCTATCTGTCCTTTCATCCAATTATATAGCTCTTGATTAGTAAACTTATTCTTGAAGAACTCTTCTTTTTCTTTAATTTGCTCTATCGATTTTTTATGAGCTTTGAGATCTTGTTCAGCATTGCCTTGATTAATCTTATTTGCTTCTATTTGATAATTAATCTGCTCTGTATCATGAGAAGCCATGATCCTTTGCAGCTCCCAATCTTCAGCACGTCTTTTGTAGCTTTCTCTTGTATAGGCTATCTGTGCCTTTTCATTTAAAATTATTCCTGCTGACTCAGCTATATTTGCCCCTTCTGTAACGGAAAAACCTGGTTGAAAAGCTCCATCCGCAAAACCATATACTGTAGGTATCAAGTGTGCAGCAATAGCTGCTCCTCTTATGCCAGCTATTACAGTTTTTCCATCAACCGCTTCACTAGATAGTGCTATAGCTCCCTTTTCACCAGCTGATAAACCACTATCAATTAAGTTTTTATAATGTGATTCACGATCTTTTGCACTACTTAAACTAACATTAAGTGCTTTTGCCTCTTCTTTTAGAGCTTCTATAGCTTTTTCTTTGATTGATGTAATTAAATTAGCAATTATTCCTTCTTGTTTATTGTAAAGTATAGCAAGTGCTTCGGCATCTCTTTTTTCCAGCACACTTAATAGCTCTGATCCAAACTGGACTACAGTTTCAACTATCGATCTTGCATAAGCAATCATATAATTGAATCGGTAATGTGGTAGCTGATCAATAGATGGCACTGTTATAGAAGAACCACTACCACTTATTGTTTGTATCAATTGTCTTGGATCTATCGGTGCTTGAAACAAAGGCAATTCTAAACGTTTTCCTGTAATATCTAAACAATGCCTTATCTTGTAAAGACGGTCTTCTATTTTGTCCCATAAACCAATAAATTCTTCATTTTCTGGTTTACAGAAATAACAACCATACTTCGATATACCATATGCCTCATGAGCAGGTTGCATTCTAGTCAGTTGTGCATTTGTAGATGGCAATTCTGCTTCTAGCCTACATAAAGTACCACTCTCTTGGTTACTTTTTAATTCTTCAAAGGTCTTAGCTTCAACTATAAATTTTCCTTTCTTGATTGGTTTATGACCAAGAAGATCCCAAGCCCTAACGTAAAGCATAGTAGTCTGGTTTAATGCCTCCCATGACTTTTTAGCAAAAAGCATATCTCCCCAATCAATTAAGTTATCCACATAAGACTTAATTATGTATTTCTCAAACGCAGTTGGACGTTGCTTTGCAATTACATATGGATCAAAAGGATCCTCTTCTAATTCTTTGATAGTTTGAGTATTTCCCAAATCGTTTGTAATGCTTTCTTCATTGCGATTAGTAAACGGCAAAAATCTCCATGCCTGACTTTTATCATTAGTAGGATTTAAAATGTACTGATACCATTCTCGAGCTGCAGAAAAGTTTTGTTCTCCATTTAAATGCCAAGCAATTAGTGTTGGTATGTGAAAAAATATTTCCCAGAGATAAATACTATAAGCACCACTGAAATCCAAAATATCAGGTGGATAATGAACAACAGCATCAGCTGGCTGAAACCTTGTAAAATCAAGCTGTTTTATTTTCTGTGAATCTAAAGTTAAGATTCTTTTTGGTCCTCCAGCATAAGCTTTTTGGCGTAATTTACGAACACTGCCAGTAATGTTTAGCCTTATAAATTCAAACTCAGTATCGGTTAAATCTATTTGTGGAATTCTACTGTCATACTTAAGCTTAATTCCTTCACCATTGACTTCGTAAATTGATCGTTCACTGATTGAAGATAAATCATATTCTTTAGGAAAAAGCAAAAATGACTCACGAACATTTTCACGTTCAAGATTACCTTCGATGATAAACCATCCAGGTTTATTTACTACTTGCTGAGCTGATGATATTTTAAATTTTCCTAATAATTCTATAGTAGATGAATCTGAAGCAGACTCAGCACTGCCTTCCCTATTAGTTGCATTGCTTTTGAAAATGCTTTGAGTAATAAATTTCAGAGAAAGCTTACCTTCTTTCCCTTTTTTACTTTTATCTATGTCATAAAATAACTGACGAGTAGTACTTTTTAATTCTGAGTTGTCTTGAATATCCTCAGAAAATTTAAGCGCCTTTTTACTAGCAATCAAATCTTCATCAAGGATAAATAAACATGGGTTATTCGGTTTGATTTCGCCCATTGAAATTATGACACTTCTTTCTTCTCCTTCTTTAAGATAAAAAGCTGCTACTTTTTTCCAATGTAATTTCTCAACATCTTTAATAGGATCTACTTTAGTATCTGCTTTAGTAGGATCTACTTCAATATTATCTGCTAACTTTTGTGGTGCTGTCCAACTTCCACTTGGTTTCTGAAAAGTGTAGTTGATTGTAACGTGAGCATTTTCAGACAGCGGTGAATCTTTACCACCGCTATACTTTGTCATATTAATTTCTTTCTTTTTGGTTTGCTGTACCCAGAATAAAAATAACCTATGAAATGCATAAATAGGAGTTACAGTTTCCACTGGAATCGATGCTCCTATCTTATCCCAGGCAGTCCAATAAAGAATTTGTTGATTTTTTTCATCAAAAATTGCTGTACGGTAATAATAATTGTACGGCTGAGCAAGTGTACGACCAATTATACATAAAGTATTCTTTTCTCCTCCTGAAGTTTTATCTTCTACTCTTTCAAAACAACTATCTACTATTTTTAAGCTTGTAACTTCTTCAAAGTCTTCAAAATACTTCATGTATGCGTTACTTACTGCCTCGTCTGTGATATTTCCTTGCATTAAGGTATTTTGTAGCGTTTTATATCCTGGAGTTGTAATTCTACGTAAAGTAGGATTTAAGTAATTTTCAGGATACAATTTTATCTTATTACTTGCTTCCCATTCACGGTAGTGAGATAACCATTTCCATTTTTCTTCATTCAATTCTGGTTTAATTTTTACATCTTTTTCCAACTTCATCATAGAGCGGTGAATATAGAGCTGAACACTGTTTAATGCTGCTTTTAAAGGTGAAATTACTGAGCAATCACTCATTTCAACATCTATCAATAAATATGAATATAAATCTCGCATGTTTTTAAGCTCATACTCATGGATCATGTACTTTGCTAGAATATCACGTTTTTGCTCTGCTAAATATTTTTCAGCCTTATCTTTAGCTTCGCTTTTTGCTGATAATTTAAGGTTTTCCGCAGCATCAGCATATTTTTTCCATCCGCTATTGTCACTACCTACTGCCAAATTGTACAAATCCTTTAACGATAACAGAACTTTGCTATTAATTCCTGATTTAGTTACTAAATCCATAAAAGACTTAATTTTTATCAAAGAATCTATAGGGTTTTGTGTTTTAGCAAAACATGGTTTAAGTGCTTCTACCTCTTTTACATCTTCCAATGTATCTTCATTCCAGCCAGTTAGTTGTGCTATTTTCTCTACAACTTTATTTTCGTTGTAATCTGCTCCATTTAGCCAATCTGTATATTGTGGTAAAGTAATTCCACCACTAGAAAATATATCCTTTAAATTCTTGTAGTTCACAAGGGTTTTAATTTGACTTAATGACCATTCCGCCTGTATGCCATAAGTATCTTTTGTGATATTACTTATATCCTCTACTGAAAGTTTTAGCTTTGTAAGTACTTCAATGTTATGAATGAGTTTTGCCAAAACATCTGAAAATGCTTGTGATTTTTGAGGATCTGTAAATTCATGGACTGCAGCCAGCATATCTGGTTGTAAATTACCTATATGCTTATGTATTATGTTATAAAAATTATGTAAATTCTCTTCTTTTATCTTCTGTAATAAATGGTTCAACTCCTTCTTTAGCTGGTCACCTGAATATTTACTTAGTGTATTCTGTATTTGTTCCTTTAATTGCTCATCTGAGAAGCCAACTAACTCATCCTGTATTTGTTTTTTTAATTTCTCATCTGTGTCATTTGGTAGACTAATTAACTCTTGTATTTTTTTTCTTAGCTGCTCACGTAAAAGTATTGAAGAACTATCTAATGAACTCCTTATCTGTTCTACCAATTTCTTATCTGAAAAACTAATCAGCTTATTTAGTTGTTCAGTAGTAATCGAATGATTTTTTAACCAATCATTTAATTCAACCACATTTTCTATGTTGTCTAAATTCAATTTATCAATGTTTAACTGTGTAAATTCTGCAATTGATACACCTATTAACCTTGCCAATGAGACTTGTTTATATACCCTAAAGAGCAACAATTTTCCAGTTTGGCTCGATATGTTATTGTTATATTCAATCAAAGAGGTTAGTTCACTGCTGCTAACACTTAAGATGTTTTGTAGTGCGCTGTAGCCGTTTACACTGTGCTCATTTGCACTGACTACTAGATCTTGAAGTTTAGTGTAGTTTTGACTCAACAAAGATTTAAACTCTGAAAGGTTTTCAAGTTTTTTAGATAAAATATCTGCTTGAGCATACAACTCAACTATTTTAGTCATGGGTTGTTTAAATCTTTCTTGTAGATTTTTTATCCTTGCTATTTGTTTAACGAGGTCTGCATTGATTTCATCTTTACCAACAACAACTAGAACGTCACTAAGCTCTTCAAATGACCAGTTAAGCTTATTTGCAAGGCGAATAAATCGATGTAGAAATCCTAGAGCTTGATTATCAAGACTTTCAATGGTCTGATTAGTGGAATCGATGCTTAGTTTCGCTGGTTTCTTGACTTTGTTATAACTATCAAGCAACAATTTTAATTTGTCGCCTATACCTGTTTGTGCGATGAATTTTTCAACGTTTTTAAGCTCACTTTCACTTATACCATAAACTTCGCCTAAGTTAGAACTTGTAGAAGTAATAAGTTCATATTCTTCTGGAGAAAGGCCTAAAGATTCTGCAACGTTATCAGCTTCTGGTTTTAGTACCCTATATAGGTCAGCTAAAGTAATGCCTTGTTTTTCTAGATAAGCGCGTATACTAATTAAAGGAAAATTAGCTGGTAAATTAAATGGATATTTAGCTGTTGCTAACTTCTGTAGAGCATTGCCACCTAGTTTCTTATCTAGATTTTCTTCCATTATCTTATTGACAATTTCAAGATATAATTTCTCTTTGTTAGTATTGTCGCAATCGAGTTTAATATTGTAGAGATCTGGACGACGTGATTTAAGATCTTTACCGTTTGTTGGCTGCTCAATATATTTTTCAACAGTTTCCATCAATTTCACAAAATAAGCCGCTGGGCTTAAAACTGAACTACAATGATCACAATCATTATAACTGCTTTTAGTATTCAATATACTTTCAACTACTTCTGTCATATTATTCTCCTGTTTGTAAATTTTGTATAATTGCACCGCACTTCTCTGCTGTATCGTGGTCAATATTGCAGACACGTAGTGCTCGATAATGTGGTTCGGTCATTTCTCTGGCGTTTTCTATATAGCGAGAGACGAATTCCCTTCTTGCTAAGGCCTTCAGGTAGATATACTTAGCTTCCTGCTCTGTGATTATATCCTTTACCTTTTCAATAAAGGTACTTTCGCATAAATCTGTAATTTTAAATGCTGAGTCATATAAAAACTCATCATTTTCGTTTTTAAAGCTGAGCAATTTCTCAGCTTCTTCAACGCTTATTCCCATCTTCTCTATGCGAAGGTAAGAATCGTTTTTATTTGTCATAGTTTTTTCTCCTTATTTCAATTCAATAGTGTTTATTTCTCGAAATATCTAAAGTTATGTGTTATAGTTCTTTTTCTAGTTAGCCAGACCTAACTCTACGTGTGCAGCTGCCACATAACTTATCGACTCTAGCTCCTGCTTTTGCGAGTATTGATCTTTTTTCTGCTTTTGGTATATATTTTTTCCATAGCTCTTTAAGTTTTTTTTGTCCTATAATCTTATACTTGCCACTTTTTAAACTATACACATCCACCTTCTTGTTACTTTTCCAAGGCGGATCTACCATTTTCCCTTTTTCCCAAAAAATTACATTATCTTTTACGTTATTCCAGTTTCTATAGATGCGTCTTAGCTCTTGTCCAGTAACGTCTTTTAGAATGCCACCATGGATTTGCTGAGTATCTTCATAGCTGCTGCTTTTGCAACTGATCTTTTTTGTTCTTTTGGTTTATATCCTTCCCATAGTTCTTTAAGAGGTTTCTTTCCTATATTTTCAACCGTGCCATCAGGATTTTTTCTATATGCATCTACAAGATTACTACTTTTCCAAGGAGGAACTACTCTTTGCCCTTTTTTCCGAAAAATTACATTTTGCATGATTTGCTCATTATCTCTATTTCTATAAAGGTACCTTAACTCCTGTCCAGTAATGTCTTTTAGAATGCCACCACGTTCTTGCCGTTTATTTTCAATAGTTTGAACATCAAGACCATGTTCTGGTAATTCGTAGTGTGACACTTTTTGTGGGACTGCACCCAAATTGAGCTTATCAAGAACAAAATGAACCTTTTGAAGTTGTTCTTTAATAGTAAATTCTATACCTGCCTTAGAAGCACGTCCCACCCTTACTATGCATCCCTATTTGTAGTTCTGATTTCTTCATCGGTGGGAAAATCATCGTCTCCGGGGTGCAAATTAGGGTCTTTAGCCACTCCCGGTGCTCTTCTTGGATCGTATTTCGGATGATCCTCAATAAAAGTTCTAAACTGCCTCGCCTCCTTCTTTTCAAATAGGTCTGCTAATTCATTGTAATATTCTGTTTGACCTTGAACTCCAAACATGGCTGTACCTATAAACTGGTTATTCAAGTCATCTATTGTAGTGTTTGCATTAGGTAGAACTGCATTGATGTATGAGTTCCTTGCGTCACTTAAACCGTAAATTTTATCTCCCTTTTCAAATGATTCTTGAAATTCTGTATAATCAATAGCATTTCCACCTTGATTTCTAGCATTCCCACCTTTATCTCTATAAATTACAGGATTACTTCCAATAAACTGATAAAGATTAAGTCCATCAACAGTCCCAGCAGGGTCTGGATTTATCCATCTTAGGAACCAGGTAGCATAATAACGAGCGCCGTAATAATATAGACCTGTACTCTCATCTTTTTCTTTTCCTGAATATCTATATTCTTTTTCAGTTACTTCGCGGGCAGCTTTACCAGCAATCAGCGCTGTCCCACCAAATGGTAGATACTCTTCGTAAGTCATGATTTCAGCATTATCATTTAACTCTAATGCCACTGAATCTAAATGATTACTCAGCTGATAACGACTTTGACTATTTTGAGTTTCATCAGGTGTTCCCTTAGTCCAATAATGATGTAGAGCTACTCTACTTTTATCATCCATCACATCAACGGTATATTTCTCTTTCCTTAAATCACTCTCTTGATAAGTTCTCGTAACTTCAATATCACCAAAGTAAATTTTTTCCACTCGAGTAGAGTTTGTTTCATTATTCTGATAAGTTTCAGTAACTTTTCTGACTCGTTGTCCACTACTGTCATAGACATAATATTCACTATCATTTTTCCCGCTAGGCCTAGTTATAATATCAACATAGGCGATGTTATCGCGGTAATTCCAGTGCAAGTTCTGTGTACCACTGAGCTTCAATAAATTACCCCTTTCATCGTAACTTGCATCTATATCATTCTCATTGACAGGTCTACTATCTATTATCGGCAAACTGTGATTAGATTTATTCGATATGTAAAATTCTTTAGCCATTAACACCTACATGCCTAATTTTCGTAATGTTACTTCCATGTACTCCACGAATCAAATTCTACTTTGTTGAAAAAACCTTTC